>NZ_RQIS01000011.1:19235-263754 GCF_003837865.1 Paraburkholderia dinghuensis | reverse complement strand
CCCCTACCACTGGGGTGACGTCAAGATGCCACCGGATTCCGCTCGTGTTCCAGTGAACGAAGCGGAGGCCAAAGAACTGATCGACTACATTCTCAGTCAGCATTAATTCCCATGGAACGGAGGTCATCCGCGCAGTAAGAGGATTGGAGGGGTGTCCTTTGCTACGGCAAAGCAGATGTGCTGACCAGGCGAAGAGCACCCATTCACTCCCTCCAGTTACCTCGCTGCAGCTAGCGCGTCATTGTTGTCCTGCCTACCGCCTGTACTCGGAACACCAGAAGCCATTATTTGTGGCAAAACGACGGTTCCCGCTGCCCCCCTTTCAGAACGACATCGCAATCCACTTCATTGCGTTCGTCTGACTCGTCCTGTCTCCACTCGAGGATCATTTCAACCCGGGGCGAACCGAATCCATAGTAGTCGCATTTCAGTACAGGCAATATTTACTATATATGTTAATGAATACAATCATACGAATCATTGCGTATTTTTGATAAACTCCTGCCACACGACCGCATTAGCAAGACTTGCTGGAAAACACCAGCCAACTGCATGCGTTTCTGAATCCCGTCGAGCCCAAGGCTCAGCGATCCGGGCGACAGAACCAGACACTGTTATCGCGGCAAGCCACACATTCCGCGTACGACAACAGGATTTCCCTATGCCCATCTCCCTGCCTCCAGCTCCACGAACGTCGGGCGGATTCGCGCCTCCGCGTCGCCCGGGCTCGGTGCGTCGCACCTCAACCATCGATGCCAGTTGGCCCGGCGACGACAGGCAATCCATGAGTTTCGATGCACGCGCTCGCGATCTGCTGACTCCCGCGGATACCGGTATCGCACGTGTGCTGGCGTGGGATCGGGTGCAAGCGACGCTATCCGCCGACCGCACGATCCAGACGATCGCAAGCCAGCCCGAACGCCCTGGGCTTCAGCAACTCATCGGTGCGCGTGGCGGCGGTAATCTGCGGACGGCAATCGACGATGCGCTCCCAGAAGAGCATGCAGCCGGCAGCGCGCTGTATCTGCTGATCGACGACTTCGCCGGCGTGAGCCTCGTTGCGCCCTGGGCATGGCAGCACTGGTCCACGACAGGAAAAACGACTGCCGAGGTACCGCTCATTCTCGACCCTGCTAAGAGAGCAAGGCGCATCGCACGAATGGAAGGGGTCTGCATCGGCTTTCGACCCGGATCGACAGCGCTGCAGGACAATTCTGGCGCGCAACAGAATAGCGCGGACGTGGTGCCACTTCCCAATCCGGCGGATCCCCTCGGTTGGCACGAACTGCCGGCATTCAAAGGCATGTCGATGCGTCGCTCGCGACGCATCGACGTGTGGTGCGATGGCGATCAGCTTCGCATCGACGCAATGTTTCAAGACAGCGCCAGCACCCCCTCGGGCACACGTAAGGCCGTCCATGAGTACAGCCTCGACGTCGTTGCCGATTTACCGTCCCTAACGCTAACGCGTGTGCACGCCACGCCACGCATCCTGCCGTTCCCGGAATGCCCGTCGGCCGTGCAAAACACCGACCGGCTGCTCGGCGTTCCGCTGCGCGACCTCCGCTCCGCCGTGCTCGAACATCTACCGAAGACACTCGGCTGCACCCATCTGAACGACGCATTGCGCGCGCTCGCCGAGGTGCCAATGATGTTCGATGCGTTAAACCAGGCCTGATATGAAACGCGAGCAGCCGCGCAACAAAGCGCGACTGCCCCGATATTCTCAACGCTGCTGCCGGATCGCCGACACAACGATGCCCACATTGCCGGAAGCGAAGGTGGGCACGCTGACTCGCAACAGCGCGGTTTGAGCCAACTCGCCCACCGAATCCGGGATCGACTTTGCCCGGATCTACGTCAACCCGTTTTCTGCACAAAAATCGAGCGCGCGTTAGACAATTCCCTGAAACCGTAGATGCCCTTGTAGCGTCCGATCCCGCTGCCATTCACCCCGCCGAATGGCAGACGCGATTCGGCGTAGTGCATCATGACGCCGTTGACGGTCACGCCGCCTGACGACGAATACAGCAGAACCTGGTCGATGAAGCCCTGATCCGGGCTGAAAACATACATAGCCAGTGGTTTGCCCGTGGCGTCCACGTGCTCGGTCACCTCATCGAGAGACCGGTACGTAAGAACCGGCAGAATCGGCCCGAAGATCTCTTCGTGCATGATGCGCGCATCCAGCGGCACGTCGACCAGCACAGTGGGGTGTATCGTGCGGTCCGCCGCATCGACTTCCCCACCGATCACAACGCTCGCGCCACGCGCGATAGCATCGCTAACGTACCCATTCACCCGTTCGAAATTCCGCTGATCGACGATGCGAGCAAGCCGCTCCGGTACCAGCTTGCCGTCGACACGGAACATCTGGTCGATTACCGCTTTCGCAATCTGTATGAATGGATCGCGCAGCTCTTCAGGCACCCAGACGTGATCCACGGATAGACACAGTTGACCGGCATTGCGAAACCGGGCGGCGACCACCATGGCAACAGTCTTGGCAAGGTCAACGCCGCGGTCGACGATGGCCGGGCACTTGCCGCCTAGTTCGAGCGTCACAGTGGTGAGGTGCTTTGACGCCGCGGCCATTACCCGTTTGCCCACCGCGGGACTTCCCGTAAAGAAGATGTGATCGAACGGCAGGTCGAGCAGAGCCTCGGCGAGAGGCACTCCTCCCTCGAAAACCGCCACCTCGGACGGATCAAATACTTCTCGAATAATCTTCGCCGTCACCGCACTGGTTCTGGGCTGCATCTCGTTGGGCTTGACGATGCAGGCATTGCCAGCCGCAACGATTGGCACTAACGGAGAGAACACCAGCGAAAAGGGGAAATTCCACGGACCCAGCAGAAGTACGACGCCACGTGGCTCGTACATGATGTATGTTCTGTTGCCCTTGAAATGCGGGGACGGCGTCACCTCCGTATCCTGCATCCACTCTTCGACGCCATGCAGCGCTGCATCGATCTCCTCAAGCACGGATGTAATTTCAAAATGCTGGGGACCCATGCGCGGCTTGCGCAAATCGACGTAGAGCGCTTCGTCGATCTCGTCAGCGTGCGCGACGATCGCGTCGCGCAACTTCTGAAGACGCGCCCTGCGCTGTGCAGCGGTCGACGCTTTCAATGAGACGCGGTTGGCTCGCTGCGCATTGAAAACGCGCTCGATTTCGATGCGCGAATCCGCGCTAATTTGAGTGTTCATGTCGTTTCCTCTAAGTCACTGCGACACCCGAATCACGGGCTTGATAGCGGTTCCATCATGAGCGTCGTGTACGGCCTGATTGATCTGCGTAAGCTCGTAGTGACGTACCAGCTTCTCGAAGGGCAGCATCCCTTTTTGCCAGAACCCGATCAACTGCGGAATGAAGACCTCGGGAACAGCGTGCTCGCCGGCCATGATTGACCCCTTTATCTGCACACCCTTGTTCTGTAATTCCATCGGGTTGAACGACACCGATGCGTTCCCCCCAGCGACACCAACGAGCACAACACAACCGTTGAAGCCAGTCGCGGAAATCGCCTGCTCCATGACTGCGGGCACGCCGGTGGCCTCGACGGCGTAGTCCACGCCCCCGCCGGTCAACTCCTTGATTGCAGCTATCGCATCGGACGCGCCCGCGTCGATTACGTGCGTAGCGCCTAACTCCCGGGCCAGTTCGAGCCGGGAGGCGACCTTGTCGACCGCGATCAACGTCGTACAACCCGCAATTTTCGCCGCCATCAACGCACACAACCCAACAGCACCCGCTCCAAAGACAGCAAAGGTGCTGCCGGGCCGCGGGCGCATCGTATTCAGTACTGCACCAGCACCTGTCTGGACACCACATCCCAACGGGCAGACAAGATCAAGCGGAAGCTCCTTCGCGACCTTGATCACGCTTGCCTGTCCGGCCAGCACGTGGGTAGCGAAGGAGGATTGTCCCAGGAATCGCGCAAAGACCGGCTTACCGTGATAGTTGTGACTGCAGGAGCCGTCCGGGCGATATCCGCCGGACATGTTGAGTTCGCGAAAACGCAAGCAGTACGAGGGCTGCCCCTCCTTGCAGTTCTTGCAGATCCCGCAGGAAGTTGTCGTCATCAGGACATGGTCGCCAGGCGACACTTTGGTCACACCCGCCCCCACTTTCTCGACGACGCCGGCGCCCTCGTGCCCGAGAATGGCTGGCCAGGGAAGCGGTGCATTAGCGAGCACGGTCAGATCCGTGTGGCACAGCCCCGTGGCCACGATGCGCACGACGACCTCTCCCGCGCCCGGTTCGTCCATTTCGACGTCTTCTATGACCAAAGGACCATTGTTAGCCAACGCTAGTGCTGCTTTGATTTGCACGATGCGTCTCCTGATCTATATCTGACAAAACACGGTTCGTGGCTGATGACTCAACCCGCTTTGAAGATCGGTTGTTTCCAGCCCTCGCTGATGTCGTTCCAACCAACCGTGACGCGCATGCCAATGTGCACCTGCTCAGGATCGACGTCGACGAGGTTCGATACGAGGCGCACACCCGGCGCATCGTCGAGCTCCACCACCACTGGCACGTAAACAAAGTCCTCGATGCCGGGAAACGGTGAGCGGTTGCAGATCGCAAAGCTGTAGACCGTCCCTTTGCCCGACAGAGTGGGCCACTCGGTCTTCTGGCTTTGGCAATTCGGGCAGAATGGTGTGGGCGGCATACGGAACGTACCGCAATCTCCACACTTGGCCGCAGTCAGGCGCTGCTCCTTTGCTGCCTGCCAGAACGGCTCGGTCCACGGGTCCATACCGATATGCACATGCTCGCCCGGCAACGCGCGCGAAATCACTTTACTCATGCGGATTTCTCCAGAATCAGGCCGGACACAGGAATCGACGCTGGGCCGCCGGTCACAAGCGCGAACTGTGCGTCGGGCACCTGGTTGATCGCGGTGCCGCGCAACTGCTCAACGCCTTCGACGATATGCGTCATGCCGATGATGTACGCTTCGGAAAGCTGGCCGCCATGTGGATTGACAGGGATACTGCCGCCCATACGGATCGCGCCACTTTCGACAAACGGACCACCCTCACCCTTTGCGCAGAATCCGTAGTCTTCGAGTTGCATCACGACCATCGGCGTAAAGTGGTCGTAGATCAGCGCAACGTCAACGTCAGCAGCCGTGATGCCTGCCTTCGCGTAGAGACGGTCGGCCACTGACTTGTGACCGGACGAAGCAAAATACTCGTCGCTCATGCCCATCCATCCGAACGCCCGGCCCCACTCGCGTCGGCCGCCATGTGCGGCTGCACGCACCAGCACCGGCTTTTGCTTCAGGTCGCGGGCACGCTCCGTCGAGGTCGTGATGACAGCCACTGCGCCGTCGGTCTCAAGACAGAAGTCGAGGCGGCACAGCGGATCGGCCAGCATCGGCGATTCGAAGTATTCTTCGAGCGTGAGCGGTTTGCGACGAATCGCTTTTGGCCGGTTCAGCGCATTATTGCGAGAGCTGATCGCCACTTCGGCAAAGGCCTCGCGCCGCGTGCCGTACAGGTGCATATGGCGCCGCGCCAGCACTGACATCAGATGACCTGGCCCGACAAGCCCCGCCGGTTGCAAAAACGACACTTCCGGGTCGGGCTTGACAGCGCCAAACACGGTGCCGAGTCGCTGCGCACGCTGCTGCAGCGACATCACGGTGACCACGTAATTCGCTTCGCCCGCCAGGATGGCCGCCGAAGCCAGTCCGATCGATCCGGCCGAGCCGCCACCGCCGGACGTCAGCGTGGCCGTGAACGTTACCTCCGGAATGCCCAGCATTTCCATGATGCTGGCCGTGTCCATCTTGTCGGTATAGCCGGCCATGGCGCTCGCGTAGTACGCGAATCCGTCGATTTCCTTGACCGAGAGCCCCGCATCGGCGCACGCATTGAGGATGGCCTCCCCAATCATTTCGTTCACAGTGCGCGGCCACGACTGCCCCCGCAGGTAGTAGGGCGTCGCGCCGACGCCGACGATCGCCGTCTTGTTGCTATGTTCCCAGGTCACTGGTTGGTCTCCTGTTGCGTCTGGACGAAGCCCGCATCGATCACCGACGCCCCACCCTCGTCCACCAAAGAGATACCTTTTTATTCGCCTAGAGATGCCGCCGTCAAGCCAACTCGCGATAAAACGGGGATTTATTCGGGAAAACACTGAGTCGCCCTCAACCTCTGGCGGTGAAATAATAGACCGCACAGACTATTGAGGTATCTCAACAGATCGATACCCAAGATCTGCTACGACACGGTTTTCAGGGAACTTCGCACCACTGCACGCTGCGTGCGCGACGCCCTCAACTTGAAAGGCTTTTCGTATGTCGAACCAACCATTTATTTTCAGCGCCGATTCGCATCTTGTCGAACCCAACGAACTGTTCCTCGACAGCATGCCAGCCTCCCTCAAGCGGCATGCACTGCGGGCCGTCAAGGAAGGTGACATGATCGTCACCCGCACTGAGGAGCAGGTCATCTATCGCCTGAAGCCGCAGATGATCGAGTTGGTCGGCGAAAAGCGTATTGGCGCTCGCGACCTGGGCGGCCGGCTGCAGGACATGGCGAGGGACGGCATCGACGCGGAAATCTGCTTTCCCAGCCTCGGGCTGTGGACCTATGCGCTGACCGACCCCGAAGCAGAACTTGCGACGACCCAGATCTACAACGACTGGAACAACAGCTATCTGTCGGGGCACCTGGACACTTTCGTGCGCTGTGGCGTGCTGCCGGTGCGCCGCTTGACCGACACGGTCGCCGAACTCAAGCGACTCGGCCAGCTAGGCTTCAGCGCCGCGATGCTGCCCTCGGTCACCCCGACCGGCGTGCCGCGCTACAACAGCGCCGAGTGGGATCCGGTATTCGCGGCTGCGGCTGAGTTCGGGATCGTACTCGTGCTCCACACGGGCACGGGGCTCGAAACGGTGATTCATGAGCGCGGCGCGGGCGCAGCGGTGGTGAACTATACGCGCCAGATGAACGACGGGATCGACGCGATCACCTATATGGTCGCGGGCGGCGTGCTCGATCGCAATCCGGCCGCGCAGGTCGCGGTGATCGAATGCGGCGCAAGCTGGCTAGCCGCACTGTCCGAACGGATGGACGAAGTCTATTTTGCCCATGCGCCCTTCGTACATCCGAAGCTGAGCGTACCGCCGAGCGAAGTGATCCGGCGCCAGGTCAAGGCATCGTTCCAGCACGACCGCGCGTGCATCGCCTCCCGTCATGTCACCGGAGTGGAGGCGCTGCTTTGGGCCTCGGATTATCCGCACGCCGAGGGCACCTTCCCGCATTCGAAGGCTGTCATATCGAACCTGTTCGATGGCGTTACCATTACGGAGAAGGAAAAGGCGGACATTCTCGGCGGCAACGCCGTACGACTCTTCAGACTCCAACGGCCAGGCGTGCCGGCCTGAACTGGCTGGGCAGCCAGACCGAGGACACCGACTCACCTGCGCCGCCGCGTCTTCGCTCGAATACGCTGACCGCAACCTCTAGAACTTGCGACTCATGAGCGACACACATCACTCTTACGATCAAGTGCGCCTGCACAGCTTCGGCGACATGCTACGCGAGCAGGCGCGCTCGCGCCCGCAACACATCGCTCTGGTCGAGCAGGATACGCGCTACACGTATGCCCAGTTGCACCACCGGATCAACCGCCTGACCCACTCGCTGCAACAACGCGGCGTAACGTCGGGCTCACGTCTGCTGTGGCTGGGACAGAACTCACATCGCGTCCTGGAACTGCTCGGCGCCGCCGCGCGGCTCGGCGCGATCGTCTGTCCGGCCAACTGGCGCATGACGGCGGCTGAGACGGTTCGTACGCTAAACGACTTCGATCCATCGATCGTCTTCTGGCAGGAATCCGAGGTCGGTGACATCGCGCGGGAAGCGCGCACCGCCGCCCGTCCCGGCAACGCGGCATGGATCCAGCATGACGGTTCCGGCGAGCACAGCTACGAGGCGCTGATCTCGGCCGGGGCTGATGAGGATGACGAAGCGCGCGTCAATCCGGACCTGCCGTTATTGGCGATCTATACCGCAGCATTCGACGGCGCGCCGATGGCGGCGCTACTGTCGCATACGACGCTGATGTTGCAGGGTCTGATGAACACGCAGAGCCAGCTCATCGCGGAGACGAGCTCGTATCTGGTCTCAGGACCGATGTTCCATGTCGGGGTGATGATGGGTACGCTGGCGACCATCCTCGCCGGCGGACGCTGCGTGTTCGTTTCGCGCCCGGACGCGCAGACGCTGCTTCAGGTGATCGCGGCCGAGCGCGTGACACATGCCTTTCTCGTACAGCCCACTGTCGAGCAGATGCGTCGACTCAATCAGGAGAGCCGCTACGACATATCCAGTCTCTTCGCCACGCCTGACATGTCCGACTGGCGCATGCCGATGGTGATGCCGGCCGGCGCGCCGCTCGTGGCGAAGCTTGGCGGCTATGGGCAAACCGAGATCGGTGGCCTTTCGGTGTTGCTGTGGCTCGGCGGCAGCGGCGCTGGACGGCCTGCACCCTTCATTCAGGTGAAGATTCTCGACGAGGACGGAAATGAAACGGCGCCCGACACCCCAGGCGAGATCGCAGTGCGCGGCGCCCTTGTCATGAACGGCTATCTGGGTCAGGCAAAGGAAAACGCACGACGCACGCGCGATGGCTGGCATCGCACCAACGATCTGGGGTTGCGCAAGGCCGACGGCTCGATCGTGTTCGTCGGACCGAAGACAACCATGATCAAGTCGGGCCTGGAAAACATTTACCCGGCCGAAGTCGAGAGCTGTCTTCGCAGCCATCCCGCAGTGGCCGACGTCTGCGTGATCGGCGTGCCGGATCCGACCTGGTCACAGAACGTCAAGGCCGTGGTCGTCGCACGCCCCGGCGCTGAGGTCAACGCAGATGCGTTGATCGAGCACTGCCGCGAACGCATCGCATCGTACAAGAAGCCTAAGATGGTGACTTTCGTCGATGCGCTGCCTCGCAACAGTGCGGGTGGAATTGATCGCGCTGGTGTAGACGCCGCGCACGGCGGCGGCAATTATCCACGCGTGGCCTGAAAGCAAGGTTAGTGACGCGCGACGCGCGAGCGACACAACGCGTCACATAAGCCCAATGCCCGCCCGGCATTGGGCTTTCCTTCCGGTTCACGCGCAACCGCCCCCCCTCCAGGTATAAATGCCGGTTACGCGCGAATACCTGAGTCGGGCAGCCCCTTCGGCTACCCGAACCGGGTCATGTCAGCACCACGGCCATGCCGAGCTACCTGACGCGGGTCATGCACATTATCGGCGAGATGCGCCCAGATGCTTGCGCCAACCGGAATCGCCTCATCATTGAACTCATATCCGGGGTTGTGCACATGGCAACCGTGCCACTCGCTTGCGCCGTTACCGATCGCGATATAGCAACCCGGCACCGATTCCAGCATCCACGCAAAGTCCTCGCTTCCATTGCCCCCCGCGCGATCGCGACATCAGCACGTTTGCCTCGCGGAGCAGATCGACCAGAACCTGCTGCATGAAGCGCGTTTCGCCAGCGTGATTCACCAGCACCGGAACCAGGCGCTGGTTATCGATCGTTGCCTCAACGCCGAACACTGTCGCCTGAGCGGTAACGATCTGCTTGACGCACCGTTCATGCCCCGTTATCACTTCCGCGTTTACAATCACAGCAATTATATATATTATTTTCACACTGCTGCCTGGCAACCACCGGACCGCATCGTGACTGCAATCCGTATTGAAACGATTGAGACACCGGTGGTTGCACGTGCCAAAGAATCGCTACTCGTGACGGGGTCGCGATTGGTACCCGGTCTTTCCTCAGGGAGAGGCCGGGCTCTTTTTCGACTGCCCCGAACGTACCGCAAGCGTGTGCTCGTCGAATCCAACCGCAGACATGGGCTCCCTTACGTTTGCCCGTCAGGGCGGCGATGTCCGGATCTGTCGGTTGAACGTGTGCAATACCATTCCCAGTGACGTTTCAGTCGGCAATCAGAGCACATTTTTTTCGTACGAGACTTCTCACAAGATCTTCTCAGCCCCTCTCCATGCACGAGTTCAGTTCCGTTGGTAAGCAGCTTCACGTCAGGTCTGATGTCGATACCTCCCGAGGCAACGACTCGCCACACCCGACCGCCGAACCTGTCGCAGCCCGCGCCGCACACAGCTACGAAAACAAGACGCTTCCCGTCGGACGCGCCTGGGCCTGGGCAAAGCATGGTCACTATGACTGGATGAACGAACATTGGCCTTTCATCAGCAAGGAATGAATCACGCACCCGCAGCGTCATCCAGAACGTTTGCCAGTGCCTTGTGCGGACTGCGGAATCACACTTAGCCAACACATGAAGATCATTCGCTCCATTTACGAACTGCGAGATCAGTTGCGCGGCCAGAATCGCACCGCCTTCGTTCCGACGATGGGCAGCCTGCACGAAGGTCATCTGTCGCTGATGCGTCTCGCACGCCAGCATGGCGACCCGGTCGTGGCGAGTATCTTCGTCAACCGGTTGCAGTTCGGCCCCAACGAGGACTTCGACAAATATCCGCGCACGCTCGAAGCTGACATCGAGAAGCTGGAGAAGGAAAACGTCTACGTGCTGTTCGCGCCGACCGAACGGGATATGTATCCGGAGCCACAGGAATATCGCGTGAATCCGCCGCACGATCTGGGCGACATCCTCGAAGGGGAATTCCGGCCGGGGTTCTTCCAGGGCGTATGCACGGTGGTGATGAAGTTGATATCGTGCGTACAGCCGCGTGTAGCGGTCTTTGGCAAAAAGGACTACCAGCAGTTGATGATCGTACGGCAGATGTGCCACCAGTTCGCGCTACCGATGGACGTCATCGCCGCTGAAACCGTGCGCGACGCCGACGGCCTCGCGCTCTCCTCGCGCAACCGCTATTTGCAGGCCTCCGAACGCGCCGAAGCACCGGTGCTGGCCGCCACGCTTAACCGGGTCCGCGACGAAGTGCTGACGGGCAACCGCAATTTCGCGCAAATCGAGCTGGCTGCGATGGAGTCCCTGGCCGCGCGCGGCTGGCGGCCCGACTACATCGCCGTACGCAAGCGCGCGGACTTGCTGCCGCCGACCGCGCAAGACACCGATGCACCGCTCGTCGTGCTCGCCGCTGCCAAACTCGGCTCGACTCGCCTCATCGACAACCTCGAAATCTGACGCCCGAAATCGGAAATTGCATACTCTGACCCAAGAGTGACTCGCCCCGGCTCCCTCCCACACCGATCTCATCGATGCGATTGTGCACAGTTTTCTGAATCGATACTGCGCCTGAGAGCGGCCGGACCCGACGATCCATCTTGGTATCGGCCCGAATCTCCGTGCTATAAACAATATGTATAATTAAGGTGATAAACTTTCGAAGGGAATGCCGACTCATGGCCACTCGCCAATCCAGATCGCCCGTGTCCGCGCACGCCGATGTCATCACACCGGTTGCACCGGAGGCGCCCACGCCGTTGCGCCGCTCGGCCCTGTACGTTCCCAAGGCACCTGAGATCATTGCTGACCGCATCCGCAAACAGATCGTCGGCGGCGCGCTCAAGGTCGGCGAACTGCTGCCCGCAGAGAGCAAGCTCATGGAGGAATACGGCGTTTCACGTCCGACCATTCGCGAAGCTTTCCGTATCCTCGAAGCCGAACGCCTGATTTCTGTGGCGCGTGGCGCACGCGGCGGCGCGCTGATCCATGCGCCCGACCCGCAACTGATTTCGGCGTATACGCTCCTGGTGCTGCAGGCCGAACGTACTACCGTCGTTGAAGTGTTCAACACCCGCCGACTGATTGAGCCGCCACTGGCACGCGAAATCGCGCTCAATGGCCCTGCGGACGCTGCAGCACAACTGCAGGAAAAACTCGATGCCGAACGCGTGTCAGTCAAGGACATCCTGGCGTTCAACACTGCCCTGACCAGTTTTCACCACACAATCGTGGAACTGTCGGGCAACCGGCCGCTCATCCTGATGATGGCGGCGGTCACCAGCGTGATCGAGAAACACCAGGCCATGACGATGCAACTCACGCGCCGCCGTCAGCCGCAGGAGAAGGTCCTTGCTGAAGTCGACGTGGCGTTCCGTTCACAGAAGAAGCTGATCGACCTGATCGCGAAGCGTGACGGTAACGCCGCCGAGGCGCACTGGACCCGGCATATGGACATCGCACACCGGCTGTTCGTGAGTGGTTTTGAGGAACTGACGATCCACGACCTGCTGACAGAATGATCCGCTAAAAGCCGCGGCGTCGCGCCGGCGAGTGGTGAACCAGGAGAAAAATATGAGAAGAAAGGGAGATCTGGAACACATCGAGGCGCGCAGGCTCGAGGATGCCCCTCTGCTTGAGCGGGCCATGCCGCGGACCGGACTGCCGCGGCACCTGGCGTGTCGCGCCACGCGGCCAGCCTCGCCGAACGCATCGGTTTCCCGGACGGTGTCTCAAGTCGATGCCGTGCCGGCGCAGGCTAGTTCGGGCCATCCTGGCAACAGGCAGCTCTCGCGCCCCCACATGTCAACCATTTGACAAAGCCACGCACTGCGCATGGAGTGCCTCGCGAATATCGCCGTGCGACCACGACGCCAATACGGATAGCAAACCGTGGCGCGGTGTGTCGGTCGGTAGCTCCGCACCTTGAACTGCATCTCAACTTGTTGCCGGTACCGTAATGAACAGACTAAGTGGTTCCATCAAGTCGAAGATTATTTTCACTTTAGGGCTCTGCCTTGTGTTGACGATAGCGGTCGGGCTGACGGGTATTCACGGCCTCCGGACCCTGAGTGCGAACATGGGTTTGATGTACACGAACGACACGCTGCCCCTCGAGGACCTCGCTGCGACGCAGGCTATCGCGCTCCGGAACCGGGTCGCGCTCAACAGCCTGATGCTGGTGCACAACCCCGAGGTTATCAAGCAGGAAGTCAAGCAAATCCAGGAGCGGCAAACAAAGTTCAACGCGGCCTGGAAGGACTACTATCCCACGCGAGTCACGGCTGGCGACGAACGCAAGCTTGCGGACGGTACCGCCGCGCAGATCAATGAGTTCACGTCGGTCCTGGACAGCGTACTCGCGTCCATTGCCCAGAACGATCTGTTGGGCGCCGCCCCCGCGCTCGATAGGCTGGAGACGGTGGGTAATTCGCTTTCGGACAGCCTCGATCAGGAAATCGACATCAAAGCGAGTCAGACCAGGGAGTTTGGGCTCAGCGGCGCCGACATGTTCCAGGCGCAGCTCCGGATCGCCATCGGTATGATCATGGCCGGCGCGGCGGTCGCGGTTGGTGCGGCGATCTATCTGGTGAGGGCCATCATGACGCCGCTCGGAGCGGCAGTCAGCGTCGCGCAGCGTATCACTGAAGGGCATCTGGAAAACCAGCTTCCGGCTCATTCGAATGACGAGTTTGGCCGCCTGCTCGTTGCGCTCAAAGGAATGGACGCAAACCTTGCCACGATTGTTCGCAAGATCAAGACGTCGAGCGACGCGATTCTCGGCGCGGCGAGCGAGATTGCTGTCGGCAATAGGGATCTGTCTTCGCGCACCGAACAACAGGCGTCCTCGCTTGGCAAAACGGCGGCCCGCATGGAGCAGATCACGGCCACCGTCAAACAGAACTCCGACAACGCGCGGCAGGCCAACGGACTGGCGGCCAATGCATCGCAAGTCGCCGATCACGGCAACGCTGCCGTGGGGCAGATGGTTGCCACGATGAGTGAAATCACGGCTAGCTCGGCGAAGATCGCGGAGATCACGACGTTGATCGAAGGCATTGCCTTCCAGACCAACATTCTGGCGTTGAACGCCGCAGTGGAAGCAGCACGCGCCGGTGAGCAAGGGCGCGGCTTCGCTGTGGTCGCAAGCGAAGTCCGCAGTCTCGCACAGCGCTCCTCAAGCGCAGCCAAGGAAATCAAGGAACTGATCCAGGGTTCGGTAGCAACGGTCCACTGTGGCTCCGCCCAGGCGGAGCAGGTCGGCCATACCATGGCCGAAGTGACGCTAGCAATTCGGCGGGTCGCGGATATCAACGCGGAAATATCCTCTGCATCAGACGAGCAGGCCCGCGATATTGAGCAGGTCAACCTGGCGGTCAACCAGATGGATGAGGCCACGCAGCAGAACGCAGCGCTCGTCCAGGAAGCGACCGCCGCGGCGCAGTCGCTCGAGCAAATGGCTGGGGAACAGAAGAGCGCGGTGGCCGTGTTCAGGCTGGCAGGCAGTGCGGAGCGATTCGCTTCCGCTATCCCGCACAAGTCTGAGCCTGCGCTGGCCCCTGGGCCCGCCATGCGTCAAGCTGTATCAGCCTGAACTCCATCTGAGAGGTAGTCGGCCGATAGGCAAGAAGCGGTCAATGGGCGGTGAGTTTTTCCCTAACTGCGCAGGGCTGACGCTCCGATCGTTCAATGCGGCGGTGAAGTTGACCGAAACCAGAAGTCGCGACTAGCCGCCGTTCGCCTGCAACATCCTCCAGCCTCGGCTGTGCACGCCGCGCCCCGTTCGCGGCTGCTTGACGTGCAGCCGCCATGCGCGGGCTCCCCCTCCCGCGCAACCACAATTTCTCTCGGCTCATAGCCCATCTCCGGGTCAACCCTGACTTCTTCGTTCAGAACGACGCTGGAAAACCGCCGTAATTCGCTATATCATTAAGCTAATTACACCAAACTTCGAGACGCCCTACCCATGTCTGATCCGCATATCGTTGTGGGCCATGCCGACGGCATCACGACTCTGACCCTCGCGCGCCCGGAGCGGCGTAACGCGTTGACGCTTGGCATGTACCGCGCACTTGCCGATGCCCTGACTGCTGCAACCCACGACACGCAAACCCGAGCGGTGGTGTTGAGCGGCGCGGATGGCTATTTCACCGCGGGCAATGACCTCGCGGACTTCATCGACTACCGGAAAGGCGGAGAGTTTGTCGCGCTGACCTTCCTGCACGCACTTTCAGCCTGCAAGAAGCCCGTCGTGGCGGCGGTCGAACGCGGCGCGATCGGCGTCGGCGCAACACTTCTTCAGCATTGCGACTTTGTCTATGCGGGCCGCAGTACGCGTTTCTCACTGCCGTTCATCAACTTCGGACTGAGTATCGAAGGCGGTACGAGTCTCGCATTGGGTCGCGGGCCGCTAGCACGCCAGGTGACCCGTTGGCTGATGCTCGGTGAGCCTTTCAACGCCACGGAAGCGCTCGCCGCCGGCCTCGTCACCGAAGTGCTCGACGACGATTCGACGCTCGCCGCAGCGCAGACCACCGCAGCACGTCTCGCAGCGATGCCGCCGGAGCCGCTCCAGCGCACCAAGGCGTTGCTGCAGAAAGCACGCGGCCCGATGCACGAGACGCTGGCCGAAGAGATCGACTATTTCACCGGTCTTTTGCAAGGCGAATTTGCGCAGGAACAACTGCGACGCTTCACAACGAGGGACAAGTCATGAAACGTACGATCTTCGAAGCCGAGCACGAGAGCTTCCGCAACAGCGTGCGCCGTTTCGTGAATAACGAAATTGCGCCCCACGTCGAAGCATGGCGCGCCCAGGGTTCCGTCACCCGTGAGGCATGGCGCAAGGCCGGAGAGCAGTCGCTCCTGTGCATGTGGGCAGGCGAGCAGTATGGCGGCGCGGGAATCGAAGACTTTCGCTATGACCAGATCCTTGCCGAGGAACTGTATCTTGGCGGCGACCCGGGCTTTTACATTCCGCTGCACAACCGCATCGTCGCGCCCTATATCCAGCGGTTCGGCAACGAGGAGCAGCGCCAGCGCTTCCTGCCTGGCGCTATCAGCGGCGAGACTATCCTCGCGGTCGCCATGACCGAACCGGGCGCAGGATCCGACCTGGCCGGCATGAAAGCCCACGCGCGCGACTGCGGCGACTACTGGCTGCTCAATGGCAGCAAGACGTATATCTCGAACGGGATTCTCGCCGACGCGGTCATCGTCGCGGCACGGACCAACCCGGAAAGCAGCCATGGGCTGAGCCTGTTCATCGTCGAACGCGGCATGCAAGGATTCGAACGCGGTCGACGCCTCGCCAAGATGGGTCTCGATGCCCAGGACACCGCCGAGCTGTTCTTCAACGACGTGAAGGTCCCGAAGGCCAATGTGCTGGGCGAGCCCGGCAAGGGGTTCGTCTATCTGGCGAGCAATCTGGCCGAGGAGCGCCTGATGTGCGCCGTGCAGTCGCTCGCGCACGCTCAGGCCGCTTTCGATCTCACGCTCGACTTTGTGAAACAGCGCCGTGCCTTCGGCAGGCCCATTGGCGCGTTGCAGAACACACGCTTCAAGATGGCCGAGATGCGAGCGCAACTGGACTGTCAGCAGGTCTGGGTCGATCAACTGGTGCTTCTGCACAACGAAGGAAAGCTCGACGCGGTCGATGCGTCGTCGGCGAAGCTGCTCGCGACGGAACTCGAAGGGCGCGTCATCGACGAGTGCGTGCAGTTACACGGCGGCGCGGGCTTCATGGAAGAGTACCGGATTTCGCGCATGTATCGCGACGCGCGCGTCACGCGCATTTTCGCGGGTACCAACGAGATCATGAAGGAAATCATCGGCCGCTCGCTCGGCCTCGACGAACGCAAGCTGACCTGATCCGGTTTCCGCGCGGGTGTGCCTGACTGGCCGCCCCGCCTCGCCCACTCGATACGCACACCCGCATATGACAACACCGCTGACCATGAAGACCCGCGTCACTGAACTGCTGGGCACCCGCTACCCCATCGTGCAGGGTGGCATGCAGTGGGTCGGCCTCGCCGAGATGGCTGCGGGCGTCGCCAACGCAGGCGGCCTCGGCATGCTCACCGGCCTCTCCCAGCCCACGCCCGAAGCCCTCGCCGCCGAGATCGACCGCTGCCGCAGCATGACCGACCAGCCCTTCGGCGTGAACATGACCATCTTCCCCACCATCAAGCCGCCCCCTTACGCCGAGTACATCGACGTCATCATCGACAAGGGCGTCAAGGTTGTCGAAACCGCCGGCAATAAAGCCGTCGATTTCATGCCGAAGATGAAGGCCGCCGGCATCAAGATCATCCACAAGTGCGTCGCCGTGCGCCATGCCCTCTCCGCCGAAAAGCTCGGCGTCGACGCCATCAGCATCGACGGCTTCGAATGCGCCGGCCACCCCGGCGAGGAAGACATCCCCGGCCTCGTGCTCATCCCCGCCGCCGCGCGCGTGCTCAAGGTGCCCGTGATCGCCTCCGGCGGCATCGGCGACGGTCGCGGCATGGCCGCCGCGCTCGTGCTCGGCGCCGAAGGCATCAACATGGGCACGCGCTTTTGCGCCACCCAGGAAGCACCGATCCACGAGAACATCAAGCGCGCCCTGCTCCAGGCCAGCGAGCGCGACACCAACCTGATCTTCCGCTCGCTGAAGAACACCGCGCGCGTGCTCAAGAACACCGTCTCCGATGAGGTGGTCGCCACCGAACGCCGACCCGGCGGCTGTGATTTCGCCGAGATCCGCCCGCTCGTGGCAGGCACCCGTGGCAAGGCCGCGCTCGATGCGGGCGATCCGCAAGGCGGCATCATCACCGCAGGCATGGTAGTGGGCCTGATCGACGACATCCCCACCTGCGCCGAACTGCTCGAGCGCATGGTCGCCGAGTGCCACCAGCGCCTCGGTGCCGCCAGTGGCTACTTCGCCTGACCAGCGAAGCGATCGAAAACAACCTTCGTGGCGCCCATCGCGCCACGAACATGGAGGAACGACACAATGAAGATTCTGGTCCCGGTCAAACGGGTGATCGACTACAACGTCAAGGTTCGCGTCAAGGGCGATGGCAGCGGCGTCGATCTCAGCAACGTCAAGATGAGCATGAATCCGTTCGACGAAATTGCTGTGGAAGAAGCGGTTCGTCTCAAGGAAAAAGGCGCGGCAAGCGAAGTCGTGGTCGTGTCCTGTGGTCCGGCGGCGAGTCAGGAAACGCTGCGCACGGCGCTCGCCATCGGCGCCGACCGTGCCATCCTGGTCGAGAGCGACGCGGACCTGCAGCCGCTGGCCGTCGCGAAGCTGCTCAAGGCGCTGCTCGACAAGGAACAGCCTGGCCTCATCATTGCCGGCAAGCAGGCCATCGACGACGACTGCAACCAGACCGGCCAGATGCTCGCGGCGCTGGCCGATCTGCCGCAGGCCACCTTTGCATCGAAGGTTGAAATTTCTGAAGGCGCGGCCATCGTCACGCGCGAAGTGGATGGCGGCCTGGAGACGCTCAGGCTGAACCTGCCCGCTGTCGTCACGACCGACTTGCGCCTGAACGAGCCGCGCTACGTCACGCTGCCCAACATCATGAAGGCCAAGAAGAAGCCGCTCGACACCATCAAGCCTGACGCACTCGGCGTGGATGTCACACCGCGCCTGAAGACCCTGAAGGTCAGCGAGCCGCCGAGCCGCAGCGCCGGCGTGAAGGTGCCCGATGTCGCTACCCTGGTGGCAAAGCTCAAGAACGAAGCGAAGGTGATCTGACATGACAGTGCTGGTAATTGCCGAACACGACAACGCGTCTATCAAGGGCGCCACGCTCAATGTAGTGACCGCCGCCGCGCGGTGCGGCGGCGAAGTTCACGTGCTGGTGGCCGGACACAACGCCGGCGCAGCCGCCGCGGCTGCCGCCCAGATCGCCAGTGTCGCCAAGGTGCTGCACGCTGACGATGCGCGTCTCGCCGACGGGCTGGCCGAATCCGTGGCCGCCCAGGTGCTCGCAATCGCAGGGCGCTACAGCCATCTTCTGTTTGCTGCCACCGCCAGCGGCAAAAACGTCGCGCCCCGCGTGGCGGCGAAGCTGGACGTGGCTCAGGTCAGCGACATCATCCGCGTGGTGGACACCGCGATCTTCGAACGCCCGATCTATGCCGGCAACGCTATTGCCACGGTGCAAAGCGACGATGCAATCAAAGTCGTCACCGTTCGCACCACCGCGTTCGACGCTGCATCTCAAGGCGGTACGGCGCCGGTCGAGACCATCCCACCGGTATGCGACAACGTCGGCAGCAGCCTGGTTGGCCGCGAAGTCACGAAGAGCGACCGCCCCGAACTGACTGCGGCGCAGATCGTCGTTTCCGGTGGCCGTGCGCTCGGCAGCAATGAACAATTCATGCAGGTGCTCACGCCGCTGGCCGACAAGCTGGGCGCAGCGCTCGGCGCAAGCCGTGCGGCAGTCGACGCCGGCTACGCCCCGAACGACTGGCAGGTTGGGCAGACGGGCAAGATCGTCGCCCCCGATCTGTACGTTGCATGCGGGATTTCCGGGGCGATCCAGCATCTCGCCGGCATGAAGGATTCCAAAATCATCGTGGCCATTAACAAGGACGCCGAGGCGCCTATTTTCGGCATCGCGGACTACGGGCTTGAAGCCGATTTGTTTACCGCGATCCCTGAACTCGTTAACGCGCTGTAATCCGCTGCCGCCCCTCCACCATGAAACCTGACGATACAGCTGCCCTGATGCCGGACAAACCCGCCGCTGTACTGGCGGGCGACGGCAGCGTGCTGAGCTTCGCGGAACTGAGCGAGCGCTCCTTGCGCCTTGCTTCCGCGATGGCCGCACAGGGTCTGCGCTCGCGCGATCACGTCGCGATCCTGCTGGAAAACCGGCTCGAGTACTTTGTCGCGGCGTGGGCAGCGCACCGGCTAGGCCTGTACTACACGCCGGTGAACTGGCACCTGCAGCCGGGCGAGGTCGCGCACATCGTGGCGGACTCGGGGGCGCGCTGGCTGTTCGTTTCCAGGGAACTCGCGCCGCTGGTGACAGGGCTCCAGTCCGAATCGCTCGAACGCGTGATCGTCATCGAAGACAGCGTAGCCGGACTGGCGACACTGCTCTCGCGAGCCGACATCGAGCGCCTGATCGACCAGCGCGAAGGCCAGGCGATGTTCTATTCGTCCGGCACCACGGGCCAACCGAAAGGGATCAAGCGCAATCTCGCGCTCGACATGTATGGCA
Organism: Paraburkholderia dinghuensis; assembly: GCF_003837865.1. Lineage (GTDB taxonomy): Bacteria > Pseudomonadota > Gammaproteobacteria > Burkholderiales > Burkholderiaceae > Paraburkholderia > Paraburkholderia dinghuensis. The sequence continues at coordinate 243,821 of NZ_RQIS01000011.1, read as the reverse complement.
CCACACCGCCGTGGGAATCGCTGATTACCGACGCCTATAACGTCGACGCCGAAACTGTCTATCTCTGTCCCGCCCCGCTCTACCACGCGGCGCCGCTGGGCTGGACGATGGCCGTGCAGCGCCGTGGCGGAACGGTGATTCTGATGGAGCGGTTCGATCCGCGCGAGGTCTTGCGCCTGATCGAGCAGTATCGTGTGACGCATCTGCAAATGGTACCCACGCATTTCGTGCAGTTGCTCAAGCTGAGCCGCGCCGAGCGCGAAGCGTTCGACCTGTCCAGCCTTCAGGTCGCGGTGCATGCGGCCGCGCCGTGCCCGGTGCAGGTGAAAGAGCAGATGATCGACTGGTGGGGGCCTATCGTCTACGAATACTATGCGTACTCGGAAGGCAGTGGCTTCGCCCGCATCAGTCCCCAGGAATGGCTGGCGCACAAAGGCTCGGTAGGACGTCCGGTGCTCGGTACCGTGCGCATTCTGGATGAACACGGCAAGGAACTGCCGACCGGCGAGCCGGGCGTTATCTGGATCGAGGGCGGCGCGGATTTCGCGTATCACAACGATCAGGCCAAGACTGCTTCGGTGCATGACGCGCAAGGCCGCACCTCGGTCGGCGACATGGGCTATGTCGATGCCGAGGGCTATCTGTACCTGACTGACCGCGTGTCGCACATGATCATCTCAGGTGGCGTCAACATCTACCCGCAGGAGGTGGAGAATCTGCTGGTCATGCATCCCGAACTGGCCGACGCTGCGGTGATCGGCGTTCCGGATGCGGAATATGGCGAACGGGTGCTTGCCGTGGTCGTGCCTGCCGAGGGCGTGCAGGCCGACGCGGCGCTGGCTGCGCGCCTCATCGAATATTGCCGCAGCAATATCGCCCACTACAAATGTCCCAAAGCAGTCGAGTTTGTCGATAGCCTGCCGCGACTGCCCACCGGCAAGCTGCTCAAACGACACCTGCGCGAACGCTTCACACTTCCGAAGACATCCGTATGAATTTCGATCTCACTCCCGAGTTGCTCGATCTCCAGCAGCGCACGCGCGATTTCATCGCGCGCGACGTGATTCCGTTCGAGCGCGACCCGCGTTGCACCCCTCACGGCCCGACGGAAGATCTGCGGGCTGAACTGATTGCTCGTGCAAAGGCTGCCGGCCTTTTGTCCTCGCACATGCCGCTGGAACTGGGCGGCCTGGGCCTGAACCACCGTGCCAAAGCGATCGTTTTCGAAGAATCCGGCTACTCGCCGCTCGGTCCTGTGGCCATGAATATCGCCGCGCCCGACGAAGGCAACATGCACCTGATGGAAGTCGTAGCGACGCCGGAACACAAGGCACGCTGGCTCGTGCCGCTTGCCGCTGGCAAGATCCGCTCGTGCTTCTGCATGACGGAGCCGGACCCCGGCGCGGGGTCGGACCCGAACATGCTGATGACGACCGCGACGCGCGACGGCGACAGCTATCTGATCAACGGTCGGAAGTGGTTCACCACGGGAGCCGAGGGCGCGGCTTTCGCCATCATCATGGCAAGGCACGAGGGTGGCGAACTCGATGGCCAGGCGACCATGTTCCTCGCCGACATGAATCAGCCCGGAGTGACGCTCGAACGCACGATGGACGCGCTCGACACCTGCTTTCCTGGCGGCCACGGCGTGGTGCGCTTCGACAACCTGCGCGTGCCCGCCACCGATGTGCTCGGCGAGCCGGGCCAGGGCTTCCGCTACGCGCAGGTCCGGCTTTCGCCCGCGCGACTCACGCACTGCATGCGCTGGCTCGGCGAGGCAAGACGCGCGCACGACGTCGCCACGGCCTACGCTGCCAAACGCAAGGCGTTCGGCAAGACGCTGGGCGAGCACGAAGGCGTGGGTTTCATGCTCGCTGACAACGAGATGGATCTGCACGTCACGCGCCTCGCGATCTGGCATTGCGCATGGACGCTCGACCAGGACAAACTGGGCCGCCACGCATCGAGCGTCGCCAAGGTCATCTCGTCCGAGGCCTGCTGGCGGGTGGTAGACCGCTCCGTGCAGATTCTCGGCGGCCAGGGCGTAACGAACGACACCGTTGTCGCGCGCATCTTTGCGGACATGCGCGCATTCCGTATCTACGACGGCCCTTCGGAAGTGCATCGCTGGAGCATCGCCAACAACATCCTGCGCCGCGCTAAGCCGGCGCATTGAATCGTTCTGCGGAGACCCTTATGTCCGATCTGGTGCTTGTCACCCGTCACGACGCAGTCGTGCAGTTGACATTGAATCTGCCCGACAAGCGCAACGCGCTGGAGACCGCGCTTACCGACGCGCTCGCCGAGGAACTCGAAGCGCTGCAGCGTGACGCCACGTGCCGCGCCGTGGTGTTGAGCGGCGGCAAAAGCTTTTGCGCGGGCGGCTCGCTCGACTCACTGAAAACCAGCGGCCTCGAGATGCGCGGCGAGATGCGCGCCGGCCATCGCCTGCTGCGCCTGATCAATGCGGGACGGCTGCCGGTCGTGGCGGCGGTGGAAGGCGCCGCATTCGGCGCCGGCCTGTCGCTGGCGGCGCTGTGCGACTTCGTCGTCTGCGATAGCGAAACGAAGTTTGGCGCAGTGTATGGCAAGGTCGGCATCATGCCAGACTGGGGCGCGTTGTGGATACTGCCGCAGCGCATGGGCATCGGGCGCACGCGCGAGCTGGTGATGTTCAGTCAGGTCGTGGGCGGCGCCGAGGCCAAATCGATCGGCCTCGCCGATGTGCTCGCCGAGAACGGCCAGGTGCTGCCCGCCGCGCTCGCGTGGGCGCAACGTCTCGCGACGGCGGCCCCGGGCGCCATCAGTGCCACCAAGGCCGCATTGGCTCGCCAACCGCTTTCGCTCGATGCAATGCTCGACTGGGAAGCGGACACCCAGGCACTGCTGATCGCATCGGACGACTTCGCGGAGGGCCGCGACGCGTTCTTCGGCAAACGCGCCGCGCAATTCAAGGGGCGGTAGGCTCGCCACGGACGCTGGCGCGGACCTCGTATTTCAGCAGCTTGCCCGCCGCCGACAACGGCAACGCATCTCGAAATTCGATGCTACGCGGGCATTTATAGCCGGCAAGGTGTTCACGGCAGTGAGCGATGACCCGATCACTGCCGAGCGCCGTGCCGGCCTTGAGCACCAACGCGGCGTGCACGCGCTCACCCCACATCGCATCCGGCACGCCAACCACCGCACAGGCGGCGATCTCGGGCATCATCAGCAGCACGTTCTCCACTTCCGCCGAATACACGTTTTCACCACCGGTGATGATCATGTCCTTCAGGCGATCGACGACGTAGAGAAAGCCATCGTCATCGAAGCGTCCGAGATCGCCCGTGTGCATCCAGCCGCCTCTTAGCGTCTGCGCACTCAACTGCGGCTGCCCCCAGTAACCTTGCATGACCATCGGGCCGCGCGCGACGATCTCTCCCACCTGCCCTGGCGGCAACGGCAGTCCGTCGGTATCGATGACGGCCACTTCCGCAATCGGAATGGGGCGCCCGGCCGAGCGCAGACGTGCGCGTTCCGCCGCATTGCTAGTTGGCAAATGACACGAGGCAGGCAAGGCGGTAATGACCGGAGAGAGTTCCGTCATGCCATAGAACTGCACGAAGCCCACCGACGGCATGGCGCACAATGCCTGATTGAGCAACGCTTCGTCGATCGGCGCCGCGCCGTAGAGCACCGAGCGCAACGACGAGAGATCGAATTCACCGAAGCGCGGATGATCGATCAGGCGCTTGAGCATCGTCGGCACGAGAAAGGTCTCCGTAGCCCGTTCGTCGGCAATGCCCCGCATGATAGCCACTTCATCGAAGGCGGGCAGCAGCACCACAGTCGCCGCTTGCCCGACCAGTTGCAGCAGATGGCCGATCGCGCCGACATGGAATAGCGGCGCACACGTCAGCGCCACCGTGTCCGCCTCACGATCGACCGAGGCGCTCGCCGACTGTGTACCGAGGAACAGGTTAGCGTGCGACAGCATCACGCCCTTGGGTTTGCCAGTCGTGCCGCCCGTGTACATCAGGGCGGCGAGGTCATCGCCTTGCCGCGCGGCATCCTCCACCGGCGCGAGGCCGACCAGTGCCGCTTCGATATCGACGACGTCCGCCGGCGCTGCGCCGTCACCGCAATAGAGGACCTCGACGAGGCTGTGCGATTTCTCGCGCAGCGCCGGCACCTGCGGCGCGAATGTCTGATCGACGATCAGCCAACGGGTCTCGCAATCGTCGAGTGACCAGGCCATCTCCGCTGTGGTCCAGCGGATGTTCACCGGATTCACGACGCCGCCAGCCCACCACACGGCGTACATCGCCTCGACGTAGCGCGCGCTGTTCATCCCGAGCAGTCCCACGCGATCGCCGGCGCGCACGCCTCGTGCATGCAGCAGCGCCGCCAGCCGCGCGACACGCGCGGCCAGCTCGCCATACGCCACGTGTCGCCCGCTATCGGCAAGAGCGATGCGGTGCGGGCAGTTGGACAACGCACGGTGCAGCGGATGGGTCAGTTGCATGAGTTTCCTCGAAACCGGTGGACCAGAAAGCAGACAATCAGGCCGCCCAGGCAGGCGTCCTTGCACCACGCTAGAGGGCGCGCAACCGCTCGCGCAGCGCCTGCTTGTTGATCTTGCCAGTCGCATTGCGCGGCAACACGGCAATCGCCTCCAGCCTTTCAGGTGTTTTCTGACGCGCCTTGCCGAGCCTCGCGAAATGCGCGGCGACCTCATCGAGCGCGAGCGGATTGCCGTCCCTCCACACCACGAACGCACAGATCCGCTCGCCCACACGCGAGTCCGGCGAGCCCACGACAGCGACCTCGGCGACTTGCGGCAGGAGCGCTAGTATCTCTTCGACCTCCCGCGACGAAATTTTTTCACCGCCTCGGTTGACGATGTCCTTTTTACGGTCGGTGATGTGCAGAAAACCGTCGGCGTCGAGGTGCCCGATGTCCCCTGTGAGAAACCAGCCACCGGGAAGAAAGGCCGCGCGATTCAGCGAGGCGTCGCGATAGCCGATGAAGCACTCCGGTCCGCGCGTGGCGATTTCGCCGTCCTCGCCAAACGGCACGTCGCGGCCTGCATCGTCGACAATCCGCATCCGGTTGCCGGCTGACAGCGAACCTTCGGTATGCAGACGAGTTTCGAGTGCATCGTCAGTCCAGCCGAGCGTCACTGTCGGGTGCTCCGAGAGACCATAGGCCCGATAGGTGGAGATGCCGCGCTCGACACAACGCTGCACCAGCGCGCTCGGCACCGGCGCGGCGCCGGTCAGGTAATCATGCAGCGTGGCAAGCGCGAGGCCCGCGGTATCGGCGGCATCCAGTAGCGCGCTCAGGTGGAAGGGCGTGCCCGAACTCGCTCCGATCTCGAAGCGCTCCACGAGTACCGCCGCGCGCGCGGGGTCCCACGCGTCCATCAGCACAGTGGGCCGTCCGCGCAACGCGTGCTCCAGCAGCACGACGAGGCCCGCGATATGACCCGTAGGCCAGGGAGAAAGCTGTGGTGTCATTGGGTTTGCGCGGCGCTGCGCCGCCGTGCGGCTCTCGGCCAGCAACGTGTTGGCGCTGTGCTGCACGCCCTTGGGGGCCGCCGTCGTGCCCGACGTGTAGATCAGAAGCGCGGGATCGTCGGCGCCGGCGCGACTCGGCGGCAAGACGATGCCAGCACCGCCGCCGACGTCGGCGGTCAGCGTGCTCCAGCTCAGCGCGTGACCGCCAGAGGTCTCGCCAACCACGATGGTCCGCCGTAGCCCCGGCAACGTGCGCGCGGGATCAAGCGCGTCGAGCAGCGCCTGCGCGCTGCCGTGACGCGTCGTCGCCGGCACCACCAGCATGCGGGCATTCGCATCGCGCAAGATCTCGCTCAGTTCCGCCGCACCGTAGATCGGCACGATGGGCAGAAAAACCGCGCCCAACGCGGCGGCCGCGCGCTGCAACAGCACGCCTTCGAGCGAGTTGGGCAATTGCACCGCGAGTACATCGCCCGTGCGGAGCCCTTCGGCGGACAATGCGGCGGCCAGCCTCAGTCCCTGTGCGTGCAGGTCCGCCAGCGTCGTGCGGGTTTCACCCGCGGCCGTGCTGATGACAATCGGCGCGTCCGGAAACGCGCCGGCCGCTTCCGCGAAAGCCTGCCCCAGATTCCGTTCGCCGTGCAGGCCCAAGGTGCGCCACTCGAGCCGCTGCTCCCGCGGCGGTGCCCAGCTACGCTCGCCTTCCCGCCCGGCAAGCCGCGTCGTCTCCGTCATGACTCGCTCCATAATCAGCTTTATCATTAATATAATTTTACGATACCATTGATGGACCATCAATGCACCGCAGAGACGCCTGAACTGCTCATGAAGTCCTCCGATCAGCCGGTCACCGCGGCCACACTAGATATCCCTGAACGTTTCAATACCGTTCAGCCCGACCTTGGCAGCGACCCCGCCTGGGACCACCGCGACCTGAGCGTGCTGCTCTCGCTCAAGCGTGGCGACGATGGCGCGCTGTATAGCCCCCATACAGACGTCAACCTGAATGGCGCGGTTTTCGGTGGCCAACTGGTGGGCCAGGCCATTGCCGCCGCCTCGGCGCAGGACATCCCCCCCGACGCGGCGGCGCACTGCGTGCAGGTGAATTTTCTGACCGCCGGCCGCGCAGGCGAGCCGATGCGTTACGAAGTGCGTCAACTGATGAAGGGACGCCAGTTCTGCGTACAGCAAGTTCTGGGTACCCAGGGCGAGCGTGTCGTCATCAGCGCGAACGTCTCGTTCCATCGCGATGAGCCAGGCCCGAGGTTTCATCAGCCCATGCCGACGAACATGCCAGACCCCGACAGCCTGCCGACGCTGCGCGACACCCTGCTCGCGCACGCCGACCAGTTGCCGGCGCGGGTGCGCAAGCGCGCCGGGATGTCGCGCTCGCTGGACTTGCGTCCGGTCGATCCGGAAGGCTTCCTGTTCAGGCGCGACACAGTTCATGCCGCGTTTCGCTACTGGGTGCGTGTCGCACGTCCGCTTCCCGACGAACCCTGGATTCAGCAAGCCGCGCTGGGCTATCTGTCCGATTACTGGTTCCCGTTGACCGGGCTCACGCCGCATCTCGACAACAAAATCGGTGCCGGTCTGTACGTAGCGAGCCTGAACCACACGATGTGGCTGCACCAGCCGACGCGTGCCGATGACTGGTTGCTGGTCGACGCAAGCAGCCCCGGTTCGGGCAACTCGCGCGCGCTGAGCATCGCCCGCGTGTATGCGCGAGACGGCCGCCTAGTGGCGAGCCTTGCTCAGGAAAGTCTGTGCCGCGGATGGGTCGAGCATGACGGCGTCTTCGATGCGCCCGGCATGCCGGACGATTCAACCGACATCAATTCGAGTCCCTCTTAATCTTACCGTGTCGTTTAATTGATTATGCGAGGCTGATCGTCCGGGCAAGAGGGGCACCATCGTTGCATGAGACGAAATCCAAACAGAATGCATAACGTGGCACTGCAAACGCGCGGTGGCTGCCGGTGCGCTGTTCGGTAGAAACGAACTGCTCCAAAAGGAAAAAATCGATATGAGGAGTTTCGAAAAAATCGCCGATCTACAGCCACTCGTTGGCGAGTCGCTTGGCACGAGCGAGTGGCTGACGGTCGATCAGCATCGCGTGAACCTGTTTGCGGAGGTGACAGAGGATCACCAGTGGATACACGTGGATGAAGCTCGCGCAAAGGCGGGGCCTTTTGGAGGAACCATCGTGCACGGCTTTCTCACGCTGAGCCTGCTGCCCGCTTTCACCGCGAGGACATTCCATATCGGTGAGACGAAAAGCGGCCTCAATTACGGGCTCGACAAGGTCCGGTTCGTCTCGCCGGCGCTCGTGGGCAAGCGGCTGCGTGCCCATTTTCGGCTGCTGGAGTGGACGGCGATCAATAACGGCGGCGCACAGTTGAAGATCGAAATGACGGTCGAATGCGAAGGACTGGAAAAGCCCGTGTGCATTGCCGAGTCGATCCTGCGTCTTTTCCCATGAAAATAACAAAATAATATTAATCAATCGTGTCTATGTCCGATACCCTGTTGCGCCGAAGCGAACTCGCACCCCCAGCCGAACCGAGGCCTGGCCAGCTACTGGTCCGCAATCCGCAGCGACTGCTGCGCAGTTCCTACCCTTACTTCTGGCCGTTTCCGATCCGCTGGAGCGACGTCGAAAACGGCATTGTCAGCCGGGTCGGCATGGCGCAATTCTACGAGGACACGCGTACGCGGGTCGCGCGTGCAATCCTGGGCGACGATAACTTCGGCTTCGACAAATGGAAGGGCTTGCTGCGCGCCATCACGTTCGAGCATGTCAGCCCGGCGCAACACGATCTGCCGATCGAGATGGCGGGCACAATCGGCGCGGTGGGGCGCAGTTCCCACACGTTCGCGCTGGCCGCGTTCCAGGGTGAACGCTGCGTGTCCCTTGGCCGAGCCGTCGGCGTAACCGTGGACGACGAAATGCACGCCGCGCCCACGCCGCCCGAACTGCGCCTGCTCCTGCTGAGCCAGGTCTGGCCGCATGCCGACACGTTGCCCGTCAGTCACGGCGACGCCGATCTGCCGCACGACGTACATGCCTATCCCTTCGTCGAGGAATACGCGACACGCTTTTCCGACACAGACGCGGTCGGCCACGTGAACAACGTTGCCGTAACCCGCTATCACGACAACGGGCTGATGGCCTTCCAGGCGGCGCAGACCGGCCGCGTGACGGTGCACGGCGACGCCGGGTATTGGCACGTCGCGCGTCACGAGATTTCGATGCTTGGAGAGTCTTTCTACCCGGCGCCCATGCGTGTTTGTGTTGGCGTTACTGGTGAGATCGGGCCGACGCATTTCACGTTGGCTCAGGCGCTTTTCCAGGAGGGGCGTTGCACGGGCCGGTCCATCGCTGAGATCAGCGTGCTGGACGCGAGTGGAAAGCCACGCGTGCTGTCCGCTGCGTTGCGCAACAGACTGGAGCGCAATCGGCTCGTCGGTTGACTGAGACAAAAACGGGAGCCGTAAAGGATCGCAACCAGCCGGTCGGTCCTTTACGGCATTGACGGCTTGCCCTGCTTCAGGCCGCCTTCAACGAGGCCATGTCGATCACGAAGCGATACTTGATGTCGTTACGCTGCATCCGCTCCCACGCCGTATTGATTTCTTGCATCGGAATCAACTCGCATTGCGGCAACACCTGATGCTCGGCACAGAATTCCAGCAGACCCTGCGTGGCCGCAATCCCACCGATGGCCGAACCGGCCAGTGAACGGTGGTTTTGCAGAAGCAGACCAGCATGAACCGGCGGGATGAAGTCGATTGCGCCTACCATCACCATCACCCCGTTACGGCCAAGCAGATTCAGATAAGGCGCGACGTCATGCGCATTAGGAATCGTGTCGATCAGTAGATCGAAGCGGTTCCTGCTGGCCTTCATCGCATCGCGATCATTGGATAGCAGCACATGATCCGCGCCCAGAGCGCGGGCGTCGGCCGCCTTCGACGGCGAGGTCGTGATCATCGTCACCTCGGCGCCCAATGCGGCGGCCAGCTTCACGCCCATATGGCCCAAGCCGCCCAGGCCAACAATCCCCACCCGCTTGCCCGGACCGGCATGGAAGCGGCGCAACGGCGACCACATGGTGATGCCCGCGCAGAGCAGCGGTGCCGCGTAGCGCAGATCGAGGCCGTCCGGCACCTTCAGCACGAAACGATCGCGCACGACGATGTGCTCGGCGTAGCCGCCACGCGTGAATCCGTCGCCATTGCGCTCGCGTGCGTTGTAGGTGCCAGTCGGCCCTTTTTCGCATAGCTGTTCTTCACCCCCTTCGCAGGCGGCGCAGCGTAGGCAACTGTCGACCAGACAGCCCACCGCCACCGCGTCGCCCACGGCGAAGGCAGTCACCGCCGATCCCACCGCAGTCACGTGGCCGACGATCTCATGCCCCGGCACCAAAGGGTAATTGGTGTTGTGCCAGTCGTTGTGCGCCTGATGAGCATCCGAGTGACACACGCCGCAATACGCGATCGCAATTGCCACGTCGTCTTCGTTCAGCGCGCGCCGCTCGAAGGTCATCGGAGTGAGTGGCGCATCGGCACTCGTCACGCCATAACCGAAACATTGACTCATGACACGCGCTCCGTTTTCAGGTGGGCAGGACGCGAGGGTCCGGATTACCGCAATCGCAGACACCGTGAATCACCTTGCCCTTCAGACCCGTGCGAAGTTTGTAGAACGGCTCCGAGCGCTCCAACCGGCTCGACAGCACGACTTCGCCGCCCTCCTCTTCGACGTTCCATTCGAAGCGGTCCAGATGCGCACCATGGCCCGCAGGACACTCGATGGCGAAAGCGGGTCCCACCTCCAGGCAGCGATACACCTGCAGACCCGGTAGCGCTTTGAGCGTCTCGTAGGCACCGGGCCTCGCCCAGACCACCATGCCCTCGAACACTTTGGCCGGATCCAGATCCATGCGGGCGAGCCCTTCCAGCGTGCCCGGCGTGATGCCCATTGCAGCGATCAGCTTAAAACGGCGCGAAATGTTCGCCACGCGTCCCGCGTCGAAAACTGAGGAGTCGGCGGATACCACGACCATGCCGTACGACATGATCGCGCGCTCGACGCCCAGCAACTGTGCGCCCTCGTCCCACATCGCGGTGAACATCACATTGCCGCCGGTCCGGAAGTGGAACGCGTCGAGCACGCGCACTGCCGCAAGGCGGGCGCGTTCCAGTTCGAGCGCGGAATACGCCAGCGTTTTGCGCGAGCCATCGGCGGCGATATAGCGGCCGACCGCGATGGGCGAAATATCGAACTTGAGATCTGGATTGTTCATGCCTTGGTCACTCGCGGAATCTTGTTGGGAGGCCCGTTCTTCAACAATTCGGCGTTCTCGACTAGCTCCACTTCTGCCGGCACGCCAAGCCCGGCGCTAACCGCCGCGCAGATTGCCTGCGCCAATTCTTCCTTGCTGCCCTGGAGCAAATCGGCGGCGTAACCCACGCGCAACTTCAGCACCTCGGCTTCGCGCTGCGGACGCACCAGCTGGAACAACGCCGACTGCGTAGCGGGGAACTGGTGCATCAGCGGGAAAATGTCGAGCGGCAAGACCGAGCGGCCCTGAATCAGCATCTCGTCACCCTTGCGGCCCAGCGGGCGGATGCGGCCATGCGTGCGGCCGCATGTGCACGGTTTGCTTGTGTACTCGACCAGATCGTCGGTACGGAAACGTACCAGCGGTCCGACGTCGTCGGCAAGCGCCGTCACCACCATTTCGCCACGTGCACCGTCCGGCACCGGCTGATTTCCCGATGGATCGAGGTGCTCCACCAGCGCGAGGTCTTCCCACGTATGCATTCCTTCATGGGCGCTGCATTCCATGCATGTCGCAATGTCGCCCAGCGACGTCAGCTGGAAGATCTCGAGACCCCAGCTTTCTACCAATTGCCGCAAACTCTGACTCAGCGGCTCGCCACCGAAGACCACACCCCGACAGGACGAGAAAGCCTCGCGCAAGTCGTCGCCGGTTTTCTGCTGATATTGCTGCAGGCCCATGATGAGCGGCGTGGACAACATGAAAAGCGTCGTCGGCCTGAACTTGCGTGTAATCGCTACCAGGTTCGCCACCTCGAACGGCAGATGCGGCACACAAACGGGACGGATCCCCGAAGCGGTGAACTTGTCGAAGTTCAGCCCCTCGCGGAACGTGAACAGCGCATAAGCCATGTAATCGTGAGGTCTGGCACCCATGTGCCACATCTCGCGCTGGATGCCATCGATCGTAGTGTGATGTTCCGAGCGCGGCAAAGGCGTCGGGTCACCCGTGGTGCCCGAGGTGAAACCCACGCCGCGCAGATGCGGGGCGTCGGCACAGCGCAGACCTCCAAAGGGGTCGCCATGCGTATCGCGGAAGCGCCGGATGCGATCCTTGTCGATGAACGGCACCTTCGCCTTGAAATCGGCCATCGAGCGGAGGTCTGACGGCTTGACACCTGCCTCGTCCCACACTTCCCGGATCAAGGGCGAACGCTGATACACGTACGGCATGAGCTGAAGAATGCGCACCTCTTGCAGCCTCTCGAGCTGATCGCGCGGCATCGTCTCAATGTGCGGATCGAAATATCGATCACTCTGGGCACAGGGCGTGGTCATTCTGTCTCCTTCATGTGAACCGCTCCGGTCTCACCAGCTCAAACGGGCGAAATTAGCTTAATGATTTACATTTTGAAGATGAATCACAGCGCGCGCCTCCGTAGTTTCCCGAAGCCCGCGTGCTTAATTCATACGAAACTGTCGAGCTGCTGCTGCGCACGCGTGCGAACGGCGTGGCGGCGGCGCTCCAGATCGCCCGGATCGATGTCCGGCATGGCCGCCACCGAGCGGCGATGTTCCAGTTCCAGCGCCTCACCGTAGGGCAGTGCGTAACCGTCGTCGATCAGGCGCTTATATTCGATTAGGGTCTGCGGCACCGTGGAGAGCATCGCGGCCGCCATCTGGCACGCTTCAGGCAACAGGCGATGCGGCTCGACCACGCGATGAGCGAGGCCCCAGGCCTCGGCTTGCGCAGCGGACAAAAAATCTCCGGTAAGCGACAGCGCCTTCGCACGATAGATGCCGATCGTGCGCGAAAGCCGCTGCGACAGCGTCCAACCCGGCAGCACGCCCACTCGCGCGTGCGTGTCGGCAAAACGGGCAAGCTGGCTGCAGATCAGCACATCGCAGGCAAGCGCCAGTTCAAAGCCACCAGTGATGGCCACGCCGTTGATCGCACCAATCACGGGGCCGGGGAAGTCCAGCAATGCGGCGACCGGATTGCACTCGATGTCATCGAGCGCAAGCGCGTTGCCACTCGCGGCGGCGCCAAGCTCCTTGAGATCCAGTCCGGCGCAGAATGCGTCGCCCGCGCCAGTGAGAATCAGCACGCGCGCCTGCGGGTCCCGCGCCAGCATTCGCACCGTATCAGTCAGTTCGCGCCGCAATGCCTGCGACAGCGCGTTCTTCGCGTGCGGACGGTTCAATGTGAGCAACACGCAACCGGGCAGCCGTCGCTCGACAAGCAAACTGGAGTCGGCCATCAAGCTTTCTCGTCAGGTTGAAGGTAAACATAGGACCCGGCGGCGTGAAACTCGCCGCCGGGTTACTGCCGGCAATTCCGGCGCACTCAATTGCCGTAAAAACGCTGCCCTTGCGCTGCCATCGCACGCATGCGTTCGGTCGGCCGATAGCCCGGGCCCAATGCCGCGTAGGCCTCGGCCCGCTCGACGACGTGAGCAAGACCCAGCCAGTCCGCGTACTTCAATGCGCCGCCCAGATAGGCCGGAAACCCGATGCCAAGCAGCAATGCCATATCGAGTTCGACCGGACTGGCCACGACACCGTCTTCCAGCGCGTGCGCCGCTTCGATGATCAGCGGCAGCATCATGCGTTCGATGATCTCGTTGTCGCTGAAATCGCGCGTGCCGTTCGGCTGGATCTGCGCCAGCAGCGCGCGGGTATCGTCCGCCACGCTGCGGCGCGGCTTGCCGTTCGGGTCGGTTTCATAACGGTAGAAACCCACGCCGTTCTTTTGCCCGAAGCGCTTGTTGGTCGACATCAAACGCAATGCGTCGTGCTCGAGGTAAGGCATGCGCTCGGCGTAGCCCGCCGAAATGATGTCGCTGACGTGACTGCCCGTGTCCATGCCGACCACGTCTTCCAGATAGGCCGGGCCCATCGGCCAGCCGAATGCTTCCATCACCTGATCGACGCGCTCGAAATCGGCGCCGTCGCTGACCAGTTGCAGAAAGCCGCGCATATAGGCGGTCAGAATGCGATTGACGAGGAAGCCCGGACAATCCTTGACGACAATCGGTGTCTTGCCCATCGCCACGGCGTAACCGACCGCCGTCGATACCGCTGCGTCGCTCGTCCGGCTGCCTTTGATGACCTCCACCAGCGGCATCACGGGAACCGGGTTGAAAAAGTGCATGCCGACGAAGTTTTCGGGCCGTTGCAGCGGTTGGGCGATATCGTCGATGCGCAAGCTCGACGTGTTCGAGGCGATCACGGTATCCGAACGCACCACGCCCTCAAGTTCGCGCAGCACCTTGTGCTTGACGCCAAGGTTCTCGACCACCGCCTCGACCACCACGTCGACCTTGTCGAAGTCGGTATAGGCAAGACTGGGGACAATCGCGCGCAGCACATCGTGCGCCTTGGATTGCGCCAACCGTCCGGCCTTGATCTGCTTGGCGAGCTGCTTTTCGGCTTCACTTATGCCGAGGTCGAGCTGTGCCTGGGCGATGTCCTTCAGACGCACCGGCACGCCCCGCAATGCACTGGTGTAGGCAATGCCGCCGCCCATGATGCCGGCGCCGAGAACCGCCCCCTGGCCTACAGCACGAGCCTGCTTCGCGTGCTGCTTGAACAGTTTCTTCAGAACCTGATCGCTCAGGAACGTCTGAACCAGGGCATCGGCTGCCTGGGTTTTGGCGATCCGGGCAAAAGCGAGTCCCTCTTCGTCCAGCGCACCGGCGCGATCCATGCGGGCCGCGCGCTCCATCATTTCGACTGCGGACAGCGCGGCCGGCTGATGCTTGCCACTCGACTTCGCTACCTTCGCCCTCGCCTCGTCGAACAGCTTCGCCAGATCTTGCGGCGACTGTGCGAGCGGCGAGCGCTTGGCGTTCTGACGCGCGCGCCAATCCAGTTTGCCCTCTGCCGCGCGTTTCAGATGATCGAGCGCGACATCGCGCAATGCTTCCGGCTGCGCCACCGTGTCGACCACGCCGGCTGCCAGCGCGCCGTCTGCTTTCGACGGCTTGCCTGAGGCAATCCAGTCGATCGCGACCGCCGGGCTCGCCAGACGCGGCAGGCGCACCGTGCCGCCAAATCCCGGGAACAGGCCGAGCTTGACCTCGGGCAGTCCAACCTGCGCCTCGCTCGACATGATCCGGTAGCACGCACTCATCGCCATTTCCAGACCACCGCCGAGCGCGAAACCGTTCAGCGCGACGACCGTCGGCACCGGCAAGTCCTCGAACGCGTTGAACACTTCATTCGAGCGCGCGTTGTGCGCTGCGAGATCCGGAACCGGCAGCTTGAACATCTCGCCGAACTCCGTGATGTCCGCACCGACAATGAATACATTTTTTGCGCTGGTTACCAGAACGCCTCGCAAACCCGCCACGCCGGCGATTTCCGCCGTGGCACGGCGCAACTCGTCGACCGTGCGCGCGTCGAGCTTGTTGATCGAATCGCCTTCGCGATCGAAACACAGTTCGACGTATCCGTCCCCGAGCGCCTGCACCCGGATGCTCTGACCTTTGAACAAGACTTCTCTCCTCTTCCGTGATTCACCGACGGCAGCGTCGCCCGTCAGCCGTCAAAGACGTTCGACGATGGTGACGTTAGCCATGCCGCCGCCTTCGCACATCGTCTGCAGGCCATAGCGCTTGCCGCGTTGTTCGAGCGCGTTGATCAGCGTCGTCATCAGCTTGGTACCGGACGCGCCCAGCGGGTGACCCAGCGCGATCGCGCCGCCGTTCACGTTCAGTCGCTCCGGGTCGGCGTCCAGTGCCTTAAGCCACGCAAGCGGGACCGGTGCGAACGCTTCGTTGACCTCGTAGAGATCGATATCGGAGATCTTCATGCCCGCCTTCTTCAGTGCGTGGGCGGTGGCCTGGATCGGCGTTTCGAGCATGATCACCGGATCGCTGCCCAGCACGGTCATGTGGTGAATGCGCGCGAGCGGCTTGACGCCCAGCGCCTTCAGGCCACGCTCGTTGACGATCATCACGCCGGTCGCGCCATCGCACACCTGGCTGGCCGTCGCGGCGCTCACGCGCCCGCCTTCCTGCAGGAGCTTCACGCCAGCGATGCCTGCGAGCGTCGCGTCGAAACGGATACCTTCATCGACCGTGTGCATGTCGCCTGGCACCGTGCCATCTGCGAGACGCACCTGAAGCGGCAGAATTTCGTTCTTGAAACGGCCCGCTTCGGTGGCCTGAATGGCGAGCTGGTGGCTATGCAGCGCGTAGGCGTCGAGTTGGTCCTTCGAGAGCGCGTACTTTTCAGCCATCATCTCCGCGCCCATGAACTGGCTGAAGACCACGCCGTTGTAACGTGCCGAGACCGTGTCGCTGATGTAGGTGCCCATGCCGTTCTTCTGCGGCAGCGCCGAAGGCGTGAACATCGGCACGCGCGTCATCGACTCGACGCCAGCGGCAATCACGATATCCATTGCGCCCGACATCACCGCCTGCGCCGCGAAATGCGCGGCCTGTTGCGACGAGCCGCACTGGCGATCCACCGAGGTGCCCGGCACGGATTCCGGCAGCTTCGATGCGAGTACCGCATTGCGCGCGACATTGGTCGACTGTTCGCCGACCTGGCTCACGCAGCCCATGATCACGTCGTCGACCGCGGCCGGATCGGCGCCCGAGCGTTCGAGCAACTCGTTGATGACCTGAGCGGCCATGTCCACCGGATGCCAGCCCGCCAGACGGCCATTGCGACGACCGCCCGCGGTACGCACCGCGGCGACGATATAGGCTTCAGCCATGTTGATCTCCTGAGAATATGCAGAAAAATGGATTCGACTTCGTCGCCGGATCAGCGCGGCGCCATGCGGATAGCGCCGTCGAGACGGATGCACTCCCCATTGAGGTATGCATTGGTCGCGATGCTTTCCACGAGCGCAGCGAACTCTTCCGGCTTGCCAAGACGTTTCGGGAACGGGACCGAATCGGCCAACGACTGCAACACGTGATCGGGCACGCCCATCATCAACGGCGTTTCGAAAATGCCCGGCAGAATCGTATTGACGCGGATACCGTCGTTCATCAGGTCGCGCGCGATCGGCAACGTCATGCCAACGATCCCCGCCTTCGAAGCGCTATAGGCCGCCTGTCCCACCTGACCGTCCTGCGCCGCCACCGATGCGGTATTGACCACGAGGCCGCGTTCGCCATCCGCGAGCGGAGCGAGGTTCAACATGCCGGCGGCCGACTTCGCGATGCAGCGGAAGGTCCCGATCAGATTGATCTGAATCGTGCGCTCGAACTTGTCCAGCGGATAGTGCTTCGTCTCGCCAGTCGACTTGTCGCGACTGGCCGTCTTGATCGCGTCTCCGGTGCCGGCGCAGTTGATCATCAAACGCTCCTGGCCAATGGCGGCTCGCGCCTTCGCGAACGCGGCGTCCACCTGTGCCTCGTCGGTTACGTCGACCTTGCAGAATACGCCGCCCACCTCTTTTGCCACGGCTTCGCCGTGTTCCGCGTTGAAGTCCAGAATCGCTACGCGCACGCCGTGCGACGCCAGACGGCGCGCAGTGCTCGCGCCCAGACCGGACGCGCCGCCGGTGATCACAGCCGAAATCGTTGAATCAAGAATCATGATGAATCGCACTCCTCGTTGATGGTCAAGCGGCGTATGCAGACTCCGCAATGCCATCACTCTAGGCACGAATCGCACGAAAGGCCATCGTCCGAAACGACGAGAGCGGCGGCGCAATGCGGCCCGCAAGGTGCGTTGCCTTCACGGAGATCCCCCTCTAGAATAGAGGTATCTGTTTAGACTAAAATCGCCGTGACGGGTTGGCGGTTTCGATGACATCCGGACAATACCGGTATCTTTATTTGACGCGCCACGCCTCTTCGACAGGCATCAGGAGACAACACATGAGTCAAACCGGCTCCGGCATCGATGGCAAGTTCTTTCGCAGCGCACTCGGCTCCTTCGCCACGGGCGTGACCATCGTCACCACGCACGACAGCGAAGGCGGGGACGTCGGTCTGACCGCCAATAGTTTCAACTCAGTTTCACTCGACCCGCCCATGGTGTTGTGGAGCCTCGCCAAGACCTCGGGCAGCATGCCCGCGTTCATGGCCAACGACCACTTCGCGGTGCACGTGCTCGCGGCGGATCAGCAGCCGCTGTCGGACCAGTTCGCGCGGCGCGGCACCAACAAATTCGCCGGCCTCGAGATGGAGCGCGGCGTGGGCAACGTGCCGCTACTCGATGGCTGCTCGGCGCGCTTTCAGTGCCGCACTGCGTTTCGCTACGAAGGCGGCGATCACGTGATCTTCGTGGGCGAAGTGCAGGCCTTCGATCATTTCGACCATCCTCCACTGGTATTTCACGGCGGCAAATACGCGAAGATGATGCCTCGCGCGGCGGCCGATGCGAACTCGGGCGAGGAAGTGGAGAGCAGCTTCAGGAAGGACTTTCTTGGTTATCTGCTCGGCCTCGCGTCGATCCAGTTGCACAACCCGGTGAAAGCATGCTGTGCGCAACGTGGCATCTCAGAGCCGGTGTATTACGTGTTGACGCTGTTGATGGCCCGCCCTGATCTGACCGCCGGGCAAGTGAACGACCTGCTCGCGCTCACCGGCGAGGGACTCACGCCGGCCCTGGCGCAGCAATTGGTCGATTCGGGATGGGTCGAGCCAGGTGACGGCTCTCGCGAGGCGCGGCTGAAGCTGACGCCGCAAGGCTGCCAGCTCGCCATCGAGATATTCGCCGTCGCCAAGGCGGCCGAAGGGGCCGCGACCCGTCTGCTGGATTTCGAAGAATTGACCCTGCTGAAACGACTGCTCAAGCAGGTGATCCGTGGCTCGCTCGCCACCGGGACGGAGAGCGCGAGTTCACCGCAATAAGCCAGGTAACGCTTGCACGGCCGGTGAATCACCGGCCGTGCAAGCCAAGTCAAGCTGTGGTCTGGTTGAACGGTACGTCGCGATCAGGCCGGAAATCGGCGGGCAATTGCAGCACGCGTTCGGCGATGATGTTGCGCAAGATCTCGTCCGTGCCACCGGCAATGCGCAGGCCCGAGGACCACATCTGCCAGTAATTGAACCGCTGCACCGGCGATGCCTCGTCGTTGTCGATTGCGAGGTTCCCGACCAGCTCCTGCGCCCAGGCCGACATATCCTGCAGGTTCTTCGCCACAACCAGTTTGCTGATCGACGCTTCGGGGCCAGGCACGCCTCCGCGCGACAATGCAGTCATGAGACGCATGCGCGTAAGAGCGATACCCTGATCCGCGACGTAAAAACGCGCCAGTGCTTCGGCATGCGGCAAGGGATCCTCACCGAGACCCGACATCAGCGCAATCAGATCGGTGACACCGGGTGAGCCCGCGGGCTTGCCACCCACCGCGAGGCGCTCGAACATCAACGTCGTGAGCGACACCTTCCAGCCTTCGCCGAGTGCACCGAGACGCTGACTATCCGGAATGCGCAAGTCGGTGAAAAATACTTCGTTGAACTCAGCATCGCCGTACATCGTGCGAATGGGCCGCACCTCGACACCCGGCGCACGCATGTCGATGAAGAACATCGTCAGGCCCTTGTGCTTCGGTACGCTAGGGTCGGTGCGCGCGAGCAGCAGACCGAAGTCAGCCTCATGGGCAAACGACGTCCAGACCTTCTGGCCGTTAATCACCCAGTCATCACCGTCTCGCACCGCGCGGGTCCGGGCCGCCGCCAGGTCCGAACCCGCCGAAGGCTCGGAAAACAGCTGGCACCAGATCTCCTCGCCGCGCATGCCCGGAGGAACATAGCGCTTCGCCACTTCGGGCGAACCGTGCGTGAATACCGTGGGCAGACACATGCCCACGCCGACGGCAAACTGCATGGTCGGCAAGCGATAGTGCTCTTCTTCCTGATGAAAGATCACATGCTGGATCGGGCTCCCGCCCTGACCACCGGCAGCTTTCGGCCAGACGATGCCGACATATCCGGCGTCGGCCTTCGCGGCCTGCCAGCGGCGCGCCCGGCGCATGATCTCTTCATCACTCAGTTTTTCGCCTGCCGGCAGCACGCAAGCAGGGGCCTGTTCCGCCAGCCACGCGCGCACCTGCGCGCGGTAGGCGGCTTCTTCGGGGGAATCCTGGAAGTCCATCGTGGTATGTCTCGTTCGGGATCAGGATGTGGCGGATTTAGCAAGCGAGGCCGCCAGCGCCGCGGTAAGTGCTCGTGACCAGTACTGGCGCCCGCCGAGGCCCACGGCCTGTGCACGGCAGTTTCGGTAGTACAACTGGGCGTCGCATTCCCAGGTAAAGCCGATGCCGCCATGCAACTCAACCGATTCTTCGGTCACGTAAGCGAGCGCATCGAGCGCCGCGAGCCGTGCGCCTGCAGCAGCCTGCGGCAGCTCGGGTGCACCGTGGCTAAGCGCCCAGGCGCCGTAGTAGGCATGACTGCGCGCCAGTTGAATCTTCACATACATGTCGGCCAGCTTGTGTTTCACCGCCTGGTATCCGGCCACCTCACGACCGAATGCCTTACGGGTTTTCACATACTCGAGCGTCATCGCCATCGCGCCTTCCGCGCTGCCGAGCTGTTCGAACGCGGTGAACACCGCAACGGCTTCGGTCAGTCGCTGCAGGATGGCCGCGCCCGCGCCCGCTGCACCGACACGCCGCGCCGCCGCGCCCTCGAAACGAAGCCGGCCATGCCGGTTGACGAGATCGAGGCTCTTCAGCGTTTCGCGCTGCACGCCGTCGCCGCGCAGGTCGACGAGCCACAGGCTGAAACCGTCGCCGTCATCGTCGTCGTGCGCCGAAACGATGGCGATGTCCGCGCCTGCCGCGTGTGCAACCGGCTCCTTGGTGCCGCTCAACCGTCCACCCACGACACGCGTGCCTGGCTTGTCGGTCCACAGGCGCCCGCCCGTCTCGACGAGCGCAAGCGTCGCCACTACGTCACCGGCTGCCAGTTGCGGCAACCACTCGTTCGCAACCTCATCGACGCTACCGCTGGATTGCGCCAACTTCAGCGCCTCGGTCGCCTGCAACACGGAGGCCGCGAAAGGGAGCGGCGCCAGCACCCGGCCGCACTCTTCAGCCAGCACGCACAGCTCCAGCGCACCCAGCCCGAGGCCGCCCTGTTCTTCGGCGATCGCAGCGGCAGTCCAGCCCATTTCGACAGCCTGACGCCACAACGCGCTGTCGAACGGCGCGTCGCTTTCGAGCTGCGCGCGCGCCGCCCGCGGGCCGATACCCAGCAGCCGCTGGGCCTGGCGTCGCAATTCCTGCTGCTCGTCGGAAAAATCGAAATTCATGCGGACACCGGATAGAAAAGTTGGCCAGCTGCGGCACGCTGCCGAAGCCAGTCGCTCGGACGGAAACGCTCACCGAACGCATCGGCCAGCTTGTCGCACGCGGCGACAAAGACGGACGGCCCGACCGTGTCGATCTGCGAAAAGACACCGCCGGTGTACAGCGGAAAACCGATGCCCAGCACCGAGCCGACATCGCCCTCAGGGGCGGAGTTGATCACGCCGCGCTCCATCGCGCGCGCCGCTTCCAGTGAAGCGATGTAGAGCAGCCGCTGCTTGAGGGTATCGACGCCCGGCTGCACAGCCGGTGCGGGGAAAACTGCGGCGAGTTCCGCCGACGGCGTGCGTTTGTCGTCGGGATAGTCGTAGAAGCCCTTGCCGGAACGACGCCCACGACGCTCCAGCTTTTCGCAGAACAGCTTCTGAACCTGATAGCCGGCGGGCTCGTGCCAGGCCTCGCCCGCGGCTTCGGCGGCCTCACGCTCCGCACGCAACGCCTTGTAGCCGTTGTCCATGCCAAGCTCGTCCATCATCGCGAGCGGACCGGTCGGGAAGCCGGCCATTTTCGCAACGTTGTCAATCAGCGCTGGGCTCAGCCCTTCGCCGACCATCTGGAACGCTTCCTGGATGTAGGCGGAGATCACCCGCGTCGTGAAGAAGCCGCGCGAATCGTTGACGACGATCGGCGTCTTGCGCAGCGCCTTGACGAGATCCATGGCCTCCGCGAGCGTCGCTTCGCTGGTCGCTTTGCCGACGATCACTTCGACGAGCGGCATGCGGTCCACCGGCGAGAAAAAGTGCATGCCGATGAAACGTTCGGGCTGCTCCAGCCCTTCGGCCAGTTCCGTGATCGGCAGCGTCGAGGTGTTGCTCGCCAGAATCGCGCCCGGCTTCATCGCGCGGCTCGCGCGCAGGAACACATCGCGCTTGACCGTCGGATCTTCGAATACGGCCTCGACCACCAGCGAACAGTCGGCGAGTGCCGCGAAATCATCGGTCGGATGAATGCGGGCCAGCAACGCGTCTGCCTTGTCCTGCTTCATGCGGCCTTTGGCGATGCGTTTGGCGAAATCCGCAGCCAGTTTCGCCTTCGCGTTTTCCGCTTGCGCGAGCGTCGAATCGAGCAACGCCACGTCGATGCCAGCTGCTGCTGCGGACTGCGCAACTCCGGCGCCCATCAGACCCGCGCCGATCACGCCGATGCGGCGGTGACTCACCGGCGCCACGCCTTGCGGCCGCCGTACGCCCTTGTCGAGTTCGCCCTTGCTGACGAACATCGTGCGGGCGATGTTACGGGCTACCGGATTCAGCACGAGCTTCGCGAAGTTGCAGGCTTCGATATGCAGCCCCGCATCGATCGACACGGCCGTGCCGCGCGCGACCGCGCTCAGGAGTGCGATCGGAGCCGGAAGATTGTGCTGCGTATCGCGCGAAATCTGCGTTGCGCTGAGGTTGTACAGTTGCCCCAGTTCGGGAGTCTGAAAACCGCCGCCGCCCGGAATCTTGAAACC
Organism: Paraburkholderia dinghuensis; assembly: GCF_003837865.1. Classification (GTDB taxonomy): domain Bacteria; phylum Pseudomonadota; class Gammaproteobacteria; order Burkholderiales; family Burkholderiaceae; genus Paraburkholderia; species Paraburkholderia dinghuensis. The sequence goes on along the minus strand of NZ_RQIS01000011.1, from coordinate 221,295 downwards.
CTTCTGGTCCCACGGCTGCACTGCATTCGGCGCATCGCTGAGCCACGCGCGCGCAACGGCAACGGTCTGCTCGGGTGCTGCCACGGCGTGCACGACGCCCTGCTTCAGCGCATCGGCAGCGGACAGCCGGGTGCCCTTGAGCATCAGAGGCAACGCCTTCGCCACACCAATCAGGCGCGGCAATCGTTGGGTGCCGCCCGCGCCGGGCATCAGGCCAAGCGTCGCCTCGGGCAGCGCCATTTGCACGGACGGCGCATCGGCCGCGACGCGGTAATGGCAGGCCAGCGCGAGTTCAAGTCCGCCGCCCATCGCCGGGCCGTTGATGGCCGCCGCGAACGGCTTGCCACACGTCTCGATGCGGCGCAGGGTGGGCTGAAACGTCGTGGCAATGGCAAACGCTTCTTCGCGCGTCATCGGGCGCGAGAACGCCTCGACCATGTACTTGAGATCGCCGCCGGCCATAAAGTCGCTCTTGGCCGAAGTCAGGATCACGCCCTTAATGGCGGAGTCGGCGCGAACATGGTCGACGAGCGCATCGAGGTCGTTGCGCAATGCATCGCTGATGACATTGGCTGTGCTGCCGGGTACGTCGATCGTGACCAGCGCTATGCCGTCGTCGCCGAGATCGAAGCGCAAGGTGTCGAATCGCAGGGGAGTGTTCATGGCTAGATTCCGAGTGTCCGGGTTCACAGTCGTTCGATGATGGTTGCGGTGCCCATCCCGAGCCCCACACACGCCGTAATCAGCGCGGTACCCTGGCCGGTGCGCTCCAGTTCGTCGAGCGCGGTGCCGAGCAGCATCGCGCCCGTAGCGCCGAGCGGATGGCCCATGGCAATCGCGCCGCCGTTCACGTTGATGCGATCGTGCGGCACGTTCATCACCCGCATGTATTCGAGCACGACTGAAGCGAACGCTTCGTTCAGCTCCCACAGATCGATATCCTTTGCCGACATGCCGCCGCGCTCCAGCGCCTTCAGCGATGCCGGCGCGGGGCCGGTGAGCTGGATGGTCGGCTCCGAACCGACCGAGGCATAGCTGCGCAAACGCGCACGCGGCTTCAGACCCAGCGCTTCGCCTGCCTCGCGGCTGCCGATCAGGACGCCCGAAGCGCCGTCGACGATGCCGCTCGAATTACCTGCGGTGTGCATGTAGTTGATGTCGAAGGTATCGGGATAGCGCTGCAATGCGACTGCGGTATAGCCGCCCAGTTGACCCATCTGCGCGAACGACGGTTCGAGCTTGCTGAGATCCTCGAGCTTGATGCCAACGCGAATGTGCTCGTCGCGCGAAAGCAGCGGCAGACCCAATTCATCCGTCACAGTGATGACCGAACGGGAGAACCGTCCCTCATCCCACGCCCGCGCAGCACGTCGCTGACTCTCGAGTGCGTAGTTGTCGACATCACTACGGGTGAACCCTGAGCGCGTCGCGACCAGATCGGCCGCGAGACCCACCGGGTTGAAGTAAAGGCCGTAAACCAAGGCCGGATCGAGCGCGTACGCGCCGCCTTGCGAGCCGATCGGAATGCGCGACATCGATTCGACACCGCCAGCAATGGCCAGATGCAACTGCCCCGCCATCACCTGCGCGGCGGCCAGATTGCACGCGTCGAGGCTCGACGAACAGTAGCGGTCGATCTGGATGCCCGGCACGCTCTCGCCGAGCGCCAGCAGCGCAGCCGGCCGCGCGATATCCGCACCCTGCTCGCCCACCGGATTGACGCAACCGAGAATGACTTCCTCGACGCGCGAGGGGTCCAGTTGGCTGCGTTCGCGCAGCGCCCGCAGCACCTGTGCGGCCATCTCAACCGGCGGCACGCCGTGCAACCCGCCGCTGCTGCGCCCCCGCCCACGGGGCGTACGCACGTGGTCAAAGATAAAAGCTTCGGTCATCTCGATCGTCTCCTGCGCGGCTGCGCGTTCGCTTTTTTGCCCAGTCACGGCCCGAATCCGACCGTTGGCTTTACAGTCGAAAGCGGGACGCGCCCGTTACCTTGCACGTAATCCTATCAATCTTTAATATGTTTTGGAATATTCAGGCACCTCTTTTTCGGCGACAATCCAGCCAGCCAGGGACCCCATACGGAGACATCATGGACTACAGCACCATCCTGTACGAAACCACGCCCGACCACGTCGCGACGATCACGCTGAACCGCCCCGACGCGCTGAACACCTTCACGCCGCAGATGCGCCGCGAGTTCGATCACGTGTGGGCACGTATCCGCGAAGACGATGCGGTTCATGCCGTGGTACTGCGCGCCGCACCCGGCAAGGCCTTCTCAACGGGGGCAGATGTGCGCGGCGGCCACTCGGTCGAGGAGGTCCTGTTGTCCGAGAAGATGTGGAACCAGACCGATCCCGGCGAAAGTCTCGGACCCAAGATGAACAAGCTGTGGAAGCCCGTCGTCACGGCGGTACATGGCTGGTGTTGCGCCGGTGCGTTTTACTGGCTCAACGAAAGCGACCTCATCATCTGCTCCGAAGACGCGCAATTCTTCGATCCCCACGTGTCGTACGGCATGGTGTGCGCGGTTGAGCCGATTGGCTTGCGCTATCGCCTGCCGCTTGGCGATGTGCTGCGCATGGCGCTGCTCGGCAATGACGAGCGTATCAGCGCGCAAACCGCCCTGCGCATCGGCCTCGTCAGCGAAGTGGTCGCGCCGGAAGCACTTTGGGCGCGTGCACATCACCTCGCCGCACGCATCGCGGCCAAGCCGCCCACCGCGGTGCAAGGCACCGTCCGCGCAATCTGGGAGTCGATGGACTTGCCGCGCACGGCGGCAATCATCCAGTCGCTCAAGTATCCGTTGATGGGCAATCCCGTCGGCGCTACCGAAATCGATGCTGAAGAGGCCCGACGCAGCGCCAAGGTGTACGAGACGCGCTGACCCTGTTATCCGCCCGTGGCGTAGTCAATTGCCGGCGCGCAACGGGCGTGACTTCGGCATTGCCAATCGGCTTAATCATATATATCATTTACCCCACACGGACACATGTGGGGATGCATATGCAGCAGACGCGAGAGGTTGTGATTGTCGCCGGTACGCGCACGGCAATTGGCGATTTCGGCGGGGGGCTGTCGACGGTGCCACCGACCGAACTGGCAGCCATCGTCGTGCGCGAAACGCTGCGCCGCTCGGCGGTTGAAGGCCATGAGGTCGGGCAGGTCGTTTTTGGCCATGTGATCCACACCGAGCCGAAGGACATGTATCTGGCGCGCGTGGCCGCGCTTAACGGCGGCGTCGCGGAGCAGGCGAGCGCCCTCACGCTGAACCGTCTGTGCGGTTCCGGCTTGCAGGCCATAGTCTCAGCCGCACAATCGATCATGCTGGGCGACGCTGATGTCGCCATCGCTGGGGGTGCGGAAAACATGAGCCGCTCCGCCTACGCCGCCACTTCCGCACGCTGGGGCAACCGCATGGGCGACATCCGGCTCATCGACATGATGGTGGGCGCGCTCACCGACCCGCTGCACCTGTGTCACATGGGCGTGACTGCGGAAAACGTCGCGGCACGCTATGACATCAGCCGTGCCGAGCAGGACGCCCTCTCCGCCGAGTCGCACCGTCGCGCGGCCAGCGCCGTCGAGCAAGGAAGGTTCGAGTCGCAGATCGTTCCGGTCCCGGTGCGGACGAAGCGGGGAGAAACGTTCGTCACTGTGGACGAGCATGTCCGTGGCGGCACGACAGCTGAACAGCTCGGCGCGCTCAAACCGGCCTTCCAGAAAGACGGCACCGTCACCGCAGGCAATGCGTCCAGTCTGAACGATGGTGCGGCGGCGGTCATGTTGATGGAGCGTGCCACTGCCGAGCGACGCGGACTCGCGCCGCTCGGGCGGCTGGTTGCCTACGCGCACTCAGGCGTCGATCCGTTGTACATGGGCATTGGCCCGGTACCCGCTACGCGCGCCGCGCTGCAGCGCGCAGGCCTCACGCTGTCCGACATCGACGTGATCGAATCCAACGAAGCATTCGCCGCGCAAGCGTGCGCGGTCGCCAAGGAACTTGGGTTCGATGCATCGCGGGTCAATCCGAACGGCTCGGGTATCTCGCTCGGTCACCCGATCGGCGCCACTGGCGCCATCATCACGGTCAAGGCGCTCTATGAATTGCAGCGCACCGGCGGCCGCTATGCGCTCGTGACGATGTGCATCGGTGGCGGGCAGGGCATCGCCGCCATTTTCGAGCGGGTTTGACGTCCTGGCGAGTGCGGACCCAAGTGACCATGCAGACTCCGATGACAAGCGCTGACACACCCGCATTGGCGGGTGATACTCCGTTGTCACCGCTCACGCTTGCGTTGAACACCAGCCGAGGGCTATTTCTGAGCGGGTTGCAGTTTCCCTATCCCACGGACATCAAGGTAGTCAGTGGCAAGCTCACGCTGGCCGGCGCAAGTGCCTTCCCGCGACAACTGTCTGCCGGATCGAGCACGCTCGTGCCAGCCAATCACCGCTTCGATCTCCTCCTGTTACCCGCGACCGGCGTCGCGACGACTGGGCGATGTCAAATAGCGCTCGATCGCGCCAGCACACACCACGGCGACAGTAGAAGACTTCTCTCGCGCGAAGCTGCACGGCTCGTATTCGAATCGCCCGCCGATGCGTGGACGGTCGCACTGCTGGCCGAGCGTCTAAGCATCTCCGTCACACGGCTTCGCGCGCGCCTGTTCGTGGAAAACGCAGGGGCAAGCTACATCATCCGGACGCAGCGTATTCAGCACGCGCTCACCATGCTGCTCACGACTGATCTGCCGCTCGCGCGGATCGCGGCTTCATCAGGCTGGCCGAATAGCCGCGCGCTAAAGCTTGCCCTACGCGATGGACTGCTGCTCGACCCAAAGCAGATCGAACGTGTGCAACCGAAACCCGCGACGCGGAGCTTGCCCGAAAAAAGGTTCTGGCGCGCTTCGCCGCTGCTGCTGTCCGGCGGCAGCCGCAACAGTCGCACATCCGGTGCGAATGGAATATCGAACTAATGGCGGAAGACCTGCGGCTCATCGAGCAGCCAGAGGCGCTTCCCTCCAGGGCCGCCGTCACGGCCATCCCGGCCGATGTTCCCGCGCCGCCTGGCACGCCCGCCACGGCGGTCATGAACCGACCAATGATCACGCTGTCGATCATGCTCGCGACACTGATGCAGTCACTGGACAGCACGATCGCCAATGTCGCGCTGCCCCACATGCAAGGCGCGCTGTCGGCCTCGCAGGACGAGATCACGTGGGTGCTGACCTCATACATTGTTGCAGCAGCGATTACGATGCCGCTGACAAGCTGGCTGGCGGCCCGCTTCGGCGTCAAGCATCTGCTCGCGGCCTCGATCATCGGCTTCACGATCGCCTCGGGCCTATGCGGCATCGCGCAGTCTTTGCCGCAGATGGTCATTGCGCGGCTGCTGCAGGGCGTGTTCGGCGCATCGCTTATACCGCTCTCCCAATCGACTCTGCTCGACATTAACCCCCCCGACCGACAGGGCCGAGCGATGGCAGTCTGGGGCATGGGTGTCATGGTTGGCCCGATCCTCGGCCCCACGCTCGGCGGCTGGCTCACCGAAAGCCTCGACTGGCGCTGGGTGTTCTTCATCAATCTGCCCGTCGGTGCTGTGGCACTTTTCGGCGCCTGCACCTATCTGCCGAAGAACACGCGCAAACCAGACCAAAGTCTCGACTTCTTCGGCTTTGTGGCGCTCAGCCTCGCGCTCGGCGCGCTGCAGGCGTTGCTCGATCGCGGCGAGCAACTGGACTGGTTCAACTCGATCGAGATCCGTATCGAAACGCTGATTGCCGTCATCGCGATGGCGTTCTTTGTCGTGCACACGAAAACCGCTGGCCACTGTTCTTTTTTTCGTCGTGAGCTACTCAAAGACGGCAATTTTGTGACAGGACTTTTTTTCGTCTTTGTCGTCGGCGCAGTGTTGTACGCAACGCGCGCACTGCTGCCGCCGATGCTGCAATCCCTGATGGGCTACAACGCGTTGAACGCGGGCCTCGTCAGCGCGCCCAGCGGTATCGGCACCTTGATCGCGATGCAGCTCGTGAGCCGTCTGATCGGCCGTGTCGATGTACGCCTGCTGCTGGTGACCGGTTTCACGATTTCAGCGCTAGCGCTTTGGCAGATGATGCATTACACGCTCGTGCTCGCCGAGTCGAACATCATCTGGCCAGGCGTGATCCAGGGTTTCGGCCTCGGCCTCGTATTCGTGCCGCTCAGCACCATGACGTTCTCCACGCTGCCCGGCACACTGCGACACGACGGTACCGCGATCTATAGCCTGATGCGCAGCATCGGCAGCAGTATCGGCATCGCGGTCGTGCAGACCTTCGCCACGCGCAATACGCAGATCGCGCACGCTTCGCTCGCCGGCCATTTGTCCGTGTTCGACGCCGTGGTGCAGAATCAGGTCGATCTGCATTCTCCGGCCGCGATCTGGCTATTGAACGAGCAGGTAACGCGACAAGCCGTGATGACGGCCTATCTCGACGATTTCAAGCTGATGTTCATGGTGACGTTGCTCGTGATTCCGCTGCTCGCGCTGATCCGGCCGGCCAACTCCGGTGCCGCTTCAGCAACCGATGTCCACGTCGCGATGGAGTGAGCAGCAACACTGTTGACACGAGCAAGGGTCGAGTTAATGCTTGCGATCTTGCGGATAAGAACCACACCCGCACTCGCCGCTCATGGCTTCTTTCCCAGCTCGCTCAACATGTCGCGCCCCGACGCGGCGTAGTCACGCTTTTGCCCCACCACGCGAACGGCCACTTCACGCCGTTCCGGCTGAAATGAATGACAGAGTGCGGGCTGATGCATAGCGGCCGCAGTAGCAATCCGGTCATGGTCGATCGCACGACCGCCCGCGACCAAGATGGCGCGGCGCAGAATCGTCGCGTATTCGGCCGATGCCTCATCCATGCTCTCGGTCCATGCACGAAATCCCCCGCCCAAAGACTGTCCGGCAAACTGCGCGGGCGCCTTGATAAGGTTTTCCGCAACGTCCCAGTACATGACCTGTGCGCCATCCTGAATGAGTTCCGCGCGCAGCGGACCGAACACCGGTTGGTACGCGCCCTCCCAACGAAGAACGTCCGGGTCGCTCACCAGCACTTCGTATCGCCGGTGCGCCTCGGCGCGGGAAATGTGAGCGAGAACGAGGCCGCTCAGATCGAAAACATGCGTGCATTGCGCGCGCATGTCGACCAGCGCGCCGATGTCCGACGCGCGCCGTGGCACCGCGCAGCCAACGAGCGCCTGCAACGGCGCGTCGACCTCCGCGCAGGTGGCCCATGGATACCGCACGGTCGCCACGCGCACGGCCCGCACGCGCCCTTCTGCGTGCTCGATCGTCACGCCGAAGTGATGGAAATCGTCCTCGACCCATCCGACGACCGTGTTTTCGTCCCAGCGTTGCAAGTCGATCAGGCGCCGCAGGCGGCCCTCGGGAGAGGCTTTTCGGGCAAGGGTCATCTATAGTCTCGTGGTGAAATTGCAGACTCGCCGCGTTGGCGGACCACTACTGTACAAGACAGTATGCCTTGCAAAGAATAATGTAAATCATTAATATGTTTTCAAGGTATCTTCGCGTGGCGCCCCCTTGCGACCCACGCGACTTCAAATTCAAATCACACCAACGTATTTGCAGGAGACACATCTTGACCGCTGCAACCATTGCCCAACCTCGGCGAGATCTCAAGGCCTTCTTCAGTCCGCGAAGCGTGGCGTTGGTCGGCGCCTCCGAAAAGTCCGCGTGGTCGCACGGCGTGGCGGCTAAATTCCGTGCCTACGGCTACGCCGGCAAAGTGTTCGCGGTCAACCGCGGCGGCGTCGACGCACACGGCTTTCCCGGCTTCAAGTCGTGCAAGGACATCCCTGAACCAGTCGATTTCGCCTACCTGTTCGTGCCAGCCGAAGCGACGCTTGAAGCGCTGACCGACGCAGCCGACGCTGGTATCAAGCACGTCAACATCCTGACGTCCGGGTTTGCCGAGACTGGCGAGTCGGGAGCGCTCCTTCAGCAGCAGCTGCTGGATCTGGCCAATGCGCGCGGCATCACGCTGCAAGGCCCGAATTCACTCGGCTTTGCGAACATCGCCGCAAGACTGGTCGCGACCTCGATCCCGACCCGCCTGCCGCTGATCGACGGCACGATCGGCCTTGTCTCGCAAAGTGGCGCGGTAGTTGCCGAAATTTCCAAGGTCATGCACCAGCAGGGCGTCGGGCTGAGTCTGGTCGCAGCGACCGGCAACGAGGCACAGATCGCATTGACTGACGTGATGGACTATCTCGTCGACGATCCCGGCACGCGCGTCATCACGGTGTTCTCCGAATCGATCCGCGATCCCCAGGCGTTTCGAGACGTGGCACTGCGCGCGCTCGCCGCGCGCAAGCCGATCGTCATCCTGAAGGTCGGCAAGAGTGAAATCAGCGCACAAGTGGCACAGGCGCATACCGGCTCACTGGTCGGCGACGATCGCGTATTCGATGCAGTGTGCACGCAATACGGCATCGTGCGCGTCGATTCGATCGAAGAACTCGTCGCAACGAGCGATCTGCTGTCGCGCGTGCCGCCGCTGAAAAAAAGCGGCGTGGGTGTCGTGTCGATTTCCGGTGGCGGATGCGGCATGTTTGCCGATCGCGCCGCCGAATGCGGTGTCTCGATCACGCCTTTCAGCGACGCAACGCGCGCGGCCCTCAAGCAGGTGTTGCCGGACTTTGCCTCCGATCTCAATCCGCTCGATATCACCGGTGCTGTGTTCCGTGCGCCTCAACTCTGGGAAACCACGCTGCCGGTCGTCGCGCGCGATGAAAACGTCGGCCTCGTCGTCGTCCTGAATCAGTTGCCCGGCACACCGGATGAACTGAGGGGCCTGCGCGAGAACGTGCTGGCGATGGGCCGCGGCCTTGCGTTGTGCGAAACGCCCGGCGTCGTTGTTTCGATGACCGCCCAACCGATGACCGAAACGTTGCGCGAGGTCGCGACCGAAGCCGGATTGTCCGGTGTCTGCGCGGGTATTCCGCTGACCGTGCGCGCGATTGCCGGGCATGTTCAGTGGTCCGAATGTCTCGCCCGCTTCGAGGCCGGCGAGCGTCGCGCGCGACCGGCGAGCGAGACGCAGGCGGCAACGGGCCAGCGCCCGCGCTCCGAGCGTGAGGTGCTCGAATTCCTGCGCGATCAGCGCGTGCCTGTCATTCCCGCGCACGTCGCGCGCTCCGCGCAGGAAGCCGTCAGCTTCGCGCGCTCGGCGGGCGGCAAGGTGGCGATGAAAGTCCTCTCGGCTGACATCGCACACAAAACCGAGGTTGGGGGTGTCAAGCTCGGCGTCATCGGCGACGATGCGGTGGCGCAGGCCTACACCGACATCGACACGGCGGTGCGAAAAAACTGCCCGAACGCGAAAATCGACGGCGTCATCGTGTCGCCGATGCGCAGCGGCGGTATCGAATTGTTCGTCGGCACGGCGCGCGATCCGCACTGGGGACCCGTGATCGCCGTCGGGCTCGGCGGTGTGTGGGTCGAAGTGTTGGCCGACACGGCCGTACGCGCCCTGCCCGTTACGCCCGGCGACGTCAAGGACATGCTCGGCAGCCTGCGCGCTGCAAAAATTCTGCAAGGGTTCCGTGGCACGCCGGCAGCCGACCTCGACACACTCGCACAAACCATCGCACGGATCGGCGACGCCGCGCTGGCGCTCGGCCCGCAACTCGCGTCGCTCGAAATCAATCCGTTGCTGGTGTCGGGCGACAAGGTCGAGGCGCTCGACGGCCTGTGCGTTTGGGAGGATGCCTCCCAGTGAAAGACGCCACGACGGATACAGGAACAGGCCTGCCCGAACGCGAAGAAGTCGTGCGCTACGAGCGCGTTGGCGAACACATCGCCGTTGTCACGCTGAATCGTCCTCAAGCGCGCAATGCAATTAACGGCGACGTCGCGCGCGCCATCGACACCATCCGCATGCAAATCGAAGCGGATCCGGAGATTCGCGTCGCGATTCTCGCCAGCAGCAGCGCCGATGTATTCAGCGCGGGAGCGGATCTGAGAGAGGTGAGCAGTTCGCGTGCGGGGGCTTCGGGACTTTCGACGCCAAACGGCGGGTTCGCCGGTTTCGTCAAGGCTGAGCGCAAAAAGCCGTGGATTGCCGCCGTGCGCGGTAAAGCGCTTGGTGGCGGGTTCGAACTGGTGCTGGCCTGCGATATGGTCGTCGCGGGCCAGAGTGCGAGCTTCGGCCTTCCGGAAGTGAAGATCGGCGTGCTGGCCGCGGCAGGCGGCGCGTTTCGCGTCGCACAGATCCTGCCGCGCGCGATAGCCAATGAACTGGTGAGCACCGGGCGCTCCATCGACTCTGCCTTCGCCCTCGCGCACGGACTGATCAACCGGGTCGTCGCCGACGACGCCGTGCTGGACGAAGCGATACGTCTTGCTAGTGAGATCGTGAAAAACGCGCCGATATCGGTGCGGGCTTCACTCGACATCGTACGCGCCGCCACCCAACTGGGTGAAGGCGAATTGTGGAAAATGACCGAAGCGTGGGCCCAGCGCATCATCCGTACCGAAGATGCAAAGGAAGGGCCCCGCGCTTTCCTCGAAAAACGCGCGCCGCGCTGGACCGGCCGCTGACTGCCCAGCTCCGGCTACGCACGACCACGCGTAGCCGGCAACCCGCCGCACCCGACAGCGCATCGACGCAGATCAGGCTCCTCTCCGAATACCGGCTGCCCCGGTGTCAGCGTCCCATCAATCGTCCCGTCTTCCCTGGCGAAGTGCGCCGCGCAGGACATGTGCGACGGTTCGTCTCGCAAGTTCAAACAGGTATCTTAATGAGGGCCTGTGCTAGTATGACCAGTCCCACAGAACAGGTTAAACCTCGCTTGCAGCTATGAGCACGCCTACGAAAAGCCGCCCTCGGCCCCGCGCCGATTCGCTGCGCAAATCCCCCACCGGCGACCGTACGGCGCAAGCGCGCGAAACGGCAATTCCCGCTGAAAAGATCTCAAGGCCACCTGTCGGCCACGCCGATGAAGGCGCTCCGCTAGTTCAGCGCGCAGTTGAAGCGCTGCGAAAAAAGATCCTGTCGGTGCCCCACGACAATCCGTTCCTTGGATCGGAAGACGAGCTGATCGCCACGCTCGGCATCAGCCGCCCCACCTTTCGGCAAGCCGCCCGCCTGCTCGAGCATGAACAGCTCCTGAAGATCAAGCGCGGCAGCGGAGGAGGATTCTTCGCACAAGCACCGTCGGCGCGTGCCGTCTCACGCATGGCGGCGATCTATCTGAATTCGCAGGGAACGACACTTCAGCAGATTCACAATGCCTTTGGACCGCTCGTCATCGAAGCTGCCGCTCTCGCGGCGGGCACAGCCAACGAGGCGACGCGCAGCCGTCTCACCGACTTTGTGCAGTCACACGACGGTTTCGAGGAACTCGATGATGAACGGCTTCAGATGCGCGTGGTGCTCGAATTCGAGAGGCTGCTTGGGGACATTTGCGGCAACCCCGCCGTTGCCTTGATGCTGAGCGTGATGCGCGATCTCGTGCGAGATCCGCGCTTCGGCAATGTCGGCCTCACGCGCGATCGCGCGCGGTCCTACGCGGAATTTCATCGCAAGCTCGCCGAAGCGGTGCGCCTTGGCGATGCCGATATGGCGAGACTTTTCGTGCGCGCCCATATGGCCGAACTGGCTCGCTGGAAGCCTGTCGCGTCCAGGGCCCGACGCGACGCGGACGTGACGCATGCGGTCACCGCCGGGGACTGACGCGGAATCGCCGGCGCGCATGCTCACGCAGCCGCCGGCGACATTTCACTGACTCAACGCGCACTACGCAGGCGGGCGGTGCGATCCGCAGGTCGATCATCCGCCTTGCGGGTGCGCTCCAGCGTTTGATTCGGCCCGGTAGTCGACTGTTCTCCGGCGCTGCGCGCCCACAGTCCGTCGGGAAGCAGAAAATGCGAGAGCGCAGGGATCAGGACAACTGCGCCGACCATGTTCCAGATAAACATGAAGGCCAGCAGAATCCCCATATCGGCCTGGAACTTGATCGGCGACCACGCCCACGTGATCACGCCTGCCGCGAGCGTAAATCCGATCAGACCGACCACCTTGCCCGTGAACATCACCGACTTGCGATAGGCTTCGGCCAGACTGACGCCGCGTCGTTGCAACCCAAGCTGCACGCTCAACAGATAAAGCGCGTAGTCCACCCCGACGCCGACACCGAGCGCGGTGACCGGCAAGGTCGCCACCTTGACGCCGATACCCAGCGCGACCATCAACGCCTCGCACAGCACCGACGTAATGATGAGCGGCACCAGCGCGACGATCACGGCGCGCCAGCTGCGGAAAGTGATGAAGCACAGCACGATCACGGCGCCATACAGCATCAGCAATACCGAACGGTTGGCAGATTTGACGACCAGGTTCGTGATCGCCTCTATGCCGGCCGAGCCCGCCGCCGGAAGGAACTGCACGTCGTCCGAGTTGTGCTTCTTGCCAAACGCAACAACTGCATCGAGCACCCGGGTCAGCGTCTCCGCCTTGTGGTCACTTAGGTAGGCGACGATAGGCACCACCGAACACGCCTGATTCGTCGCATCGGGCATCGCGACCGAGGCCGCCGAATAGGCGGAATCGACGAGCCCCTGATCGCGGCTGATCGTCTGCCACTTGCCGTTGCCGTCGAACTGCCCAGCGGTAACGTGACGGATGATTCCCGGCAGCGACACCACGGTCTGCACACCTGGCAACTGCTGCAACGACCAGGCCAGATTGTCCATGGTGACAAGGTTGGCCCAGCTTGCGCAAGCGTTGGGTTGCGTCTTGACGATGACCGCAAACTGGTCGCTCGACAAACCGTAGTGCGCCGTGATGTACGCATCATCCAGGTTGTAGCGGGATGACTTGCGCAACTCCGGCGCGCCGGGGTCGAGATCGCCGACCTTGACATTCAGACTGCCAATGAATCCGGCCACGCCGATCACGGCGAAAACCGCGACCGTCGCAGTTGCCCAGCGGCGTTGCGTAAAGCGGTCGAGCTTGCCCCACAGCTCATTTATCTTGCGGCGCTTAGGCGCCTGTGCATCGTCGACATGTCGCGCGGCCGCTTTCTTGCTCACCCCGACGTAAGACAACATCACCGGAATCAGAATCAGTTTGGTGACGATCAGCACGAACACACCGATGCTCGTTTGCAACGCCATGCTCTTGATGATCGGGATGTCGATCACCATCAGCACGGCGAAGCCCACTACATTGGTCAATAGCGCAGTCAATCCGGCAAGAAACAGGCGCCGGAACGTGTAGCGCGCGGCGACATACTTATGCGTGCCCCGCGCCACGTCCTGCATGATGCCGTTCATTTTCTGGGCACCATGTGACAGGCCAATCGCGAAAATCAGGAACGGCACGAGAATCGAGTACGGATCGAGAACGTACCCCGCCAGATGCATGAGACCGAGCAGCCACACCACGCCCAGCAGCGAGATGGAGACGAGCAGCACCGTGCTGCGCACGCAACGCGTGTACCAGAAGATCAACAGCGTGGCGATGGCCGCTGAAACGGCAAAGAACCGCGCCACGTAGGCAAGACCGTCCATCAGGTCGCCGACCAGCTTGCCGAAACCGACGATATGCACCTTCACGCCCGATGACTGCTGAGCCTGGATAGTACGTTCAAGTTCGTGCGAGAACGCGCGATAGTCGAGTGGTGCCCCCGTTCTCACGTCCGTCTCGAGCAACGGCACAATAATCATGCTCGAATGGAGATCGTTCGACACCAGCGTGCCCAACACCCCGGCGCGTGCAACGTTCCTGCGCAGCGCCGCCACGCTATCGGGCGACGCATTGTAGTCAGGCGGCATGACAGGGCCGCCGTTGTAGCCCTCTTCCGTCACCTCGGTCCAGCGGACGACCGGCATCCAGAGTGACTTCATCCACGAGCGGTCGACGCCCGGAATCAGGTACACCGCGTCGTTGATCTTCTTCAGTGTGTCAAGGTAGTGCGGATCGAAAATATCGCCATTCGTGTTTTCGACGGCAATGCGCACGGTGTTGCCAAGACCCGGCAACTCTTTTTCGTTGTCGAGGTAGTTGCGAATATACGGATGCGAGCTCGGAATCGTCTTTTCGAAGCTGGCGTTAATGGTCAACCTGGAGGCATGAAACCCCAGAAAAATGGTTGCCAGCACGCATAAGATAATCACAACCGGACGATGATTAAATACGAGCCGCTCAAAAAAGCTGCCCGAATTCCGGTCGAAATCCTCTGGATTTCTAACGACCGGCATCTGGTTAGACGATGAATTCACTTGCACAGTCACAATCAAATCCTTTCGATATCGCGGGTAACAGCGTTCGGGGGCAGCGCTCAGAGTCTCAGTGCGCGCCACCCAGTCGCACCAGCTTCGGGCCGGTCGACGTTGCGACAACAACACCGTTGTCGCCCTCCGGCGCAATGCCGAACACCTCACCTGCTATTGCCTGCCCGCTCGCGGACAGCTGCGTAGCATTCGCGGGCAACTGCATGATCTTGCCGCCTTGCGAGACTAGCAGCAGAGCGCCGTCGGGCCGCTCGGCCGAGCCAACGAAAGACTGCGTCGTGCCGGTCTCCAGCACATGCCATGTGGCGCCGTGATCGTCGCTCAACAGAACATGGCCGCCGAGACCGTAGACGACGACTCGGTTCGCTTGCACCGCCACGCCGAAGAGCGATCCCTTATACGGCAAGGGGACGGCTACAAAGCGGCCCGTGGCGGCGTCGAGCCGCAGTACGATTCCCTGTTCGCCGGCAATGAACACGTCATCTCCGTGTCCGCGGACCGCGTACAGGTGGAGCCGCTTCGCGTTGTCGGTCAAATCCATTATCGGCGTCCAACTGTTGCCCGCATCCGTCGTGTGCAGGATCAGTCCGAACGCACCCACCAGATATCCATCCCTATCGTTCCTGAACCAGACGTCGAGGAACGGCCATGCGGGCGCTTGAGCCGCCACCTTTTTCAAATAATTGAGTTGACGCGCAGCCGCCTCGTCGCCCTTGGCCGCGCGACCTTCGTAGTACGAAACCGCAGCCTGCCAGGCCGTATGGCCGTCGAGGCGACGCTGCCAGCTTTGTCCACCGTCGCTGCTCGACAGCACGACGCCATCGTGCCCGACCGCCCAACCGTGATCCGGCGACGGAAACGACACCGCCACAAGATCGCTCGAGACCGGCACCGCTACCTGAACCCACGTCGCAGTAGGCGATGATTTGCGCAGAATGTGTCCACGTTGACCGACGGCGACAACCCCGGTTCCAGCTTGCGCGATTGCAAGAACGGGCGAGTGCAGCGACATCGGCGTTATCTGCGCCGGCTGATGGAGCGGATCCTCGAATTGCGCGGGCATTGCCGTAGCGTTGACAGCAATCCCTAATACACACATCACGCCAAGCCATGCACGCGCAGTTCTCATACCCGTCTCCGTTCTATCGTCGCCTGTGCTGGCGTTAGAAGCCAGCCTTGAAAGTCACAAAGAACCAGCCCTTATCGTTGAGGGCGTCGCTACCGTTGGCAACTACACCCGCGGGGGTGTTGTGCGTCCGGTTGTAGAAGCCTTCGTAACTCAGTGTGAGATCGTACTTGCCACGATACGTGAAGTCGACCCCTGCTGAGTAGGTAAGGGAACCCTGGAAACCGCCCGCGTTATTTGCCGCATTGCCGTACAGGCCGTAGTTCAGGAACAGCGGCGTGCTGATATCGACCGAGGGGAAGACCTGCAACCATTGCGGTGTGAACTGATACGTCACGCCTACAAAGTCCCGCGTTGCGCAGCCGTTCCACTTGTTCGTACACGCGCCATAGGCCTGACCATTGAATTCGGACACATTGTTGGTGACGGAATTCAGGTGGTTGTACGTGAATTCCAGAATGGAAGTACCCGTATCGTAGAAGCGAGTTTTGTCGAGCAGCCAGATCGCGTTCAGTACTCCGTTCAGGGTATTCCCCGAAGCGCCCTGATTGTTCACCAGGCTGATACCCGATGACGAGAGCGCCGTGTTCTTGCGGAACGAGAATTCGGCACCCACGCTTGCACCTGCGATATCGCGTGCCGCTGTGACACCGAAGAGTTGCGTATCGGTGGCATACGCGAGGCGAGCACCATTGGGCACCACAATCCCCATCGCAAGCAGCGCCGGATTCAGGGTGACCTGGGGAGCCGTCCACGGCGTGTAGTCATCGAACTTGCGATAGTAGAAGCCGAACTTCGTCTGAAGCGGCTCGACCTTCCACTGAACGTTCAGGCCGAAATTGCCTACGTTCTTCGGCTCGAGGTCGCCCGTACGCGGAACAGTAAAGCCGCCTGTCCCTGGAATCGGAAATTGATTCGGACCCTGGAATAGCATGTCCGCAGGGCCGAAGTACGTACCGCCTGCTGGCAAACGTGTCGGCGCCCACTCAAGGAAATATTGTCCGCCCACCGAAACTGTAGGCGTGATTTGCGATTGCAGCGAAATCTGGTTCAAAGGCAGAAACAGTGTCTTGATTTCCGCACCTGGGTTCGAGCTACCCTTGATGAGGTCAACAGGTGACTGCGAATCGGACACTGCGTAGGTATTGGAGAAAACCGCTTCGCCCCAATACTCTGTGTGGCGGCCGACCTTCACGTTGATCGGCACTTCCCCGGCAAAGAACTTGCCGAACGCGTAAGCATCGAGAAGCTCACCCGCCGGTCCTCTGTAGTATCGCTGCGTATAGCTGCTGAACCTGTTGTTTGCATAGCCGCTCGCGCCGAGGAACGGACTGACCTCCGCCGTCAACGAACTGTACGCGGGATCGTACCAGCCATCACCGCTGATGCGGAATCCGTAGTTGTTCTGGTATTTCACAACCAATTCCGAAAGCAGAGAGAAGCGGCTGGTATTGATGTCACCCTGGCCGAACTTCAAATTGCCGCCTCCCGCCACGGAGTTGGTGATGTAGTCACGCTGCGCTTGCGTCCGGACACCGCCTGTATAGCCGAACGTGTTGGTCCAGTCGACGCTCAGGTCGGGCAATCCCGTATCGAACGACATCGCGCTTGCGGAACCCTGTGTGAGGAGTACCGAAATTGCGACGACGGATGCCTTCAACGCAAATCGGGCCTCGTGAAACGAACCACCTCTGTATCGCTGGAATGCCATGTTCCCTAGTCTCCTGGAGTTATTGTTGGTGCGGCGAACGGTCTGGGCCGATGTGCTCGCCCGGTCTGGCGGCAAAGAGGAGCACTTCAGGGCTTCGTCATTTTCCGTCCTAATGATCTATATTATTAACACTTTGGTCAAGGCAAACGACGCTGGGGAAAACCAGAAGATCGACTCATCTACCCAACGTACCGCTAATGCCTCTTGCAAGCGGCGCCGTGGACTGTTAGATGCGAAGCGCGAAGCAGCACACGACAGGATCCAATCGCACAGCAATAAAAAAGGAGGCTCAATGAGCCTCCGCAGATTGGTGACCAACCCCACGTTTTTTCGAAAGCGTGGTTTTATTGCTTTTCAGGCGCAGGCTAGAGGTGTCCCACCGCACGCGAACGGAATTGACCGGCGTCAGCGTTGGCGAAACCGCGCTCTACCGTCTCCTTGCGCCGCGCACAGATAGCCGATGAACAGCAGCTTGCACACCACCGGATCAAGCGGCGGGCGGTCTTTGTCCGCGCAGTACCGGTGCTCCATCTTCGCGCGGATCAATTCGAAATCCTCCGCCCCTCGATCTGGTGCAATGCGTGCTCCTTCGACGCGAGTTCCTCGAGTGTCGCTATCTCGAGTTCGTGCCGGGTGGGTGTCAGCTTCTTCGGCATGACGTCCATTAAATAGCAAAGCCCAAGGCTGGACCTTGGGCTTTGTCGGCAGTCTGAGAAGGCTCAGTGAGCCCCCCTCTGCTCAATTTCAATCAAAGCTGTTCGCGCGCTCGACACCGCAATGAATCGAAAAACATTCGCGCCGGGCTTCAATCATTGCCGCTGCCGGCCAGTGCTTCGGGCGTCAACTCACGCTCTCCCGGAACCTTGATATGGAAGTTGTAATAGCCCGTCGGTCCGAGAATGGACTGCAGCGAATAATTGCCCTTCGTGAAGTCAAACGCGGAGAAGATTGCAGCATAGGGAGTAGCGGCGTCGTACACCTGGAACTCGAGCGTATACAGCGCCTTGTAGAGATTCCCGCCGCCGTCGTAGGTGTCCTCCATACCGCTTGCCGGCGCATCCTCATCGAGATAAAACACCCGCTTGCTGTACGCATGCCGCATTCCCGGCTTCAGCGTTGCCTCGACAACCCAGACACGGTGCAATTCCCAGCGCTCGCACGCCGGGTCCAGCGTGTGGGCCTTCAGGGCCTGGTTCTCGCCGACGCACTGCATCGCCAGCTTGTAGTTGTTGTACGGGATGTACATCTCCTTCTTGCCGATCAGCTTGAAGTCGAAACGGTCCATCGCTCCGCTGAACAGGAACGCCTCATCGAAGAAGGTAGTGCCGCCCGTCTGCGAGCTCGGCGTGTCATACGCGAAGGTCGGGGCAAGCTTGACCCGCCGCTGACCCGGATCGAACTGCCACGCCTGACGCGGCTGCTTGACCGGGTCCAGGTAGTCCGAGTATCCAAGCATGCCTCCTCGCTCGCGCGCCGGATTCTGCGTCACGATGTAGAGCTGATAATATTTCTGCGGGTTTGACCGGCCCTCTGCCATATAGAACGTCGTCTCGGTATAGGAGTCGAGTTCGTTGGCCACGTAAGGATGCCCAGCGGTATCCACGACGTACGAGCGCGCGTTATGTGACCTGACGGGTGGCGTATAAGCTGTAAGCAGATTCCACATGACTTCATTGCCGGTCTTCGGAATCGGGAAAGCCACACCACCGCGGCACACCGGATCCAGCGTGACGCCACCTTGCAACGTCTTGCATTCAGTTGCGTTGCGCTTCGTGCCCGCATAGACCGCTTCCGGGTACGCCGCCGTCCGATGCGTCGGATAGATGTCCAGGTAATAGTCCGGATTGCGCTTGAGCAGCTCCTTGGTCCCGGCGCTAAGCTTGTCGGCATACTGCGCCATGTTCTTGCTATCGATGCGCAGGACCGGCTTGTCCCCCTTGAACGGATCGATGTATGCACCAGGCGCGAGCTTCGGTGTATACCCTGCCGGCGGTGTGGTCAGCCCACCTGTCCACTCCGGAATCGTGCCGTCTGCGTTGGCCGCCTTGATCGCGCCAACCGGCGTGAGCGTAGTGCCAAGCGCCTTCGCTTCATCCGCCGATACTGCCGCGAAACAGCTGTAGGAACCGACTGCGAGCGTGCACGCCAGTATTCCTGCTTTCAGAACATTCATACCTGTCTCCAATCTTTTTTGATGTTTCGGCCGCGCTAAGGATTTCGCCGAACAGCAGAATCACCTCAGCGACGAAACCCGCTGCCATCACCCGGTACGCCGGAACGTCGACGCATACGAACTTCCGGCGGCCACGTATCGAAGCGAACAGAGGGCAAACCCCAAGACATGTCGACCCTTCCGGACACTCGCCGACCATTCAGCATGGCCAACTTCCCGCCGCCTTAATCCTATATATCATTATTATTGTTTGCAAGCGCTTTTTGGGCGGCTGCACGACGACACCCCGACACCCCGAATCGTCCGCCGCCGCCCGCCTGCGTAACAGCGACAAAGCACGCCTCAACGCGGCAATCCGAGGCCACGCTGAGCGATCAGCGTGCGCTGTATTTCGTTTGTCCCGCCACCGACGACGATCATGATCGAGTGACGCAGCAGGTGCTCAAGCCGGCCCTGCGCGACTGCACCAACCGAGCCGGTCGAAAGCGACGCGTCGCTTCCGAAAATATCGAGCGCTGCCTCGCCTACGCGCTGCATCAATTCGCCGCTGAAAATCTTGCTCATGCCCGCTTCGAACGTGACCTGCACACCCGCCTCGGCCAGCCGCGCGCTGCGCGTGAGCAGTTGACGGGCAACTTCAATCTCCGCCGCCAGCGTGCCGATTCGCTCGCGCACTGTAGCGTCGCCGGCCAAGCGCGTGGAAGCCCGCACCTCAGCCAGCATCTTTTCGAACGCCGCGCGCACCGTGGCGACAAAGCCGCCCATCGAGATCCGTTCCGTCGCCAACGCCGACGTGATAATCGCCCAACCCTGGTTGACCTCGCCGACCAGCGCACTCGCGGGAACACGAACGTTATCGAGGAATTCGGTACAGAACGTGTGCCCGTACATCGCCATCGAAGGCCTGATCGTGATGCCCGGCGTGTTCATCGGCACGATGAACACGCTGATTCCCGCGTGCTTGGATTTGGCGTCAGGATCGGTACGCGCGGCGAGCCACATGTAGTCGGCGTATTCCGCACCAGTCGTCCATAGCTTCTGGCCGTTAATGACCCACTCGTCGCCGTCACGCAACGCCGTGGTCTTAAGCGAAGCCAGGTCCGAACCCGATTCCGGCTCGCTATAGCCGAGACAGAACGTCACCTCGCCGCTCGCGATACGCGGCAGGAACTCGCTCCTCTGCGCCTCGCTGCCGAACTGCATCAGCGCGTGCGCCTGAATCGCGCCACGGCTCGACGGCGCACCGGCAAGCTGCGTTTCCTCGACAAAGGCGAGTTGTTCCAACGGCGTTCTGGCCTGGCCGCCAAATTCCACCGGCCAGCTGAGCGCATTCCAGCCCTTCTCACCGAGCCCCCGCGCGTATTCTGGATCGAAAGCGCCTATCACGACATCTGCCGCACCAGACGCGGCGCGCGGCTTAACCCAGTGCTCGTTCAGCCATGCCCGCACTTCCGCGCGGAACGCATTGCCCGTGCTCCCCAGATCGTATTCGGGCAGCACGCCACCTGCGTCGATCAACGCTTCAGCCAGTTCGGCACGTGCACTACGCACACCGCCGTGGCGGATCAAGTCGGCGTGCGCACGCCGGAAATGGCGCGGTGCTTCATGTTCCTCGGCGTAGCCGATCGCCCCCAGCACATGATGCGTTTCCAGGGTGACCTGGCGCAGCGCCGGGCTGGCGTAGGCAAATGCGGCGCACGCGAAGTAACGCCAGTGGTCGACTCCCAGATCGAACGCCTCACTCGCGTGCGCAAGCGTCAGGCGCGAGCCATCGAGTTCCGTCAGGGCGTCGGCAAGCTTGTGCTGGATCGCCTGGAAGCGGCCGATCGGCTGGCCGAACTGGTGCCGCTGTTTTGCATGGTCGACGGCCAGCTCAAACCCTCGCTCAGCCGCGCCCAAAGCGCGTGCCAGCAAGCACAGACGACTCAGCAGTTCGACGTCGCGGCGTGCCTGATCCGGTAGCGGAATTAGCGTCGCCGGGACATCGTCGAACCTGACACGTGCGAATGAGGGCACCGCGAGTCCTGGCGTTAGCTCATGTGACACACCTGGCGAATCGCGTTCGACGATAGCGAAACCGGCTACATCGTCGGATAACACGACGAGGTGGGTCGCCGCGGCCATGCCTTCGACGCCCCCCGCTTCCCCGTTGAGTTTCCCGCCCGCCACGCTCAGCCACAGGCCGCCGCTTTGATCGCCGGCACCAAAGACCACGGCGAGACTCGCCTGCCCTTCGTGCACGGCGGACGCGAGCGCGCTGTCGGCACCTGCTGAGTCAAGCAGCCAGTTCGTGAGCACCGCTTCGCGCACGGCGGCGGGACAAGCGGCCCGGCCGAGCTCCTGCAATACGACCAGTGCCTCCCGCAAACCGCCTGCGGACTGCGTGCTACCGAGATCGAGCAGACCCTGCTCGCCCAGGAGACGCAGTAGCGAACGCACCTCGGCCGGATCGTTCGCCAGCGTTAGCGCGTGCTCGGCAGGCCAATGTTTGGACAAGAGCGCCCGAACATTGTCACGAATCAGTTCCCGATCCTCGTCCGTCATGCCGCCGTTTTCATCGGTCGTTACTGGTGATGTCATCCTCAGCCTCTTCAATATGCGATGTTCTTGATGCAATATGTGTCTACTCACACGACACGTGTCGCGTAAAATATCATGATGTATATTTGCCGCGCAATACGGCAGAACCAGCGGCAGGACCAGCATCCGCCGGCTGTCATGTAACTTCAGTGAGTAAGGTGTCGCAACGTGAAGAGAGGAACCCGCATGGAGGACTTTGACGAAGATACGCCCGGCGACGTGTCAATTCGTGAACGGCATCGGCAGATTACGCGCATGGCGATCCTTGACGCGGCCCATGCCGTATTTCACAAGCATGGGCTGCGAGCCGCGACGATCGACCAGATCACCAGCGCGGCGCAAATCAACCGGGCGACGTTTTACCTGCATTTCAAGGACAAGATCGACGTCGCAGCGAACCTTGCGCGCCGGCTCGTGACGCGTCACAAGGAGCACTACGGCGAGCTGGCTACCCTGCGCTCACCAACCCGGGCAAGCGTGCGCAAGTGGGTCGAGCGCTATTTGGCTTTCGTCGAGGAAGAGCGCCTGTTGACGGCAATGTTGAATGAGGCGACGTCTGCTGAACCTGCGTTCGCCCAGGAACATCTCGATTACGTGGGGCGCATCGCAGACACCCGGCTCGAAACACTGCTCGCTCGTGCAACGGGCAAGCCACGTGAAGTGTTACGTAGCAAACTGATTCTGCTGCAAATGATGATGTCTCATTACGCGTACTACACGGTGGGCCAGGCGCTGACGTTTCCCGGCAAGTTTCCGCTCGATGCACTTGCCGATATCTGGTGGAACGAGGTCTTCAGTCCGCAAACGTGAGCGCGCTGGCCTGCCGCTTTTGTCCCCGTTCCGGCCCGGTTACCGCGGGCCACCGCGGAGCGTATCGGCCAGGACCCTTGCCGCGGCCTCGATCAGTCGCTCCGTCGTCACGCCAAAAGCATTCGATCCGCCCGGTACATACGCGGCAAGACGGTCGAGCATCGCGAGCAGCACACCGGCGGCCGAAGGGGCGTGATCGATATCCGGACGCACGTGCGCAAGTTTGGCTGAGAGCGCTTTTAGCAGCGGCAGCGAAGCGTCTTCCTCCGCTTTCGCAAAGCGCGGCTCACCTTCGGCCACGAGCATCGCACGTACGCGCAGCAACGGCGCGTGCTCACGCCAGTACGATACATAGGCAGAAACGAACTCGAATGCCCGTGCGTCGATTTCGTTAGAGGGCCACGCGGCGTCGAGCAGTCCGACAATATGGTCGTCGCCCATCAATACCTGCTGCACGGTCGCCAGCACCGCGTCGATTACACCATCGAAATACAAATAGAAATTAGGCAAGGAAGTACCGGCCTCGCGCGCGATGTCGGCGGCGCGCAGTTGCCCGAGCGGACACGTGCGCAACAGATTGCCGGTAGCCTCGACGATGCGCTGGCGCTTCTCCTGGCCCTTGCGGCGCATCGCCTGGCCGGACTTGTTGACTGAAGGTGATCCGGACAAAGTGCTCATGTCGCGCAAACGAAAGGAAGACGACAAGATTTTACTTTGCCGCGGGCCAGCATGCATCACCACCCGACACGTCATGCAGCATCATGCCCGACGATGACTGCCGCGGGGCGTTCGCACGTCGCAAACCGGTTTTCAATAGCCCCCCTCGGGGATACGAAATTCGGCACCATTCAGCGCCGGAGTCACGATGACCTGACAAGTCAATCGGCTACCCGGGCGCGGGTCGATCACGTTATCAAGCATCGCCGACTCCATCTCCCCGGGCGGCGGGACGCGGCCTGCAAATTCTGCCGAAAGGTGTGCATGACATGTCCCGCATGACAGGCAGCCACCACATTCAGCGGCGATGCCCGGCACGGAGTTGCGCACCGCCGCTTCCATGACAGAGATACCTTCCTCGCTGGCCACTGTGACGACTTCACCACTCGTCAAGACGAACCGGATCTCGATCATCTCACCCTTCCACTTCAACCATGTAAAAATCGGATTTCACAGCGCCGCAGTCAGGGCAAGTCCAGTTCTCGGGAATCGATTCCCATCGCGTTCCGGGAGCAATGCCCGCTTTCGGCAAACCAAGCTCTTCGTCATAAAAGAAGCCGCAGAAAAAGCATTGCCATTTTTTCCAGTCACTCATCGGACCTTCCCTTCAGGGTACTGAATGTGTCTCGGCGGGATTCCAGACAAGCGGCAGTGAAGTAATCGTAGCCACGCTGCGCACACTGACCTTCACGTCAGCGTCCGGGCTGATCTGGAAATCGGGAATCCGCTTCAACCATTCATCGAGAAACACCCGCAACTCTGTGCGGGCGAGCATCGAACCCATGCAACGGTGCACTCCGCCACCGAACGTGGCATGAATAGGTTTCTCGCGATTGAAATCCACCTTCAGCGGATCGGAGAACTTGCGATCGTCGAGCCCATCAAGCGCCGTCGGCACCACGACCATGTCTCCTGCCTTCATCGCAACACCGCCGAATTCCACATCCTCCTTTACGACACGCGCGAGATTCGCAATCGGATAGCGACGTAGCAGCTCCTCAACTGCGTTCTGCATCAACGCGGGGTTGCTGGCCAGTTGCCTGCGATGATCGGGATTCGTCGCGAGAAAGCGGGCAAAGAAACCCATCATGGAGGCAACCGTGTCAAGGCCAGCGAGCAATAGTAACGTCATCATGCCGGTCAACGCGAAGTCGTCCAGCTCCTCGCCGTCGACCTTCGCGGTCGCTAGCGAGCTAATCAGATCGGAACCAGGATGGGCTCGGCGCTCGCGGATTTTCTGCATCCCGTATGCACCGATTTTTTGCAGCGCAGACTGGCGCTGCGATTCGTCGTCGCTACGCACGACAACTTCGGTAAGCTGCGTCAAATAGGGACGATCCGACTCCGGCAAATCGACGATGTTCAGGAAAATCGCCACCGGAAGGTGTTGTGCAAACTCGCTGACGAACTCGCACTCACCGCGTGCGCGAAAACCCTCGATCAGTTCAATGGCGAGTACGCGTGCATTTTCGCCTAATCCTTGAACAGCCTTCGGAGAAAGCGCCGCCATCAGCAGGTTGCGATACTTCATGTGATCGGGCGGATCCACCTGAAGTGGCTTAAGCGGCGGCATTTCCCGTTCAGGAGGCGGTTTAGGAACACTAATATAACGGGACGAAAAATGAGCCGTATCGCTCAGGACGGCATTGATTTCGGTCGAACGCGTCACGACCCAATGACCACCATTTCGGACAGTCCAGAAGACTTCGGGCACGTCTGGCTCTTGCAACCGCCTGAGTGCGGCTTGATATTCGGCACCGGCGAGACCGAGGTCGTAAATATCAAAATCCAACACCCGGCTTGCATGCACGTGTGGCGGGTACTCCACAGACTGCTGTTTCATGGTTGTCTTCCCCTGTTTAAAACCGTTTCAGTTCAAAGTCGCCCACCAGGAACGGGTGCGAGTGCATCTTCAATGCCGCTCATTAAGACAGCCCGTTCAGGGTTTAGGCGATCAAGACAGTTCAATCAGGCAGTTCCTCTCAAGCGGGAATGCTGACTGTCTTCAGGCGAATGAACTCGTCGAGTCCCGGCCGCCCGCCTTCCTTGCCGTAACCGGACAGGCCGACCCCGCCAAACGGCGCCCACGCCGGGATATTGCGCGAGCCGTTGATGTGCACGTAACCGGTCTTGAGTGCCGTTGCCACGCGTTGCGCACGCTTCAGATCATTCGTCTGCAAGTAACCGCCAAGCCCGTAGTTGGTCGAGTTGGCGATGGCAATCGCTTCTTCCTCCGTCCTGAAGCGATGAATCACGAGCACCGGACCGAACACCTCGTTGCGCGCGATCTCGCTACTCGGGTCGACGTCGGCGATCACGGTCGGCGCAACGTAACAACCTGTCGCGAGGTGACCGCCGAGCCGCTCGCCACCGGTTATCACGCGCCCCGCGCCGCTATCACGCGCACGGCCGATCATGCCCAGCACGCGCTCACAGGCGGCCTGGTTGATCAGCGGCCCGACGACAGTCGCCGGATCGAACGGATCGCCCACCGGCAGATGGCCTGCCACCGCCGCGACCGCTTCGACCGTGCGCTCGTAGATGCTGTCGTCGACGAGCAGGCGCGTGGGCAGTTCGCAACCCTGCCCGCTCAGTAGCCCGACGCTCCAGAACGCCGCAAACTGCGCCACGGCCTGAATATCGGCATCGGGAAACACGATGTTGGCCGATTTACCGCCCAGTTCGAGCACCGCTGGCTTCAGCAAATCGGCACACTGATGCAGGATCTTGCGTGCAGTCGCGGGACCACCCGTGAACGTGATTTTCTCGACGTCAGGATGGGCGATCAATGCCTCGGCAGCCTCTGCCGCACCCGGCACCACATTCACAACCCCCGGCGGAATGCCGGCCTCACGGGCAAGATCGGCGAACAGACAGGCCACGAAAGGCGTCTGTTCCGCCGGCTTGATAACGACAGTGTTACCCGCAGCGAGCGCGGGGGCCACCTTCATGCCCAGCGAAATCAGCGGCCCATTCCAGGTCACGATGATGCCGATCACGCCATACGGCTCGGGCAGCGTATAGATGAACTCGTCCGCTGGCGGCATCGACACCACCTGGCCATCGATCTTGTCCGCCCATCCGGCGTAGTAGTTCGTCCACTCCACGGCGAGGCGCGGGCCACCCGCGCCGACCGTCACGGGCGTACCTCCTTCGATGGCCGCGAGGCGAATGAACTCGTCGCTGCGCGACTCGATCAGTGCGGCGAGGCGAGCAAGCCTCTCACGCCGTTCGACGGCCGGCATCCGGCGCCACACTTCGAAAGCCTGCTTCGCACAGGCGACGGCCTGCTCGACCTCCGCTTTGCCGGCGAGCGGCACATCGGCCTGATGCTCGCCATTGGCGGGGTTGATGTGGGCGAAGACACCGCCACTGCCAGCGGCAAAATCGCGCTCGCCAATCACGATACGACCTGCCGGCGGGCGCCGGTCGATCGCGGGTTTGATCATGTCACTCATGGGATACCTTTCGCTGTGAGCAGTGGGCGATCAGAGCCGGACGATCGTCCCGCCGTCCACCGGCAAGATCTGACCGTTGATGTAATGCGCGTCGTCGCTGAGCAGGAAAATGCCGACCCGCGCGATCATCTCGGGCGCCGCGACTTCAGCGGTCGGCTTGCCGAGCATCTGCGCCCACTGCCCCATCTGCTCGACTGACATGATGGGTTGCATCCCTTCCGTCGCCGTGGTCCCCGGTGCGACCGCATTGACACGAATACCGTGCGGCCCGAGCGTCTGCGACAGATTGACGGTCAGTGCGTTGACGCCGGCCTTCGACACCGAATAGATGCCGGTCTTCATCCAGCTGCCGATCGACGACGTGTTGACGATTGCGCCGCCGCCTGCGGCCTTCATGGCCGGCACCACCGCCTGGGTCATGTACAGCACGCTGTGCATGTTGACCGCGACGATGCGCAGATAGTCGTCGATCGCGATTTCCGGCAGCGGTGCCGCGAAAGAAGCACTGAGTAGCCCCGCGTTGTTCACGAGGTAGTCGATGCGCCCGAACGCCTGCGTCGCAGCCGAAGCGCAGGCAAGACAGGACGCGGGATCGCCCACGTTAGTTGCGTGCGCAACCGCGCGGCCGCCGTCGGCACGAATACTCTTTGCCACCGCCTCTGCCGCGTCGGCCTGAATATCGGCGACGACCACCGCTGCACCGCGCTGCGCGAGCAGGCGTGCATAAGCTGCGCCCATGCCCTGGGCAGCACCCGTGACGACCGCTACCTTGTTCTCGAAACCCATGTCGTTGTCTCCTCGATTCCCTGGACCACCCTATTAACGGAATACTATTCCGTTTTTTATTATTGGGATGTTCGGCGCACCAGGTCAAGCGCAACACGACACAGTGCTTTCCCTAAGCCGCGCGCTTTTGAAATGCCAACGGAGGCGATCGTAGGTAAAGTGCTTTACCGCGCCGAGACTTGCAAATAATATATATGATCGAGATGATAATCTGCGGTTATCCCGAGCAGCATCTCCACCTTCTCCTCGCTTCAGCACGGCTTCCAATGAAAACAAAAGTATGTGAGATGTTGCAGATCGAACTCCCTATCTTTGCCTTTTCGCACTGCCGGGACGTGGTCGCGGAAGTCACGCGTGCGGGCGGCATGGGTGTTCTGGGGATCAGCGGATACTCGCCGGAACAACTGGAGCAGGAGCTGCACTGGATCGACGAGCACACAGACGGCAAGCCGTACGGCGTTGACATCCTGATTCCCAATAAATACGAGGCGTCGGCGAAGCGCTCGAACGGACGTCCGACGTTGCCCGAGGAAAACCAGCGCTTTCTCAGGAAGCTCTGTGACGACGCGGGCATCCCGCCATTGCCGGCCGGAGAAGGCGACCGCATGTTCGACGAGTTCCTCGAACGTCTGCACATGACCCCCGAAGCCGCCGAGGAACTTTTCGAGGTCGTGCTGCGCCACCCGAACGTCAAACTGCTGGTCAATGCGCTGGGCACGCCGCCGAAGCACAAAGTCGACGAGCTTCACGCGAAGGGCATCAAGGTGGGATCGCTCGTGGGTCGTCTCGATCACGTGGCCGCCCAAATCGAAGCGGGCGTCGATGTTCTCGTCGCTCAAGGCTGCGAAGCCGGCGGACACACCGGCACGATCACGTCGATGGTTCTCTGGCCGCAGGTGGTCGACGCGGCAGGCGACATTCCGGTGCTCGCCGCCGGCGGCATTGGACGTGGCCGGCAAATGGCTGCCGCTCTGGCGCTGGGCGCAGATGGAATCTGGTGTGGATCGATCTGGCTGGGCACGGACAAGAGCGATCTGACTCCGGAAATGAAACAGCGGCTCTTCAATGCAAAGTCGGAAGAAGCGGTCCAATCGCGGGCGCTGACCGGCAAGCCGTGCCGCATGCTTAAGAGCAAGCTGAGCGATGCGTTCGAGCAGCCCGGTGCGCCGAAGCCGCTGCAGATGCCGCTGCAGACCATTTCGACCTTCGAAGCGCGCACCCGCATCGAACGTGCGCGCGCGAGCGACTATATGAGTTACCCGGTCGGGCAGATCGTCGGTGACATGAATGGTGAAACCACGGTGAAGGAAATCGTCTACGGCTTGCTCAACGAGTTCCTCGACGCGACTGAGCGTCTCCATCAACTCGTTCACGCAGAAGACCACGCATAGAGGAAGGACCGCCTCGGTTCGAGTACGGCGCTGATCGCCAGCCTCAATAAAGGCCACTCGATCAAATCACCTCAGGAGACAAACCTTGCCTACGGACGCATCGTCGATTGCCGAGAAGACCCATCTTCTCCTGAACCAACCCGCAGCCTTGGCGGGATATTCGCTGCATGGCTGGGAGCACCTCCCGCGTGCCGAACTGGATGCGATGCATCTGCTCGGCCTGAAGCAGCGCTTCGCTGAACTGAGAGACGCGATCCCGATGCTGAAAAAGCTCGCCGACGGGACAGGCGTCGAAACCATCGAGCAGGTCGATGACGTCGTCCCGCTGCTGTTTCAGCACACCGTCTACAAATCGTATCCACCGGCGCTGCTGGAAAACAACCGTTTTCCGCAGATCAACCAATGGCTGACCAAGCTGGTAACACCAGAACTGGCCGAGCAGGTGCGCGCGGCAGAAGTGGGTGCCTGTGAGGGACTGGACGACTGGTTCGCCGTCATGGACGAAGCGGTGCCCGCGTTACGGCTCGGGCATTCCACTGGCACATCGGGGTCGATGTCGTTCTTGCCGGTGAGCAGCACCGAGTATCAGAAAAACGCGCTGGTGCGGCGACTCTTCGTCTGGAATCAGACCGGTCCGGACATGCCTGCCCCCGACTTGCACGTAGCCTACCCCTACTTCCGCTCGGGTAGCTCGGGCCATCTGCGAGGCAACGACATGGCGGTACAGGTGTTGCTGAAAGGAGAAGATTACTTTCACGCGGCTTATCCGGGTCGAATGAGTTCGGATGTGCTTTATCTCGGCGCGCGGATCCGCGCAGCGCAGGCCCGCGGCACATTGGACCGGCTGCAGATCAGCCCAGCGCTAAGGGCCAAAAAGGCGCAGTTCGATGCGCTGCTGGCCGACATGCCACAGCGCCTGGAACAATTCTTCGAACAGCTCGCCGAGCAACTACACGGCAAACGCATCTATATCTGGGCGACCTGGAACATGCTGCACGGCATGGCCAAGGCAGGTTTGGCGCGTGGGCTGGAAGGCGTGTTCGCGCCGGATTCGTATATCAGCTATGGAGGCGGCGCAAAGGGCATGGTGCCACCACCGGACTGGCAGGACGATGTGCGCCGCTTTACCGGAGTAAAACGTCTGCACGAACTCTACGGCATGACGGAGATCCTCGGCTCGCATATGAAATGCGAACACGGTCATTTTCACTTCGCACCCACCGTGATTCCGTTTTTGCTTGATCCGGAAACGGGTCAACCGCTGCCGCGCGAAGGCCGTGTGACCGGACGCGCAGCGTTCTTCGATCTGGGCGCTCACGCGCGCTGGGGCGGGTTTATCTCGGGCGACGAAATCACGGTCGAGTGGGACAAGCCGTGCCCGTGCGGGCACACCGGCCGCTATGTGGTTGGCGCGGTCCAACGTTATAGCGAGAAGAATGGCGGCGACGACAAGATCACGTGTGCTGCCTCGGAGAGCGTCGTCAACGATGCACTGTCGTTTCTCAACCAGTTCGAGGTATGAGCATGGAAATCCAGGTAGCTCATGACACGACGCTGCCCGTCGTGCCCTTGATTATCCGTGGCGAAGTGATCACCGATCACCTCGTGGAAGTGGGTGGCCGAGGCGGCGATCTCCGCTTTCTGACCCCCGACTGGCACCACTACGCGGATCGCTTGCCGCTCGCCGATCCAGCGCGCCTCGCCGAACTGACCCGGCTCACGTTCGACGATATCCTCGACTACGCCGCCACGCTCGCAAAACACCTCGACCTCGCCAGCAATCCGCATCTGCAGCGTGCCTGCGAGCTGACCTATCTGACCGCGCCGACCACGCCGTCACTGGTTCGTGCCACTTACCTGGGCCTGCCTCGCATGCTGGACCGCGCGGCCATCATCGAAGCGACGGAGAGCACCGTCGGCATCCGGCACCTGGAAGGCTGGGTTCGTCAGACGTTGATCGACGGGACGGAGCTCGAAGTGCGCTGCTTCGGCGCACGCGCGCTGCATATCGTCGCCGGCAACTCGCCGGGGCTCTCTCTGCTGACGATCCTGCGCAACATGATCTTGCGCAGCGACGCCATCATCAAGGCGCCCTCAAACGACCCTTTCACGGCGACGGCCATTGCCCGCACGATGATCGAGATGGCGCCCGATCA
This sequence comes from Paraburkholderia dinghuensis, assembly GCF_003837865.1. Taxonomy (GTDB): domain Bacteria; phylum Pseudomonadota; class Gammaproteobacteria; order Burkholderiales; family Burkholderiaceae; genus Paraburkholderia; species Paraburkholderia dinghuensis. Next base: position 190,082 of record NZ_RQIS01000011.1, on the reverse strand, counting down.
CCCGCTCACCCGCCATCTCACCGTGGCCTACTGGAAAGGCGGAGACGAGGCCTTCGAGCGCCGCCTGTACCAGCCGCAGCACATCGAGAAAATCGTGGCATGGGGCGGCTTCGCGTCGGTCAAGCACGTCACCCGATACATTCAGCCCGGGCTGGAACTGATCTCGCTGGACCCGAAGCGAAGCGTCAGTATTTTGGGCGCAGGCACCTTCGATAGCGAGCAGACCCTTGCCGAAGCAGCCCAACGACTTGCCTGCGACATCGGCGCCGCCAACCAGACCGGTTGCGTGAACGCCCGCGTCGTCTATGTCGAATCGGGCACCGACGAAGCAGGACTCGCGCGGCTCAACGACTTCGGGCGGCGCGTCTACGAGGCCATACAAACGCTGCCGAATTCGATCAGCACCGCCCCCCGACGGCCCGACCCGAACCTCAAGGCGGACGTCGATGCGTTACGCCTCGATGACGACTGGTATCGCGTCATTGGTGGCGAGCAAGGCGAAGGCTCGATCATCGTTTCGCAACTGTCCGATCCGGTGTCTTTCGCTGCCGCACTGAACGACCGCAACGCGAACCTGGTGCCTGTCGATACGCTGGATCAAGTGCTGGCCGCCGTCGACGCCACCACGCAAACCGTCGGTATATACCCCGAAGCCCTGAAGGACGAGCTCAAGGATCTGTTGCCGTTGTACGGTGCACAACGGATCGTTTCACTGGGTTACGCCGTTGCGCTCAAGTGGGCCGCTCCGCAGGATGCAATCGAACCGCTACGGCGCATGGGCAAATGGATCTCCAACCAGATCGCCAGTCCCGAACGCGTCCCCGGTCCCTGGCAGCGTCCGCCGATCGTCATGGAATGAACGGAATGCTGACCAACCACTTCCTGAGCCAGGAAGAGCGCGCGGAACTGGCGCTGTTCACGCAGTCCGTCGAGCGCTTCTGCGCGGCTGAAATCGAACCGCACTATCGCGAGTGGGAGAAAGCAGGCCAGGTGCCCCGTGAGCTATTCGCCAAGATGGGTGAGCACGGTTTTCTCTGTGCTGACGTGCCCGAGTGCTATGGCGGTGCAGGCGCCAACGTGAATTTCTCGTTCGCGGTGATCGAGGTGCTGTCGCGGCTTGGCTATGCCGGTTTTGTTGGCGGTCTGCAAGTGCATACCGACATCATTCCGCCGTACTTGCTGCACTTCGGCACCGAGGCACAACGTCAGTACTGGCTGCCGCGCATGGTTCAGGGCAACGCGATCGCCGCGATCGCCATGACCGAACCCGGCGCGGGCAGCGACCTTAAGGCCATCCGCAGCCATGCGCGCCGGGACGGCGACAGCTATGTGATCAACGGCTCGAAGATTTTCATCTCCAACGGGCAGAACGCCGATCTGTTCGTGCTCGCGGCCAAGACCGATCCGTCCGCTGGCGCCAAAGGAGTGAGCCTCTTCCTCGTGGACGCGAGCGCGCCCGGCTTCAAACGCGGCCGGCGCCTCGAGAAGGTGGGCCAGCACGCGGGCGACACCTCGGAAATCTTTTTCGACGACATGCGCGTGCCTGCAGATGCGTTGTTGGGAGGCGTCGAGGGACAGGGCTTCGTGCAGATGATGCGCGAACTGCCACGCGAGCGGCTGATCATCGCCGTACAGGGCGTGAACGCTGCCAAGGGTGCGCTCGATGCCACGGTTCGCTACGTACGCGAGCGTGAAGCGTTCGGCCATTCCCTTGCGCAATTTCAGAACACGCGCTTCAAGCTCGCGCAGGCCGCAACCGATATCGCGGCCGCCGACGCGTTCACCGCCGCCTGCGTCGATGCCTATCGCCGCGGCGAGTTGACGCCCGAGGCGGCATCCGCGCTCAAGCTGCACGTGAGCGAGCTATTCGGCCGGGTAGCCGATGAGTGCCTGCAGCTATTCGGAGGCTACGGCTATATGGCCGAATATCCGATCTCACGTTTCTGGACCGACGCACGCGTGCTGCGCATCTATGGCGGCACGTCCGAAGTGATGAAAGAACTGGTCGCGCGCTCGCTGCTCGGCCGCTGATGAGTCGCCATCCATGACTATCTCAAACCCGACACCTCAATCTGCACGCACCGTGCAGCAATTGCACGATCTGCGCAACCGCACCGCACTCGTAACCGGCGGTTCGCGAGGCCTTGGATTGCAGATGGCTCACGCGCTCGGCGAAGCCGGCGCCCGTCTGATGCTGAGCGCGCGCAAGGCCGACGAACTGGCCGAGGCCGTGGCCGAACTGCGTGCAGCCGGTATCGAAGCCGATAGCATCGTCGCCGACGGTGGCCAGGAAGACCAGGTGCTGGCGCTAGCGGACAATGCGCTGGAACGGCTCGGTGCCGTGGACATCCTCGTGAATTGCGCAGGCACGACCTGGGGCGCGCCGGCCGCCGAGCATCCCACCACCGCGTGGGACAAAGTAATGGACGTCAATGCCCGCGCGAGCTTCGTGCTCGCGCGCGAACTCGGACGGCGCAGCATGATTCCGCGCGGTCATGGCCGCATTATCAACATCGCATCCGTGGCGGCGCTGGGGGGCACCAACGGCTCGATGGAAGCGCTCGCCTATTGCGCCAGCAAGGGAGCGGTGGTCGCGATGACTCGTGCACTGGCTTGCGAGTGGGGTCCGTTTGGCATCACCGTCAACGCCATCCTGCCGGGCATTTTCCCCAGCCGCATGTCGAAGCACCTCACCACGCCGGAGCGCACCGCCGAATTGACTGGCGCGGTGCCGCTACGCCGTTTCGGTGACGACGAAGCGTTGAAGGGCGCAGTACTGTTGTTCGCGAGCGATGCTGGCAAGCACATCACCGGGCAACTGCTGCCGGTGGACGGCGGCGTCTCTGCAGTGGTCATGGACTGACGGCCCACCATGAGCGCTATCCGCACCGAACTCGATGACCAGGTTCTGACGATCACGCTGGACCGTCCCGACCAACTCAATGCTTTCACTGTGAGCATGGGCGAGGAGCTGATCGAGGCCTTCGACGACGCGAGTGAAAACGATGCTGTACGGGCCGTGATCGTGACCGGCGCCGGTCGTGCATTCTGTGCCGGCATGGACCTGAGCGGTCCGGGCAACGTGTTTGGCCTGGACGAAACGATGTCGCCCACCCTCGCCGATCTTCAGCAACAGCCCGACGACCCGATGCTGCTACGCGGCGTCCGTGACAAGGGTGGTCTGCTGACACTGGCCATTTTCCGTTGCAAGAAGCCCGTGATCGCGGCTGTCAACGGCCCGGCCGTCGGCGTGGGTGCGACGATGACGCTCGCGATGGACGTCCGCTTCGCGTCAGATCGGGCCCGTTTCGGTTTCGTGTTCGGCAAGATCGGCATCGTTCCCGATGCTTGCTCGAGCTGGTTTTTGCCCAAGGTGGTGGGCCTGCCGAAAGCGCTGGAGTGGGTCTATTCGGGCGAAATTATTCCGGCATCCGAAGCACACCGCTGCGGCCTCGTCAGCGAGGTCTTGCCTGCGGACGAGTTGCTCGCGCGCGCGCATCGCTACGCACACGTGCTGGTGCATGAACGTTCCCCGGTATCGGTGGCGCTCACACGGCAGATGATGTATCGCCTGTCGTCGATGCCCGATCCCTGGCAGGCGCATCTGGTCGAGACAATGGGTGAATTTCACACGAGCCAGCACGACGGGCGCGAAGGTGTACGGGCCTTCCTTGAAAAACGGCCGCCGCAGTTCGCCGAACGCGCGTCCCGCATGCCTGACTTCTATCCCTGGTGGCTCGGTCCAGCCTGACCGGCCAGCCGACCATTTCGAGGCGTTCCCTATGACCGACGCCGTACTGCATGTCCACATTGCAGACGCAATCGCTACGCTAACGCTCAACCGGCCGCAGCGCTTCAACGCGCTGGACGTCGCTCTGATCGACGCTCTGCGCCGTACGCTGGACGAGCTTGCCGTGCGCGAGGATGTGCGCGCCCTGGTATTGACCGGGGCCGGACGCGCCTTCTGCAGCGGTGCCGATCTTGCCGCCGGAGGCGCGAGCGGCACCGGCCGCGACTACGACGGCATACTCGACCTGCCGCCTGAGGGACGCTCGGCCGAGTTGCGCCATATCGGCGACGACACCCGCGACGGCCTGCTGCAGCACTTCCACCCGCTGATTCGCCAGATCGCCGACCATCCGAAGGCGGTGGTCTGTGCAGTGAACGGTACCGCCGCCGGTGGCGGTGTGGGCCTCGCGCTGGCCTGCGACATCGTGCTGGCGTCACGCTCCGCGCGCTTCATCCAAGTATTTGCACCGCGCCTCGGCCTGGTGCCCGACTGCGGAATTAGCTGGCAGTTGCCCCGCACAGTCGGACGCGCCCGCAGTCTCGCGCTGGCGCTGCTCGGCGAACCGGTATCCGCCGACGAAGCCGAACGCCTTGGCCTCATCTGGCGTGCGGTGGACGACGACGCGCTGGCAGCCGAAGCACAACGTGTGGCCGCACGGCTCGCCGCGAATCCCACGCACGTCAATGCAGAGGTAAAGGCCTTGCTGCGCCGCTCGCCCGAACACGACCTCGCCACCCAACTCGACCTCGAGGCACAACTGCAGGGCGAGTGTGGTGCGAAGCCGTCCTTTGTCGAGGGCGTGCTGGCCTTCCAGCAGAAACGCGAACCTGTTTTTCATCCGGCGCCGACGCCGGATGATTAGGCAGCGTGCTCAGGTTCGTTGCTGCTTGTCGGCCGAGTCGCGCCGGGCAATCGCGGCGCGAGCCTGGAGCCAGTCGTCATCGCTCATCTTGCTCATGCTCGAGAAATTGCCGCCAGTCGCCTGATATTGGCCGCCATCGATTGCAATGATCTGACCGTTCACGTAAGCCGATCCCGGCGACAGCAGGTACACGGCGAGGTTGGCTAGTTCGGGCATCTCGCCCGTACGCCGCATCGGGTTACCTTCGATCATCCCGCCTTCATCGCCGTTCGGATTCAATCTCGCACTCATGCCTTCCGTTGGAAACACGCCGGGCGCGATCGCGTTGAAGCGGATGCCGCGTCCACCCCACTCCACGGCAAGAGACTGCGTCATCGCCGCCAGCGCCGCCTTTGACATGGCTGAAGGCACGACGAACGGCGAACCGTTCCAGACCCACGTCGTGACGATCGAGATGACCGAGGCTTGCGTGCCGGAGGCGAGCCAGCGTTTGCCGCAATCGAGCGTGACGAGGAAAGAGCCTCGAAAGACGATGTTGGAAATCGCATCAAAACCGCGCGTCGACAGATCCTCTGTACGACTGACGAAATTTCCGGCAGCGTTGTTGACGAGACCGGTAAGCGGACCGCCATCGGCCCAGATCGCATCGAGCATTGCGCTAATCTGCGTCGCCTCTCGGATGTCACATACCAGTCCGACCACGTTGCCACCATGTGCGGCCATCAGCTCCGCCGAGGTTTGCTCGAGCACGCCTGCACGTCGACCGCAGATATAGACCGTCGCGCCGAGCAGCAAACAGGCCTCGGCCATCACCCGCCCGAGACCCGTTCCGCCACCGGTAATCAAAATACGCTGACCTTGTAGCAGGCCCGGCTTGTAGAGCAATTCGTCGAGTTTCATCAGGACCCACTTTATCTTCAGATTTTTTGCACATAGTTCGGCACGCGTTTTTCGACGAAGGCGCTGACCGCCTCGACGAACTGCGGGGTCTGCGTGCAGAGGACCTGCTGTCGGTCCTCCAGCGCGATCACCGCTTCGAGGCTCGCTCCGTCGATCGCATGATTGAGACCGTCCTTGGTCAGGCGTAGGCCCAGCGGCGACGTGGCAAGCATGTCGCTAGCCAGCGCACGCGCTTCCTCATGCAACTGCTGCAACGTATCGACACGGCTGACCAGTCCGAGACCGACGGCGCGAGTCGCGTCGATAAAGCGCCCGGTGAGGATGAGTTCGGCAGCCACCGAAGCGCCGACCATACGATTCAGGAAGTAGCTCACGCCGACATCACAGCCAGTCAGCCCCACCTTGATGAAGGCTGCGTTCATGCGCGCATCGGGCGTCATCAGCCGGATATCGCAGGCCAGTGCGAGTGCAAGACCACCGCCGCTGGCTGCTCCCTGCACAATGCCGATGATCGGTTGCGGGCAGCGCCGCATGGCAAGGATGATGTTGCGAATGCTGTGCTGCAACGCAAGCGCGGCCTCCGCATCGCCATGCACCGGCTGAACGAGTTGCTCCTTCAGATCGAGACCGCAGCAGAAGCTGCGCCCGGCCGCCTGAAGGATGACAACGCGCGTGCTGCGGTCTCGCACAAGCCCAGAGAAGAAGTCATGCAGTTCGGCCGCCAGCGCCGCATTGAGCGCATTCAGTTGCTGCGGCCGGTTCAGGGTGACCCGCGCTACCGGACCATCCCAATCGATGAGAAGGTTAGGTTCTGCCATACACACTCGCCAGTTATAAGAATGCAGGGGTAAACACGCACGCCGTGTATCGGAGATCGGATCTCGTCATGCAAACCGATCGCGCGGACGCCGGCGAAGCTCCCACTTTATCGTATAAATGATTACAATTAATAGATGCTGCACGCAAGCGTGCTCCCAACACAACTCCTCCATACGGACGAACCAATCATGTCCAGAATTGCAGACAACACCCCTGTCGTGATCGGCGTCGGACAGGTCAGCGAACGCCTGAACACGCCCGAGTATCGCCAGTTGTCGCCGGTGGATCTGGCTGCACTGGCCGCCAGTGCAGCCTGCGACGACGCCCTGTCACTCGCGGCGCTTGCGCCGGCAATCGACGCCATCTTCGCCGTGCGCACCGTGGCCGACTCCGTGGCCGCGCCGATGCGTGCGCAAATGGCACCGTTCGGCTCGCCTGAGAACGTACCTGCCAGCGTTGCAAAGCGTCTCGGAGCCACACCCCGCCTGCTGGTCTATTCGCCCGCGTGCGGAGACGAACCGCAAAAGCTGTTGAGCGAGGCCTGCGAACGGCTGCACAGCGGCGAACTGGAAATGGCGCTCGTCTGCGGAGGCGAGGCCATTTCAACCCAGCGCGCCGCGCAAGCAGCCAAGCAGCCACTGGATTGGTCCGAACCCAGCGACGTGCCGTTCGAAAACCGTAACTGGAATATGGGCACGCTGCGCACGCGGCATATGAACGATCACAAGATGATCATGCCACCCACGGTTTACGCGATGTTTGAGAACGCGCGCCGCAAGCGCCTGGGGCTGTCGCGCGACGCCTATGCTCACGAAATGGGCCGTCTGCTGTCGCCCTTCTCGAAGGTGGCCGCAGCCAATCCACACTCCGCCGGCACCAGGAAGGTCTGGAGTGCAGAGGAAATCGCGACGATCAGCGCCGACAATCGTATGATCGCCGACCCGCACCCCATCTCGGCGGTCGCGCGCGACCAGGTGAACCTCGGCGCGGCGGTCTTGCTGACCACGGTCGGCACCGCGCGCAAACTGGGCATCGACGAAAGCAAATGGGTGTATCTGCACGGCTATAGCAGTATCGACGAGCGCGCGGTGCTGGAGCGCGAGCGCCTCGACCAATCTGTCGCGATGGACCTGGCTTATCGCAAGGCGCTGGAAGAAGCCGGGGTCGAGATCGCCCAGATCCGTTACATCGATATCTATAGCTGTTTTCCGATTGCGGTGTTCTCGGCCACCGACGCGCTGGGACTCGACGCACAGGACCCGCGCGGCCTGACCCTCACCGGCGGTCTGCACTTTTTCGGCGGCCCGGGCAATAACTACTCGATGCACGCCATTGCCGAAGTCGTCGCTCGCCTGCGCGCGGACCCTGGCACTTTCGGCCTCGTCGGCGCCAATGGCGGGTTCCTCTCTACGCATGCGGTGGGCATCTACTCAACCACCCCACGGGCGTGGAAAACCTGCGACAGCGAGGACATCCAGGCCACGGTGAACCAACTCCCCGCGCCAGCCTTCACGCGCGAGCCGGAAGGCTGGGCCACCATCGAAACCTACACGGTCCTGTACGGCAAGGAAGGTCCGACCGATGTGATCGTGGTCGGCCGCCTCGAACGCAACGGCGAGCGTTTCATCGCCAACAGCATCCAAGGCGATCGCGATACGTTGCAGGCCTTTGTCGACGGAGACGGCCTGAATCTGCGCATCTGCCTGCGTCCGCATTACCAGGGCCTCAACCAGTTCGCGCTCGATGAAGAAACCCTGAATCGTCTGCTGCCCAAGCATCCGAACCGCATTCTTCCTGCCTACGAACACGTGCTGGTGCAACGCCACGGCCCGCTGCTCGAAGTGACCATCAATCGGCCGGACGTGAATAACGCGCTGACGCCCGAGGCCAACGACGAACTCGAACAGATCTTCGATGCATTCGACGCAGATCGCAGCCTGTGGGTCGCCATCATCACTGGCGCTGGCACGCGTGCGTTCTGCACCGGCAATGACCTCAAGGCCGGCTCCTCCGGGCGTCGTATGTGGATGCCGCGCACCGGCTTCGGCGGGCTCACGAACCGTCGCACCCGCGTCAAACCCGTTATCGCGGCAGTCAACGGCTACGCGATGGGCGGTGGATTCGAAATCGCGCTCGCGTGCGATCTGATCGTCGCCGATGACAAAGCGCAGTTCGCGTTAAGTGAAGTGCGGGTCGGACTGCTCGCCGGTGCCGGCGGCCTGCAACGGCTGACGCGCCAGATCCCGTACAAGCAGGCGATCGATCTGATTCTTACCGGGCGGCGCGCCAGTGCAGAGGAAGGCCGGACCCTCGGCTTTGTGAACCGCGTGGTGCCCGAAGGCACGGCATTGCAAGCCGCTCGCCAACTGGCCGAGGAACTGCTCGAAAACTCGCCTACCTCGATCCGTCTCTCACTGGAGATGCTCAGGGATTCAGAGCGGTTCGCCAGCACAACTGACTCGATCGGGCTTCCCTATCCGGCGCTTGAGCGCCTGCTGGCAAGCGAAGACCGTATCGAAGGCATGATGGCCTTCGCCCAGAAGCGCAAGCCGCAATGGAAAAACCGCTGAGCGGCGGCTAGCTCAGTTCGTCCCGCCGCCGGGGTGGCGGCGGGCAAGACGGCGTGCCGTACGGGCGCGTCGCCACATCAGGCCAGCAAGGCCCGCAATGCGCTAACGAGGCTCAGCGGTTGATCCAGCATGATGTGGTGGTGCGCCTCGGGTATCACGACGGCGCGCCGCCCCTGCCCGATTGCCGCCTCGATATGCACGAGCCGTTCGGCATCGCATATCACGCTGCGGGCTCCGCCGATGTAGTCGGTAGGCACGTCCAACCGCCGCAACGCGGCTTGCGTCCCGAACTCGAGACGCGCAGCCGGCAACGCCGTGTCGAATTTCCAGCTCCAGCCACCCTCCACCTCGCGCACGGAGTGATGCGCGATATAGGCCAGCGCCCACGGCGGGCAAGGCTGCCCGGGCAACAGCCGGTAACGCCCGACGATGCTCGCATAGTCCGGATAGGGCTGCACGCTCCCGACCTTCTCCGCAACGCGCTCTTCGTCCAGACCCGGAAACAGAATGAGCGTATCGACGACAATCAGACGCTTCACCAGCCCCCGATGCTGGGCCGCCAGTTCAATGCTGCAGGCACCGCCAAAGCTGTGGCCGACCACGGTCACCGGCCCATCGGACACCTGACCGATCAACGACGCGAGATCGTCCGCGAAGCGGGACCGATCGCCATAGTCGGCCCGTCGGCCGCTCATCCCCATCCCCATCAGATCGACTGCCATCACGCGAAATTGCCCGGTCAGGAAGGGCGCGATGGGGTCCCAGGCATGCGTGTGCGCGCGATAGCCGTGAACCAGCAGCAGCAGTGGCTTCTCGATCTCGCTCTCGTTCCAGAACACGCAGTGCAAGTGCTCGCCTGATGGCATCAAAACCTGCCGTTCGGTCGTAGGTTGCTGGACGGCATCCAGATACCACGCGGGCGCATCGGCAGCGCGCAAGATCTTCAGCAGTTCGTCAGAAACATTCGGGGCAGAACTAACCATACTCTTCCTTATCGATGACAACTCATCGGCTTCGTCCATTTCCTCACCCGCTCCGGCATGTCTGGCTCGGGCCACCTTTAAATATTATAATCATATATCTGATTAAATCGATCTCGCGGCGAGATCGATTCTCCTCCACGCCTTGTTCGAGGTCCGCATGACTTCATTCGATTTCAACAGCAAGACCGCATTGGTCACCGGCGCATCCGGTGGGATAGGTGCGCAGATCGCGCATCGCCTGGCCGAGGCGGGCGCGGTCGTTGCTGCGCATTGTGGCCGTAACCGCGCTGCCGCCGATCAGCTCGTGGGCGAGATCCGGGCCAACGGCGGCAAAGCGTTCGTCGTCCAGGCGGATTTGCGCGACGTCGCCGGGCTGCCCCGCCTTTACGAGACGGTCACGCGCGGATTCGAGCTGGAAACGCAGCGCCCGCAACTGGACTTCCTCATCAACAATGCCGGAGCAGGCGGCTCACGACCCTTGATGCACGTTACGCCTAAGCACTTCGATGAGGAGTGCGAGATCTTGTTTCGTGGCACGTTCTTTATGTGTCAACTGGCATGCGAGCACTTGAGCGATGGCGGACGCATCGTCAATATCTCATCGAATGCGGCCAGCAGCGCATTGCCCTATCAGGCTGTGTACGCCGCGGCCAAGGCTGCGGTCAATCACTTGACGCTATCGTTCGCCCAGCATCTTGGTCACCGCGGTATTACGGTCAACGCCGTTTCTCCCGGCGCGACGGATACCGCGTTGATCGCCAACTTGCGTGCCAGAAAAGGATTCGACGAAAGCGTGCAGCGCCTGACGGCGTTGGGACGTCTGGGACAACCCGATGACATTGCGTCAGCCGTGATGTTGCTGTTGAGCCCGGAGGGCCGCTGGATAACGGGGCAAATCGTCGAAGCAAGCGGCGGAATGAGCCTTTGAGGGCGAGGCGTTGGCGAATACCCCGCGGCGCCAGTGATGACCCAGGCAGCGCCATACGCGCCCTACCACTGGGAGCAATGGGTTGTCTTTGCCCGAGCCGACCAACGAGAATCGTTATGCTTTTTTGAGCGAGCGTCGCCTATTTTGGGTAAAGAGCAACGCAAGGCAGCGTGCATCGAATCACACCCTTCATCGGCATTCGACCGCGTGTCTCTACAGTCCATCGATCGAGGATTGAGGTAGTGGAAATCCTGAAATGGGCCGTTACTGCAAGCGCCCTGATCGGCCTTGTGATAGGTATCCAGTTGTTCAACAGCACTGCCGTGGTCGCTTCAGTCACCGCTTTTTCACGCTTCGCGCATTCTGGCTGGCTGCACTGGGTATCAACCTGATGCGGTTCGGACGCTATTGCTATGCGAATGCCATAAGCAATCGTGCTTTCATTTACGATGAACTCGTCCTCGTCGTTCTGAGCATCGTCGCCATTGTCTAGATGGCCTATGAAAACATCCGTGATATTACGATTGACACGTTCGAAGGCCTTATGAAACGCTTTGCGACAAGCAACGTCTTGGCTTAGCACGGTCCGATTACGTGAGGAGTGAAAGTGATACTGGAGGATGCAGCTATTCGTTATGTGGCACTTTCGAATTTGCGTGCCCCGTCATGAATTGGCCGGTGAATTCTGGCTGGCCTCGCAGCCATTCGCGAGTACCCGCCGCAGCATGTTCTTGAGAAAGCCGGTTTCCTCGGATGACAGACCGTTCATGAGTTTATCCGAGACGGTAGTGAAGATAGTCGGCATGCATGCAGCAATGGCCTGCCCTTCGGGCGTGAGCGCGAGCCGCACAGCCCGGCGATCTTCGGAACTACGCACGCGCTCAAGCAGACCGCGCTGTTCCAGCCGGTCGACGAGGCGCGTCACCGCGCTCGCGTCGATCCCGTACTCGCGTGCGAGTTCGGCGGCCAGCACGCACTTGCCACTTGCTACCATGAGCAGCACGCTGGCCTGCTGGCTCGTGACGCCGAATTCGTTGACAGTGCGCTGGTTGATCAGGTTCGACAGGCTCGACTTCACGCGAGCGATCAGGTGGCCGGCACTTTCGCCGAAGTCGCACTCGACGACTTCGAGTGGAGTTGTAGGGGTCGGGTCTGTCATGATTCTGCTGCGCCGTCAACGGTTGACCAAGCAGGAATTATAGGGTGTGGTTAATTGCCACAGCAAGTTTCAATTCTGAATAATGACTTCGCGGTCGAAATGACGGCCGTTGAACGACCACTCCAGATCTTTCAGCTTGCTCATTGGCTCCTGATCGTCAAAAGCTCAAGGCTAACTGACTGACGCATCGGAATTGCACCACAACCAAGCGACAATAGTTTTTCGCTACATCTTTTGCATACGTTGGTATCTGCGCTACAAGCTCAGTCTGCGTGATCTTGTCGAGATGATGGCCGAACGCGGCGTATCGCTGGTCCACACGACGATCCTGCGTTGGGTGAAGCGCTACACGCCGGAGTTCGTCAAACACGGGAACCGGTTGGTCACGATAGCCGGTCGGTCGTGGCGCGTCGCCGAGACCTGCGTGAAGATTCGTGGCAAATGGCCTATTTCTACCGTGCTGTCGACCGTGCGGGAAAGACGGTCGATTTTCGCCTCAGCGCCAGGCGCGACGTGGCGGCAGCAAAGGCGTTCTTCGCGAAGGCGATCAGAACGCAGGGGCGCACTCCCGAAACGATTACGCCGGACGGCTACGCGGCGTCTCATCGGGCGGTCCGCGAGATGAAGATCGATGGCTCGCTATCCGGGCGAACGAAATTGCGATCCTCGAAGTACCTGAACAACCTGATCGAGCAGGATCACCGCCACATCAAGTCGCGGGTGAGCGTGATGCTCGGGTTCAAGCGGTTCCGGAACGCGGCCATTACCCTGTCCGGCATCGAACTGATGCATCGCATTGGCAAAGGCCAGTTCGATCTCACCCGCAAGCGCCTCAAAGATACCACTTCGCCCCCGGTCTGGATGGCGGTTCTTTCGGCTCGTTGAAGGTCCCGAAAAAAGAGCGATTTTTCGCCCACCTACTCAGTTTGCACCACAACCCTATCCACCACCTCACGCACCGATTCCGGTTTCAAGCTCGTTAAGTGCGCCTTCATGTGCCGCGAGCAGCCGTCGCACTTGATTCCGTAATTTTTGGATAACTACTGAAATTTTTCTGGTCGTACGGACATTCTGGTCATCACACCTGTCCGCGATGGCCGGTGTCGCTCAATGCCAGTTCGTCTCGACGCGCCGTATTTCAGTTCGAGCTCCTTGAACCGGGACGGGTCAAGGTCGGACGGACCTGCGCCCCTGTACCGTATGGGGCGCAGCCCTGAACCGCCTGTCGCGAAGTCAGGGGCGAGGCATTCGGTGATACGGACGTTAGGCACCAAGCTCTGATACAAATAACTACATAAAATGTAGTGAATATTACGTCTTGGTGGTTCTGCCGGCCAGAATCGAGCGTAGCCCGTCGCTACACGGTTTTCCGCCATTAAGTGCACTGGCAAAACGTGAAACATTCATCTGGAATACGACCGAAAGCGCCGCTGGTTAAGGCATTGGAGCATCTGAGAATTCTCTCTCGAATGTTTCACGGCGGCGAGATTAGCCACCGGCATGATCTGCTCGCGGTGGTCCGGGTAAGAGGCTCAGTTAGCCGACTGGCCGCCTGGAGATCGACTTGAGTACCCACCGAGTTTCTGCAACGATGCCCCGCACTTCTCAAATAAACTCCGTCGCGGCGTCCATGTCCTCAATCACCAATCGCGCCACGAAATATGCGGGCGCCATCAGGCGCCTCGTGGTTTCTCGGCGGATTGACGGTTAGTTGCGTTATTGAATTTCAATCATAAATTGCGCGACTCAGTTCCCGTCAGTATTCCCGCCGACGCTTCTGCTGGCACAGGTGCGTGGGCCGGTCATAGCCGCTGCGACACCTATGTGTTGCTGTAAGCGAGATATCGCTGAAACTGACCTCTCCCGAACTCCGTTTTCGCGGCGTCGACAGCGCCCTTCACCTGTCCCAAAGTGGCTACCCAAGAATGTTTGTGCCGCTTTCTGAACGCCGCGATGGACTGCTCGCGTTAGGCTATTCACGGGCTCACTTCTGGCTTCGTCTCCGTACGCCGCCCCTTACGCACCTATTGATAAAGCGCACACTGATATTGCGCCGCAACCTTCCGTGGCCGCCTACAAGCCGCTCCGCGCGCGTGGAAATATACTGAGCAGTGCCATTCGTCAACAATTGACTCGCGTGCAGCTTCCGTCTCGTGACGGCATGCGTTTTAGTAACGTTGCAGGTCATCAGAGCGCCCAAATCTCCGCCACTCTCTGTGCCCCGCTCGTTCGCGCCAGCATCATGCCGGGAACAGAATCCGACTACGGCTAGCAGTCCTCGTTGTGATCGCGCCGTGCCGTTTAAACAAAACGCACGGGCATGACTTCACGCAGATGCCTCAAGATCGATTTGCCAATTGGCTCGGAGAAGATCCGGACGAACCGGGGCGTGCAGAGTTTTGACAAACGCAGAGTATGGTTCATCCAAGTTTTTGACGAGATGACGCTCACCCATCAAAAGACTGCGGAGTGATCGTGGCGGCAAGCTTTGACTTTGCAAGGTGCCGACGCCACCCAACGACTTTTTGGTGCCGGTATTGCTTCATTGAAACCGGTCGGATAGACACATGCCGTGAATGCAGTGTGCCTATTAGGCGCACTTGGCGAGCCCGCTCGTGCCGCAGACCTGCATTCAGGTCTGTGCCTAAAAGGCACACTCCCGGACTAAAGAGGACGCGCGTGGCGGCTGTCCTACGGTCTGGTAGAGCACTAGTTCGACCATTCGGTTCGTACCCGCGTGACCCACAGTATCCAGCGTGTGTCAGCTTTACTGGGAGCCTGCTTTCGGGTCGGTGGGACGCGAAACAAAGGCCCCATGTGGTGACGGATATAGCTAACGGGGCTGAAGCGTTCAGCACACGTCTCACATCTGCCAGCGATTCCGCCGCTGAAGCTGGAGTCACGCGCACGAGGGTGATTAATTCGAATCGATTCAATCTGATCGGTGGTGGTCCGCTTCGCCCCTGGGCGGCCGGCATGAAACACGTCAATGTTCGCGCAGGAGTGTGCCTAAAAGGCACACACTTCGCTGGCACTACCTTCGAACCGTTGCGCGCCTTCGTTGACAACTGTGCGCCTTAACCACTTCGACACCCACCCGACGAAGCCACGCGAATATGCGACACCAATAAAAAAGCCCGCTTTCGCGGGCCCCCGATCTGCATCTCCAATTCACACTGGATCGCCGTTAAACAACTCGCTGATGACCTGGCGAATCCTCGTTTCCTGAGCGTCAGAGAGAACACCGGTCTTGATCTTCACAGTAAAGCTGTTCACGTCTTTCGTAATGCTGCCCGCGTGAGTCGTTCCAGCAAAGAACTTCTCGATTGATCGTTCGCGAGCAGATGTTCGCGAGTTTCGCCGTACAACAAGCGCCGCAATCGCCGACGCGAACTTGCTTTGATCGAGACTTCCGGACACAACATCGGGCCAAAGCTCACGAGCCGCAACTACGCCATCGTCTCCGTGCTTCTTCAACACCGTGACGATTGCATCAGCCGCATTGCATCCGATCAACGACGGCTTCAGATCCAAGTCCTTCGTAACGAATTCCGGAAGGCTTCCAAAGGAAATGAACTTATACAGACCACGGCGACTCATTCCTACGGCCTCCGCGAGACGCGTGCGGTTTGGAAATTCCTTTTCGGTCGTCCGGATCGAAACTGCGATCTCGTAGTCGGTCAAATCGTCACGACTCACGTTCTCCACTAGGGCGAGAACAGCCATGTCCTGGTCCGAACATTCGATCACCACCGCTGTAACGGCATCTTTCCCGAGCATCTTGTGCGCCCGCCAACGCCGCTCCCCCGCTACGATTTGATATCCCGCCTCGGCACGCCGGACCACGATCGGCTGCAACAGTCCCGTCTCGCGAATCGATTCTGCCAACTCGGAGAGTTTTTCCTCCGAAAACACCCGGCGGGGTTGCCACGGGTTCGGAACGATTGCTGCCACGGGAAGTTGCGAAGGCGTTCCCGAAGCCTCCAATTCCCGCACTCGAAGTTGAGCCGACGCCAGCGCTCCCGCCATCCCCGGTGCTGTCTCGGTACGTGACGCGCGACGGGCGGGATCAGGCTTTCGTTCGTCCGTGGACCGGATGCCCGCCGTTTTGGCAAGCAGTTGCTCACGAATGTTGCTCATTGTGCGGGCCTCCATTGCTTGATGAATTGTTCGTCGACCCACCGGCAGTAGTCGACTAAAGGCTGTCGCACTCGCTGCAAGGACTTCGCCTGACTGTGTGTGCTACTGATGTCGAACACAGTGGTAAATGCCAGCGCGCCGGAACTCATGACTGAACTTGCGGGGACCTCGAACGGATCCAGCCACTGACGGTAGGCGCCTTGAGCCCAGGTGCGGACAACTGGAGCCGATGATGTCGGCCCGTAATTTACGCGGGTAAGAAGCACGGACACGAAGTCGTACTTTTTATCGGCCTCGAACCTGATGAACGATTTGGCGACGTCGGAGAACAACCGCCAGAATGAGAGCGAACTGAAAAAGTCCAGATTTTCGGGCACCATCGGCATGATCATGGCGTCAGCGGCCATCAATGCATTCAAGTTGAGATACGACAGGGAAGGGGAAGTGTCGAGGACAATGTAGTCGTAGTACTTCCGCAGAGGTGCCAGCCCGTCTCGCAGCACCTGCCAGAACTTGAATCCTGGAAGCTTCATCTGCATCGCCGGGAGGTGATACTCGGCACCGACCAACTCGGTATGCGCCGGAATGATGTCGAGTCCATCCCAGTATGTCGACTGAACTTTTGCGAGCAGCCCGCCTTCAATGTCCTGATCGTAGACATAGGGCAGCACCGTCGCTTCAGGAAACACCTCCTTCTCCGCGTATAGCCCACAGAGCTCTGAAAGAGAGGCTTGGGGGTCAAGGTCGACTACCAACACTTTGCGACCACGGAGCGTCAGTCCCTGTGCAAGACACATGGTAGTCGTAGTCTTCGCAGAGCCGCCCTTCAGCTGCGAGGTAATGATAATCTTGCCCTCGAAGTCCTCGCTTGGGCCCGCGACTAGCGGTGTCTGGTAGATATCGGAAATCTGCTGGACCCAGGTGCGCGCTTCTGCCAGAGTGAACTGCCGACTCCGACTGCGCCCCGTCCCGGTGCTATGCCCTTCCGGCAACACCCCATCACCTTTCGTTATCTGGTATTGCACCTGATTACGGGTCAATCCGCACAGTTCCGCGATCTCGCCGGTCGTGAAGACCGGTGGAGTCTTGCGGGGGCGCGGGGCGAGAATTTGGTCTCGCAGTTCCGACGCATAGTCGGTCACGATGTCTGCGAAATCGCTGATTTCCGCGAGCGTGACTGTCCGGTCGATTGGAAGCGGTTGGCTGACATTGGCCATTTTCAGAGTTTCCGGTCAAAAATTAGGCTAAACGCAGAATACCGGAAAAATCCGAAAACGTCTTTATATTAGTGCCGTATTCGTCGACTTTAGCTGCTTTCGAGCTTAGCGACAGCAACCCATTGATCTTCTTCAGGGCTAACGAGCATCTTACCTGTCGCCCGGATGCACACAACCAAGTACAAAATATCTCACCTTTGTGACGGCTCGCGCGTGCTCAAGTACAAAGGTGAGCTATTTTGTACCTCGTTAGAGCAATGCATGTAATGCAAAATGACATAGAAGGGCAAGACGTGGGTCAATCGGATGAATCTAACATTACGTTTTCATTTCGCGCGCCATCTCCACCAGCAAAGGTGAGAGATTTTGTACCGCTCTATCGAGCGCTACCGACAACCAACCCTTGAGCGGTACATAATCTCTCACCTCTGAGAGGCGTCTCTAAACGAAGACCGAACGGCCCGTTTACCGGCGCTCCGTTTCTTGCGGCGGAGTCAGCTTTTCTTGGCTTGGGTTCGACACTCGCCGAGCCCGGAACACCAATTCTTCCCTTGAGATCCTCAAGAAAACTCGGACCATATCCGGACGTTGCCTCGTTGGGTAATTACTCTGGAAACAACCCAACGATGTGACAGCTGTGGAGAAAGCGGTTTGGTGCACCGGGTTTGTATGTTGTTTTAATAAAAAATAACGAACCTACAAACATACTGGACGAAGAATCTTGTTTAAAACCAGATACTTATGCACGAAAAGTGAGAGATGGTGTCCCAAAGGTGAGAGTTCATGTACCACAAAGGTGAGAGACACTGTACGCAGAGGTGAGACTAAGTGCGAAGGGGAGGTGAGAGATATTGTCCTGAAGCGAACAGATGCGATACGACTCAATGCATGCCTGTGGACAACCCTTCGGACGCGCTTCGCTATTGGGATCGACCAGAATTCTCCGTGTGTAAAGGTGAGAGTTTGTGTACTAGAGGTGAGAGATTTTGTGCGTCCGTGCTGTGGGATCGATGTAAGGTGAGAGATCCCCGTTGACATCTCACCTTTATGTGCTACAGTCAGTTGAAATTTTGAGGGTAAGAACGGCTCCATGATCACGGACCTGGCATGAATGGCAGAATTGACCGGCGGGTGACACCGCTCCAGTATGCACTCGACCTTTTTGTCGAAAACTCGCCGGCTCAGAGAGCTATTCACGAACTCGCGTCAGACAAGGACATCGGATTTCAAAAGAATCGGGTGTTTGCCCGAATCGTCGGCCTTGGGCTGTCCGCGCGGCGTTTCGTTGACGCGGCTTACTTCATCGTAGCTCAAGAGCCAGAAGTCAAGGAGGCCTACGACGTCACGCTCAGCTTTTTCAAGTGGCTGATGCGCTACGACAGCAAAAACAAAAAACACTTTTCCAGCGTTATACGTAGCGTCAAGTCGTCCATGCTCGAGGTGACAAGCGCGCCGATCGTCTCGGTTGATCCGGCTGGACGGTTGGTCGATCAGTCATCTGACGACCACGACCTCGATGAAGAGGGCCAGACGGATGATGCGGGGAAAGCCGCAATTGTTTCGATCGCTGATGAAGATGGCGACTGGCTGGAGTTGATCGGCCGGGTAAGCGTTCGAAACGGCCGGATACGATTCCGCGTGCCTGTCGAACTGCAGAGACTCATCAAAGATCCAGAGAATTCGTACTGGACGAGCTTGCTGGTGACATCAAGGTTCACCCTGATCTACGCGAGAGGCATCTACGACCACGTGCAACCTGCCGTCGCCAATGGCGTAACGGAATGGCTGTCCCTCGACCTGATACGAAACCTCCCGGGGAAATCCTGGGCGAACAACGCCGAGTTCAAATACTTCAAGCGTGACTATCTCGAGCCTGCCGTCAGGCAAATTAACGAGCTGTCCGATATCGACCTGTCATATGAGACGCGAGCTGGAACGCCTGGGTCACGCAAAAAGGATCAGATTCGCTTCAAGCTCAAGCGAAAGAATGGCGCATTGGCGTCCAAGGCCGCGATGCTCAACTCTGTGGCTCTTTTCCAGACCCTGCAGAACGAGTTTGGCCTGACTGACAAGCAATTTGAACGAATCGAGGACAACCGGGCTGTCTGGACCGACGAGCGAATTCAGCAGGCGATCGACTACACGCAGTGGACGATCCGCCAGGGCACCAAAGTCAAACGAGCGTCTGCGTACCTGATGAAGGCCCTGTCGGAAAACTACCGCGTGGCCGAAGCAGACCGGCAAGTTGAGCTCGTGCAGATGAAACTCGCCGAGACGGCTGCGGCCGAAAGTGCGGCCAAGCTTGCTTCCCGTACCGCCGTCGCCGAAAGCGTGGCGGCAGCAGATGCGGCGGCGAACCAGCGTCGTGAGGACGAGGCGAAACACGCGCGAGAATCTTTCGCGGCGTTTGACAAGAAAATGCGAGAAGAACTCGTTCGCAAGTTCGTCGCGCAGAACGTGTTCGGACTTCGCGCTATCGAGCGCCAGGGGATCAAACCGGCAGATGTCACGCATGAGAACATTATGGAATTGCCCGGCATCGCAAATACGTTCAGCCATTTCGTCGCGTCAGAATTGAGGAAGGCCGCGCGGGCACGGCAATTAAAAGACTGATGCGAGACATGAGATGTGCCGGAGTAAATGAGCGTGCACCTGTAATCGAGCCGTACTCAAGGGACGCGACCACAATCTCCATCGAGCGCATCGAGATCAACGGCTATCAGCGCTGATTCCCCGACGCCTTTTGATATCGAGAACGGTCTCGCTGTCGGGTAGCCACGGAAGCGGGCGGCACGGTCCAATGCGCGAGTGACATACAAGCCTGAAATGCCGTGGTCGATGACGATGTCGACAGCTCTTTCGTGAAATCGTCGACGATTGTCAGGCACTTCAGGCGTCGCCCACCGGCAAGCGTACGCGCTCAGCCGCGGATGGGCGTCCGCATCAATTCGGACCGTCAGCTCAAGATGCGCGTTCGTCACTTCGTTTTCCCGTGCGTGTTACGTTGCGGCTGGTATTTCACGCTGGTCGGTCGGCCAGCGCTGACTTACCGGCAAAGAGAAATCCGCGCGCGTTGACCATCAGGGGATCACGCAACACCTGGACCGGAATGTCGCTGAAAACCTTTGTGATCGCTGGCCGGAAGAACTCGCCGCCGCCCCCAGTGAGGCAGATGCCGGCGAGATTCTCGGTCGAGCCGGCGTGGCCATAGATTTCGAGCACACTGGCATCGAGCTGCGCCGCGATTCCTTGCATGAAAGGCTTAGGCGCGATCGGTCAGTCATACACCGTATAGGGTGTCTTTGTGTGCAGGCAGTGCTCAAGTTGATCGAGGTTGCTGATCGGCTTGCGTAGATGTTGCGCGATGGTATCGGCCACCGTTCGGTAGATTTTGCTTATCCCCGCCTCCAGCCCAAAGCCGTGCGCATGTTCCAGCGTGAGGCCGCGGACGTGCAAGACGTCAACGCTGTAGTAGCCAACGTCGATCACGAGTTGAACGTGATGTGCACAATTAATTCGGAGTGCGTGATTTATACCACTCAGCAATGATCCAAACGGCCGGGAGGCACGATGGTGTTGCCAATGTGATGGCGGCCAAAGCCAAAATCAACCGCGCCACGAATCGACACAAGGTGGTCGTGGTGCTTCTCAAATGTATGCACAGCTATGCCGACCACAAGGACATCGATTTGATTCAGTCCGACTGACACAGACCCGCAGCCAACAGGGTGGTGTGCCACGTGTCAATTGTGGGGAGGTGCCGGCGAGCGTCGCCTTTGTTGCGAGCGCTAGGGCGCGTTGTACGTCGCATTCTTGTAACTTCGTTAAGGCTCGCGCGAGGTCAGGGGGCCGTCGAGCTTTAACTGCGTGACCGCATACTCACGGAGGTCCGCAGGGGTTGACTCGGCGCGGTGCGTGCAGGACGCGAGGGCCGGGAAGTTGTCAGTCACTTCGCCCTTGCGAGTGATGTCATTATCTGCACAGTGGTGACGATCGCCGTCCGAAGACTCGCCATGATAAAAAGCCATAACTGCGCCGAGTTCCCTAAGCTTGTCCTCCTGCAACGTCTGCTGCTTCATCCCGTTTTGTCTTCCTTATCCACCCCGAACCATAATGCAGGGGGGGCGCTCTGCGGTGGACTTGATCAGCTCTGCCTTAGAGAATCCTGAGGTTGCGGATCCTGCCGATTGTCGGGGAGCGCTCGACGATCAGCGTGGCAATGAATTCAGGTAGCAAGGCGCGCGGCACGTTCGCTGGAATATCGGCGACGACCTGCGATGGAACGTGAACGATGAATTCGTCCGGCGCAGACGCCAGGCTATGTTCGTAACTGACGCAAATTTCCATGTGGTTTCGTTTTGGGGATGTCATCGCCAGCTACACATTTAGCGTGCGCTGGCGTTGGGCCGGGCTCTGGGATCAGTGTAGCGCTGGATGCCTGTCTTTGCCCTGACGAGCACGGGCAACGCTGTTTGCGGGCACCAGTACGTTCTGCCTTTAACCGGGCGTGGTTACGGACCGCTGTTTCTTTTCCTTTGCGACACACGTGCGGTGTGTCTGGTCTCCATCTATGGGGGCCGGTTACCATAGGGCTGGTTATTGCCAACAGTCTAAAGGTTGCGTGCGGTTCACTCACGCCCGCGTCTGTTAGCCGACTCACGAAAGTGAAGCGCGGTGCGCGCGCCGAGAGTTGTTCCCCGGCGGTGAAACACGAAGAGGCTACTGTGCGACCTGGCGTTGGCTGTCTGTGAATCGACTGTCTTGGGCGGCCAGATCTACCAGCTTTTCAAGATGATCACTCGCCTGGACAACGATCTCCATACGGGTCACGCAAAGCTGGCGGTCGTACTCGTTGACTACGGCAGTGAGGCCCTCGATCAACGAATCAGAAACATTCCATATCCCGCTGCGATCTGCCTCGAGGAGTACTTCACCGAGGCCACGCTCCACGCGTTCAATGTCCTCGATATCGAGCTCTCCATGTCCCGCCCTGGTGATAAAGCTCGCGATGATGACGATCTGGGAAACGAGATTGATCAGGGAGCGGTCTGCTTCGCCATTGCGCAGGCGCTCAACTGCGATCCGCGCACGCAGCGCAAGATCCGAGGCTTCCGCCCGCGGCATGGGAAGAAACAGCGCCTTCGCGTGTGCTCCCGATGGCCGACGCGGCGATCGATAGATCTTCTTGTTGGGCATGTCCAGTAAAAACGGCCGATTAATTCCGGGACGGTAGGTTGGGATCTTTCCACCAGAGTCAAGGGCGAACGCCAAAAGCTACCCTGAATCATCACGCGTTTGCGGTTCCAGCCAGGGCTGGGACGGTTGCGACCTGGAACGGCCTAAGCCGTCTCGCAGCTCTCCCCGGATCGCCGTCATGGTCTGGCTGGACGCACATCGTGTTAGTGCAGCCACCGCCGGCACACGTGCGGCCGTGGGCGAGGAGGATGTGGATCAGGCGGCGGTCGAGGGGAGTTGATTCACGGCAGATCCTGGCATTAATGCAACTAACCGTCGGTCAACTCCACACACAGCCAACGCCTGCCGGCGGCAGGAGTCGATCGGCAGCGAGGATGGGGTAATGGATGACAGGTCCGCTCTGCGATATCCAGCCGGGACGCGGGCCGCGCAGGATAGCCAGGACAAGTGGTTCCCTGAAGCCCGGGGGCGTTGGACAGCCGTTTAATTGCGATACTCGGCTGTCACTTCACCAGCCTGTTTCGATTGTTGCGATTTCGAATAATTCGATTTAGACTGTGCGTTGTTGAATCAGGAGCATCTTATGAACACCACCATGCACCCTACGACGCTGCCTTCGGAGCAGGAGGCGGAACTAGCCAGGACGTCGGGCAGGGATTTGTCGGTTGTGTTGTCGAGCCGGGCCGAAAATCAGCAGTTCGAGTTCAGGGACGACAGGGGGGAGGTGCGCACCGTAACGCTGCCGACGTCGTTCGTGCGGCTGATGGTTGATGCACTCGCAGAAATCGGGAAAGGCAATGCGGTATCGATTATCCCGATCCATGCCGAGCTGACATCACAGGAGGCGGCGGACGTTCTGAATGTTTCGCGCCCGTACCTTATCCAGCTTCTGGACAAAGGCGAGATTCCTTTCCGGAAGGTGAACACGCATCGACGCATCCGCTACGACGACGTGATGGCCTACAAGAATCGCGTCGATGCCGATCGTCGTGCAGCGCTTGAAGAACTTGCGGCGCTTGATCAGGAAATGGGACTCGAATAAATGGCATCGAGTTTCACCGCGATCTACGACGCCTGCGTTCTCTATCCGGCTGCACTACGCAACCTGTTGATGCATCTCGCGCTCACCGACCTGTTTCGTGCGCGCTGGACTGATGCCATACACGACGAATGGACGCGCAACCTGATCAAGGATCGTCCTGATCTGGATCCCGCAATGATCTATCGAACGCGTGACCTGATGGACAGGCACGTCCGGGATGCGAAGGTTGTGGGCTATGAGCAGTTGATGTCAGCGGTTCAGCTGCCGGATCCGGACGACGCCCATGTCGTAGCGGCAGCCATTCACTGCCATGCGTCGACCATCGTCACGCTCAACCTCAAAGACTTTCCACCTGACGTGCTGGCGCTGTTCGGCATCGAGGCGCAACATCCCGACGATTTCGTTGTCGGTTTGTTTAACCTGAACCAGATGCTGGTGCTTCGAGCGATGGCGGACCATCGGCGCTCGCTACGCAATCCGTCAAAGTCGGCCCATGAATACCTCGATACGCTGGCGTCTCAAGGCTTGACGCAGACCGTCTCGGTCATCAGACCGTACGCCGCCGCGATCTGAGATGACCCGGAAGCGCCGCGCATTCCGGCAGATCTGATCGCTCATGCGTTGACCGGATACCCGACCTGTTTTCGGCCCACGCGCGTGTTCCGGCGTCCGCCGGGCAGGGAACCGGGCGTCAACCATCCGGAGGCCCCTCATGGATGCCCGGATCGACTTTTCGGCAGCGTCGATCATCTTTCTCCACGCCAGGTGAATTACGGCCAGAGAGGGGGCTGCCTGCATGCTGTCAATCGTTTTGTCCTCACGTCGCGCTTGATGATGTGGCTTGTCATGCCGGCCTGAGGCTTTTCCTTCATGCTGTCCGTATTCTTCACGATGAAGAGCGGGTCATGCGGCGAAAAGCGGCACCAGTTTGGGGGTGTTTCAGGCTGAACGTGGTGGCGAGTAGCTCTCCGGCGCTGACACCGGAGTTCCCCACGGGTGCAGATTCCGGCTACGCCAGACCATCTGGACTGCTATCTGTCTGATGCATGGCGCGCCGGAGAACGATGACGCAGAGGGCGACCACGCCGATCGTGGCGGGAACAATGTGTACGTCGCGTGGTGTAATCATTTGATCTCCCTGCCGTGGCGAAAGCCTGTGGCCGCATCGCTCTGTCGGGCATTCAACCTCGCATCGAGTGCCTGCAGGGTCCCGAGCGCAGGGCCCGCCAGGCCGACGCCGCGGTAGCTCGCGATCCGGAAATCATGCGGGTTGATGCGGATGATGCGTCGCCCCATCTGTTCACTGAAGTGGCGTACGGTCGGGATCGCCTTGCCGGCACCGAGCTCAACCACGACCGGATTGCGGAGCCGGGCACGCCAGCGCGTCCAGTGCTCCCGCTGTCGGGCGAGGGTGGTGTCAATCCATCGGGGATCGTCAAACAGCAGCATGTTGGGGCGGGCAACCTGCCCACAGCGGGGGCAGGTGGGCAGGTTGCTCAGGAGTTGGCACCTGGCCATTTCGATGACGGGCTGGAAATCGTCTGCCGGCCAGATGGCCGCATCACAGCCGTCGATACACTGCAGGTAGTGCAGCGAACCGTGGCATTCCATGATCCGCTCGCGGTCGTAGCCGGCTTTCTGGAATGCCCCGTCCACGTTGCTCGTGAAGACGAAATACCCCTGTTCCATCTGCCGCGCCCAGTGCAGGAGGATCTGGAATCCCTTGTGGGGATGCGTCCCGCGGAAGCATTGCAGCAGATACCCGTGGAAGCCCCATGCGAGTCGTGGCGCCTTGCGTATCGCGATCTCCGTGGAGATCCTGGCGAAATCCATGTTCAGGTGCTTCAGCGCGGGCCAGGCCTTCCAGAGCCCATGCCGACCCCGAAATGCGGGCAGGCCCGAATCCACGCCCATACCTGCACCCGCTGTGATCAGCAGGGCGTCCGCATCCCGGAGCCACGCCACGGCCTGATCGAGTTTCTCCTCGTCGGTCAACGCCATTTTATTTCTCCTTCTGGTTCGCGAGATTCGCGATCGCCGCAATCCCTGCCTGCATCCGCGCAGCAGCAGCCGGATTGGCGGAATGGACGAGGATGAGCGGTGGCACGAACCCGCGCAGCGCAACGGCTTCCTCGATCCAGCGGATCACGTCGTAGCCGGTGCCGCGGCTGTCGTCACCAAGATCGTGATCGAGGCTGACGGCTTCCACCCTGCCTGTCTCGAGCAGTGCAATGACCTCATCAGGCCAGTACGCCCGGACCCAGCCTTCAGGGGTGACGCGTTCATCATCAAGAAAGATTTTCATCGTGGAGGCCACCGTGAAAGGAAGTGGGCGGGGCAGACTTTTGTCGCGAACGTCAGGGTGGTCATCGGCATCCTTCTTCGGCCAGAACACCCTGATCCAGGCATCCAGGAGGGTCATGTCGACGATCCCTTTTCCGGGTAACCCGATCCTGACCGTCCAGCGGAACGACACATCGTGGGTGACGGACTCGACGGGCATGCAGAACGTCGTCGAGGTCGTCCCGGGTGCGCGGCATGGTGGCCTCGTGCCCGGTGAACGGGTGTGTCCCGGATGTGGCGTGGCCGCATGCCGGGACGCGTGCGTGGGCGTACGGCGGCATATCGGCGAATTCGACCTGAAGGCGGTCGGGCGCAGCAGTGCAGGTGACGCGTGCTGCGCCGTCGCAGGCTGGACCGTGACGCAGGCATGCAGCAGGCCGGTCGATGCGGGTCCAGCGTGCACGTCCGGTCGAAGCACGTCAGCCGGGGTGGCTGTTTCAGCGAGCGGGCGGGAGCCGGCGGCTGGCCAGTCCGGATCGCCGGTCAGCGTGACGGGTATGCGGGAGCGCTGGATTAGTCGATCGCGCAGCGATCGCCGGATCAGGCAGGGTCTCGCGGGTCCGGGAGATACGGCAGGAAAGTCAGTCATGGGTGGTGTCCACGAAAAGGGAGGGGCGACCTGCGGGGCATCCATGCGTGTGATGCCCGCACAGGCGGAACATGGGGCTAGCGCAGCGGCCCGTCATGTATGCCGTCACGCCGCGGCAGGAACAGCCGGCACGGCACCTTGAGCGCCATGCGCAGGCGCAGTTGGCGTCGCCGCCGGCTGCGTCGTTGTCCGAGGCGAATGGCCCGACGTCCCAGGCCTGTGCGGTTCGGTCTGTCGCGGCTCATGCGGAACAGCCAGCCCGACAGGCTGATCGGGACCCGTTCGGCAATGAGCGACGAGGCGGTGGGGTTGAGCGGATAGCGAGGCACCCGGCGCCGGTGGGGAGTGAGGCGAAACCAGAAGCGATCGCGGTGGGAGCGGATAACCATGATCGTGGTCTCCTCAGCGACGCGTGACGCGCCGCAACCAGCGCCAGGCGATGACCAGCGGCAGGAAGTACTCGCGCAGGCAGATCCTGGCCTCGTCAACGACGACCTGCCAGAGGGTACGGGGTTCATTCATGAACGGGTTCTCCCATGTGAAAGTGAGTGAAATTGAGTGAAACGCATGACGGATAACCGGGCCACCCGAAACGGGCCAGCCCATCTGTTGCTGCACGGCGCTGTGCAGGCAGAACCAGGTTCTCACGGGGTTGAACGAATGCAAGTCGACATCCGGGCGCAGCAAAGTGCCGGCGAGGTGCCGCGCAATCCATCCAATCCACACAACAGGCTTTGCGCCGTCTCCTGCCAGGGGGCCGGGCATACCGGCACAGGCGGGTGCTCCCGGAAATGCCGGCTACACATCGACTGCGATGAACGGCACCGCAGGACATGCGGCGCGGGGGTCGGCTCGCCGACGGGCGGCAGCATCCGGGCCGTGCGCGTTGTGCCCGGAAACGGGAGGCAGGCCGGTGGGCCAGGGGCCCGGGACTGGGGCAAAAGAACGACCGCTGGGTGCGCAGGCGGGGGGCACCGGCAGGCTCCGCCCCCGGCGCGCAAGCGGCTGTCCGTGGCTTCGGTCAGTCGATGCACGGCCGGATCCGTGTTGCGATCCGTTCGCCGGTCGCGCAGCTTCGCCTGCTGCAATCTTTCGTCGCGCGAAGTCAGATTCCCGGGCACCTGCAGCCATCCGGAAGAATGCAACCCGGCTTCAGATCGGTCACTCTCCGGCGCCGATGCCGATGCCGAGGGCCCGGGCGGCGGCCTGCATGTCCTCAAGGGACAGAACACGCTCTTCCTCTTCCTGGCCAGCGAGAAACCGCGCGGCGCTCACACTGATGGCCTCGGCAATGAGCGCCTGTGCATCGGCAATGGGGCGACCGCACAGCAGCATCACGGCCAGTTCCTCTGCCTCCGACTCCATCACAAGCTCCAGATCTGCCTGCCGTTCGCGCAACGTCGTCTCAATCCACGCGCGCATGTCTTCGTCCGCGGGCACATCAAAGCGGACCTGCATGGCAAAGCGCCCGCCACGCAGCACCGCCGGATCGAGCACATCCGGATGATTGGTGGCCGCGATGTAGATGACATCGGGTGTCCGGCCGCCGGTGCCATCGATCGTGGCGAGGATCCGGTTGGTGAGGGCCGGGACGTTCGAGTGACGCCGGTTAGCCAGGACCGGCTCGGCCTCGTCGATGAACACGATGGCCGGGCGCTGGTCCTTCGCACGGCGCACGAGCTTTTCCCATTCATCGGGGCGGGCCATGAGGTCGGTGCCGGTGGTAGACAGGAACAGCCACCCAGACTCCTTCGCAAGCGACATTGCGGCCATGGTTTTGCCGGTACCGGGCGGCCCGTAGAACAGGATTCCGCGCGGCAGGGTACCGCCGAGCTGGGTGAAGTCCCAGACATTGCGCAGCCGGTCCCCGAGGCCGGTCAGCATCCCGCGCGAGGCCTCGGGCATGACGATGTCCTCGAGCGCGACGACGTGCTCTGGAAACGTGCTGCGCTGCCCCTGGATGTGGCGCATGGCCCGCGTGGCCAGATCGAAGGTGATGGTGCCGTCGAACGCACCGTCGCGCTGCATGTCGCGCAGCTGCGGGCCGAGGGCAGCAAGCCGCGCGGCGCTAAAACCTTCCCAGCGGCGTGCGAGCTCGTCGACGACATACCTGTCGACGGCTTCCTTTCCGAGGTACCGGGCGATGGCTACCCAGATCAGGTAGCGGCGGGACTGGAAGTCGGGAGCCGGAACCTCGATGTGGAAATCAAAGCGCCCCGGGCGGATCGCGGCATGGTCGAGTTGCTCAATAAAGTTGGTCGCTGCCACCAGCACCACTTGTGCGCTGCGCAGGTCGACGATTTCCTTCAGCAGCGTGTTGACCACGTCCCGGTCCATCGAATGTCCCATGCTCGCGCCATCGCGGGGCTTGAGGAACGAGTCGACCTCGTCTATGAAGAGTACGCAGGGGGCACAGCGGCGTGCGGTACGGAAAAGACCGCGCAGCTTTTCGGGGGTCTCGTTGATCCACTTCGAGGCCATGTCGCCGAAGGCGACGGACAGGAACGGGATGCCGAGTTCACCGGCCAGCGCTTCCGCAAACATGGTTTTGCCGTTGCCGGGCTCGCCATGGAGCAGGATGCCGTTGCGCGGCTCGCCATCCAGACCCGCCAGGATGTCCTGTCCGGCACATAGCAGGCGGTGTTTTGTGTCGGCCATGCCGGCAAGGTGCCTGAACGAACCTCGGGCACGACGCACGAGGTCGCTGCAGTCGTGCGGGATCGCACCAGTCGTGACCGGCACCGGATTTGCCGGACGCACAGCTGGGCGGGATGTCGATTCCGCGCGCAGCGGTGGGGCGGATGGCGCCGAAGAGGAGGACGTCGCCGATGCGACAACAGCTTTAGCCGGTGCCGCCGGAGCGGATGCAGCCACTGGTGTGACGACAGGAGCGGCCGGAACCGTTGCGCCTGCAACGGCACGGGAGTGCTTGATCTTGTGACGCAGCGGAATCCATGCGCGGGAGCCTTCGACGAAGAATGCGGACTTACGACCCGAAAACGGTTTCTGGATTGAAGAGTATTGCATGGTGACCCCGTGAGTGAGTGGACCGGACGGTTCCGGTCCGTGCTGTTGCCGCAGATCGCTGCGGGAGACAGAACCAGGGTCTCACGAGGTTGGGCGGATGCAAGTCCGTGCCAGGACGGGCTTCAAACGATAAAAAGATTTTGCAACGACGGCAACATAACGGCGAAAGGGCACCCGACTGGAAAGTTCACCTTCAACGAAATCAACGGGACAGGCTTTCCGGGACTGTCAGCGGCTGACATTTTCCGCGCAGTGTTTGCGTGAGCTTCGGGTGAAAATGCTCCGGTGATATGTGTCAGGACTCCTGTACGCCGATTTCCGTGCCATCTGTTGTGCACGGCGCAATGCGTGCGGGCGAAAGCAAGTCTTGCCAGTGCGGCAGGCCGGTGTCGATGGTTGTTCGAGCCGTCAGCTGAACAGATGCACGCCCGATGAGG
The DNA here is from genome assembly GCF_003837865.1 of Paraburkholderia dinghuensis. Taxonomy (GTDB): domain Bacteria; phylum Pseudomonadota; class Gammaproteobacteria; order Burkholderiales; family Burkholderiaceae; genus Paraburkholderia; species Paraburkholderia dinghuensis. Next base: position 160,080 of record NZ_RQIS01000011.1, on the reverse strand, counting down.
GCCATTTTGACAGTGTTCTTCGCTGTGTTGAGTGGCGAAAGCGGCAGCATTTCGCACCACATTCGCCGATCCGTCTTCCAGTCGCTGCGGTGTGGCCGTCGGAGTGTTCAAGACCACTGGCTGCTGTATAAGTGTCCCGACGCGCCTGGCGCCGCCGCTTGTCGATCTGACGCATTGCAAGGAGCGCCTGGAGCGTTCGCTTCGCCGGCGCCGCAGTAACCCGATTAACTCGTTGGACCCGCATTGCCTTTCCCGGCGGGATTGTCGGCGAGCAGGGCGGGCGCGTCGCGGGGCTACGCGTCGCCGTCCTCCTGACCGGGAAAAGCCAGCGCCTCGCGCGAACGATCGACGGGCATCGGCACTTCCGGGTTCTTGTGCGCGAACGCGATGACGTGGCCGATCAGGTGATCGAGCCCGTCCTCGGGCGCTGCGTCGATGAACCGGAAGTCGTCACGCTGCATTGCGGGCTCCCTTCCGGTGTACGTCTATGGGAGAGCGGCTACCTTTGTCGTGTGTGTTCATGGGAATGCCCTAAAGTTTGCTGTCGGCTTGCCGAAAAATTGGTTATGGAAGACGGAATCGTCTAAGGAATTCTGCAGAACTCATTCTTCTCCGCGCAGGCTTTGTGTAACTCGTCATGTCAGCTCGCGGAATCCGGCGGGACGTTAGCGACGCGGCTCTTGCCCTGCCACGACCGGCATTTGCGGGAACGCATAAAGTCAATCTCCAGCTGTTTCAGGTCTGGCACAGAGTCCTGCGTACCATCCACAGGTTGCACAGAGCGAACAGTGTCGTGAGCTGCGCGGTGTTTTTCATCAGCCCCCTGTAGCGCGTTTTTGTATAGCCAAACTGCTGCTTAATGACACGGAATGGATGTTCGACCTTGGCCCGGATTCCCGCTTTCAGACGCTCGATCTGGTTGTAGATCGCGTCCAGTCGATCATTCAGGTCCAGTTGTCTGCGCCTGCCTGGTCGCATTGCGACATGCCAGCGAACCGTGTCGTCCTCGCTGCGCTTTTCAACGCCCTGATATCCAGCGTCGGCATACACATCCGTTTCCGCGCCGTGCAACAACGCGTGAGCCGCAGTAAGGTCGTGAACGTTGGCCGCCGTGCCAATGACGGTGTGCACCAGGCCTGACTGGGCGTCCACGCCAATATGCGCTTTCATCCCGAAGTACCATTGATTACCCTTTTTCGTCTGGTGCATTTCGGGGTCACGGGTACCGGAAGAATTCTTCGTCGAACTGGGCGCCGAAATCAAGGTGGCGTCGACCACTGACCCAGTCTTGAGCAGCAAGCCTTTCTCTTTCAGGATCTCATTGACCACGGCCAGCATTTGTACTGCCAGTCCGTGCGTCTCGAGCAGGTGACGGAACCGGAGAATCGTGCTTTCATCCGGCAAGCGCGTCATGCCCCCATCAAGCCCGGCGAACTCACGATACATCGGAACGTCATACAGCGCTTCTTCCATCGCCGGATCTGACAGGCCGAACCACTGCTGCATGAAATGTATCTGCAACATCGTCGCGATCGGGAACGGCGGTCGTCCGGTTCTGCCGGCGGGATAGTACGGCTCGATCAGCGCAATCAGCCTCGACCATGGCACAACGCGCCGCATCTCGTCGAGAAATTCCCGCTTGCGCGTGCGCTTTGTCGACAGATCCAGACCAAGACCAAGTTGCGTCATCGAGGCTCTCCTGACTCACACCGTTCTTCCCAGGATACTTCATCCCGCACATCGATACAGGGACTTTTGCAGACCTTCCCTAACTTGCCGATGAAGAGGCGCATATGTCGAAACACAGCGTTGTTGAGAAAGCCATAAACACCATTCGCCGTGCGACAGGAAAAAGGAAGCGCGACGATCTGCGATATGGCGCGCCCGAACGCAGTGCGGCTGAAACCGCGGCGAAGCGCGCTCTTACTCGCGCGATGGAGTACGAGATTGATGAAATCCACGGCGCGGGTGCGGCAGGCTAGTTTTGCCGAGCAGATCATGCCCCGGCTGCCCTTATCTTTCCCACTGTTCTGCACCGGGTAGGCATGGTTCTGGTAATCGCCGCGTGGAATCATGCTTTGCCCCCAGCGCTGGCGTCGTCGATGGCGGCGCACTTCCCGGCTGCGATATAGCTGTCGAGGGATACATCCATCATCGCGTAGTTGAGCAGCCAGTTCGGTTGGCCGTATTCGCTCGCTGTGCAGCCGCGCCTCAGCGCCGTGTCGCGGGCGTGCTGTTTCAGTTCGCGCCACCGCGCTGCCGTCATCCGCTTTCTCCGCGGGGCGTGCTGCGAGCAGGGCGCGGACATTCTGGCGCGCGTGCGGCCCGCAGTTGCCTTCATCTTTGCACCAGTCGATGTCTTCGATAAGCCGGGTCATCGACTCGATCAGCGTCGGAATCACGGCCTTCAGGCGCTTCCCGCAGATTCGGTCGGCAGCGTCCCATAGTGTGCAGAGCCGCGCGCACCTCGTCGTTGTAGCGCCTCTGTGGGCCCGAATAGCCCCGGCGTTGCCCTCGGCCCATTTGCGTGCCTCGTCGGTTGCGGCCGTGTCGTGCGCAATCGTGATCGGCGGTCTAGCTTTCGTATCTTCTCCGTTTGCTCAGGTATACGAATGAGTTCATCTGATCACGAGAACCGGCGATAACCGCGAAACCACGCACTGGGGAATATTATTTCGACAGTTCTGAGGAAATTATTTCCGACGTGGACAGGAAAATTCGGCGTCGCGTGGCGGATGTCATCGTTGTGCTGCCATCCGGACTGGCCAGGGCCGGGATGGCCAGACGGAGCGCACCGGAACAGTGAAATGTGGTCCCCCGTCTGGCCAGCAGGCTACGGCTTGCCGCCTGGCAGGAACTGGGCAAGGCTCGACCGCACGTCGCTGGCCATCACGCCGGGAGGGTTTGGCGCCGCTTCGTCGCGTGCGCTCCGATGGTTCGTCGCACCACGCGCGGCCGCCGGTGCTGCACTGTCGCCCAGCAGCAGCGCGTCCTCTGCGAGCCGTTTCAGTGCGGCCGCCCGGCGCTTTCCCGGTTCACGCGCCAACAGGTAGGCGTGCAGCCGCGGATGCGCGTCCGCATCAATGCGGATCGTCATCTCAAGATACGAGGTCGTCACTTCGTCGTTCCCTTTCATGTGGTGTACTGGAGCGCCAGTGTCACGCTGCCCGATCGGCCAGCGCCGACTGGCCCGCGACCAGAAACCCGCGCGCATTGGCCATCAATGAATCCGGCATTACCTGGATGGGAATGTCACCAAAAACCTTTCCGATGGCAGGGCGGAAAAATTCCCCACCCCCCCCAGTCAGGCAGATGCCGGCGACGTTCTCGGTTGTGCCGACCCGGCCGTAAATCTCCAGCGCACAGGCGTCAAGGTGTGCCCGGATCTCCTGCATGTAAGGCTCGAGTGAGACCTGCTGGCCATAGACGAGGTAGGGCGTCCGTGTACGCAAGCAGTGTTCGATCTGGTCAAGATCGCTTACGGGCCTGCGAATTTTCTGCGCGACCAGGTCGGCGAGCATCCGATAAATCTTGCCCATCCCGGCAGCCAGGCCAAAGCTATTGCTGTTCTCCAACGTGAGGCCGCGCGCACGCAGCACGTCGGTGCTGTAGTACCCGACATCAATCACGATCTGTGAGTTGCGTGTGCTGTTCATCAGAAGTCCTTCATTGATTCCGGCCAAAAGCGAACCAAATGGCTGCGGCAGCACAATCGTTGTTCCGATAGAGTGCGTGCCCAGTCCAAAATCAAACGCGCCACGGATGGATGACAGATGGTCGCGATGTTTGTCGAAGGTATGTACGGGGGTGCCCACCACCAGCACATCGATCTCTTTCAGTCCGGCTGCACGCAGCCCCGCGGCCAGCAGGGCTGTGTGGTGCGACGAGTTCTGAAAATCATCCCCGGGCGCCACGCGTGTCGCCCCGGCCACCCCGCGGTTGGACGCCAGCGACACGTTATACATGACGCCGCCGACCACCGGTGTCACTTCATCAGACCGACGTTCACCTTGAAACGATGTGAGCGCGCCGGTGCCAGAAAGGGCAACGATGGACGGCAGGTGACCTGCGGCGACGATCCGTCCGCCTTCACTGGCCATGTATTTTGTGTTGCCTGCCCCGACCTCAACTACTACAACAGAATCCGACATAACAACTCCTGTAGGATAACGAATGAACGGAAACTGGAGATGACCGCACCGGAAAGCAGGAATCGGCGCGGTCATCGCGACGTTTTATTGCGGTTTTTTACTCATGCAGCCGGGTTGCGTTGACCGGAGCTGCGTGACCGATTGCTCGCTGCCGCGCAGCGTTATATACGTTGCGAGTGCGGTCAAGCAGTTTGACGATGGCGGAATCGAACTGCTCGCCGAAGCGCGCGGCAAGCGCTTTTCCGACCGCGTGCCAGTCTGTGCAACAAGAGGGACACACTACGAAGACCACGGCGGCGTCCAGATTGCCCTCGCCGCGATTCACAAAAAGTTTCGCCGGTTTGCGGCCGCTTCCCGCGAGTTGCTGAACAGCGTCAGTGAAAACGCGATTGAGTGACCATGATTCTCCACCAAACTGAAGATCGTCAAGAAGTGCGGGTTCCGACGCCAGCACGCGCGGGCGGAATTTCAGCGCGACCACCTCGCGAAAGAGTCCGTGCCAGTAAAGGGTCTCCATGGGCTGCATTTCGATCAACCCCCACGAAGTGACGCGGTGTGGCACTTCGAGCGGCGACGTCCTGGCCAACTCCGCCCGGTAGGCCTCGGTCTGGCGGATTGCCTCCTGATCGCGCTTTGGTTGCGGCAGATCGAGCTCCTTCTCGTCCTGATTGAGCGCGGCTAGGAGTGAGATGTGTTCTGCGAGCCACGTCGGCCGCGGGGCGCTCATGAGTCCCATGGCGTCGGCGAATGCGCTTTCCATGGCTGCGAGATGTTGCTTGAAGGATGGGTACGGCACGGGGACCTCCGTTGAAAATGGTAGGGAAGGTCGTGGCCGAAAAAAATCGGCGACGCGCAAGCCGATTGCCGGCAGGGCGGTGCTTGCGGATCGCGAATTTGAGAATTACGGTCGGAGCCAAACGATGGCCGAAATGGACGCACGAAGGCTGCGCGTCATTTTCAGGGTCGATGGTTGAATATGGCTGCCCTCAGTTAAGGAAAGCGGCCAGTGGCTCGCAAAGATGAGCAAATTGATTTTCATGCGCGGAACGCGCGCACCAATTTGCTTTTACTGGATAGGCGCAGATGCTGTCGATGCGCCTGGTAAGTGCCGCCGTAGCGGGTAATCATTTTACAGTTATTGCCGATCTAACGGCTGATGATGACTATAGCAAGGATGTTTCGCTCCGTGCAACTATTTTCGGACAAAATATTTACGAATTATTTCGTTATGCTAATCACATGGCTTGGATCTGGTGCGAAGTACATCCTGTCGCAGAGCCTTCAACCGGATGGCACGGCGGGTACCGAGAATCAGGTCCGATTTCGGGGCGACGGTCGGGGAGCCCTCCACACGTGATAGCAGTGTGGCGAATTCAATCTTGGTCAGTGATCTCAGGTGCCGGGCGATGTCACGTCGACCGTCGGCGATGAGCAGGGACGCAAGCTGATGCTGGTGTTCTGCTGGTTGCGCCCGATCTTGCTGTGCCTCAAAAGAGGGCAACTGCTGATCGAGGGCCCGTAGTTGCCTGATCGTCTCGGTCAGTTCATCCCAAATGTCACGCTGTACCCGCGCGACCAGCTCACCTGAATGCCATGGACATGGTCGCTCTGCCGGCAACACGGCGGCGCGTTGAGCCCAGCGCCAGATGTGGCAGAAAAGATAAACTTCCGCGCCAGCGCGCAGGCGTCGCGTCGGGCCGTGATATTCGAGATAGGCATTCTGTCCGGAGGGTAGATTTTCGGGGGGCGCGTTCCCGACTACGACGAAATATTGTCGTAGTGCATTGGATTGCCGTAGCAAGGCTGGACGCTCTTCGGGCTTGCGAACCGGAATTGCGCACTCAACAAAGCAGTCGATGAGCGTGACTAGGTTGGTCACCGGATGCTGTTGTAAAAAGCGCTCGAGGCGGGACTGTTGCCACTTTTGCAGTGCTTTCGGCTGATCCTGGCCCAGCGGCATTTCCCTGTTTGTGCCAGGAGGCTTGAGGTAATAGGATGTGTTTCCTGAACTTGTGGTGCGTGCTCGCAGGCCGGGTGGCAATTGACGTTTCATTGATTAGCGTCCGGAGAGATAACTGAGGGTAATGGCTGGTCTGAAGTGGCCGAGTTCCTGGCTGAGAATCAGGAGCGCGTCACGTGGCGGAAGCAGCGCGCACAGCGTTGCCAGACGGCGACGCGCAAAACTGTGGCGAAGCCCATGAAGTCCCCGGCTCCACCCGAGCGCGAGCTCGCTGGCGCGGCTGAAGCTCGAAGATAGCGCCTGCCCGCCACCGATGGAAAATGACGACATGTAGTCGACCTCTCGATCGCGGATCGCGACAGGCGCCGGTCGTAGCAGCTTGAGTAGTGCGTCGGAGAGTTCGATCGACACGGCGACCTCACGGCTCAGCCCCCCCTTGCCCGTGACGAGATAGATCACTATGTCGGTGAGCCCCGCAAAGCGGTCAGGTGACCAGTCGCGATGGGTCGATGGTGCCCCATCGCAGCGGCGGGTGAGGGTGATGCACTCGTGCGCGCGCAACCCGGCATCAAAACAGAGCAGAGTTGCCAGTTGATTCTTGCGCGTCTGGTACTTGATCACCTGTGACAGTTCGTCAAAAGTGTAGGCGCGGTCACGCGTCACAGTTGCGACGAGGCTCTCTACTGTGGGGAGTGTCACGGCAAAGGTTTTCTGGAGAGCCTGTCTCGCCTGGTCGAGCGATTTCTGCCCGTGCGATTCGGCGTATTCATCGATAAATTCCATCAGCATGTCGCGCGTGTGAAGGGTCTGGAGCGGGATGCGCTGGTCACGCAGCCATTCCAGATAAGCCGTGACAACCTGGCGGTACGCGCGCTCGGTTCCAATGCTTCGCACTGCCCACGCGTTCAGAGCATCGAGATCGGCCTTGGAGCGTCTGTGGACCGTCATGTCGGCAACGAGTTCACGCGCAAGCGACTGGAGCGTGGTCATGGTTCAACCCCACAACTCGTAGAGACCATGGGCGATCAATGCCTTGCGGACAGCGGTCTGGGAGAACGAATGCTCGGACTTGCTATTGATTACCGCCGTTATGTGCTTTAGCGTGAATCCCGCAGGGCGATCCGAATTTAGCCGCTGCAGTGTGAACACCTGCATGTCCGCGAGGTAGGCGTCGAGGGCGGAACTGCGCTCCCGGGTACGTCGCGGGCGAGTCGGCGCATCGGCGTAGCGGCGACGAAGGTGTGTGAGCAGATCGTCAAGGTCCATCCCATATCTCCATGCTTGACGGGTGAGAAGGAGAAAACAGACAACGAGAGACCATGGACGTGCAGAACGTCCACCCGGCCCGGGCGCACCAGGGCCTCGCCGCGGACTACGTGAGTGCACCGAGCCCGCGGCGAGGCTCAGGACAAAGGATTGCGGTTGATTGGACGCGTGCAGACGTGCTCGTGCCTTGGGATCACACAGGAAAAGGAAATTTCACGACCATGATTGGCCGCGATTGCCGAAGCGACATCGGCCGTGCGGCCAGATGTGCTTGCTGATGACGAGCGGCAGGTTCGGAACCTGCTCGCGCGGGATGTGAGCCCGTCTTGCTTTGTGGCCTGACGATGACGCCTGGCCGACTCTTGCGATTTAAAACTTGTGCCGCTCTTCGGCGTTGAATGCATTGAAAGCCTACATCAAATCGATGTGGCACGCAACGAATTTTCGGACTGGTGCGCGCGATTGGTTTTGTCGCTGCAACAACGCTTCCGCGGCCACAGCGAGACATTTGTTATCCGAATTAAAGCGCACATCCACGGTAACTGCCGGAATCATTGCCGGGAGTCAGCTCGGTCATTGACCGGAGTTTGCTCCCACGAAATTCGGCAAATTCATCCTGATCCCGGCCAGCCAGGACGATGCCGGGAAACATGTCCGACTTGCACTGTTCGATCAGGTTTGCTGGCTGCCAGGTCGGACGATCGTCGTACCACAGTCGAGGCAAGCAGGCAGCGACGCATCGCCGTCGTACATAATGATCGCCGCGGATACACGCGTTCCAGCGTGAAGCCTTAGGGCAAAGCTGATCAAGTCCACCGCAGGGCTATTCCAACCGTTATAGATCGGAATGGATAAGGAAGGCGGAACAGGATGAAGCAGCAGACGCTGGCGATGGCAGCTGATGGAGGTGCGGGTTTCGAGACGCACCGCAAACGGACGCGGCGCGATGAATTTCTCGATACGATGAATGCAATTACGCCGTGGGCTCAGTTGTGCGCGGTGGTCGAGCCGTATTACCCGAAGCGCGGCAATGGCCGCCCGCCAATTGGTCTGGAGCGCATGCTGCGCATCCATTTCATCCAGCACTGGTTCAACCTGGCCGATTTCGCGTGTGAAGAGGCACTTTACGATAGTGCCAGCCTGCGGCGCTTTGCAGGAATTGATCTGGGTTGCGAGGCGGTGCCAGACGCCACCACACTGCTCAAATTTCGTCGTCTTCTCGAAACCCACAAACTGGGCGAGAAGCTGTTTGCCGAAGTCGGTCGGGTGCTTCAGGCGAGCGGCATGAAACTCAAGAGCGGCACGATCGTGGATGCCACGATCATCGGTGCGCCGAGTTCGACGAAGACTGAGCAGAAGTCGCGCGATCCCGAAATGCATCAGACGCGCAAAGGCAGGCAATGGTACTTTGGCGCGAAGTTGCATATTGGCGTGGACAGCCAGAGCGGCCTGGCGCACAGCGCCGTGCTCACGCCGGCCAACGTCCACGACAAGCATCCGCTGCCGCAATTGCTGCACGGCCAGGAGCGGCGGGTCTCCGGTGACAGCGCCTACGCCAGCCAGAAGGCGCTGATCCACAGCAAAGCGCCGAAGGCGCGCGACTTCACGAATCAGCGCACCCGCCGCGCGGGTGAAGTCGATGAGGTGCAGCGCGGCAAGAACCGCCACAAGTCGAGGATCCGCGCACGTGTGGAGCATGTCTTCGCGGTGGTCAAACGACTGTGGGGCTTCACGAAGGTGCGCTACCGCGGGCTGGCGAAGAACGCGAACCGGGCCTTCGTAGCATTGGCGCTCGCCAACGTGTACCTGTCGCGCACGCGATTGATGGCACAGGTGCGCCCGTAATGGGCGAAAGGCGGGCAAAACGCCCGCGTGTAATGCCCGCAAGGGCCAAAAGCCAAGGGAGCGCGGTCGGCTTTACGACCTGAACACCTCCACATCGCCGACGCGTCGCAAACTGGCGGCTTGTTCAGCGTAGCCTTAGCTCAGGGAGCCATCTGTGGACGAGGGCACCGCACGCCCGAAATTTGACTGTAAGCGGCATCGTGAATCGTCCATTTCCGCTCGAAACCCTTTCCTGTCAAGGGTTAGAAGAAGGCAGCATCACTCTGACATAGCGAGCAATTTGAGCTATCCGGATGCGTGCTCGCGTTGAGCCGACCGTACCTTGACGTCAAACGGCCGCCCCGTCCGGTGCTAGCCGCCGCGCGGAGCGTCCGACGCCGGTCAGGCAGAGCACGACTGCAATACGCTGTCATCCGTTGTTCCATCCATCGCAGGCACCGCTGACCGGTTGATCCAGATCTGCGGACTTGCTGCAATACATGTTGGCGTGACTGCACCCGGGAGCCGAACGCGCTAGAGAATCCTGAGATTGCGGATCTTGCCGATTGTCGGGGAACGTTCGACGATCAGTGTGGCAATAACCTCGGGAAGAAAGGCGCGCGGCACGTTCGCTGGAATACCGGTAACGACCTGTGACGGGACGTGAACGATGAATTCGTCCGGTGCAGATGCGAGGCTGTGTTCGTAAGTGACGCGAATTTCCATACTGTTGTTTCGTTGGGGGCGTTATTGCCAGTTGCCCATACAGCAGCGTGGGCAGGGCGTGTGCATGGTTCTGGACGCAGTGTAGCGAGCGATGCCCGCCTTCTGTCGGACATTGGCGACACGGTGTGCGGGCACCTGCATGATTCTGCCGGTAACCGGAAGCGGTTGGGGATCTATTCCCTTTCCTTTGCGACGCCCGTGTGGTGGTCTGGTTTCCGTTTATGGGAGCTGGTTACCAATGGGATGGCTTGCCCCAGCCGTTTAACGGTTGCATGCGGTTCTCTCCCGCCCGTGCCTGTGCGTTCAAACGAGGAATTAAATCGCGTTACGCGTGCCGATGCTTGTTCCCCGGCGACGCAGGTCGAAAAGGCTACTGTGCGGGCGGGTGGCCGCTGGCTGTCGAGCTGGCGTCACGCGCAGCGAGATCAACAAGCTGTCCAAGGTAATCACTCGCCCGGACAACAACCTCCATCCGGGTGTCAGCGGGCGGCGTTATAGAGCCATTTCGCGGGCGGCGTAATCGGGCCACCTGATGGGCGGCGCAATAGAGCCAGTCCAGGGGCGGCGTAAAGGAGCCACCCTGCGGGCGGCGTACAGAAGCCAGCGGTAGCGGGCATAAGCGCAATTCGAACTTTCCAAGTCGGTACGCTCCGTTCATTTGAACGGAGCGCCTATGGCCAACAGGAGGTTCGAGTTGTTTGAGTATCGTCACATCCTTGTGCGCATGCGACGCGGTGATTCCGACCGCGACATCGCGCGGCGACGCCTGATGGGCCGAGCCAAGCTTGCAGCCCTGCGGCAGGAAGCCCAGTCGCGAGGCTGGCTCGATCCGGCGCAGCCCATGCCGGAAGACGCCGAGATCGCAAGCGTCCTCAACAGCGTCCCGAGACAGGTGCCACGCAGCAGCGTCTCGACGGTGGAACCGTATCGCGAGCAGGTTCGCGAGTGGCTCGCCGCTGGCGTCCAGGGCACCACAATCCATGCAGCTCTTCAGCGGAATTACGGCTATACCGGCAGTTACGATGCCGTGAAGCGCATGCTGCGCCGGCTGGCCGCCGAACGCGTCGTCAAGGCAACGACGATCCTCGAGTTCGCGCCCGCCGAAGCCGCCCAGGTCGATTTCGGCGCCGGCCCTGTTCTCACGCACGAGTCCGGTATCTCGCTCAAGACGTGGATCTTCGTCATGACCCTGTGCTGGTCCCGGCACCAGTACGCCGAGGTCGTGCTGGACCAGACCGTCGAGACGTGGCTGGCCTGTCATCGCCGCGCCTTCGAATGGTTCGGGGGGTGTCCTTCCCGGGTGACGATCGACAACGCCAAGTGCGCGATCATCCGGCACTGCCTGCACAGTCCTGAGGTTCAGCGCTCCTACGCGGGGCTCGCCGAAGCATACGGTTTGCGCATCGACCCATGTCCGCCGCACGACCCGGCCAAGAAGGCGTTGACTTCATAATGCACCTTGTTCGGTTTGTTGAGCGGGAATTAGACGGGGCGGCCTGCCGCCGTATCGACTGCCTGCGCCTTTGATCAGTTTGACGTCGCCGGGCGGCTCGTACAGGCACCGGCAGTTGTTGCCGTATAGATGCCGCTTGAGAACGCCTTGACGCCCGAGTTGGTGGATGGTTGTCGTCGATACGTTGAGTTGCCTGGCCAACTGCTCGCCGGTGAGCATACCGCGCTCGCGCAATCGGTCAAACCGGCTCTTCAACGCGTAGGTCTGGCGAATGAGGATGACCTTCTTCATGGTGAAGTGCTCTCCACGCCAATTCCGATGGTCAAGTTCGTTCAGTCTCGCTGCGATCTGCCGGTCCGTTGAAGTTTCCAACAGCTCGTCGATCAGGGAAACGACTTCGGGCCGCGTCTTGCGCACCCTGGACATCGGCTGCGGCCGCTCCACGGCCAGGCTCTGTGTATGTCCGCCGCGCCAACGTACATGAACATCGACCTGCTGACCGACGATGAGCGTCACGTCTTCGATTAGCAATCCGAGCATGCGCTTGCGCTCAACGGCGCTCGTGTGTTCGTCGTTCCATACGCGAGGGAAGTCGGAAGCCAGCGCCATGATGCGTCGGCGTGCGGGCTCGTCCAGGAGTGTACGGTCGGCCTCCCGCTGGCGCTCATGCTCACGCTGCAGCGTATCAAGCTGACGCAGGCGGGCGTTCCAGTCGGCCTCCAACGCGTCGGCCTGTACAGCGCTCGCCGTTCGAAGGCGTCGGCAAACCCGAGCCGCTGAAGGAAAACCTGACTGGTTTTTGGTCGCGACGCATCGATGAAACGAATCGCCTGGTCTACGAAGTCGCGGGCACACAAATCAATATCGTTTCGTGTCGCTACCACTACTGATCAGCTGATCGGTCACGATCTTCGTGGGTACCGGGTGTGAGCGCAGCACCTTGCTGAAGAAGCGTTTGGCCGCAGGGCAATGTCAAGTTGAGATCGCGGGCGGGTAGGATGACGAGATGAAGAAGATCGAGTCGCCTTTTCACGGTTTCCGTTTCCCTGCCGCGGTCATCAGATGCGCGGTACGTTGGTACCACCGTTTCAATCTGAGCCTGCGGGACATCGAGGAGCTGCTGCTCGAGCGTGGCGTCAGCGTCACGTACGAGTCGATTCGCAACTGGTGCGACCGGTTTGGCGCGCAGTTTGTGCGCCGGGCCAAGGCCTCGCGCGGCACACCGGGCTCCACCTGGCATCTTGATGAAGTCTTCGTGAAGCTGCAGGGCGAGCCGTACGTGCTGTGGCGCGCGGTGGACGAACACGGAACGGAACTGGACGTGCTGCTGCAAAAGCGACGCGACAAGACTGCGGCCAAACGCTTCTTCAGCAAGGTGCTGCGCTCACACCCGGTACCCACGAAGATCGTGACCGATCAGCTGCGCAGCTACCCGGCTGCAAAGGCGGAACTGCCTGAGCTGGCCGGTGTGAAGCACGTCTTCGTGAAAGCTTCGGCCCGGGTCAATAACCGCGCTGAAAACAGTCACCAGCCCACACGCCGGCGGGAACGCCAGATGCAGGGCTTCCGCGATCCGCGACGCACGCAGGCGTTTCTCTCGCGCTTTGGTCCGATCCGTCAGCACTTCGTATTGCCCCGGCACCGGATGAAAGCGGCCAGCCATCGCGCACAGCTGAAGGCGCGTTTGCACGCGTGGTATGACTGGACTGGTGTGCAGCTCTTCAACGCGAATTAAAAAGGATACCTTAGTTCGTCTGAATGGCTCACACACTTCTCCGACAACTTGACAAAGCCCTTTGGGGCACTCTGCATGTTACCGGTGGATTTCGACAATCGATATCTCATTGTCCGGGTCCTCGCTACGCACAGCGCGCGCTTTCATCCCTGCCAGACAGTGAATGCACGTCGAGCATCGAAAAGCAGGCTAGCAAACTTGATGGACCTCCATTAGCGTCCCTGTGAACGCGGCTAGCAGAATTAACGAACTTCAACAGTTAGCGAGATGCTGGGCCACAGCCGGCTGGGTGTGACGAACGCATACTACGGGGCCTTCAATTTTCGCACCAGGGCCGAGACACAGGGGCCGGCCGATTGTTCTACGCGAGTCATGTCTCCCGGCTACGTGCTTGAGCGGAGTGAATACGGGGAGATCGAAGAGTAACTGCGGCCAGAAGAGGGGTGCTTGCGAATGCTGACGTTGCGGGCTTTGCCAATTGACAGAGCTCGCTCGTGGATTAGTTTGTCGATGAACTCGGGCATCTACCTCCACCTCAAAAGCCGTCAACTAGCGTTCGCGGCCGCGGGCATTGGGGAGACGTTGCTGGAAATAGCGGGTCAGGTATGGCCGTACCATTCACATGGCGATCGGCGGAGTACTGACCCGAGCGGAGGATGGCGCGCACTTTGCGTGCTGAAATCCCCCGTGGCTACGTGCCACGGGGTGATTGGTTTCGATCTGTCCGGGTCAGGCCTAGACTCCCTCGCCTCAATTGCGAAGTGGCACTTGACTGAGAACCCGATCAGTCACTCTCGGCTTCCAGTTCGTCCAGCACTGCTAGCCAGTCATCCGCGACTTCATCGACGTGAAGACTTATTGTCGTCGGGTCTTCTAGCTCCCGCCGCCAGGCGGACGCGATTTCGGAGACCCAGACAGGGTCCGTCATTTTTTCATCGAACGCGTTATCGTAGCGATCCGGGTCGTCCGCCTCAGCGCACAGCAAAACCTCGAAATCCAGCGTCGAATATTCACGAGGACTAGCTCGAGTCCAGCCAACAATGAAGGATCCCTCGATATTTTGCCAGTATTGGCGTACGGCGTGATCGCGATACTGACCGTCGCTAAAATTCTCATGCACATACGCGCACCTGGATTGAGGAAAATAGCCGATGCCCGTCGTGTTGGCGGCCAATTCAACGATACCCTCGTCAGACAGCCCGCGCACCAACTCTAAGTAGAGTTCCGCAATCTCTACGCGAATACGCTGTAATTGCAGTGACCGTGCAGCCGGACTGTGCTCGTGCGAGCGCCCCCCGTCATCGTGGCGATCCGTTCGCGCGATATCTAGGATTGGTTGCGCGATACTGCTCCGTCCGGAACGGGTCACGGTACGACGCACGGAAACCTCTATCCTATGTTCAGGCAACGTGTGGTTGGCATCGATCACGATGTGTCCTCGAGCCTCGTCCGTAACTGCCGATCCGGCGGGAGGCAGCCCGGACAGTAAGATATCGGGAAGGGGGATATCGATCCTCGCGCGGCGACCGTCGCCTACGATCGCTAGCTCACCGGTGATGTCGGGGAGGCCCAGCACGTCGTGGCGAGTAATTTCGCGAATCCTTTGGTTGAGCGCCTCGCCAGTTGGGTGAAGTTGGGCGAGGGGGTGCGCGATGCTGAACGCCGTCCGCACGAAGCTCGCAACTATTTCCGGCTCATACCTTGGATCCAATTGGCCGCAGCGTGCCGTCAGCAAATCGACGTCAAGGACAAGATGGGCTGCTGCGTCAAGTGAGCCAGTCTTCGCGTCTGAAGCCTGAAAAGCAGCCAGAGATGCATGGCCCAAGGCAGCAGCGACCAACTGGTCAGCGTGGTTGAGCTTGATAGGATAGCCGGCGCGATTGCTGGCATTGCGGACCGCGAACGCGATCTTTCGGAGTGTCACCATTGTGGTTTCCCAGTTCTGCACAAACATCGAGCGATTAGGTGAATGCGCAATTTATGGAATACACACAACAGCTACCATACAGGTGCCACAAAAGATATTTCAGTGATCTGTTTCGAGCCGCTCGAAGCTCCGCCGGACCACGGCCATAGAATGATGGTGCAACATATCGAGCGCCGCGTCAATCCCCGGCATCCGGACTTGGTTGATATCGCCGAGGGTGTTGGTTGCACTGGCAGATCGCATGCCCTCAATCATCCATTTTTTTCTTTGAACGGGAACATGCATAAGGGCGATGACGCGGGTAGGACTACTCACGTGCGTGCCGAAAAAGCGTCGCCGATTTGGCGAGCCCGCTCCACCTCATCGCTGTGCAGGTAGAGCGACGTGGTCGACACCGAGGCGTGCCGCAGGTTGTCCCGCACGGTGGTCAGCTCTGCCCCGCGGCCGAGCGCGTGGGTGGCATGCGTATGCCGCATCCAGTGCGGGCTCGCACGGCGCAGTTTCTCCGCGAGGGGTGGGTGGTCCGCTTCGATGGCGTTCGCCGCGAGCTGGAAGAAGCGCCGTAGCACACCCCACAGCCGTACGCTGCTGATCGCCGCGCCGCTGTCGGTGCGGGTTCCCCCGTCGAGGCTGCCGATGACCGGCGTGTCCGGGCGCCAGCGCGCGGGCGTGACCGGCAGGCCGCGTTCCGCGAGGTAGCGCGCAAGCGCTTCCCAGGCGAGCGGCGGCAATGCCACGCGCGCCAGCTTGTTTCCTTTGCCCGTCACGCGCAGCCAGTGGTCGCCGCGCGCATCCGTCTCAACGTGCCCGAGGGTGGCGCCGACGAGTTCGCTGGCGCGTAGCCCCGTCGCGTAGCCGAAGTCGAGCAGGAAGCGCAGCCGCTGCGCCGCGGGCGCCGTCCAGCGCGGTGACCACTCTGATGACCATTCCAGACCATCGGCGAGCGTGCGCGCGAGCGCCCATTCGCCTTCGGTGAACGCGTGCGAGGCGTCGAGCGCCGAGGCGGAGCTGCCGCCGCGGACCTTCACGCCCGCGAAGGGATTGGCGAGCACGTAGCGCTGCTCGACGAGCCAGCGAAAGAGGGCGCCGAGAATCGACAGGGCATGTGCGATCGATCTGGCCGAAAGACTCCCGCTGAACGGCCGCCAGCCGGGTGAGGTGCGGGGCTGCACCGGCCCGACCCAGCGGGCACGCGGTGACGGATGCCGCAGAAACGTCCGGTAGGCGATCGCATCGTCGGTCGTGAGCGACGAGAGTGCGCGGCCCCGCTCGACGATCGCCCACAGGATCAGGCGCTCGGCCTCCTTGCGGTAGGTGCGCTGTGTGGCCGGGGATTCGTGCAGCGCCAGCCAGGTCTGCACGGCCTCGTAATCATTGGTGGCGTCGAGTGTGCAGGTGGCGCGCGGCGCGCGGAACGTGCCGTCGGAACCATCGACCTCATGCGGCACCCGGATCGCTTCCCACGGCACGCACATCGTGTCCATTGGGCCGCGCTGGCTCGCTACGACGAGTGCGCGGGCCTTTTCCGTGAGCGCGGGCCACGCGGCGAAAAACACCTCGATGGCGCGGGCGCTCGCGGCGCCCAGTCCCGGCACCGCCTTCCACCACTGGCGCCGGCGCGGAATGCGTAACGTGAGGTCGGCGAGGGTGGTGATGCCGTGCGCGTGCAGCACCCGCACCGCGCGCGGGGCGAACCACCGGGCGATGGCGTCGGCGATCTGGGGCGCCGGCGGGCGTGCGGTGCGCAGGACCTCGATCGCATGGGCGACGGCTTTCGCATGCTGCCCGCGCTCATTGGCCGGATGGGCGAGGAGGGCGGCCAGATCCTCGCGGTGCGCGGCACGCGCGACGGCGACCAGCTCGCGGCGGATGCGCCCGAGCACGCCACGGGCGGACTTGCCCTCGCCGAGTGAGGCCGGCAGGTAGCGCGCCACGGCCTGCCGCACGGGGACTCCCGCGTACCAGGCGCGCAGCATGGCGAGTTCACCCGCGTCGGGAAAACCACGCGGTTCGGCGGGAGTCGGGGACGCAGCAGGGGCGGACAGCGGGTCGGGGCGCATTTTCATGCAGGCGAGTTTAGTACAGAAACAGAGGCCTTGTGATAAGAAGACTTATCTTAATAGGCGCCTCATGCAGTGCATTTTGCTGAGGCATTCGCACTCTTCCAGTCGCACTTAAAGCCTGCGGATGACCGTTCGCGGGCGCGATGACAGGACTCTGTCGACCCAACCCTGACATTCGGCAATCAAGTTCCAACGTCCTCTGTCCGACCCGTTGTGGCCCATCGGGGGATTCTAGGGCGTTACGAGTCTGGCCCAACGAGGTCCGTGTTGAGTAAATCGCAGCCTGGAGAGGGAAGCCGGTTCGGGTTGCCTTGGGCTGATGGTTCGCTGACGCGCTTTACCGCAATTGGATGCGAAGGCTGTGAGCGCCACGGAAAATTCAATTCGTTTTACAGATCGGAGTCTTGAACGTGCCGGACAAGCACGTCGTTCTCATTATTGTTATCGGCAGTCCACCTGGTCCTGAAGGGCATTCGCCAGCCACTCGCGCGTGGCGGAAACGTCGGCCGCTGAACGGTCCGCCACCGGCAGCAGCAACTGATAGGTTAGGTATCCGCTCGACAACATCGTGATGCGCACCGCGCGTTCGCGGGCGTTGCGTCCGCGCAGCCATCGTGCGAGAGGCACGGTCACATGCGTCGTCAGCCGTTTGAGGGTCACGGCACGCGCAGCGATATCGGATGTAGCCAGCAACATCATGGCTAGCGGATTGGGCGAATCCCCGGACGCGTTGGTAAGCAGGTGCGCGAGCCGATCGCCGAATGCGTTGCGGTCGCCTGCAATGAGACGATCGATGTCCAGGCTCTCCAGCAACGCGGCCTCGAACAGGCCCTCCTTGCTGCCAAAGTAGCGGATCACGAGGGCGACGTTGATTCCCGCATCTGAAGCGATCTGGCGCACCGTCGCCTGCGCATAGCCATGAACTGAAAAAGCGTGGCAGGCGGCTCGCAGAATGTCTTCGCGTGTCCGGTCAGCATTGCGCGGGCGTGGGGGCGTGGGGGCGGGAACAGGCGTCATGCGTACATTGTACGTAAACGCTAGTTGACTTGCGATTCGGCCATGAGCACAATATGTCAACGCTTGTTTACTTAAGGCCAGATTCCATGTCTCCTGTTCTGATTCGCATTGACGTCACCGACACGCTCCCGCCAGCTGTCTCCGCAGGTCAGCGCCTCTACGTCGGCGCTTGGCTCTTCGTGCCAACACGCCTGCCTGACCGGCCGACCGTTTCTGTGTGGCTGAACGGAGGCACATATGACAAGCGTTACTTCCACGCCGAGGTTCCCGAACACCCGGGTTACAGCATGGCCGAGCATCTGGCCGCGAGCGGTCACATCGTCGTCTTGCCCGACCACCTCGGTATCGGCGACAGTTCGCGCGCGCCGCGCCAGATGGTCGTGACGCGGCAGGTAGCGGCGAAAGCCAACCACGATGCGATGACACAGTTGTTCGCGCAGCTGCGCGAGGGCACGCTGCATCCGTCGCTCCCCGCGATACCGCAGTTCATCAAGCTGGGCGGGGGCCATTCAATGGGCGGTATGCAGACGATCACTCAACAGGCGGCTCACAGCACCTACGACCGAATCGCCGTGCTGGGCTACACGGCGATCGGCGTCCATCTCACACTGGGCGGGCAGTTGCATAGCGCGGACCCCGGACCGCTGGACTTCAGCATGCCCGACTACCCGGTGATGGACCGCCGTCACCTGCGTAGCACGTTCCACTGGGACGATGTGCCTGAGGCGGTGCTCACTGCTGACGACGCGCTGCTAGTCCCTGTGCCCTACGTGCTTTCGATGCAATCGATTACTGCCGGCATCGTGAGTGAGGATGCCGGAAACATCGACGTGCCGATTTACCAGTGTCTGGGCGAGCGCGATGTTTCTCCCGATCCATGGGCCGAATCGGCGCACTTTCGCGCCTGCCGGGACTACACACTGCACGTGCTACCGAAGAGTGGCCATTGCCAGAACTTCGCATCCACACGCTCGGTAATGTGGAATCGCATCTGCGCCTGGAGCGAGAGTCTCGATGTGCCGGATCGGCTTGCGTGAAGAGCACCGAATCGAACGTCCGAAGCCAACTCTAGACGGGCCTTAATTGGAGGAAATGCGACGGGCCGATTTTGGCCGAGTGGCGACGACCACGCCGGGCGGCAGTCGACCCTCTCCGGCCGTCCGAACCAGCCGCTCCCCTACGACAACTATCGAGGGTCTAACGGCCAGCCACGTGGTCACAGCGGCCGCTGGACGCTCGGGGTATGGGCTATTGTGCCGATCTGCGTCAATGGCAGCACCGTACTTCCCCGTTCGGTGCTCGGCCTACGGCCCGTGCTCCGCGGCGGCTTCCGTGCGGGGTCGGGGCTGCAATCCGCCCATTGACTCAGACAACCGAGATTCGGCTAACAAGGTGTCCTTGCATATCGGATCGACTTTTATCTGTCATGCGCAGCGCTTGTATGCAATTCGTACTATGCGCGCAACGTTCGCAATTGATCGTCTGATTGTTCGTCTAACCATTTTTCCAGGTCATCGACCAGGCGCGGACGGCTGAAGTAGTAACCCTGGGCCATCGTGCACCCCTGTTTTCTCAGGAACGCAAGTTGTTCGCTGGTCTCTACGCCTTCGGCCACAACGTCCAGATTCAAGCTTCGTGCAAGTCCCAGAATTGCGCTGCAGATGACGGCGCTCTCCTCGTCGTGGTGCGCTTCCTTGACAAAGGACCGGTCGATTTTCAAGGTATCCAGCGGCAGGCGCTTCAGGTACGCAAGACTGGAATGTCCTGTGCCGAAGTCGTCCACGGCAATGCGCACCCCAAGCGAGCGTATCGCCGACATGGTTTCAATTGCCTGGTCTGGATTGCGCATGACAGCGCTTTCCGTCAGTTCGATTTCCAGAGCTTCGCCGGGCAATCGATAGCGTACGAGCAGTTCCCGAATTTTCTTGGCCAACGTTCCCCGCTGCAGCTGCAGGGCAGACACATTGACCGCCAACGAATCCAATCCTGTGCCGGACGCCTTCCACAGGCTCAATTGACGGCAGGCTTCCTCCAGCACCCAGTCCCCAATCGGCTCAATCAACCCTGTCTCTTCGGCGACAGGAATAAACTCCATCGGCGGGACAAGACCGCGCAGCGGATGTCGCCAACGAATCAGCGCCTCGGCACCGCACGGCGAATTCAGCTGCAGACAAATCTTGGGCTGGTAGTGGAGTTCGAATTCCCGCTGCTCGATAGCCTTGCGTAAATCCATTTCAAGACGCAGCCGCGCCTGCGCCCGACCGGCCAGCTCAGCGCTAAAGAAACGATACGTGCCCTTGCCCGCCGCCTTCGCGTCGTACATCGCGGTATCCGCACCCTTCATCAAGCTGGCGACGTCCACGCCATCGCCGGGATAAACAGCGATACCGATCGAAGCGCCGACCCGCAGCGACAGGCCGGACAAGTCGATCGGAGCGGCAATCTGGTTGATCACGCGCTCGGCGGTGGCGGCGATTTCCTCCGGACGGCCACACGGCTGCAGAACAAGGACAAATTCGTCGCCCCCAAGCCGCGCGACGGTGTCCGTTTGACGTACGACCGTTTGAAGTCGGGCCGCGACAACCTTGAGCAGGTCATCTCCCTTGTCATGACCGAACGTGTCATTGACGTGCTTGAAATTGTCGAGATCGACAAACACCACGGCAAGCTCACTTCCGCTCCCGTCGGCAAGCGAAATGGCTTGCTTCAGGCGATCGGCCAGCATGGAACGATTTGCCAGGCTGGTCAGCGAATCATGGAACGCGAGGTATTCAATATGCTCATCCTTCCGTCGCTGCTCGGTAATGTCATTGAAGACGGCGACGTAGCGGTCGACACCGTCTTCGCTTTCGATGCGCTGGATCGTTTGCTCTTGAAGGTAGACCTCGCCGGACTTGCGCCGGTTCCAGACTTCCCCGGCCCACTGACCGGTATGTTCAATCACCCGCCACATCTCCTGATAGAACCCGGCATCGTGATGGTTGGATTTCCATACCCGCGGTGTCTTTCCGATGACCTCTTCTTCGCTGTAACCGGTAATCTGGGTGAAGGCTGGATTGACCGATTCGATACATCCATGGGCATCGGTAACCACGATGCCCTCGATGGTCTTATGGAACACCTTTGCCGCCAGCTTCTGCGTGGCGGTCGATTGCATCAGCGCCAGGTCGCTTTTTTCCATTTTGCTGGCGATATAGCCGAGCAACGCACATTGCCCGACGCCCGCGGCAAGGTGCACCAGCAAGGTGCGCCCGTCAACACTGTGGAACACGACCACCGGCACGTTCACGGATTGCAGCGCAAAGAAGCCGAGATGATGCGCAAGGATGACGGCGCAGGCGAGCCCGATAGGCCGCCATGAGCGGTAATAGAGCAGAAACGAGGTGAAGATAAAGAACGGGAAATGCGCTTCGCCGGCCCCACCCCCGAAGTGCATGATGAGCGCGCTGAACACCATGGAGGTGACGGCGTTGTACATGGTGCCGAGCCTTTGCCCAGGCCGGAGTTTCCAGATCAGCACGGACCCCAGCGCCAGCGGCCCGGCCAGCATCAGCGCCAATGGCCATCCGCCACCGATAATGAGCGGCACACTTTTCGCAGCCGTACAAATCGTGGACGTGATCGACCAGCGCGTAGAAAAGTAGGCGAGGCCCGTGATAACCGGCGTTAGTCCGACAAACAGTGCGGCAAATATTCCGTCCGCATGCGAACGCGTCTTGTGTAATGGGGAATTATCTTTTGTGCTCATTGTTACAACGGGCGCGCCGTACAAAGAAAGCCATCTCGGGCGTAATCGTTTTGCCGCGCGATGCGTAAGGCGTGACACCGAAGCCTTGTCCCTTCTGCTGGCTGCCCGTAGAAGTGACGTTCACATTTACGAGCGGCCCCAAAAATGCGCCAAGGCAAGCGATGCAAACGCGAGGTCGTTGTCTCGACGCAGCGATGGCGACGTGTACCGGCTGGTCATGCCAGCCGCTTTCACCCTCTTTGGCCGCCAATGCTGCGGAACACGGCGACCGCTTCGCCCAGCCTGCGCGTTCTGGCTTCAAGATTGCCTGCGGCCATCGCGGATTCCTGAGCCAGCCCGGCATTCTGCTGTGTCAGCTGGTCGAGCTGGGTCACGGCAATGTTGACCTGGCCGATCCCCTCCGACTGCTCCCTGGTGGCCGAACTGATTTCGTTGATGAGGTCGGTGACCCGCGCGACCTGGCTCAGGATGTTGCGCATCGAGCCTCCCGCCTGGTTCACAAGCTCACTGCCGGTAGCCGTTTTTGCAACGCTGTCGTTGATCAGCGCCGTGATTTCCTTGGCTGCCGTGGCGCTGCGCTGCGCGAGCGCTCGCACTTCTCCGGCTACGACTGCAAAGCCTCGCCCCTGTTCCCCGGCGCG
This sequence comes from Paraburkholderia dinghuensis, assembly GCF_003837865.1. Classification (GTDB taxonomy): domain Bacteria; phylum Pseudomonadota; class Gammaproteobacteria; order Burkholderiales; family Burkholderiaceae; genus Paraburkholderia; species Paraburkholderia dinghuensis. The sequence goes on along the minus strand of NZ_RQIS01000011.1, from coordinate 137,569 downwards.
GGCCGCCTCCACCGCCGCATTCAGTGCCAGGATATTCGTCTGGAACGCGATGCCTTCGATGACGCTGATGATCTCGCTGATTTTTCTGCTGGCATCGGTGATCTCGCTCATGGTTTGCACGACCTTGCCGACTGCCGCATCGCCGTCCGATGCCGCGTCGCTTGTCAAATCTGCGAGCTTGCTCGCCTGCAGCGCGGTGTCCGCATTATTCTTGACGGTTGCCGTCATCTGTTCCATCGAGGCCGCAGTCTGTTCGAGACTCGCTGCGGACTGGACACTGCGATCGCTCAAGTCATTGTTGCCCACCACGATGTCACTGCTGGACTGCTGGAGTCCGCCAAGCTGTTCGCTCACGTCATCCACGAGTGAGCGCAGGTTGAGGCCGGACTGATTGACCGCACGCAGGATCATCCCGATTTCGTCGACGCGATTCAGGTGAATATTCTCGCCGGGTTGGCCCGCAGCAACGGAGAGCGCCTGTTTCAGCACGGCTTGGAGCGGGCGGGAAATCTGTCTTTCGAGCCAGAAACACGTGAAAAGCGAAAGTACCGCGTCCATTGCGGCGAAGCCACCGAGCATCGGACCAGACAGGCCAAGCAGAAAGGCGAACAGGACTGCCAGCGCGTACGACACCAGGAGCCCTGAGCGGATACGCCACCGCACCGGCATGGTCTGCAACAGCGAGGTCCACACTAACAATCCAGTGCGAACAATCAGCCCATGGTGAAACTTCCGCTGGCCCGTCCGGCCTTCGCGAAAGTCTCGATAGAGGCGCTCGGCGGCTTCGATCTCGCTACGCTCGGGCTTGGTCCGCACCGACAGATACCCCGTCACCTGCCCGTCGCGAATGAGCGGGGCGGCGTTCGCCCGCACCCAGTAGTGGTCACCATTCTTGCGCCGGTTTTTTACCAGGGCGGTCCACGAAAGACCGGACTTGAGCGTCGCCCACATGTCCTCAAATGCCTGCGGGGGCATGTCCGGGTGTCGCACAAGATTGTGTGGCTGCCCGAGGATCTCATCGCCGTCGAATCCGCTGACCTGAACAAATGCCGCATTTGCGTAGGTGATATGGCTTTGCGTGTCCGTGGTCGACATGAGCGTGGTGTCACGCGGGAAATCGTACTCCTGCTGCGTTACGGGCAGATTGGCTCGCATCGGAAATAGAGTCTCGTGTAAGTGCTGGAAGCGATGGTCCGACCGGAGTGCCAGCGAACCTGCGGAGCAACATAACCATGTTTACGGCAGGGTTTATGCAAAATGAATGCTGTCCCTTTATCGCACCAGGCGAACGATGACGGACAGGCTCCACGCGCGAAGGTCCGTTGGCTGGTGCGGAGCCGACGTTCGAATGTCAGTATGGAAGCACGGGTGAATGCCCGCAGGTGGCCGTCCTGCGCCCCCCGGATCATGTATCGCCCCATGCGGCGATTGCTGCGCCGCGCAAATGAAAACCAACCACCGAATCCGAATACCCCAATAATTGCACCCCCGCCTCGTGCAAGCGGCTGTCGTGCAGCTGGCCAACGCGCTCCTAGTGGTCAAAAGCGCGGCCTTCGTCGATGACCCAGGGCGGGAAATCTTCGTCCAATCCGGGACGCGTGGCTCAAGCGACTTCAGGACGGCAATTGCCTCATTGCGGGTAGTCGCCGTCGGCGCTGATGCCGGGTCGGCGTGATCGACCGTAGCATCGGTTTCAGGTACTGTGAGCTTCGCTCATCTATTTATCCTCGTTCTCGCTGGATTCTCGCCCGCCCGTGGTGTGGGCACGCGATAGTTTGCTTCGGTATTCATCGAGTCGTGCGGCGTTGTCCTCGTCAGAAATTCTGTAGCGGATCACCACGCCCCTGAGCGGTTGCCGCGGGCCGGGTGCGTCCCCAGTCATTGGATGCATTGTCGGGCGTGGGCCGCATTCCTCGACTTCGAATGTTTCGCGCGCGTGGCCTTTATTCGCCGATGCGTTTGACTCTTCGCTTTCGATCGCATCACTCTTGCAGCAACGGTTGTCCGCCAAAACGGCGCTGTTGGTGGGTGACGTAGGCGAGGACTCGGCCGTCGCGGCGTTGCCGTGAACTGGTGTGATCCCTGTCGCCGTTTGCTGCACGGCTACGGCGGCCGCGCAGTGTTTCAGCACATACTCGCGCACGGCAACGCGTGAGACCTTCAGCCCTACCTGCAGGCCGAGATAGTCAGCAATCTCCGCATAGTTGAATCCCTCAGCAACCAGCCTGCCGACCAGGTCGGCGTGGCGGAAGAGCTTGCGTCGGCGACGGCGTGTGAGAAGGAACTCGGCTGGGTCAATCATCGTGTACAACCTCCATCGAATGCTTTACCTGTGAAATGCCGCGGCGGCGTTGAACAAGTGGGCCACGCCCAACGAAACCAGCGGCGCCCGGCGAGGTCCACGAGTGCTTTACCGGAAACCGTAGTAGAGACGAAAACATGCTGCCACCCCTGAGGAGGCGCGCGAAGGTTCCCTGGTCGCTACGTTATCGCCGTTGACATCACATGCGAGAGGAAATCTTTGCGAAAAACCCGCTTCTTTCGAGGCGCGCTGCTCGTTCTGCTGGCCAGTCCTCTCGCGCGGACAACGACATCGCAAGCGGTACGGTTCCACTCGATGATGCTCGCCAGCGCGTGCACACTTCACAGTCGAAATGCCACGGCGCGCGGCTCGACGCGGACGTGCGAGGAGGGTATGTGCCAGGCGGTCGGCACCGGCACGGACGAGAACGAATGCGTAGGAATGGAAAAGAACGGATAAGAACGGGAAACTTAAGCCGGCCACAGCGACGCAGGATTCCCAGCGCCGCGCTCGTCGCGAACGCGCGCGGCTCGACGCCGACGTGCCAGGAGGGCACGTGCCAGGCGGTCGGCACCGGCACGGACGAGAACGAATGCGTAGGAATGGAAAAGAACGGATAAGAATGGATAGGAACGGGAAACTTAAGGCGGTCACAGCGACCCGGGATTCTCAGTGGCGCACTTTGCAGGCCGAGAACGTAGTTCCAGTGGCCTTCAGTTGGACCGAGCGCTATCTAAACGCTACACATGAGCGCCCTTGAGCACTGCGAAGTTGACAGATCAACAACTCAAACGCAACGCGCCTTGTTCGGCGAAACGCAAACGGAAGGCCTTGCGCAGCAAGCGTAACGTGTGATTTACTTCAGGCCAGCGAGCAGAACGAGCGCACTCTCCTGCCGCCAGAACACCCAAGCCGCCACTGCGGCAGCCTGATCTCTCGCGAGACGGCACCCCCAAAGAGGTCACTAGCACTAGGACCTCGATGAAGTTGCATACCCACCTAAACGCCGCACGGCGTTTTTTTAGAAGTCGGCGGTTTTGAAAAACTTTTGAAGACTGAGGTAAGGCGCAAACCCCGCCGGGTACGGTTCCCCGGGCGGTTTCGTAGACTTGCCGACGACTTCAGGAGTTTACAATTCAGCCGCCAGCACCCCGCATAAAGAGGCCTTTGCCGGCACACGCCGGGCCACTGACGCGTCGCTAAGCGACATACCAGCGGAGGGCACCCCCTATCCAAGGACAGGGCACATTAACCCAGGTACGCGCGCTACCTCGACCGAGGCCGAATATGGCAATCGGAAGCGCGTCGGTTCGTCTCCTCCGGTAAAAAGGAGTCCGCGCCTGGCTTTGGCCAGGTAACCCGGTGACCGTAAGGCCCGGGCCGTTGGCTGAAGATTGGACTATGAGAAAAGCCAACGGAAACGTACGTTTTTAAGACCGACCGAACTCAAGGTTGGCAGTCCACCATGTACGCGCGAACCCGCGCCCGAGTCGAGTTGGAGAGCGGGTTGAACCTGATCCTGATGCGAGACAGGACACAGGGGGGCAGAAACGGCGCAGTAGCCATGGCACCGCAGCTACTGCACGCCGTAAATATCATTGGTATGTAGCTATGCTAATAGACTGCGCACGCTCTGGTTGCGCCCTTCAGCCAGAGCGTGAAAAGGCATAAGAGGCCAGTTCAAAAAGCCAACTGCGCTCGTTTGAGTATGTTCCAGCATACGAGCGAGAAAGCGAATCTGAGGAATGCTTCGTGAATGTCGCTACGGCGATCAAAGCGAATACGAAGCCGGCGGAAGTTGTGGAGCCACGAGTGAGTCCGCTCTACCACCCAGCGGAATTTTCCCAGGCCACTGCCATGTTCAGTTCGACGCCGTGCGATTACTGGCCTGATGCCACGATCACGCAAGCGCTGGCGATGCGTGTCGGAGTCGTAGCCACGATCGGCGTAAATGACTTTCGGCTTGCGCAGCGCTCGGCCGCGCATGCCGCGGATCGGCCCGATGGCATCGACCAACGGCAGCAGCTGGGTGACATCGTTACGGTTCGCACCGGTCAGTATCACGCTAACCGGTACCCCGTTGGCGTCTACGAGGATGTGGTGCTTCGAACTTGGGCGCGCACGATCCGTGGGGTTCGGCCCAGTTTTTCGCCCGCCCCAACGGCTCGTACCGACGATGAATCGACGGCGGCATATGAGAGGTCCAGTTGTCCGGATTCGCGCAACCTGTCGAGTAGCAATGCATGCAGCCTGTTCCAGACACCCGCCTTCTGCCATGCGTCGAGGCGACGCCAGCAGGTCGCACCCGAGCCAAACCCCAGTTCGGTCGGCAGGTGGTTCCATCGAATCCCGGTGCGTAACACGAACAGGACACCGTTGAGCGCCGCCCGCTCCGACACGCGCGGCCGTCCGCGGCACTCGTTGTTTCGGCGTCCGGGCTTTGGCAGTAGCGGTTCGATCAGTGCCCACAATTCGTCGTCAATGATCGGCGCTTGCATCCCCTCGGTCTCCGTCGTCTGGACGACCGAGGTTAACATCGCGCCGCGAAAGTTAACAGACCATCGCAGGCCTTTTTTTGAACTGGCCTCTTAGGTTCGCTAGTGACTGTGGAAAAAAGTCGCCTGACCCTCCAGCGCAAACAGGACAACGTCGCCAGAGACGTGCTGGTCGACGATGATACGGCGCTGTCCGCGCAGCCGGACGCCGCAGCTCAGCCCGTGGTCACATGCCCTGCGCATTTCCGTATAATCAGTATTCCTACTCATCATAAAAATGTTCTCATCTCATATCCGATGATGGCGACACAGCCCGAAGTTCCCGGCCCGCAAGTAAGGATTGCGCGCGATCAAATTCGGCCGCGATATATCCGAGATGTTGGGAGTATGCAACCGTGAACTGCGGGGTAACACTTATATTCACATCCGCTCTTTCACGGGCGTTGCTCCGTTCATCTGCAGATGGCAGATGGACGGATCTAGAACCAAGGACAACAAACATGAAAACCATCCTGAAGAAAACACTGATCGCTTTCGGAGTACTCGGCACATTCAGCCTCGCGGCACATGCGCAAAGCAGCGTGACCCTGTACGGCTCGCTCGACGCAGGCATCGCCTACGTCAATAACGCGGGTGGCAACAGCGTGTGGGCCCAGTCCAGCGGCCTGCTGTCAAACACCTTCTTCGGCCTGAAAGGCGCGGAAGATCTCGGTGGTGGCACGAAGGCTGTATTCAAGCTCGAATCCGGTTTCAACCTGAACAACGGTGCGGTTAGCCCGGGCTATTTCACCGGCAACTCGTCGGGCCTGTTTACTCGTCAGGCTTACGTCGGCCTGCAGAACGACCAGTACGGCTCGCTGACGCTGGGCCGTCAGTTTGACTCGGTCGCGGATTACCTCACGCCGCTGGCACTGGCAGGTCAGGCAGGCGGTATCAACCTCGCGGCCCACCCGTTCAACAACGACAACATCGGCGCGCAGTTTTCGACCTCGAACGCGGTCAAGTACGAAAGCGTGAATTACGCGGGCTTCCACTTCGGCGGTCAGTACGGCTTCAGCAATCAGGCAGGGGGTTTTGCGGACGGTCGCCAATGGAGCGTCGGTGCGGGTTACGAGAACGGCCCGTTCAGGATTGCGGCCGCTTATGACCAGATGAACAACCCTGGCGTGAACGCCAATGCAGCTGCGAATTCGGTCACCGGGCTCGGATTCGGGAACGCAGATGTACAGAGGACGTTCGGTGTCGGCGCGAATTACGCCTATGGTCCTGGCACGGTCGGCCTGCTCTGGACGCATTCGCGTCTTCAGGATTTTGGCGCTCCCGGTTCAGGTATCAACGCGCGGTTCGACAATATCGAGCTGAACGGTACCTACGCGCTGACGCCCACGCTTGCCGCAGTCGGCGAGTACACGTACACGTGGAGCAGGTTGACGGCAGCCGGTTCCGGTGTCAGCCCCAAGTGGCACTCGATCACGGCGGGCGGCGATTACTCGCTCAGCAAGCGCACCGACGTCTATCTCGCGGGCGTATATCAGCATTCGTCGTCGTTTGACGTCGGTGGCGTTTCGGCCTTCGCCCCCACTTCGATTGGCGGCATCCTGCCGTCGTCGACAACGCAAAACCAGGTGGCTGTGACGACGGGTATCCGCCACCGCTTCTAAGCCGGACCAGGCTGGCCAGTCTGTCCTTTTCCAATCCAGACTGATATGAGCCGCCCTGTCCGGGGCGGCTTTTTTTATCCGCACTGCGTCATTTTTTGCACCTGCTTTGCGCCGGGAGTGCTTTCCAATACCGACGTGAGGGCGGAGAAGTCGGAAGTGCCGGGTCGTGCGGCGGTGCGCCTATCGCGGTTGTGCGTCAGTACATTGAACAGGAGCATCCAGTCTGTGTTGCTTGATGCCGAAGCCTGCGACCTCATCCTCGATGGGCGAGCGCGACTGGATTTCGGAGCAGGTATGAGAACCGGCTCTACAAGGGATTACTGGATCGGCTTGATCGACACCTTGTAAGGGGACTCGCTCGCATCCGTGGCGTCAACTCACGACTGAAACGAGCTTTGGAGTTTCAAGGCTCAGAGCAAACGCATTTTCGTCTTCGACAGGATATTTGCCGCCTTTGGGGGGAGTCATATCTTGATGACAAGACCGGGATGCAGTTGGAGACAGGCAAGCTTGCTCTCGCCGAGTTGGAGTCGAAGCTGCGCACAATTAGAGGATTGAAACAACGGGGCCTCTATTCGCTGGTTCCCGCTGCTTCGATAGTCCCCGCCCAAATTCATCGCACAAACATTCTGAATCACGACCGTCACTATCATCATCTGCCTCCTCTATGGGAGAAGCTGAAAGATGATCTACGGGAACGGTTATTGCCCCCGGAAGAGCGCTTGGCGCGGCAACAGCAATTGCAGAACGCTTACGTCAGCTACGCGTCCTGTCGCGCGAGCTACGGCGGTCACGGGTGGTCGCCTGGCAATGCCCAGCCGATGAAGGCGGAGTATCGCAGGGCCATGACCCGGCGATACTTTGAGCGCTGTCTGAGTTGAGCCTCATTGCTGGAGCAAGCGAAGCGTCAGCGCATTGCTGCGACCCGCCTGGCCTACCGTTAGTGAGCTTGCGACGACATCGGGTAGGTACCACGGATCGCTTCTGCCGCTTTCGAGTGCCGACGGGAACAGGCAGTGACACATTTAATGCCGCAACGGTGACACTTTTAATACGGTCTACGAATCGACTTGAAGCTTCCCGCCAACAGGACGAATCTATCAAAACCCAGACGCTTCGTGCTAACCGCTTCCTCGCCTCCCTAATCTTGACAATCGACAACCTCGCGCCAGCATCTTGCTGCCGCGAAGTCGGTGCTCGAACGCAGACTTGCGTCTGCGCCCGAGCACGCGGCCTGAATCAGTCCAACCTTCCCGTCTGAGCTACTTCAGAGAGGAACTCATGTTGCGCTACGTACCAGCGGACCAGGCACTCCCTGTCGTGGCAAGCGGATTCGCGATAGTTCCATTGCTGGCGCACTCGCTCCCGGAACCCGGCCTTGTCGGTCACCGCCGCCTTGGCCTGCTCGAACAAACTCGCCAGCGCAACATCTTGGGAAGCCAATCCCGCATCACTGCAAATCAGGCGTTCAGCATCTGACTTCGCCTTCTGACAATCAAAGCTTGGGCTTGCTGCAGCTGGCTGGCTGGATGCTTTTGAATAGCCACCCGCACTGTAGGCAGCCGTGGTACTCGTGCCTCCTTGGGCAGCGCCTCCCTCGGAAGCGCCATCCGCGGCAATCACTTTCGGCGGGTCATCCTTCTTCACGAGCACATACTTATCGCCCGAGTATTGATAGATGTGGTCAGCGACATAGTCAGCCTGACCAGGAATCGAGTATGAGAACGCGACTTTGATATCGTAGTGCGCCGGGTCCTTGCCCTTGACGAAGCTCGTCTTCACGTCGACGGACTCAGTGTCGGAGACGCCGGTGTCACCGTCGTCAACGATACTCACAAAATTCCCGTCCTTTCCTCGAACGAAGGCATTCATATACGCCGTCTGATAACCCTGGTGTGTGTCGCCACCACTGACAATCAGCGCGTACTTTCCGTCGCCGGCAGGAGCCCATTCAAACCTGCTGCCGACCGACCCCGTTGTGCCCATCGAAGCAACGTACGGTTGACTCGAGTCAATCTTCCAGGCGTTACCATCCTTCCTGAAGATTGCGACGCCAAGCAATCCCGTGCAAGCATGGCAGCCGCCGTCTACCGGTACCGCGTTCGTGACAAGGACCTTCTTTTCCTGGCCGCCTTCCGACAACACGAACGTTGCCATCCCTGTAACGGCTAATGGCTTCCCATCCGACAATTGCAGATTCTCTCGCCAAGGCAGGTCAGAAGGCACCGCTGCGTCAGACCAGGATGCGGTTTTCGACTGCGCGTCGTAAGGCCCATAGAGCAACTCAAGAGCGGCAGGAACGTTGAATTCGCCCTGAATCGAGCGCGAAGCCATCGCGACGCCGCACGCGGTCGACATGAGTTCCGCCATACCGGGCTCCGACTTCGCGGAGACAGCCTCATCATTGCCCGGGTAGTCCTTGTCGGCCGTTCCGTCAGCTCGATACTGCGTTCCGCCGAGACGCTTCGTGGCGTCGCGACAGTTCGTAACCACGTCAAAACGCGCGTATCCATCCGGGAACGTCTTCAGCGTGTGGACAACATAGCTGCTGCCGTTGCGGGCGATATCGGAAGGATTGAACCAGAGCTGCGCGGCGTCTCCCGAGGTACCAACCCGCTGATACCCCGGAAACTTTTTCTCCGCGACCTGCGACGTGCTCGCCCCGTTGTCTTTACCGCAAGCAACGAGGCTCATCGCGACTGCGACGGCAACGCCGTGGCCAGCGAAGCGTCGACTCCAAGTAGCCAGGCGACTCATGCTTGCGACACCTCCGCGACCGGCTGGCCCGCAACCGAGGGAGTCGCTTGGCGCAGAGGACGCGTGTTGCGCTCGATAGCAAGCAACACCAGGACGAGGCTAAACAACGCGACGAGCAGCAGTCCGGTAGCAGTTCCCGCAGCAACCATCTTCAGCGTTTGCCACTTTTCCGCGGCCTTCGCGGCCGCTTCCGTGTAGCGCTCGCTCTTCGTTTTCATGTAGGAGTTGATGGCTTCAAACACATCCACCTTGCTCGCTTCCGCAGATGCAACCACCGCGCCGAGTTCATCGAGGTAGGCCTGGCGGTCAGCGACCGGCACCGAGTCGAGGTGATTGCGGATAATTTGCGCATTGTCACCCGATGCATATTTTTGAAGCGCGAATGGGATTCGATAGCCTGCGAGTGGGCTCTGAGCAGCGCCTTGTTCAGCGGGAGGTTGAGTCCCTTGGGTTTGCTGACCGTCTGGCTGCGGCGCAGGCGTCTGCTTCAGTGGCTCGACAATCTCCTGCGCCGAGACTCGAGTGTCGACGTGGTCCTGCCACACCGAGACGCCGAAAATAACGGTGCCGACGATTGCCAGCAAAAATACGGTAACGCACACCAAAGCAACAGCGCGCGTGATGTTGAAGAGCGCCTTGCGCTCAAATCCATCGATAACACTCATGGTCTTCCTCTAGTTTTAATGTGTACCCGCAGAGCCAACCTCTTGTGGCTAAAAATCAAATAGCGGCGTTTTCGCCTCAATCTTTAGCGCGGGGAAAATTTTATGCTATCCAGAGGTTTTCGATGAGCGTTTTTGTGGCCGTACTCCGCGTGATTTTCATTCTCGACACGAAGCTCAACAACATCCATTTCGCATATATGTGTAACTGAGAACTTTCAACAGAATTCGATTGTTACGCGAATTAAATCCTATAAAACTCGCAAACGTTTTCCAAGTCAAAATGGACCGGCCAGCCTTTCGTAGACACCTTTGAGCCATAATTTCTGGCAACCAAAGGAGTCCATATGAGCAGCAAGCGGTACACGGATGAGTTCAAGCTGAGGCAGCCATCGGTATCGCCCAAAATCCTTCTGCAGTCCATTAAATCGTAGCGACACCTGACAATGCTGCGGCCCATGACCACTAACGTGACAAAGCCCTCTAGATCGTTCAGCTGGTCATTGGCTCGTGATCGTCAAAAGCGCAAAACTAACAGACCGACGCATGGGAATTGGGCCACAACGCGAGAACGCATCAAGGCCCTGGAGCGTGAGGTCAAGGCGCGCGAAGTGGAGCGGTTCAGGAAGCCACGTGGCTAGAGGTTGATTGCGCTTGTTTTTGCGTAATTTAACATAAATATATTTATCGAATTATTTGATGGGGTGCGATGCTATAATCGCAAGACTTCCACGCCGGTTACGCTTGTCGATTCGCGGCTCCGCCAAGATAATTTCCCTTTCGAGCGCGATCACCGGGACTCACACGATCACACGCATGACCAAGGATATGAGCCCTCCCACCTGGGCTGAGGATTATCGCCACTGGTTTGCCGAGCTCAAGCAGCGGGTCGAGCACGCGCGGCAGCGCGCCGTGGCCAGCGCGAATCGCGAACTGGTCATGCTGTACTGGCAGATCGGTCGCGATATTCTCGAGAGGCAGCAGCAACAAGGCTGGGGGGCCGGCGTTATCGACCGGCTCGCGCGCGACCTCAAGGCAGCTTTTCCCGACATGCGCGGATTCTCGCCGCGCAACCTCAAGTACATGCGCGCGTTGGCACAAGCCTTCCCGCGGTCGGAATTTGTGCAACAACCCGTTGCACAATTACCCTGGTCGCACGTCGTGACACTGCTGGACAAGCTCAACGACGAGGCTCAACGGCTGTGGTATGCAGAAAAGTCGCTCGAGCACGGTTGGTCGCGCAGCGTGCTGACCATGCAGATCGGGACGGCCGCCCACGCGCGCGCCGGCAACGCTGTCACGAATTTCGCTGACCGGTTGCCGCCACCGCAGTCCGATCTCGCGCGCGAAGCGCTCAAGGATCCGTATATCTTTGACTTTCTCGGCCTGGCCGAGAACGCCCAGGAGCGCGACATCGAGCGTGCGCTCACCCAGCACATCACCCGTTTCCTGCTCGAACTGGGGGCCGGCTTCGCGTTCGTGGGGCGCCAGTACCGGCTGGAGGTAGGCGGCGACGAGTTTTTTGTCGATCTGCTTTTCTACCATCTCAAGCTGCGTTGCTATGTCGTCGTCGAACTGAAAACGACGCCGTTCAAGCCCGAATATGCGGGCCAACTGAACTTCTACCTTTCCGCGATCGATGCGCAGGTCAAGGCGCCCGAGGACCAGCCAACCATCGGCCTGCTGCTGTGCAAGGAAAAGAACCGGCTTGTCGCGGAATATGCGCTGCGTGGCGTGACCAAGCCAATGGGTGTCGCTGAATACCAACTGATGCGCGAGGTGCCGCCATCGCTGGTGACTGGACTACCGACCATCGATCAGATCGAGGCCGAACTGCGTCCTGACCTACCGGACGGCACTGCGTAAGACAGGATCGCGTCGACTGGCGGCGTCAGCGTGGAATCTTCCACCATGACCGAGCCAATGACTTTCTGTCCCCGGACGGGCGTGCGCTCACCGAGCAGTGCATACCCCACGATTTCAGATCACATGGCTTGTTAGCGGTCTATCAAAACCAGCTCTGCGTTGGCACATGATCGCGCCTGTCCTTTTCCCTATTTTTCTCGTCAACGAATACCAGCTTCGGGTGCCAGCCCGCGGCGAGCTCGGTCTCGTCGACCATCGCAAACGCCGCGACAATCACCGGATCGCCGAGCTGCGCCCGTCTTGCCGCCGAACCATTGAGTGAAATCATGCCGCTTCCCCGCTCGCCCTTGATTGCGTAGGTGGAAAATCGTTCGCCGTTGTTGATGTTCCAGACATCGATCCGCTCGTTTTCGACTAGCCCGGCCGCGTCCAGGAGATCTTCGTCGATAGCGCACGATCCTTCGTAGTGAAGTTCGCAGTGAGTGACAACCGCGCGGTGTATCTTTGACTTGAGCATATTGCGCTGCACGTTACTTTCCTCTCGCAACTATGGAGTATTAAGACAAGCGACCTATCGTGAAGGCAGCTGACGAAGGAACTGTATGGGGCCGAACGCCGACGCAAGCCACGCCGTAGCGTTGGGGTTATGCGCGGCAAATGCCGTTCTGCATAGGGATATGAACCCGTGTGGCGACGCTCAGGCACCGGGTCCGATTCCGGGCCATTAAGCAATGTTAATGAAAGGCGTGTTCGAATCCATCCAGTCGTATTGAACCTGGGGAGTCGCCCACGCCCAATTTGGACACGCGTTGATGTCACGTTTCTTGTCTGCGCGGAAAGCGCCCGAAACACCGCCGGAGTCCGCGACATCTACTGCAAGCGGCTGTTTCGACTCATCCCAGTCACTCATCTTGAATTTTCCTGGAAATCAAAAATCTTGCCGTTTTCGTCGTCGCTGAATGGAACACCTGCGCATAGCAAGGCCGTTGAGCCGGCTTGATAAAGCAAGGAACGCACCAGGCAGCGACAAGCACTGGAGCGCCTGTTGACACTGGCCCATGGCACACCGCACGGTCGAGCGACGATCCAGAAATGAAATCTTGCGTTGCAGTTGTGAACGTCTACGTTGCCTGACATGGGAAGAAGTACGTGGAGCGAATGCGCCCGCAGGCTTCGTCCTGCGTACATACAAGAGTCAGTATCCGCAACTAGAGCTTGAAAACGCTAACCGCTGCGTGCAGTTTCTTCGCCTGATCGTCCAGCGACTGCGCCGCAGCTGCAGCCTGCTCCACCAAAGCCGCATTCTGCTGGGTGACTTCGTCCATCTGCGTGACGGCTTGCCCGACCTGATCGATCCCTTTGCTCTGCTCGTCCGAGGCCGCTGCGATCTCGCCCATTATGTCCGTCACCCGCTTGATGCTGGTCACGACTTCCCCCATGGTGCTACCCGCCTGATCGACCAGCCTTGTTCCTGTTTCGACCTCGCTCACGGAATTTTCAATCAGCGTTTTGATTTCCTTCGCGGCTGCGGCCGAGCGCTGTGCGAGCGTGCGCACCTCGGTGGCGACCACCGCGAAACCCCGGCCATTCGGTCGGCGGTCGAGCTCCGCCTGTGCGAAATACGCTGACACCTTGCGCAGGATTTCATTGACCTGGCGCAGTTCACAGTTCTCGCGTTCCAGCTCTTTCAGCCGCTTCTGATCGGCGCTGTTGTCATCGGCCCGCAAGCCCCGATTGCGTTCGTCCTGACGTACCCAGTTGCGCAGCGTCTCGCCGGAGCAGCCCATCTTGGCCGCAATCGACGCGATCACCTTCCACTGCGATTCATGCTCGCCCCGGTGCTCGTGGACCATCCGGAACGCTCGCTCACGGACTTCCGGCGAATACCTGGGTGACTTCTTCTTGATGTTTTCCATGACTCCATTTTCTCAAGAATAGGAGTCTCCAGAAAACCCGGGGCGCTTCACAGGGTGAATGATGTCTGAACCGGTTTTTTGGGGGCGATAGGGTAAATACCTTATCTGATTTACCCCATGGCTCAACGCTAGGCAAAATCCCGCAACCTCAGGCAAAGATCGTTTTTTCCGCTCCGCCTACTATTTCTCCGTTACCAAATAATCCGACCACCCGATACAAACATGAATATCGGCGGCTCGGTCACATGGAGCTGGAGACAATAGAATGACGATTCGCAAGAACTGGGTACTGACCGCAATCTGCGCCGCGATCCTTGCCGGTTGTGGCGGTTCAGACCACTCAACGCCCACTACCACCACCGCCGCCACTGACCCCGATACGGTTGCGGATCAACGCGCGGCAGCCTTGGTTGCTCAAATGACCCTGGATGAAAAAATCCAGATGGTTCATGGCATAGGCGCTCAGCTCGCGCCCCTTGGTGGCGATGGCACCATTCCTGGCATCCCACGACTAGGGATCCCCGACTTTTATACTACCGACTCCTCGACAGGAGTACTGCAAATTTTAAATGGCGTGGTTCAACCCAACGGCTCAACGGCCATGCCATCCCCGCTAGCCCTGGCCGCCAGTTGGGACCCCACGCTAGCACATGACTATGGCGCGCAGATCGCCAAGGAATTGCGCGTCCGTGGCTTCTCGGAAGGCCTTGGTGCCGGGGTTGACCTCGCCCGTGAACTGCGTAACGGCCGTACATGGGAATACCTGGGCGAAGACCCGGTCCTTGCCGGTTACATGATCGCAGCGCGTACCCAAGGTACGCAGGAACAGAAAGTCATTGCGACGATCAAGCACTATGCGGCCAATGACCAGGAGACCAACCGCTACATTTCCAATTCAATCATTGATGAACGCACTTTGCGGGAACTAAGCCTGCTGCCTTTTGAAATTGGGGTGAAGGTAGGCCAGCCTGGCAACATCATGTGCGCGTATAACCTGGTGAATGGCGTCAAATCTTGCCAGAACAGCTATTTGCTAACTGACGTGCTCAAGAACGAATGGGGCTTCAAAGGGAAGGTCCAGTCCGACTGGTATATGGCAATCACCGATACTGAGCAGGCCGCCAACGCCGGTACGGATGAAGAGGAAGGCGGTTCTACTAATGACAGTGTTGGTTACCTGGGCCTTGTACCAACCTTTTTCAACCAGAAGCTCGAAGCCGCTGTGACTGCCGGAACCGTACCCATGACCCGACTGAACGACATGGTTCAGCGTCGCTTGCGTACGATGATCCGGGTCGGGGTTATGGATTCGCCTGCCACGTTGGGGGGCACGATCGACCAGGCCGCGGGTGACACGGCTACGTATAACGCTGCCATTCAGACGATGGTATTGCTGAAGAACGCAACGCCCGCCAGCAGCAGTACACCGGTACTCCCGCTGAATGCCTCAACCATTCACAGCATTGTGGTTATCGGCGGCCATGCGGACGCTGGCGTAATGGCGGGTGGTGGCTCCGCCTTGACCCCGCCGCGGGATGGCATCAATGCGGTAAAGTGCCTCGTTGATCCTTCAACTATGATCGCCGTCGGCATCCCCGCCTGCGCAACCTACTACAATTCTGCGCCCCTTGATGCAATCAGGGCTAAAGCGCCGAACGCAACCGTGACGTATCTCGATGGCACCGATGCCAATGCTGCGGCCGCCGCCGCCGCCGCCGCCGATGTAGCCATTGTCTTTGGTACACAGTTTGAAACGGAAGGCGCCGATTTGTCCTCTCTCAGCCTCCCGAATAGCACGACTGATCCTGCGAACCAGGCTTATGACCAGAACGCCTTGATTGCCGCCGTTGCGGCAAGTGCCAAGCGCAGCATCGTCGTGCTGGAAAACGGCACTGCAGTGACCATGCCCTGGATCGATAATGTCCATGCGGTGCTGGAAGCCTGGTATCCCGGTATGCAGGGGGGACCAGCCATAGCTGACGTTCTGTTCGGAACGGTGAACCCGTCGGGCAAGTTGCCGATCACGTTCCCGATGGCAGATACCGACCAGCCGCAGAAAGCAATCAGCCCTACCGACACCAACGTTGTTTACAGCGAAGGATTGCAGATGGGCTACCGCTGGTATGACGCACAGAACATCCAGCCGCTTTTCCCGTTCGGCTACGGTCTGTCCTACACCACATTTGGCTACTCTGGTCTGAGCACTTCGATGGATGTATCCGGCAATCTGACAGCAACGCTTACGGTCACAAATACCGGCAAAGTCGATGGTGCCGAAGTGGTAGAGCTGTATGCGGCTCTGCCACCGGCGGCAGGTGAACCGCCGCGCCGTCTGATTGGCTGGCAGAAAGTGCAGCTGGCTGCGGGGAGTTCGAAGCAAATCACTATCAGTGCCAGCGCAGAACGTCTGGCAATCTGGGATGTCACGTTGGGTCAGTGGCGGATCCCTGCAGGGGCATTCACGTTCTATGCAGCCTCGTCTTCCAGAGACTCGGGCGCGCTGACCAGTACCCGGACCCTGTCCAGCAAGGTGGTGCCGATTTCCGACTAAAGCGTGGTGTTTTGGGGCCCGCCGCTATGCGTACTTTGCGTACGGGGGCCGGCTCCAGGCCTTGATCCTGGCCGTCATGCGGAACTAGTGCCAGCTTAGTCACGTGAACGTGAGGACAATCCCTTAGTGGATACGACGAAGCTGCGTGCTAGATTGGTTTCGCGTTGATTGGGCCCACTGCGTCGCTTTTTCTGGGTGACCGACCAGTCATTCATGGCCTTGATCCTGGGGACTACCTACATGTCACATTGGTCTAGGACTGTGACCAGCAAACTTGCCTCACTCGGCCTTGAGTCCGCAAAGGAAGCGGGCATCAGCCCGGCGGAATTTCAGCGCCTGACGGGAATTTCCTTACTGGAGGCCAATGACCCTCATGGCCGAATCAGTGCGACAAAGCATATTGCCATGCTCAATCTGATAGAGCGCCTTGATACGGTAACGATGCTCGAACGAAGCGGTAATGCGCCGCTCCGCGCTCCGTTCGGTACGCTAATTGGTGTTATTTCCAATTCACGAACACTGAGGGAAGCGTTCGATAACTACGTACGAATCAAACCGCTTATTGGCGACGTGGACGACATAAGTTTTCAGGTTGTGGGTGACCTGTATGAATTTGTGTATACGCTGGATGATCCACAACAGCGGACCGCAATGAGTGCGTTCGGCCACCTTGCATCAATGGCGGATCTCGCTCGGCAATATACCGAAAACGATCGGCTCGCGGCGACCATTGAACTTGTGGGGAAACCTTTTCCAGGGTGGAAACGTCTGGCGCAATACAAGTCCTGCAAAGTGGTTTTTGAGCAGCCGGCGAATCGCATGCAGCTTCGATTGCCTACGGCAGATGAGCCTTACCACCTGTATAACCGATTTGCCTTTGACGCGATCGATGGGCAGGCAAACCATGAGCTCAAGCTACTTGAGCAGCAGCGTTCATTTGCTGTACGCGTCCTTGCACTGATCAACGAACTGGAGATGTATGCTTCAGAGGGGACGCTATTAACCTTGGTATGCGAAAAATTTTCCATCTCCCGTTCCGCGTTGCATCGGCGTCTACAAAGGGAAGGTACGAACTTCCAGAGTGTTGCGACTCAGGCGCGGTTGTGCCGGGCAAAGCAAATGCTCAGCCAGCAGAGCATGCCGATCTCCATGATTAGCGACGAACTTGGGTTTTCCTCGGTCTCAGTATTTTCCAGGTTCTTTTCCGGGCATTACGGACAATCCCCGTCACGTTATCGGGCAATCAATCGTCCTGATTAATAGAATACGGTTTTCGCCAGATCGATGCCAATTGTCGTAATCAGCATGATGGCGCCCCTACCGGTTTGAGTGGTCGATGACCCTTCCACTCCGGCACATTGATGCCTTCATCGGGTGGGGGCGTCCATCCCATTGCTTACCGTGCATCAGGAATCAATACCGGTATTACAAAATGGCGAATTTGATAACGAAGTGCCATTTCCTCCCAAGGAGCCTGACTGGCAAGCTGCAAAAACTGGGTCATGTTCCAGGACATCAATGCATCAAAAGGAACGTTTCGACGCATTTCTCCCTGCTGATAGGCCGTCTTGAGCAAAGGCACGATGGAATCACCAAATAGGTGGCTGTACGCAGATTGAATCAAGGCCAAATTCGGAAAGGCCCAGCCCGCCGTATAGAAGGCGTTCAAACACGGGTCGTGGCTCATTTCAAGGAGCGCAAAGACCATTCCATCTTCAAAGCGTCTTGCAATGTTTTTTTCGCCCGAAAGCAACTTGAGAACAGGCGCTACAAAGGGAATTGACCTGGCATACAACAAACTTGCAAAAATGCCTTCACGGTTGTCAAATCGACGATACAGCGTGGCCCTGGAAACTCCGCTGGCTTTGGCAATTTCGTCGCCCGTAGTCTTGTCAGGCCCGAGACGCGCAATGCACAGCGCCGTTGCCTGAAGGACGCGGACCACTACTGGGTCGTCCAAATCCGCCAGTTTGATGGTGCTTGACATCGGCTCCGCCTCGACAACTGTTTTGCTTTTTTTGGGCACCATATTTGCGCTAAGTTGATATCCGCCCTGTTGTAGCGGCAAACACTTATGCGAGGCGTGACGCTCGTATCATGTCCGCGCATTTTTCGCCGATCATGATGCTCGGAGCGTTGGTGTTGCCGCCAACAATGGTTGGCATGATCGAAGCATCGGCGACGCGCAGATTGTGGATGCCTCGGACTCGCAACTGTGCATCAAGCACCGCCATGCGATCGTTGTCCGGCCCCATCTTGCAGGTGCCCACCGGGTGATATTGCGTGTCTGCCCGATTACGAATGTCCTCCTCCAAGGCCTTTACGTCATCGGCTGGGATTGGATGGAGCGATCTGCCGCGCACAGGCGTGAGGGCGCTGGACTCCATCAGGCGTCGCACCATTTGTCCGCCCTTGACCAACAACTGCAAATCGCGTTCATCCGACAGAAAGCGAGGATCAATCAGCGGGGCCACACGGGGGTCTTGGCTTTGCAACTTGACCGTTCCACGGCTGTACGGCCGAAGCACATCGGCGTGGCAGGCCATACCGTGACCGAGATGCATCTTGCGGCCATGGTTGTCGACCATAGCCAGAATCAGGATCAACTGCAGATCGGGAGCCGGTGCATCCGCATGGGATCGAACAAAGGCCCCGCCTGATGCATAGACGCTAGTGACCATGCCGGTTCGCTTTTTGCGCCACTCTCTGATGGCACTCAGCATTTTTCCAGTGCCACGCCATGAAAGTCCAAACGTCCCCGTATCGCTGGGCGTGGTCCAGCTTTGAACGTAGTCAATATGGTCTTGAAGATTCTGGCCAACCCCGGGAAGATTGTGAATCGATGCAATACCGAGTTGACTCAGTTCTTCAGCATCACCAATGCCGGAGAGTTGCAGCAATTGAGGCGAGCCGAAGGCCCCCGCAGATACGACGACCTCGCGGCGAGCACGAACCGACATCAACTCATTGCCCAGATAAAAGGACACGCCCGTTGCCCGTTTGTCCTGGATGTTGATCTTGGAGCTCACGGCTCCGGTGATGACCTTCAAATTCGGGCGATCGAGGTTGGGTCTCAGATAGGCCTTGGCAGCGCTACAGCGCTCGCCGTTCTTCTGGTTGACCTGGTACAGGAAAGAGCCGTCCTGAACAGCCCCGTTGTAGTCGGGATTGGAATTGATGCCACATTGGACTGCCGCGTCCAACCACATCTGACTCACTGGGCTGTCAAAGCGCGGATAGGTCACATTCAAGGGCCCGTCCTGGCCATGGTACGCATCATCAAATTGCTCGTTATTTTCGGAGCGCTTGAAAATGGGCAATACCTCGTCATAGCTCCATCCCGGGTTGCCGAGGGCTGCCCATTGGTCGTAATCGAATCGATGGCCCCGCACGTACAACATGCCGTTGATGGAACTGCTGCCACCTAATGTTTTGCCGCGCGGCTGGTACCCGCAACGTCCGTTGAGACCTGGCTGTGGAACCGTATCAAAAGCATAATTGTTGAATTTCGAAGGCACCATGGCCGCCGCGCCAGCGGGAGCGTGAATA
Source organism: Paraburkholderia dinghuensis (assembly GCF_003837865.1). Taxonomy (GTDB): domain Bacteria; phylum Pseudomonadota; class Gammaproteobacteria; order Burkholderiales; family Burkholderiaceae; genus Paraburkholderia; species Paraburkholderia dinghuensis. The sequence goes on along the minus strand of NZ_RQIS01000011.1, from coordinate 117,810 downwards.
AAGATGCTGCTGTCGGGGCCGCCCGCTTCAAGAAGGCACACCGTTACGCCCGGATCTTCACTCAGGCGCGACGCCACGACACAGCCAGCGGAACCGGCGCCCACAACGACATAGTCAAATTCCATTGCTTCCATATTTAATTTTTTGCAAATAGCCTGGTTTCGTGGGTTTGGTTACCTATTGGCGTTCGTGGCAACCTTGTATTTGATGCCCCAATATTTTCGTTTTTCGTTCAAAGAACATTGCCGCCACAGAAGTCGCCTCTATGGTTAACAACGCCACTACGGGCGCGGCTAGACTCCCCTAATTTTTCGATCAAACCCTATTGCTTACTGTCCAGACATGCCTCTGACAGTGCGTATGCTCGGACATAAAAAGCATTCATTGCATTGCCCGAGATCGGCGCAGGAAACGATGCCTACGAAAATTAAAAACGACATGAATGGCTTATAAATAAAGCTTCAATGGTTTTGATTGAGACAATATTTAAACTTTGTCTCAAAGGCGGGGCCTAGTCAATGTCAATTCGATAGGTGAATACCCTATTCCCCTATGAGGAATTAGTTTTTGGGCGACCGACAAATACTAGTTGGAGGTGGCTCATAACGATCCGCAGCAACATCGCATTCCCCTGAACACTCGTACGGAACTCGCCAGGACCGTGCTGGACGGTTGATTGAGGGATTGGGTAATTCGGTGCCTGGACCGGCCAGCCTTTCGTAGACGCCTTTGAGCCATAATTTCTGGCAACCGAAGGGGGCCATATGAGCAGCAAGCGGTACACGGACGAGTTCAAGATTGAGGCGGTCAAGCAGGTGACCGAGCGCGGTCATTCGGTGGCGGATGTGGCGCAGCGGACGCTCGCCACGACCGTTGCCATCGAACTAGCGCAAGCGCGATTTCCAGATTCATCACGTCGATCCTGCGAGCTGCGCAACCCATAGCAAGGTTCTCAAACGTGCCTGGCTCGAGCCCTTCGTTGCCAGCAGGCCTGCGAGTCGCGTCGTCACGGAAGCGTGCGGCAGCGCCCATCGCTGGGGCTTGGCCGTGATATGTGCCGCATTGCCGCCCAGTCCGGGCGGCCGTTCGCGAATTCCAACAAGATGGCACGAATCTCATGTGCCCCGCCTGACGTCTCCGCAGAAAATATCGCGCGCGCCGTCAGCAGGACTGGTCCGAACCACGATCGCGTGATCGCGCGCGACGAGATCGTCGAACGGCATGGGCACCCGTCGCCACAGCTTGAAACCCTGTTGCGGAACATAATCTCCGAGGACGGTCCTGTCAGTCATGCCATAGAGGGGTTTGTCCGCCAGCTGGTTGCACGATCCCGGGTAGACATACGTGTAAAGATGCGCTGGCATCGTTGTACCCGACGGTACGCCGCCGATAAAGAACAGCATTTCCGTTGCATTGCCGTGCGGCACCAACGTCACTTGCCCGATCTTGCCCGCGTTCTGGGCCGAAGCGGTCAAGGTAACGTTCACGGACTGTGGGGCCGCGTAGCTAGTGAGTACAGCGCAACATCCAAGCGCCGCGCTCACCGCCGCCACTACCATAGGTCTGGCTTCCAGTTTCATCGCCGACCTCCTGCTCGAAGCCGCTGCGAAAAGCAGCTTGACTTCAATATAGACCACGCTCGTGTTTACCCCTAATGCTGCGGGGTCATTTTTTCGAGCGGGCCGCGCAGGTGCGGCACAACGCGATTCATATGAGTAAGGTTTGCTGCTCCTCACGATTCCGGAGCTACACCTCCGCGCTCGCGATTCTTCAGATCCTTTGCACACTGCGTCAGAAGCACAACGCTCGTGCGAGCGGTGTAGGCCAGTGTGCCCGGCCCAATTCCGCGCTCCTCCAAGGCTCGCCAGTAAATCCCGATGTCCTTTTCGAGCAGATCGAGGCTTGCCACATAGCTTCGTACACCGCGTGACGGGTCGTAACGCTCCATCGTTACGCTGCGTCCGCTTCCGTTGCGAAGCACATGCATCAAAGCCTCGACATCGAGGCCCAGTTCCCGGCCAGTGCATATCGCGTCATCCACGAGCGCGATGTGCGCCGTATAAAGTGCGTTGTTGACGATCTTCGCGAATTGCCCCGCTCCGGTCTCGCCCATGTGGACCACCGGGTTGCCAAACGCGGCAAAAAGCGGGCGGCAACGCTCGAACGCGGCCTCCGATCCGCCGACCATCACCGCCAGCCGGCCTTCGCGGGCTGCGGCCGCGCCGCCGCTCACCGGCGCGTCCACAAGATCAACGCCGCGCCGCTCTGCCTCGCTCGCCAGCATCCGGCAAGTGTGCGGCGCAATCGTGCTATGAATCGCGACCACGGAACCGGGCGTCATTCTCGCGATCAGCCCGTCGGGACCGGCCAGTACCTGACACACGTCGGCGTCGTTACGCAGGCAGATTGCGACCACATCCGATGCCGCCGCGAGCGCGGTCAGATCGGGCGCCAGCATGGCACCCGATTTCGCGAACGGCGCAAGCGTCTGCGCGCGTCGCGCCCAGAGGGTGACGGGATACTGCGCCGCGATGATCCGTTGTGCGATCGGCGCGCCTTGCTCGCCGAGTCCGATGAATCCCACCCTCATCCCGCCTCCCCTGATCGCAGATCGCGTCACTGGCCGATGCGGAACAGCACCGATTTTTCGAGCGTGTATTCGTTGATCCAGTTCTCACCGAATTCGCGACCCAGACCCGAGCGCTTGTAGCCGCCAAACGGTGCATCGGCAAGCGAATACAAGCCGCCGTTCAACACGACACCACCGGTACGCAGTTGCAGTGCCATTTCGTAGGCCTTCGCCGAATCGCGCGAATGAATGCCCCCGTAAAGGCCATATCGACTGTCGTTGGCAATACGCACCGCCTCTTCGTCACTATCGAAGCCGATCACGCTTGCAACCGGCCCAAAAATTTCCTCCTGCGCGATGGTCATCTTGTTGCTAACGTCGTCGAAGATCGTAACGTCGAAGTAAAAGCCCTTGTCCAGATGCGCGGGCCGACCACCGCCCACGACGAGTCGCGCGCCCTCGTCGCGACCCTGTTCGACGAAGCGCTGCACACGGGTGCGCGAAGCCTCGCGAATCAGCGGTCCCACCCCCGTGGCCGGGTCGGAGGGATTGCCGAGCGTCAATTGCTGCACGACGGCGCGCATCGTCTCGACGTAAGCCGGCCGTATCGAGTTGTGAACGATATGCCGTGTCGCGAGCGCGCAGCCCTGGCCGCAGTTCGTGGAGATCTGGAATGCCCCTTCCATTGCAGCCTTCTGGACGTCGGCGTCTTCGCGTACGATCAGTGCCGACTTGCCGCCGAGTTCCAGCAGCGTGCGCTTGATAGTCGGCGCGGCCTGGCCCAGAATCGCGGCGCCCACCGTTTCGGAACCGGTGAACGTCACCATGTCCACGCGCGCGTCGCTGGTCATGAGCTTGGCGACCCCGGCGTCTCCGGTAATGACGTTCAGTACGCCGCGCGGCAGCCCCACCTCCTGCGCGATCTCGCCAAACATCAACGCCGAATACGGCGTATAGGGCGACGGTTTCAGCACGACGGTGTTGCCGGCCAGCAGCGCGGGGAGCAGCTTGGACAGACCGACGAGGAACGGCGCATTGAATGGCGTGATCGCCGACACCACGCCGACCGGTTCGCGCACCACCACGCCGCTGCCGATCAACTGGCTACCCGCAGGGTCGAACGGATTCATCGACGTGGAGATCGGCAGATGCCGCGTCGAGGACACGAGCGAGCGCTCGATGGTCGTCTGCGCGATCTGCATCGGTGCGGCAAACATCATCGTTTGCGCGAGAATCCGCGTGATGCCGGCCTCGGCGATCTGCAGCTCCTGAATCTCTTCGGCGCGCACCTGCAGCGCGGCGTGGAAGCGCCGCATCGCCGCCGCCCGCTCGGCCTGCGACAGGCGTGGCCACGGGCCGTTGTCGAACGCGTCGCGAGCGGCCGCTATCGCCATGTCACATTCGTACAATCCGCCGACCGGCGCTTCGCCGATCGCTTCTTCTGTCGCTGGATTGACGACTGGCTCGCGTTCCCCGCCGCGCGGCAAGACCCACTCCGAGCCGATAAACAGTCTGTCAATTTCCGTAATGCGCTTCGTGCGCGTGCCGAGTTCGTTCATGCTGTGTCTCCATCCTTGTCCATTGTGGTAACTGCAAAGGTGAGTATCTGCGCGATCAGCGGTCTTTCAGGATCAGCTCTGACGCGCGCAGCCCGATAGCCATAGCCGGCGCGTTCGTATTGCCGGCAATCAGCGTCGGCATAATCGACGTGTCGACCACGCGCAGGCCCGTCACGCCACGCACGCGTAGCGCGGTGTCTACCACCGAGCGTTCGTCGTTGCCCATCCGGCACGTGCCCGCCACGTGATAGCCCGGCGAGCCGAACTTGAAAAACGCGTCCACGAGTTCCTCATCCGACGTGAAGTTCGGACCGGGCGCGGTCTCCTCGCCATAGTGGCTCGCAAGCGCGGGCTGCATCTGGATGCTGCGCATCAACCGGATCAGTTCGACGCTATGGCGGCGGTCCTGTTCGGTGTCGAGATAGTTCGCATCGATCGAAAGCGGCGCGTCGGGATCCCGTGACGTGACACTCACCCCACCTGTGCTTTGCGGATGCGTCAGATAGCCGACCCATGTCATGCCCGGTTTCGAATCGATGTCGATCTTGCCGTTCTTCACCGCGAGCGAGTAGAGCCCGACGCCGATTTCCGCGTTCGGCCGCGAGAGCTGCGGATTCGTCTTCACGAACGCGCAGACCTCATGCGCGGCGTGCGTCAACGGCCCGCTGCGGTGCGCCGTATAGCGCAACATGCTCGCGAGCAGCGCCCAGCCATGAAAATGCCGATTCAGGCTGCCGCGTGTCACGCGCGTGCTCATCATCACGCCACGATGCTCGCGCAGATTGCGGCCGACCTCGGGCACGTCGGCGATGACGTCGATGCCAAGCTCTCGCAGTTGCTGCGCGTCGCCGATACCGGACAACTGCAGCAGCTTGGGCGAATTGAGCGCACCGGCGGACACGATCACCTCGCAGCGTGCGGCGACCGTGTGCTGGCCATGTTCGCCGCGCAGCACGACGCCACTCGCGCGCTTGCCATCGAATGCGATCCGCACGACTTCGACGCCAGTCTGGATATCGAGATTCGCGCGATTTCGTGCAGGATCGAGAAACGCCTTCGCTGCACTCCATCGCCGCCCCTGCCAGATAGTTCGAGGCTGATAGCCGATAGCCGGCTCGCGCGATGAATTGATGTCCTTCACGCGCACGATGCCCGCTTGTCCGGCGGCGTCGATCACGGCCTCACACAGTTCGTCGCCTGGCGGATGCATCGAGATTTTCACGGGACCGCCGGCGCCGCGGACGTCTGACTCGCCAAGCTCGTGGTCCTCCATCGCCTTGAAGCAGCGGCCCATGTCGCGCCAGCCCCAGCCTGCGCAGCCAGCCGCTTCCCAGTCGTCATAGTCCTGCGGGTGGCCGCGCAGGTACACCATGCCGTTGACCGAACTCGATCCGCCCAGCGTGCGGCCCTTTAGCCAGTCCTCGGTGTCACGGCCTTTGCGCTGGTTCGCGCGATAGCTCCAGACGAGCGGGCCGCCCACGGTCAGAATCTTGCCGATGCCGCGCGGCATGTGAATCATCGGGCTCTTGTCGGCGGGGCCGCTTTCGAGCAGCAGGACCGACACGGCCGGGTCGGCGGAAAGGCGGTCGGCAAGCACGCAACCGGAAGATCCGGCGCCGACGATGATGTAATCGTAGTGTTCGCGAAGTGCCATGTTGCATTGCTCCAAACGGTCCGCAAGATGTGCGGACCAGACGAATGAATGAAAGACGACCCCGCGGGTCGATGCCTCGGCACCGTGCGCCTGGCGTTTCTGCGGTTGCCTCACGCGTAGCGGCGGGACGCGCCGCCGTATCGGTCAGCGGGATCGTCTGGCGGAAAGGCAGGCTAGATCTGGCTGGCCGGCAGCCGGATCACAAGACCGTCGAGGTCAGTGGACATCTCGATCTGGCAAGTCAGGCGGCTGCCCGGACGCGGTTCGATGGCGCATTCGAGCATCCCCTGCTCCGTGCTTCCGGCCGACGGCAGGCGATCGATCCATGCGTCGTCGACATAGGCGTGGCAGGTCGCGCAACTGCACGCGCCGCCACAGTCGCCGATGATGCCTGGGATCGCAGCATCGACGATGGCACGCATCACCGATTGGCCCATTTGCGCATCGAGACGATGCGCGGTTCCGTCGTGTTCAATGCAGATCAGACTCGGCATTACACGTGTCTCCGGTGGTTTATCGGCATTCAGCCGTTTTCTGCTCGCGCACGTCGCCGTTACGCATCGGCAGCAGCGCCGCCGCACGATGCGATAACGCGTCAAGCGTCGGCGCTGGACGCGGCGCTGTCTTCGACAATCGTCAGCACGCGCTCGGGGCAAGCTCGCACGCTGCGCCGAGCGAGGCTTTCGAGGCCGGCCGGCACCTCGACCGTCGTGGCGACGGTGTTGTACCCGCTTGCGTCGAGCGGGAATAGTTCCGGCGCGACGATGTTGCAGCGCGCGTGCCCTACACAGGCCGCCGTATTGACGATGATCTTCATGCGGCCCTCACTTCGGCGGGGTCCCATTCCATTTGAAGCCCGGATACACCGAAGACGCCGGATGCACGAACCTGTATCGGATTACCGTTCATCCGGAAGGTTGGGATGCGCTTTGTCCACAGTTCGAGCGCGATGCGAAGTTCGCGCCGCGCGAGATGCGAGCCGACGCAACGGTGCGGGCCATACGAAAACGCCATATGAGCCTGCGCGTCTTCGCGATCGAACTTCACATGTGCGGGACAACTGAACGCTGCGGGGTCGAGGTTGCCCAGTTCGGTGCTGATCAGCACGTAGTCTCCCGCGCGCATCGTCGCGTCGCCGATCTGCACGTCGGTCGTGACGACGCGGCGCATGTTCGTGATCGAATACGAACGCAGCAGTTCTTCGACCGCATTCGGAATGCGCTCCGGGTGCGCCTTCAGTTCGGCCTGCTGCTCAGGGTGACGGGCCAGATGCATGAAATGGAAGCCGAGGCTGGACGCGACCGTATCGAGGCCGCCGATGAAAATCAGGAAGCACATCCCGAACACTTCGTCGTCAGTCAGCGGGCGACCGTCCACCTCGCTAGCTAGCAGATAGCCCGTGAAATCGTCGCCGGGATTGACGCGCCGCTCGGCGATCCTCTCACGCAGATAATCGCGAATCTGCGTGAGCGCGCCGACCACTTCGCCTGGATTCATGCTCTTGATGAGCGTATGCGTCCAGCGCACGAACGTCGGGGCCTCCTCGGTTGGCCAGCCCATCAGGCGCAGGAACACCAGTGTCGGATACCAGTCGGCGAATTCGCCATTGAAGTCGCAGTGCCCTTTCGTCGCGAACTGATCGATCAGTTCGTTTGCGCGCAGGCGGATCGTGGGTTCGAGTTCGTCGATGCGCTTCGGTGAGAACAGCGTGTTGATCAGCGCACGATATTTCGCGTGCTCCGGCGGGTCGATTTCAAGTGGAATCAGCTTCCAGTCTTCGCCGAGCATCTGCGCGAAGGGCATGCTGCCGCTGCTGAAGGTGTCGGTGTCCTGCAGGATGCGGCGCAGCTCCTCGGCGCGCCGCGGCACCCACGCGCCGGGCAAGTAGCCAAGCCGTGGGATATAGAAGATGGGAGGCGTTTCGTCGTGATAATCCGCGGCCCGTTTGAAGGCGTCGAGCCCAGCGGTGGAAATTTCGGTCCAGATGTCGAATTCTCGCACCAGGTGCGCGGACACGTGAGAAGGAATCTCAGCGCCCGGATGGGGGACTGCGGTCATGTGTGTCTCCATTTTTTCGTCTTCGCAAAACCGGGCCGACGCAACAGCAGCGGCGCCGCTAATCCGTCTTTTTCGCCCTGCGTTTGCCCTTTTCCCCTTCTGCTGTCGGGCCTGAAGAATCCGCGCGCTCGCTGTCGGCGGGCGGTGCCACTGCAATCAACCCGCGGAGAATGACGATTAGCAACTCCGGTGAAAAGAACGTCGGATGGCTTTCCGGCGTGTCTTCAACCGGCAGACGTGTGCTGCGATAGAGCGTGAGCATCGCCTCTGCCAGTTCGCCCACCGGCAGCGGTGGCCGCTTGCCGCCCCGCCAGAAAAGCTTCGTGATGATGCGCTCGAACCCGTCGAGTACCTGTCCGTGATACTGCCGATAGCTGGCCGCGAACTCCGCGTCGCGTTGTGCGTACAGATTGATCTCCGCAGCAATCAGGGGCCACACGCCATCCGGATCGAAGAGCCTCGTTCGGTCGTTCAGAATAACCAGCAGATCTTCGAGACCGATCGCGCTTTCCGCGAGTTCAAGCCAGTTCTTGATTTCAGCCGTGAACTTCTCCCGGATCAGATCGAGCAGGAGTGCCTGCTTGTTCTCGTAATTCGCATAGAAGGCGCCGCGCGTAAACCCTGCGGCTTCCGCAATGCGCTCGGCGGAAGTGCCTGCCACGCCACACGTGGCGAACTCTCGAACGGCTGCCTGACGCAAAGCTGCATCCGTTTGCTGGCGGCGCTCCTCACGGGTGAGGCGCCGCGGCGGAATGAACAAGTTGTCTGGATGCATGCACGCATACTAGTCCGCTCATGCATATTAAACAAGAATGCATTTTCTGTACTATCGGTGGAGTTCGCATTGCACAGCCCTGACATATCTGTAGAGTCATTTGCACACGGCGCGCGTTGGCATGCACAGAGAAGCCTCAAGGCAACCATCTGAACATCGGGAAAAATACGCACGCGACGCATGCCCTGACCGCAGTTCTCGCGTGCCTGGGTGCTCGCGCGAGGCCGTCGCCATAGCTTCCGGATAGCCTGTGGGCGAAACGGACTGTACTCGCCCCCGGGATACAGGTGCGGCACGCACGGCATACCCTGATCGATCGGCCCCAGCCAATCTTCAGAACAGTTTGCAGATAGATGTTCAACAAAATTCCGACGATCAGGGAAAACGACAACATCGCACCCGGTATTCTCTCTTTAGAATCCGATTCCAGATCCAGCCAAGTCTTAATTGAACGCAATAAGTTAATGTGTTCACTTTGCATCCAAGTGGACTCGCGGTGATTCGCGCCCGACGCGAGCGCCTCCGACGAAAAAAAGACCAGGCCCGCAAGGCAGCCAAGGAGACAAGGAGATGAAGGGAATGAAAAGCCACGCCAGATTGAAGAGGAGCCGGCTTAGCGCTGGCATCACTGCGGCGCTCGGGTGTTGGGCCGCGTCGGCAAGTGCAATGCCCCTTCTGACTAATATCCCGGACTGGAACATCAACTGGGACACCACGGTCAGTTACAACCTAGGCATGCGCGCCCAAGGGATCGACCCGTTGATCGGCAATAACCCGAACTTCAGCGAGTCCGACTACAAGTTCAGCCATGCGGGTGATATTGTGACGAACCGGGCATCGGCCCTTTCCGAGTTCGACGCGGTGTTTCAGAACAAATTCGGCTTTCGTGTCAGCGGTTCCATCTGGAAAGACTTCGCGTACGGAAGTGGTGTCAACAACAACCCGGCAGACTTCGCGCCAGGTGTGCCGTACAGCATGCTGAACTCGTACGCGAATAACCGCTTCGGCAGCTTTACCTCGCGCTACTATCAACAAGGCGCCCAGCTGCTCGACGCTTTCGCGTTCTACAACTTCAATATCGGCAACGCACCGAGTTCGATCAAGGTCGGGCGCCTGACCCAGTACTGGGGTAACGCACTGTTCTTCAACGGCCTGAGCTACGGGCAAAACGCGGTGGACGGCATCAAGGGATCGGCGGTACCCGGCACGCAGCTCAAGGAATTGATGATTCCGCGCGCCCAGGTGCTGCTCCAGAGCGACATCACGCCGACCGTCTCGGTGGCCGCGCAATACTTCGCCGAATTCCAGCCTAGCCTGTTCCCGCAAGGTGGCACCTACCTCGGCACGGCTGGCTTCCTGTTCCAGGGCCCGAACTTGCTGCAGGGGCAGATTCCGCAGGGCCCGATCATCGAGCCCAGCGACGGCTTCCACTCCGACTACGGCTTCAAGCTGACCTGGTCGCCGCAGTGGCTCAACGGCACGATGGGGTTCTACTACCGCAACCTCACGGAAACCAATCCGTGGGTGCTGCTGGGAGTGAATCCGGTGACCAGCGCGCCGAACTACCACCTGTCGTACGCATCGGACGTGAAGCTGTATGGCTTCAGCCTCGACAAGCAGATCGGACCGTACAGCACCGGCCTCGACGTTTCGTACCGTCACAATACGGCGCTCAACAGCGGAACGGGTCCGCTGCCGAGCGACTTTAGCGGCCGGGAAGGCGCGCGTGGCGACGTCCTGAACGTGGTCGCCAACTTGATGGCCGGCCTCACGCGCACGCCGCTGTGGGACACAGGCAGCGCGATTGTCGAATTGGGCTACACGCAGAAACTGAAGACGACCAGTAACGCCGCGCTGTACAACGGCGTGGGCAACGCCCTCGAGTGTCCGACCGGCAGCAAGTGGGACGGGTGTTCGACGGACAGCGCAGTCGCCATCGCGGTCCAGTTCGATCCGCAGTGGCTGCAGGTGTATCCGGGCGTCGATCTCGACATGCCGATCTTCCTCGAATACGGCATCTATGGCAATCAGGCGACGGTGATGCCTTCGCCGGGTCAGGGTTCGCTGCAGTACACGATCGGTCTGCATGCGCTCATCCAGAACAAGTTCAACGTGACGCTGCAATACAACGGCTATCACTCGCGCCCTGGCCAGACCACCACTACGCCAACGGGCCTTCCGTACTACTCAACCGGTAACGGCACGTTCTTCTATAACGACAGAAACTGGGTCTCGCTGACGCTTTCAACCACCTTCTGACGCCAAACCGCTTGCGCCGCGTATCGTGCCTTCGTCGCTGCAGAACGACAACGGCCACCGTCACGCGGCGCGCAATCCGTCCGGGCATTACCAATACGAACTTCGGAGACAGATCAATGAAACGTGCAATGTTAATGGCGACGCTCACGACTGCGCTTTGCGCGAGCGGTCACGCGTTGGCTGCGGTGAGTGCGGAGGAAGCGAAGGAACTGGGCCAGAAGCTGACCGAGTTTGGCGCGGAAAAAGCCGGCAATGCCGACGGCTCGATTCCGGCGTATACGGGTGGCGTCAAGGACCTCGCTATTCCGGCGGACTTCAAGCCCGGCAGTGGCCACTATCCGGATCCGTTCAAGGACGATAAGCCGATCGCGTCCATTACCAAAGCCAACGCGGCACAGTACGCGGACAACCTGATGCCCGGCACGAAGGCACTGCTCGACCGCCTCCCGGGCTTTCGCATGGATGTCTACAAGACGCGCCGCACGATGGCCTACCCTGACTGGGTTCTGAAAAACACGGTTGCGTGCGCGCAAACCGCGAAGCTGGCCGGCAAGGTCAAGGGCGACAGCGTGGAAGGCGCGTTCGCGTGCATTCCGTTCCCGATCCCGAAGGACGGCTATGAGGTCATGTGGAACCAGAACCTGCGCTACCAGGGCCCGCGTACGGACTTCCGCTTCCGTACCATCCTCATCGACGAGTCGGGGCACAAGACTCTGATGGGCGATAACGAAACTCAGTTCATCTACCAGTACTACGACCGCAATGGCAGCAAGCTGCCCGATAACTTCTTCCGCACGGGCTTCACGCGCTTCTACGGGCCGCCGGCGAATGTCGGCATGCTGACGCTCGCGAAGTACACCATCAACGCCGGCGAGGACGACGACACTACCTGGATCTACATGCCGGGACAGCGCCGTGTGCGCGTGGCGCCGGAGTACAAGTACGACACACCGATGGCGCAGATCGGCGGCACGCTGCTATTCGACGAGATCGGCGGTTTTCAGGGGCGCATGGACCGCTTCGATTTCAAGCTCGTCGGCAAGAAAGAAGTGTACGTCCCGTATAACAACTATCGCGCGTACAACTCCAGCAACCTCGCCGGCGACAAGTTCACGAACCCCGACGACGTGCGCTGGGAAAAGCACCGCGTCTGGGTCGTCGAGGCGACGCTCAAGCCCGGCGTGCGCAATATCTATAGCCACCGTACCTACTACATCGACGAGGATACCTGGCTGATCGTTGGCTACGATGCGTATGACCAGAGCAACGCGCTTTATCGCACTGGCTACACGCTCGACATCGTTCCCTACGACAAGCCGCGCGTGGGCCAGCCGAATGCGGTCATGTACGACCTGACCAAGGGCAATTACTCGGTCACGGCCGATACGGGCACGCCCTCCCAGCACATGATCCCCTACGACGAGGTGCCGAACCTGGGGAACTACAACACCCAGGCATTGCTGAACGCTGGCGTGCGGTAACGCTGTAACGCGGTAGCCGCGAAGCGGGCGGACAGGTCACCCGCTTCGCAGTACGGTATCTCAAGAGCTGTCCTGCGGAGAGTCAAAACATGTCTATCCGGACGCTGCAACGCGCAGCAGTCGCCGGTCTGGCGTTCGCGTGCGCCAGCACGCTATGCACGGCGGCAGAAACCAGCAACCGGTCTTTCATCGATCCGCTCGACGCGCCGGCTACACTCGCGGCTGTCCCGGCGCGAGCACCGATGACTGCTGTCGCTCACGCCGCGTCGCGTCTCGTCGCAGTCGGCCAGCGCGGCGTGATTGTCATGTCCGACGACCACGGCCGCACCTGGAAGCAGGTGCCGAGCCCGGTGCAGAGCGACCTCACCGCCGTGACTTTCGTGGGCGCATCGCAGGGATGGGCGGTCGGCCACGACGGCGTGATCCTGCATACGTCGGACGGTGGCGAAACGTGGGTCAAGCAACTCGACGGCCGCGAGGCCAACCCACGCTTCGTTGCCCACTACCAGGCCGCCGTTGCGGCGGGCGACGCGAGCGCGAAGCCTCTGCTCGAACAGGAGGAGCGCAACGCGAAGGCGGGTGCATCGCTGCCGTACCTGGACGTCTGGTTCGAAAACGCCCAGCACGGTTACGCGGTCGGCTCGTTCGGCATAGTCGCCGTCACCACGGACGGCGGGAAGACGTGGTTGCCCGGCCTCGCGAACGTCGACAACCCTGACTTCCTCAACCTGAACGCGATTCGCCGTATCGGCGACAACGTTTTCATCGCCGGTGAACGCGGCACCGTGTTCCGGCTCGACCGCGCCAGCGGCCGCTTCATGCGCCTGAACTCCGGTTACGCAGGCAGCTTCTTCGGCATCGCCGGTAACGATGCGCGGCTCTACGCGTTCGGCCTGCGCGGCACGATCTATGAAAGCGTCGATCATGGCGACACGTGGCGGCAGGTGCAATCGGCGACCGACTCGTCGCTCAACGACGCGATCGCGCTCGCCGATGGCCGGGTCGTGATCTGCGGTAGTCGGGCACTGCTGCTGGTTGCCGATCCGGTGTCCGGCGAGTTGCACCGCGTATCGGCGGACACGCCAATGATGTTCACAGGCATTACGACAGACGGTAGCGATCACGTCGCGGTTAGCGGTTCGGGTGGCGTGATGATCGAATCAATCGTGGCACGGCATTGAGCCATGCCTCGCACGGTAACAGGTGTTGAACATGGATAAACCGCAAGCTGACGCTACCGGACACGGGCGGAAGCCCGTCTCGGAACAGCAGCCGTTCGATCGCCGCTCCGGCGGCCCTGTCGAGCGCCTGATCTTCAATCATCGGGCGCTGATCGTGATCGTCTGCGTCCTGCTCACGGCGCTGTTCGGTTTTCGCGCGTCGCGGCTGGAGGTCAATGCGAACTTCCTGAACATGATTCCGCAGTCGCACCCGTTCGTGCGCAACTATCTCGACAATGAGGGCTCGCTGCGCTCGCTCGGTAATTCGCTACGCATTTCAGTCGAGACCACGAAAGGGTCGATCTACGATCCGGACTATCTGCGCACGCTGCAGAAGATCAACGACAAGGTCTTCCTGATGCACGGCGTCGACCGGACGTGGATGAAGTCGCTGTGGACGCCGTCGGTGCGCTGGACCGAAGTCACCGAGGATGGTTTCAAAGGCGGCCCGGTGATGCCCGAAGGCTATGACGGGTCGGCGAAGGCGATGGCCGAGTTGAGGCGCAACGTCGCAAGCGCGGGACTGGGTGGCTCGATGGTCGCGAACGACGAGCGCTCCAGCATGATCTTCGTGCCGTTGCTCGACAAGGATCCCGCCACGGGCCTGCCGCTCGACTATCGCCAGCTGTCGCATGATCTGCAGCAACAGATGAACACGCTTGCCACGCCGGGCATCAAGGTGCATATCGTCGGCTTCGCGAAGCTGACGGGCGACCTGATCGACGGGCTCGACCGTGTGATCATCTACTTCGGCATCTCAACGCTGATTGCGGCGCTCGCGCTGTACGGCTACACGCGCTGCGTGCGCAGCACGCTGCTCGTACTGCTGTGCTCGGCGGCCGCGGTGACGTGGCAGCTCGGCATCGTGCAGTGGCTCGGGTTCGTACTGGATCCTTACTCGATCCTCGTGCCGTTCCTGGTTTTCGCCATCGGTGTATCGCATGGCGCGCAGAAGATGAACGGGATCACGCGCGACATCGCCCGTGGCGCGCATCGTTACGCCGCCGCGCGCTTTACGTTCCGGCGTCTGTTCCTCGCCGGCCTCACCGCGCTGCTGGCCGACGTCGTCGGCTTCGCGGTGCTGATGATCATCGACGTTCCGGTGATCCGCAATCTGGCGTTGGCGGCAAGCATCGGCGTGGGCGTGCTGATTTTCACGAACCTCGTGCTGCTGCCAGTGCTGCTGTCGTACACCGGCGTGAGTGCGTCGGCAATCCGCCGCGCGCGCAATAGCGACGACCAGAATGCACGGCACAGCGTCGTCGCACGCGGCTACATGGTGTTCGAACGCTTTTCGACGCGCCGCTGGGCGATCGGGGCGATGGTCGGTGCGGCGATTCTGTTTGTCGGCGGTTATTCGGTTAGCCGGCATCTGCAGGTGGGCGATCTCGATGCCGGTGCGCCCGAGCTGAAAGCCAGTTCACGCTACAACCGCGACAACGCGTTCATCAACCAGCACTACAACCTCTCGAGCGACGTCTTCGCGGTCATCGTCAAGACACCGAACGGCGGCATCGAACGCTATCCGACGCTGATCGAAATGGATCGCCTCGAAACCCTGCTGCGCGGAACACCCGGCGTGCGCGGCACCGAATCGGCTGCGAGCGTCGTGCGCCAGTACATCGCCGGAAGTTTCGAGGGCTCGCCCAAGTGGCTCACGATCAACCGCGATCCGTTCGTGACCGGCGATGCATTCGCGCAGGTCGTCGTCGCCCTGCCTGAACTCACCAACGCAGACCGCACGGTCGCGCCGTTGCTCGTGTTCCTGAGCGACCATAAAGCCGAGACGCTCGCCCGGGTCGTCAAGGTGGTGCAGGACTTCGCCGCCGCGCACGACACCGCCGACCACCGGTTCCTGCTCGCAGCGGGATCCGCGGGAATCGAGGCCGCAACCAACATCGTGGTCGAACAGGCGAATCGGGAGATGCTGGCGCTCGTCTACGCTTCGGTGGCGATCCTCTGCTTCATCACGTTCCGGACCTGGCGCGCGGTCGTGGTCGCGCTGATTCCGCTGATGCTGACATCGGTACTGTGCGAAGCGCTGATGGTGATGCTCGGCATCGGCGTGAAAGTCGCGACGCTGCCGGTCATCGCGCTCGGCGTGGGGATCGGCGTCGACTACGCGCTGTATCTGCTGTCCGTGCAACTGGCGCGGCAGCGTGCCGGCGCGACGCTGCGCGAAGCCTATCGCGATGCGTTGCAGTTCACTGGCAAGGTGGTGATGCTGGTCGGCTTCACGCTCGCAGGCGGCGTCGTGACGTGGGTGTGGTCGCCGATCAAATTCCAGGCGGACATGGGCATTCTGCTGACGTTCATGTTCTTGTGGAACATGGTCGGTGCGCTCGTGCTCATTCCCGCACTCTCCTATTTCCTGCTTCGCCCGAAGGCCGAACGCCAGCGCGGCGAGGCGCAGTCTGCACCGGCCGGCCAGGTGGAGCAACCCGACGCTGGAGCCGTCGCGCGGATGCCGCAGGTTTGCGCGACTCCGGGCCACTGAATATTCCTCACATTCCTGGAGATTTACAGATATGTTCGATTTGCTGATGACCGCCGACATGATGGTTCCCGATCCGGACGGCATGACGGAACTGCTGGTCAACAAGCTGGGTATTCACAAGCACCCGAACTGGCGCCAGGCATTCGACAACCACCCGTACATCGCGCACTTCCTGCGCGTGCACAAGTCGCTCGCGGTCGCGCCCACGCGCGTCGAGCCGCAGATTCACCTCGACCGGCCGAATCCGGGCGACCCGCTCTTTCACGACTTCCTCGACAGCCTCGCGACGTTTCAGGGCAAGCATCGCCCGATCCTCACGCATTCGATCGTGGTCGCGTCGCGCAAGCCGCACTTCGAGCAGACCGTAGAGCGTCTCGCGCGCTTGCGCCAGCCGTTCCGGCTCGCGCAGCGCACGCCGGAGATGCCGTTCGACCGCCTCTGGGTCGGCGTCACGCCGGAGCGCCCCTACTACGAGCCTTCGGTGGATGGAGGCCTGTGCATCGAGATCATGCCGGTCGAGCCGCTGCAGCTGCCGCCCGAGACGTTCGCGATTCCCGCGCCGCAGCCGCGCGATCTGCAGCCGGGCCAACTCGTCCGGGTAACGGCGCGCGGCTATCTCGTGCGTGATCTTGACGACACGCTGCGCCGCTGCTCGGCCAATCTCGGCTGGGACCCGGCCGGCCCGGTCGAGCAGCTCGACGTCGAGGGCTACCGGCGCGCGCGCATGGGCTTCACCCTGCAGAACAGCGCGGCGCTCGATATCATCGAGCCGACCCGCTGGAACAGCGACGCGGGCCTCTACATCAACAACTGGGGGCCGGGCCCCTACTTCGTGCGCATTGCCGTGAACGGTCTGCAGGTGAAGGCCGAAGAGCTGAAGTCGCGCGGCGTCCGCTTTGACTGGATCGAAGCATGCGAAGCAGTCGGCGGACGCTCCCTGATCCGCATCCATCCCTCGGAGCTCGACGGGCAACTCTTCGAATTCGAAGAGTTTCAGGCTTCCTGATAGCGTTGACCGGACAGGGAGAGAAGAGATGGACGCAAAGTCAGACAATGCAGCCGTGCGGGTCGAACGCAACGGCAAAACGGCCTGGATCGTCCTGAACCGGCCGGAGCAGATCAACGCGATCAACGACGAAATCCGCGAGGGCGTGCCGCGCGCGCTGCGCGAACTGGAGGCAGACCCGGCGGTCAGCGTGATCGTGATCCGCGGCGAAGGGCCACGCGGTTTTTGCGCCGGCGCGGACATCAAGGAAAAGCGCGGTCCGGAATCGTCGCTGCAAGTGCGGCGGCGCATGGAGCGCTCGCGCTGGATCGAGACGCTCGACTGGATCGCGAAGCCCGTGATCGCCGCGCTGCATGGGTTTTGCATGGGTGGCGGGATGGAGCTCGCACTCGCCTGTGACATTCGTTATGCCGCGTCCGATACGGTGATGGCGCTGCCGGAAACGGGCCTCGGCCTGATTCCTGGCGGTGGTGGCACCCAGCGTCTTTCGCGTCTGGTCGGTCACGGCCTGGCGATGGACATGCTCCTGACCGGCGAGCGGCTCGACGTACAGCGGGCGAAGGAAATCGGGCTCGTCTCGCGCATCTCGGCCGCGCCCGCTAGCCTCTTCGAGGAGGTGCAGGCGCTGGCCGACCGTATTGCCTTGCGCTCGCCAATGGCGACGGTCTATGCCAAGCAGGCCGCACGTGCGGCGCTCGAACTCGACCTGCGGCGCGGACTCGATCACGAACTGGACCTCTTCGCGCTGCTCGCGCCGAGCCAGGACGTCAAGGAAGCGGCGCTGGCCTTCAGGGAAAAGCGCGTACCCGTGTTCACCGGAGAATGACCTGTCATGAGCAATGAGAAGGCTGAAGGCAAGCTGGAGAACAAGGTTGCGATCGTGACCGGCGCGGGCGCAGGACTCGGCGCCGCGTGCGCCCGCGCGCTGGCGCAACACGGGGCGCGCGTCGCGGTTGTCGATATCAACGGTGAAGCGGCCGCCGCCGTGGCGGCCGATATCGGCGAGCGAGCGATGAGCGTGCGGACGGACGTGTCGTCGGAGGCAGAGGTCAAGGCGATGGTGAGCGCCGTGCTGGAGCGCTTCGGGCGCATCGACATCCTCCACAACAATGCAGCTGTGCTGGACGACGTACAGCGGGCCGGCGACCGCGATGTGATCAACGTGAGCGTGGAAGTGTGGGACCGCGCAATGGCCGTGAATCTGCGCGGCGCCATGCTGTGTTGCAAGCATGCAATTCCGGCGATGCTTCGTGGCGGAGGCGGCTCGATCATCCACTCGTCCTCAGGCTTCGGCGACCAGGGTGACTTTACAATGAGCGCCTATGCGGCCTCCAAGGCGGGGCTCGCGATGCTGAGCAAGTCGGTGGCCGCGCAGTACGGGAAGGAGCGCATCCGTTCGAACACGATCCAGATCGGCCTCGTGGTCGCGGACCATCCGCTTCCCGAGGACATCAAGGCCGTGATTCTTGACGGGCACCTCACGCCCTACCTGGGCGACCCGAAACATATCGCCGACGTCGTGTGCTTTCTCGCATCGGACGAAGCGGCGTTCATCACCGGGCACACCCTCGCGGTGGACGGCGGATTTTCCAGTCACGCGCCAACGCTCGCTCCCCTGCGCGCCCTCTTCGCCTCCCGCGGCAAGGCAGCCTACTGAGCGGCCATTGCCGCGTATCGATCACGTAGGCGTCCTGCCGCCCGGACGAGACGCCTCTCCCACGGAACAGTTCACTTGACCGACCAGCCGACCATCGTCCTCGTCCATGGCGGCCAGCACACGCGCACCTGCTGGGACCCCACGGTCGCGGCGTTGAACACGCTCAACCCGCATGTGCCGGTTCTCGCCGTCGATCTGCCGGGGCACGGCAACGAGCCCGGAGACCTCGCGCAGCTCACGATCGCGCAGTGCATCGAGAGCGTGCTGGCGCAAATCGACGCCTCACGTGCAAGAAGCGGTGCGAAAAGTGTCGTGCTGGTGGGGCACTCGCTGGCGGGCATCACGCTGCCCGGCGTTGCCGAGAGGCTCGGGACAGCACTCAAGCGGATGATCTTCATCGCGTGCTGTATTCCGCCGAACGGACAGTGCGTGCTCGATACGCTTGGACCGCCCATGAATCTCATTGCGAAGCGCGCGGCGCGCCGCGAAGCCGTGAGCGCGCCGCTACCGGCATTCGTCGCGTCGTGGGTGTTCGGCAACGGCATGACGCGCGGCCAGAAACAGCAGGTTATTCGCGGCCTGTGCGCCGAAAGTACGAAAGTGACGACCGAGCCGGTGGACCGCGCCATGTTGCCGGCCGCACCGATGTCGTGGGTGTTGACGAAGCGCGACCGTGCGCTGCGTCCGAAACTGCAGCGCAGGTTCATCGCCAACCTGGGCGGTGTGGACGAAGTGATCGAGTTGGACACCTGCCACGACGCGATGATCAGCGAGCCGCTCAGGCTCGCGCAGATCGTACTCGAACGCTGCTGAGCGAGCGGGGACTTTCCCCGCCCTCTCCTCTTTCCCCTAAGCCGGCCGGCGCCAGCGCGCGAGAATTTCCAGCCCTTGCGGATCGAGGACTTCCTCCGGTGCGCGCACGCTTGGGCCGAGGATCGGGCCGACCTGCTCGTGGCCCCACGTGCTGAGCTTTTCGGGGTTCAGCTCGAAGCCGTCCTCATGCCAGGGTTCGAGTTCGGTGATGATCTCGAACGCAAAGCCGCCAGGCGAGAAGTGATAGAACGACACGTGCGGATCCTGCGTGTGCTGCCCGAGCGTCATCATCATCGGAAGGTTGCGCTGCTTGACGATATCGTACGTCTCTCCGACGTCGCGCAGGCTGTTCACGAAGAGGCCGATGTGCTGGATTCCCATCTTGTTCGGCCCATGACCGTACGCGATATCGTGGCTCGTGCTGTTATTGAGTTTCGAGCGGTAGAACGCGGTCTTGCCTTTGCCGGCGCCAGCGCCGTAGTAGTGAAAGCCCATCACCACGGTCAGGAAATGTTCGAGCTCCGGCGGGAACTCCGGCGTGATCAGGACGACATGGCCAAGTCCGCGTGCACCTGCAGTGAAGCCGCCGTGTGGCCGTCCAGGGATGAACGAGCGCGGCATCCATTTCTGCGAGTAGAACAGCTCGTGCTGGTAGCCAACCGGATCACGAAAACGCACTACGTCCCGCACGCCGCGCAGTTCGGCATCGCCTTGAGTGACTTCGATACCGGCGTCACGCAGGCGCTGAACGGCAGCCTGAAACTCCAGCTTGCCGCGCGCTTCCCAGCCGACGTAAGCCAGCCGGTCTGACTTGCCCGGATGAAACGCGAAGCGATGCCGCCGGTCGTCGATCCGGAAATAAAGCGAGTCGCGATCGTTCTGAGGCGACTCGCCGATCTGCCAGCCCAGCACTTCGGGCCCGTATGTCCGCCATTCGTCCATTCTGGCCGTCTCAAGGCCGAGATATCCAATGCCGATGATGTCCACAGTGTCTCCTGGTGCGTTCTTGCTCGCGCATGCATGGGCTGTCACAGTGACAGCATTCCGCCGTCCACCACGATGTCCGTGCCGGTGAGGTACGAAGCCTCGTCGGATGCAACGAACAGCGCGACGGCGACGATTTCTTCCGGTTCGGCCGCTCGCTGTACCGGCACCCCGGCCAGCAGCGCCGCGCGCGTCGCGGGGTTGTCGAGAAACGGCCGGGTGCCCGGGGTGGCAACGACACCCGGACTGATACTGACCGCGCGGATGCGATGCCTCGCGCCTTCGATGGCAAGCTGCCGGGTCAACGCCACGACGCCGGCTTTCGCCGCAGAATGCGCGCCGATGCCGGTCGTGTCCGAAGCACCCCACGCCGCCACCGACGAGATGTTGACGATCACGCCGCCGCGTTCGGCGAGATGCCGCCACGCATAGTGCGTGGCGTAGAAGACCAGGTCGAGCTCGTTGCGCATGGTCCAGCGCCAGTCGTCGACTGACATGTCGCCGACAGCGCCGAAGCGCGCGGCGGACGCGTTGTTGTAAAGGATATCGATTCTGCCGTACGCGGCGGCCGCCTCTTCGACCCAGGCCTGCGCGGCCTGCGCGTCGCCCAGGTCCACGCTGCCGGCGCCAGCCACTTCGAGGCCTTCGGCCCGCGCGAGCTCCACTGTCTCCTGCTGCGCAGCCGCATTGACGTCGCAGCCGAAGACCCGCGCACCTTCACGCGCGAACCGTAACGCCGCAGCCCTGCCTTGTCCGCCGCCCGTACCACTGATCAATGCGACCTTGCCTTCGAGCCGTCCCATCCGCCACCTCCGCCTCTCAGACCGGCACGGTTATGCGCCGGCCGCTTCGACCGTGAGCGCCTCAGCCGGACAAGCCGCGGCGCCCTCCCGCGCTTCGCTTTCGAGTTCCGGCGGCACGGTGTCGGACTCGAGGTAGACGATTCCGTTTTCGTCGAGCTTGTAGACCTGTGGACACAGTTGCGCGCACAGCCCGTAGCCGCAGCAGCGGCTGCGATCGGCTCGCACGTGCAGCACGGCCGTCCCCTTGATTTCCGAATCCATGTCTCCTCCCGTTGATCGCCGGCTGTGCCGACATTAGCGAGGAAATTATATGCACAGATTCAATATAAGTGTTGAGTTTAGCATTCGGGTTGTCCCTGGCGCCCTGCGTGCGGCAGTGGCCACGCGTCTTCGATATGGGTCGGCCTCTGAATGGATTTTCCGCATTCGTTTTACTCCTGGTCAGCGCATTACATTGAACAGTTGCCACATATATGATCCACTTGTTCGCGCAGGATCTGATCATACGGCCGCGTGGCCACCAAGTCCGCGCGGCCCCGACAACAATAAGGACGGAGACAGATGTCAATCAGTCAGACCCATGATGTCGTGATCGTCGGCGGCGGCCACAACGGCCTGTCCGCTGGTTGCTATCTGGCGGCAGCCGGCAAAAAGGTACTCGTGCTCGAAGCGCTGGAGAAGGTGGGCGGCATGGCCTCCTCTGGCTATCTGCTACCCGAGGCGCCCGAACACCTCATTCATCCGTGCGCGCTAGACATGATGTCAATGCGCGTCCATCCGCGCGTTCCGCGCGAACTCGAGCTGGAGCGGCACGGCTTTCGGCAGGTGGAGTTGACGCCCGGCTATGTCTACCTGCACCCGGACGGCACGTCGCTGGTGTTCTGGCGTGATCCAGAGCAGACTGCGCAGGAGATTCGCCGTTACAGCCCGAAGGACGCGGAATCCTTCCTTGCGTTCATCAAAGTCGTTTTTGCCTTCCTCGACCTGGCCGTGCCGATGATGCGCGTCGATCCGGCAGAGGGCAATCTGGGCGCGCGCTTTGAGGCGTTGCGCGCTGCGTTACGCAACCGAAAGCTCAAGCCGGAGCTGATGGCGTTGCTGACCGGGTCGGCTTATCAGGCCGCGCTCGAGCACTTCGAACATCCCGTTACGATCTCGGCAATGTGCTCCCTGACGGGACTTGCCGGGCCGATCACTGCGGACGGCAGCGGCATTTATTACGCACTACTTGGATTTTTGCATCGCTTCGGTGTTGGCCGGGTGGTCGGTGGCATGCAGACGCTCTCAAATGCGATGGCCGCGCGCCTGCGCGAACTGGGAGGCGAAGTGTTGACGTCCGCCCGCGTCGAGGAAATCGTCGCCGATGGGCAGGCGGTGCGCGGCGTGCGCCTCACCGACGGCCGCACCTTCGACGCGCGCGCCGTCATCGCGAGCTGCCACCCGCAGGTCGCTCTGGAACTGGTGACGCCGGGGCGCATCGACCAGCGCCTGCTGACCCGCATCCGTCATGCACCGGCTAACGCCCACGGCGCCTCCCCGTTGAAGCTCGACATGGCGCTGCGTGGGCAGATTTCGCTCGCGCGCTTCGAGGCGAAGCGCGGCGACGGCGTCGACCTGCGCAAAACCTGCCTGCTGATCGGCACGGCCGAGGCGGTACTGGAGAATTTCCGTGCGGCAGCCCGCGGCGAAGTGCCGACGCTGCCCTACCTGACGATCGCGGCACCCAGCGCGGTCGATCCCTCGCAGGCCCCCGCCGGGCAGGACACGGTCTACATCTATCCGCCCGCCATGCCCGCGAATCCGCGCGAGGGCTGGGACGCCATCCGCGAGCGGGTTGCGCAGCAGGTGATCGACCAGGCAAGCGAATATGTCGACGGGCTGAAGGAATTCGAAATCGCACGCCGGATGGAGGCGGCGCCGGATTTCACACGGCGGCTGAACACGGTCAATGGCTGCGTGGTGCATATCGACACCACCACGATGCGCTCGAACAAACTCAGGCCCGCCTATGGTCTGGGCGGCGCGACACTGCCGGTGCCGGGGCTTTACTTCGGTGGTGCAGGCATCCATCCCGGCGGCGGCGTGAACGGCATGCCGGGCCGCATCGCAGCACACCGGGTACAGCGATGGCTGGGGCAAAGCGAGCGCCGCAGCATGCGAGCGCTAGGTCTCGTAGCCGCCGTCCTCGGCGCGTGGGGCATCGGCTGAGCGCGAAGACGGCGCGCGCGGCCGCGTCAGCGGCGGCCGCTCGTGCGCGAGTATCGTGGACAGCACGAAATCGATCGAATATTCGCGCCACGCCACCGCGCCGTCCGCCGACGTCGTATCGAAGCCCGCCACCGCCGACACCGTATAGTGATTGGTGAACCCGCCGGTCGTCAGCAGCGCCGCGGCCGCATAGAACATCCGTGCGTCGACGCCGGGACGAAAGTCGCCGCTCGCGACACCACGCAACAGGATGCGCTCCATCTGCGCAACCAGCGCGGGCGCCAGATCGACAAAGCGATTGCGCGGTGTAGCGCCGGCCTGATGCTCGTGAAAGCGCAAGCTCTCCTGCGCCAGCGAGCCCAATGTCGGATCGCGCCGATACTGGTCGAAGCCGTGCCGCAGCAGCACCCGCAGTCCCTCTAACGGAGGCAGATGGTCGAGTTCGAGCGCCAGCAGATCCGCCAGCACGTCTTGCGCCGATTCGTCGAGCACACTCGCGAACAGCGCCTCCTTGCTGGTGAAATAGTGGTAGACCAGTTGCTTGGTGACGCCCGCGGCGCGCGCGATATCGTCGATGCGCGCGCCTGCGAGGCCGTGCGCCGAGAACGCGCGGCGCGCTTCCTTGAGCAGGCGGGCGATTGTCGCCCGCTTGCGGGAGGGCGAATTGAGCGATGCGGTATCGGCTGGCGGCGAGGACATTGGCGAACAGGAGGACAACTGCAATCGGTGGGTAACCGCATCGACTCTCGCATTGTAGTGTCGATCACCCATCCGGTGCACGCGTTCGCCGCTGTGCGGACCGATGTTCAGAAGCTCTGCGTCAGCGGCCGCACGATGATTTCGTTCACCGCGACCTGCTCCGGCTGGGTGATCGCGTAGACGATGGCATCGGCGATCGCGTCGGCAGGCATCGCCCCTTCGAAGAGCTTCTGCGCGCGCTCGCGGAACGCGGGCACCGTGATACTGCCCGGCAGCTCGCTTGCCACGAGTCCAGGACAGATCGAGGTGACGCGTACCTTGCCCGCGCATTCCTGCCGCAGCCCCTCGCTGATCGCGCGCACGGCGAACTTCGTCGCCGAATAGACCGCGCCGCCCGGTCCAACGCTCAGGCCGGCCACCGACGAAATGTTGATGACATGACCGGCGCCCCGTTCCAGCATGGCGCCCAGCACCGCATGGATGCCGTACAGCACGCCCTTGATGTTCACGTCGATCATGCGGTTCCAGTCGTCGACGCAGCCTTGCGCAATCAGCGAAACCGGCATGATGCCCGCGTTGTTGACGAGCACGTCGATGTGGCCGAAACGCTCGCGCGCCGTCGCCGCGAGCTGCTGGAGCGCCTCGGGCTTCGTCACGTCGGTAGCGGCCCAGATGACCTGGTCGGAGCCACCGAGCTGTCCGGCCAGCTGACTGAGGCGCTCAGCCCTTCGCGCCGCAAGCACGAGCTTCGCGCCATGCTGCGCGAGCCGGCGCGCCGTTGCTTCGCCGATGCCGCTGCTCGCGCCCGTGATCATGACAACCTTCTCTTCAATCGGATTCATATGCCTGGCTACCTTCGATAAGTGGAAAAGCTTGCGGGCCGCTCAGCCCGCAAGCGACTCGATCAGTACAGGGTCTGCAGCCTCCTCGGTGCCCCACTTCACCATTCAGCGCAGCGGTTCGATGGCGTCCTGCCCGTCGAGGTTGTGCTGCAGCGTTGCCGGCCACACCGAGCGACACTAGACGCTGCGCGCCTTGCCACGCCAACTGGTCACGCAACGCGGCCATCAGCGTCTCGGGAAAAATGCCGATGGTCTGCGTATACGCATTGACCGAGCGCACCGAGGTCGCGAGATCGTCGACCGGCATGAGATTGCCGACCCGACAGCCGAGGACGCGAGAGAAGCTGACCGGCGTGGGTCCCGCGATACGATCACGGCACGCTCGCTGCCGCGGCCGCCGCACACCGTGCATTCATCCGCGAACATGCAGCAGACGGCGCGCCGCCGCATGGGCGCACCGCGCACGTGAAAGGTCTGTCCCGCCGGCACGAACACGCTTGAGCCGAGCGGCGCGAAGCCGGTGTGGCCGGTTTCGCCGCGAAATGCGCCGTAGCGCCCGTGCGAGTACTCGTCCAGTGACATGTCGAGATATCCATCCAAGGGACGGAAATACGCGTCGAGCGGATCGTTCAGCCGGAGCGTGCGCACGTTGACCTCGAAGCGCGGCGTGCAGATATGCGCGTCCACTGAGAGTCGCGACGACGGCATCCGCGGGTGGCGGACCAGATGCTCGTCGCCCGCCACCGTGTAGAGATCTGAGACGGCTGATTCCATCGCGTATTCGACATTGATTCGACATTGCGTCTGCCGGGCGGTCGCCCGGTTCACGGTCGGTCAAAAATACACACTTATAAAGAATATGTCTACCTTCATGCCATCCCCCTGGTCAGGCAATGCCCCCTCATTTGACGTGGCGTCAAACGAACGCGGCGGACAGCGACATCCGACGCCGTTAAGCTGCACGGCGTACACCATTCGACGTGCCCTGCCATATCGCCCATCTCGCAGGGCCTAAACGAGGCCCGACACGGGCCGACAAAGGAGACACATGAGCACCACCCTCGAGAACCCCATGCAGGACCTCGAGGCGGCGTACCACGCCGTCTCTGATACCTATCGCGGCCCGGACATCGACCTGCAGGCACTGTGCCGTGAAATGCGCCACAAGAATCCGGTCATGAAGGGGGATTTCGTCGCGACACATCTGGGTATCCCCACCAATGCGGGCGCCAAGGCTGCGAAGTGCGAGGTGACGCTCTTCAAGTATCAGGACGTGCTAGCGGTGATGCGCGATGCCACGACCTTCACAAACGGCTTCATCGCCGAGGGCTTCGGCGCATTCTTCGACGGACTGATCATCCTGGCGATGGACGGCGACGCGCACCGTCGCGCGCGCGGTCTGCTGCAGCCGGTGTTCATGCCGGAAACCGTGAACCGCTGGCGTCCCGAGCTCGATCGCGTGATCCGCGAAGACTTCCTCGCGCCGCTCGTGCCGAAGAAGCAGGCCGACCTGATGGACTTCGGCCTGTATTTCCCGATCCGCGAAATGTACGCGCTGATGGGCTTTCCAACCGACGACACAGCAAAGTTCAACCAGTACGCGACCTGGGCGCTGGCGATGGTAGCGGGCAACCAGATCGATCCGGAGAAGATCCGGATCTTCGGCCCCATTGCGGCTGCGGCGGTCAAGAACCTCTATGACGCGGTAATGGAAGTGGTTGTGCAGCGCCGCGCAGCCGGCGCTGAGGGCGATGACCTGATCAGCCGCCTGATGCGCGCCGAATACGAGGGCCACAAGCTCGACGATCACGAAGTGACGACCTTCGTGCGTTCGCTGCTGCCGGCCGCCGGCGAAACCACGACCCGCACGTTCAGTTCGGTGATTACGTTGCTGCTCGAGCGCCCGGCACTCGTCGAGCGCGTGCGCAACGACCGCAGCCTGATCCCCCGCCTGATCGACGAAGCCGTACGCTATGAGCCCGTTGCAACCTTCAAGGTACGCCAGGCGGCGCGCGACATCGAGATTGGCGGCGTCAAGGTGCCCAAAGGCGGGCTGGTGCAATGCATGGTGATGTCGGCGAACCGGGATGAAGACGTCTTCGAGAATGCCGATACGTTCGACATCGACCGCAGGCCAAAGCCCTCGTTCGGTTTCGGGTTCGGCGCGCACATGTGCATCGGCCAGTTCGTGGCGAAGATCGAACTGCAATGCGCGGTAAATGCAATCCTCGACCTGTTCCCGAACGTCCGGCTCGATCCCGCGAAGCCGGCGCCGAAGATCGCTGGAGCGCAGCTTCGCGGCGCGAAATCCGTGCCGGTGATCTGGGATTAGGCTACGACGCGCCCGCCATTTTCCGGTGCGCGCTCGTTCTCAACGCTCGCGCGCCCACTCTTTCATCCGCCTGCATGCCCATAGAGCCATGAAATACTTCAAAACCATTCCAGAGCGAGGCGACTTTCGTTACCAGACCCTCGTCGCGCCACACAAGGTCAGCGGCCGCGCAATGCACGATCTGCGCGGCTTTTACGGGCTGCAGCTCACCAAGGGCATGCCGTTTGGCTGCGTGCGCGACGAGGACGGCGAGATGTACGCGTTCGTGCGCGCCGTCAACGAGCCAGGCAGCACGCCGAACCCGACGCGCTTCGTGTATCTCTCCACCCGCGTGGACGGCCAGCACCTGCGTATCGACAAATCGCGCATTGAGCCGCGCGCGACGACGCTGTTCCCGCGCCGCTGGCTGGAAGGTGACACGGCATGCTGGTCGAGTCT
Source organism: Paraburkholderia dinghuensis (assembly GCF_003837865.1). GTDB lineage: Bacteria > Pseudomonadota > Gammaproteobacteria > Burkholderiales > Burkholderiaceae > Paraburkholderia > Paraburkholderia dinghuensis. The sequence continues at coordinate 89,956 of NZ_RQIS01000011.1, read as the reverse complement.
GGAAGACGAGCCTGGCGCGGCCTGGCACCTGAGCGCATCGGGCGAGCGGCTTAGCTGGACCGAGGAGGGGCTCTTCGAGCTGGGCGGCCCGCTGCTCGGCCAGGGCATGCAATGGTATCTGCCCGGAGTCGACTGGGGTACGTTCTACGTCTCGCAGATCTACGACATCGCGGGCATCTGCGACGGCCGGCGCGTGAAGGGGCTCATGTGCTTCGACCAGGCGTACATGGCTGAGGGCGGCGCAATCCACTTCAGCAAGGACCTTGTGGTCAACAACCAGATGCACGTGATCTGGTGGTCGTTCGCAACGGTCTACAAGGACGGCAGTTGGGACGTGGGCTCGTTCATGGTCGGCCATGACCATCTGGGTTATGCGATCTTCCAGAACGACAAGGGTGAAATTCGCACCACCACCGACATCGAAGGCAGCGTGAAGCACAAGGACGGCAGCTATTTCGTCGAAAGTGCGCGGATCGTGCTGGACGGCACTGAGGAGTGGGAGTTTCTGCCGTGTCCGAAAGGCGAAATGATCGACTTTGTCGGCGGTTTTCCGATTACCGCGCAGCAGGAAGGCCGCTGGCGGCGCGTCGGCGACACGCGCGAAGCGGATCGCTGGTTGGGCTGGGGCGAATCGGATCGCCGGAACGGCACCGCTCGCAACGTGCGCGGCATTCAATCCTGACGCGGCGCGACACCCGCGCGCGGCTTATCGAAGGAAGCAAACCATGGCGAATACCGGACACATCGAAGCGTTCCTGCTTGCACAGACCGACCACTGGAACACAGGCGACAAACAGGCGTTCCTGGACGACTACCGGCGCGCCGCGCCCGACGGTCTCACAATCGAATACGTCGGGCGTCCGCCTCAGGACGGCTGGGTCGTGCTCGACCACATGTGGGACCAGCAGCGCGACAAGATTCGCGTCGAACCGGTCGCGAAGATCGTGAACGGAAACGAAGCGGCCTGCTACGTCCGCAACGTGATCATCGGCACCGGGCGCGCGATCGAAACCATCGAACTTTATCGCTTCGATGCGGGCCAGTTGTACGTGCGCTACTTCGTCAAGCAATAGCGCCTTCGCCGCGCCCGGTTGCGCCGGCTAGCGCCGGGCCCGTGTGACGCCGCCAAAGCGCAGCGCATCGACCAGCCGGCCGATGCGGCGCGGCATCGCGCTGCCTTCCGATCCGCCGCTGACGAGCAGCTCGCTCATGACGAGGCGGATCAGCAGGTCGCAGATCAGCTCCCGGTCCAGCTTGACGCCGAGCTCCTCGTCCCATGCGTCGAACACCGGGGCGAGGAGATCCTGAAAGCGCACCACCGAGTCGTGGAAGATGCGTTTGAGAAAGCGCAGCGCGAACTCGGGTGCGACGACCAGCATGCGCTGCGCGGTCCCGGAGTCGAGGAAGTCCTGCAGATACCGGATAAGCCGCGTGAGCCGCTCGTTGGGATCGACCTCATTTGCGAGCAACTCGCTTAGCGTCCGGTGAAAGCGTTCGCGCGAATAGCGCGAGTAGGCCTCGAGCAGCTCCTCCTGCGAGCTGAAGTAGCGGTAGAAAGTGCCGCGCGAAACACCCGCTGTCTCGCAGACATCAAGAATGAAGACGCGGTCGGCGCCGGATGCCAGTACCACCTGCTGGGTCGCCGCGAAGATGTTGTCGATGGTCTGCTCGGAGCGCCGGTTGCTGCGCCGACGGCGCGGCGCGGACGCTGCAACCGGGGATTCCGCGACGGCGGGCTCCGGGGCGCGTCGGCGCCTTGCCTTCGGCGCCTCGACTACCGCCTCCGCAACCGCCTTCGGCCGCTTGCCGACAGCCGCGCGCGGCTTCGAAGGCTGCACAGCCTCTGCCTTTCGGGTGCGGGTTTTCGAGGACGCCATCGCTTTAGCCATAGTTCAATGAATCTTCCAAAAGTGTGCGGAATTGCCGCAAATCAGAAAGAAAATGCAGCCGGCAGCATCGAAGCCCGGACTGCGGAGTCCAGGCCGGCGCCATCGTACCGGTTGCCGCGCACGCTGCCCCGTCAAGCCAGCGTACGAGCCCATATTGTAATGGCACGAACGCCATCGAAAACCGAATCGGCCCACCCAACCCCAGGTCCGATCATAATTGACACTATTCGCATTTTTGTCTAAAAACGTTGGAGCAACTGGATCACACGGAGCAACCATGAGTATCTTTACGCATTTCACGTTGGGCACATGCGATCTCGATCGCGCGAAGGCGTTCTACGACAGGGTTCTCGAACCGCTAAACCTCAAGTCGCTATTCTCGATAGAGGGGAAAGTGTGCGGCTGGGGCAAGGAGGCCCCGCAACTGATGGTCCTGTACCCGCGCAATGGAGAGCCGGCCACGGCGGCCAACGGGCTGACCGTGGGCCTCGCCGCGCCGGACCGGGAAGCGGTGCGGGAATTTCATCGTCGTGCGCTCGAACTCGGCGCCGTCTGCGAAGGGCCGCCGGGACCGCGCCCGTTTGCGCCCAACGCGTATGCCGCCTACATCCGCGATCTGGACGGGCACAAGATCGTCGCGTCGTGTAGGACGCCGGAGTAAAGGCAAGACGCGCCGCCCGCGCAGATGTTCGCGGCGCTCAGGCGTACGCTGCAGCTTGCAAAAAACCCTATCTCACGGAGACGGAAATGAAGGTACGAAGTGCAAGCGCGTTGATTTTTTCTGTCGTTTTTTCATGTGCAGCTTTTGCACAGACCGGGGAACAACTCGCCAAAGCGAAAGGATGTACAGCCTGCCACAGTGTTGATGGTGTAGGCGTGGGACCGTCGTTCCACGACATTGCGCAACGCTTCGCGGGGCTGAAGAATGCCCGGCCGATGTTGATCCGGATCGTCAAGACAGGCACGGGCAGCGGACCCGTCCCCTACCACTGGGGTGACGTCAAGATGCCACCGGATTCCGCTCGTGTTCCAGTGAACGAAGCGGAGGCCAAAGAACTGATCGACTACGTTCTCAGCCAGCGTTAGCCACCCACGGGTACGCGACGCTGCAAGCCCGCGGGCGCGACGGCGTGCTCTGGCGAGTCCGGAATGGCTTGACCCTTATGCGGGGGGCGGGAGGCGCTTCATTGCAGGCGCCGCCCTCGCCCTCGCCTGCAATCGCCCTGTCTGGCAACGAAAACTCGACCATGATTTCACTCGCCGATCAACTGGCCACCTGCAACACACCTGGCCTCTTCGACGTGCTGCGCATCCACGGCTTGCCGGTGCACGAACTGCCACGCGAAATTCGCGGGCTCTCGCCCACAATGAAGCTCGCCGGCCCGGTGTTCACCATCACCGGGCGTGCTGATCCGGCCGTCAGCGTGGCGGAATCGCTCGAACTGTTCATCTCACGCGTGCTGTCAGGCGCACCAGCCGATCACGTCGTGGTGTGCCAGCCGCACGATCATTCGCGCTCGGCCATGGGCGATCTCGCAGCCGAAGCGTTGAAGCAGCGCGGCATCCGCGGCTACTACATCGACGGCGGCTCGCGCGACGCCGACGAAATCGAATCGATCGGTTTTCCGGTATTCGCCCGCTACACAAGCCCGATCGACATCGTCGGCAGCTGGCGGCTGGAGGCGACGAACGTTCCCGTGGTCATCGGCGGCGTGACGGTCTCGCCCGGCGACTACGTGCTCGGCGACCGCGATGGCACATTGCTGATCGAGGGCGAGCACGCCGAGTTCGTCATCACCGAGACCGTCAAGACAATGAGCACCGACTCACGCATGCGTACCGCAATCCGCGGCGGCCGCGATCCGTACGACGCGTTTCTCGAGTTCGGCAAGCTGTGAGGCATCACCGATGAAAATCGCCCGCTATCGCCTGAACGACACCGTTCACTACGGCGTGCTCGAAGGAGAAACGTTGCAGCGCCTGAGAGGCTCGCCATTCGAATCGCTCACGCCCGCTGGCCCGCGCGATGTGCTGGCCGACGTGCAGTTGCTGTGTCCGCTGCCCGCGCCGCGGCTCTTCGCCGTCGGCATGAACTATGTCGGCCACATTGCCGAAGCGGGCGCGAAAACGCCCGAAATTCCGCAGTTCTTCATGATGCCGACGACAGCCGCCATCGGCCCCGGCGAAACGATCGTCCGACCGCGCGAGGCACAGATCGTCCATCACGAGGCGGAACTGGCGATTGTGATCGGACGCCGCGGGCGCCGTATCGGCGTCGAGCGCGCACTTGACCACGTGTTCGGCTATACCTGTGCGAACGATGTCAGCGAACGCGTGATCCAGAACCGCGAAATGGGCTACGGCTGCCTGCTTGTCGGCAAGGCGTTCGACACGTTCTGCCCCCTCGGCCCGGTCATCGCCACGGGGCTCGACGCCGGCAACCTGCGCGTGCGAGCGAGCGTAAACGGCTCGCCCAGACAGGACGGCAACACATCCGACCTGCTGTTTACCGTGCCTTATATCGTGTCGTACCTGAGCCAGGCGGTGACACTGCTGCCCGGCGACGTCATCCTGACCGGCACGCCCTCCGGAGTCGGCCCCCTTCTATCTGGAGACGTGTGCGAAATCACGATCGACGGGATCGGCACGCTGCGCAATCCTGTCGTTGACGAATCCGCCTGAGCCCTGCTGCACGGCAATCGAGGCGCAAGCTCCATCCGCAGGAGTCCTGAATCATAAAACGATACGTACACCACATCGACGGAAACGGGGCCGCACCGCTTTGACCCAAGACCCGCTGCGTCACCCACGCGATGGCTGCTCATCCCCTTCCTGTTCACCCGTCAATGCCCATCTCGCCCGATCTCGAAGCGCAGTACAACCTGCGCGCACTACGTCCTGACTTCGAAGCCGGCATGCTGCAAGACTGGTTCGCACGCTCGGCGCGGTTCCGACGTGCGTGCGGCGGCTCCCTCGATCTCGCGTACGGCGACGGCGAGCGCGACCGGCTCGACTACTTTCCCGCCGCCACAGCCGATGCACCGTTGCTGGTGTTCTTTCACGGCGGCTACTGGCAGCGCGGCGACAAGTCCGTGTACAGCTTCGTTGCCGAGCCATTCGTCGCGGCAGGCATCTCGGTTGCGATCGTCAACTACACGCTGTGCCCGGCTGTCCGCATCGCCGACATAGTCGCCCAGGCCCAGCGCGCGCTTGCCTGGCTCTGGCGGCACGCGGATGCGCTGGGATGCGCGCGCACACGGTGGATCGTGAGCGGGCACTCGGCGGGCGGCCACATCGCTGCGAGGATGATGGCCACGCATTGGCCCGCCGTGGGCGAGGACCTGCCGCCGCGGCTCATGGATGGCGCGATCCTGATCTCCGCGATGTTCGACCTGGAGCCGCTGTGCGAGACATCGATCAACGACGGGCTCCGCATGAACCGCGGCGAGGCACGCGCGGCCAGCGCACTCGCTCATCCCCCGGCAAGCGACGCACCGCAACTGATCGCCGTAGGTGGCACGGAAACGGCGGCGTTTCATCAGCAGGCACGCGCCTATGAAACCGCATTCGGTGCGGCGTCGCGCTCGATGCGGGGCTACACGGTCGAGGACTGCGACCACTTCGACGTCGTGCAGGCGTTCGCCGACCCGTGCCACGCGTTCTTCGATCTTGCGCGGCAGTTCGTCCATTCGGCCTCACCGCCCGCCTATACAGCGCGTCACGATGGCCGCATGTGATCCGCTGCAGCCGTTGCTGCCCCCCTGATTCATGCACCTGCGCGCACAAACCGCGCGACGCTCAGCCGTTCATGCCGAGCAGCCCGCTGATGTCCCTGCCCGGGTCGGCATCGGATCCGTACGAGAAGTCGCCCCGCTGCTGGCGCTGCGCCAGCGACTCCATCTGAAACCGGTAACGCGTGCCCGGCGTGTCGAAACGCGAGTGCAGGTCCGGGCGCTCGTCGGGATCGAAATAGCGTTCGTTCTGGGGCCGCACGACCGAATTGTCCTGTGGCTGGATCACGAACGCGATGCGCGGCATCACGTAGCGCAGCGGAACCGGCGCCGCCGTCGTGTTGAACGTGACGTCGCAGCGCGATCGATGCCGGCCCACCGGCAGGAACGGCTGCAGGTTCGGCACGTCGTAGCCGGGCCGGAAACGCGGGTACGAAATGCAGACGTTGCTGCGCAGGTGCACGTGCAGCACGGCGCGAAAGTCCTGATACTTCGCGCGCACTCCGCCAACCCAGCGCATGATCGGCGCAACCGACTTCTGCGTGACGATGCGCGTACGCGTCAGCGTCTCCGAATTCCACTCCACTTCGACGACATCGGATTCGGAAATCCCGTCGCCGATCGTGCCGGCATGCAGAAAATCGGCGTGCGTGAGATCGAGCAGGTTCTCGACCGAGAGCGCCGACGTCGCGTCGAAGCGCACTGTGCGCTGCGTATAGCCGGGCAGACTGCCGTCGAGCGGTAGAAACGGAATGTGCGGCAGAAGCAAGACGTCCACGTGGTCGGGATTGCCGTACCACGCCCAGACGTAACCGTAGCGTTCGACCACCGGATAGAACCCTGATCCGCCGGTGAATGCGCTCGTGCGGGCACGCGCCGACTGCGGCGCGTCCGGGCGAAACTCAGATGCGACCGGCTTTCCGTCGTCGCGCCACAGGTAATACGGCTGCGAATGAATAATGCGGCGAATCGGGCGCTGCGTCACGTCGCGGCTGTGCGACACCGGAAACCACGTGTCGCGCAGATCGTAGTTGACGGGTATCCAGTCACGCCGGCCGGCCTTGCGCGGCGCGGCGCCACCCTGTGCGTCGGCATTCGGGGCGGGGGCCGAATCGCTGCTATCGACCGCTGTGTTCATGGTGTTCCTCCTTGTCGATTGGTGCGCGTTTGCTCCGCTTGCGGCCGGCAACGCCATACCGCGCGTTCACGCGATGGAAGCAATCGGCGCGCGTGCTTCGGCGCGCGCGGCGGCCAGATCACGCGATGGCGCAACGAGCAGCGCAGCCAGCGCTGCGCCATCGATCTGCTCGCGAACCCTGAACGGCGAGCGCCCCGTCGCGCGTGCAATCTGCCAGCGCAGCGGCGCGCCGGCCACGCGAGCGTCGTGCCAGAAACCACGCCAGCAGAGGCTCGTCGTTCCGCGCCGGTTCGCACTGCTCGCAACGAACACGGTGACAAGTGGCGTCTCGTCGGCATCGAGCAGAGCGACGAGCGCGGCGCCGCCCGCGAGCGACACGGAGGTCCGAACTATCAGCGGATGATCGGTCACGAACGCAGGCGGCAACATGCGCGTTTTCCAGACCGCGCCGCGGTCCACCGTCAGCCATCCGTCCTCGGTACGCGCATCGCCGAGAAAGAAGTCGGTCATGCGGACGCCGTCTAAGGACACGAGACAGTCGGGCCCGTCGAGCATGGCGTCTTGATATTCGTGCGCGGCGACGTTCACGATCGACGCCCCCGTGTGCTCTTCGCCCTGCGGGTGGTAGACCAAGCCCGGCAAGGGGGCGTCGTCTGGCTCACCGTCGCCGAGCCAGACATGCATGAAGCCGCCCGCCTCAGCAACCCGATAGCTGCGCGCCCCGTAGCGCGGCGGCACCCGCTCGTCGGCGCGCAGGTTAGGAATGGCGGTGCAAGCCCCTGTCTTGCCGTCGAAGGTCCAGCCGTGATAGCCACACTGCAGGCCCTTCTGCGTGACCTTGCCGAGCGAGAGCGGCACGCGCCGGTGCGGACAGCGATCCTCCAGCGCGCAGGCTGCGCCCGACGCGTCGCGAAACAGCACGAGTGCTTCGCCATTGCAGACGACCGCGAGCGGCCGGCTGGCATCGACTGATTCCGAAAGTGCTGCGGCCCACCAGCTACCGGTCGCCATTCGTGTCTCCCTCATTCTCATGATGTGAACGGTTTCGCGCTCCCTGCGTTCATGCCTTCATGCCGCTACCGGCTCGTGCGCGTCGAGCTTCAGCAGCTTGCGCGCGTTGCCGCTGCGGATCTTCTCGCGTTCGTCGTCGGTGAGGCCCAGCCCCGCGGTCAGGTCTCCATGCTCGTATGCGCCGCCGAAGTTGGTGCCATAGACGAGGTTGTCGACGCCGACCACGTCGACCACGCCGCGCCGCAAACCGGGCGCGTGCACGTCGAGATCGAAATAGAAGTTCGACAGGTATTCGATCAGTCCACGCTTGTTGCGCGAGTCCGGCGCCATCACCCGGTTCAGGTCGTTCAAACGCCCGAGCTGAAAGATCGCCATGCCGCCCGCGTGCGTGATATAGGTCTTCAGGTTCGGAAAGGTGTCAAGTGCGCCGCCGTTGATCAGGTTCCAGAAGAACAGCGTCTCGTCGACGCAGTCGCCGACAATCGAGGTGGTCTCGAACTTGTCGTCGGTGTGTTTCTCGCCCCAGTAGATCGACTGGTTGAAGCCGTGCACCATGATCGGCGCATCGAGCTTCGACAGCGTTTCCCACACCGGGAAGAGCTCCTCGCTGTAAGCCTCCAGACCGTTGAAATTCGCGCCGCCGACACACACGCCCTTCGCGCCCAGCTGCGTGACCGCGCGCTCGATCTCGCGCGCGGCCTGCGCCGGGTTGGCCAGGTTCGCGTGCGCCCAGAACGCGAAATGCTCCGGATCCTGCGCGCAGAATGCCGACAATTCGTCGTTGCAGATGCTCGCGTATTCGTCGCCGAACTCGCCGGCCCAGTACATGAATGCGTGGGACGGCGTCGAGAGCACGAGCTTGTCGACGCCGCGCTCGGCCATCAGCTTGCGGCGTGCCGCGTGCGTCATCCGTGCCAGCAGGTTCGCTTCGGCTTCGTCGTCATCACGGGCTTTCGCGGGCTGGGTGGTGCCGAGCGAAAAATGCCCGACCGTCAGCCCCCGCGTCTTCATGAATGGCCCCCAGAAATCGTGGCGCTTGAGCATGCCGGGGGTGAAGAGGTGTGCGTGAACGTCGATCAACATGGGTGACTCTCCTGAGTAGGGTGAAAATACGCGCGACCGCTGACGGCGCGTGAAGCGCGGATCGCCATCCGGCTTGCGGCATATATCCGCGCTGTCTTGTCCTGTCCTGTCTGGCTTCGCGCCGACGATGTGCTGCGCGCCGCGTCGCATCCCCGGGCCGCGTCAGCCCGCGTCGGCGTTCGCGCCGCCCGGCATGCGGCCCATGAAGCCCGCAGGCTGGTTATGAAATACGGCGCTGCCTGACGCACCCGCCACCGTGACGCCCGAATCGACCACCAGCGTGTGGGCGTTCACATGGCGCGCGTCGTCGCTTGCGAGGTACACGAGCGCCGCGGCGACCTCCTCCGGCATCAGCGGCGAGCCGAGCGGCGAAGCCCGGGTCGCCGCGTCGATTGCGGCTTCCCTGCTGCCGCGGCCCTTCACCATCATTTCAGTGACGGTCGTGCCCGGCGCAACTGCGTTGACGCGCACGCCGCGCGGCGCAAGCTCCGAAGCCGCCGAACGGGTCAACCCGATGACGGCGTGCTTGGCGCTCGTGTAGGCGTGCGGACCGAGCCCGCCGATCACACCCGCAGTGCTTGCCACCGAGAGGATGCAACCGCTTCCCTGCTTGACCATCGCGCGCGCCGCGTGCTTGATCCCGTAGAACACGCCATCGAGCAGCACACCCAGCGTCGCATGCCACGCGGCCGCGCTCGTTTCGAGAATCGACCCGTAGGCACCGACGAAACCCGCGTTATTCACCATGCAATCGAGCCGGCCATGCAGCCGCAGCGCCTCCTCAACCGCAGCCGCCACCTGCGCTTCGATACTCACGTCCGTGTATACGAACGTCGCGTCGCGCAGTTCGCGCGCCAGAGCCTGCCCGGCCTGTTCGTCCACATCGGCGAGCACGACGAAGGCGCCTTCCTGCGCCATCAGACGCGCGGTGGCCGCGCCGATGCCGCTCGCCGCGCCGGTCACGAGCGCAACGCGGCCCTTGAGACGTTCGCTCATCGGATCCCCTCGTTCACGGAATCATCAGTCCGCCGTCGACGGCCAGCGTCTGTCCGGTGATGAAGTTCGCGCCATCGCTGACGAGAAACACCAGCACGGGTGCCATCGACTTGTCCGGATCTCCGAGCCTGCCTCCTAGCGGAACCTGCTGCGCCATCATGGCGTCGTGCGCTTCCAGTTGCGCGCTGTCGAGCCGCGCACGGAATTTCTCGTACATCGGCGTCCACATCGCGGGCGCCATGGCGTTGACCGCGATGCCGTATTTGCCCCACTCCTTTGCGGCGGTGCGCGTCCAGCCCAGCACCGCGGCCTTGGATGCCGAATAGTGCGCAAGCCCCGGGAGGCCCATCACGCCAGCCGCCGAGGCGAAGTTGACGATGCGCCCGCCGTGCTCGCACAGCCAGGCGAATGCCGCCTGATTCGTGTTCAGCGTGCCGCGTGCGTTGACGTCGAACATCAGGTCCCACTCGTCCTGCGTGATCGCTTCTGCCGGCGCCTTGCGCTCGACACCCGCGATGTTGATGAGCGCATCCAGCCCGCCGAGGCGCGCGACCGCCACGCGGAAGACCTCGTCGACCTGGTCTCTCCGGCTGACGTCGCAACTGAAGTAGTGCGCTACCCCGGGGCCCGCCGCCGAAGCGTCCGCGGCGACGGTCCGACCTGCCTCGTCGGCCAGATCGAGCGCGGCCACGTTCGCGCCGGCCCGCACCAGCGCCTTGACGGCGCTCGCGCCTATGCCGCTGGCGCAGCCTGTCACGATCACGCGCTTGCCTTCGATATTCACGCCTGTCTCCTTGTATTCGCCGTGTTTGCGGCTGGTATGCACAGCCTGCGCGTCATTGCCCGAGCGGCCTCTCACGCGAGCTGCGCGATCCGCTCTCTCGCCTCGCCGATCAATCGCAGAGCGGATGCGTGGTGCCGGTGCCCGAGTTCGACGGGCGACTGACCCGCGCAAGCGCGCGCGTAGCTGCCTTCAAGCAGGATGCCGAGCTTGAACCGCGCGAGCACCACGTACCAGTCGATTGCGGACAGGTCCCGCGTGGTGCGCTCGCGGTAGTACTCGACCAGTTCACTCGCTGACGCGAAGCCGCGCCATGGCGTCACCCGTATCGTGCCGGCGCCCTGCCCGCTGGCGTCCGGCCACGTCGCGACCAGCCAGCCGAGATCGAGTAGCGGGTCACCCACCGTCGCAAGCTCCCAGTCGATGATCGCGGCCAGCTCGGCGGACCCTGTACAGAACATCACGTTCGCCAGATGGAAATCGCCGTGCAGGATGCCTGTGCGCGACGGTGCGGGCCGGTTTGCTTCCAGCCATTGCGCAACCTCGGTTACGCCGGGCAACGATGACGGTCCCGGCCAGCCTGCGTGAACCCGATAGTGTTCGAGCTGGCCGTGCCAGCGCGCAACCTGGCGTTCGAGAAAACCTTGTGGTTTGCCGAAATCGCCGAGACCTACCGCTTGTGGATCGACTTCGCCTAGTCGCAGCAGCGCATCGACCATCGAGCGACCCATTCGCCGCTGAATAGCCGGGTCGCGGTGCAGCTCGGGCAAGACCGCGGCCGATGCGTTGAAGCCGTCGATCGGCGCCATCAGGTAGAACGGCGCGCCCAGCACGTCGTCGTCCGTGCAGGACGCATGGAGTGCAGGATGCGGCACCTCAGTTCCGGCCAGCGCTGCCAGCACGCGCGCCTCACGCGCAATCGTCGCGCAGACCTCGGGCCTGGCGTGCAACGGCGGCCGGCGCAGCACGAACTCGCGCGCGCCGCGCGTGAAACGCAAAAGGATATTCTGGGTTCCACCGGTCAGCAGCCGTGCGCGGGTAATCGGACCATGCCCGAGCCGCTGCGCGTCCATCCACTGCACGAGCCGCTCGACATTCACCGCGCTTTGCCAGGCCTCGCGCGTCATCGTGCCGCTCCCTCCCCCAGCACCGCCGCGAATTTGCGGTGCGCGGAGGCGGCGGCCGTCGGCCGGTGGTACGCGGGAAACATCTGCTCGCACGGCGCGTAGTCGCGCAACACCTGCTTCGCCACCGTCACCTTGTGAACCTCGGTCGGCCCATCGGCCAGCCCCATCTGAAACGCACGCGAGATCATTCCCGCGAACGGCATCTCCGACGAAGCTCCAATCGACCCGTGCACGTGCAGCGCACGCGCGGCGATGTCGTGCAACACCCTGGGCATCGCGGCCTTCACGGCGGCAATGTCCTTGCGCACTTTCTGATAGTCCTGGTAACGGTCAATGCGCCACGCGGTGCGCATCACGAGCAGGCGAAACTGTTCGAGTTCGAGCCACGAGTCGGCGATCTTCTCCTGCACCATCTGCTTGTCGGCGAGCGCGCCGCCCTGCGTATGGCGCGACAACGCGCGTTCGCACAGCGCATCGAGCGCCTTCTGCGCGAGTCCGATCGTACGCATGGCATGATGGACCCGCCCGCCGCCGAGCCGCACCTGCGCGACGACGAACGCCTCGCCGGGCGCACCGAGCATCTGGTCGTCCGGCACGCGGACATCTTCGAACGCCAGGTACGCGTGCGTCGCCTCCGGCTCGTCGGCCATGCCGACGTTGCGGATGATGCTCAAGCCGGGCGTGCCTGCCGGCACGATGAACATCGACATGCCCTTGTACGCCGACACTTCGGGATCGGTGATCGCCATCACGATGAAGAAGTTCGCATAGCGCGCATTCGACGCGAACCACTTGCGTCCGTTGATCACCCACGCGTCACCGTCACGCACCGCTCGGGTCGTGAACACCTTGGGGTCGGCACCACCCTGCGGCTCGGTCATCGCGAAGCAGGACACGATGTCGCCGGCCAGCAGCGGTTTCAGGAAGCGCTCCTTCTGCGCCTTGGTGCCGTAATGCGCGAGAACTTCCGCGTTGCCCGAGTCCGGCGCCTGGCAGCCGAACACGATCGGCGCGAATAGCGCGCGACCCAGAATCTCGTTCATGAGCGCGAGTTTCACCTGCCCGTAGCCAGGGCCACCCAACTCGGGGCCAAGATGGCAGGCCCACAGCCGGCGCTCCTTGACCCGCTGCTGCAAAGGCTTGACCAGCGCCTTGAAGGCCGGATCGTGGATATTCCACGGGCTGCCCAGCACGTGTTCGAGCGGCTCGACCTCCTCGCGTACGAACTGGTCGATCCAGTCGAGTTCGGCCTGAAAATCGGCGTCGGTTTCGAAGTCCCAGGACATACGGTTCCTTTGTCAGGTTCGGGCTCAGGCGAGCAACATGCCGCCGTCGAGCAGCAAGGTTTGCCCCAGCATGTACGCCGAAAGCGGCGAGGCGAGAAACAGCGCGCCACCGGCCATGTCGGCGGGCGTGCCCAGACGCCCGAGCGGGATACGGCGCAAGGCCGCGTCAAGACGCTTCGGATCTGCAGTGGTTACGCGCGTGAGCTTCGTGTCGACGAGGCCCGGCGCGATGCCGTTCACGCGAATGCCATCGCGCGCCCAGGCTTCCGCCAGCGTGCGCGTAAGTCCAAACGCACCGGTCTTCGACGCGTTATAGGCGGGATTGCCGCGCGTCGAGTGAAACGCCGCGGCCGAACTGACGATGATCATCGCGCCGCGCGCCGCCTTCAGCGCCTCGAAGCAGCGATCCGCGCACGCCATCAGACTCGTCAGGTTAACGTCGAGCACCTTCCTGAACTCAGGCGCCTTGAACTCCTGGCGGTCGTAGAGCACGGTGCCCTGCGCCTGGACCAGTACGTCGAGCGAGGCGAACGGCAGCACACAGCGTTCGACATTGGCTGCGTCGGAAACGTCAACCTGGGCATAGTGCAGGCCCGTCAGGCTGGAATCGGGCGAGTCCGCGTAGTCGGATGCGCTACGGCGCGTGCCCCAGACATGGACCGTGGCGCCGCGCTCGAGAAACGCACGCGCAATGCCGTTACCGATACCGCTCGATCCGCCGACCACCAGGACCGTCTTGCCCGAGAAGTCCAGTTCGTTCATTCGGTTTGTCTCCGTCGCGCCTCGTGCGACAGGTCAGGCGCAATTGCATGACCATGCGGACGCGCGATATTTGATACATTTTTCTGTAATGTGTTCATATGCTAGATTCGGATCGAATGGCGGTCAACTGCCATCAAAGGGAAATAGCTAAAAACAGTGCGGCTCCTGCCTACTCACGTTGTTGTCGAGTGCACACCGGCGCTCACTCATCGCACGATGTCCCGCACACGAACGGCCGCTTGCCAGGGCATTTACCGAGTTACTGTTCACAATCGGCCGATAGAATGAATTTCTGAATCTGAAATTCCCCTCCGATCCTTTGGCCATTGCCCCACAAGCCGGGCAATTCGTTGCGGCATGCAGGCCAAACCTCCAAGGAACCCGTCGATGTCCCTCCCCGACTCATCGCGTGGCGCCATACTCGAACTCACCGAATTCCGCACAGGCTGGCGCAACGTGCTGGTGGCCATGCTCGGTCTCGGTGTCGCGGCCAATGCTTCGATGCTCTACGCGTTCGGCTCACTCGTGATTCCATTGCACGACGCATTCGGCTGGAGCCGCGGCGAGCTGCAACCGGCAATCAGCTTTCTCTTCGGCGGCGCGGTGATCGGTGCGCAGCTGGTGGGCTGGCTCAATGCGCGCTACGGCATGCGCCGGGTGACGATGGTGTCGCTGCTTGCGCTATCGGCCGTGTACGCGCTGATGCCCTTGATGGGACGCTCAATTGCCTGGCTTTATCTGATGTGCGCGTTGCTGCCCGTCGCCGGGATGGGCACGATGCATATCACATGGACGCACCTGGTCAATCTCTGGTTCGAACGCAATCGAGGCCTCGCGCTCGCCGTGATGCTCTCAGGCACCGGCTTGTCGGCCATGTTGATACCGTCTGCCGTCACGTCGGTGATCGGGCGCTGGAACTGGCAAGCCGCTTTCCTCCTGCTTGCGATCCTGCCCGTCGTACTCGTGTTGCCGCTCGTGCCGCGGTGGATGCAGACGCCCGAAGAAGAACGCACTTCGGCCGCGCAGCGCATGACGCGCGCGCCGCAGCGTCCGGGGCTCGTCTTTCGCGAAGCGGTTCGATCGAGGCGCTTTTGGGCGCTGAATGCCGGTCTGTCGATGGTGGTGGCGGCCACTGTCCCGATGGTCAGCAACACAGTGCCCCTGTTGCGGGACAAGGGGTTGTCGGCGGCGGACGCTAGCCACATTTTCGGCAGCTTCGGCATTGCCCTGATCGGCGGCCGCCTGATCGTGGGCTATCTGATCGACCGTTTGTGGGCACCCGCCGTGGCGGCTACCGCCCTCGCGATGCCCGCCCTCGGCTGCCTGCTGCTGTCGACCACCGGCGCCGAGCAGACGGGCCTGCTCGCGATAGCGACGCTGCTGGTCGGCGCCGGCGCGGGTGCGGAGTTCGACATCGCGGCCTATCTGGTCGCGCGTTACTTCGGCATGCGCGATTACGGGCGGCTTTTCGGCGTACACGTTGCGCTGATCACGCTCGCCGGCGCACTGTCTCCCTGGCTTTTCGGCTACCTGTACGTACTGACCGGTTCGTATGCGGTGATGCTGGAGATTTGCGGCACGGCATACCTGCTTGGCGCGCTCATTCTGCTGCCGCTCGGCCGCTATCCGAAGTTCGATGTCCTTTACCAGGCCTGAACGCAGGCTGTCCGGACTCCGAAGCGTCTGGACAGCCTGCGTTCATACCGCGCGGCGCTCCCCGGTTTCATCACATGCGGCAAAGTATTCGGCCATCAGCGCCTCGCGCTGCTTCTCGACGGCCGCCAGATTGCGTTCCTTCACGTGGCCGAATCCGCGGATCGCGGCGGGCAGTTGTGCCAGGCGGATCGCCACGTCACGGTTCGCGGCGGTCAGCGAAACACAGAACTGATCGACGAGGGCCATGTACTCGCCGATGAGGCGCCGTTCTGTACGGCGCTCAGCCGTCTTGCCGAAGACGTCCCATACTGTGCCGCGTGCAACCTTCAGCTTCGCCAGCACGCGCAGCATCGGCAACACCCATGGTCCGAAGCGCTGCTTCACGAGATGCCCGCCCTCGTCCCTTCGTGCGAAGAGCGGCGGGGCGAAGTAAAAGCTGAGCGCATAGTCCTTGCCCGGCTCGCCCTCGAACTGCGCGCGCAGCTTGTCCTTGAACGCCGGCGCCGCGTAGAGGCGCGCCACCTCGTATTCGTCCTTGTATGCCATCAGTTTCGCGAGATTCTGCACGACTGCGCGGGTGAGCGGCAACGACTTGCCGATCGCAAGCGCCGCCTCCTTCGCACGAATACGCTCGATCACGGCCAAATAGCGCGCTGCGTAGTTCGCGTTCTGGTAATCGGTCAACCATTGCGTATGGTTTGCGATCAGCGTGTCCAACGCTTCAGGTAACCGCAGCACGATCGCCTGCTGCGCATCGCGCTGCCCGGCAGCGCGCGCTGCCGCGTCCGCGCCGTGCTCGGCCACGAAGCGCCCCCAGTCGAAGGCGAGGCGATTTTTTTCGACGGCTACGCCGTTGAGTTCGATCGCGCGGATCAGGCTCGCGTAGCCGAGTGGCAGCCAGCCCTTCTGCCATGCGTAGCCGAGCAGCAGCGGATTGGCGTAGATCGTGTCGCCTAGCAGCGTGAGTGCGAGCTGGTTCGCATCGATGAACTCGCAGGCTTCGCCGATATTCTCGCGCAGCAGTTGTTCGGTCTGCGCGCCCGGGAACGTCCAGTCGGGATTCTGGACGAACCCGGCGGTCGGCGTCGCGCCGCTGTTGATCGCGGCGCGCGTGATGCCGCGCCGCATCTTCGACAGCGCCTCCGCCGATGCCGACACGATCGCGTCGCATCCGATCACAAGGTGCGCTTCGCCCGTGCCGATCCGCGTGGCGTGCAGGCCGGCGGGCGTGGGCGCGATCTGTACGTGGCTCGTCACCGCACCGCCCTTCTGCGCGAGTCCGGCCATATCCAGCACGATGACACCCTTGCGTTCGAGATGCGCGGCCATGCCGAGCAGGCCGCCGATCGTCACGACGCCCGTGCCGCCCACGCCAGCCACAAGAATGCCGTACGGCCGGTCAGGCACTTCCGGCCGCGGCTGCGGCAGTTGCGCGAAGTCGGGCAACGGTGCTGCTGCCCCCGCGCCGGAAGGCTTGCGAGGCTGTGCACCTTCCGCGGTCGTGAAGCTCGGGCAAAACCCTTTCACGCAGGAAAAGTCCTTGTTGCACGAGGATTGATTAATCCTGCGTTTGGTGCCGAGCGGCGTATCGAGCGGCTCGACCGACAAGCAGTTGGACTGCACAGAACAGTCGCCACATCCCTCGCAGACCGCATCGTTGATGAAGGCCCGCCTGGCGGGATCGGGATACGTGCCCCGCTTGCGCCGCCGACGCTTCTCGGTCGCGCAGGTCTGGTCGTAGATCAGCAGCGTCGTGCCGGGCGTCTCACGAAGCTCGTGCTGGATCGCATCCAGACGGTCCCGATGGTGCACACCGACGCCCTCCGGCAAGCGCACGGCCGGGGTGTACTTCTGCGGCTCGTCGGTCACGATGACAACGCGCGCCACGCCTTCCGCGACGGCCTGAAACGCGATCTGCGGCACGCTCAACACCCCGTCCACCGGCTGTCCGCCCGTCATCGCCACCGCGTCGTTGTAGAGGATCTTGTAGGTGACGTTCGCGCCTGCAGCAACCGCCGCGCGAATAGCAAGCGAACCGGAATGAAAGTAGGTGCCGTCCCCCAGGTTGACGAACACGTGTTTCTCGCCGGTGAAATGCATCTGGCCGAGCCATGCTGCGCCTTCGCCACCCATCTGGCTGAACGTCTCGGTCCTGCGGTCCATCCACATCGACATGTAGTGGCAGCCGATTCCGGCGAGCGCACGCGAGCCTTCCGGGACCCTCGTCGACGTGTTGTGCGGGCAGCCCGAGCAGAACCACGGCGGACGCTCCGCAGCGAGGCGCGGCTGCGCGGCGTCCCTCTCCTTCTCCTCGATGACGGCCAACCGCCCGGCGATGCTCGCGGCAACCCCGGGCGGCAGATCGGTCTTCGCCAGCCGGCGTGCAATCGCTTTCGCGATCAGCGCCGGCGACAGTTCGTGATGCGCCGGCAGCAACCAGTCGCCTCGCGGCACCGACCACTCACCGCCTTCGTTGTCGCGCTCGTCGAACTTGCCGTAAATCTTCGGCCGCACGTCCTCGCGCCAGTTGTAGAGTTCCTCCTTCAACGCATATTCGAGGACCTGGCGTTTTTCCTCGACGACCAGGATCTCCTCCAAACCCTGCGCGAAGTGGCGCGCGTCCTGCGCATCGAGCGGCCACACGCAGCCGACCTTCATCACGCGGATGCCCACGCGCGCACAGGTTGCATCATCGAGCCCGAGATCGAGCAGCGCCTGACGCACGTCGACATAGGCCTTGCCTGCCGTCATGATGCCGAAGCGCGGGTTCGGCGCATCGATCACGATGCGATTGAGCCGGTTCGCGCGGACATATGCAAGCGCCGCGTACCATTTGTGATCGAGCAGACGCGTTTCCTGCACAAGCGGCGGATCCGGCCAGCGGATGTTGAGACCGCCGTCCGGCAACGGGTAGTCATCGGGCATCCGGATCTGCACCCGCTCGGGGTCGATATCGATCGAAGCGGTCGATTCAATCACATCGGTCACGCACTTCATCGCGACCCACAGGCCGGAGTAGCGGCTCATCGCCCAGCCGTGCAACCCGTAGTCGATGTACTCCTGCACGCTCGACGGATACAGCACCGGAATGCCACTCGCGATCAGGGTGTGCTCGGACTCGTGCGCGACCGACGACGATTTCGCACCGTGATCGTCACCCGCGAGCACGAGCACGCCGCCGAGCGCATCCGTGCCAGCGGAGTTCGCGTGACGGAGCACGTCGCCGCTGCGGTCGACGCCCGGCCCCTTTCCGTACCACATGCCGAACACGCCGTCATACTGCGCGCCAGGCCACAGATTGATCTGCTGTGTACCCCACACCGCGGTCGCGGCGAGATCCTCGTTGACGCCCGGCTGGAACACGACGTCATGCTCGCTCAGATGCTGCTTCGCATTCCATAGCGCGAGGTCGAGGCCGCCAAGCGGCGAGCCGCGATAGCCGGAAATGTAGCCGGCCGTGTTCAGGCCGGCGCGCCGGTCGCGCTCTTTCTGCAACATCGGCAGGCGCACAAGCGCCTGCGTGCCGCTGATGTAGACGCGCCCCCGCTCGAGCGTGTACTTGTCGTCAAGCGTAACGGCGGCTAGCTCCGCCGCGTGCGAAGGCGATACTGGCGCATTCATGACACTTGTCCCCGATAGATGTTTCGGGTCAGTATAGAGACGCCGGTTTGGCCGGTAAAACCACAAATACGCAAGCCTCGCATCCGAAAAACGCATGGCAAAAGACATCACCCTGAGACAGCTTCGCTACTTCATCGCCGCCGCGCGCGCGGGACAGTTCTCGATGGCGGCCACGAACGAGCACGTGTCGCAGTCCGCTATCACGAACGCAGTCATCGCGCTCGAACAGGCGCTCGGCACGAAGCTCTTTGACCGCGGTGCACACGGCGTCACGATGACGGCCGACGGCCACGACTTCTATCATCACGCGCGCCACGTCCTCGACTCGGTGCGGGACGCGATGCACAAGCCGCGCGCTGACGCGCGCGCGACCTCCGGGACGGTGCGGATCGCCGCCTCCTATGCGGTGCTCGGCTACTTCCTGCCGGAGCTGCTCGCGCGGTTTCGCGCGAGCTTTCCTGCCATCGAACTGGATCTGCGCGACATGGATCGCGCCGAAATAGAAAATGCCGTGCTGGACGGCACGATCGATCTCGGCGTCACGCTCGTATCGAACACAGCGAGGCTCGAGGCGTTCGAACATCGGGTCTTGATCCGCTCGCGGCGCCAGCTCTGGACCGCGCCCTCGCATCCGCTTGCACGCGCCGCGAGCGTGTCGCTCGCCGACATCGCCGCGCATCCGTACATCCTGCTTGCCGTCGACGAAGGCGAGACGTCGACGACGCGCTACTGGCAAGCGAAGGGCTTGCAACCGAATATCGCGTTCCGCACAGGGTCGATGGAGGCGGTACGCGGGCTGGTCGCAAACGGCTTCGGTGTGACGGTGCTATCGGACATGCTCTTTCGGGCATGGTCGCTCGACGGCACGCGCATCGACGCGCGCCCGGTCGTGGATTCCATCCCGCCCATGGAAGTGGGCCTGATATGGCGCCCCGGTGCAGCGCTCGCGCCTGCCGCCCACCAGTTGCGGCACTTCCTCATCCAGGTGAACAGCGGCGAAGCGGACTAACAGGCTGTTGAAATTCTCCTGCGAGGGCTCCCGCAGAAAATAATCGACCTCATAAAACGCTGTACAAGCCGCTCGCGGAATCTCGGTAAGGGGTAGACGACCCCTAAAAACCGTCTGTGAACACCCCTCTGAACCGTTTTTCAACAGCCTGCTAAGGAGCCCGATGCCGCATGGCGCACGCCAGTCACCGGCTCCCATCGGCTAGATCAGCGCCGGCTCCACGCCGCCCCTCAGGTAAGCCGCGCCGCCATGCTGGGCCCGCGCGCCCGGCGCTCTAAGCGCCGCAGCATCGTTGCTGCCAATCCGGAACACCGCCACCGTGTTGCGCAGTACGCCGGCCTGCTCTTCGAGCGAATTCGCCGCTGCCGCCGCCTCTTCGACGAGCGACGCGTTGCTCTGTGTGGCTTTGTCGATCTGTGCGATCGCCGTGTGAACCTGCTCGATGCCGCCGCTCTGCTCCAGCGCCGCGGCCTCGATCTCGCCCATGATGCCGGTCACGCGGCCCACGGCTTCGCGTGCATCTTCCATCGTCCGACGCGTATCCTGGACCAGCATCGTGCCCTGCTCGACGCTCGCGCCAGATTCCGCGATCAGGTCCTTGATCTCCTTCGCAGCCGTACCCGAGCGTTGCGCGAGACTGCGCACCTCGGATGCCACCACCGCAAAGCCGCGTCCCTGGTCGCCAGCGCGCGCTGCCTCGACAGCCGCGTTCAGCGCGAGGATGTTGGTCTGGAACGCGATGCCCTCAATGATGCCGGTAATTTCCGCGACCTTGCGAGACGAAGTCGAAATCTCGTTCATCGTCTCGGTCACGCGCGTGACGAAATCGGCGCCGCGCGTCACCGTATCGAACGCACCTTGCGCGAGGTGGTTCGCCTGCTTCGCGCTGGCGGTGTTCTGCTTGACCGTCGCGGACAGCTCTTCAAGGCTCGCCGCCGTCTGTTCGAGCGCGGCGGCCTGTTGCGACGTACGGCTCGCGAGGTCCGCGTTGCCGGCGGCGATTTCGCTCGCGCCAAGCGCGATCGCATCGGTGCTACCGCGCACGCCCGACACGGTGTTCGAAAGCGCCTCACGCATATGCATGAGCGCGGTCAGCAACCGGCCCAATTCGTCGCGCGAGCGCACACGCACATCGATCGACAGATCGCCGGCCGCGATGCTTTCGAAATGGCGGATTGCCTGGTTAACCGGCTTCACGATCGATGCCGTCACCCGTACGCTTGCAGCAACGCCAATCAGAACGCCGAACGCCGCGAGTATCGCGAATAGCACCAGCGCATAGTGAAAGCGTACGACGGCGGAGTCGGCGTCCCGGTCCTGAATCTGCGTCTGGTACTGCTCAAGTTCGTCGATTGCCTTCGTGTAGGCTGTGTAATAGCGCGCGGCCGTTTCGCCCTCGATCGAGCGGAACGTGTTGAAGTCGTTGTTGACGAGCGCCTTGTGTTCCGGTTCGAGCACCTGCTCGACGAACACCGTACGCGCCTGTGCGGCGGCCCGCGCAAGACGCGCCTCCTCTTCGCTGTCGAACGGACCGTTGGCGTACGCGCGAAACGCTTCGTTCGACTCGTTCAACATCTGATGCGCTTGCGCCAGCAGCCCATCGGTCGATTTGCCACTGCCGAACAACGCCTCCGTCTCGGAGCCGCCCAGATCGACCCGCACCCGCAGCAGTTGTTCAGAACTGGACTTGAGCGACATCATCGCCAACGAACTGCGCCGCGCGTCGCGCAGGCTCTCGTTGGTCAGTTTAAGCACGCCGGATGCAACGGTGATCACCATCAGCATCAGCCCAATAAAGATGACGACGAAGACCGTTAATCGACCGCGGATAGTCCGATTTTTTAGCATGATTGTTCCGTAGCGTATCAACCGGCACTATCGGCTTGGGCCGGAGACGGTTGCATAAGGGATATCCATGACCAGGCAAAACTGTCGTCCACTTGTGTCTCGTGCCACGGAAGGAGGGTCAAGACGCGATTCGCAGCCTGCCAACACCGAACCATCACGGATACCAGCACTAACGTTAGTTGTTTAGGATAGCTTATTTCATTCTGTAAAAGTCAGCGCGGTTAGCAGTGCCCTGCCAGGAAGCGGCTAGTGGCGAATCTGCGTCTCGTCGCAGTGTGCCGTCGTCAGGTTATCTGGTTGCTCCCGGAAGTGCGCATACCTTTGTTCCGGTCTTTCGTCGTCAAGTTCCCCGCCCCGCCCCCCCTGAAACCTGTTTTCGCAAGACTTCTTCCAACTTCGTTCTCACGGTGAGACGTTTTGATCGATTACGTAACCGGCTTGCGCAATACGCGAAGAAAAATCGCCCGGGACCAAAAACGTACACATTTATTCAAATTCTGTCTACCTGTGTATCACCCTGACAGGTTCCAAAAGCCCGTGGTCCATGCGACGTCTGTTTGACAGATCGTCAAACGCATGAAACGGACTGGCACCCGCCTTTATTGAGCGACGCGCTGTACGGCGCGTCGAATCAGGATGTTGCCGCTAGCTCACACAGATTTTCACTTGGCGCAGAGTATCCGGGACCGTTTGCAACTCCGGTTATCCCTGGCCCGATAATACTGAACATATTCTGTACATGTGTCTATAATTTCGCGAACAACCGATCGCCCGTGGCACCGCGCGCTGCCAGCACGGACTATCCCACGAGCGCGTCGCTCGCCGCGCCGGAACCAGGAGACCTCATGCATATCGATCTTCGCAACAAGCGTGTCATCGTCACCGGTGCGTCGCGCGGCATCGGCCGCGCGATCGCACGTGCATTCGCCGCGGAAGGTGCGCGCGTTGCGATCTGCGCACGCACCGCCGCCGACCTCGAAGCCGCCGGCACAGACCTTCAGTCACGCGGCGCGGGCGATGTGATCGCCCGCGCCGTCGACGTCACGGACACGGCCGGGGTACGGCAATTCGTCGAAGACATCGCCGCTCGCTGGGGCGGCATCGACGTGCTGATCAACAATGCCGGCCAGGGACGCGGTGGAAATCTGGAAACCCTGACACCCGAGCAGATTCTCGAACACGCGAACGTGCTGCAAATGGGGCACTTCCGTTTCGTGCAGGCGGTTGTGCCGCACATGCGCCAGCAGCGCTGGGGACGCATTGTCGAAATCAATGCACTGGCCGGCGTGGTGCCGACGCCGGACGGCATTCCGTCGGTGGTCAACCGCGCAGCCTGCGTCGCGATGTCGAAGTCTCTCGGCATGTCGCTCGCCAAGGACAACATCCTCGTCAACACGCTGAACATGGGCTGGATCGATACCGGCCAGTGGGACCGCCACTACCGGGAGATGCCGCCAGGATGCTCACGCGAGGAATTCGACCAGATGGTGCTGAAGGTCGTCCCGCTTGGCCGCTTCGGCAAGCCGGAGGACGTTGCGGGGATGGCGCTGTTTCTCGCTAGCGATTACGCCAGTTTCATCAGCGCGGCGTCGATCGACATTGCCGGCGGTATGGGCGGGCAAATCGCCTACTATCCGACGCTCAAGCGCGACTTCTACGAGTCCGTCAAGGCGCGCAGTGCGGAACCGCACACCGAAGCGGGCTAACACGCGCTGAGTGCGCCGGGAAACATCGCGCCGCGCGCGGTCCGCTTTGCCAACCCTCTCGACGGAGACTGACTTGCAACCTGCCTCGATATCCCGGACACCTGACGAACGTTGGGGGTCGTCCGCGGCGCGAATTTCCGCGCAATATCCATCGGCCCGCTATGCCTGGTATGTGATTGGCGTGCTGTTCGTCGTCACGCTGATGTCCCAGATGGACCGGCAACTGCCGTCGCTCGTTGTCGGGCCGCTACGCCGGGAGTTCGGCATCTCGGACACCGCGTTCAGCCTGCTTCAGGGCTATGCGTTCGCGGTCTTCTACACGCTCGCCGGGCTGCCGCTCGGACGCCTCGTCGATCGCGGCAGCCGGCGCAACCTGATTTGTGCGGGCCTGCTGTTCTGGGGCGTCGCCACCGCGCTGTTCGCATTCGGTCAGACCTACGCGCAGTTACTGCTCGCGCGTATCGGCGTGGGCATCGGCGAGGCAGTGCTGGCGCCGGCCGCGTATTCGCTGATCGCCGATTGCGTCGCACCTGCCCGGCGCGGCCGCGCGCTCGCGGTCTACTACACGTCGCTCGCCATCGGCTCCGGCACATCGTTGCTGCTCGGCGGCTGGCTGCTTGCCGTCATCCCCGCCGCCGGTATCACGATCGCTGGATTCGGCAACGTGCCGGCCTGGCGCGTTGCCTTCGTTGCCGCTGCGCTCCCCTCGTTGCCGCTCGCGCTGATGATGCTCGTATCCGTGCGCGAGCCCGTGCGCCACGAGACCACGCCTTCTGTCGCTGCCGAACGCGCGGCGTCTGTGCGCGAATTTGCGCGCTATCTACACGCCCATGCTGGCACGTTCGCGCGCGTTCTGACCTATCCCGCACTCCTGTCGGTTATCGGCTATGGTGCGCTCGCGTGGGCACCCGCGCTCTTCGCGCGCAGCTTTGGCATGCCCCCTTCGCATTCGGGTCCGCTGCTCGGCCTGATCGTCGCCGTTGCGGGCGCTACCGGCACGCTCGCTAGCGGCGCGTTGAGTGACCAATGGGCCGCGCGCGGCGTCGGGGCAGCCCGGTTTCGCGTGGCGCTGGCCGGAGCGTGCCTGTTCGCCGTCCCTTCCGCGTTGTGGCCGCTGATGCCGAATGCGCCGCTCGCGTTCGCGTTGCTGTTCGTCAACGTGCTCGGCCTGTCGATCGCGCAGGCCGCAGCCCCAACGTCGATACAGGCCGTCGTGCCAAACCGCCTGCGCGGTCAGGCTATCGCACTCTATCTGCTGCTCGCGGGACTGTTAGGAATCGGCCTCGGCCCGACCGCCGTGGCGCTTCTGACCGAGCATCTCTTTCATCAGGATGCTGCGCTACGCTATTCGCTCGCGCTGACTGCCGCTCCCTCAGCGCTGCTCGGTCTCTGGCTGATCGGCTCCGGGCTGCGGCCCTACGCGCGTACCTACGCTGCGCTGCATAGCGCTTCGCACTGAATTCGCGGCGGCGCGAGCCCTATGGGCTTAGCCGCCGCGAAGACCTGCACGATACGCAGCCGCTCACGCAGCGTTACCCGGGATGCCGAGCCGTCCAGCGCGGCGCGTGCTCGCCAGCACACGCTTCGCCCCAATCGTGTTACGCAGCACGCCGATTCCCTCGATCTCCGCTTCAACCGTATCGCCTGGCTGCAAAAAGCGGCCGTCCTCGAGCCCAACGCCGCAAGTAGAGCCGGTAAAGATCAGGTCACCCGGTTGCAGCTGAATGCGAGCGTCGACGTAGTTGAGCAGCTCGTCGAGCGGGAAAATCATCTGGTCGGTCGTGTCGCGCTGGCGTTCTTCGCCGTTCACGCGCAGCCTTACCGTAAGGCGCGGCTGTCCCGCCCCGCCGAACTCGTCGAGTGTCGCAATCCACGGACCGACCGGCGCGGTACGGTCGAGCGCCTTCTGCGTAAACAGGTCGAGCGAACCCAGCAGCTTGCCGGCGTCGCGTGCACTGATGTCGTTGCCGACAGTGAACCCTAGCAGGCACGCGCTTGCCTGCGGCTCCTCGGCGAGCGACCGGGCTACGACAGCGACCAGTTCGACCTCATAGTCGAGCTGTGCGGTCACGGCCGGGTACTGAATCTCACCGCCCGGATCGACGAGCGCCGAAGACGGCTTGATGTAGGCAATCGTATGAGGCGGCGCCTCCTTGCGGCCCAGCCTCGTCAAATGCGTCAGATAGTTGAGCCCGACGCCGAACACGCGCGCACCGGGATGCACCGGCGGACACAGCTGCAGAGCGACGAGCGGCAGGCGCGCGCCATCCAGGTCGAGCGCCGCTTCACCGTGTTGCGCGAGTGCCTGCGCCCACACGTCGAACGGTGCACGAATACGGCGGACGCACTGTGCGACGTCGTCCACCTGCGCCCAGAACGCTTCGCCCGACGCGTCACGCACTCTGGCAAGTTTCATCTTTTGCTCTCCGTTTGACGATATTCGTATTTTTTTTTGCCGGCGGCATCCCTCTGCGAGGCACCATTGCGGGGTTCATTACATGAACATAATTACTAAATATGTCTCAAATGTAGCATGATTCGCTTCGGAATTCGCCTCCTCGACTGGCGATCAGACCGCCCGAACAAAGCGATTTCGCTGGGGTAAGCACCATGAACGAAATCATGGAATTTGATCTATTCTCTATTCAGAATACAGATCCATCTCTTAGAATAAGCTCGGCACGACATCGAGACGGCGCGCGCCTTGTCCTCGCGAGACAAAACCGAGGTACCCGCACGGCGCCCTACGTCCGCCCGAATTCAACAGACCGCTACGTCCAGGTATGAGAAAAAGCACCGCAGCCGCGCAGAAATCAGAGTCAGCCGAAACCGCCCCAGCAGCAGGGATCGCACACGAACCCCGCAAGAACGGTTCGACGAACGCCGTCATGGTCAAACCGGTGGCAAGCTCCATCCAGATCCTGCGTTACCTGACACAGACTGGCGCACCCGAACGCGCGACGGACATCGCGCGTCACCTCAAGATCAATCCCAGCACGTGCTTCAACATTCTTCGCACGCTGGTGGCCGAAGACGTGGTCGATTTCGATCCCCTCGCGAAAACGTATTCGGCAGGCATCGGGCTGGCGCGTCTGGTCGAGCAGCTCGTCACGCAAGGGCAGAAGCTGCAGCTCGCCGCGCCACTCATGCACGATCTCGCCGCTGAGTTTGGCGTCACAGTCACGCTATGGCGCCGGCTCGGCAGTGACCGTATCGTGCTCGTCTGCTCGGAATCGAGCCCGACCGATCTGCATATCGGCATGCCCGCCGGTCAGCGCCTCCCGATCCTCATGGGTGCGAGCGGCCGCCTGTTCGCCGCGAAACTTGATTTCACCGAGGAGCAGATGCGCACGGAATTCGCCAATCTGCGCTGGGTCCGACCCATGTCCTTCGACGCCTACCAGCGTGAAGTCAACCGGGCGCGCCGGCGAGGCTGGGCGAGCGACGATGGCTACTTCGCCACCGGCGTGCGCGCGATTGCCGCGCCGGTATGCGACCGCGCGGGCAACATCGTATTCACCGTGTCAACGGTGATGATCCGCGGCGACCGTGCCGAGGAACAGGTCGACGCACTGGGTGAAGCCGTACGCGAACTGGGGCAGCGGCTCGAATCCGTGCTCCTTTGAAAGCAGGCGCGCCAACCGTGGCGCCCGCAGGCCGCGGCCTCACCGCGGCCCGGCACACGTGCTGAAAACGCGCGCCACAACATTTTCCCGCCTACGCTCCTCCTGAGGGTCACCGTCATGCTCGGTGGTACGCCAGAGCCGCACCGCCGTCACCTTGAAAACAAGCCTGCGGCGCATGCGCACGCCCCCGCGGTTCGCTGCTGAACGATCTCCCGGTTAACCCTGGAAAACAGCCTTTTCCGCCAATAAAATGTACATAACTGTTGATTGTGTATAACTTATTATCTAGTATCTCAGGACACCCACCCACTTCCACTCGGCAATCTCTTGTGATTGCCACTAACACGGGGAACCCTGATGAAACTGGAAGACCTCATTCTCGTCAGCGTGGACGATCATGCGATTGAGCCGCCCAACGCATTCACCCGTCACATGCCGGCCAAATACAAAGGCCGCGAACCGAAGGTCGTCCAGCGCGGCGGCCGCGACGTCTGGGAATTCGAAGCCAAGGCAACGGGCTACATGGGGCTCAATTCGGTAGTTGGCCGTCCGAAGGAAGAGTACGGCATGGAGCCGCTCAGCTACGAACACATGCGTCGTGGCACGTGGGACATCAAGGCGCGCGTCGATGACATGAATGCGAACGGCGTGCTCGGCTCGTTGTGCTTTCCGACGTTCCCCGGCTTCGCGGGCCAGCGTTTTCAGGTGCACGAGGATCGCGGCGTCTCGCTTGCGGCGATCCAGGCCTACAACGACTGGCACCTGCACGATTGGTGCAACGCCGCGCCGGGCCGCTTCATTCCGCTCATGCTCGCGCCGTGGTGGGACATGCAAGCCGCCGCAGCCGAAGTCGAGCGCATGGCCAAACAGGGCGTGCATGCGCTGACACTCTCGGACAACCCGACTGTTCACGGCTATCCGTCGATCCACAACGACTATTGGGACCCGCTGTGGAAGGCATGCGCGGACAACGACGTCGTGATCTGCTGCCACATCGGCACCGGTGTGAAAGCGGCGCACGCATCGGACGAATCGCCGATCGACGCCTGGATCACGTCGATGCCGATCGCGATCTCGAACTCGGCGGCCGACTGGATCTGGGCGCCGATGTGGAAGAAGTTTCCCAAGCTGCGCATGGCGCTGTCCGAAGGCGGGATCGGATGGATTCCGTACCTGCTTGAACGCGCGGACTTCACCCACCGCCACCATCACGCGTGGACGATGTCGAACTTCGGCGGCAAGATGCCGAGCGACATTTTCAACGAGCACTTCATCACCTGCTTCATCGAGGACAAGTTCGGCCTGAAGAATCTCGATTCGATTAACCTGGACAAGGTCACCTGGGAGTGCGATTACCCCCATTCGGACTGCACATGGCCGAATTCGGCGGATGTGTTCTGGGAACAGGCATCGTCGCAGAACGTCTCCGACGACATCATCAACCGCATCACGCACCTGAATGCGATGCGCGAGTTCTCCTATGATCCGTTCGCGATCCTCGGCCGCGAGAACTGCACCGTCGGCGCGCTGCGTGCGCGGGCGAAGCACGTCAGCATCGAACCGGCATTGGGCCTTGGTGGCGCGGCGCCGGTGCGCGATCCGAACAAGCCGGTGACGTCGGGAGACATCAACCGCATGTTCGCCTCTGCCGACGCGCAGACCGCACTGTAGACGTCACCGTCGCGCAGCGAGACCACGATGTGGTGTCTGTGGACCTCGCTGCGCCCTTCGTCAAATGAGACCGAAGCGCCTGCCTCGCCGTCGGCGCCCGCGTACACGCGCCTTGATCGCACCATGTCCGTTACCGCATTTCGCTATCACCCCATTCCTCTGGATGACGAACCATTACGCAAGGAGGTGCGCGAGTTCCTTGCCGTTGCACTGCGCGACCGGCCGCCCTTGCGCCGCGCCGAATCGTGGATGGGCGCCGACCCGGCGTTCAGCCGTAAGCTCGGCGAGCGCGGCTGGATCGGCATGGCGCTACCGAAGCGCTACGGAGGCGGCGAAGCCGGACCGTTTGCACGCTATGTCGTCATCGAGGAATTGCTCGCCGCCGGTGCACCGGTATCGGCGCACTGGATTGCAGATCGCCAGAGCGGTCCACTGATCCTGCGCTACGGCACCGACGCGCAACGCGAACGGTATCTGCCGGCCATCTGTCGCGGTGAAAGCTATTTCTGCATTGGCATGAGCGAGCCCAATTCGGGTTCCGACCTGGCCTCGATCCGTACCCATGCGGAGCGTGCCGGCGACGGCTGGGTACTAAACGGCCATAAGCTCTGGACAACCAACGCGCACCACTCCCAGTACATGATTGCGCTGGTGCGAACCGCCGGGAAGACAGCCTCGCGTCACGAAGGCATGTCGCAGTTCGTCATCGACCTGAAGGCACCGGGCGTGACGATCCGCCCGATTCGCGATCTGGCCGGCGGCGAGCACTTCAACGAGGTCTTTTTCGACGATGTCGAGCTCGGGCGCGACGCGCTGATCGGCACCGAGGGCCAGGGCTGGGAGCAGGTCACAGCGGAGCTCGCATTCGAACGCAGCGGTCCTGAGCGTTTCCTGAGCAGCATCGCACTGCTGCACACGATGATCGACGCCATCGGCAAGCGGCCCGACGCGCTGCAGGCTCGCGAGATCGGCCGCCTTGCCGCACGCCTCTTCACCTTGCGGCAGATGTCGCTGTCGGTCACTGCGGAGCTTGCCGCGGGTCGCAATCCGGCGTGGGCCGCTTCCTGCGTGAAGGATCTCGGCACTGCATTCGAGCAGGAGATCCCAGAAGTGGCGCAGTTGCTGCTCGATGTCCCGCCCAGCACCGCGGGCGGCTCTGATCACGCGAGCGTGCTCGCCTATCTCATGCAGATGGCGCCGTCGTTTTCGCTGCGAGGCGGTACACGCGAAATCCTGCGCGGCATCATCGCCCGCGGACTTGGACTTCGGTAACGACCATGAAAGAAATTTTTGAGTCTACGATCGAGCGCCTGCTCATCGATACGGTCACGCCGGAACTGCTGCATCGTTGCGAAGCCGGCGAATGGTCGTCACCGCTGTGGAGTGCCATCGAGGAGTCGGGCTTCGCCGTCGCGGCCGCACCGGAGGCCTCCGGCGGCGCGGGCGCAAGCTGGGACGATCTGTTCGGTGTCGTGCGGGCAGCGGGCCGCTATTGCCTGCCGGCGCCGCTGCCCGAGACGCTGCTCGCGAATGCACTGCTCGGCGAGTGCGGACTCGATGCAATCAACGCGCCGCTCGGCATCGCCGGCAGTGGCTGTTTGACACTCGCCCAAGGCCGTGTCAGCGGCGATCTGGTCGATGTGCCCTGGGGGCGCGAAGTGCGGCATGTCGTGGCGATTGCCGGCACGAGCGAGCCCATGGTCGTCCTGCTCGACGCCGGTGAGGCGCAGTGCACGCAGCGTCTGAACACCGCGGGTGAGCCGCGCGACGAGCTGCGCTTCGAGCGCGCAGTGTGCGTGAGCTGCGCCCCGCTTCCGCCCGACCTTCAGCCGGACGTGCTGCACCTCGGCGGCGCGATGCTGCGCTGTGCGCAGATTGCGGGCGCCCTGCAGGCAATCGTCGATCTGACCGTTGGCTACTCGACCGAGCGCGTGCAGTTCGGCAAGCCCATCGCCTCGTTCCAGGCGCTGCAGCAGCAAATCGCCGTGCTGGCCGAACACGCCGCGGCCGCGGCCGTGGCCGCCGAATGTGCGTTCGCCAGCTCGCTCAACGGCGCTGGCTGCTTCGCGGCGTTGCCGATCGCTGCCGCGAAGATCTGCGCCGGCGAGGCGGCGAGCATCGGCGCTGCGATCGCGCACACGGTCCACGGAGCCATCGGCTTTACGCACGAACACGCACTGCATCTCTCCACGCGCCGGTTGTGGTCGTGGCGCAGCGAATTTGGCAATACCACCTCATGGGCGCAGCGGCTCGGCACGGCGATCTGCGCAGGAGGCTCGCCCGCGCTGTGGCCCGCGATCACCGCCGGCAGGCTCGACCGGCTCGCTCAGGCTAAAGGAGCCGCAGCATGACCGAACCCTTTCTGATCATCGAGCATGAAGGCGCCGTGCTGAGCGCCCGCCTGAACAGCCCGCAAACGCGCAATGCGCTGTCCGAGCCCGCGCAAATGGACGAACTGGTCGAGCTGTGCAACCGCGTGCGGCGAGACCGGACCGTCAAGGCGGTCGTGCTGACCGGAGAAGGTAGCGCGTTCTGCGCGGGCGGCAACGTGAAGGACATGCGCGATCGTGGTGGCATATTCGCCGGCTCGCCGCATGATCTGCGCGACAGCTACCGCAACACCATCCAGCGCATTCCGCTCGCGCTCTACGAGCTCGATGTGCCGGTAATCGCAGCGATCAACGGGCCGGCGATCGGCGCGGGGCTTGACCTCGCCTGCATGTGCGACATCCGGATCGCATCGGACAAGGCGCTGTTCGCCGAGAGCTTCGTCAAGGTCGGCATCGTGCCGGGCGACGGCGGTGCCTGGCTGCTGCCGCGCGCAATCGGCATGCAGCGCGCGAGCCTCATGGCGTTCACCGGCGAAACGATCGACGCCGCGAAGGCACTCGAGTGGGGGCTAGTCGCCGAAGTGGTACCCGCCGACCGGCTGATGACGCATGCGCTGGACCTCGCGCAGCGCATCGCCAGCAATGCGTCGCACGCGCTGCGGCTCACCAAGCGCCTGCTGCGGGAAGGCCAGCACATGCGCCTCGATTCGCTGCTGGAGATGTCGGCGGCATATCAGGCCCTTGCGCATCACACGCATGACCACCTCGAAGCCGTCAACGCGTTTCTGGACAAGCGCGCGCCGCAATTCACGGACCGCTAGCACGCGCTCCGTCCTTACACGAGACCGATTGAATCGCAGGACAACCGACATGCGAACCGTATTCAGGGAAGATCACGAACTATTCCGCCAGCAGGCGCGCCGTTTCATCGAAAACGAAATCGTCCCCCATCTGCACGAATGGGAGCACGCCGGCATCGTGCCGAAGGAAATCTGGCGCAAGGCCGGCGAAATCGGCCTGCTCTGCTCTACCGTGTCGGAGGAGTACGGTGGTAGCGGCGGTGACTTCGGCCACTCGGCGGTGATGATCGAGGAGCTGGCGCGTGTCAATGCGACCGCGATCGGATTCACGACGCACTCGGAAATTGTTGCGCCCTACATCGTCGCTTACGGCACCGAGGAGCAGAAGCGCCGATGGCTGCCGCGCATGGCGACGGGTGAGTTGATCGGCGTAATTGCGATGAGCGAGCCCGGCATCGGCAGCGATCTGCGTTCGATGCGAACGACCGCCCGACGCGAGGGCAACGACTACATCGTCAACGGTCAGAAGACCTTCATCACGAACGGCGGCAACGCCGGGCTCGTCGTGACCGCGACCAAGCTCGATCCGCAATCCAGGGACCTGACGCTGATCTGCGTCGAGGAAGACATGCCCGGATTCTCCAAGGGAAAGCTGCTGGAGAAGATCGGACTCAAGGGACAGGATACGTCGGAGCTGTTCTTCGACAACGTCCGCGTGCCGGCCGAATTCCGCCTCGGCGAGGAAAACAGCGGCTTCACCTACCTGACCCATCAGCTCGCCTGGGAACGCACGATCATCGGCATTCGCGCCGCGGCCTCCATCGACTCGCTTCTGGACGAAACCATCGCGTACACGCGCGATCGTCAGGTGTTCGGCAAGCGGCTATTCGACTTCCAGAATACCCGCTTCAAGCTCGCCGAAGTCAAGGCGCAGGCGACGATGCTGCGCACGTTCGTCGACGATTGCCTCGGCAAGGCCATGCGCGGCGAGCTGACCGCCGAGGTCGGCGCGATGTGCAAGCTCGTTGGCTCCGAGCTGCAAGGCAAGCTGCTCGACGACCTGTTGCAACTGCACGGCGGGTACGGCTTCATGAGCGAATACCGCATAAGCCGGGCGTGGGTAGATGCGCGCGTCGCGCGCATCTACGGTGGCACCTCGGAAATCATGAAGGAAATCATCGGCCGCTCGCTTTGACTGTGCCGCTCTAGAAACGGCAATACAACAGAGGACCCTCCCATGCCCAAAGTCTCATTCACCTCACATGATGGCGTCACGACCGAAGTCGAGGCGGCCGACGGTGTCACGCTCATGCAGATCGCGCTCGAACAGGGCATCGGCGGAATCAGCGGGGACTGCGGCGGCGCGTGCCAGTGCTGCACCTGTCACGTTTTCGTCGACGACGCGTGGCAGTCGAGGCTGCCGTCCTTGGACGACCTGGAAGATGCAATGCTCGACAGCACCGCCGAACCGCGTCGCACCAATAGCCGCCTGTCTTGCCAGCTCACGATGCGCGCCGAACTCGACGGGCTGATCGTCCACCTGCCCGCCACGCAAATCTGACGAAGGCGGCGTGCAAGCGGGCAATTGCGCGTGCATCACAGAGGCCGAACATGTCGAAGGGAATTCTGCAAGGCGTGCGTGTACTCGACCTGGCAGCAGGCGCGGCTGGATCGGTAGCCGCGCTGCAGCTGTCCGAGGCCGGTGCGGAGGTGATCAAGATCGAGCCGCCCGGCGGCGCGCCGCTGCGTGGCAGTCCCGGCTTTGCGGTGTGGAACCGTGGCAAGAAAAGCGTCGTGCTTGACCTTGCAGCCGCCGAAGGCCGTGCGTCGCTGGGGCGGCTTCTTGCGGCGTCGGACGTGCTGATCCACGAATTCACGCCTCGCGAGGCGGCCACGCGCGGTCTCGACGACTCCGGCCTGCGCGCGCGCTTCCCACACCTGATCGTCTCCGCGGTATCGGGCTGGCCGTCGGGCCACCCCGACGCCGATCGCCCGCCCCGCGAAACGCTCGTGCTCGCACGGCTCGGTCTGATGGCGGAGCAGCCCGGTCATCGGCCCGGCCCGGTTTTCATCCGCATGCCTTACGCGAGTTTCTGCACTGCGTGGTTGTGCGCGATCGGCGCCGTCGCGAGGCTGATCCAGCGCGGGCGCGGACGTGGAGTCGGCCCCGCGCATACGAGCCTCGCTCAAGGCGCCCTGATTCCCATGACGATGCACTGGGCGCGCGCCGAGACACCCTCGGCGTCCTTCGTCAAGGGCCTCGACAAGTCCGTTGCGGTCGCCATTCATCAATGTTCGGATAACGAATGGATTCACGTCCACTACGCGCCCGACGCGGCGCCGTACATGCGCGAGGCCCTCGACGCGCTGGGCCCCGATGGCATCGCTGCAGCCAACGCGCGCTGGGGCAAGAACCACACCGCGCCAAACTTCGGCGCCAACCGGGAGATATTCGCAACGCGCCCTGCCCGGGAATGGCTGGAACACCTGTGGGCCCATGACATTTCGGCGCAGCCCGCCGCGCCTTTTGGCGCAGTTTATTTCGACGAGCAGGCGCGCGTGAACGGGTATATCGCGGAAGTCGACG
Organism: Paraburkholderia dinghuensis; assembly: GCF_003837865.1. Lineage (GTDB taxonomy): Bacteria > Pseudomonadota > Gammaproteobacteria > Burkholderiales > Burkholderiaceae > Paraburkholderia > Paraburkholderia dinghuensis. The sequence continues at coordinate 55,298 of NZ_RQIS01000011.1, read as the reverse complement.
ACCCGCAGTTCGGCAAGACGCTGCAGCCCGGCCCGGCTTACGGGGTCACGCCACCCGCCAGGGTGGCCCGCGACGGTCTGCGTCCGCTGGGCATCGATACGCAAGCCGTATTCGAGGCACTGGAGCCGAAGCCGCCCTCCTCGACGGCCAGCGCCGCCACCGCGCTACCCCTCGAAGGTGTCCGCATCCTCGACTTCGGCGCCTATCTCGCGGGACCGTTCGGCGCGATGCTGCTCGCGGATCTCGGCGCGGACGTGATCAAGGTTGAGCCGACCAGCGGCGACATCATGCGCTATCTGGACCGCGTCTTTTGCGGCTGCCAGCGCGGCAAGCGCAGCGTCGCGCTGAACATGAAGGATCCCCGCACCAGGCCGGTCGTCGAGGCCCTCGCGCACTGGGCCGACGCGTTCCATCACAACATGCGCCTGCCAGCCGCACGCAAGCTGGGCCTCGACTACGAAAGCCTGCGCGCGGCCAATCCCGCGCTCGTCGGGTGTCATATCAGCTCGTATGGACCCGGCGGCGCGCGCGCCGACTGGCCAGGATTCGACCAACTCTTCCAGGCCGCGTGCGGCTGGGAAGTCGAAAACGGCGGAGAGGGCAATCCGCCGATGTGGCTGCGCTTCGGTGTCTGCGATCACCTTGCCGCGCTGTCGTCGGCCTACGCGCTGCTGCTGGGCCTCTACCATCGCGACCGGACGGGCGTGGGCCAGATGACGTGCGCCTCGCTGCTCGGCGCGACGATCCTCAGCACCGGCGAGACAGTGGTTCGCGCCGATGGCGGCGTCGGAGCTTTCGCCCGTCTCGACGGCGATCAAACGGGCGTGTCGCCCTCGCATCGGCTATATGCATGCAAGGACGGATGGGTCGCCGTTGCGGCATTGACGGACGACGAGCAGATACGCTTCGCGACGCTCGTGGGGCGTGACGCGCAAGCATTCTTTGCCGCCCGCGGCCAGTACGCCGTGGAAGCCATGCTCGAAGACGCTGGCATTGCGGCCTCCGTCGTTCGCGAAGAGCAACACCACGCGTTCCTCGACGACTCGGGCAATCGCGCCGCGGGCCTCGTGATGAGCGCAAAGCACACGACCCAGGGTCACCTGGAGCAGATCGGCGCGTTCTGGGATCTCGGCGAGGTGCGCGCCTTGCCCGACCGTGCCGCGCCGGCGCTCGGCGAACACAGCCGCGAGGTGCTCGCGGCGCTCGGGTTGCCGGACGTGGAGATCGAGGCGCTCGCCGAAGCAGGCCTCATCGCTGGCTGACGACGCAGACGACGCTCATTCGCGCGCAGAGTCAAAGCGCGAATGTTCGCCGGGAAGCGCCGGCTCCCCGGCATCGCCGGACTACCGCTCAATCCCACACCACATGCACCGCATCGGGCCCGCGCAACTGCGCGCCGATGATCTTCGGCGGCGACCGGTCCGGATCGAGGCGAAGGTTAGGCAGCAGATCGAGAATCGCGTTGACCGCGACCTGCAGCTCGACCTTCGCGATGAACTGCCCGATGCACATGTGCGGCCCGAATCCGAAACCGAACGAGGGCTTTGGCTTGCGATCGATGTCGAACGTCTCGCTGTTCTCGAACACCTCTTCGTCGCGGTTCGCCGACGAAACAATGCATTGCACCATCGCGCCCTTCGGGATGGGCACGCCGCCGATCTCTGTATCGACCGCGGCCTGACGCACCTTGAAGGTGGCGACCGGCTCGAAGCGCACCGCTTCATCGATCGCTTTGGGCACGAGGCTGCGATCCGCCTTCACGCGCTCGAGCAGCGCCGGCCGTTCGAGCAACAGCGTCATCAGCGAGCCGAACGTGCGCGTCGTAGTCTCGCCCGCTGCTGGCAGCAATGAGCGCACGAACGTCGCGATGTCGTGGTCGTCGAGATGGCGTCCCTCGTATTCCGCGCGGATCAGGCGGGAAATGAGATCCTCCCCCTCCGCGCCTTTCGCGCGCACTACGGCAACTTCGCTCCGGATCGCCGCATAGAGCGCCTCGGCCGCTTCCATCGCGGCCTTGCGCGCGATCGCGGCCTTTTCCGCATCGACCTGCGGCCCGGCCAGAATCGCCAGCGCCCACGCGGCGTACTGCTCGACCCGCTCCGGCCGGTCGTCCGCGAAGCCGATCAGCGAATAGATCAGGCGAATCGGAAAATGCAGGCCGAAATGCGTCAGGTCGGCCCGCCGCTGCGGCACCATGGGACCGATGAACTCGTTGCGCACGATCGGCTCCATCTTCGATTCGCGCCACCGGTTCACCACCTCCGGAAGAAACACCGGCTGCAGCAGCGCGCGCGCACGGCGATGCGCTTCACCGTCCATGCCGGTCAGGATCAGGCCGTCGAAGAACGCCCCCAGCCCTTCGGCGATAAAGCCGCTCGTGAAGTTCGCCGCGTCACGCAGCACGGACATCACGTCCTTGTACTTGAACAGCGTGAAGGTCGGCCGGTTCGGGTCGAGCTTCGCGATATTGGGCACCCCGAGGCTTGCCATGAAGTCCTGCGCGATCACGGGCGAGTTCCTGCGCATGTCGCGATAAATCGCGTTCAGATCGACGTCGCTGCCGCGATAGTTGCTCGCAGCGTTTTCAAATGCACTTTCGAGTGCGGTCGACTTGGCGGGGCTTGTCATTCCGGTCTCCATTACTGTTGTCGTTCGCGCTGCACGCCGCGCGCGTCACTCTTCATAGGCCCGCTGGGCCTGGGTCATGCGCCCGCCCGCCAGCATCAGCGCGCAGAACATATTGAGTTCGACGATCTGCGGCACGCTGAACCACGCGCCAAGATCCGCGAATATCGCTTCGTCGATTGCAAGCGGATCGGACGCGAACAGTTCCGCGAACCGCAGCGCGACGCGCTCCGCCTCACTGAAACGCGGGTCGGACGACGCCAGGCACGCCAGATCGGCATCGGTCACCGTGGCGGATTTGCGCGCTGTCTGGCAGGCGCGACACGTCGTGAACGATGCAATGCGCAGTCTCACGAGCTCGCGCAGCCGTTCGTCGAGTACGCCGTGGTTGTGCATCTGATCGAGCGCGACAAGCCAGGCCGCCGCGACTTCGGGACGGTGCGCCCAAACCTGGACCGGCGTGGTCGAGCTCAGCATGCGTGTGCTCAGCCCGCGCCGCACCGCGTCGGCGAGGCCTTCCGGGAACTGCGCCAGCGGAATCAGCGGCAGCAAGGCCATAACTTCTCCTCGACATCGGGCGTTGCGTACAGGCTCAATCGAGCCGTTCGATGACCGTCGCCGTGCCCATGCCGCCAGCGCAACAGATCGCCTGCAGGCCATAGCGGGCGCCGCGGCGCTCAAGTTCGTGCAGCATCGTCGTCATGATGCGTGCGCCACTCGCGCCTAACGGATGACCGAGGGCGATCGCGCCGCCGTTCACGTTGACCTTCGCATGCGGCACGCCAAACTCCTTCATCCAGACGAGCGGCACTGGCGCGAAGGCCTCGTTGATCTCGAACAGATCGATGTCGCTCAGCCCGAGTCCTGCCTTTTCCAGCACCTTGTGCGTCGCCAGGATCGGGCCGGTCAGCATCAACGTCGGGTTTGAGCCGACGGTCGTCACCGCACGCACGCGTGCGCGCGCTTTGACGCCGAGCCTGCGCGCCTTGTCCGACGACATCAGCAAGAGCGCGGCCGCCCCGTCCGAGATCTGCGACGAGTTGCCGGCCGTCAAGCGCCCGTCGCTGCGAAAGCTCGTCTTCAACGTGGCGAGCTTGTCGCTGTTCGTTCCCGGACGGATCGTCTCGTCAGCGGCAAGGAGCGCCGCCTCGCCTTCGAGCGACTTCTCGCGCAGCCGGTCGACCGGTACCGGCACGATTTCGCGTGCGAACCGGCCTTCGGCTGCCGCCGCAGCCGCGCGGCGATGGCTCTCGACCGAGTACGCGTCCAGTTGCGCGCGGGTGAGCCCCCAGCGATCACACAGGCGCTCCGCCGCTTCGCCCTGGCTCGTCAGCTCGAAGCGCTCGCTCGCCATCCAGCCAAACGCTTCGCCGTGCAGATCGCGGTTGCTCCCCATCGGCACGCGGCTCATGCTCTCCGCGCCGCCCGCGACGATCACATCGGCAGCGCCGAATGCGATCTGGCCCGCGGCAATGTGGACCGCCTCTTCGCCGGACCCGCACTTGCGGTCGATCGTCAGGCCCGAGATGGTCTCGGGCCAGCCGGCACCGAGCACCGAGGTCCGGGCGATGTTCGCCGACTGCTCGCCGATCTGCGTAACGCAGCCGAACACGACGTCGTTGACGGCCTGCGGTTTCAGGCCCGCGCGCTGGATCAGCTGATCGATGACGAACGCGCCGAGATGATCGGCGCGCACGCCGGCGAGTGCGCCGCGGAACTTGCCGATCGGCGTACGCACGGCATCCACGATGACGACGTCATGCGTCATAGCACGCTCCCCTTGAGGCCCGAGCCGGGCACACGCTGTCCGTCCTCGTAGCGATAGACACCGTGCCCGGTCTTGCGGCCGAGACGCCCCGCCGCCACCATCTTGATGATGAGCGGACATGGCCGGAACTTCTCGCCAAGCGTCTGATGCAGATACTTCAGCACGGACAGGCGTGTATCCCAGCCGGTAAGGTCGCCGAGTTCGAGCGGCCCCATCGGATGATTGAAGCCGAGACGCAGGGCGGTATCGATGTCCTCGGCGCTTGCGGTGCCATCCTGGAGCATCCACATTGCCTCATTGCCGAGCAGCGCCGACATGCGGCTCGTCGTAAGGCCCGGCGCTTCGTTGACGATGATCGAGGTCTTGCCGATCGCGTCCGAGTATTCACGCGTGACGGCCACCGTTTCGTCGCTGGTCGCGAGCCCGCGCACGAGCTCGACCAGCTTCATCTTGTGGACCGGATTGAAGAAGTGCATGCCGATCACGCGTTCCGGCTTCGTCACGGCCGTTGCGATTTCCGTCACGCTGAGCGCCGAAGTGTTGGTCGCGTAGATTGCCTCATCCGCCATCACCGCCGCTGCCTCGGCCAGCACCGCCTGCTTGACGGGCAGCTTTTCCGTCACGGTCTCGACCAGCAGCTGGGCACCCGCCGCGCCCTTCGTCAGCTCGCGCTCGAGCGACAGCCGGCCCAGGGCGGCTTGCGCGTCGGCCGCCTGAATCTTGCCGAGCCGGACGCCATCGTCGAGCACCTTGCCAATCGCCTGGCGAGCACGCTCGAGCGCGTTGCCGTCGGTGTCGACCAGCGCAGTCGAAAAGCCCGAACTCGTGAACGCGTGTGCAATGCCCGTGCCCATCAACCCCGCGCCTGCCACCACGACCTTGTTGTTCCTCAATGTCATCCCTGTTCTCCCCTCATGCTGATTCGATCACGGTCACGACGTTGCGCAGCGTGCCGATGCCCTCGATCTCCGCCTCCACGACGTCGCCCGGATTGAGAAATCGACCGGTACCCTGTCCCGTGCCTTCGGGCGAACCGGTGAACAGCACATCGCCCGGCGCGAAGCTCGATCGCTCGTCGACGAAGCGCACCAGCTCGGCCACGTTCCATGTCATCTCGCCGCACGACGCGTCCTGCCGTGTTTCGCCATTCACCTTGAGCGTCATGCGCAGCACTGGGCTGCCGTCCGGAAATTCGTCGCGTGTCACGATCCACGGGCCGAGGCCCGTGGATCGGTCCTGGCTTTTCGCCGCAAACAGATCCATCCCGACACCCGGCGGACCGCTACGCTGAAGGTCGCGGGCGCTCACGTCGTTGCCCACCGTGTAGCCGAGCACGCTCGAAAGCGGATCGTTGCGGTCGATCTTCTCCGCGCCGATCACCGCGACCAGTTCGACTTCGTGATCGAGTTCCTTCGTGAGCGGCGGGTAGCGGATCGGGTCGTGAGCGCCGATCAGCGCGCCGTAGGCCTTCAGGAACGCGACCGGCTGGCTGTGGCTACGCATGCCGAAATCGGCTTTCAGATGCTTCACGTAGTTCGCGCCGGCCACCACGACGCGGTTCGTGGGTTCGATCGGCGCAAGCAATCGCACGCCCGCGAGCGGCCGCTCCGGTCCGGTGAACGTCAGCGCACGCTCCCCTTCGCCTCGCGCGAGTGCCGGCCCCCAGTCTGCGGGGCCACCAGCGATCGGCCTCAGTGCGACGCGAGCCACGTCGACCACGGCCCAGAATGGCGTGCCGCCGTCGCTGCAGCGCGCGAGCTTCATGCGCTTACCGCCTGCTTCTTCGCGGGCGCGCCGATCTTCGCAGGATTGAGATGCAACAGCTCGCACGCATTCTTCCAGCGGATCTTCTGCAGGTCGTCGTCCGAAAGGCGCAGCCCCTCAGTCAGGTCGTGACGCACGGCGTCACTGCCACCGAAGTTGCTACCGTAGAGCACGCGGTCAGCGCCGATGATGTCGATCAGTGCCTGACGCATCGGAATTTCGTGCAACTCGACGTCGAAGTAGAAGTTCTTCTTCAGATACTCCAGCACCGGCTTCTTGTTGTGCGCGACGTCGAGATTGCCGTTGCACTGTGCCAGGCGACCGAGCTGATAGGGAACATAGCCGCCGCCGTGCGTGATATAGACCTTCAGGTCGGGAAAGCGATCCAGCACGCCGCCGCAGACAAGGTTCCAGAAACAGCGCGTCTCGTCGTACTGCATGCCAACGATCGCGGTCGTTTCGTAACGGTCGTCGTTAGCCTTCTTGCCCCAGGTGACCGACTGGTTATAGCCGTGAATGAACATCGGCAGGTCGAGATCGCAAAGCGCTTTCCAGACAGGGTCGAGTTCAGGCGAATCGAACTCGAGACCGCCGAAATTCGCACCACCGGCCACGAGCCCCTTTGCACCCAGCTCGGTGCAAGCCCGGCGCAGTTCGAGCGCGGCCTGTTCGGGCGCATTCAGTGCGGCATGCGCCCAGAACATCAGCCGGTCGGGTGCCGCCGAGCAGTATTCGGCCAGCGTATCGTTGACCTTCGTCGCGAACGGCACAGAGAACTCCTTCTCTGCCCAGTACATGTAGCAATGCGAGGGCACCGATACGACCTGCGCGTTCTGGCCTGCTGCATCCATGCCAGCAAGCCGCACCTTCGGGTCGGCCCAGCGCGCCTGATACTCCTCGAGCGTCGGCCCCTTACCCGCGCGCACGAGCGCCTTACGTTCGGGCGAACCCAGTGTCAGGATCCAGTCGCCTACACGGAGCTTGACGTCGCCATCTTCGTGCCGTTCAAAAAAGGGCCCCCAGTGAGGGTGCTGGTTGTAATAGCCCGGATGCGGTGCGTGAGCATGAAGGTCGATGAGCATGTTGTCTCCTTGCGCCCGTGGCGGCGCAGATGTGTAGAAGAAAGACCCGTACCGGGCGGGCCCCGTCTCCGGACACACGACAACCGGATACGCGAAGCCGCTCAGACTGTCGTCATCATGCCAATATTGGTCATTTAATGCAAATGTGTTTAACTTAATTGTCGGCGCATTGCCCGCTAGCGTCTCGCCCGCGTCAGACCGCCAAATCGCAGCGCGTCGATCAACCGTCCGATTCGACGCGGCATCTCGTCGAGATCCGCCTGGCTGTCGATAATCTGCTCGCTCATCACGAAGCGGATGATCAGATCGCAAATCAGCTCACTATCGAGCTTCACGCCGAGGCGACTGTCCCAAACCTCAAACACCGGCGCGAGCAGCACCTGAAAGCGGATCGCCGAGTCGTGAAAGATCCGCTTGTAGAAGCGCAGCGCGAACTCTGGCGCGACGACGAATAGGCGCCGCGGGTTGCCGACTTTCAGGTAATCGTGCAGATAGTGAACGAGCGCGACGAAGCGCTGGTCGGGGTCCTCGTACGACTCCAGCAACGCCGCGGTCGTGCGGTGGAACTGTTCGCGCCGATGCCGCGAAAACCCTTCCAGCAGTTCTTCCTGCGACGCGAAGTAACGATAGAAGGTGCCGCGTGAAATACCGGCGTTTTCGCAGACTTCCAGGATCGAAATGCGCTCTGCGCCGGACTTGAGCACGATCTTCTCCGTCGCAGCAAAGATGTTCTCGATGGTCTGCTCGGAGCGCCGGTTGCTGCGGCGCCGGCGCGGCGCTGGCGCCGCCGGCACCGCGCCGGCATTGTCCTCCACCCTCGCCACCCGGCGCCCGGCCGTCAGTGTCCCGTCGGCTGCAAGGCGCTTGCCCCGCGGGCCCTTTCTTGCGGCGGATTCCGGGCTGGACCTGTCATCGCCAGTGACATGCCGGACCGCTGCGGCCGCCTTCGTTGGTGTGAGATTCTTCGACATAATTTGAATAGATTTGCAAAAAGTGTTCGGGTTTATCCGCAGACCGCAATGACGATGTAAATACTAGAATCCCATTCTGAAATCAGAATCAAGTGACAAAGCGCCCGCATCGCTATCGGAGACGACGATATGGCAGGAACCGGAAGAACTGACACCTGGTCGCTCGGCGAACAGGACACCGTTATTGCGGCACTCGATCGAGCCGTTGCCGCACATCCGGACCGGGTGTTGCTCGACTTCTCGGGCGATCTGTACACCTATGCGCAGGTCGACCGGCTGTCCACCCGTCTCGCCAATTCGCTCGCAGAGCTTGGCGTGACGGCGGGCCAGACGGTCGTCACGATGCTCGACAATAATCTCGACGCCGTGATCGCATGGCTCGCGATCAACAAGCTGTGCGCGGTCAGCGTGCCGATCAATACGGCCCTGCGCGGCGAATTTCTGCGTCACCAGCTCGACGACGCGAGCGCACTGCTCGTCATCTGCGAGGGTGAGTACGTCGAACGCATCGCAGCCGTTGCCGATCAGCTCAAGGAAGTCAGGCGCGTGCTTTATCGTGACACCACCACGGTCAAGAAATGTGGTGCGCTCACACTGGCGCCGCTCGACGAGCACCGCGGCAGCGACGACACGCCGCTCAGCCGCAAGCCGAATCCGTGGGATCTCGCGAGCCTCATCTATACGTCGGGTACGACCGGGCCGTCCAAAGGCTGCATGATCAGCTACAACTTCATGTGCAATCTCGCGCGCCAGCAGTTGCGGGCAGGCCCGGCGACGGCGAACGACATCACAATCACCCCGCTGCCGCTCTTTCACATGAACGCGCTTGCTGTCGGCGTGCTCTCGAACATACTCGTGGGCGCACGCGTTGCCATCGTGTCGCGCTTTTCGGTGTCGAAGTTCTGGTCCGAGGTCGAGCGCAGCGGCGCGACCATCGCGTCGATTCTTGGCGGAATGGGCGGTCTGCTCGCCAACGCGCCAGACGACGAAGCTGCGAAACGGTGCTTCGGTCAGATCCATACGGTTCGCGGCAACCCGTTCACCGAGGCGACCAAACAGATATGGCGCGAGCGCTTCGGCGCGAGGCAGGTCGGCGGCAATGGTTACGGGCTGACCGAGGCATGCGTGATCACGTCGCTGCCGGCTGGCGAGTATGCGGCACCGGGCTCCTCGGGCAAGCGCATCCCCGAGTTCGACGTCCGCGTCGTCGACGAACTCGACCGCGAACTGCCCGCGAATCAGGCAGGCGAAATCGTCTGCCGTCCCCTCCACCCCGATGTGATGTTCATGGGCTACTGGCGCCGGCCGGAGGACACGCTCAAGCTGATGCGGAACTTGTGGTTTCATACAGGCGATATTGGCAAGTTCGACGACGATGGGTTCTTCTACTTCGTCGACCGGAAAAAAGACTATCTGCGCAGGCGCGGCGAGAATATCTCCAGCTTCGAAATGGAATCTGCGTTTTCTCGTCATCCCGACATTGCCGAGGTGGCCGTGCATGCCGTCCCGTCGGACAAGGGCGAGGATGACGTCAAGGTCACAGCCGTTCTCAACCCGGATTCCACCGTGACAGCCGAAGCCCTGTTTCACTGGGCAACGGACGCCGTGCCGTACTACGCGTTGCCGCGCTACATCGAGTTCCGCGAAACGCTGCCCAAGAACCCGCAAGGTCGCGTTCTCAAGTACCAGTTGCGAGACGAAGGCAAGACGCCGGATACCTGGGATCTCGAAGCCACGGACATCAAGGTGGCGAGACGCTGACTGGTTCCGGGGCGTGGGCCCCGTCTTCACCCCATCCCCAACGCAGTCGCGCCGGCATCGACCGGCGCGTTGCGTTTGCGGGATTTCACTCAATACTCACGCGGCTTGATCCCATCTGGCCGCGAGTTATATCCCGGCAGGTGCAGGCCGCCGTCGACATGCAGTGTCTCGCCCGTCACGAAGCGTGACATCTCGGAAGCAAAAAACACCACGGCAGGCCCGATGTCATGCTCCGGGTCACCGCTGCGCCCGAGAGGCCGCGCAGCGGCCGAGCGCTCCGCAAACCCCGGATTCTTCGCTGCCAGCTCAAAAAACGTCGCCCCCATCGCGGTCGGCGCGATCGCATTGACGGTGATGTTGAAGCGCCCCCATTCCGATGCGGCACTTCGAGTCAGGCCGACGATGCCCGCCTTCGCCGTGTTGTAATCGCCATGCAGCCACGCGCCTGTCTCGGTGTCGATCGAATAGAAGTTCACGATTCGCCCCCAGCGCTGCTCACGCATGGGCACAAACGCCGCACGCATGGCCCACCAGGTCGCCCACAGCGATGTCGTGAGCGTCTGCTCCAGCATTTCGTCGGTTTTCTCTTCGAGCAGTACATTCGGCGTCGGCACAAACGCGTTGTTGACCAAGATGTCGAGCCTGCCGAACTGCTCGACCGCGCCGCGCACCGCCGCTTCAATCGACGCCTTGCTTGTGACGTCGGTTTTGACGAACAGCGCCCGCCCACCCGTCTCGCGGATTTCCTGCTCGACCTGGCGGCCCGTGCTTTCGTTGATCTCCGCGATAATCACCGCCGCACCTTCTTTACTGAACGCGTGCGCAACTCCGCGGCCTATCCCGCCGCCCGCTCCGGTCACGAGCGCCACCCGCTGCTCAAGCAGACCCATACCGTCACCCCACGTTATTGAACAGATATTACAATATCGTACACTTTAAAGATAATTGTGTCAGCATTTGAACACTGCTGTCCTTCTTTCTGCTTTCCGGGGCTCACCCTCATGTTCAGACGTCGCATCATCATCAGCAACCGGACGGACGGCCCGCAGACCATCACGCGAGCCGCGCTCGAGGACGACTTCCACCATTTCCGCGTCGAGGTGACAAGCATTGGGGCCCGCGTCTCGAAAGTCGGTGGTGCAGCACCTCGCAAGCCCTATACGTTGTGCTCGCATGCAATCGGACAGCTCGAGGTACTGGTCGGCATGCCGCTTGCCGGAACCAGCCACGAGGTCACGCGCGTCACCGATCCCGCCGACCAGTGCACGCATCTTCTCGAACTGGCGGGGCTGGCGATCGCCGCGGCTGCGCGCGGCACGCCGAGACGCCAATACGACATCGCCGTACCGCCACGCGTGGCCGACCGCACGCATCCGACGCTAGCGCGCGACGGCATTCCCTGCCTTGCATGGAACGTGGTGGGTTCGGTCATCGAAGGCCCCGCCCCGTATACGGGCGTGAGCCTCTACCACGGCATGGCGCGCTGGGCACTGAGCACACTGGACGCGGAGGAAGCCGAGGCCGCCCTCGTGCTCAGGCGCGGCACGGGCATTTCCAGAGGGCGCGGCCTGAACCTCGACGCGCAGGTTCACGCGAAGCCGACCGGCAACTGCTTCGTGCAGCAGCCACAACGGGCGCCGCAGGCGATACGGGTGGTCGGCTCGACACTGGACTTCGCGGCCCGCCCCGCCGATCTGTGTGCTGACGATCTGACGTGGCTCGCGTTCGCCTGACCGGATCACGCCGGCATGCGCTCAAAACAGCCCGTCATACGAGCCGCCATCGAGTTGCAGGTTCTGACCGGAGATGAACGATGCCTGTGCCGAGCAGAGATACGCGCAGGCGTCACCGAATTCTTCTGGTTTGCCGAGCCGACGCGCACGCACCGATTTCACCTGAAGCGAGCGCGCCTGTTCGAAAGTGATCCTCCGATCCTCCATGATCCGCCGCGCCATATATTCTTGCCGGTCCGTGTCGATATGCTGGGGAAGCAGGTTGTTGATCGTCACGTTGTCGGCGACCGCTTCGCGTGACAGCCCCTTGGCGAATGCGGTCAGCCCGGTGCGCGCAGTCGTGGAAAGGCTCATGCCGAGGCGCGGCGACTTGACGACCGCCGAGGTGATGTTGACGACGCGGCCGAACTTGCGCGCCCGCATACCGGGAACGACAGCGGACATCAGCAGGATGGGCGCGAGCAGATTCGCTTCGAGCGCCGCCAGCCACGCCGCGTGGTCCCATTGCTCAAGTTCGCCGGGCGCAGGGCCAGCATTGTTGTTCACGAGGATGTCGGGCTGCGGGCACGCTGCGAGCAGCGCGGCGCGTCCCGCTTCGGTGTCGAGATCGGCGACGACGAGTGTCGGACGGCGCCCCGTAGCCTGTTCGATCTCGCGCGCGGCCTCGCCGAGCCTCGCCTCATCGCGACCGTTGATGAACACCTCGCAGCCCTCTCGCGCGAGTGCAAGCGCGCAAGCCTTGCCAAGACCGCGCGACGACGCGCAGACAATCGCTCGACGGCCGTCGATTCCCAGATCCATGCGCCCCCCGTCTTTCATGCCGCGCGGAACCTCGCGAGACGCGGGCGCGCGTTCGATGCTACGTTGCCTCGCCGTGCCCGACCTTCAGATGCGGTGGGACGCTCTCCTGCGGATCGAAGTCGATTTCCACTTCGACGCCGTTGGGATCCTCGAAGAAGACCTGCCAGGTACTGAACGGCCGGGGCGCACGGATCAGACGGTAACGAATCCGCTTCGCCTGCAGCAGCGCCAGCGTGGCAACAATGTCCTCACCGTAGAACGCCATGTGATCCAGCGCACCGCGCCGCAATTGCGGCATCTCGCCGACCGCCACAAGATGCAGCACCGCGCGGCCGGCCGTGTAAAGCCACAGGCCCGGCACCGGAAAGTCGGGTCGCGGCCCGACTTTCAGCCCGAGCATCTCGTAGAATGCGCGTGTTTCGTCTAGCTTGTCCGTCACCACCGTGAAGTGGTCCATCCGTCGGATGAAAGTCATCGCTGCTCCCCCGCACCGAAGCACTCACGACGCGGTTCGACGCGCTGCAATGCGCCTGGCAGGCCCGGGATCGTCAGAGGAAGATCGCCAGATTCGGCGTGCCAAGCACGGCCTGATCAAGCAGGATCTCGCGGCGTGCGAGCAGAAACGAGTCGCCGTGCGCGCGCAGCAGGTCGCGTCGCTCCGCGCTCACCTGATCGAACTCATCGAAGTTGAAGCGGCTACGCATCACGAGCAGATTGCTGCGCACCTCGTACTCGCCCGGTCGCCCGGCTTCGGACACACGGACGTTCGTCACGAGGCGCCGCGTGCGCGACGGCGGATCCTCGGCCCACGCACTCTTCGTTTCGGTGAGGCGCATCACGCGCCCCCTGATCGACCGATAGTCGTCGTCATAGTGCTGCATCGCCCGGACCACGCTTTGCTCGAGCTTCGCCAATGGGCGTGTCTGCCGCGTCGGTGCCGTATAGATAAGGTCCTCCGCGAGCGTCGCGACCCAGTCCTGCAGGCGGAGGTCGTCCAGCATCTCGGCCTCTTCGTACAAAAACTCCAGCACTGCGTTGTAGACCGGCGAGCCGATCCGCACGCGTGGTCCCACGTCGACCGATTCAACCTCGGCGTTCACTGCGTTCATCGATTGTTCTCCTTGGACGGTGTGGCGGCCTGGCACTCAGGCATCGGCGTCGGCGGTCATCAGTTCGAGCCAGTATTGCCACCAATGCCACTGCGTGTCGTCCTTCGTAAATCCTTCATTGACGATGCCCGGCCCCGGCCAGCCCTCAGGCGCGCCGTTCTCGTAAGCAGCCTGGTACTTCAACGTCATCTTCTTTCCTTGCGCGCCCTTTGCAGCGAGGGTCATATGCGGCCATGTGTCCGAGTCGTCCTGCTCGACCATGCCAGTTGTACCCAGCAACTGCGTCGCCTGCTTGCGCATCTTTTCCCGCACGTCCGCAGGCGTATCCTTCTCGACGAAGACCCAGTTCGTGAACTCCAGCTTGTCCGGTCCGCGCGGCACGTAGATGTGCAGCGAAATTGCACCGAGCGACGAGCCGTCGGCCTGCGGCAGATAGAGGAACGCAAACAGGACGTTTGGAAAGATGCCGCCGACCTGGGGCGGCATCGACGCCATCACCTCGATTTGCTCCTTGCCAAGATGCCGGATCAGCTGCGGCACCATGTCGGTCGTCATGCCGGGCGGCGGCAGCACCCTGAGCCGCTCTTCGGGCGTCAGTTCGGCGGGCTCCTTGCCGGTCAGGCGCCGGATTTTGCGCGCGAGGTCCTGGCAACGCAACGCGTGTCCGTGCGGCGAGCTGATTTCAACGCCGTACATCTGCTGCGTCAGGTCGTTCGCGCCTGAGTCCTTGTCCTTGACATGCGAATAGTTGCCCACTTCGCCCAGCCAGCGGTGTAGCGTCAGCGTATGGTAGCCGTCCGCGGCAGACTGCTCGCCCGCAGCCTTCCAGTTCGCACGCACGACGAACCGTTGCGGCGGCCCGAGCACTTCCAGGCCCTTGTCGCTACGCTGAAAGAGCATGTCGTAATACCACTTCGCGTCGCCAAGGAAGTCTTCGAACGAGGGGCCGTTGATATTCCAGGTGGCGAAAATGAGCCCGCCATAGAGCGTCACGCGTGCCTTCTTCAAACCCAACTCGGCCTTCGAACGGATCTTGCCGTGCATGCACTCCTTTTCCACGGGCGCACCGAGGAACGACCCATTGGTCGTGAACGCCCAGCCGTGGTAGATGCAGGTGTGAATCTGCGTGTTGCCCGCATCCACGGTCGACACGCGCATCCCCCGGTGCGAGCAGACGTTCAGAAGTACATGAATCTCACCCGCCTTGTCGCGCGTGATCAGAACCGAATCGGAGCCCATGTCGCGCACCATGAAGTCGCCCGCGGCCGGAATCTCGCTCTCGTGCCCAAGCAACAGCCAGGTTTTGCCAAAAATCCGCTCCATCTCGAGTTCGTAGAGTTCGGGGTCCGATAGCGCCCGCATCTGGACTTCCCGCATTTCCACGTTCACCAGATCCGCGACCTTGGTGCCGTCGGCCAGTGTGGGACCGGTCTTGGTCAACATGCTTGTCTCCTTCGGTTGTTCTTGGCATTAAATATAAACACATTATTGATATATGTCTATAAACTGGCCGCAAACCAGGGACAATCACCTAGACCTTCGCGCGATGCGCGAGCCACGCCTATCCGGCGCTTGCCTCGCGCATCGCTGCTTCACGCATGCGGTGGCACACTTGCGGATCGCCCAGCACGACCTCTTCCCGGTCCCGTTCCTGGCATAGCGTCCACATCGTCTCGGCTACGTCCGCTGCCACGATGTGCGCCGCCCGGTCTTCGTGGAAATCGCGGTATTCATCCCACCCCGGATCGCCCGGTTTGCGTGCGTCCGCAGCGAGGTTTTGCTTGCGCTGCGTATCGCCTTCCACAATCAATCCGGCGATTGTGACCATGCCCGAGTAGATCCCGTCGCGGGCGAGATCGACATACAGGCTGGATGCGTAATTGCGCAGCCCCGCCGCGGCGATCGCGAGATTCGAACTGAACAGCACAGGCGTAATCGCCGACGCCGGTGCCGTGAACAGCAGCGCACCACGTCTGCGTTCGAGCATGTCAGGCAGCACTTCATTTACCGCGACGACCGCGCCGAGCAAGATTCGCGCGAACACCGGCGTGACGTTGTCGAGCGTGATCTTGCGCGGCGCGACGAGCGACGCGGCTTCCGCTGTCGGGCCGTATTCGAGCACGTCGATCCCGCCAAAACGCGCCTTGACGTTCTTCAACGCCGTCACCAATTGCGCGGACTCGCTGACGTCACACGGAAAAGCAGCCGCATCGATGCCTTCCGACGCAAGCGTGGACACGAATCCATCGAGCTTCGCCGCATTACGCGCGAGCAACGCCACCTGATAGCCCTCGTGGCCGAACTTGCGTGCTACCGCGAGGCCGATGCCCGGTCCCGCTCCGAGTACGGCAATAACATTCTTCGCTTTGCGATTTTCGTTCGTCATTGAAATCTCCCTGCGTCGAGTTCCAGGATCGCTGTCCGGCGCAAAACCGCCCGGTGGCGCCCGTCTGTATGAGGCCGGCGCCGCTTTTATGCCTGCGACACCTCAACCGGCTGCGCCGCCGGCCGCACGACGCGGCTGCGCAGCACCCCGATCCGCTCCACTTCCAGTTCCACCACGTCGCCCGGCTTCAGATAGCGCAGTTGCTCAAGTCCGCAGCCGTTGCCAACCGTGCCTGAACCGAGGAATTCGCCCGGATGCAAGGTCTCGGAGCGAGAGATGTGTGCGATGACGTCCTCGAACGTCCAGCGCATGTCGCGCGTGCTACCGCGGCCCCACTCCTCGCCGTTGACGCGCGCGATCATCGTCAGGTTGTACGGATCGTCGAGTTCATCGGCCGTGACGAGGCAGGGCCCCATCACGTTGGCCGTATCGAAGTCCTTGCCCTTCGCCGGGCCGAGCATGCCGCCCATCTCAGCCGCCTGGGCATCGCGCGCGCTGATGTCGTTGAAGATCGTGTAGCCGAAGATATGTGCGCGCGCCTTTTCACGCGACACGTCCTTCGCGCGCGTCGAGATGTAGCAGCCGAACTCCAGTTCGAAGTCGAGAGCGTTGCTGTATGCGGGCCAGTTGACGTCGTCGTCGGGGCCGATTACCGCAAAGCGATTGCACTTGTAGTAAATCGGCTGACGATTGAACGTCTCGATTACCCGGTCATCCGCCCGCGTGTTCATCGCCTTGAGCGTCGCCTCAGGGTCTGGCGTGCGCAGCGCGCGTGCACGGCGCGCCGCTGCGAAACTCTGTCGCAGATGGAGTTCGAAGCAGGAGCAGTCGCGCATTTGCGTCGGCGGCTGGATTGGCGCCAGCAATTTGACCGCCTGACGCTCGCGCACCGCGCCGGCTGGCGCTCGAGCGAGCAGCGCGCGCGCTTCGCAGAGCGCGGCTTCGCCGCCTTCAATCAGTGTCTGCACACTCGAAAACACAGCGCCGTCGCCGCCGCGAGTTTGTATAAGCGAGTCGCGCAGATCGAGCACCGCGTGGTCGTTGTCGAAAAGCGCTCCGGCACGTTGCACGCCGTCACCCGCCTGGAAGGTTACAAGTCTCATATGGGAGAGTCCATTAAAGGGAGAGGTCGCTAGCGGGGTTCGCCACGTCGCGCCTGAGCACGACGGGCAACCCGCCGTGCTCGCGTTTGCTCATCCAGTGCGACAGCGCGGCGTCCATGTAGTCGGCGTGCTTCGGAAACCAGTCAACCAGCGCTCGGGTCAATTCCCGCACAATCGTGACGGCGGCCCCGTTGCGCAACATCTGTTCGACTTCGTGCACCGAACGCAGCACTGCGGCGTGTTCGTCCGCATGGCATTGGACTGCGGGAAAAGCGGTACTGCTCATCCAGTGCTCCTCCTGCGCGAAGTGCTCCATCGCGTGCTGCGCGAATTGCGCGAGGCGGGCGGGCAGTTCGGCATCCGTGGCACGTTGGAGCGCCGCCACCCGTTCGACGAACTCGCGATGGGTCTCGTCCATCGCCGCATTTCCGAGGAGGTAGTGGTCACTCCACCTCATGGTGTCAGCCGGAGCGGAAAGCGTCGCCATTACACGCGTCCCGCCACGGGCAGGCTAGCGCCGTTCATCGCGCGTGCATCGTCGGAAAGCAAAAACGCGATCACCGCGGCCAGCGCGTCGATCGACACCCAGCGCGATACATCCGCATCCGGCATGTCGTTGCGATTTGCAGGCGTATCGAGGATGCTCGGCAGCACTGCATTTACGTTGATGTTGCGATCCTTGAGTTCCTCAGCGAGCGCTTCGGTGAACCGCGCAACGCCAGACTTCGATGCAGCGTATGCGCCCATGCCGAGGCCCGCTTTCTGCGCAGCAAGCGCACCCACGTTCACGATGCGGCCCGCCTCTTCGCGCAAGAGATAGGGCAACGCCTCATGCGACGCGATTACTGCCGTGCGCAGGTTCACCGCATAGAGGCGGTCCCACGTTTCAACACTGCCGCCTTCGAGTGTTTCCCACGCAAAGCCGCCCGCCACGTTCACCAGGGCATCGATGCCGCCGAACGCGGCCTCAACCTTCGCGAATGCGCTTGCCGCGCTTGCGGTATCGCTCAGGTCGACGCCGCCGACCACTAACGCAACACCGGCCGCCTCCGTTTGCGCAGCGCGGTCGACCAGCGCCACGGTGGCACCCCGCTCGGTTAGCGCAGCGCCGACGCCGCGCCCTAGCGCCCCGAGGCCACCCGTGACGATCACCCTCCGGTTCGCCAGCTGATTTGTATCCATAGGAATCTCGTGTCTCCGATATCGCAGCAGCGCCATGGTCAATCCGTCATCGGGAAAACCCTGTCGCGACCACGTTGATTTAATACATATTTACCACTTCTGTTCATATATTATTGTGCCATCCAGCCCGGGTCAACAACCAGGTCGACAGCAGGACCACACAAAACTGGAAGTGTTCATGGAGAGAAAGCTGCCTTCCCTTACTCCTGAAACGTCGCCGTTCTGGCAAGGCGGTTCGACTGGGGTGCTGAACATCTGCCACTGCGCGGCGTGCTCCCGGTTCTTCCATCCGCCCGCGCCTGTATGCCCGAAGTGCCTCTCGCCGGACGTCGGTCCGAGGCCGGTGTCGGGGCGCGGGCGGGTGTTCAGCTTTACGGTCAATCATCAGGCATGGGTACCCGGTCTTCAGGTGCCCTATGTGGTCGCGATCGTCGAACTGGTTGAACAGTCGGGACTGCGTTTTCTGAGCAATATCGTGGGCGTTCCGCCAGCGGAGGTCCATATCGGACTGCCCGTGCGCGTGGTGTTCGAGCAGATCGAGGATGTCTGGCTGCCGCTCTTTGAGCGGGAAGAAGAACGGGGTGAAGCGTGATGGACCGAGTGTTCGAAAAGCATGTCGCGATCACGGGAATCGGGCAGTCTGAAATCGGCCGGCCGTCGAGCCGTACGGCGATCCGGCTGAGCGTGGACGCGGCGCTCGAAGCCATCGCCGATGCAGGGCTCGAGCGCAGCGACATCGACGGCATCGCGAGCTGGCCAGGCGACAACAACAACGGCAATCCCTTTTCGCCGGTCGGGCCCAATGCGCTCATGAATGTGCTCGGCCTGAACGTGAACTGGTATGGCGCGGGCTATGAAGGACCCGGCCCGCTCACCGGGATCATCAACGGCGCAATGGCGATTGCGACCGGCCTGTGCAAGCACGTGCTGGTGTTCCGCACGATCACAGAGGCAAGTGCGCGGCTTGCAAGCAAGACGGCGAGTGCACTGACCAACAAGACCATTGGACGCGACAGCAGTCATTTCTGGCAGTGGTACACGCCATTCAACGTCATCTCGGCCGTCAACCTGATGGCGCTCTATGCGCAGCGGCACTTTCACGACTACGGCACGACTGCCGAACAACTTGCGCAGATCGCGATAACGTGTCGCAATAACGCCGCCGACAATCCGAAGGCCCTGTTTCGCACGCCGATCACCACCGACGATTATTTCGCATCCCGCATGATCTCTACGCCGCTTCGCATGTTCGACTGCGACGTGCATTGCGATGCGTCGACCGCAATCGTGTTGTCGCGCGTGGACCTTGCCCGGGAGGGTCCCAACGCGCCGATCCGCCTCGAAGCGATCGGCTCGGCGTTACATCAGCCGTGGTCGTGGGACCAGATTTCGCTGACCGAAATGGCGTGCTTCGACGTGGGGCGCATGATGTGGTCGCGCACCGATCTCAAGCCGAAAGACGTGGGCGCAGCACAGCTCTACGATGGTTTTTCGATCCTGACGATGCTCTGGATGGAAGGCCTCGGACTTTGTCCGCGCGGCGAAAGCGGCGCATTCGTCGAAGGCGGGCATCGTATCGCCCGCAATGGCCAGATTCCGATCAATACCAACGGCGGCCAGCTTTCGGGGGGGCGCACGCACGGTCTCGGCTACGTCCATGAAGCCTGCACCCAGCTTTGGGGGCGTGCTGGCGAGCGACAGGTCGCCCCGCACGAAGTGGCAGTTGCGGCGGCGGGCGGCGGTCCGCTCGGCGGCGCGCTGCTGCTCGTCAAGGAATGAACTCCACATACCCCTGCTCAATCCATTTCCCGAGGAATCCGCGAATGCGCGACGCTCGCCCCACTAATTCGGCTTCGATCGACCTCAGCGAATTTCGCGGCGCGTGGCGCATCGTGCTGGTCGCAATGCTGGGACTGTGCGTGTCGGCCAGCGCGTCGCTGCTGTATTCGTTCGGTTCGTTGGTCATCCCACTGCAGCACGCGATCGGCTGGAGCCGCGCCGATCTGCAACCGGCCGTTGGCTTTATGTTCGGCGGCACCATCGTCAGCACACAACTCGTTGGCTGGCTCAACGATCGCTGGGGAATGCGTCGCGTGAGCGCTCTGTCGCTGGCGGGCATGTCAGCGTGTTATCTGCTGATGACGCAACTGGGCCACGCAATCGGCTGGCTCTATCTGCTCTGCACGCTGCTCGCGCTAGCCGGCGTCGGCGCCACCCAGGTGACGTGGTCGAATCTGATCGTGCTCTGGTTCTCGCGCAATCGCGGTCTCGCGCTCGCCGCGATGCTGTCCGGTACCGGGCTATCCGCGATGGTCTATCCGCAAGCGGTCACCTGGGCGATTTCGCGCTGGAATTGGCAAGGCGGTTTCGTGCTGCTGGGCCTCGCGCCGCTGGCGGTACTGCCGCTGGCGCTCGCGTGGATGAAGCTGCCGAGCCAACATGGCAAAGCGGCGGCGGACTTTGCCGCACAACGGCACGACGGGCTGTTGTTTCGCACCGCCCTTCGCTCGGCGCGTTTCTGGACACTCAATCTGGCGCTCGCGCTCGTAGTCGCCGCCGTCGTCGCGATGATCAGCAGCACCATTCCGTTGTTGCGCGACAAGGGGCTGGATGCGTCGGATGCGAGCCGTGCGTTCGGCGGCTTCGGCATTTCGCTGCTGGTCGGCCGGCTGATTGTTGGCTATCTGTTCGACCGGCTGTGGGCGCCCGGCGTCGCAGCGGTGACGCTCGCGTTGCCCGCGTTGGGTTGCGCGTTGCTCGGCAGCGCGGACGCGCAGCAAACCGGCCTGCTCACGCTCGCGACGATGCTCGTTGGCGTCGGCGCAGGCGCCGAATTCGACATCGGCGCCTATCTTGTCGCGCGCTATTTCGGCATGCGCGATTACGGGCGTCTGTTCGGCCTCCATGTATCGCTGATCACGTGCGCCGCAACGCTGTCGCCGTGGTTCTTCGGACACCTGTACGCATCGACCGGCACCTATGCCACCATGCTGGCGATCTGCGGCGGTGCATTCGTAAGCGGCGCGTTGTTGTTGTTGCCACTCGGCCGCTATCCGAAGTTCGACTCACTGAACCTTGCATAAATCCCTATGTCAACACAACACCTTGTCATCGTGGGCGCCGGTCAGGCCGGCTTTCAGACCGCAGCTTCGCTACGGCAGGCCGGCTTCACCGGCAGCATTGCCCTCGTCGGCGACGAGCCGGGTGTGCCCTATCAACGGCCGCCGCTTTCGAAAGCCTATCTCCTCGGCAAGATCGGGACGGCCGCGTTGCGTTTCAGACCCGAGGAATGGTTCGTCGAACAGCGCGTCGAGCGCGTGCAGGCGACGGTTGCCGCAATCGACCGGGACGCACGGCGCGTAGTCCTCGCTGACGGGGCACACTTGCCATATGACCATCTGGTGCTTGCCACCGGAGCGCGCAACCGTGTGCCGTCCGTCGACGGTATCGATCTCGACGGTGTATTCGGCATCCGCACACTAGCGGACGCAGACGCACTGTCGTCGCGAGTCGACACCGCACGCAACGTGGTCGTCATCGGCGCGGGGTTCATCGGCCTCGAGTTCGCGGCAGTCGCCGCTGCGAAGGGCTTGCCGGTTCGCGTGATCGAGCTCGGTCAGCGTCCGATGGCCCGTGCGCTATCCGAACCCATGTCGGCTCTGTTCGGCCATGCACATCGTGAGTGGGGCGTCGTGTTCGACTTCGGGCAAACCGTCACGCGCCTCATCGGCACGGACGGCAAGGTGACTGCGGTCGAAACGGGCAGCGGCGAGCGTATCCCAGCGGATCTCGTCGTATATGGAATCGGCGTAGTGCCCAATACTGAACTCGCAGCGGCAGCGAACCTGCGCGTCGACAACGGCATCTGCGTCGACAACCAGCTTGTCACCTCCGATCCGGCGATCTCCGCAATCGGCGATGCAGCCAGCTTCCCGTGCGCGTGGAGCACAACGCGGGTGCGGCTGGAGTCGGTTCAGAACGCCGTCGATCAAGCCCGCGCGGTAGCTGCCCGCCTGACCGGAGCACCGGCGCCATACAACGCCCTACCCTGGTTCTGGAGCGACCAGGGCGACCTCAAGCTGCAAATCGCCGGACTCTCGGGCGGACACGACAAAGCCGTTGTGATCGGGTCGATCGAGCAGAGACAGTTCAGCGTGCTCTGCTTCCGCGAGGGCCGCCTGATTGCGGTCGAATCATGCAATCGCGCGGCCGATCATATGGCAGCACGCAAACTATTAACCCGGGGAACGGCATTGGGCGTCGCCGACGCGCGTACACCCGGATTCGACTTGAGGGCATACGAGTCTTCGACCCGTGACGTCGCCGCCTACCAGTGACGCCGCCCGCGCGTCAGCCTCAAGTGCCTCGCCATGAATAGCAAGTTACAGGCTCTCGCCACGCGGGAAAAGATACTCGACGCAGCCGAGCTGGTCTTTTCCGCGCACGGAACTGAGCACACGACACTTGAAAACATCGCGCGCGCCGCGCAGGTGACGCGGGGCGCGATCTATGGCCACTTCGAGAACAAGACAGCGTTGCTGGACGCCCTGTTAAAGCGTGCCGCATTGCCGTTAGACCCATTCATGGTGCCGGTGCCTGAGAATTGCGAAAGCCCGCTCGAACGATTACGGCAAGACCTGCAAACGAGGCTGCACGCTGTATTGTGCGAAGGCACAACGCGGCGGCTTTATCGCATCCTGATCGCGGGGTCCATGAACAATACCATCACACCCGCGAAAACCCTCAACGAAGCCGCTCAGGTCGCACAGGCGTGCATTGCAGCCGCGTTGCGGGCTGCACAGGTGGTGGGCGAAATCAGCAAAGATGTCAGTTCGCCGCGCGAAGCGAGCATGATCCACGCGCTGCTAACGGGTTATTCCCTCCGCAGCCTGCTCTACACGGCGGAATCCAGGCCGCGCGAACTGGCTGTAGACGTCGTTCATCATGCGCTTCATCCGCTTTATTCTCATTACATCGCGCACCGGGTGCAATGACCATTGTTTAGTGGTTCTTTGAGGGAGTAGCTCATTACACGAGTGATCTATGACATTACCGTGAAATCCATAGACGGTGCCGAGCTTACGTTGGCGGCCTTCAGTGGCAAGGTGTTGCTCGTAGTGAACGTGGCCTCCAAATGCGGGCTAACGCCGCAGTACGAAGGTCTGGAGAAGCTCTATGAGGACAGGCGCAAGCAGGGCCTGGAAGCGCTGGGCTTTCCCGCCACAATGGCCCGCGAGATGGGGATGTCGCAGAAAGCCGTGTCGCGGATCTGGCGTGCCATCGGACTGCAGCCGCATCGTCAGGAGACCTTCAGGCTCTCCGCCGATCCATTTTTTGTCGACAAGGTACGCGATATCATCGGGCTGTACTGATCCCAGACCTTTTAACTGGACCAAATCGGCCGACGACATCCTCGCCAGCGTCAAACGATTTTGTCTACGAATTTCTAACTCGGGACACTAGAACAAGTGGAAGAATCGTTACGTGCGTCAAGGTTTTAACGGTCCCATTCGAGTTTCCCTGATCCGGACTCATCCCCGAAGCGTGCCGCCTAAGCCGCCATCAACGAGCAGGTCCGTGCCGCTAATGAAGCTCGCTCGTTCGGAACAAAGAAATTCGAGTGCATCGGCGATCTCCTGCATGCCGCCTTGGCGTCCCAAGGGAATCCGCGCGAGCAATTCATGCTTCTGCGGGGAATGGTGGAATTCGCGTTGCCCCATTGGCGTCGCGATCAGGCCAGGCGAGAGGGAGACGATGCGATTTCCGCGTTCACCCCATGTGCGCGCAAGACGACGACACATCCGGTTCAGGCCGTACTTGGAGATCATATAGCTGCGCGAGGCGTCAATGTCTCTGCCGCACTGGACCTCAAGCGCCTCCATGAAATCCTCGGCTAATGGTGCATCGAGCAATCGGTGCAGTGCTGTGAGATCGCCCGTGAGATGCCCCGCCATCGAAGATATGAACACACCCACACCCTTTGTAAGGTGTGGCAACGCCGCATCGGCCACCCGAGCGGCGCCTTGGAGGTTGACCGCCATGATCCGTTTCCAATCCCCTACCGACGGCGATAGCCCGACGACGTGAACGAGGGCGGCCAACGGCGCTGTGCGCGGCAAGGTATCAAATAGGGTGGCGACTGAATGGCGGTCAGTCACGTCACAAGGGCTCGCCAGTGCAGCGATCCCTTCTTCGCACAGCTGTGAAGCAAGCGTTTCCACCCGTCTGGCATCGATGTCCGCAAGCACGACCCGATAGCGCTGTCCCATGCGTCTCGCACACGCCATACCCAGACCACCGCCCGCGCCCACAACAATTGCGAGCGACTGATCTTCGCGAACTGATCGGTCAGCCATACCTGTCTCCTTTTTTCGCCTGCTAGCTTCCACCAATAACTGCGTTCACACACTATTGGCGTTGCAACATCCTCATGCCGCGCAGAATACGCCTCAGGCGTGTACGGCTTTTCGTCGAGTTCGCTTATCATGCTCTCGACCAACGTGGCGCAATTGCCCTTATGCCCCATGACACGAAGGGCGATCTCAAATTGGTCCGGATGGCCCGAACGACACAGAGCGGCCCGTTCATTGCGTCAGCTGCAAGTTTCAGATCGTGATCAATGGCCCGTCCCCCGGCTACGAGAGTCGCCCGGCGCACAATCGTCGCGTATTAGGGGCGAAACCGCAGTCACGGAAGCCAGTTGCTACGCCATGCCACCACGAAGATCTCCTGGAGGCCGACCTTCGCGACGCTCTGTAGACCAAAAAACGCACCTGAGGTCTCGCATCGGCTTGGCGGTGTTCACATAGTTTGCAATGGTCGCGATGTGCCTCCTGTAGAACACTTGAATTTTCTGGGTGCGTGCAGCGCGAGACTCATAGATCGATGGCGTGCAGGACGCCAAGCCTTACCTTAGGCGCTACGATCATCCCGAACATATTAATGATTAATGTTATTGTGAGCAACTGACGAGTCGGGCGGCCAGGAAAAACCAAGGGAATACCTAGTGTCCCGAGTTAACAATTGATTGCCTTATTTGCTTTGTGTATTAACCTGGGTTGCAGGGTTGGCAAATATGCGAGGCAACGATGAGACGAAGACCGAGGGCGCCGTCGGTCCTCAGTGTGGCGGAACGCGAACAACTCACGGCGCTGACGATGCGGCGCAAGACGGCGCAGGCGCTGCCCTTGCGCGCGCGCATTGTGCTGGCCTGCGCCGAGGGCACCGACAACAAGACGGTGGCGGCAAGAGAGCGTGTCACTTCGCATACGGTTTCGAAGTGGCGTATTGTTTCCAGCATTGTACCGATCACGCGATGCACCGATCGAAAGGGAATGCAGTCAAGGTCAAGGCAATAATATAAGCACTCCTGCAAAACATGTTCGCGCCCCCCCTGCAACCGCAGACATCCGGAGCAAAACACGTGCTAAGGCAGAGTCTTGGTGCGTCGCTCTGCCCTGTGGCTGCGCCATCCTCTCAGCAGAATACACGGCATTCGCAACAGCAGTCCCCAGCCCAGCAGCCCCAAGGCCTCCCATACATCGTGCGGACGTAACACGATGGTGGCCGCCATCGATCCCATGACCTTGGTCTTGAGAACAAGCTGATCTCCATCGAGGTCTACCGACTTCACCTCGACCATCTCGACGCCATCCTTGCTGAACATCTTCATTTTTTGCATGCCATCTGATTGGTGTCCCCAAAATGCATCAGGCCCTGATGGTGGCCGTGATCTTCGCATGCGGCCCCGCCACTTGCGCGGCCCAGGCATCGGGTGTCTGGTCGAAGCGGTAACCGACATGATCGAAGGTGATGCGATGCTCGCGCGCCATTCGCAACAGCCGGCGCCACGTGGCTTCCCGTTCGCTGGCCGGGCGTTGCCCCGTTCCCACGCAACTGAGCGTTCGGAACAGCAGATCGGCGATATTGAGGTTGATCTCACGCCCAGCTCCCGTGCCGATGGTGACAATGCGCGCGCCCCGGCGAGTGGCCTTCAGGGCATTGAGCATGGGCGCACCACATACGCCGTCGAGAACCACGTCGAATCCCTCGCCCGCAGCGGCCTTCAAGGCTGCAGCATCGTCGGCGCCGCCCAAGGTCACCACCGCATCGGCCAGGCCGCGCGCACGCAAGCGCTCGAGGGCGGAAGCATTGCGGGCCGCTCCTACCACGCGGCCGGCCCCGAGGATGCGCGCCAGCTGGATGGCGATCTGTCCAAGCGTTCCCGTGGCGCCCAGAATGAGCACGTTTTCGCCGGGCTTGATGCCTGCCTGCTCCAACGGCAGCAGCGCACCGGTACCCGCAATGCCCATGGTGATCGCGAGCACATCATCGACATCGTCTGGTACATCCCACACCTCCTCGACCGGGACCAAGGTATGCTCGGCCCAGGCACCAAAGGGCACCACCGAGCGTTCGCCAAAATAGACCCGGCGCCCCTCGACGGTATGGCCGACTCCCTCGCCACGAATGACGCACGGGAATTCCTCCCCCATGCGGTAGGCGCCTAGAACGTCCCAGCCCCCGAGTCCAGCAGTGTCGACGTTGATCAAGGTCGCACCCTCGCGCCCTTGCGGCACGGGGAAGTCCTGCAGAACCGGCCCCAGGCCGCGGTCCTTGATCACGGCGGCCCGCATCATGCCGCCACCAGCTTGTCGAAGTCCATGCCGAACTCCTCGTCGAGCAACAGCCGAGCCACGTTGCGCCCCGACGAGGCGGTGACACCTCCGCCCGGGTGCGTGCTGGCGCCGGCGATGAACAGTCCTTCGACGGGGGAGCGGTACTGCCCGTATCCCGGAGCGGGCCGGTTCCCGGCGATCTGCCAGTTGTAGGAGCCAAAGTGCAGGATATCGGCCTGAATCATGGCGTTGTTATGGCGCTCGATATCCAGCGGAGTCATCCATGAAAAGCCGATGATGTTGTCGTCGCCCATGTTGGTGGTGAGCTTGCGCAGATCATCCAGGAACCCGTGGGCTACCTCCTTGCCAATCTCGTCCCAGCGCGCCGCCCCGCCCTTGAGGTTGTAGGGTGCGAAGGCATACATGTTGAGCGCCCGCTTTCCCTCGGGCGCGCGCGTCTTGTCGTATACATCCTGCATCACATAGGCCACGTAATCTCGCCGCGGTATGCCGTACTCCAGATCGCGGAACGCGCGGGAGAATTCTTCCACGCTGGAATGGGAACGCTCCACCCAGAAGAAGTCGTCCACCGCAGGCCCCACCCTGTACCGCGGAGCCTCGTGCAGCGCCACATGCATGTTGAAAGGCTGGAAACTGGAATGCTTGAGCGTCTGGATACGGCGCTCGAAACCCTCCGGGTAACTGACGCCGGGCAGCATGTGCGGAAACACCTGCTTCGCATGCAGGGTCGAGATGACTGCTTTCTTCGCCAGGATTTCCTCCCCTGACTCCAGTATCACACCGGTGACCTTGCCGCCGTCCAGCTTGAATTGCTTCACTGGACTCGAGGTTCGCACCACGCCTCCATGTGACTCGAGGCAGGCGCGCAGCGCATCGGCAAACGCGCCCGATCCGCCAACCGGAATGCCGACACCGTAGCGGTGCATGAACGGCAGAATGATGTAAAAGCCGAAACCGGTGCCGTTGTCGAACGGATTCATCATCGCCTCGGACGCATAGCGTGCCAGCGCGATCTTGACCTTGTCGCTCTCGAACCATTCGCTGATCACGTCCCAGGCACTCATGGCCTGAGTGCGCATCAGATCTTGGCCCACGGCGCTCTGCTCCATCATGACCGCCTGCGCGCCCGCGTTGGGCGGCGCGTGGAACATGCCCATCACCATCATGTCCAGATTCTGAAACACCTGGTGGTTGAAGCGGCGATAGGCATCGGCATCGTGCTGTGAAAACTTGGCGATGGCCTGGCAGGTTCGCTCCAGATCCGTATAGAATTCCAGCGTCGTCCCGTCGTCGTAGAAGATCGCCGTCATCTTGTCGGGATTGACGTACCTGAGCCCGAACCTGGCCACGAGACCCAGCTCGTCATTGCGCAGCAGCGGGTTGGCCTGCAGCAACGTGTGGGCCACCGAGCACACGTCATGCTTGAAGCCCGGCACAGTCAGTTCGCGTGTCATTACACCGCCGCCGACCTTGTCGTTCTTCTCGACCACGCATACTTTTTTACCGGCCTTGGCCAGGTAACAGGCGGCGACCAGTCCGTTATGGCCTCCACCGGCGACCACAACATCATAGATTTGACTCATATCGCACTCCCGTGCATTACAGTGCGGTCTCGGCATCGGCAGCAGCGAACATCTTGTTGATGTCTCCCGAAGTTACCGGCTTGCCCGCCTCGCGCACCGGCCTCGCGCCTCCCATACCCAGCATGGGTTCGACACTGACATGCCGGGCCTGCGCCCGCAGTGCGCCCACCGTGCAGTTCTCACGCCCCAGAATGGAAAACGGGTCATAGGAAAACTCCCTCATTGCATTCAGGTGGCCGATCTTGTCGATCTGCAGATCCGTCAGATGCCGGGTCTGGGCATGGAATATCTCCGGTGAACCCGGCCAGGTGCAATCGGAGTGCGGATAGTCGCATTCCCATGTCACCTTGTCTTCGCCGATATCGGCCAGATTCCGCAGACCAAACTCGTCTTCGATGAAACAAGTGATGATGTGCTGCTTGAAGACATCGCTTGGCTTGCCGCCGCCGAAGTCGGTCATGGTCCATTCATGATGATGCCGATAAGTGAAGTCGGCGCGTTCCAGCAGATACGGAATCCATCCAATGCTGCCCTCCGAAAGGGCCATGCGCAGGTTGGGGTACTTCTTCCACATAGGGGCCCAGATCCAGTCTGCAGCCGAGTTGGCAATCGAGATCGGCATCGAGGTAATCCAGGCGTCGATCGGCGTGAGGTCCGAGGCGTGCTCGGCCTTGACGCCGGTGCCGATGTGACAGCAGATCACCACGTCGTTGTCCGCACAGGCCCGCCACACCGGATCCCAGTGATCGGAGTGGATCGATGGGAATCCGTGCAGCGCAGGGTTGTCCGAGAGCGAGATCGCGTGTACACCGAGTTTGGCCATACGACGGATTTCCTGAGCGGCCAGTTCACCGTCCCACCAGGGGATCAGGCTCAGCGGAATGAACCGGCCCGGCGCGGCGTTGCACCAATCCTGCAAGTGCCAGTCGTTATAGGCCTGGATGGCGGCAAACGAGACGTCCCGCGCC
The DNA here is from genome assembly GCF_003837865.1 of Paraburkholderia dinghuensis. Classification (GTDB taxonomy): domain Bacteria; phylum Pseudomonadota; class Gammaproteobacteria; order Burkholderiales; family Burkholderiaceae; genus Paraburkholderia; species Paraburkholderia dinghuensis. The sequence continues at coordinate 25,823 of NZ_RQIS01000011.1, read as the reverse complement.
TCCTTGTATTGCTGGAAGCGTTGACCCGCGAAACCAGGGAAGGTCGGAAAGCAGATCGAACCCAGCACGCCGTTGGCGTTCATGTCGTCGACACGGGCCTTGACGTCCCACGTGCCGCGACGCATGTGCTCATAGCCCAAAGGTTCCATGCCGTATTCATCCTTAGGACGCCCCACTACCGAGTTCAGGCCCATGTAGCCCGTCGCACGGCCTTCAAAGACCCACACATCACGGCCCTTGTTTTGCACCACTTTTGGCTCCCGGCCTTTGAATCTGGCCGGCATGTGACGATCAAAGGCGCCGCGCGGTTCAATCGCATGGTCGTCAACACTAACAAGAATGAGCTCGTCGAGTTGCATGATGGTATCCGTATAAAGATTTATTCATGGTTTAGGTATCCATATCATCAAATGGCCGAGCTGGACCTGGCGCCGTGTATTACGAGCGTTGCCGCCGCTCATTCCCGGCATGGCCAAAGGTCGACCGCTATACCCGGCTCGATGGCGTGGACATCAATGCCTAAGACAGCTAATTGTGCTTCGGATCGTCAATCCCATATCACGGGCACAGTAGAGGCACCGCGCAGCATGCTGCCGGTGATTTCCGGGGCCGGACAGTCTGGATCCAGCCGAATGTTGGGGAAGAGGTCGAGTATGGCGTTGATTGCAATGGACAGTTCCATCTTCGCCAGGTACTGGCCAACGCACATGTGCGGGCCGAAGCCGAAGGTGAAAGACGGCTTCTGCCGGCGATCGATATTAAAGGTGTCGCTGTTGTCGAAGATCTCCTCGTCGCGGTTGGCTGAGGCCACGACGCATTGCACCATCGCCCCTTTGGGAATGTGCACGCCCCGGATTTCGACGTCTCGTGCTGCCTGTCGCACCTTGACAGTGGACACTGGCTCGAAACGGACGCTCTCGTCGATCAGCTTAGGCACCAGGCTACGGTCGTTGCGGATTCTCTCGACCAGTTCCGGGCGCTGCAGTAACAGCGTCATGATCGAACTAAAGGTACGTGTGGTGGTTTCCCCGCCAGCGGCGACCATCGAGCGCGCGAAGGTGGTGATTTCATGGTCATCGAGCTTGCGCCCCTCGAACTCGGCGCGCAACAAGCGGCAGACCAGATCATCGCCAGGCGCACCCTCCGCGCGACGACGCTTGACCAACGCCAGCACCGCCTCGTACAAGGTATTGGTGGCCTTCATGGCACGTTCGCGTGATTCGGCTTCCTTGATCGGGTCGAGCTGCGGCCCGGCCAGGATCGACAGGCCCATCGCGGCATATTCATAGAAATTGCCGAGTTCGTCGTCGGGAAATCCGATCAGGCCGTAAATGACACGAATGGGGAAGTACAGCCCGAAGTCGAGCAAGTCAGCCCGCTTGTCAGGGACCAGCGGCAGGATGAATTCATCGCGAATCTGATGCTCGATCAGACTTCGCCACGGCAGCATTGCGTTCGGCGCGAACACGGGCTGCAGAAGACCTCGAGCGGCACGATGCGGCTCCCCGTCCATGGCGATGATGATCAACCCGTCTGCACTGAAGAAGCTGCCGAGACCTCTGGCAATGAAGCCACTGGTGAAAGTAGCTGAGTCTTGCAGAACATGCTTCACGTCGTCGTACTTGAACAGCGCGAAGGTCTGGTTGCCGTGGTTGGCGCCTGCATGAGTGGGCACGCCGATGCTGTTCATGAAGTCTCCGGCCACGACCGGAGACTTCATGCGCCTGTCACGGCACACCGCGTGCAGGTCAATGTCGGTGCCTCGGTAGTTGGCCGACAGCGCCGCGAATGCTTGTTCGAGTTTTTCGGAACGGTGAGACGTACGCATGGCATTCCTTGTGATATGTGAGACCCTGAACAACAGATCAAAGGAAAATGCCGAGGTTTGGAGTTCCGATCACCGACTGGTCGATCAGGATTTCGCGGCGGGCAATCTTGAAAGAGTCCCCATCCTTTCGCAACACGTCGTGGCGATCACACGGGATCAGGTCGAAGTAGTCGAAGTCGAAGCGGCTGCGGCTAACCAACAAGTAGCTCAGAACCTTGTATTCATCCGGTTTTTCCGTCCCGTACACACGAACGTTGCTCACCATGCGGCGGGTGCGCGAGGGTGGATCCTCGCCCCATGCGCTGCGCGTATCGGTGATGCGGCGCACGCGCAGCATCAGGGATCCGAGGTTGTCGTGCATGTGCTGCACCGTACGGATGGTCGTTCCATCCTGTTGACGCACAGGGCGCGTCAGACGCTGGGGCACGTTGTATTCGATGTCGGGCGCGAGCAGTTCACTCCATTCAGCCAGTTTCAGCGTATCGAGCAGCTCGGCTTCATCGACGAGGAACTCGAAGATTTCGTTATATACGGGGCTACCCATATGCACGCGCCTGGCATGGATGGTGGGCGGCAGGGGTGTGGGTTCGAGCAGGTTAAGCGACATGGTGTGGTCTCCTGATGTGTATGAGTCCTGGTGTGCCGGCTCAACCGTTACGGGTCATCAGCTCGTGCCAGTACGTCCAGAAGCTCCAGTTGGTGTCATCCTTGGTGAAGCCACTGCCCACGTGGCCGGGGCCTGGCCATCCCTCAGGCGCCCCCGTCTCGAACCTGGCCTGGTACTTCAGGGTAATGTTTCGGCTCATGGCACCCTTGGCCACAATGGTCTGATGCGGCCAGGTATCGGAATCGTCTTGTTCGACCATGCCCGAAGTGCCCAGCAACTGGCAGGAAATGCGCAGCATGGCGGCTTTCTGCTCGGGCGGCGTGTCTTTCTCCGCCAGGATCCAGTTCATGAACATGAACTTGTCCGGCCCCACGGGCACATAGGTGTGCAGCGCCATGGCACCGACCACCTTGCCATCGGGGGTAGGCAGATAGATGAACTCGAACAGACCATTGGGGAAGAAGTTGCCGACCTGCGGGGGGTTGGAACTCATCATCCGGATCTGCTCTGGCGAGAGACGGCTGACCACGTCAGGGATCATCTCGGGCGTAAGGCCCGGGGGGGGCAAAACTGTGAGCTTTTCCTGCGGCGTAAGCTCGGACGGATCCTTGCCCGTGATCCGGCGCACCTTTCGATTCAAATCGATGCAGCGCATGGTGTGACCATGATCGGTCCAGACTTCGATGCCGTACATTTCGGGTGTGAGGTCGGCTCCACCACCCTCCTCGCCGGGCTTCCTGGCGTAAGGGCCGATCTCGCCCAGCCAACGGTGAAGCGTGAGGGTGTGGAAGCCATCCGAGGCCCCCTGCTCGGCGGCAGCCTTCCAGTTGGCACGGATCATGAAGCGCTGCGGAGGCCCCAACACCTCCATGCCCTTGGTCGTGCGGCACCACAGTGTGTCGTAGTAGAACCTGGCATCGCCCAGGAACTCATCGAACGACGGGCCGTCGACGTTCCAGGTGGCGAAAATCAAGCCGCCATAGATCGCCACACGGGCTTTTGTGAGCGAGAGCTCTGCCTTGCTCATCGTCTTCCCGTGCATGCACTCTTTCTCAACGGGTGCGCCGATGAAGTCCCCGTTGGGCTTGAAAGCCCAGCCGTGGTAGATACACAGATGGGCCTGGGTATTGCCCGCGTCCAGCGTGGAAACCTTCATGCCCCGATGGGTGCACACGTTGAGCACCACATGTACCTGACCTTCGTTGTCACGCGTAACGAGAACCGAATCGGAACCCATGTCCCTTTGAACGAAATCCCCCGCATTAGGTATTTCCGTCTCGTGCGCCAGAAAGACCCAAGTCTTGGCGAAGATTCTCTCCATCTCGAGCTGGTACACCTCGGCATCAGACAGAACCCGCATTTTTACTTCACGAGTGTCCAGGTTGATGAGATCCGAGACCTTGGTTCCGTCGGACAGAATTGGACTGCTACGCGTCAACATACAAGTCTCCTTATGACCGGCGTAATTGCGGCATGGAGACAAGTTAAGACAGTTTTCAGTTTTGTGTATAACTTGTGCAGGTTTACCCCGAACAGAGACGCAGGAATGCTTGATCTATCGCAAATCTCGACGGCCTTTGGCCACAGTTTGGGTAGTCAAGCCGATTCTGTTCTAGCCGGATATTTGAAGGAGCGACTGTCCCCAATCTGAATGCGCTGTAGTACACAAAAACGATGCAATTCGTGGTCCAGCCGTTCGAACCATTCGAGGCGGTTGCCTTCGAGCCGCTTGAACGGGCGCTGGTTCAGGTCGGCGATCAGTTCTGCAATGGCCTTGTTGAGTTCGGCCAGACTGTAGAAGCGATAGTGGCGTAGCCGGGCCAGCACCCAGCGCTCGACGATCTGCACGCCGACTTCGACCTTGGCCTTGTCCTGCGGTTTGCGCGGACGCGCCGGCAGCATCGCCGTGCCGTAGTGGTTCACGAAGTCCTGTGTGGTCGTGCCCAGTCCGGGTTCGTAACGGTCGGGCCGCGCGATCAGCGCGCGCGGGTTGTCGGGCACGAGCAGCTCGGGCACGCCGCCGATGAACTCCAGCGCGTCGCACAGGCTGCCGATCCAGTCCGCCATCGTCTCGGTGCGCGTCGCGCAAGCGAACGTATAGTTCGACGCACCGAGCACGGCAACGAACACGTGCGCCTCAAACTCGACGCCGCCATCGCGCGCGAGGCTCGGCACGGCCGGGCCCGCGAAGTCGGCGAACAGCTTCTCGCCGGCGCTGTGCTGCTGGCGCATTGAGCGCTTGATCGACTTCGCCCAGTCCCTGCACTTCTGGCAGAACTGCGTGTAACGGTAGGTCCGCTGGCCGGGGTTCGCTTCAGCGTATTCTTCCCACAGCAGTTGCAGCGTCACGCCCTTGCGGCGCAGCTCGCGATGCAATGCCGTGTAGTCGGGCTCGATGCGCCGGGATGTCGTCGCCGTGGCATCGGTTGCCGCAGGCCTCAGGCGCGCGTTCAGTTCATCGTCGGACAGCGCTTCGGCTGCGGCCCAGTCCCGCCTGGCTGGCCTGGGCCGAGAACTTCGACACGGCCCCGACGCTGATGCCGATGGCCCGGCTGATCTGCCGGTGCGTCAGGCCACACGCCCACTTCGGTCGCAGGACTTCCTTCAATTTGTGCATGCTCATCCGAGGTGTCGGCATCAGCGCTTCTCCCGCAAAAAAGGGAGCAGGCTAACGCCGCCGGTGAATACATGCGCAACGCCACCGCCAGACTCAAACCCGGATTCCGAATGATCGTGATCACGATCCGCCGTAATCCGTGATCACGTTCGCCGGAATACGCAATCTTCGCCCACACGCCCCCTCCTTCGTCACCTCGCAACTGAGGCCCAAAACGTCCACGAGCGCGCGTCGCACCCGGATTGGATCGCCGCATCCACACCCATGACGCAATGCGTTCGACTGCAGTTCAGGAGGCTCACGAAAAAAATTACGCGCTCTCCCGTGGATTTGATTTATATCACGTCTGCACAATATGTTGTGCCTTAAATCATGTTAACAACTATATCTAGTATACGATTAGCCATCTCGATAAGGGTCGTACCAATGCGGCAAGTCGCTATCGACGTACTGTTTCAGGAGATACCCAACGAAATCTGCCTGGGATTTTTCATGACTGGCTGCCCGCTCGCTTGTGCGGGGTGCCACTCCAAGGTGTTGCAGGACGCTGCGGCCGGAGACCCGTTGAGCCTGGAAACTTTCGACGCATGGCTCCAGCGCTATAAGGGTCTGGCTTCGTGTGTGCTGTTCATGGGAGGCGAATGGGAGACGGCGTTGCCGGAGTATCTCGCTCTGGCCAGACGTCTCGGCTACAAGGTTGCGTTGTACACCGGCGAAGAGCGGCTGGCACCAGCGCTCGAGCAGGTGCTCGATTATCTGAAGACCGGTCCTTATGTTGCCAGGCTTGGCGGTCTGAACCAGAAAACCACGAATCAACGACTAACACACGTGCCGACAGGCACGGACCTCACCCCCTTGTTTTGGGATTAAGGAGCTTCGATGTTTACACAACTGACCAGCACCCAGGTGGACCAAAAACTGGCCTTCCTGCGGCACTATGCGGAAGCGGCAACGGCCGCCGATGGCGCAGCACTGGACGCCAACGCCAACGTGGAGGACAAGAACATCGCGACGTTGGAAGCCGAGTTGCACAAGGATTTCAATATCCAGATCAACCGGCGCCTGATAAGCCAGGAGATCTCGGCGATGTTTGGCGATGAGCTGGCCGAAGAGTACATCAGGCAAATTACGGATCACGAAATATATGTGCACGACGAGACATCGCTGCGGCCATATTGCGTGTCCGTGAGCATGTATCCGCTGCTGCTCGATGGTCTGACCAAGCTGGGTGGCGAGTCGAAGGCGCCGAAACACATCGAATCGTTCTGCGGCACCTTCGTCAATTTCGTGTTCGCGGTGAGCGCGCAGTTCGCGGGCGCAGTCGCAACCGTCGAATTTCTCCTTTATTTCGACTACTTCTGCCGCAAGGACTATGGCGACGACTACCTGAACACGCATCGATCGCGGGTCGAAAACCACTTGCAGCACGTCGTGTACGCGCTGAACCAGCCGGCCGCCGCTCGCGGTTACCAGAGTGTGTTCTGGAACATCTCGCTGTACGACCAGCCGTACTTCGAGAGCATGTTCGGCACGTTC
>NZ_RQIS01000011.1:0-19225 GCF_003837865.1 Paraburkholderia dinghuensis | reverse complement strand
ATATGAGCGCGCCGCAATGGGAAAGCATCAGCGGTCTGCAACGGTTCTTCATGGACTGGTTCAATCAGGAACGCACGAAAGCTGTGCTCACCTTCCCGGTCGTCACGGCCGCCATGCTGGTGAAAGACGGTCAACCGGTGGATCAAACGTTCGCTCGAGACTGCGCGCGTTCGATGAGCGAGGGCAATAGCTTCTTCGTCTACATGAGCGAATCGGCGGATAGCCTGGCCAGTTGTTGCCGGCTGCGCAACGAATTCACGGATACGGAATTCAGCTACACGCTGGGTGCCGGTGGTGTCTCTACCGGGTCGCTCAACGTCATCACGCTGAACATGAACCGGCTGGTGCAGGACAAGCGCGAGCTGGCGACCGAAATTCGCAAGATCCAGCGCTATCAGTTGGCGCATCTCAAGCTGATGCAGAAATATCAGGCGGCTGGCATGCTGCCTGTCTACGACGCCGGTTTTATTTCGATGGACAAGCAGTATCTGACCATCGGCATCAATGGCATGGTGGAAGCTGCTGAGTCCCTCGGGCTGGAAATCGGCCCCAATGAGGCATACATCGGCTTTGTGCAAAAACAGCTCAAGGTGATTTACGACCTGAACCGGGCAGCGCATGCCGAGTTTGGCCACCGCTTCAATACCGAGTTCGTTCCGGCTGAAAATCTGGGTCCGAAGAACGCGAATTGGGATAGGGCGGCGGGCTACAAGGTGACTCGTGACTGCTACAACTCGTACTTCTATGTGGTCGAGGATCTCGAGACCAACGCACTCGACAAGTTCCAGTTGCATGGCAAGGAGGTCATCCAGTACCTCGACGGCGGCTCGGCGCTGCATCTGAATCTGGATGAACGACTCACCGAAGCGGGGTATTTGAAGCTGTTCGGCGTCGCCGCTCGTACGGGCTGCAACTATTGGTGTGTCAACGTGAGGACCACGATCTGTAACGATTGCGGTCATATCGACAAGAAGACTCGCCACGAGTGCGAGCACTGCGGCAGCCGCAATGTCGACTTCGCAACGCGCATCATCGGCTATCTGAAGCGGGTGTCCAGTTTTAGCCAGCCGCGCCGCTTTGAAGAGAAACTGCGGCACTACCACCGTAAAGCTGCATAACGGCTCCGCTCTTCACGACAACACGCTGCTTTACACAACCAGGAAAGCCCCTTTCGCCACAGCGCGGGCGGGGCTTTCTGTCGTGTGCTCTTTCTTTCTGATTTCCATTCGGACCCTGCGGGCGCTCCAACGCGCAGCGCGATCCGATATCCAGCGGCTACCCGGAACGTGACCTGCCCCATGCGAACAAAGCCAACCTGGCCTTCCATCGTTCTTCCGGACACATCGGCCACGCTGCCTCGCGAAAGAATGGACGCCAGATTCCCGAATACGGCCCTCTTCCGCTAAGCCTTAGTGCGAATCGCTGATTCGCTTAGTCGTGGTGTACACGTCCGAAGCCATATTGCGCGGGAATGCAGACAAAATCCGCCGACGGCGCATATGAAAAGCCGTATCCGACGGGGCCCAGCGCTCCTTCACGGCGCCCTGAGCCCCGGTTTTCCGCCGGAACACGACACACAACGTTACTATTAAGATGAGTTTTCCTTTCGAATCGCGGCTTCAAATAACACAATGGCGCGTGCAACAAGGCACGCGCCACCGTGAAGACCGGCTAGTCCGAAAACCGGCCGGCCAAAGAGGCACCGGCCTGGTTCGGACTCAGTCGTTGTACTTAGCGAAGTTGTAGTAGTTCACGCCATCCGCATTCCAGTTAAGCTGGAGAAGCCGTGAGACACCCGTCGTCAGCGCCGGGAACGTACAAGCCGGCGAACAGGTTTGCGCACCGCTTTGATCCACGCCTGCCGTCACCGTTGCGCTGTATTGGCCCCCCGCTTGCACTGTCGGCGCCGAAGTCTTCCACCAGCCATCAACCTCGGCCGGAGTGGGCGACGACGTATCCGAACCCGCCTGAATCTGCACGCCGCTCACGAGCGGAGCGATATTCTGCCCGTTGACAAGACCCGACCAGTCGACGTTTACGCTTGCCTGAGCATCCGCCAGCGAACCCGACGGATTTGTGAAGTTGGCCAGCACGTCACTGCCAAACGTCTGCCACGGCACGCCTGCGGCGGCATTCGATAACATTGGTGTCGTCGAGTTGATGATCGTCGCGGAGCCAACGACCGCGCCATTCACGTCGTAGCCCGTCGCGGTATAGACGCTATTCGCTGCGGGCAGCGTCTGCGCCGTCAGTGGCGTCATCGGGTAATAGCCATTGTTGTTGGCCTTCGGCGCAAACGTGAATGTGGTGACACCCGGCATGGCCTGCCACGACCAGCGGTAGAGCGACGTATTCGAGCTGCTCACCACCGGCGATGTCGGAGCCGCCGTCACTGCCGCGCTGCTCAGCGCCAGAGTGTTGTTACCCGTTCCACTGCGCTGCTCAAGCCATACACCGCCGTCCGGCAGGCCCGGCCCGGTCACATTGACCGCATTGACGTTCGGCTGATTGACCCAATTCGCGTGTGTCGCGATGCTGATGTTCAGGCCCGACTCGTAACGGTTGCCGTTGGCATCCGCCGTATCAAGGAACTGACGCTGCGCGAGGAACGACGTGATTGTCACGTCATAAGCTTCCTGATTCCCGATCACGTCCCACACGGCAGGGCTCGTTGGGGTCGCTGCCTGCGTCTGCTGCACGACCGTCACGGCGAAATTGTTCTGGCCGCTGGCGCTCGTGAAATAGAGCCGCACCAGTGCGCTTGGATTCGTGATGTTCGGCAACAACGGGCTCTGCCCTGCTGGCCAGTACGCGAGCGTCTTGGCTCCGGTGATCGTCGCACCGGTTGCACTAATACCGGGGTGAAACGCCTCGAACGCGGCCGTCGCCGAATTTTCGTTCGCGCTGCTGTAGCCATTCTCCAGATAATTCGCGTCGATTGCCGACGAGCAGGCCGTGGTCGTGCCAGCGAAGCACGACGAGAGTTGCGACAGCAGGGTCGCCAGATAATCCGGCGCGATGTCGGAAGGCGGGGCAGCGAGCGTCGTCGTCGAGGTTGTGGCCGAGTTCAGCGATACGGTCGTGGTCGGATCCGAAACGCTTGACAGTTGCAGACCACCGGATGCGGACGGCGCCACCACCACCGAGTCAATCACGGCATCGGGGCCGGTCTGGTTCGGCGTAAAGGGGGTGCTGATCGGATCGAAAGCGCCCGTCACGTTATTGGCAGCGAGAACTGGCGCGAGGATCCCATTGAGTGTCGAAACAGCGCCGCTGACATTCGCAGGTGTGACCTGTGTGGTCAGCGTCGACGGGTTGGTCAGGTCCATCGGGTTGCCGTCGCTGGTCAGTTCTGCGGCGACCGCCGTGGTCAGCGGCGTGATGTTCGCCACTGCGGGGGCGCTGGAGCCGGTCGGCACGCTGGCCGTCACGGAATACATTGGTGCACTCACGCCACTCGGATCGGTCGCGACTAGCAGAAACGGTGCGGTCAATCCTGCGAGCGGAATCGAATAGCTGCCGCTCACGTCGCTGGTCGTCGTGGTGCTCTTGCCGGTCGCGTCGATCAGCGTGACATTTGCGCCCGCGAGCGCGTTACCGACAGCCACCGTACCGCCGATGCTCGAAGGCGTGGGCGCGGAAGCGGTCGGTGATCCCGAACTACTACCGCCGCCGCATGCGGCAAGCAGCGACAGCGCAAACGCACCTGCCACCGTGAGTTTCAGCCCCGTTTGAATATTGCGCAGTGATTCCTTCTTCTGATTCATTTTATTTAGGTCCTTAAATTAACTGCTTATGGATTAATTTGCAGAAGGTATTGCACGTATTCCCGAGGGAGCTGCAATCACTGTGTCGCATAGCCAATTCTGGTTCGGCCGATAGGGAAAAACCATTTAGCTCCCCCGAAGGAATTCCCGATAAAGACACTTACGCTTTGTTTCGCGCGACTATATTCCGACCTAAATTCAACGCCCATGATCCAAACCAAATTCAAAGCGTGTGGCTTTAAGAAAGTGGCCCCGTGGAGACTCTCGGCAGGCCAAGTTCCTGTTCACGGCCAGCATGTGTCGAATCCGCAAGTCGAAAGAATAGGCGCAGGAAAAAGTGGCGCGACCGGTCTACCGGCATCCGAACTACGTCAGCTCGGTGGAACGTGGCGCGCGCAACCGGCCGAACCCGTCACCCCTCCCTGCGTGGGGATACCTAACTGAATTCCAGCGGCCGCACATGCGGCTACTTGCTCGCCTTCAGCATGGCGTGGATGCCGATAAGCCAGTCGATCGGTGGCGAGGCTATTCGCACGTTCAAGGTCATCCAGGCACCAGATAGCCACCGTCTTTCTCACGGTCGAATCTGATTCCCACCACATTTGATAGGAACCAGATCGCCGTCTATAGCCCCTTATGTACATACGGGACCGGGTATTCGCCAGCTTTGGTCAATCCAGGATGGACTTGCACGTCCAAGATCGCGCCTATGCTGGGCGCCCGAAAAAGCGGGTTTACAAAGAGCCCTCTTACGGCAAGGCGATATCGGTCAACGCGCGACGGCGTTGAGCAGTTCCGCGGTCGACGGTGTCTCGGCCGGGAAACCGTACAGCCGTTCGGCGTTCTTGTGGGTGAACTTCTCGATATCCTCGTCTTTCCAGCCCGCCACCTGCAGGCCAACCCGGCGTTGCGATTCGGGCCAGGTGCCTTCAGGGTGCGGGTAGTCGGTGGAGAACACGAGGTTGTCCGCGGGCAAGGTGTCGATCGTTTTCATCGCCACCGAGTCCATCATGATCGAGCAGAAAATGCTCTGCTTGAAGTACTCGCTAGGCCTTTTCTTCAGCGTGATCGAAGTCTCGGGGTGCGCGTTGTAGATGCCATCCATCGTGTGCATCAGCCAGGCTGCCCAGCCGCCGCCGACTTCCAGGAAGACAAACTTCAGCCCGGGGAAGCGCTCGAGCACGCCGGTCGAGCACAGCTCGGACGCGGTGATGATGCCGTCGGTACAATCCACGCAGTAATTGTGCACGCGGCCAGCCGAGAACGGCGTGCTCTTGCGTGTGCCGCTACGGATGTGGAGGTTCACTGTCATACCGGTGTCCTGAAGCACAGCCCACAGCGGGTCGTACTCGCGTTTGCGATAGGGCATTTCGATCGGATAGATCGGCATCTGCAAGTTCGTGTAGCCCATCGCGGCCAAACGCTGCACCTCCTTGCAGGCGGCACCAATGTCCTTTATCGGCAGAGTCGCCGAAGGCTGGATACGTGAGCTGTAGGGCTTATATACATCCATCGCCCAATCGTTCCACACCTTGCAGACGGCGAGCTGCAGCTCGGGGTCCGGGTCGAACAGCGCCCACGTGGCGCCGCCCTGGATCACCTCGGCCACCGTTTGGTCGCGGTCCATGTGCTCCAGGCGGCGAGACGGCTTCCATCCATCGGCGTCGTTCATGTCGAACTCGCGCACCTGCTGCCACGGGCCACCTTCGCGGCCTTCCCTCAGGTGCTCCATCGTCAGCACCTTCTGGCCGCGGACCCACAGATAGTTCTTGCCATCGTCGCCCTTGGCGACATGCGGGATGCCGTCGTGGAACTTTGATGCCACGCTTTCGATGTAGACCTCGCGCGGCGCGTCGGCGTGACTGTCGCTCGAAATGATGCGGTAGACCATATTTGACTCCTCGCTCCAATGGGGTTGATCCGTAGAGCCGGCGGCCACTTCTCGGCGGCCGGCCTACGCCGCGATGCATCAGTTCGCTGTCTTGCAGGGACTCCAGTGCATCGCTACCCAAACGATAAGAGATACCTCTATTGTGCATCCTTAAGCTGCGTCAAGGATTTATTACCAGCGCAGGCACTTAATAGAGGTGCCTGTACAGTCGAGCCCGCCCTCGATGCCGGTCCGCTAGGCTGCCAATCCATAAATCTTCCAGGAGACATTCATGAATGACACCTCAACCGCCGCCGTAACCAGCACTCCGGTGGATCGTTCCAAGCTGCCGCTGGTGTACTCGTGCTCGGGCTGCTCAAGCGCGGCGCAAATGGCCAACTACGTGGCTATTCAACTCGACCGTCGCAACCTGGCAGAGATGTCGTGCATTGCCGGCGTCGGCGGCGGCGTACCGAAGCTGGTGAAGGTCGCCAAATCGGGCCGACCGATTGTCGGCATCGACGGTTGCGCGCTGGCGTGCGTGAAAAACTCGCTGGCCAAACACGGCGTCGAGCCGGTGGCGTGGCACGAACTGTCGGAGTACGAAGTACAGAAGGTCTACCAGGCTGACTTCGATCCGGCGCAGGCCGAGGTCGTGCTGGCCGAGGTGATCAAGACCGTGCCTCCGGCGGCGGCCTGACTCAACGAAAGTGCGTCGAACCGCGCAGTACGTGCAGGGGTGGGCCGCGTCGCGCGCCCGCCAGGCGCGGATACCGCATGAAACATCTTCGAAGGGAGGGCATTTGGAAAAAACTTCAATTGCGATAGCCATCGCGGGCAGCGGTGGCAGCGGCGTCATCACGACTGGCAGCCTTCTGCTGGAGGCCGCTGGTCGCGCTGGTTGGTACGGCCAGATGACACGCTCGGTGGGCGCGCAGATCCGCGGCGGCGAGGCGGTGGCGATGCTGCACCTGGCAACGCGGCCGGTGCGCGGCGTGGCTGACGGCTTCGACCTCCTGGTTGCGCTGGACTGGCAGAACCTCGCCCGTTATGCCGCCGAGATGCCGCTCGGTCCAGGTAGCCTGCTGGTCGGCGATTCGGAACTAGGCGATGCTCCTGCGGAACTACGAGCGAGCGGTGCCGCGCTGGCAGGCGTGAGATTCCGCGAGCTAGCGCAGACGGTGCCTGGCGGGCGACCCAACATGGTTGCATTTGGGTTGGTGGCCGAGATCATCGGCCTGCCAATCGAGGTCCTGCACGCGGTAATTGAGCGCGCGATTGCCGTCAAGGGTACGCGCGCGCTGGAGGCCAGCCTGCATGCGATGCAATCTGGCCGCGCAGCAGCGGCGGCCTTGCCAGTGCTGACGCTGCCACCACGACCTGCCGCATGCAGCAGCAGTCGCTGGCGCATCAGCGGCAACCAGGCCACCGGCCTGGGCGCCGTCCGCGGCGGCGTACGCTTCGTGGCCGCTTATCCAATCACTCCAGCCACCGAAGTGCTGGAGTGGATGGCGCCGGCGCTGGAGCAGATCGGCGGTCAGCTCGTGCAGGTCGAGGATGAACTTGCGGCGATCAACCAGATCATCGGTGCCTCGTACGGTGGCGTTCCGGCGATGACTGCCACCTCCGGTCCCGGGCTGTCATTAATGACCGAGTCCATCGGGTTGTCGGTGGCGTCGGAGACTCCGGTGGTAGTGGTGGACGTGATGCGTGGCGGACCATCCACCGGCATCCCTGCCAAGTCCGAGCAAGCCGACCTGAACATTGCGCTGTACGGCCTGCATGGCGACGCACCGCATATCGTCCTGGCGCCGAATTCGGTGGCCGACTGCTTGTTCACGACGCAGTGGGCTGTGCACCTCGCGGAGACGCTGCAAAGCCCAGCACTGGTGCTGTCGGACCAGTTGCTGGGTCAGACCCAGGCAGTGATCGACCCGCCGCCGACGATCGACTTTGCCACACGCCGTCTGCTGGCTGACGCCGACGTAGTGGCCGCGCGAGGCGCACGCTACGAGCGCCACGCGAACACACCCTCTGGCGTCTCCCCAATGGCGCTACCCGGTATGAAAGGCTGCCAGTACACAGCTGATGGTCTGGAGCACAACACCGCTGCGTTACCGTCATCGCAGGCCGACGACCACACCCAACAGCTCGACAAGCGCCTGCGTAAGCTCACCGACCACGATTACGGCGCCGCTTGGGCTGACGTGGAGGGCGACGGCGAATTGGCGCTGATTACTTGGGGATCGTGCACAGGTGTAGCGCGCGAAGCCGTCGAGCGGCTGCGCTCGAACCACGGACGTGCTCGGATGCTCAGCCTGCGGTTGTTGTGGCCACCGCGGCCCGAAGAGATGGCCAAAGCACTGGCCGGTGTGAAGCGTGCGCTCGTGGTCGAGCAAAGTCACGGCGCGCAGTTCCTCCACTACTTACGCGCGCACTACGTGTTGCCGCCCGAGGTGGCCTCGCTGCGCCGCCCCGGCCCACTGCCGCTGCGGCCAGCGGAGATTACGCAGCGCCTGCTCGAGGAGATCGCATGATGGACATGGCAGAACCCCTGTGCCCGGCAGCAGCGTCAACGGGCCCTGATATGTACCGGTCCGACGTTAAGCCGATCTGGTGCCCTGGATGCGGCGACTACTCGGTGCTCGATGCGCTGACCCATGCGCTCGCGCATCTGCAGTTGCCGCGCGAGCAGGTGGCGATGGTGTCCGGTATCGGCTGCTCGTCGCGCATCCCGGCCTACACCAGCGTCTATGGCTTTCATGGCGTACACGGCCGCGCATTGCCGTTGGCCACGGGCTTGAAGTTGGCGCGGCCAGAGCTGACGGTGTTGGTGGCCGGCGGCGACGGAGACGGTTTCTCCATCGGCGGCAACCACTTCCTGCACGCGTGTCGACGCAACGTTGACCTCACCTACATCATCATGGACAACCAAGTTTACGGCATGACCAAGGGCCAGGCATCACCGACCACCGCGCCCGACTGGACCGGCAGTGAGCTGACGCCGGAGGGCACCGGCGTTAATCCGTTCCAGCCGCTCGTGATCGCGCTGGCCGCCGGTGCTACCTTCATCGCGCGTTGCTTCAGTGGTGAACCGGCCAACCTGGCGCAAACCCTTGTCGAAGCGATCCGCCACCCGGGCTTTTCCGTGGTGCAGGTGCTGAGTCCGTGCCCGACCTTTCGCCCTGAGCAGCGCCAGTGGAAGAAGTTGGTGCGCCTTTTACCCGAGGGACCGACCGACCTGCGCAGCGCCGCACGCGAACTGATGGGTGACGATGGGTTTTCAGTCGGGCGAGCGCTGTACCGCACCGAGCGCAAGGTTTTCGGCGCTGCGCCCCGCGGCGACGCGTTGCCGGTGGCAGCGCTGGACCGGGAGTTTGTCCTGTGAGCATGGACACGAACATCCAAGCCCTCGTCGGCCGCTCGCTGGAAGACCTGTTTGCTTACGCCTGCGCGATGGAGCAGGAAGCGGCGCGGCGCTATGCACAGTTGACCAAAATAATGGTACAGCACGGCAACCCCGAGGTGGCCCAACTTTTCCGCCGGCTCGAGTGCATCGAGGCGATGCACTCGACTTCTGTCGAGACCGCTGCGCGCGAGTCCCGAGTCGTCATTTCTGCGCCCAGCGCAGTGATTGGCCTCGGGCTGGCCGGCGCTGAGGTGGCCGACTTCGAGGACATGCATTACCTGCATCGGCCACGCCAGGCGCTTGAGTTGGCACGCCAATTCGAGCAGCGCGCCGTGCAGTTCTACGACGAGCTGGCCCGCCATACGGAGCGAGTCGATGTACGCGCGGCGGCGTATCGGCTCGCCGACGAGGAACGCTCCCACGTCCGCGAACTCGATCGCTGGCTGGCACGCTACCCACAAGTCGAAGATGGGTGGGACGAGGATCCCGACCCGGTCGTCGAACTAGAGTGAATACTATTCGAAAGGAGATACAACATGGCCCTGATGATCCAAACCAATTGCAGTGCCTGCGACGCCTGCTTGTCCGAGTGCCCCAACCAAGCGATCACGAAGGGCAAGCCCTATGTGATCGACCCGGCCAAGTGCTCCGAGTGCGTAGGCTTTTTTGACGAGCCACAGTGCGTGGAGATGTGCCCAATCCGCGGCTGCATCGTGCCCGATCCGGCGCATCCACGCGCAGCGGCTTGAGGAGCGGATACGCGGCTGGTGCCCAGCTTGCGACAACGAGTGGGTCGCGTCTCGTGCCGCAAGATGCGATGGGTGGCGGGCTTCGAAGCAGGCTATACCGCTCGCCCCACCAGCAGCGCCATAAGCACCTCGCGCAGTGCGGCTGGTGCGGACGCAAACTACTGCTCTGCTCCGCAGGCAACGCGCTGCGCCCAGCACTGCTGCCACATACCGATGTGGCAGGCTGCGCTCGATCACTAACGCCTCATCAACCGGTGGCACAGTGACGCCGCCGCGCGGCAGTACCTTCAGTCCTTCGATAACCTCGGCGGGTAGCGACGAGAGATTGGCCAGAGTTCGTTTTTTGACCTTGCCGCTATCGCGATAGGATTCGCGCAGCAGGATAGCGGGCGTCAAGTCGCGACTGGGAACGTGTTCGATGTACACGAACACGAATCAAAGCATCCGTTTCGGCAAAAGGCGAGGCGAAATTGGCAATGGTATAGTTACATCGGGATGCTAATTAGTCTAACTAGTTTGTGGCGTCATCGTTGTAGCGATGTAGTTAGCTCGTCACACAGTTCTGAACCCACCCCGAGTACACCCTCGAAGCCGGCGCCGATGCGCGCTCGTTGATGCTTGCGCGCGTGCTTGCGACACCACGCGTCCGGCCATTTCCGAAACGTCCATCGACCGCGCAGAATATCGACCGGCCGCCCCGCTATTGCCGCCCAGACATGGTGGCTCGGGCGGGCCGGTCGGGTCGGGTGGCCTCGAAAAGCCGTACCCACCCGACCGGCATGCAAACGTCAAGCCGCCACGGCCGCAGCGGTTTCCCTCTCCACCGCTTCGCGGGTGATACCGAACAGTCTCGATGCATTGCCGCCCAGCACCGCCGCCCATTGTTCTTCGGTCAGCCCCGGATTGGCAGCGCGCGCCTGCTCGACGACCTGCATGGAGCGCGGGAAGGTGCCCTCGCTGTGGGGGTAGTCGGTGGCGAAAAGGAAGTTCTCGGTGGTCAAACCCTGGATCGTGGAGAACGCGCCAGTGTCGTTCTGCACCGCGCAATGCACCTGGGCGCGCACTATGTCGCTGGGCTTGCGCGAGAGCTTCGGGCTAATGGCCGGGGCATGACCGTAGTAGACCTCGTCCATTCGCTCGGCCAGCCCATACAGCCAGCCCGCACCGCATTCGGCGAACAGGATGTGTGCGCTCGGGTGGCGGTCCAGCACGCCGCCGCCCACCATCTGCGCGATCACGTCCACCGCGTCATTCATCTGACGGGTGTAATTGTATAGCGCGCCGCCCGGGCCCTTCAGCGCGCGCAAGGTAACCTGACCCACGCCGGTGTGGAAGCACAGCGGAATGCCGGCCTGCGCGCAGCGAGCGACAAACGGATCCCACGCCGGATCATTGTACTTAGGCATACTATCGACGTTGGAGATCGGCAGTGTGACAGCACGGTACCCCTTCTGGATCACGTACTCCAGCTCAGCCAACGCGTCCTCCATATTGACGGTGGGAATCAGCGCAGTTGGCACCAGCTTGTTGCGCAGGCCGTCGAGGTAGTCCCAAGCCCAGTCGTTGTACACGCGACTGGCTGTGCGCACCGCCTCGGCGTCGGTGATGCGGCACACCAGCAAACCCAGACTGGGGAAGCACAACTCGGCATCCACACCGTCGCGGTTCATATCGACGAGGCGCTTCTTGAGATCGCGTGCGCCCAGGCGGCGGGTATCCAGGTCATCGGCCTCGCCCACACGGTGAGTGTGGAAGTTGCCCGGGATCTTGAACAGCACTGTCTCGCCCAGGCGATTCAAACGCATGCCGTTGTCGTCCATGCAGGCGTTCGGCGCCCATTGCTTCAGGTGTTCGGGCATACCAGCGGTGAACAGGTCCAGCGGTTCAACGATGTGGGCATCACAGCTAAAAACGAAAGGCTTCATGGACTCTCCTCGCAGTCTGGTTCTGATGGGGGTGCGGCAGTGCGCGATACGGCTGCAGCTGAGGCCAACTATAAAGGTACCTGTATCGACGTGAATTGAGCTAGATCAAGAGCGCGGCGATTTGATGTCAGGTTATTTTTAATCCGTTGATATCCGTTATTTACGCCTTATTTTGTATCGCGCCACTGTAACCACCCCTGATTGATGATCTCTCATACACCGCAATAAAGTTACCTTTATTAACAAATTCACACCAAAAATCGTCTGATGAATTCCAGCGTGCTGGACCTGCGCATCACCGACGGCGACAACACCCTTGCGCTTAACCGCCGTGGGGTACGTCAATGTGCTGGACTTCCGGTGGAAAGATCTCGTCCTTGAACAGATCGACTGCGGTCACGCAACTCGCACGCTAGCGGTTTAGCAGTGCGAAAGCATCGAGCTTGCCCTTCTTTAAACCGTACTTCCTGATGATCGACCCGGCACGCGCGAACCGCCTCACGATCACGTTGTCGTAGTACGCCTCGATCGACCGGCTGAGGTACGTGCCCATGCCGGCCTCCCAGGCGCCGCCGACGACGGCCGACAGGGACGGGTCGAATTGCACGGGGAATCTTTCCGGGACATGGGAACGGCAGGCCGCGAGCGCAACCGCCGGCCGCAGTCGTGGGCAGTCTCGCCATTGTCACTGCGGACGAGTCCCGTGCCGGGCCGCACGTGGCGCCTGTGTCCCTGCGTGGTAATCGTCCGCATTCGTTACGCAGTTCAAGGAAAAAGCCGCGCCCGGTGACTAACCTGATCGCAGCCGTTAAACAGGCCAGGGCGCCCGCGTGGCGGCCTTCCACACAAACGTCCCACCTGCCGCTGCCGCGGCCTATCCACACGAGAGACACCATGTACAGCTTCGTATTCACCCACGACGCCCACGTCATTGAACCGGACGACCTGGTCTCCAAGCACCTGCCCGAGCGGTACCGCAGTAGCGCCCTAAACGTCAAGCGCTCCGACGGTTACGTCGCCTATTGTGCTGGCGACAACGTGATCTACCACATGAAGCTCGACCGCAAGGACGGCGACATCAGCCGCTCCGAGGTCGATGTGGAGACCAAGCGTGCCGGCAAGATGCCCGGCGGACGCGACATCGGCTTTCGCCTGAAGCAGATGGCCGATGCCGGCGTGGATTCATCGATCATCTTCTCGGGCCTGCTGGGCTTTGCCGGCGCGCTGGAGCCAGGACCGTGCCTCGCGCACATGCAGATCTTCAACGACTGGTGCATCGATCACTTCAAGGCCATGCCGCATACCTTCGTGCCCAATGCGATGCTGCCGGCCTATAGTCCCGAGGCGGCGGTGCAGGAGTTCCGGCGTGTACTGGACCTGGGCTACCGCTCGGTGATGGTATCGATCGAGGCGCCCGAGGGCGCGCCGAACTACATCGACACTGCGTGGGATCCGCTGTGGGCGTTGGCCAAGGACAGCGGCACGCCGCTGACGATGCACTCGGGCACCAGCACGCGACCGATCCGCTACCGCGCCGCCGGCGCGGCCTGCATGAACTACTTCACCCTCGGGCTGATCGCGCAGGAGTCGATCGCCTCGTTGGTGGTAAGCGGCGTGTTCGACCGCCACCCCAGGCTCAGGCTGGTGAACTGCGAATCGGGCGCCGACTGGCTGCTGTGGATGGGCGAGCGGCTGGATGAGGTCTACCTCGGCCATCATGCGTATACGTATCCCAAGCTCAAGCGCCTGCCGAGTGAAACGCTGTACGAACACGTCATCGCCACCACGCATCGCGAGCGCGGCTGCATCCGCACGCGCCACCTCACCGGGCTTGACTGCGTGATCTGGTCGGATGATTACCCTCACGCCGAGGGCTGCTACCCCAACACCCGTTCGATCCTGAACGGCCTGTTCGACGGCATCGAGATCTCGCAGCGCGAGAAGGATCTGATTGTGGGCGGTACTGCGGCGCGACTGTACCACCTGGATCCGGTGAAGGCCCGAGCCGAGAAGGAACAGTTCCTGAAGCTGACGGCCTGAGCGTATGACAGGGGCCTGGACCGTGCTGCGATCCCGGCCTTTTCAATTATCTTCGGCAGGCTGATCTGGTCTGCTGCAGAAAACGGCGCACCCACCGGGACCCAACCCCGGAGATGCGCCGGCGCTGCGGGCAGCAAGATATCAGAAGTCAGGCGCCTGCCAATGGCTGCGGGTGCCGTGAATCAGCTCCATAAGCTGCTCCTTGAGCCATTGCACGCGCGAGGTATCGAAGTCGGCGGTGGCACGCGCCTCGTTGAGACTGGATACCGCGGCCATTCGCATCAGCACGGCGTGGCCAGCATCGGTAAGTGCCGGCACAGCGCCGGCGCGTTCGCCCTGCATTTCCAGCAGCCCGTGGCGGGCCAGCCGCTGCCAGTCGCTGCTGCCCACCTTGTGGCCCGATACGGCCACCAGCCGCTCAAGGCGCTCCGCCGGGCTACCGGGGTTCAGCGCGGCCGCGCCCATCAGAAAATACTGCGCCTCACTCAGCCCCTGGCGAGCCAGTTCGGGCAGGTAACCGAGGCGCAACTGGTAGTAGGCGCGGGCCAGCAGATGGCTCAGGCTGGCCGGACCCAACGCCTCGGCGAACTGATCGCCGGCCGTGCCGGTTGTCAACACGCTGTCGCTGGCGAGGCCCAGCGGGGGCTGGTCGGTTACCGTGATCGTCTGCACTTCGACGATCACCACGGTGTGGTCCTCGCCATCGTGATGCGTTAAGACGCGACAACCCAGCCAGGCCGTGCAGCCTTCGATCTCGGGCATGCCGTCTGGACCGGGGCCTCGCCCTATGTTGTCCAGCCGCTGGGCCCGGGCCTGATTGAACAAGCCCAGCAACCACGCCTGGTTCTGCGCCAGAAGGTTCAGTACCAGCGGGTGCCCGGGCGACAGACCTGACGCACCGGACAACTGTCCTTGCGTGCTCCACATCACTATCGGCGGATCCAGCGAGACCACCGACAGCCCGGTAACGATCTGGCCCAGCTCGCGCCCGGCGTTATCGCGCGTAGTGGCCAGCACCACGCCCTGCGCGAGACAGCCGGCCAGATCGCGCATCTGTTCGATACGGGCATTCATGCGGCCACCCGCGGGTGGTGGGGATCGGGCACGATACAGCCCATCACGGGACACATGTCTTGGCACTGCGGGGTGTCGAAGAAGCCCACGCACTCGCTGCAGCGGGACGGGTCGATTGTGTAGGGCCGCCCGGCGGTGATGGCTTCGTTGGGGCACTCCGACAGACAGGCGTCGCAGCGGCTGCAGATATCGAGGATCATCAGGGCCATGATGTGGGCTCCTTGGAAGTTGGGGTCATTCGGGTTCGTTGGCCGGATCAGGGTCGTCGTCCCAATCGGCTGCGGGCGGCGGGTAGCGGCTGCGCCAGACATCCAGCTCGCGCATGTGCCTGCGCTCCTCCTCCGCAAAGCGCTGGGCCAGTTCGCGCACCTCGGCGTCGGGTGTGGTGCGGGCCACGTCCTCATAGAACAGCGCGGCGCGCTGCTCGCCGCGGTAGGCCAGTTCGATGGCCTGGTAAGGGGTGGTGAGATAGTGCAGTTCGCCGGGATCAGGCAGTTCGGCGCCGCGCAGGCGATCGGTCGGACGCGACTGCACCACGTCCTCCGGAACACCCATGTCCACGCAGAGCGCGCTGACCTCGTAGACATGCACCCACTCAATGTCGGCCAGACGCTTGAACAGGGCGGCCACCTGGTCATTGTGGTGGGCGCTCAGCATGTCGGCCAGTTGCGTGTAGCGCTCGGCAGTGGCGCGCTCCATGTCGCGCGCGTACGCGAACAGTGAGCGCAGCGAGCGCCCGGCGCTGTCCACCAGAAATGCATGAAAGGATGTCATCGTTCGAATTCCTCATTGAGTCGCCTTGGCGGCGTAACGCCTCAGGTTCTTGAAATCCAGCGCCACCAGCAGATCAAAGGCCGATGCATGCGTGTCCTGCGGTGTGGTGCCGAGGCGCACCATCGCCGCGACCTCGCCGCTGCAGATCTGCGCGCCCACCGAGCGTGTCATGCAACCGTAACAGCCGGCGCGTCCGGCGGCTTCGAGCAGCATCGTGCCGGTGGAGATCGCGCCGGCGCCACCGCTGCCGGTGTCGATGAACGAAACCGAAGGAGATGTCATCGTGCTGCTTCCTGGCTTCGTGAGGAACGGGCTCAACAGTCCAGTACCGACAAGGACTCCTTGACGATGGCCGTAACCTTGGCCACGTTCTCGGGGTCGTAGTCCTGGCCATAGATCTTTTCGACTTCGTACTGCGAAAGCTCGTGCCACACCGCGGGCTCCACGCCGTGGCGCCTAAGCACGTTTTTCACGCAGGCCAGCGCACAGCCGTCGATGCCGATGATAGGCCGGCCCGACTTGGCCACCTTCACCAGCTTGGGCACATCCCCACCCACACCGGCGATGCATGACATCTCGGCCACGTGCTCGCGGTCCAGCACGATGGCGACCTTGTTGGCTGTCTGCGCGGCACTGGAACAGCCGGAACACGAATAGACCAAGGGAAACGATTTGTCGGTTTTCTGGGGGGCGTTCATTGCGAGGCTCCTTAGCATGAGTGGTCGAAACGGGCGCCCTCAGCAACCGTGGCCCAGGTCTATCAGGCCGCGCCGCACGATTGCGCAGGACGTGCAGTCATCATCGACCGGCCCGGCGATGGTGTACTTAATTTCGTTCAAGAACGCGATATGTCCCATTTGGAAAAAGCGATAATACAATTGAGATACCTCAATGCGGATTACTTGAGCTGCGTCAAGGAACACCCGGGGGAGTGCCTTAAGCTGTATTGAATTGACCGGCGCATGGACCGGTGCAGGAGACGTTAATGGAAGCACGCGACTTCGACGTGCCGCGGTACCTCTCGGTGTTGCCGCTGTTTTTGGAGATGACCCCACCGGAGCTGGAGCGGCTGGCGCGCGGCTGCCGGCTGCGCCGGCTGGGCCGTGGCGATACGGTGTTCCGCGTAGGCGAGCCGTGCAACGAGTTCCACGTGGTGGTGACGGGGCAGGTCAAGCTATTCGGGCTGTCGCCGCAGGGCGGCGAAAAGGTCATCGAGCTGGTCGGGCCGGGCCAGAGCTTTGCCGAGGCACTGATGTTCACTGGTCAGCGCTACATCATCAACGCCCAGGCGCTCACGTGCAGCCTGCTGCTCACCGTGGACAAGCAGGCGGTGCAACACGAGATCGAACGTGATGGCCGCTTCGCGTTACGCATGCTGGCGGGCATCTCGCGCCGCCTGCACGGGCTAGTGCGCGACGTGCAGTCTTACGCGCTGCACACTGGCACGCAGCGAGTGATCGGCTTCCTTCTCGGTGGCGCGGCCGATCCACCGCCGCCGAGCTTCTCGGTGGCGTTGCCGGCGAGCAAGGCCACGGTGGCATCGCGGCTGTCGGTGACGCCCGAATACTTCTCACGCGTGCTGCATGGGCTGGTGAATGCCGGACTGATCGAGGTGAACAAGCGCGAGATCCGCATCCTCAACAGCAAGCGTCTTGCCGCGCACACGGACGCCTTCGTTTGAGGTTCCTCAATAACGGACTGTTGGCCCTCGTGCAGTATTGCTACGCGCGACGACATTTCACTGAGACACGCATGGACTTCGACTACAGCCCCGACTGCCTTGCGATCCTGGACACGTTGCGCAAATTCATCGACCGCCATGTGCTGCCAGCCGATACCGGCTGGCACCGGGTGGCCGAGCGGGGCCTGTACCCCACGGCGGTGATCGAGCCGCTGAAGTTGCTGGCGCGCGAGGCCGGGCTGTGGAACCTGTTCTTGCCTGGTCTGCGTGCACACGAACCCGGCACCGGGCTGACCAACCTGGACTATGCTCCGCTAGCCGAAATGATGGGACGCATCCACTGGTCCAGCGAGGTATTCAACTGCAGTGCCCCGGACACCGGCAACATGGAACTGCTACACCTGTTCGCCACGCACGAACAGCGCGAGCGCTGGCTCGAGCCGCTGCTGGACGGCAGCATCCGCTCGTGTTTCGCGATGACCGAACCCGACGTGGCCTCGTCGGACGCCACCAATATGCGCACTTCGGTGCGCCGCGACGGCGACGAGGTCGTGATCAATGGCCGCAAATGGTTTGCCACCGGCGCGATCCATCCGCACTGCCGGTTTGCCATCGTGATGGGCGTGAGCGACGAATCGTCCTGCACTGCCCCGCACAACCGCCACTCGATGGTGATCGTGCCGATGGACACGCCCGGCCTGAGCGTTTTGCGCAATGTGACCATCCTGGGCCACCACTCTCCCGAAGAACATTGCGAACTGCTGCTGCGTAACGTGCGCGTGCCGGCCAGCCATCTGTTGGGCCAGGAAGGCCAGGGCTTCGCGCTGGCGCAGGCGCGCTTGGGACCGGGCCGGGTACACCACTGCATGCGCACCATTGGCCAGTGCGAGCTAGCGCTGGAGATGCTCTGCGAACGTGCGCTCGAGCGCCGCACCTTTGGCAAATATCTCAGCGATTACTCGAACGTGAAGGACTGGATCGGCCACTCGCGCGTCGAGATCGACCAGGCACGCCTGCTGGCACTGCGCGCGGCTTGGCGCATGGACCGCCACGGCAACCAGGCCGCACGGGTGGACGTCTCTGCGATCAAGCTGGTGGCCGCGCAACTGCAACAGCGCGTGCTGGACCGTGCAATCCAGGTCTTCGGCGCGATGGGCCTGACACCGGACACGCCGCTGGCATTCCTGTTCACCTGGGGCCGCGCGATGCGCTTCTTCGACGGCCCTGACGAGGTGCATCTGCGCGTGCTGGCGCAAGACGAACTGGGCAAGGCCAAACGTCAGCGCGGCTCAACCGCCCCGTACTACCGGCTAGCGCCCGAGGTCGCGCGATGAATCCGCTTGACCCGGACGTGAACGTTGCGGTGCTCGTCGAATGCATTCAACCGATGGTAAGCGTCAGGCGACGCTTGTAATTACCCACATCCATGTCGAAAAACCTGGTAGGCAGTATGACTGCCCATCCCTTTCCGTTCAGCCCGGCACCCGACGCGTCGCGTCGAGCCTCACTGGATTGGACTCCTGCCGGGCCTGCCGGTTTGACGCCGACTCCTTGTCTGCAATACACGGCCGAGGACCACTCATTGACACCAATCACAGGACATCGGAAACATCCGTGTTCTGCTTTGAAGGCCCGCGCTGCAACTTCCAGCGCCGCACGATATCGGATACTTGCAAAGCGACGGACTGAATCCGGACGGCCCAATTTCCCAGGTGCAACTCCTCGGTAAAACAGGCCGCTGGTTGCAGCAAACCCTATCTCACGGAGACGGAAATGAAGGTACGAAGTGCAAGCGCGTTGATTTTCTCTATCGCTTTTTCATGTGCAGCTTTTGCACAGACCGGGGAGCAACTCGCCAAAGCGAAAGGATGTACAGCCTGCCACAGTGTTGATGGTGTAGGCGTGGGACCGTCGTTCCACGACATTGCGCAACGCT
>NZ_RQIS01000010.1 GCF_003837865.1 Paraburkholderia dinghuensis | reverse complement strand
CATCGCCCTCAACGAATCGCTTCATGAGTCACCCGGTCTCAGTGCGTTGATTCAGTTTAGGCGATCAACACGTTTTCACACAGGCTGGGTCGGCTACGGCCAGCTGCATCGGCCAGAAGTCGGCCAACAGACGACCTTCGCGGGCAACGACTGGCGAACATTCAAACGTCGGTAGCCCCCTGGACTCAGCGATCTAAATCGCGAGGATAGAGGCCCCACCAAGCCGAGGCGCCTGGGACGTTGCGCGCTTCGCTACACAGATTGGGATCCACCCACGGGATGGCTGGCAAGCAACGCAGAGCACCGTTCCCGCAGGAACGCATGCAACGCGTTAATCGCCGGCGTCAGTTGCTCACGGTGGGCGCAAATCAAGTGCAACGGCGCAGGCTCGCAATACTCCGGCGGAAATAACTCGATCAGCCGCCCTGCCTTCAAATCGTCGACGAGGTCCAGTCGCGACTTATAGACGATGCCTTCGCCAGCTATCGCCCAGCGACGAACCGCATCGGCATCGTCGCTGATGCGGTTTCCCGTGACCGCCACGGTGCGCTCGCCGCCGGGCAGGGTAAAGCGCCAGCGTTCGTGTATCTGCTCGCTCCATACGTACCGAAGGCAGTTGTGCCGCCGCAGGTCGTCGACTTTGGCCGGTGCACCATGCCGTTCGATGTACGACGGCGCCGCGCACAATGCGCGTCGGTTGTCGTCGACCAGCTTCATGCCGAGGAGCGATGAGTCCGGCAGCGATCCGTAGCGCACGGCTGCATCCAGCGGCTGGCGGATGAGGTCGGCAGCACGGTCGCTCATTTTCAGGTGCAGCGACAAACCCGGGTGCCGGTGCTGAAATTCATCCAGCCACGGCAACAACAGGTTTCGTCCAAAGTCAGACGGAGCGGACAGTCGCAGAGGGCCGGCCAGCGCCCCCCGGCCGTTTGCCAGGGCCTGCTCGCCTTGCTCCCGCGCGCCGACCATGACCCGCGCATGCGGCAGGTAGCGCTCCCCCGCCTCCGATAGTTGCATACTGCGCGTGGAACGCGTGAACAGGCGGGCGCCCAGCGCTCTCTCGAGCCGCTGCACTGAAGCACTCGCCTGCGCAGGCGCGATGTTCAACTGGCGTGCCGCCTCCGAGAAGCTGCCGAAGTCCACCGTGTGCACGAAGATCTGAACGTCATCGAGCCGGATTATTTTCATTGAAATGCCGAAAGTGTTTGGGTGTGACGGGCGTTTATTCGCATATCGCCGAAAGATACCATGACGTCGTTGCATCTCTGGAGGAAGGTCGCGCCGCGCTGCGAGTGGCCTTCCGCGTTCCCATCATCACGTGCCCCGAAGGAGTTTTTCCCATGAAGGCCATCGGCTTCTATCAGAACCATCCCATCAGCCATCCGCAGGCACTGCAAGACATCGAACAGCCGACGCCGGAACTGCGCGACTACGACCTGCTGGTGGAAGTCAAAGCTGTGTCGGTGAACCCGGTCGATACGAAAATCCGGCGCGGTGGAGACATTCCGGAAGGTAATGCGCGCATCGCCGGCTGGGATGCAGCGGGAATCGTCCGCGCTACCGGTCCGTTGGCCACGCGCTTCAAGCCGGGCGACCGTGTGTGGTACGCCGGTGACATTGCGCGGCCCGGCTGCAACAGCGAACTGCACGCGGTGGACGAGCGCATCGTCGGCCCCATGCCGAAGTCGCTGGACTTCGCTGAAGCCGCGTCGTTGCCGTTGACCTCGATCACCGCCTGGGAGTTGCTGTTCGACCGTCTACGCGTTCAGGCCGCCGACCCGACCGACAACAACGTGCTGCTGGTCATCGGAGCGGCTGGCGGCGTCGGCTCCATTCTTACCCAACTGGCGCGCGAGCTGACTGGCATGACCGTCATCGGCACGGCCTCGCGGCCTCAAACCCGCGAGTGGGTGCTCTCGCACGGTGCGCATCACGTCATCGATCACCGTCAGCCGTGGGCGCCCCAATTGGCCGCGCTCGGCATCGAACACGTGACTCACGTTGCCGGTTTGAACGAAAGCGCCGCCTATGTGCCGCAAATCGCCGCCGTGCTGCGTCCGGAGGGCCAGTTCGCACTCATCGACGACCCGGTAGGCCTCGATATCGGACCGTTCAAGGGGAAATCCATTTCGATTCACTGGGAGCTCATGTTCACCCGCGCGATGTTCACCACCAGCACCATCGCACGCCAACACGCCTTGTTGCGCCGCGTGGCGGAACTGGTCGACCGGGGCGTCCTCAAGCACACCCTGACCCGGCGCATCGACGGCATCAACGCCGCAGGTCTGATTCAGGCGCATGCGCAGGTCGAGGCAGGCAACATGATCGGCAAGATCGTCGTCGCAAACCGCTAAATCCTTCTGACGACGAGAATAAACATGACATCGCAAATCATCGGCACGACAACGATCAGTCTCGAAGCCGCGCAAGCCTTGCTGGCAGAGGCGCGCCGCGCCTGCGCGGTGCGCGGATTCGCCGCGACAATCGCGATTACCGATGCAGGCGGCCACCTGCGCGCTTTCGAGCGCGCGGATTCGGCGCCATTCCTTACCGTCGATGTCGCCATCGACAAGGCCTGGACCGCCGCCTCGTTCGGCATGGCCACGCATCAATGGAATCAGTACATGGCGGAGCCCACTGTGGCCCCGCTGGCGCACCATCCGCGCCTGATGCCGGTAGGCGGCGGCGTACCGCTTTTCCATGAAGGGCGTCTGGTGGGTGGTATCGGGGTTTCTGGCGGAACGTCCGTTCAAGACCATGAGGCCGCCGAGGAGGCGCTGCGTAACGCAGGGTTTTTGCAATGACTCTGCGCTGCTCGCAGACTCTGTTGCGGCCGCACTCATTGGAATGACCTGGCTTCGAGGCGATTTTTTTTCGCAACACGCTAGCCACTGCGTAAGCAGTGGCTAGCGTGTTGCATCCGCAGGTTGAATTCGCACGCAGTCGGCTATGGCCAATCCCATCGGTCGGCTATCAGCCACAAGCATCCTTCCACTCCACCTATTCAGTGTGTCGCCGCACGCACCGTTTTTATTCCGGAAAAAAGCTTGTCCGACACAAATGTCGCCAATCTGGCGGCGTACCACCACAGTCTCGGCAAGCAGTGACAGCGCGTCAGGCGCCTGCTCCCGGTCTAGCGTGGCAGCAGATCTGAAGCAGGCCCTGATAGTCCGGGAGATACAGGACATCATTTGGGCGCGAGGCTAATGCGCAGTGCGCTGGCAGCTTGTGCCAACTGCATGAGGCGGCACCCGTCCCGGCGTGGTGACGCGCTCCCCACATCGCAAGACACAGTGGCGACGTTCAACCTGTAGCGATATCCCGACGAGCACATTCATGCGTATTTCGATTTGTCTGTCGCGACCATGCCGCCGGCCGTTCACCCAGGACGAATCGACTGCACACGTGGCGCCGCCGTGCGAAACCTACACCGCCGGAATCACGCTTGGAATCTCCAGGTGGAATTCCACGCGCTTGACACCCGTCACGCCCTCGGCAGCAATCTGGATCGCGCGTTTCTCCTCCGTGCTCTCGATCACGCCCCATAGATGTGCGATACCTTCCTTGACGAGCACGCACTGCTTCGGAAGCCCCCAGCGCTGCCCGTGCATTTCCCGGGCTATCGCGTCGCGCAGACTTGCATCGTCGCGTGACGCCGGTTCCATGGTCGCGACGACAGAAACAAGCGTACCGATCAGCTTTGAGCGGCTGACGACTCCGACCAGCTTGCCGTGTTTCAGCACCGGCACGAGTGTCGTATGCCGACGCTCCATGAGATCCGCAATCTGCGCGAGCGGCATGTCTTCAGGAATCGAGATCACTTCGTCGCACATTACGTCGCGGACGAAACGTCCGCGCTCCTTCACATACCGCGCGGCCTGCCCGCGAGGCGATGACCACAGGAGTTCGTGCCACCACTGACGCCTGGCATGGCCGGTCCCGTTTTCTACCCGATGCAGCAGGTCACTCTCGCGGATGACGCCGACGATCGTTCCGATCGCGTCAACGACCGGCATGCCGCTGATACTGTTGACGACGAGCAGTCGTGCGGCCTCGTGAATCGTCATGTTCGGTGCTGCGGTGACGACTGACGTCGTCATGATGTGGCGTGCGAGCATGGTTGCTCCTTCAACGTATGGCGACAGTTCCTCATTGGGTGGTCCCCTCGCGCGGCCTGAACCTCAGCCGACCGCTCGGTGCTGATACGACTTGATTCCATAACCTGATTCAATTCCCGATTGGGGCACCGCCCGTTGCGCAAAGCCCCCCTTGCATGGGCTCGTCTTATCGTTGAGTGCGCCCAATCCGACCGTGCTATCGAACTTCGAGTGAGCAAAGGAGGCCCGGAATGCAAAGGGCAATCGAGTCATCCAGTGCTGGCTGCATGGCGAGCGAAATCTGCAATGAGTCGAAGCGCAGAAGCGACGTGTTTCCCCAGGCATGGGGCACCTGGGCGGAGTCATCCGGCGCAGAATCAAAATCGGCGTTACCAGTCGCGGCAATACAGCACTGAAATCCGGCGGGAGCCATCGCAGTGAACACGCAGCAGGTCAGAACGGTGATGACCCGGCTCGGGTAGTTCATATCGTGGCTCCTCAAGCGCGGCAAACCGTTGAGCGTTACCTTCCTTTGGCGAGGCGGTATGCCATTTTGAATTGGCTATTACAAAGAATCGGATAACTAAACGTCTCGCCGCACTCCGATGTGCGGAAGAATCTTCTTTACGAACTCGCCTTTCAACACATCGTGAACGCTGGCTGAAGGTTTCTGTGCCCGCTGAATCTCAAATCGTCATTCTGATCACGTTCTTTTCTGAAACGCCTAAGTGCGCCGATATCGTTGGTCTGGACGATACCCGTGGCTTCTACGTTTTTCTATGGCGATGGCGTTCGATAACCTCGAATCCCCTCGGGTGCGGGCGACGGACGACACGGCGACGGAAGCCGCGCACACTGCCCTGCGAGGAGACGAAATCCCCCGCAGCCCATCACGTGGGTCGATCGTCAATGACGAACCATCGGAGCGTGCGAGCCGGTTGGTCAGGCACGGCGATTTGCGTGGGCAGGCCGCTGATCACGTCCTTTACCTGGGCGACAAACGCGTCACCCTTCAGCGACGCAAGCGAGACGGTTTTCAGGCCGCACTGCGCCGCCGTGTTCAAGCGCGAGTGAACGATAGTGAACCACCAATCTGTCATCGTGTAGCCCGTGTCGCGGGCTTCGATGCACGTCCGATAGTTCGAGGCGACAAACTTCCCCGCATCACCCGAGGCGGCCACCACAGCCCACGCCTTCTCGTAACTCGCGCCGGCCCGTCCTGCAGCGTCCCCCTCCATCGGCTGCGTTTGCATCCCATAGAGGTTGGCCACAGCGATGCCCACAATTGCAGCGAGTCCAGCGAGATACACGGGATGACGCTTCGCTGCCTGACGGCCTGCTTTCAGTGCAGAAATCATGACGTGTTCTCCTTCCGTCGACGACGAGGTCTGGTCCCTGGATCTGTGGTGGTTATGGTCACCCTGCAATACAACGGCGACCTGGAACTGATCGTAGTTTATTCGCTGACGCCCGAACATCACCTGAACAGGTGATCGCGTGAGCCCAGCCCAGCCAGTGCCGACGGCACCGCTCCCGTCCACTTCGGACAACCAGTACCTGGTTGCGGCCACAAAGTCGCCTCTGCAACTCGCTTTGGCAAAAGAGCGATTGCCTGCGAACATTTGTGATTGTCTTCCGGCGATCCCGCAACACCGGGAAAGAACAGAACAGGCGCGCAAGCGCCCAGATAATGTGGCCCAAATCACATTCCGCAGCAGTGAATTGCCGTACCTTCTGTAATCTTGCGGAATCTCCTGACTATGCTGCCGGGCTCCCTGAATCAGACAAATGCGTACAGCTCATCAAACTAAACTCTACGGGCTGCAACATCTACGCTTCTTCGCGGCCTTCGCGGTATTGGCACACCATATCCTTGAAGAGGCTTCGGGAAGTCCGCTGGCGCACGTCGCTCCTGCGTTGCAACGTGTGGGAGCGTGTGGCGTCGATATCTTCTTCGTCATCAGCGGGCTGGTGATGTGGCACACGACGGGCGGCTTCTCCTCGCAAACGTCGGCCAGGCGCTTCATCAGCCGTCGCCTCACGCGAATCATTCCGCCTTATTGGACGTATCTTGCCTTTGTGGTTGCGCTGTCTTGCAGTGGTATCGCGTTCAGGCACGTGCAGCTTGGCGCCACAGGCATTGGCGAGTCGCTGTTGTTGCTTCCACCCACGACATCGGCCGGTCTGATCGTCGGCGTTTCGTGGACGCTCGTGTATGAACTTTACTTTTACCTTGTCTGCGCCGCCGTACTCTGTCTTCCGTGGCAAAGGTACCGGGTGGCGTCGATTGTCGCGCTGATCGTCAGCGTGCCTATAGCGCTCAAGATGGTCGGCGCCGATGCGCAAGCCCAGTACTATGGGAGCCCACTCGTCAACGAATTTCTGTTCGGCGTCTTTCTTGGCTCGCTGAGCATCTGGCTGCCCAAGCCAGGCCCCCGTATGAGGTGGGCGGTGTTGATGGCATCTATCGCGCTCTTCTGGTGGGCTGCTGTGGCCTCACCCGATGAAGCAACCTTCGGCCTGCGCCCCTCATTCAGATGGTGGGCCTGGGGGCTTCCGGCGGCACTTCTCGTGTCCGCGTACGTGCACACGGAGGACAAAGGTCGCCGGATCGGGCGTGCGCTGACGGTGCTCGGCGACGCGTCCTATGTCCTTTATCTGACTCATGGACTCTGGATGATCGTATTTGCCAGGGCCATCAAATCCGGGGCGTTCCACAAGCCGCTCAGCCTCTATCTGGCCGCCTCCTGCGTGGCGGTCCTTGCGGTTGTATTTGCACTCGGCATTCACTTGTACCTGGAGAAACCGACGCTTGCCTGGCTTGAGGGCAAGAGATCGCGGATTCGCCAACCGGTGCTGACGTGAAATTGCGATCGTCCAGGAAATCTGCAAAGAGCCTCATCGCGGTTTTAAGCGATTTTTAAGCCGCCCGCCCTACGCTCGATTCGTCCGGCCCGTCATGTCCGCCCACGTTCGCGGCAGGGACCGCTCGTGCCCGGCGCGCCGCGTGGCGTACCTTTCACACGTCTTTCGCGCCCACAGCGCCGGGCTCCCGACGATCGGATCCGATCGGATCAAAGGAGGTCGAAATGAAAGCACGCTCAACCCCGTGGATCGGTGCAGCGCTCGCGCTGGCTGTCGCATTCGGCACGCAAGCGGCATGGGCCGCCACCGCGACAACAACGGATGGCGCCGCAGTGCTGCCGCCGCTCCAGCACGCGGGCGATATCGCGTACCTGTCCGGCGGCGTCGGCAGCGATCAATCAACGGCATTCAAGGACGCGATGCCGCGTTACCCGCTCACGCTCGAATTCGCGCGGCACACGGCGTCGAACGGCAACGCGTATCTCGCCGACGTGCCCGTGACGATCACCGACATGCACGGCACGACACTGCTAAGCACAGAGGCACAGGGCCCGTTCATGCTGCTCTCGATGCCGCAGGGCCGCTATACCGTGACCGCCCGCCACGACGGCGACACGCAACGGCGCACCGTCGAGATCGGCAAGGCAGCGCACGTTCACGAAGCGTTCGTCTGGTCGATGTAACGCCTCCCGACACCGTCGCGCGCCTGGCCGTCGCGTCAACCGGCCCGCCATCAAGCCGCGGATTTCACGTAGCGCCGCCCGACGCTCCCGCGCTGCCGATCGACACGCGGCGTTCATCGCCGATCGGGTTGCCGTCGTCGCCGATCAACGTGTAGTTCAGCGTCGCGCTGTCTCCGGGGGCGTCGCTCAACGCATCGAGTTGCACCGTCGCGCTGGAAAACGGCGCGATCATGTCCACCTGATGCTGTTGCGACCGGTCGCCGATCTTTACTTGAACGATGCCGATCGTCGCGTAATAAGGCGTGGGATTGTCGACGGTCAGCGCGAGCGCGTCGCTGGTTCGATGCAACGAAAACGCGAGATGCTTCGGGAGTTCGATCGGCGGATACGGAAGCTTGTCGGGCCGCATGAACACCTTGATCTGGGTGCGCATCGTGACCGTCAGGTCCACATCGTCGGTGTTCTTCGCGCGCTGCGGTGTCGCGGGTATCTCGTACAGGTTGAGCCAGTACACCGACTCGCGGTCCGTCGGCAGATTCGCGCCGGCGCTGATCATGCGCAGGTTCGTCTGGTCGCCGACGCCCATCCGGAAGACCGGCGGAAGCACCACCACCGGCGACTTCGAATCCTGCGGCAGCGCGTCGAGCCGGCCGTCGTCCACCCACGCCTGCACCAGCACCGGATACCGGTTCAGGTTGTAGAGCTGCAACGACTGCTCGATGGCGCCGGTGCGGAAGATGACGCGCGACGTTTCCGGCGTCACACCCGCGACAGCATGAACGCAGTACACCAGGCCCGCCAGCAGGACCGGCAGACTGCTGCGTCGAGCGATGTGCCGCACGCCACTACGCAACCAGGACACGGCAAGGGAAGCGCAGCTTCCGCGCGCTGACGGTGATCGCGCATTGATATCTGCGAGAAGAGCAAAGGCTTTGCGCATCGACGACTCCTATTGCACCCGCACGATGACCTGCGCGGTCGCGTTATAGCGCCCCGCCGTCACAGGTGTCACGCCGGGCGCGAACGCCTTGAACGTCGCGTTGATCGTGCGCGTGTAGGTGGTGATGCCGCCGCTCGCCGCCCCGTTGGCGGTCGCGTCGTTCAGCACCGGGTCCCAGCCGTCCTTCGCGCCGCCAGTCGTCACGTACTGGTTGGTGAGGAAATTCAGCGCGGTGCCATTCGGCCTCGACAGCGCCACACCCACGCCAGTCGCAACACTCGAATCGGTGCCGTAACCGTCCGAAAGCAGGTAGGTGACGCCGCTCCCCGTGGTCGTGAGCCCCGCGTCGATCGCGCTTTGCGCATTGGCCGGCTGTGCAAGCACGCCGAGCGCGGTCTGGTTCGCCGCAGTGCCGCTCGCGAACGCGCTCAAGTTGGACGGCTTGGTCGTCTGGCACTGCATCTGGATCGTGACAGGCACCTGCGTCGATTGCCCCTGGGTCAGCCCGACGATCGTTGCTGTCGGGAACAGCACGGTCGGCGTCGCATTCGTGACCGCGCAGGTTGCGGCCCGTCTTACGATGACCGTGTTGTAGGCGGCGAACGAGCCGGGCCAGGAGCCATACCAGCCGGGCCAGCTCGTCCCGGCGTCGACTCCGGCGGCGAGGCCTTGCGAGACGATGGTGCCGCTCGCGCCCCCGGCGAACGCCACGTAGCCGAGCGGCCCGATATAGGCCCACGTGCCGGTGAAGCTGCTGGAGGCGCCGGTGCAGGTCGAGCACTGGAAGAGTTCCAGCTTGTACTGACTGAAGTTCTTCGCCTTGACGAGAAACCACCCCTGGCTGTCCTTGTCCAGGTCGGTGAGCGCGCGCCCCTTGTAGTAGCGCGTAACGTACTCCCCCGTGGTGACGTTCGTGATCCGCGATGCAATTCCGCCGTAATAGGTCCGGTACGTCGCGGTGATGCCGGTTGTACCGCTTACGTCTGTACCGCCGCCGTAGCTGTCATCGCCGTTGACCGAGTAATACTCGTACATCGTTCCTGCGGAATCGGGCGAGCACCGGAACAGAACCTGCTCCGGGTTGTAGCCCCCAACGCCGTTGGCGCCCAGATTATAGGCAGGCGAAACCGCACTGCCGAGCAACGTTCCGTCAGGCACGAACGGTGGCGCATTGACATTGATGGTCATCGGGAAGGCGCCTTGACCCGAGCCGTCCGTCGAGCCAGCCCAGCTCGCCGCGATCGTGCCTGGGTCCGTGTAGGACGACGAATTCGCGTTGCTGGTGGTACTCGTGATCTTGAAGCAGCCCTTCGAGGTCGACTGCGCGTTCGCCCGCATCGGCATGACGATGCAAGCCACGATCAGTAGTACCGAAAGAAAGACGTTCGTGCCGTGGCGCGAGATAAACCGCAGGACATTCGACAGGCGTGCGGACACGAGGCGGAAATTCCCGATAGTGGCCGGATTCGACATAGGACTGAACAGACTGGCTGAGTGGTTCATAAGGCTCACCGGACAACGGTTCCGGCAACATTCGCCGGTGCTGCCGGTGCCGGCAGACACTGGGCATCGAACCGCGAAATGGGTGCCGTGCGGTCTTGCTCCTTGACGTGATACGCAATCGAGCACTGCTCGGACGCCTTGCTACCCCACTTCACCATGAGCGCACCCTCCTCCGACGCCACACGCGCGTACACCTGACTTCCCTGACCGACCACACCGATCGCCGCGCCCGAGCTATCGAGCACGTCCGCGCCGAGCGGAAGCGGCTCTCCGTCAGGCCTGGTCGCGCCGATCAGGAGCGCATGGCCGATCCGCGTCTCGAACTTCAGCCGCACAGCCGAACCCGCGTACGGCGCGACGCGCACCTGACCGCCGGTCAGTTCCGCGTTGGGGTTGATGCCCTTCGTATCGAGCGCGACCTCGTTGTACCGATATGGTGTCAGCGACGGAACAATCGCATAGCCCCACCCGTCCACCTTCGTGCCCTGCGTGTTGCGTACGGTCGCCCCTTCCGCGCCCTTGGCTTCGACGATGCCGAACGTGTCGCTCAGATACGGCCCGAGCGTGACCCCGCCCGAGTGCACGACCGCCGCGCCGCGCGCAGTCGCACCGGCCTGCCAGTAGCCGTTGCCGTTCGAATAGTTCGCACCGACGGTGATCATCGACAGGTTCTTCTGGATGTTGCCGGCGAAACTCCTCGATGCGCTTTGTGTTTCCCCGGACGCGGTGAGCCCGTAGCTGAGCGACTGTGCCTCGTCGGCGATGCCGCTCACCGATGCCTGGTACATCGCCCCCTGATCGCTGCTGTGCGAGAAGCTGCCCGAGACCGATGCCGAGCGCGACCCGAAGTTGATCGGAATCGACACGGTCGCCATAAACGCGGTGGTCGACCTGGACCCGATCGTATTGGTCTGCCCCATGGTGCCGCCGATCAACCCCGGCGTGCTCGCGCCGTACAGCGTGCCCGTCTGCTGACGGATCAGTGACAGGTTGTAGCTGATCGACTTGAAGTGGTTGTTGTAGCTGATCTGGAATTGCGTATCGCGCGCGTGCCGGCCGTAATAGCTGCTAGTCGAAGCCGACCCGGACAGCGAGCCGTAACTGCCGAAATTCTGGTTGACGTTGACGAGGAACTGGTCGCGCTGCTTGTAGGTCGTCGACGACCAGTCCACACCACGCGCCGCCGCCGCGCGCGCGCTCAACGCATCGACGAAATCGCGATATCCACCGGTCGAATAGCGGTAGCCGGCCAGCGTGAACGTCGTGCCGGTCCGCTGGATCGTATTGCTGTAGTTGATGGAGCCGAGCCAGCCGTTCACGTGATGGCCGCCCACGTCGAGCGCGTGCGACCAGGCCACGTTCGCCCCGATCGCACCGACTCGCGTTGCCAGCACGGCGCCGGACATCATCGACTGGTAATCGGGTGAAACGCGCACGCCGCCATTGACGGTAATTGCGTTGGTCAGACCGCGCTCGTAAGTCAGGTCTCCGAACTTTGCACTCGAGCCTTCGATCTGGCGCACCTGTCCCACCGTCGTGCTCCAGTGCGAAAGACCGGGACGCAGCGAGTTGGGCACGGCCGAGAACGGCACCGTGAACGTCGACACCTGACCGTTCGCCTCGAACACCTGAACGCTCAGGTCGCCCTGAAAGCTGGTCGGGTTCAGATCGGTGATAGAAAACGGGCCGGGGGCAACCGTGGTCTGGTAGATCACGTTGCCGTTCTGGCTGACCACCACGCGTGCGTTCGTGTTCGCGACACCGTTGACGACCGGCGCATAACCGCGCATCGAATCGGGCAGCATGCGATCGTCGGTTTCCAGATGAAAACCCGTGTAGCCGACCGAACTGAACAGCGTCCCGCCCGTGTAGTTCTGCCCGACAATGAGCTTGCTGCCGAGCGACACCAGTGGCCGCTCCGCATAAGTGCGGATGTTGTTCCAGTTGCTTCGGGTGATCCCGGCGCTGCTACCCCAGTTGTAGGTGGACTGCTGCCGCAGACGCCACAGGCCGACGTTCAGGCCGGCATTGATGCCCGTGTACAGCGAGTCGGATTTATAGCCCGATGCCGATGCCGTGAAGTAGTTCACGTCATAGTTCACCCAGGCAGCGGTTTCTCCGGCGTCGAAGCTCGACGCGTCGATCGCGCCGCGAGCCACATGCTTCATCTGGGCTTGCGGAACGGTGATGTTGAGACGCAGGCGCGGCAGGTCGAATGCCGTCGATGCGCCCGGCACGCGATGCGCGAGCGGCCCGCATTGCAGAGCCGCCTCGCCACCGGAGGTGCCTGCATCGGATGTGTCTGTTGAAGCGCCCGTCGCGGGGGCATCGCCGGACGGCACCGGCGAGCCCGGCGTGCTATCGCCGGATGTGGCTGGAGCCGCGGCACCGGCGGCGGCACCCTTGATGTCGATGCCCGCCGTGGCGAGGAACTGGTCGCTCAGACAAGGATGAACATCGCCGCCAGCACTGCGGAATTCGACCGCCTCGCGCGTAACGAATACGTCGTTGACGTAGACGTCGACGCGATAGCTTCCCGGCTCAATCGCGTTCGCCTTGTTGAAGCGCTCGATATCGGCCACGCCGAGCGGCGTGCCGAGCAGCAGCTTGCTGTCAAAGCTGTACGCGAGTGTCGTACCGCCGGACGAGCCTGCATCGCCGACCGGTGCCGCAACGGCATGGCACAGCGGCGCCGCGAACCCCAGCGCGGCACCGACGAGCGACATGCGCACCGGCCATGCAGGCTTGCGCGCACCAGAGCGCAAGCCTGGTGCGGCGTGCAGACGGGGCAATGTCATTTCGCTCCAGCGGGGGAAACTGGATACTCCGCAGGCCGGATCGCGCCGTAGTCATCCACGTAGTGAATTTTCACGCTGGCTTGCGCGGTACCTGCCGGGCAGTCGCCCTTCACGTCCCATTGCGCTTCTGCGCGGGGGGCGACCATATCGGCCGCAAACGTGGCGGCGTGTGCGCCGCAGGTCAGGGCAGCATCGACGAGCGACATGTAATAGCCCGAGCCGTTGCTGACCGCGATACGCGTTCCCTTGGCGCCCGCCAGAAGGCTAAACGTGAGTTTCTTGTACGCATCCTGCACGCCACCTTCGATTCCGGCAGGACGATAGAAAAGTTTCAGCCGGTTACGCAGCATGACCATCATCTGGTTCTGGTCGGCGTACGCGGCGTTGACGGACGGAATCTGCAACGTGTTCAGGTAGAACACCGATTCGCGGTCCTGCGGCAGGTTCGCTCCGGTGAACACAAGGCGCACCGTCTGCCCCGCTTTCGGTTCGATACGGAATACCGGGGGCGTGACGATGAACGGAGCATCCGCTGTTTTGGGCGTCGACTTCTCGTCGCCCGAGTCGACCCATACCTGCATCACGCTCGGCCCGTCGTCCTGGCTCGTGAACTGCAAGGCGCGCTCCCGAAGGCTCGCATCGTAGATCACGCGTGTAGCGGGAAGCTTCACGCTGGCCGCGGCGGTCCCCATGATGGCCACCTGGGCGGCGACGATGAGCGCGGAAAAGAAAGTGCTATAACGCGAGTTCATGAGTACACCGAACCTACAGGATTTGGACCAGATCAATCAGCAACAGATGCCGCGACGCCAGCCCCGACAGGAACGTCGGGCCCGGCGCCGCAAGCACCTCCGGCGCTTACCGGTAAGTCACTGCGTATTGCACGCTGCCGAGCACCGAGCCAGCCGTGGCGGCGCCAGCTTCGGCGACGTACTGAACGGCGAAGTCATACGACGCGGACGTTGCGCCAACCGGAAGCGACATGCCCGCTGCCGTATAGCCTTCGGCGCTGCTCAGATCGAACGGCGAGCTGGGCGACTGCGGATCGAGAAGCTGCAGCGCGACGTTCGTAGCGGTGCCGGTGTTGCCGAGGTTGCCCTGGCTCGTGACCTGGTTGCCGACGAACACCGTGCCGATGGCTTGAGCCGTCGTGGTCGGCGCCATGCAACCGCTCACGCCGATGGTGAACGTGGTCTGCCCAGCCGTATCGCCGGCGGCGGCGAGCTGCATGGTCGACACGGTCGGGAGCAGCACGGTCGGGTTGGACGCGTTGCCGTTGATCGTGACGTCACAGGTCTGATCGGTGACTTCACCCTGGAAATTGATGGTGTTGGTGCTGGGGGCGGCGAATGCGAAAACCGGCGCGACAGCGATCGAAAAGGCGAGAATATGTTTTTTCACAATGGAACCCGTAGAAAAAAAGAGATGCGAACACGCGCGGGCATGGCTGCGAAACCGTGCACCGATGTTCTTGCTACATCAAAGGGATTGGCGCTTTCGCCGTTCAGATAACGATCACCCCGATAGTTACTTTGGCGGCGAGCCGATTTTCTGCCCAACGAATAGGCAAATGAATGAGACCTGTCCTAAATTACTATCTCTTAAAATAGGAACTATCCGAGAACATTGAAAAACCGTCTAAAAGTTTTCAGCCTGACATTTTTAAATTCTTTACAACCCCGACGCTCATCGTCGGGACACAGCACGCCCTTCCTGTCCGACGATGAGGCGTGCATTCGCTGGCCAACGTTATATGGGGCCGCACCAGTGAACACCCCGCCGTCACGATTTTCGCCGTCGCGCTAGCATCATTTCCCGATTGGCCGCGCACAT
The DNA here is from genome assembly GCF_003837865.1 of Paraburkholderia dinghuensis. Taxonomy (GTDB): domain Bacteria; phylum Pseudomonadota; class Gammaproteobacteria; order Burkholderiales; family Burkholderiaceae; genus Paraburkholderia; species Paraburkholderia dinghuensis. The sequence goes on along the minus strand of NZ_RQIS01000010.1, from coordinate 252,784 downwards.
TGCGCCCGTGCTGCACCCACGCATTGAAAGTCCGCGGCCGTTGTCGCACCCGGTTGCGTCGCCCCTGTCGCCGACACGGTCCGGCGCCCGCATTGACCAACGGCATCGAACGCAAGGCTCAAGGCATCGCGCTGATGCCGGCCCGCAGCGGACCATGCCGGCAAGCGCGAGAGGAGAAAACAGCGATGAATTGCGGCCAGAAACGTCTGGCGTTTTCCGCCGCCGCCTTTGCCTCATCAACCGCATCGGCCGCCCGGCAATTGCCGCCGGCGATGCTCGTCGCCGCGCTAGCCGGCTGCGTTTCGCTCGCACCGCCTTTCGAGCAGCCGCCAATGCCGGTGCCGCAGACCTTCCCGAACTACGCGCCGACGACGCAAAGCACCATAACCGCCGCCGAGATCGGCTGGAAAGACTACTTCACCTCCCCCACGCTGCAAGGCCTGATCGCCGACGCGCTCACGCGCGCGACGGGCCTCGATCCGTTCCTCGCGCGCCCCACAGGCAAGCTCTCGGGCGGCATGAAGCAGAAGCTCGGCCTGTGCTGTGCGCTCATCCACGACCCCGACCTCCTGATCCTCGACGAACCCACGACGGGCGTCGCGGGCCGCTACACCTTCGTGCTCAGCATTCCGCCGAACCTGCAGCGCGACGTGCTGGCCGGCCGCGCCGCCGAAGTACAGCTCAACGTGGACGCCACGCGCATGAGCCAGGCATTCACGGGCAGCGGCTATATCCAGCAGATGATCAGCGACGAGGTGAGCACGTTCGTGAACCGCTATCGCACGTCGGCGGTTCCTGCGGTCGATCTGGCAGTGCGCATGCGCTTCAATCCGAATCTCACGCAGGCGTGGTTCGGCTCGCTCATGGAGATCATCAACAACGTGACGATGCTCTCCATCATCCTCACGGGTGCGGCGCTCATCCGCGAGCGCGAGCACGGCACCATCGAGCATCTGCTCGTCATGCCCGTCACGCCCACCGAGATCATGCTCGCCAAGATCTGGTCGATGGGGCTCGTCGTGCTCGTGGCGGCCGCGTGTTCGGTTACCTTCATCGTGCGCGGCGCACTGCGCGTGCCGATCGAAGGGTCGGTGCCGCTCTTTCTCACCGGCGCGGCGCTGCATCTGTTCGCCACGACCTCCATGGGCATCTACATGGCGACGCTCGCGCGCAGCATGCCGCAGTTCGGTATGCTGCTCGTGCTCGTGATGCTGCCGCTGCAGATGCTCTCGGGCGGCAACACGCCCCGCGAGTCGATGCCCCAGTTCGCGCAGGACCTCATGCTCGTGGCGCCCACCACGCACTTCGTAGAACTGAGCCAGGCGATCCTCTATCGGGGCGCGGGCAGCGGCGTCGTCTGGCCGCCGTTCCTGTGGCTCGTGGTGATCGGCAGCGTGCTGTTTGCGCTCTCGCTCATGCGGTTTCGCAAGACGCTGAGTCAGATGGCCTGAGTCTTCGCGCGTGCGGTTCGCCGCGCGGCATCAAGGTAATTTATCGAGATAAGAAACGGCGTCATTTGCGGCTATGATCGTTGTCTTCGGTGCGCGACATTCCGGCACCCGTTTCTTTCATGCAGGCGTTACCGGAGAGAGTCGAATGGCATTGGCGTGGCTGGTCGTCCTACCGTTCGCAGCAGCGGCACTCGTCGCGCTGGCGACACAGCTCGCACGGCCGCTCGCCGCCTGGATCCCGTTCGGGGCGGCGCTGTTCGGCCTCGGACTGCTGTTGAGCGAGCGCGTCGGCATGGCAACCTTCGGTGTCCTGTCGTGGCGCCACGACTGGGTGCCGGGGCTCGGCCTCTCGCTTGCGTTGCGGCTCGACGGGCTCTCGTTCATGTTCGCGCTTCTCGTGCTCGCGATCGGCGTGCTCATCTTTATCTACGCGCATTACTACCTCGCCGGCAGCGAGTCGCTGCCACGCCTTTACCTGCTCCTGCTGCTCTTCATGGGCGCGATGCTCGGCGTCGTCCTCTCGGACAACCTGCTGCTGCTCGTCGTTTTCTGGGAGCTGACGAGCCTCGTCTCGTTCCTGCTGATCGGCTTCTGGCCATCGCGTCCCGACGCGCGGCGCGGCGCCCGCATGGCGCTCACGATCACGGGCGCAGGTGGCCTCGCCCTGCTCGCGGCCGTGCTGCTGCTTGGCCGCGTCTGCGGCAGCTACGAACTGACCGCCGTGCTCGCACACGCGGGCCAGGTGCAGCAGGATCCGCTCTATCCCGCGATCCTGCTGCTGATCCTCTTCGCCGCGTTCACGAAGTCGGCGCAGTTCCCGTTCCACTTCTGGCTGCCGCACGCGATGTCCGCGCCGACGCCCGTTTCCGCATACCTGCACTCGGCGACGATGGTGAAAGCCGGCGTGTTCCTGCTCGCGCGGCTCTATCCGGTGCTGGAGGGCACGAACTGGTGGTTCTACGCGGTGAGCCTCGTCGGCCTCGCGACGCTCGTGATCGGCGCGGCGATGGCGCTCGTGCAACGCGACCTCAAAGGCCTGCTCGCCTATTCGACGATCAGTCACCTCGGCCTCATCATGCTGCTGTTCGGCCTCGACACGGATTTTTCCACCGTCGCCGCGCTGTTCCACACGTTCAATCACGCGGTGTTCAAGGCGTCGCTGTTCATGGCGGCGGGCATCATCGATCACGAAACCGGCACGCGCGACCTCGGCCGCCTGCGCGGGCTGGGCCGCTACATGCCGCATACGGCTGCGCTCGCGGGCGTCGCGTCGCTCGCGATGGCCGGCGTGCCGCTGCTCAACGGCTTTCTCTCGAAGGAAATGTTCTTCGGCGAGACGCTCGCACAAGGGCTGCTCGGCGACTTCAACTGGGTCATTCCGGCGCTCGCCGTCGTGGCGACCGGGCTCTCGGTGGCGTATTCGCTGCGCTTCATCTATGGCGTGTTCTGGGACGGCGCCGCACCGCGCGACCTGCCGCACTTCCCGCCGCATGAACCGCCGCGCTTCATGCGGCTACCCGTCGAGATTCTCGTGGTGCTGTGCCTCGCCGTCGGCCTTTTTCCGCAGCAGACCATCGGACGCATGCTCGAATCGGCGGCGTGGTTCGCGCTCGGCGGCTCCGTGCCGGAATACAGCCTGAGCATCTGGCACGGCCTGAACCTGCCGCTCGCGATGAGCGCGGTGTCGTTCTGCGCGGGCGCGCTGCTGTTCATCATGCGCCGCGACGCGTTCCGCCATCACCGCTCGCGGCTCTCCGAAATGAATGCGAGCGAAGGCTTCGACCGCTTCGTGCAGCGGCTCGAACAGGCCGCCGCCGTCGTCGTGCGTGTGTTCGAAAACGGCTCGCTGCCGACGTATCTGACGTGGATGATCGCCGCGATGATCGTCGTGCCGGGCTCGGCGCTCTTCGCGCTCGACCCGATCGGCGGTCCGCTCGCCCCCACGCCGATCGATGCGGTCACGCTCGCCGGTCTCGCATTCCTCGCGCTGCTTGCGCTCGGCGTGGTGCGCATGCGCGCGAACCCGCTTCTCGCGCTCATCCTGCTCGGCACCTGTGGCCTCTTCGTCACGCTCGCGTTCGCCCGCTTCTCCGCTCCCGATCTCGCACTCACGCAGATGTCGGTCGAAATCGTGACGGTCCTGCTGCTCGTGCTCGCGCTCTACTTCCTGCCGAACCGGCAGCGCGTCGTCGAGCGCGCGGGCGCGCGCGTTCGCAATGGCGTGATTGCAGTGGCGGGCGGCGCGCTGATCGGCGGCGTCGCCTGGGCCGTGATGACGCGTGCGCCGGGCCAGGGCATCGCGCCGTTCTTTCTCGCGAACGCGCTGCCGGGCAGCGGCGGACACAACGTGGTGAACGTGATCCTCGTGGACTTCCGCGGCTTCGACACGATGGTCGAGATCAGCGTGCTCGCGGTCGCCGGAATTGCGGTGAAGGCGCTGCTGCGCGGCCTGCGCCTCGCTGCGCCCGCGACGGGGCCGGGCGGCCTGCCGTGGACGTCGCAGTCGCACCCGCTGCTGCTCGCCATCCTCGCGCGGCTCATGCTGCCGCTCACGACGCTCGTCGCCGTGTTCGTGTTCCTGCGCGGCCACAACCTGCCGGGCGGCGGCTTCATCGCCGCGCTGATCTTTTCCGTGGCACTGCTGCTGCAGTATCTGGCGAGCGGCGTGCTGTGGACCGAGTCGCGCATCCGCATCAACTATCGCGCGCTTACGGGACTCGGCCTTCTCGTGGCCGCGGGCACCGGCCTCGGTAGCCTGGCATTCGGGCGGCCGTTCCTCACGACCGCGTTCGGGCATTTCGATGTGCCGCTCGTCGGGGAAGTCGAATTGAGCACGGCCATGTTGTTCGACCTCGGCGTTTTCTGCGCGGTGGTCGGCACGACGCTCACGATCGTCTCGCACCTCGGCGTGCGCGACAAAGACCTGCAATCGGTGGAGAAAAGCTGATGGAAGCCGCCTATGCCGTGACACTCGGCGTGCTCTGCGCAAGCGGCCTTTACCTGCTGCTATGCGCGCGGGTGCTGTCCGTGATCTTCGGAATCACGCTGTTCTCGTATGCGATCAATCTGTTCCTGCTCGCCATGGGCCGGCTCTCGACGGGCAAGCCGCCCGTGATCGCCGAAGGCGCGCAATACGCCGATCCCGTGCCGCAGGCGCTCGTGCTCACCGCCATCGTGATCGGCTTCGCGATGACCGCCTTCACGGTGGTGCTCGCGTTGCGTTCGCTCGCGATCAACGGCACAGATCGCATCGACCGGGACACCCACGGCAACCGTGGCAACCGGGACAACGACAGGGAGACGCAAGGCGAATGAATCACGCCCTCGTCCTCCCCATCGTAATCCCGCTCGTTGCGGCGGCTGCCATCGTCGCGCTGCCGCTGCGCGCGCAGCGCTTGCAGCGCGCGCTCAGCGTGATCGCGACGCTCGCGCTGGTGCCCGTCGCGGTGTGGCTCGCGAGGCTCGCGTCGTCGGGCGATGTCGTGACCTATGCGCTCGGCGCGTGGCCCGCGCCGTTCGGCATCGTGCTGCAACTCGACCGCCTTGCCGCGCTCATGCTGCTGCTCACCGCCGTGCTTGCCGGCTGCTGCCTGCTCGGCACGTCGAGCGCCGACGTGCGGCGCGGCCGCTACTTCCGCGCGCTGTTCCAGTTCGAGTTGATGGGCCTCAATGGCGCGTTTCTCGCGGGCGATCTCTTCAATCTGTTCGTATTCTTCGAACTGCTGCTGATCGCTTCGTATGCGCTGCTGCTGCACGGCGGAGGCCGCCGCCGCGTGATGAGCGGTCTGCGTTACATGCTGCTCAACCTGGTGGGCTCGTCGTTCTTCCTGATCGCAGTGGGCGTGTTGTACGGCCTCACCGGCACGCTGAACATGGCCGATATGGGCGTGCGGCTCGCGCACCTCGACGCCGCTTCGCTTCCGCTAGCGCAATTCGCGGGTGCGATGCTGATGCTCGTGTTCGGCGTGAAGGCCGCGGTCTTTCCGCTCTCGTTCTGGCTGCCGCAGGCGTATCGCAGTGCGATCGGCCCGGTCGCCGCGCTGTTCGCGATCATGACGAAGGTAGGCGTCTACGCGATGCTCCGGTGCGACGCCCTGGTCTTCGGCGCGGCTGGCGGCATACTCGAAGGCTTCATGCACAACTGGGCGTGGTGGCTCGCCATCGCGACGATCGTCTTTGGGGCGCTCGGCGCGCTTGCCGTGTCGAGCCTCAAGACAACGACCGCGTATCTCGTGCTCGTCTCCGTGGGCCTCCTGATTGCGGCGGCCTCCCTGCAGAATGCGACTGCGTGGAGCGCACTGCTCTACTACCTCATCAGCACGACGCTGTGCTCCGCGGCGTTGTTCCTGCTCGCCGACACGCTGGAACCTGAAGCGCCGGACCCGGCCGCCGCCGCTTCCGAGCCCACCTCGCACGCCGCGCTCGACGACACCACCGCACCCGCCATCTCGTCCGAGCCGGACGGCGAGACGGCCGTGGCTGAAGTTGCCGTCACCGCCGTCACCGCCGTCGTCCAGGCCGTATCTCCCGCACGCACCGCGACGCCCTGGCCCTCGAAAGCCGCGGCCCTGCTCTATCTCGCGCTCGCCGTCGGCGCGGCGGGCTTGCCGCCGCTCTCCGGATTCCTCGGCAAGGCGATGGTGCTCGCGGCCACGCCCGTCGCGCAGGCCGTCGTCCTGTGGCCCGCCGTGCTGATCTCCGGCCTGTTGCTGATCGTCGCGCTGAGCCGCACCGGCACGCGCATCTTCTGGGCCGTGCCCGCCGCGCAGGCCTTCTCGGACGAAGCGCCGCCGACGGCGCCTCGCGGCACGCCCGCCAAGCTGGCTGCATGCGCGCTGCTGCTTGCCTGCGTGTTAGCTGTGACGCTCAGCGCAGGCCCGCTCAAGCATTACCTCGACGCCACCGCCGCGCAATTGCTCGATCGCGCCGCCTACGTTCGCGCGGTCCTGAACGCACCGGAAAACGGGTGACCCATGCTGAAGCGGATCTTCCCTCACCCCTGGCTCACGCTCATCCTGCTGCTGTGCTGGCTGCTGCTGATGAACGACGCGTCGGCCGGCAACGTCCTGCTCGGGGCCGTGCTAGGCAGTGCGATTGCTTTCATCATCGGCGAAGGACTGTGGCTGACGCCGGTGCGCTTCGGTCACCCGTGGCTGCTCATGCGGCTCGCGATGCACGTCGTCGTCGATATCATCGTTGCGAATGTTCAGGTCGCGCTGCTGGTGCTCGGCCCCACGCACCGATTGCGGCCCGCATTCATCGAAGTGCCGCTCGACAGCACACACGAAATCGCGCTCACGGCGCTCATCAGCATCGTGTCGCTGAGCCCCGGCACACTGTGCGCGGAACTCTCCGACGACCGCACGCGCCTCATCGTCCATGTGCTCGACCTCGACGACGAAGCCGCGGTCGTCGCCACAATCAAGACCCGCTATGAAGCCCCATTGATGGAGATCTTCGCATGCTAGCCATCGTCATTCCGGTTTCGTTCGCCATCCTTGGCCTTGCGTGCCTGCTCACGCTCGTGCGCCTCGTGCGCGGCCCGGCGCTGCCGGACCGCATCGTCGCGCTCGATACGCTCAACATCAACGCCATTGCGCTGATCGTCGTGTACGGCATCAGCCTGCGCTCCACGATCTTCTTCGAAGTCGCGCTGCTGATCGCGGTGATGGGATTCATCGGCACCGTCGCGCTCACGAAGTACCTGCAGCGCGGCGACATCATCGAGCTGAACTGACACGACCGACCCACGCGATCCCATCGACAGGAGGCCGCCGGATGCAAACCGTCATTGAAGCAATCGTCTGCGCGCTGCTGCTGCTCGGCAGCCTGTTCACGCTGATCGGCGCGATCGGGCTCGCGCGCCTGCCCGACTTTTTCATGCGCCTGCACGGCCCCACCAAGTCGACGACGCTTGGTGTGGGCGGCGTAGTGCTCGCGTCGGTGGTTTACTTCACCGCGCACAACAACTTCGCGAGCCTGCACGAACTGCTGATTCCCGCTTTCCTGTTCCTGACGGCGCCGATCAGCGCGCACATGCTCGCGAAGGCCGGCACCCAGCAGCGTGTGCCGCTTTCACCGGCCACGCGCGGTCGGCCGCCCGTCACGGACCCAGGCGCGGATCAAAGCGGATCGCCGGCGTCACGCAAGGATCGCAATAGCGATAGCGACACGCCCGGCGCCTGAGCCTGAAATCGCGTTACGCCTCATTGACAGACTGGTCATGCACAAAAGGTCTGTTTCAAATACCCACCTTAATCTTGAACATCGACGTCCCTAGACTAGCGTCACTGATTAACCGCTTCGTTCTTCGTAGCAGAACGAAACGCTGTCTGGAGATAGTCGTCATGAAATCGGTGATTCAATCCGTTGCGCTCGCCGTCGTACTTGCAGCGCCTGTCGCCGTGCTCGCGCAATCGAACTTGCAGATCACGCGCGAACAGGTTCGTGCGGAATTGGTCCAGATGGAACGGGCCGGATACACCCCCGCACGCTTCGGAGGCTCCAACTATCCCGACGATATTCAGGCAGCGCAGGCCACGGTCGCAGCCGTAAACAACGCGCCGGCTGTTGGCGGTGTTGCGGATGGCACCTCGGAAGCGGGCGGCCCCGCCGTGGCCACGACCAAAGACAAGACGCTGTATCTGCATCATTAAGCCGTGAATGAGGGGGGCGCCAGTCGCCCGCTTCTTTTCGATGCTTCCAGGGAGTGCCAGGCCATTCCTGGAAGCATGACTTCGGAAAACCTGCTCATCCGAACGCTCGACAGCCGCAATCCGTCAGATCACGCCGCAGCGACACGCCCGCAGCCGGGCTGATCTCTCGTCGACGCCTTGACCGCCTGTCGCCTATTCCCAACAGTAAAAAACAGGAAACACAAGAACGTCACTGCAATTCCATGCATTTGACGAGGGTCTGCCATTTTTGCGTGATATGGAAAGGACCTTTCAAAGCAGTGCGATAGGTGACACAAAAGATAAACACTATTCTGCCGCCCGGGTATTCATGCATCGAGACCGTGCATGGAGCCGCCTATATCGACACAGCTATCCCAGGACAGGCAGGATCATATGAAAAGAATCTCGATTTCAGGGGCAGCGGCTATCCTTTTCGCCGTCGCAGCAACACCCGCGTTTGCACAAAGCTCCGTCACGCTCTACGGCCTCGTTGATACCGCCATTCGCTATCAGACCAACGCTGGCCCGGATGGTAAAGACCTGGTGGGTATGACCGTCGGCCCGGAAACGAACAGCCGTTGGGGATTGCGTGGCACCGAAGACCTCGGCGGCGGACTGTCCGCCATTTTCCGCCTTGAAAACGGCTTCCTGCTTTACAACGGCAAATTCGGTTCGCCCAACACGCTATTTAGCCGGCAAGCCTATGTCGGCCTTTCGAGCGACAAATATGGATCGCTGACTTTCGGCAATCAATATTCGCCGCTCTACGACACGATGGGCGATGTGTTCGATCCGCTCGAAGTCGGCGACTACTGGCAGGACAGCTGGATGTGGAATGGGATGGGTCCGTACCTGACCGTCCCGAATTCGGTCAAGTACAAGCTGACCGTGAGCGGCTTGAGCATTAACGCGATCTACGGCTTCGGCAATCAGCCAGGCTCGGTGGGTCTCGACAGCACGTACGGCGTGGAAGTCTCCTACGAGCACGGGCCCGCGACGCTGAACACGGGCTTCCAGCAAACGTCCGTCTCGTCCGCACGAGGCAGCATCGCCAATGGCGCGAAGATCAACATGGTGCACGTCAGCGGCGCGTATCAGATCACGCCCTCGGTCCGACTGCTGGCCGGCTGGCTGCACGCCCAGGATCAGACCGGCACGACCGACGGCAACATGCAGCAATCCGGCGCGCCGAAATTGTCGGGAAGCAGCCCGAACCGGATCGACGATACGCTTTATCTGGGCGGCAACTGGCAAGCCACCAATCCGCTGTTGATCACAGTCGCGGCGTACTACGGCCACACGCGGAACGCCGAATTGCTCGACGGACGGCTCGGGTCGGGTATCAACTACTCGGCAACCGTTCTCGCCGAATATTCGCTGTCCAAGCATACGGAAGTTTATGGCACGGTGGACTTCGCGCGTGGCAACGGTGCGTTCGCAGCGGATTATCCGGGTGTGACCAACGCCGCCGGCCAGGTCGACAAGCTTGGCCGTACCAACAATGTTGGCGCAGCGATCGGTCTACGTCAGATCTTCTAATGCCACGACGAACGGCGGGCTAGCGAGTCCGTCCTCGGCAGCCAGGCGATAACCTGGCCACACTGTCAGGCACCTGCGGCGCTTGCGGCCGTTCTCCCTTCCGCAAGCGCCGCGTGCGGAAGGTGGTGGCGGCTCGCACGACGCCTGAGCAGCGGTTGCATCAACGCGCCTCGCGAAACACATCAATGCATCGGTCGCGGCGTGAACTGTGGCAGCGTCGAGTTCAGCGGATCGAACGATGACGTGGGAGAGGCCGGCCTCGTCGCCGCGCTGCCACCCGTCGCGCTTCCGGTGTTGTCGTAGCTGCGCACGACAGTCGGCATGAAAAAGAACAACCAGCCGGAATAGGTTTTCTGCTTTTCAAAATCCTCATAGCGAAGCGGAAATCCGCTGCGCTTGATCGTTTCCTGCTCCGACCGGCTGTGCACGCCATAAATGCGGCCGCCGGTCATCATCAGCTCCCAGTCGTTGCGACCGGTGATCGGGTCGGCCCAGGCCCGGCGCAGATGATGCAGCGGTGTCGGGAAGCGCCGGTCGTCGAGCAGATCGTCGATCGAGGCCGGCAGCGTTCGACCGACACGGTAATAGCGCAAGATCGCGAGCCTGTACTGGTCGCCGACGAAAAGCAGCTGCGTCTCCTGTTCCCGGCGCCGCTCGAACCACCACACGTCGAGTGCAGCGGCCAGCGCGATCGACATCAGCATCAAAGCGATCAGAAACGTCAGAAGGACGAGGCCTCGCTGATTGCCGCTGTGACGCGCGACATAACGCGCGCGTGGACCGCGCCGGACCTTGGCGCGAGCAGCGCCTTTCACTGCGCCTCCCCCTGCTCTTTGACGGCCTTCGGACTGCTGGCGGGCAGAACGTCATAGACGCCCGATATGTCGTCGTTCGGCGAGGCGACCGTCGCCCACTTGTCGTCGCCGTTGACTGGATCGACCGGGATCGCGCGCAGGTAGTGCTGCGTCACCAGTTCGTCGAGCGTGTCCGGGTACTGCCCTCTATCGCCGTAAAACTTGTCGATCGCGTCGCGCATCACCGCGAGGTTCTGTTGACGAACGCGCTCCTTGCCCTGGTCGATACTGTGCATATAGCGTGGCAACGCAATGCTGAGCAAGAGACCGATGATCGCCATCACGACCACCAGCTCGATCAGCGTAAAGCCGCGTGTGCGGTCTGGTCGGCGAATATTCATCGTGTTCACCACTGGCTGTACGGAATGCCGTTGATGCCGACGCGATTGCTTTTCGACGTCACGTCGAAAACGTCCTTGCCTGCGCGGCTGGCGGCGGCGTCCGCATTGTCGGCGTTGTCGGGGCTGTCCGGATTGTCCGGGTTCGTCGCGCCCGGTGGCGGCTCACCATAAGCGCGCTGATTCCAGGTGTCCTCCGCGTCGACTTGCGGATCGCCCAGAAAGAACGGATCGCGCGGCACACGACGCAGGAACATCAGCAGGCCGCCTTTCGGGTCCTTCGCATTCGCGACACCCGTCACCAGCACGGTCAATGATGGCGGATAACCAGATGCATCGGCTTCCTTATCGATCAACCCGGTATCGCTCGCTTCCTTGTAGGCGTCGAGCGCAGTGCGGATTTCGCGCAGCGCGGTGCTGAGTTGCTGTTCCTTCTGCCGCTGCACGATCAGCTCCGAAAACGGCACGACCGCGAGCGCAAGTATGCCAACGAGCGCAAGCGTGATGACCAGTTCGATGAGCGTGAATCCGCGCGCACGACGGCGCGGTCCCGAGTGACCGCAACTGCGCAATCGTTCGTGCAGAAACCCCTTCATGGCGCTCAGTAGCCGTTCTGGATTGGACGTAACGGGTTGTCGCTCGGCATATCGCCTGGCGGCATGACGAGTACCGGCGGCGGCGCGGCCGGCGGAGCAGCCGCCGGGGCGGGTGCGGGCGCCGCAGGCGCTGCAGGCACGTTGGCAGTCGGCGCTTCGCCGCCTTGAGGCGCGGTCTCGCCGTTGTCTGTCGATTCCGGCTGCGCGGGCGCGGGTGCAGCGCCTTGTGGAGCGGCCGGCACCGCGGGGAATGTCGAATAGCGCCCGCCATAAGGCGCCGGCGGCGGCGTCGTGCGTGGCGCGGGTGGAAGCTGTCCGAACGCGCTCGTCGGAGGCGCAGTGGTCGCGGCCGCGCCGCGATTTGCCGCCGCCGCAGTCGTACCGCCTCCGACGAATCCCTGTGCGCGAGGCGTCGTCGTCACCTGCGCTGCCTGTGATGCATCGGCTATCACCGGATCGAGCCGCAACTGGTCCGTGTGCACTTTCGTGTCGGTACCCGACCACAATTCCTGCGTGTCCGCGTCGGCAGCCAGTTGCGGCCTGACGATGTGCGGCGTGATCTGCAGCACGATTTCGGTTTTCAGATGATCGCCGTTGTGATTCGAGAACAGCCGCCCGAGCACCGGCAACTGTCCGAGACCGGGAACCTTGTCGGCCGTGACGCGATCCTCGTCCTGAATCAGGCCACCCATGATCTGACTCTCGCCATCATGCAGGCGCAGGCTTGTCGATGCGCTTCGGGTGCCGATCTCATAGGCGAGCGAGGTCAAGCCGGTCGTCGAGTTATTGTTCGAAATCGTATTCGTGATGTTGCTGACTTCCAGATTGAGCTGGATTCCGACGTCGCCGTCGCGGTACACCTGCGGCACGACGTCGAGCTTGATGCCCACATCCAGGTACTGAATCATCTGTGTAAAGGAAGGACCACTCGTGCTCGGCGTACTGGAGCTCGAAATGACCGGTACCTTGTCACCGATAAGGATGCGTGCCTTCTCCTTGTTCCGGGCACGGATACGTGGGCTCGCGAGCAGGTTGGCATCGACGTCGCTCAATTTGAAATTCGCAGTCGCCGATAGTCCACTGACGTTGAACTCATTGAGCGGCAGATGGTGCAGGTCACCCCACGTCGTGACGGTGGACGGCGTCGACATCGTGAACGAGTTGGGCCACGCGATCCCGAGATCGGTCAAGCGGTCGTGCGACACCTCGAACACCTGGACTTCCAGCATCACTTCGGGCTCGGGGAGATCCTGTGCGGCGATCATCTGCTCGGCGACGCGCACCGTGTCGGGCGTACTGCGGATCGTTACCGTGTTCGCGTGCTCGTCGACGACGACTTCCTTGATCTTCAGGAGGCTCTTCAACAGCGACGCGATATGCTTCGCATCGACGTTGGAAAGCTGGAACGTGCGCACCTTCAGCTCCTGATATTCGAGCTGCTTCGCGGGCGTCGCGGGATAGATGAACAACGTGGTCGCATTCATCTGTTTCTTGTCGAGCTGGTTCTGCATCAGGATCATGTCGACCGTATCCTGGAGCGATGCGTTCGTGACGAAGATCGTCGTCTTCAGATCGGCACGCACGTCCCGGTCGAAAATCACGTTCAGCCCCGTGGTGCGCGACAAGGCTTCGAACACCATGCGCACATTCGCATCGCGGAATTGCAGCGTCACCGGCTTGTGCATGATCGACGAAGCCGCCACGGACTCCTCTTTTGCCTCGCGTTGCGCCCGACGCTTGTCCTCGATCTCCATGCGCATCTGCAGTGCGAGTGGATTGGAAGGATTCTGCGCGAGCACGCGCTCCACGCGGTCGTCTGCGAGCGCGTACGAACCTCGCTTCATCATGCGATCCGCCTCTTGCAGCGTCGCGAGGTCGCGACGGTCCTGTTCGATCGCCGCGCCAATATTGCGCCCGCGTTCGCTGGTCGGATCGATCTCCCATGCCTGATAAAGTTTCTGCGTGGCGAGATCGAACCGATAGGTCTTGCGCAGCGCGTCCGCCTCGTCGAGCAGTACGTTCACCTTCTGATCGCGATCATGCATGAGGCTGAGTTGATACGCGGCGTCGGTAGGCGACGGCTGTTGCACTGGCATCTGGCATGAAGTCAACGCGAACACCGCTGCGAACACGAGGGCGAGTCTGCGCACGGCGCCGCTCGCCTCATCGCGGCGAGGCGGTTGGGCGTCGGGTCGATCGCATGGCGCGTTCTTGCGACCACTGCCAGTGTGCGCGGGTCTCATTTAGTTCCCTTCGGACTTCATAGAGATAACCTGGCGCTGGTTAAGCGGCAGATAGACCATCACGATTTCCGCATCCGATATCGATTCGACCCGATACCGCGCGTCGATCACGTCGCCGGTCGAAACGATCAGCAGGTCGTCTCCGTTACTCAAGAACACCTGCGGTTTCGCCGCCTGCGCATCGAGTTGACCCAGATACGCGAATGGCAGAGGCGGCGCCATCGGTGGTGGAGGCGGCGGAGGCGGCGGCTCAGGCACGTCGACTTTCGGCGCGGGTGGAAGCCACGACGATGAAATGAACGGATTGTTGACCGCCGTTAGCGATAGCGGCGCCCGCAACGACGCGAGCCGACTGAGCGGGGCAGACCGGGCAGGCGCTGCGACTGGGCGCGCGGGTTCGTCGTGGGCCACAGATGGTGCTTCGGAATCGGGCGCCACCCCGGCGCCTGCGACCCGGTCGACCAGCAACGCTGCTTCGTCATGCTGCACCTGTGTCGCCGTGTCGACACGAGCATCCGATGCGGCTTCCGCGTCAGCCGCCACGCCCGCGCCTGTTATGCGATCCACGTCTACGAGTTCGGACGACACAGCGCCGCGGTTATCCGTGTGGGGCGCACCGGCCGTCGGCGTAGCAGCAGCCGTCGTCGCGCTGCGCTTCGCGGCCACCGCTTTCTGCCCGTCGCCGCCCGCCGTTTTCTCGATCGGCATGAAGCCGGCCGCCAGATGTTGCGCGGCGCGAAGCGGCGCACCTGGCAGCGACGACGAGGCAGGCGCGTGAGTCGTCACCGTGAGCGCGCGCAAACCGTACGTACTGGCGATCAGCCCGCACAGCGCTACGACGAGGTACTCGATGCGTCGCGCTCTCATGGCCCCGCCCTCCGATAGATCAGTTCGAACCGCACACGCGCGTCGAGCACTTCTCCATCGACGGCGGGACGTTCGACATGAATCTCGCGTAGCGCGGCGTTCGGAACGCTATTCAGCACGAGCGCGACGAAACGACGGATCGACGCATATTGATCCTTTACGGGGATGAGTACCTGATAGTGCAGAAAACCTGCGCCCGGCTCGGCGTTGCCCATCTGATATTCCGCCGAGCCTAGCGTCAGATTGCTCTCGCGCGCGAAACCGATAATCGATGCGATGTCGTCCGCGCTCTGGCCGAACGTCGGGAAGAGTTCAGGCAAGGTGCTGAGCGCGATGGGCCCGGCACTCGGCCGGCCGGTGGACGCGTGCCCCGCGCGCTTTGCAGGCCGTGTCTTCGATGTGATGTCTTCGCTGTCGGTCGCGGGCGTCGTCGCGACGATCAACATCGCGGTCGCAATCAGCGCAATACCGAGCAGCCCGGGCACGCCGAGTGTTCTACGCGATTCGAACCGCCACGTCAGCCAGCGATCGCGCCAGAGTTCGCGCTGGAACATGGCCTGTGTGGGCTTCATGGCTTGCCCCACACTGCGGTGATCTGGAAGCGAACGGGGTTACCCGGCACGTTCGTCTCGACCAGATGCTCGTTCAGGACAGCCTGACGCAGCAGCACACTCGTCTGCAGATAGCGCAGGTAAGCGACCATCGCATCGAGGTTCTTCGCCTCCGCGGTGATACGTATCTGACTGAGCGCCGGGTTCTGGTCGATGCCGATCAACGCAACGTCCTGGTTGCGGTAATCCTCGACGATCGACAGCAGGTCCTGCCACGGCACCGTAAGCTCCCGCAGGACCGCGGCGGCTTGTGTCTGCGCGAGCTTCTGCGCGGGCGTGGGTGCGGTTTTCGGTGCGTGAGACTTCACGAAGGACGCCTGCCGTTGAGCGTCGAGTGCCGCGTCCTGGCGCTCGCGCGTATCCTGCGCGGACCAGAAGTGCACGACGGCAACACAGGTCAGCACGAGCGCGACGCCAAGCAGTGCGATGCCGGCACGTGCCGGACGCTGTTGCCGCTGGCCGAAATCGATGTGAAGGTCGGGCATCATTGCACGGCCTCTGCCGGTTGGCGGCTCGACAACCAGTCGGCACTGGACTGCACGGGGTGGATCACCGAACGGAAACGGCCTTCGAACGCCGCCGCGTCGACCGCATCCCCAAAGAGATAGACGTCGTAGTCTTCGCGCGCGACGCCCGCGTGAGGCGCGGCGCGCTCGAAAACCTGTTCGGCGAAACCGGCAATCCACGCAGAGTTCACCGGGTCGCCCTGGAAACGCCGTTGAGCGTCATAGCCGGACCATCCATTGCCATCGACCAGCACCGCCTGGAGGAGCGTGCTGCCAACGAACAACAGCATCGCCTCGCTCGACGCAACCTGAGCGCGCAGGGCCTGCAACTGCACCGGCAACCACAGCGTCAGACTGGCGATGCTCATATCCGCGGCAATGACCGCATCATGAATGGCGTCGTACAGGGAACGCGCCAGCGCGCTCGCAAAGACCGCCCGTCCGCCGCGCTGAACGTCGAAGCGGACGAGCACAGAGGCAGCGTCAATGTCGTTCACGTCGGCGAAATGCGCGAGCACGATCTCCTCGATTTCGTGTGTCCGAAGCGACCGGAAATCGCCATGCAGGATCGTGTGATATCCCCAGAAATCGTCGAGCACGACGAAGACCCTGCGCTTTAGCGGCAGCCGCGCCTGCGGCCCCGAAATCGTCGCTGCATGGACGAGCGCCGTCCCTAGCGCGTCGATGACACCGGCCTCGGTTGCCCACTGCTGCGGCGCGATGTCGAACGACACAAGCGCGTCCTCAACGCGCGCCCCGTAAAGGTGCCGTTCGATCCGCTGCTGTAGCCCGTCACGCGGCCACACGCTCGGGCCGACCGCGACATGATCGGTCGCGATGCCGATGGTGACGGGTTCATTCAACCATCGTGACACGATTGATTTCCTCGAGCGTCGTCTCGCCGTTCATCACGAGCCGCACTGCAGCGGCGCGCAGGTTGTCCATGCCGCTGCGTGCCGCTGCGTCCTTGATGCGAGCGAGCGGAGCGCGCTCCGACAACAGCTCGCGCAGTTCATCGTTCATGCGCAGCGCTTCCGCGATGGCGCGGCGCCCGCGGTAGCCGCTGCCCCGGCAAAGCGCACAGCCGACGCCGCGGCGAAAGCGGAACGCCCCCGCTTGTTCCGGGGCGATACCCGAGCGCGCGAGCATATCGGCATCGACGGTGTCGTCGTCGGCCACGCATTCGCTGCAGCATTTGCGCAAAAGCCGCTGCGCCACGACACCATTGAGCGCGGACACGAGGCTGTATGCGTCCACGTCCATGTTGGTAAAGCGTCCTATCACGTCGAACACGTTGTTCGCGTGAACCGTCGTGAAAACCTGGTGTCCGGTCAGCGCAGCCTGTACCGCGATCTGCGCAGTCTCCGGATCGCGGATCTCACCGACCATGATCTTGTCCGGATCGTGCCGAAGGATCGAGCGCAGTCCGCGCGCGAACGTCAGGCCCTTTGCCTCGTTGACGGGAATCTGCAGCACATCACCCAGTTGATACTCGACCGGATCTTCGATCGTGATGATCTTGTCCAGCCCATCGTTGATCTCGGTGAGGATGGCGTACAGCGTGGTCGTCTTGCCGCTTCCCGTCGGCCCTGTCACGAGCAGCATTCCATACGGCATCGCCGCCACCGAACGCATGAAGCGCGTGTCGTGCGGCTGGAAGCCGAGCGCTTCGAGCGTCAGTCCGCCGCTCGCCTGCGAGAGCTGATAGCGGTCGAGAATGCGCAGCACCGCATCCTCGCCGAACTGGTTTGGCATGATCGATACGCGGAAGTCGATCTCGCGTCCCGCGTAAATCGCCTTGAAGCGCCCATCCTGCGGCACGCGGCGCTCCGCGATGTCCAGTTCCGATATCACCTTCACGCGCGACAGGACCTGATCGGCGACGTCGCGTCCCTCGACCCGGCCGACCACCGTCAACACGCCATCGACACGACATTTGATCAACAGACCCGCCGAGCGGCATTCGAGGTGAATGTCGCTTGCGCTCATTTTCAGCGCGTCATAGATCGTCGAATTCAGCAGACGGACGACCGGACTGTCGTCGTTGCTGATGCCTTGCAGCGTGAGTGCGAGCGATGCGGGATCCGTCGCGTTCGACGACTGTCCTTCGAGCGCCAGCGAATCCATCGCGCGGACGTCCTTCTCGCGCACCGCGAGCCACGCGCTCAGATCGCCTGGGGCCGCGAGCATCCACGAGTAAGGCGTGGATGGGTGCGTGCGCATCCGATGGTCGATCATGCCGCGCGTGCGGACGTCGAGCGGATCGGCGGTCACGAACACCCGTCCTACGCCGTCGCCCGCATGGAAGCAGATGCACAGGCGCGTGGTCGCCTCGACGAACGTCAGCACCTCGAAATCGGGCTCCAGACGATTGAGTTCCTGCATGCCGATCGACTGCATGCCGAACGCGTGGGCGAGCCGGGAGAGCGCCACGTCGACGTCGAGGCCCGGCCGCGCCAGCCATGCATCCATCGCGCGCACGCCCGAGTCATGAAGCGCGCGCAAGGTCCGGAGCGTTTCGGGGCCATCGGCATAACGGTCTTCGGTGGCGTTCGTGTCCATCCTGTGGCTCCGGCGTTACCCGATGCTCGATGCGATCTCGAAGATCGGCATGTACATCAGCACCACGATGCCGCCGATCACGACACCAATCACGATCATCATGACCGGCTCGACGAGCCGCGACACGAAGTCGATCGTCCGCGACACCTGTGCCTCCTGAAAGCCGGCGATCCGGTCGAGCACCGGGCCAAGCGCGCCCGTCTTTTCCGCAACGGTCAGGAGCCGGTACGTGATGGCGCTCGCAAGGCCAGTCTGTTGAAAAGCCTCCGACATGCGCGTGCCGTTGCGGATACGCTGCATCGCTTCGGCGAGTGCCGCGCGATCGGCGCGCCCCACGAGACCGCGCGCAAGCTCGAACGCGCGCACTGCTGGAATGCCGCCATCGACGAGCATTGCAGCAGTGCGGAAGAACTGCGACTGGCAGAACACATGAAAATGCGGGCCGATTCCGGGCAGCGTGACGAGACGGTCCACGATCCAGTCGCGTGTCGCGGGGCGGCGCAGGGCCACCACGGCCGCAATGATGCAAACAACCGTCCCCACGGCGAGGGCCGTTCCGTGCGCGTGCACGACGACGCCCCACGCCATCAGAACGCGCGACAGAAAAGGCAGCTCGTGCCCGCTGTGTTCGAGAAGCGTCGCGAACCGCGGCACCACGAAGCCGAGCAGAAACAGAACGACGCAAGCACCGACGAGCAGCAACACGGACGGGTATATGGCCGCGGACACAACGCGACTGCGCAACTCACGCAGCATCGCGCTATTGCGGGAATAGCGGGCGAGACTGTCGGCAAGTCCGCCCGTCTGCTCGCTCGCCTTCACGCAGGCGACGAGCACGGGTGGAAACACGCTACCCGCATGTTCCAGGGCGGCCGAAAGCGAATGCCCTTCCTCCAGGTACTTCAGCAGATCGCGATACACAGCTGCGGACGCATCTCGCCGCTCGTTGCCGCCCAGCGTGCGCAGCGCTTCGATCACGCCGACACCGGCATCGAGCAAAGCCGCGAGTTCGCGTGCGAACAGATCGACGTCGAACCGGAATGCCCTGGGCCGCAGGCCCGGCATCGCGCGTCGCACCGGCCTCACGGAGACGATGCGCAGACCGCGCGACCGGGCAAGCGCCTCGGCGGCACGCGGCGTGTCACAGTCGATCCGCAGCTTCTGCAGTTCGCCCGAGGCATCGAATCCATGGAGCAGATATTTCACGCCGGTCTCCTCGCTTCGCGCACTACCAGGACGTGACGGAGGTGTTCTCGCCAGTGCCACCCCCCTGGCCGTTCTTGCCGAGTGAGTACAGGTCGTAATCGCCGTGCTCGCCGGGCGAGCGATAGTGGTAGGGACGATCCCACGGATCGAGCGGCACGGCCTTTTGCAGATAGGGCCCGCTCCAGTGCGGCGCGTCCTGGGGTTTCGTCATCAACGCATCGAGCCCCTCCTCAGTCGTCGGATATTCGCCGACGTCGAGACGGTACTGATCGAGCGCCTTGCCGAGGGAATCGATTTGCGCCTTCGCGATGCGGGTGTTCGATTTGCCGATCTGTTCGAAGTAGCGCGGCGCAACGAGGCCTGCGAGCAAACCGATGATGACCATGACGACGAGCAGCTCGAGCAGTGTGAAGCCGCGCGCCATGCGCGAGGATCGCGCCGCCGCAGTGCGGATTCGCACGGTGTCTGTGGTGGAGCCTCGTTCGTATTGCACGGCGCCTCCTTTACCGACCGACCGCTGCCCATATGCGGCCCGTTGCTACCATTCTTGAGCACGAAAACGCCCGCAATAAGTAGGGAGATCCGTCCATCGCGATGGGTAATCGCCCTCCCGGTGCCGGCCGCATCGCAAGCGGAAATCACAGGAAGGTGATGAGCGTGCGCGCGCGATCCGGCAAGGCAACCATGCCCATGTCCAGCGCGGCGCGAACGAGACCCGTCACGTTGGTCACAGCGAGCTTGCGCATCAGGCTTGCGCGGTGCTTTTCGACCGTCTTGGCACTGAGTCTCAGAGATGCACCGATCTCGCGGTTCGTGTGGCCTTGCGCCACGAGCCGCAGAACCGTGCGCTCACGTTGTGTGAGGAATGGCCGCGCCGGCGCGCACGCGGTCGCACGGTCGTCGGGCACGTCCGTTTCCGGTTCGACGCCGGATATCCAGAGCGTCCCCCGCGATCTGTACGCCGGCACGCGAGGCAGCCGGTTCATCACGCGCCGCATCTCGTCGACGATGTCCGCAAACGCGGCATCTTTGACGACGTAGCCGTCTCCGCCCGCCATTCGCACGGCGTCGACATGGTCGTCGGTGAAGTGAACGGTGAGCGCGATGATCCGAATCGCCGGACGCATCTGCTTGATGCTGGCGATCGCATCGAGACCGCCCATCGAAGGCATGGACAGGTCCATGAGGATCAGATCGGGGTCCAGTTTCGCCGCGAGGTGACACGCCTCGCGGCCATCACCCGCTTCGCCCGCGATCTCGAAGTCGTCGAGCGCGGCGACCATAGCGCACAGTCCGCCCCGCAGCAGGCGCTGGTCTTCCGCAATGAGGACGCGATGTCGCGAGCCCAATTCGTCCGTCCTCCGAAGGCAACTCGCTACTGGGCCGCAAGCACTTGGCGGTACGCGTCGAGCAGTTCGGCCGGCGACGCAAGCCCGTCGATGCGCAGCCACTGCCGCCCCGGTGCGGCGCGGAAAAATACCGCCGCGGTATGGTTCATCTTGTCGCCGCGATAGACGTTGAACGCCTGCTGCGCGGCGATGCTCGCCTCGATCGTGCCCGTGTAGAACTGCCATTCAGGGCCTGCGTTAAAGCGCGCCGCATAGGCCCGCAAGCGCTCGGGTGTGTCTTCCTCCGGGTCGATCGAGATGGACACCAGATGCACCTTGTCGCGCTCGCTGCCCAGCTTTTCCTGAAACTCCTGAAAGGTCTGGCTGACCATCGGACAGACAGTCGTGCAGGTCGTGTAGATGAATGTCAGCAGGACCGGGCGTCCGTCGTTCAACTCATCGGTGAGCGATACCTGCTTGCCGTCTTCCCGCACGAGCGTCACGGGGGGCAACGTGTAGTCGACTGTCGTTTTGATCGTGCCGCTGTCCATCATGTGGTGATGTGCATGCGCCGCCGCTTCGTCCGACTTCGCGTCCGGCGTCGAGGGCGCCATGGCGTCCATCGCCTCGTCGGTCATCGCCATGCCGTTCATGGCGTGATGGTCGGGCGCGGCGCCGTTTGTCGTGCCGTTCGTCGTGCCGTCGTCCATCGTGGCATGGTCTGCGGCTGCGTCGCCCGTCGCGACATCGGCGTTGTCTGCGCCGTACACGGGTGCCGCGATCACGCCAAGCAGTCCGGCCGAGAACACGCACAGCACCTTGACCGGCAGATTCCGGATGGTCTTCATGCTCGCCTCCTCACGCACGCTGGCTGCGTCGCGGTTGCACACCCGCTGCCACACCTGACGCCTTATGCGTTTGCGTGCCTCCCAGTCTTGCGAACCGGACACCGTGCGTCACTGGATGAAAGTACCCAAAACCCTTGCGGGTATCTCCACCAGCGTAGAACCCCACCGTCGAGGCCCCTTCATCTCCCCAGGCATGGGGAGGCATTTACCCGGTTGCTTCCCTGTCTTCACGCGGCCTAAAATCGGCACTAATTGGTGCTTCTCCCTCGGCTTTTCTGGAGTAACCAGGCCATGACTGCTGGACGAACGGTTGGTGCACCCGTGAGTTTGCGAGACCTGGTCAACGCCATGCGCGAGCTCGACCGTGCCGTTCACTTGCGCGGTGCCGAGCCGGTCCAGGTCCCCGACGCACGCGGCGCGGCGCTTGCCGTTCTTTCCGCCGACGGCGTCGTGCTATGCGCGAATCGCCGCGTCGCGGCGCTGCTCGGCCAGGAGTGCGGTGAACTCACCGGCCGCTGGCTCGTCGACTTCGCGCCGAGTCAGGAACGCACCGCGTTGCAGGCGCAATTGTCCGCGCCAGCCCTGAACGAATACCGCGCGATCGATGCGCTTCTGATCGGACGAACCGGCCGGCCTGTCGAAATGACACTGCATCAGCACGCTATTTCAGGCGTCGCAATTGCTAACCGGTCGCGGCTCACGCTGTTCTGCGAACCGATCGTCATGGTCGCGCGCTCACCTGCGAACTACGATCCGTCCGACTCTTCGTATCGTTCCGCGGCCCTGCTACAGCTCGGCCAGCACACGGAACGTCAGCGTCTTGCCGCCGATCTGCACGATGGCCTGGGCCAGGATCTCACGTTGATCAAGTTGATGGTCGAGGACGCCAGGATACGTCTGGGCGGCGGTCGCACCGACGAGGCCGTTCAACTGCTCGACACCGCCGTCAAACAGGTCCGCGACACGATGGATGAAATGCGCCGTATCTGTGGGGAGCTGCGCCCGCTAGCGCTCGATCGTCTCGGCCTTCCGGCGGCGCTATCCACCTTGTGCCAGCGGTTCGCGCACGGCACGCAGAGCCTGACGATCCGATTTCGCTGCAATGTTGAGGATAACGATATACCGGCGCCCCTGAAGACGGATATCTTTCGCATCGTACAAGAGGCGCTGAACAACATCCTGAAGCACGCATCGGCGACCGAAGCAGAACTCGAACTCAGACTGAGCGGCAACACGCTGCATCTATCGGTCAGCGACAACGGCAGTGGCTACCTGACCCGTCCGATGCACCCGGACGAAATCGGCGCATCAGGGTTCGGCCTCGTCGATATGCAGCATCGGGTCGAGGCGCAAGGCGGTCACTTCTCTATCGACTCGTCAGAACTGAACGGCACGCTGCTCGTCGCTACGTGGGTGCTGTAACGCTTGCCCCGCCTCGCGTCGCCACGCGCTCATTCACCCCGATGTCGTGTCGCCGATGCGGGCATCCGGCATCGGTTCGCTATTGCCGGCCGGGCCATCCGGCACGTCGGCGAGCCGCCCGGTGAGCGTCCGTGCGAGCGTGCCGCTGGTCTCCCGCTCTGCGCACCGCGAGGCAAGTGAAGTCAGGAGCCCCATACTGATCGCCACGAGAACAAGCTCGGTCATGTTCTCTATCGACAACTTGTGCATCATGCTCGCGCGATACTTTTCAATCGTCTTCGGGCTCAGGTTCAGGTATTCACCGACCTGGCGGTTCGTGTGCCCTTCGGCGATCAGCTTGAGCACGCTACGTTCGCGGGCGGTCAGTACGTCCCACGCTCTCTTCGGTCCAGCGGCCTCGCGTCCCATGACGAACGAGTCGACCATGAAGCCATAGACGTCCGCGCTGAAGTGCTTCTTCCCCTGCATGACGGTACGCATTGCCGTGAGCAGTTCGTCGAACGACACATCCTTGAGCGTGTACCCGTCGACACCGGCCCGCAGTGCTTCGCGCACGTACTCCTCGCTCTGATGCACCGTCAACGCGATGATGCGGACCTGCGGCATGCGGCTTTTGATCAGCGCGGTCGCGTCGATGCCATTCATGCCGCGCATCGACAAATCCATGAGGATCAGATCGGGGCAAAGCCGCGCCGCGAGTTGCTGCGCCTCCTTGCCGTCTCTCGCTTCTCCAACTACGTCATATTCGCCGTGCACGGCGATCATTGAATGCAACCCGGAACGTAGCAGATCGTGGTCTTCGACAATCAACACACGGTATTTGATGTTCACGGTGCTCTCCTTTCGGTGACATTACTCCGATGTACCGGCTTTCGTTCACTGCTTAAATCGCACCTTCCCATCCTTTCAAATATTTCTTTCTCTTTATTTACGATTTGTTTTATATTTACTGACACGAACTGGCGATATTCCGCCCCGCCAGGCTTTGCGTCCTGTGCTGCAAGGTCCGAGCCAATGCCGCGCTAGCGCCATGGATATTGCGCGAGACTTGATCGACCCTGACAAGCTCCATCGAATTTCGAATAAAACGATTCAGGCGTGAACACTTTGTATCGGTTGTAATGGTCAGTAAGATTCCCCACTCGGTATTTTTTTTCCACCACACTGACATTCCGCCCGGTAAATTTCGGACTCCGGCAAACAAGAAAAATATTCTCCCGGACCGTCTTCAGGTTTTCCTAAGGGTTGAAGATAGCCTTAAGAAAGCCTGACTAAATTGGGTTCGACTATGTAACATCCCCATGTAGGCTGGTGATTTGCTTCCCCCACTCATCACGAAAGAGGACAATTCCCCATTGATTTGCACACGTTGCGGACTCCACAATAAGAATGCGGAGGGAGGCGACGATGTGCGTTCGCGATCGAATCTCGTCTGTCGGCAAGCGTCGTGCTCTGGTGGCTGCGATCAGTCTCGCCGCAGCGGCTGGCGCCCACGCGGGAGGCGCGATATTCGGCGCGGTCGGAACAGACGGCACGATAACGCTCACCGATACACCCGGCAAAGCGGGGCTGAGGATCATCGTCGAGGCATACGCCCCCGCGAGCATCACAGCAAAGCGGTCCACTCCGTCGCGCAACAGGGCCGATGCCGTTCTCGTATCTAACGTTATCGATGAAGCGAGCCGGCAATTCCGGCTGCAACCCGAGTTGATACGCGCGGTTATCGACGTCGAGTCTCGCTACGATCCTGCTGCCGTATCCGATAAAGGCGCGCTGGGCCTCATGCAGTTGATGCCTGATACGGCGCGCCGCTTTGCGGGCGGCGACATGCTCAATCCACGCGAAAACGTGTTGACGGGTGCCCGCTATCTGCGCTTCCTGCTCGATCTCTTCAACAACGATATGGAACTCACGCTTGCGGCGTACAACGCCGGTGAGGACGCCGTGATCCGCGCCGGCTACCGGATCCCGCCTTATCCGGAGACGCGCGGTTATGTGCCGCGCGTGCTCTCGCGCTACCGGGCCTTGCTGTCCGCCAGCGGCAAGTGAGTGTCGAGTTTCGCGATTGGCGCTGCCGTTGGTGAAGGTGACGCGGATTGCGGCACGGTCCATGGTCCGTCGGCGACTACCCGCGAAGAATCCGGCTGGGCAAACCGCACGATGTAGCCTCCTTTCGACGCGTAGTGCTGTCCCGTCGCGAGGCTAAGGCGAGGATAGAAACCGGTCAGCACACGGTGTTCGAGCATGTCGTCGACGCGCTCGACAAGATAGTCGCGCACGAACGCATCGACCAGATGGCTCAACGTTTCCGCGAGCAGCCCGCACGCGAGCCATGTGTCCACCTGCACGCGTTCGTCGACGACGGGAATACGGCGAATCGCGAACCAGCCGAACGCGTAGTCGACGCGTACGCGGCGGCCGTCCGGAAGGTCGACGGGATAAGCAAGCGAAGCGACGTTACGCCAGCGTTCCGGGAGCGGCGCATGATCGAGTCCGCCCATCAGGCCAGAAACGAACACGCGCGGCGGGGGCGGCGATCCGCGTAGCGCCTCGATATCGTTCGGGCGTAACCAGAGCACGAGCACCTCTCCCGCAGCGACGCCGCGCAACGCGTGCGCGACGCTCTCGCCCGGCGCCAGTGCAACATTGGCCACCTCGAACGGCTTGCCCTTCAGCGCCGCCGCAAGCGCCCCGGCAGCGGCCTCGCCGCTATCGCCCTTGCGATAGATCTGGCGCACCCTCGTCGCCGTGTGATGTGGCGTGCCGGGAGGATCGTGAGCCTCATCCACGATGCGTTGCGCGATCAGTTCCGCTTCGAGCAGCACGCCTTTCGAGAAGTAAAGCGAATAGAAGTCGCCCGGCGACGTCACAGGCACTTCGACATTCGGAAAGAGACACGGCACCCGCTGCGCCTCGCAGAAGTCGTGGACCGGCGCCCAGTTGCTGCCTCCAAGGCCAGAGAGAATCGCGAACACCGGCTGCCGCGCCATGTCCTCCACAAGCTGCGCCTGCCAGGTCGACGGCGGGCCGTGCAGTTCCCAGACGTGCAGCTCCCAGCGACGGTTCACCATGAACATCATCTTGCGCGAGCTGCGCAGCGCCGGTGTCGCGCCCAGCGGCGTAGCGTTCTTGTCCGCGAAGTACTGTTCGAGCACGGCGAGCATGCCGCGTCGCTTCACCGGGTCGGCGTCGGGGGTGATGATGGTCGCGAAGTGCAGCGTGGTATCGGCGACACCCGGCGCACGGGCGTGATCGAGACGTTTCAGATACGCGATCAGCGCAGCCATATCGGCATCGTTCAACGCGAACTGCGGCATCAGATAGCCGAGCTGCCGGCCGTTCGGGTCGACGCCATCGCGGATCGCCCGCGCCAGCGTCGCGTCCGTGTACGGATCGCGTGCGGTGCGCATGCCGTCGATGAACGGGATGTCGCTTGCATCGCCTGCATCGCCCGCGTTGGGGTCGCGCGTGCGCGCGTGCGTCAGATACTCGCCGGTGATCGGCGGTATCAGGTTGTTGCCTTCGCGCGCGCCAAGTCCGCTGCGCCGGTGACAGTTGACGCAGGCCGCCTCGGCCCCGCGCATGCGGACTGCGCCGTCGTGCATCGCCTCGACCGGTTCGCCCGACCCGGCGATGCCGCGCTGGTAGATCGCCTCGCCTGCATCGGCAAGCGGCGCGGCGAGCGTTGGAGTCGTCGATACGAAGAATGCGGCGAACAGCACGAACGCGCAGCGTGCGAGCGTATGCGCGGTATGGCTTCGCGCCGTCATGGTCAGTGCACCGGCCGGCGGATACCCAGTGGCGGTACGCTGGCGGCGTTCATCGGCGCAGCGCCCGTGCCGATGTCGATGGTGTGATGCCGCGCCGCTGCGACCGGCTTCGCGAACACCAGCGCATCGAGCGGCACGTTGAGCGCAATCGTGTCGATCACCAACCGGTCGCGACGCTCGCCGCCTGCCGGACCGCTTTCGATAACGAACGGCATCCGCACACCGTCGACCTCGCGGAAGTCGCGGAAAACGACCTCGGTCGTCGCGGGCTTTCCGCCGAGGCCCTGTCCTTCGCGCGTGTACTTGACGTCGAGATAGCTGTGCGCGTCGATCCATACGTGGTGAATCGCGCCGGACGGCAGCTTCAGCGACAGCCGCCAGGCATCGTGGCCATCGACCTGATCCATGCCCTCCAGCGCGACCGCGATGCCCTTGCGCTCGTGGTCGATGAGCGGTCCGTCGATGACCTGTTCGTCGCGAGCGAACCGGACTTCCTGCGGGCTGTATTCGCGCACGTCGGGCGCGCCGCCGCTGGAGGGCCGCGCCTTCCAGCCCACTTGCCCGTTGAACGCGTGGATGATGATCTGGTTCATCGCGGTGACTTCGAAGCGCGTCTTGTCCGGACGCGCCAGCGTCAGCGAAAACGGCATGCCCGGCGCAGGTGAATTGGGGCTGTCGACGTGGCCCTTCCATACCATCGTCTGCACCTTCCGCCAGGCCTCGGCACCACCGCGAGCATCGACGTTTTTAGCCACGATCTGTGCAGCCGTCATGTTCATGTCGGTCGCGCAACCCATCGCGACGGCCAGCACGCTCATGCAGCCCGCGGTTATCCCTCTCGTTATCCATCTTGCGATCCGAGTCATCATTGTCCCCGTCGTTCGCCTCGTCACAATGACCATGCCCGCGCGATGACAAATCCGTTACTTGCGCGCCGGAATGGGCGCTCACCGACGCGTGTCGCCGTCACTTCGCAGCCACCCTCGTGGCAGCGGGCAGCGGCTTCGCAAAGAGCGCGTCATCGACGGGCTGATTGACCGTCACATGCTCGATCGTGATGCGATGCACCTGCTTCACCCCCGCAACGACCGTCTCGATCACGTGCGGAATCATCACGCCGCTTTCCTTGCGGTAGTCGCGGTAGTACACGGAGACCGTGTGGAGTTTGCCGTCGAGCTTGCGAGGGTCGCCCTCCACTTTCGTTTCGAGGAACGTCGATGCATCGACCCACACGTGCCGCTCGCTGTGATCCTTCAGTGTCACCTTCAGTTGCAGCGCCCGGTGACCGTCGATCGAATCCGTGCCGACCAGATCAATACGATTGCCCTTCGCCGCATAGTCAATGAGCGGACCGTCGAGATCGGCAGTACCGGCTGCCGAATGCAACTCGGCCGGCGAATACGGTTCCGGTTCCGTGCGCCCGAGGAACGGCCTGACCTTCCAGCCCTGCGTGCCGTCGAAGACCTGGTACGAGGTCTGACCGTTGAAGCGCAGCTCGAAGCGGCTCTTGTGCGGCCGCTTCATCGTCAGCGTGAAAGGCAACTGAACGGGCTTCGTGCCGCCGACATCGATCTGACCGGTCATCGTCAGCGTGTTGACGGATCGCCATGTCTGCAAGCCGCCGCGCGCCTCGGCGTTGCGGTCGGCCACCTGAGCGCCGCTCATCCCCGCCGCTGCGGCGGTCAGGGCGCTGCCAGCCAGCAGGCCGGCCACGAACAGGCTCCCCCATCCCCCCCGTCCCGTTACTCGTTTCATCTGTCACCTCCGCACGTGTGTTGTCCCAGCCACCGCCCCGGCGGCGCATTGCACGGTCACTCGACGACAAGACCATCGACATGGAACGACCCGATGAACACGTCGACCCGTTCACCCGCCTTCACGAGATTGCCCTTGTTCGAAAACACCATCCAGTACTCGCGGCCCACTTCGAGCTCGCCCGTCTGCCGTAACTGGCCGATGTTTTCCATGACCGGCACTTCCAGCACGGCATGACTCATGTGCCCGAACAGATAAGGCGTAGCACTCTTGTCGCCGATCATCTTCGCGACGGTCCGGTCGGTCACCCGGAAGCTGAAGCGCAGCAGGTTGCCCGATGCGGTACGCCGCACGCTCAGCGAGTCGACACCCCGGCTCGCGTCGTAAAGCTCGCGGGCCTGACGCGGCATCGTGACCGGCACATACGGCGACGTGCGGGCCGCCGCCTCGCCCGCCCCCGCCTGCTGCGCGGCGGCCGGTTGCCCCGCGAGCACGGCCAGTCCGGCGCTGCACCCGAGTGCAACCAGGCATCCTGCTGAACGCGCTCGAATCATCCGGCGCCTCACGGCAGCACCTCCGCAATGGCGCCCGGACCGAACAGATTATTGAGCGTCGTTGCGACCCCGCCTGTCGACGGCAATTCGACCGCGCCGATGTCCACGCGTGCTCCCTGAGGCCTCGTCGTGCCAAAGAAGTCATATCTCGGCGCACCGGTCGCGGTGCCGGCATTCACCGCCGGCGACGTCGACTGGATCGCGTAGTTGCCGAGCGGCGTGCCGTATCCCGCGCTGCCGACCGTGATCGTCGCGTTCGACAACGAAAGCGGCCCATAGGACATGTTGATCCAGTTGTTGCCTTCGTCCGGCGTGGCCGACGGCTGCAGGCTGAACATCGGATTTGGCAACACCGTGTCGGCAATGCCAGGCGGCACAGCGTAGCCGGCGAACGGATTCTTCGCTTCAGGCGGCACGCGCGAGCCGTTGCAGTACTGGCTGATCAGGTTCGGGTTCGCTCCACTGTTGTTGGCGTTCGGGTAGTCGGTCGCATCCGTGATGATCGAATAGTGCGGAGACAGCGTGATCCCGGATTCATGCGTCGATGGCTTCATGTCGCCAAACGCGCCGATGTCCCAGTACATCGCACCCGACGGGCAGTAGCCGGTCGCCTGGCCCGCCTGGTTCAGCGTGGGGTTCAGCGTGACCACGTTTTGCTGAATGTTCGGGTTCGTGTTTCCGCTCACCGTGATGTAGAACGAACGGTTTTGCCAGAACACGTTGTTC
This sequence comes from Paraburkholderia dinghuensis, assembly GCF_003837865.1. GTDB lineage: Bacteria > Pseudomonadota > Gammaproteobacteria > Burkholderiales > Burkholderiaceae > Paraburkholderia > Paraburkholderia dinghuensis. The sequence continues at coordinate 222,931 of NZ_RQIS01000010.1, read as the reverse complement.
GTCAGCACCGGCACCGAGAACTGCTTGCAGCCAGGCAGGTTCGCCGGACAATTGACGTTCGCGCTTGTGAACGCGCCCAGCAGGTTCTGCGTGTGCGCTGCCACTTCCAGACCCGCAGGCTGGAACGTCGACGTCGTGATCGGGCTGCAGGTGGTCTGCGCACCCACCGTCACGCAGTTCGGCGGCCCGACGTTCGCCTGCGCAGCGAGCGCCGTGTTGAAGAGCACGCCGGCGGACGAGGTCGAATCGTTGGACACGACGGTGTTATTGATGAAATTCACCCGCACGGCGTCCTGCAGCGATACACCGCCACCGGCCCAACCTGCCACGTTGTTCGCGATGATGTTGTTCGTCACGCTCACCTGGTACCAGCGGTTGGCGTTGGTCGGGCTGCGCTGTACGTCTGTGCCGTTCACGTTCTGCAGACGCAGTCCGCCGCCCTTGCCGCTTTCCGCCGTATTGCCGACGATCAGGTTGCCGTCGATCAGGAGGCCCGGCCCGACGCCGTCGGACAACTGAGGCGCACAGTCCTGGTCCACCGCCGCGTTTTCGCAGTACGTGCCGTCCGGCGGTACACCCTGAGCGATCAGCCCGCCGCCATAGGTCGGCAGCGTCGGGTTGTTGCTCTGGTTGAAGATGATCCAGTTGTGCGACAGGTCGCCGTTATAGCTGAAGCCGAAGTGCGCAACGCCTCCTCCGTCGCCGCTGCTCATGTTGCCGCACACGAAGTTGTAGTTGAAGTGATAGTTATCCGCGCCCGAGCAGAACGTCACGCCTGCCGCGGACGATGGCGTCGTCGAGTTGATTTCGTCGCCGTACGACGAATTCGACGTAACGGCGTTGTGGTGCACGTTCACGTTGATGTTGTACCCGAACGGCAGTTGCGTGACGCCGTCCGCCGCGATCGTGCCATCCGGCACCTCGACCTGGCCGACTGTGATGCCGCCAGTCAGTGTGCCCGCGTTGCTCGACACGCGGTTGTTCGACACCTCGGTCAAGTGGTTCCAGCCGTGCAGGAAGATCCCGCCGCCGCCCTGCGAGCTGTTCTGGAACGACATGCCGTCGACGCGAGACGGATTGCACAGGAAGTTGCTCGGATAATTCGCGCAGTCCAGGATGGTGAGCGGCGTGCACACGCCGTTGGCCGTGCAGTTCGGGTCGGCTTGCCGCACTCCGCGCACGGTCACATCGCGCACGCCCTTCGCGAGCACGGTAATCCCCGCGCCTTCGTAAGCGCCCATTAGCGTCGGCTCCATCAGCAGCTCGCCGAGATTGCCATTCAGCGTGTTGTCCCACCCAACGGTCGGTTCCAGCGGGATGGCATCAACCTGGCGCTGCATCGTCGGCGAGCACGTATAAGTGCCGGTCGGGTCGTACGGATTGGTGCTGCTGATCAGCCCGCCATTGATCGACACGCCGAACAGACAGTCGACCTGACGCCGCCACGGATCCATCTTGCCGGACGGATGCGTGTTCGCATTCACGATGACAGACGGCGCGCCGACACCCTGCAACCGCAGGGGCTTCCACATCAGCAGCATCTCGTTGTACGTGCCCGGCCCAACGATGATCATGTCGCCCGGCGTCGCAGCGTCGATCGCTTTCTGGATCGCATTGCTCGTGCCGTTCTCGCCCGCGACATAGGTCGGCGTCTTGCCGCCGATCGTGACGGTCACGGTGTCGATCGACTTCTTGCCGTTGCCCGACGTGATGACAAGCTCTCCGCAACGGGTCGCCGTCGTGATGCCGCGCTGTTGTATCGTGCAGCTCGACTGCAACACGTTCAGGGTAGGCACCGTCACGGTGATCTGCGTGTCGCTCCACGACGTGACCGGCGCGTTCACGCCGCCAATCGTGACCGACCCGGTGCCCTTCGTGGTCCCGAATCCGTAGTGCCGCGTCACGAACTTCTGGTTGTACGGGGCCGTCGTTGCTGCCGGACCGTCGTACGCATGGTTGGGCACAGTCTGATCGCCGAGCGCGTTGATCGTCAGCGTATGACCGGCGGTCGATACCCACGGTCCCGCGCCGCCGCCGATGCTGTCGCCCGTCACCGACGAAACCGCCGGCGTGCCATCCGGATACGCGCAGTCGGGCGGGTTATAGCCATCGGCGAAAGCCTGCACCGGGACGACCGGCGTGTCCATGTACTGGGTCTGTCCAGGCATGAACGGAATTTCATAGCAGAACTGGCTGTACGCCGGGTTGTAGAGCGGATCGCGCATCGTCTGGCCCGGATGCGCCGGGTCGGGCTTGTCCGGATCGTTCATGCAGGCGATCATCATCGTCGGCGCATAGCCGGTCGGATTCGGTGGGTTGACCTCCCACGTCGAGTAGTTGAGCCCGTTGAAGATGCCCCATTGATCCGAGTACACACGCTCGACCTCGTTACCCGCGAAGTCCTTCAGCGATACCGGCACGTTCGGCACCGCGAATTTTTCGCCGAATTGCGGCGAGTACGGATCGAACTCCGACGAAAAGTCGTCGAGCATGAAGCCCGTGAAGTGCGCGGCAACGTGCGTCGAACTGAAGATCCAGAACTTCGCGCGCGCCTGCATCTGGTCGGTCAGCGTGACCTCCTTGCGATCACACAGATGGCGCGACGCTCCGGCGAAGGGTGCCACTTCCTGTGAACCCGGGAACAGGCTGATGTAGTCCGGCACGATGCGCAGCGTTCCCACGCAGGGCCAAAGTTGCTCGTTGCCCTGCTTCCCGGAGTCACTCTCCGGATTCGAACCCAGATTCGTCGTCGGGTTCTGCGCATTGTTCGGGTTGTACGCCTCGTTCACGGCCGCCTGGTCGGGCAGGATGAAGATGTTGCCGAGGCTGCCGAACTGCTGTGTCACCGGCGCAATGTAGTTGTCGCCAATCAGGATGTTCTTGTCCTCTTCCTTAACGAGTTCGTAGCCGGGAGGCACGATCACCTCGACGACATACTTGCCGGCAGGCAGCATTTTCGCGCTGGCATCCGTCGGGTTCGCCACGCAAACCGTGCAGTTCGTGCCGGTCGGCTTTCCGGTCGAGGGATCGCGGCCCGTGACGCTCGGGAACTGATACATGCCGTCATAGGGCGCAGGCTGCAACTGGTTGAACATGTGCATGCCGTCGTAGCACTTGAACTGCGATTGAGCCGGCAGCGGACGATTCTGGGCATCGAGCCACTGCGTCGTGTTCTGTAACGTGTAGAAGAACGGATCGTTCGGGTCCTGGCCCGGGCAGTTCATGTTCGGCATGCCGTCCGACCGGAAGCCCTGCGCCCAGTCGTCCCAGCTGCTCGTCTTCGTCGAGTCCACCAGTTGAAGGCTTGGCGTGCCGTCCGCCGCGGTGCCCTCCTGATACAGGTTGACCGTTACGTTTGGCACATTGGGCGTCCAGCTCGCGTGGACGAGCAACGTCGGGTCGTCGAACGGACGCGTCGACGCGTAGACGACCTCGCCGGTGATGCCACCGTTTTCGCCTGTCGCGAATGGCGCCTTGCCGAACTCGATGAACGAGCTTTGTCCCGAGAATCCCTGCCAGCCCATCGTCGTGACCCACGGCGGGTCGATACGGCCAGTCGAGGGGTTGGTTCCGGAGCGGTCCTTGCAGTCTGCGTCGTTGCAGTAGGTGGCACCCGGCACGCGCAGGTTGGTTGGCACGTGGAACGTCTCCACCGTGTTCGCGTAATGCGAGGCGATCGTCGAATTGCCGCCGCCCTTGCCGGTTCCGTCGACTGGACCGCCGGCGTCATAGACTACGTGCACGCCAGTCTGCTTGAAGCGCGTCGTGTCGACTTCGGCAACGTACCAGTTGAACAACGGAAATACTTCGTTAAACGACGCATAGCCGTTCAGATCCGTGTTGTTGAAATTCGAATAGCTGCCGTCGCGATAGCGAATGTTGGTCTGCACCAACGCCAAACCGGGCTGGCTGGCGCTCGAGACGTGCGAGCCGTCGTTATCGAGGTACGTGCGTGTATAGAGGTTCGTGTGCCATTGCAGAACCGGTAGTTCGCCGACGCTGGTGTTCGTACCACCCTTCAATTGCACGGCGGTCGCGAGCCCGTCGACGATCTGATCGTTCCACTGGTCGAACACGGTGATGCGGTACGTGCCGTCGGGCAGGCCGCTGAAGTTGAACGACCCGTCCTGATTGCATTTCGTGAACGCGACATCGTCGCCGTCGGGATCACCAACGCTCACGTAGCATTGCGTGAAACTCAACGAATCGCGCGTGCCAGCGCCATACAGATTCTCATTCGGCGGACGGCTGTAGTGCAGATTCGTGATGCGTCCGCTCAACGAGTTGTTGCACGCGGTGCCCGCCGGGCACAACAGCGGCAGACGTGCGTTGATGATCTTCGGATTCGCAAAGCCGATCGTCACGTGGAAGCCGGCCGGTCCGAATTCCTGGAAGTACGAGGGTCCGCCGATCCGGATGAATGCATCGTGTGCCTTCTGCCCGTCGAGCGTGTTGGTCTGCAGCCATTCCTCGCCGCGCGCGATGCGGTCGGCAGCCGGATAGGCAACGACGCCATAGCGTCCCGGCATCAGGTTCGCGATGATCGCCTGGCCGACGAGCGGCGACAGCGTCTTGCCATCGGACTCGAACTTCGGGCAGGTCGGGATCATGCCGACGATCCCGTTCGTGGTCTTGACCGAAATCGGGCAAGCGTTCAGCCCGGTCGCGGGATCGGTTACGTTCTGCAGCGAATTCGACAGCGGCATGTTGAACATGTCGTAGGTCATCTGCCCGGTCGCGTCGCCCGTGCCGCCCGCATCGTCGAACAGCTTGATTTCGAAGCCGCCGAGGCCGGGCTCGCGCGCGGTGCCGAACGCGTCGGTGCCGCCGCTCACGTCGATTTCGCCGTTGAGCGGTGAATCGTCCTCGAAGACGAATACCGAGATCTTGGCCGTCTGCAGCGGCGTCTGTTGCAGGAGCACGTTGACGCTCAACTGGTTGGCCGCGATCATCGCCCCGCCGATCGCGTGACCGCACTTGCCGCTGCCCGGCGCGAAGTCCGCGCCGCCAGGACCGGACGGGCAATCCTTCGAGATGTCGAACTGGCGCTGCGCCCCGGTCGGATTGCTCGGATTGACCGGCTGCGGCGTGCCCGCGCCGTTCGTGAACGTGTTGCCCGCATCACCGGGCAGGATCGAGATGTAGTAGTGCTTCGTCGGATCGAGTTTTACCTGCGACGGGTCGACCGGCGTCTGCTGCCCGGCAGTGATGCGGCACTGTCCATCGCCGACGTCACAAACGGCCGGCTTGTGGCTCTGCGACGTCGGGTCGTAGACAGTCTGGCCCGACTCGCACGAAACCGTGCCGACGCATCCCGCAGCCACGACCGGCATGTAGCTGGTATGGAAGCTGGTACCGAGGCTCGGAACGGGAAGCGGCGGGCACGTGGACGGGCGCGTCGTCGAATTGACCTGGCACGCCGGGTCGATCTGGAATGTGCGGTCTTCCTCGATGATCCAGCGGTAGTCGCTGATCGCCGTGCCGGTTGGCGCGTCCTTGACGGCAACGACCAGACCACTGCCCCCCTGGAACGTCACAGTGGCCGTTGCCGGACTGCTGGCGCTGTTCTGCGAATTGACCGCCGTATAGGTGAACGTCACCGTCGCGGTACCGCCCGCGACCGGAGGCACCGATGGGATGGCATTGAATGAGCCGTCCTGGTTCAGCGTCACGGTACCGCCCGAGGGCGAACCGGACAACACCGCCGTGAGCGGCAGGCCGCCCGGATCGCTCGCGTACGCTAGTACGCCCGGCGCGCCCGAGTGAAAGAGCGACGCGATATTGCTGGTATAGCTGCTGTTGTTCGCGACGGGCTTGCCCGACAAGCAGCCGGAACCGCTCGTGCAGGGCGCGAGTGTAACCGTCGCGGTAATCGCGGGATTGCCGTTGGCCTCATAGACGAAACTGTCGCTCGTCGTGCCGGAATTCGGCACATACGTGAATGTGCCGTTTGAATTAAGCGTCAGTTTTCCGCCAGTCGGCTGCGTGAGGACCGTTACGCCGTACACGCCGACGTCGTTGGCAATCACGCCTTTGGCCGGGTCCGCGACGCTCAGCGTATTGCCCGGCACGAGGAAGTACGTATCAGGATTCGCGACCGCGCCTGCGTTACCCGCCTGCGACGTCGGCGTGGCCCCGCCGTTCACGCTGATATAGGCCTGCATGCCGCCGTCACGCTGATTGTTCGTCGAGAGACTGAGTTGCCGGTCGAACACCGGCAATGCCAGCGATCCCGTGGCCGGGGCATTGATCAGGACATCGTAAGTTTTTCCGGCGGCAAGAAACGCGACCGTCTGCACGCGCATCGTGCCGGGCAACAGATTGCCGTCTTCCGCGACGAGCGAAAAGCCGGAATTCGGCGTAGCGCCTGTCTGCGCACCGACCACCGAGGGCACATGCATCCGCAGGCCGGCGTTGACAAAGCGAAGCAGCACTTGCCCCGTGCCGGCGGGCGCGGTCGCCGGGAACGTCGATGCCCCGGTGTTCGAGCGGTCAAAAGCCACGCCGTTGATCAGGTAATAGCGCGGGTCGTAATTGACCGCCGGCGGATAGCAGGTGCCGAACGAGGACGACTGGGGATCGCCGCACTGCCCCGACTGCCCGGACCACACTTTCGTTTCGCTGAACCCCGACGTCACGACCGCCGATGCCACCGCCGCGTTCTGCACCGGATCGATCTCGCTCAATACGAGTGGCACATCGGCGTCGTAGCTGACACCCGGATAGGCCAGCGCGCGCGTCGTGCCGTTCGCGGGCGTTTTGACGATCAGCACGCCGTAGAGACCCATGGGCCCCTGGATCGACGGGTGCGTACCGGACTCGATCAGATACGTGCCGGCTGAGAGGTTGCTCCACGTCAGCGCGACCTGCTGGCCGTGCGCCGCTTCTGTCGCGAACGACTGCACGCGCGGACCCTGAGTGGGCGGGACGAACTGCGCGACGCTTGAAGAACTGGCGGCAATCGGCCAGGTTGTGGCGCTCTGCGTCGCGTGCGCGGGGCTTGGCGTGGTCGTTGCCGTCTTGCCGAGTCCGCCGCCAAGCTGGCCGACGATGACGAGCGAGGTCGGCACCAGGCCCGGCAGGCTGTTGGTCAGGTTGATCGTGAGCGACTGGCCGGTCTGCGCGGTAATCACCACCGGCGACCAGCTCGTGCTCGTGCCCGCGCCCGGATTGGCCGACGCGCACGCCGTCGCAGGCGTCGCCCCCGATGCGCAAGTGTAGCCCCACATCGGCACCGACTGACCATCGGGCAGTGCGATGACCGAGGCCTGCGCCGTCAGGTTGACGACGGTCTGGGCATGGGCCGCGTGGCTTGCGGCAGCCAGCAACATCGCGGCTGCACTTGCCCGAACGAGGCCGCGAAGCACTCTTTTCACGTGTGCGGTTCTCATCGCGAGTCTCCCCGATCTAGTTGCCTTCGTTGATCGTGTACGCCTGCGGATCGACGAGCATCATCATCATCATCCCGCCTGGAAACGTGTTATTCGTCGTGATCTCGCGCTCATTGTGCGAATGCCACATGAAGGCGAAGCCAGCCTCGGACGACGGCGGGTTGACGACGGTGCCGGAAGGCGGCGTCGTTCCCGTGAAACCGGTTGCGCGCATGGTCGCGTCGGGACCGAGGTAGGGGCTGCCGCCGTACCACGTGCCGTTGGTCAGCACGCGCGCGTCCGGCAACGTCACCGGTCCGCCGCTCGCCACGTTGCCGAATGGATGCGCCTCGAGCGCCTTCGCGTGGTCGGCGCACCACTCGTAGTAGTTGGGCGCCGACGGATTCGAGGTGTAGTAGCCGTTCGCATCGGGAATGCACACGCTGCCGTCGCCGGGCTTGTGTCCGTAGACGTCCCAGTTCAGGCCCTTGCCCGTCCAGTAGAAGATGCCGTCCATCGCGAGACCTGGCGTCGTCGTCGTGGTGAACAGGAGCGGGCCGGCCAGCTTGGTCGGGTCCGTCCGGCTCAACAGCAGGTTGCCGTCACGTGCGAGAACGCGCACATGGTTGCCGTGTTCGTGGAACGGGTGCTGCCAGCGACCGTCGCCGATCACCCGCAACAGCACGAGTTCGCCGGGATGCATGTGCGGATTGCCGTTGTACGGCTGATGCGGATACTGCGACGCGTAGTTCGGATCCATGTCGTCCGGCATCGAACGGCCGTTGATCATGAAATACGCCGGATGGTACGGCTCGGTCTGCACGAGCATGCAGCCCGTTTGCTGCGTACACGTCTTCTGGGCTTCCTGCTCCGCCTGGGTGTGGATGTTCGGATCCATTTCGGAAAACTGGAACAGATATTCGCGGTCGTAGCACGCCGAGCTGTGGTTGTACGCAGCGACGGCATTGCGGAAATCGGGCTGCCCGTCGAGCAGTACCCCGCCGTTCATCAAGTGGCAACCGGCCGGCGTGGCGAGCGTACCAGGGGCAGTCGTCGGCAGCACGATCAATGCACCGGACAACCCCATCTCGATCTGCAGATCGCCCTGCGTGCCGCTGTAGTACGCATGCGTGCCTGGCGTGCTGGCGACGAAGCTGTATGTCACCGTGCCGCCGTGCTGCGCCTCGCGCGTCAGCAGTCCCGGCACACCCGTCTGGGCAGCGGGACAGGTGCCGTCCGCGTTGAGTTTCGCGGCGCAGACCTGGAAGCCCGGAAACAGGATCGACGTATTGCCTGCGGCCGCGGGCAGATTGTTCGTCAACGTGACCGTCACCACGTCACCCTGCTTGACGATCAGCGTCGGTCCGGGAATCTGCATGGCCGTGCAATTCGCACCCGGGATCGCGGCCGGTGAAAATCCCGCGGGCGGGGTATTGCAGCCGTAGCCCCACGAGTAGATGCTGTTGCCGTCCGGTTGCGTGATGCGGTCCGCCGAAGCGACGAGGTCGAATGTCGGTCCCGTGATACCGGGCGCCGCCGCGAATGCATACGAAACCGGCAGCCCGAGTATCAGCGCGAGAAGTGCGCCGCCCGTTGCGCGCGCAAGGCGTTCGGCCGCCAGAAGGCGCGCGCGGCACACGATACGGTAGCCATACAGGAAGTAGCTCACGTTCGTTCTCCTAGCTGCACGCCTTCGTGGTCGGGTCGACCGCGTGGCAGATATGAACTTCGGTCATCAGCCCGCCGAAATTCTCGGCATCGTTCGACAGATGGTCGAGATTCGGCGTGTAGAGGTAGAAAACGGAACCCGGCGCGTAACGCGTCGTATCGCTCGCGTCCAGGATCACGTCGACCGATTCGCCGCCGCCAAGCGTCACCGAGTTCGTGAAGTACGTCATGTCGTTGCCCGACAAATCGCGCAGCAAGCGTGCGTTCACACCGATCACGTGCATCGGAATGCCCAGCGATGCGAGCGTCTGGAACTCGGTGACGTCGAGGTCCGAGATGCGCAACAGCGCGCGGCCACCCGAGGGAATGTTGATCAGCGCGGGCAACGGCTGCGAGTAATGCTTTGTTCCGTCGGCGACCGGCGTCTGCATCGGGCCTTGTGTCACCGTGTCCGGGTAGCTGCGGCCGTTCAGCAGGAAGTACTTGTCCTTCATGTCGGTGAAGGGCTCGGGATTGAACGTCATCCCGACGAAGTGGAAGTTCGGATCGAAGCCGTGAATCTGGACCGGATACTCGACGTCGTAGGCGGTCGATCCGTCGCCATCGTTGTAGGCGTAAAGCGTCGGTGTGCCGCTCTTGTTGTTGACATGCAGCACGCCGTTGGAAGGCGGCAGCGGCGTCGAGCAGAGAATGTCCGTGCCGCACATCGTGCGCGGGTCATTCTGCTGCTGAACCAGTGAGCTATAGAGGCTCGTGCCACCCGGAACCCGGTTCTGACGCGGCCTCACGAAAATCTGGCCGACCATGCCCATCTGCAGGTGCTCGGGCGGCGTGATATGGCAGTGCCAGAAGTAGGTGCCGGCATCGGGCGCGAGATAGTAGTAGGTAAAGCTCGCGCCGATGTTGATCGCGACCGACGCGTCAGGCACGCCATCGTAGAACGACGAGGCGTTCGGATAGCCGTGGAAGTGGACCGTGTGCTGCTCGAAGAGGTCCGGACGCATGATCATCCCGACGTTTGTCAACGTCAGGAAAAATTCGTCGTCCTCATCGATTGCCATCGTAGGCGCCGGAATGTTGCCATTCATGACGCCGATGTCCATGATCGGTCGCGGATCGACGTGTCCGTCAATCGCGCCCGGATTAGGAGTCGAGTCGGGATCGGGCACTTGTCCGACCGCGCCGTTGTAGGCCGGGTTCGTCCTCGGGTCGCCTAGTGTATTGAAGATGGCGGCGAACTCCGTTCCCGGCAGGCCGTTGCGAATATCGGCGAGACCCGACAGCGGACCGAACGAGAACAGGTACGTTTGCGTACCGTCGGCCATGGTCGCGTAACCGTCGCCGCCCGAAATCTGCTGGCACTTGATGGCGCCGTTGATATTTTTCGTCGGCTGGGAAGTCTGTCCCGTGAAAGACGGCCCGTTGTACGCCGGCTCGCTCGCGCCCGCAGGCAGCGCGGTCGGATGCAAGTTCGTCGTGCTGGGACACTGCACGCGGAAGGACTGCGCGAAAGACGGCATCGCGGACAGCGTCAGGAGCACCGCGAGCGCGCCGCTCCGCAGACAGGCATGACTGAGCATATGACCTCCTCCCCGCGGGCGGCGGACACAACGTCAACTATCTTGCCGTTGCTGCCACGCCGACACGCCGCGGCCAGACCGAACACGGCCCTGCACGAATTGTGGTTGCGCGCGACGAAGGAGTGGATGGGTCACCCTCCTACACTTGCGGTAGGGGACGTGCCTACGCGTGATGCGAATACGGTGCGAGTGCGGGAACCCGCAACGTGCGGGACGTTCGCGGGTTGATCGAGGCGGGTGTCGCGGCGCGTACCGTATGAACATACGGCGCGGGCGTGCGGCATGGCAGGCGTGGTTTAGTGGAGGTCAGCGGGATGGTGTTTGAGTTTCTCGACGTCGCCGCGCGTGCGAACGATGTCCGCGTTCAGGATTGCCGCCCGCCCCCTTTGCCTGCATACACTCAGGTATCCCCACGGTTATGCGCGGCGAATCGATACTCGATTACGATCCAACTACGGAGATCGAGAAATGCAAGTCGATAACGTAACTCCGCATCAAACCTACGACCTGTCTAACGCTCCGGCGCGCGAAAATCCGCCCGTCACGCCCGTGTCCGCGACTGCGCCAGCCAACGGACCTCGTGCAGGCAACGCTCCAGTTGCGTCTTCCGGCTCCCCTGGTGCAAAACAGCGCGCCACTGCTTCGGAGCAGCGAACACCCGATTCGCAGGCGCGTTCGACTCCCGCGCCTAACCTCGGCCCTACCCCGACGTCCACCATCTTCGGTGCGAACACCGCGTCGTCGCCCGATGCGAACAGCTCCCTGCAGCAACGCGAACAACGTGTAGCGGCCTATAGCGACCGCGTGAAAACGCAGATCGCCAATGTGGAAAGCGGCACCGAAGCGGAAAGAAACATCAAATTCCTGAACGCTCGACCGTTCACGACACCATCGGGTTATTTCCGCGGTGGTTTGCTGGCTGCCGGTTATTCCCCCGATGCAGATGTCAAAGTGCGGTTTAACCACTACACAGGAATTGGCCACCCGGAAACGTTGACCGACAGCACCGAACGCACCTATAAGGCATGGGAAGTTGCCGCGGGCGTGCTCAAGCACGACGAGCCGGCACGAGGCGGCGTCGTCAATTTCGAGTCCATGAAGATGGCCCCCGCGGATCAAGCGAAGGTCAACGATCTGGAGTCCATTGGTAAAACGCTACAGTCTCATTGGGAACAAAACGTGGCGGCGCCGATGCGGGATCCTTCGGGAATCCTCGCTGCGCGCTCCGGCAAAGCCGATGCATTCAGTACGCAGGCGACGCTGCAAAGCCTGCGGTCCGACGAGACGGCTTTCAGGCAATTAAGCCCCGAAGGGCAGCAGGCCATCGGTCGGACATTGGACCATGCCGGGCAGATTATCGTGCCCAACGTATATGGCTATCCACTAGCAGGACACGCGTTTATTCCGTACACGCCCTATGACGCAAACAACGAGAATCGCCCCAACAAGGGCTTGATGATCGACCTGAATAGAGGCACCGTCAGCGAAATCAAAGGGGACGGCGATTTTGCGAAATGGGCCCAGAGAAACAGCGACAGCGTGCGTCAGAGTTTCAACGCCAGCGACAGACAAGGCGGACTGGATGCCCATTGGCCGAAGGCAGATGATGTCCTCGACAATTTGATTGCGGGTAACGATACGACGTACCCCGGCCACAAAAGTCTCGTTGCCGACCGAGACATTCCAGTCAGAGAACTTTTTAATTACACCGGAGCGCGAAGCAGTGAGTATCAGTTGAAGTGCGGCAATTTGACGTCGGGTTCCGGCGACGACAAAGACTCCAGCATCGCCGCCCAATACCAGGCCGTCAACGCGAAAAACGCCAAATGGACAGACCAGACACAGGTGTTCGGCTCCGATGAGCAAAACTGGAAATGGACAAAGGAATTATGGGGCAACACATTCGCCTACCTGCCGGGGATCGGTGACCTGGGCAATATTGTTTTCGGGGCTTATGACAGCGCCCACGGCATGACGGCGGAGGATCGCAGAGGGGGCAATGTCGCAGCGGTCGTATCGACCCTGCAACTGATGCACGATCTCGCGTCAAGCGATGCAGAACTGGCCGCTGGCAAATCGCCTTCGATGTGGAGTTCCTCCGGCGCCTCGGGTTCAAGATGGCGATACGATTCGCAAACTAGCGAATTCGCGTTTCAGCCGCCTCAGCAAATCAATGCTGCCCCCAAGATCAGTTCGACCAAGCCGAAAAATCAGCACGCCTTTGGCAAGAATCTGGATCTACCCTATATCGACGCCGAACCTGTGCCCAACCCACAGTCGATTACGCCCAGCGCTGCAAGCGTAGCCGAGCGTGATCTTCATATTCGAAAGGAAAATCTGCCCGCCCCGACGTCGGCCGACTATCCCGCGCGACTCGAAAAGATGGCGTCAAAATTAGAAGACGAAACTGGCGTCGTCGTTAGCGATTTGCCCAAACTGCAGAAGCTTTCGTATCGATACAACACCATCATCGGCATCAGGCCTGTCGACAAGTTTGCGACCGGATTGATTGAAGAAGGCTACGAAACCAAAGGCTTCCATGTCAAAGGGAAGAGCGCATCGTGGGGACCGCAGGCGGGGCTGATCTGTGTCGATCAAAACTTCAGCAAACTCGAAGGGGTCGAACCGGCACGGATCGGCAAATTCAATGCGGAGGTTCAGAAGAGCCTTCAACAAAAGGAAGTCGTGAAGGTGCCACTGGAGTTGTCGACGAGCAGGCTGAAAACGCTTAACCAGTTCGGAGCCATCTCGGCGATGTCGAAACCCGACGCAAAAGGGATTCGTCTTTTTACGGCCACAGCGCCGAGTGGAAAGGAATACCACTTCGAAGCAACGCCCGTTAAAGGTCCGGGAGAAGATCGATTCACTATCACGAGTGAAGGCAAGCCGATCGAGGTGCTGGCCCCCACCACGCCCGGCGCAAAACCCTTGACCGCCGATTACGATCTATTAGCCGTCGCCCCCCATATCAGCGACGTCGGCCCCCAGGACAATTTGCCGGTACCCGACGTGTCGCACAAGGTGTTTCGGCAGCGCGTCGATGGATACAAGAATACGGACGGAATCAATCCTGCGCTGAAGGACGCCTATGACGATCCGAATAAGTTCTACCAAAATGAAGACCCCGATATCGGCAACGCCACCGAGCGCATCCGCAACCTGATTCCGGTCATCAACAATGATCTGATGCTGGATGTCGAGGCGCCGCGTGCGAAAGTCGTCCACCACAATGCTGATTCGGGAAGTCCGGCGACCGACCCGAGTGCCAACTATCCGGCAACGTTCGCGCTGCCCTTCAAGATGGGAAAATTCGACGAAATCTGCGTTATCCACAACCAGAATGAACTCAAGGAACTGATGCAGGCAGCCAAGGACTACGGCTACAATTTCCCGGTCAATCCCCTTTGGGACGACGATGTGAAAAATATACGGCGAACGGATTTCACAACGGCACAAAATAAGGGAACGTGATTCAGGCGCCGGCCCCTCGCCCTGCCTTCCCCGCTTCCGCCAGCACGAACTCGATGAAGGTGGACGCCGCCCGCGTGTGATGGCGGTTCGGCATATAGAGCATGTACATGTGCGTGCCGAAGATGCTGAGCCGCCACGGATCGAGCGATGTGACGACATCGCCGCGCCGCAGGTCGTCGTGAACCACGTAGTCGGGCAGAATGCCCACGCCCAACCCGGCCAGAACGGCCTGGCGCAGAAAAAGAAAGTTCTCCGAAATGATCGTCGGCTCCAGCAGAACTTCATGCCGCGCATCGCCGAGATAGCCTGCGAGGCGCAACTGCCTGCCCACCACGGCTGCCGTGATGACGGGCGCAGTGCCGAGATCCTCGAGCCGTTGCGGCATGCCGTGCGTCTCTCCCCACTCTTTCGAAGCGCACGCCACATACTTCACAAGCCCCATGTCACGCGCGACGAGATTCTGCGGCGGCTCCGACATCACGCGCACCGCGATGTCGACTTCGTCGCGCATCAGGTCTTCCACGCGATTTTCGAACATCACATCGAGCACGATGCCCGGATAAAGCCGCTTGAATTCGATGAGCCAGTCGGACATCACGAGCTGGCCATAGCCGCTCGGCACCGAGAGTCGCACGCGGCCCTGCAGCGTCTGCCCGAGCGTCGTGACCGATTCGCGCGCGGCGAGGATCGCGTTCTGGATCGCGCGGCCGTGCTCGTAGAGCTTCAGGCCGATCTCGGTCGGCTCGACGCGGCGCGTGGTGCGCCGCACGAGTTGCAGCCCGATCGACTTTTCGAGGTGGTTGAGGTGGTAGCTGACGTTCGCGCGGCTCATCTTCAGCCGCCGCGCGGCCTCGCTCAGGTTGCCCGCGTCGAGGATCTCCACCAGCAGGGTTAGCGCGTTGACGTCCACGGCCGGCTCACTGTCAAGGATATTTTGACAGTCTGTCAACCTCCAATGCAATTGTCAATAAACCTTGGCGAGCCCACAATCGGGCGATCATCCCACCACCAGGCCATCACCTGGCGGCCACCCGGCGCGCCCCTGGGCCCGCCCTCTGGAGACACGAGACATGGCATCCGACAGCATCCATCCTTCCCCCGTTTCGTATGAACTGCGCGGCAAAGTGCTGCTCGTCACCATCGACAACCCGCCCGTCAACGCGCTGGGCGTCGATGTGCGCCGCGGCCTCGCCGCCGCGATCGAGCACGCCGACGCCACCGATGCGGTCGAGGCCGTGCTGCTCGTCGGCGCGGGGCGCAACTTTATCGCGGGCGCCGATATCCGCGAGTTCGGCAAGCCGCCGCAGCCGCCCGCGCTGCCCGACGTCTGCAACCGCATCGAGGCTTGCCGCAAGCCGGTGATCGCCGCGATCCACGGCGCGGCGCTCGGCGGCGGGCTCGAAGTCGCGCTCGGCGCGCACTACCGCCTCGCCGTGCCGGGTGCGAAGCTCGGCCTGCCCGAAGTCCAGCTGGGTCTCTTGCCCGGTGCGGGCGGCACGCAGCGCACGCCGCGTCTGATCGGCGCCGAAGCGGCACTCTCGCTGATCCTGAGCGGCCGCCATGCGAGCGCGCAGGAAGCGCTCAAGCTCGGCCTCGTGGACCGCGTGGGCGCGAGCGACGACGTCCTCGCAGAGGGCCTCGCCTACGCGCAGGAACTGCTCGCCGCGCATGCACCGGTCCGCCGTACCCGCGACGCACAAGGTCTCGCCGACCGCGAGTCCGCGCAGGCCGCCATCGCCGCCGCACGCACCGACACGGCGAAGAAGTCGCGCGGACTCTTCTCGCCGATGAAGATCGTCGACTGCGTCGAAGCTGCGTTGAACGCTGCGTCGAACAACGCGTTCGACGACGGCCTGCGTTTCGAGCGCAAGCAGTTCCTCGAATGCCTCGACAGCCCGCAGCGCGCGGGCCTCGTGCACGCGTTCTTCGCCGAGCGCGAAGTGCAGAAAGCCCCCGAAACGAAGAGCGCCACGCCGCGCGCGATCAACACGATCGGCGTGATCGGCGGCGGCACGATGGGTGCGGGCATCGCCGTCGCGGCGCTCGACGCGGGCCTGCCCGTGACGATGATCGAGCGCGACGACGCCTCGCTCGCACGCGGGCGCGCGCACGTCGAGAAGGTCTACGACGGCCTCATCGCGAAGGGCCGCATGACGGCCGACGCGAAGGCGCAGGTCCTCGCCCGCTACACCGGTAGCACCTCGTACGACGCGCTCGCGCAGACCGATCTCGTGATCGAAGCCGTGTTCGAAGAGATGAGCGTCAAGCAGGCCGTCTTTGCCGAACTCGACCGCGTCTGCAAACCGGGCGCCGTGCTGGCCACGAACACGTCGTATCTCGACATCGACGCCATCGCCGCGAGCGTCTCGCGACCGCAGGATGTCGTCGGTCTGCACTTCTTCTCGCCCGCGAACATCATGAAGCTCCTCGAAGTCGTGGTGCCGAAGCAGGTGACGGCCGACGTCGTCGCAACGGCCTTCGAACTCGCGAAGAAGATGCGCAAGGTGCCCGTGCGCGCGGGCGTATGCGATGGCTTCATCGGCAACCGCCTGCTCGCCGTGTATCGCGCGGCTGCCGATCACGTGATGGAAGACGGCGCCTCGCCGTATCAGATCGACAAGGCCGTGCGCGATTTCGGATTCCCGATGGGCCCGTACCAGGTCATCGATCTCGCGGGCGGCGACATCGGCTGGGCCTCGCGCAAGCGCCGCGCCGCGACGCGCGATCCGAACGCACGCTACGTGCAGATCGCCGACCGCCTCTGCGAGCGTAGCTGGTTCGGACAGAAGACGGGCCGCGGCTTCTACCTCTACCCGGAAGGTGCGCGCACCGGCACGCCCGATCCGGAGGTCGTTGCGATCATCGCCGCCGAGCGCGAACGCGCCGGCATCAAGCCGCGCAGCTTCACAGACGAAGAAATCATCCGCCGCTACATGGCCGCGATGATCAACGAAGGCGCCAACGTCGTGCACGAAAAGATCGCGCTGCGCCCGCTCGACGTCGACGTGACGTTGCTCTACGGCTACGGCTTCCCGCGCTATCGCGGCGGCCCGATGAAGTACGCCGATATGGTGGGCCTCGCGAACGTGCTGGCCGACATCCGCGAGTTCGCGAAGGAGGACCCGCTGTTCTGGCGTCCGTCGCCGCTCATCGTCGAACTGGTGGAGCGCGGCGCGAACTTCGCGAGCCTCGATCAATCGGCGTGAACACGGCGGGCCTTCGGGCCCGCCCGATGAAGCGACGCAGTGAACCGACGCAGTGAGGAGATGAGACGAGCATGGACCTGAAATTCACAGCGGAAGAAGAAGCCTTCCGCGCCGAAGTGCTGGACTTTCTGCGCGAACGTCTGCCGCAGCGCATCGCCGACAAGGTGCGCAACGGCCGCCGCCTCACGCGCGACGACATGGCGACCTGGCACGCCACGCTCAACGAGAAAGGCTGGCTCGCGAACCACTGGCCGAAGGAGTACGGCGGCCCTGGCTGGAGCCCCGTGCAGAAGTTCATCTTCGAGAACGAATGCGCGATTGCGGGCGCGCCGCGCATCGTGCCGTTCGGTGTGAACATGCTCGGGCCTGTGCTCATCAAATACGGCAGCGAAGCGCAGAAGCGCCACTGGCTGCCGCGCATTCTCGACGGCTCCGACTGGTGGTGTCAGGGCTATTCGGAGCCCGGCGCGGGTTCGGACCTCGCGGCGGTGCGCACTACGGCTGTTCGCGACGGCGATCATTACGTCGTGAACGGCCAGAAGACGTGGACCACGCTCGGCCACTACGCGAACATGATCTTCTGCCTCGTGCGCACGGCAACCGACGTGCGCAAGCAGGAAGGCATCAGCTTCCTGCTGATCGACATGAACACGCCGGGCATCGAAGTGCGGCCCATCATCACGCTCGACGGCGAACACGAAGTGAACGAAGTGTTTTTCACCGATGTGCGCGTGCCAGTGGCAAATCTCGTCGGCGAGGAAAACAAGGGCTGGACGTACGCGAAGTATCTGCTCACCTACGAGCGTACGAACATCGCGGGCGTCGGCTTTTCCGTCGCGGCGCTCGCGCGCCTGAAGCGCGCCGCGCAAACGATCACGCGCAACGGCAAACCGCTCGCAGACGATCCGCAGTTCGCCACGCGCCTCGCGAAAGTCGAAATCGACCTGGAAAACATGAAGACCACGAACCTGCGCGTGATCGCGGCCGTGGCGGGCGGCGGCGTGCCGGGCGCGGAAAGCTCGATGCTCAAGATTCGCGGCACCGAGATCCGCCAGGAGATTTCGTCGCTGCTGCGTCGCGCGATGGGACCGTATGCGGCGCCGTTCGTCGAAGAAGCGCTCGAAGACGGCTACACAGGCGAACCCATCGGGCCGGACGAAGCCGCGAGCGCCGCGTCGCTCTACTTCAACAACCGCAAGCTGTCGATCTTCGGCGGCTCCAATGAAATTCAGAAGAACATCATCTCGAAGATGATTCTCGGTCTGTAAAGGACGACGCCATGAATTTCCAGCACACCGAAGACCGCCGGATGCTCGCGGATTCGCTCAACCGCTTCATCGCCGAGCAGTACGGATTCGACACACGCGACAAGATCGCGCGCTCGGCAGAAGGATTCAGCGTCGACATGTGGCGCCGCTTTGCTGAACTCGGCGTGATCGGCGCGCTGTTCGACGAAGCGCACGGCGGATACGGCGGCCAAGGCTTCGACGTGGCCGTCGTGTTCGAATCGCTCGGACGCGGCCTCGTGGTCGAACCGTTCCTCGATACGCTCATCGTCGGACGCGCGCTCGCCCACGCGGGCAACGCCGCGCAGCAGGAGACGATCGCTGCGCTGATCGATGGCTCGCAGATCGTTGCGCTCGCCCACGACGAACCGGGTTCGCACTACGAAGCGTCGCGCGTGACGACGCGCGCCACGAAACGCGGCGACCAATGGGTGCTGCACGGCGCCAAGGGCGTCGTGCAGCACGCGGAGCAAGCGGACCTGCTGCTCGTTTCCGCGCGCACCTCATGCGACCTTCCCGGTGGCGAGTTCGATGAAGCCGGCATCTCGCTCTTCCTCGTTCCGCGCAACGCGCAAGGCGTGAGCGTGCGCGGCTATCGCAAGATCGACGGAGGACGTGCTGGCGAAGTGACACTCGACGACGTCATGCTCGACGCTCACGCGATCGTCGGCGTCGAAGGACAAGGCTTCGCCACGCTCGAACACGCGACGGGCTACGGCCTTCTAGCCCTCGCCGCCGAAGCGTTGGGCGCGATGGACGTCACGCGCGATTACACGCTCGACTACCTGCGCACGCGCAAGCAGTTCGGCGTGCCGATCGGCAGCTTCCAGGCGCTGCAGCATCGCATGGCCGACCTGCTGCTCGAAATCGAGCAGGCACGTTCGTCGGTCATCAACGCGGCGGCGGCGATCGACGCCCCGCGGGCCGAACGCGAACGCGCGCTCTCGGCGGCGAAATACTCGACTGGACGCATCGGCGCACGCGTGGCCGAAGAGTCGATCCAGCTGCACGGCGGCATCGGAATGACTTGGGAGCTGCCGCTCTCGCACTACGCGAAGCGCCTCGTCATGATCGATCATCAGCTCGGCGACGAGGATCATCATCTCGCGCGCTACATCGCGCTCGGCCGCAGCGCGGACTGAATGCCGATGTGATGTGAAACGCGGCACCCGGCGCGACGCCGGGCCGCGCGCCACCCTGGTGCCTTGAGGGAGCGCAGACTCAGGAACACAGGACCTCCCCATCGACCCGCGCGATCCGGCACCCGTCAACACGCTCCGGACTGCGCACGGGTATATTTTGCGGATGCCGCCTCGCGCGTGACGCGCGACTCAACCGCGATCCAACCGCTACCCAGCCCGCCTGTCGATGGAGTACGCCTACCTCCAGTTGCTGCAACTGCTCACCGCGCACGCACAGTGGACCCTCGCTGTCGTGTTCGCGGCGTCGTTTCTCGAATCGATGGCGCTCATCGGCACGTTCATTCCGGGCAGCACGGCCATGTTCATCGCGGGCGCGTTCGCGGGCACGGGCACGGTCAATCTCGGCTGGCTGTTCGTCGTGGCCATCGCGGGGGCCGTGGGCGGCGACGCCCTCAGCTACTGGATCGGTCATCGCTATCGCGACGCGCTCGCGCAGCGGTGGCCGTTTTCGCGCTATCCCGACATGTTCGCCAAGGCGCACGAATACTTCCTCCGCAATGGCGCGCGCAGCGTGATCCTCGCGCGCTTCGTCGCGCCGCTGCGTGCGGTCGTGCCGATCGTCGCGGGCATGGCGGGCATGACGCCGATGCGTTTCTTCGTGATGAACGTCATCTCCGCGCTCATCTGGGCGCCCGCTCATATCCTGCCCGGCGTCGTGTTCGGCGCCTCGCTGCAGATCGCGGGCGCGGTGTCGTTCCGGCTCGTTGTGATCGTCGTGATACTCGCGCTCGCGGGATGGCTCATCTGGCGCTTCACGCGCATCCTCCTGCAGCACCTCGACGCATGGGCCAGCGCCTCGCGCCGCAGCGCAGCGCGCTGGGCGCAGGAGCACCACGGCGCAGCGGGGCGGCGGCTCGCACGCCTGCTCGACCCGGCGCAGCCCGCGTTCGGCGCCGTCATTGCGATCACGGCGCTCCTCCCCATTGGCGCGGCCATCTTCTCGTACGTGCTGGGCAACCTGCTGCACGGCAATCTGCTCGCGCAGGTGGACCATTCCGTGCGCCAGTTCCTGTATTCGATCCACTCGGTCTGGGCCGACGCCGCGCTTGCGCGCATCGAAACGCTCGGCAGCACCGCGACGCTCGCGGCGCTCATCGTGACCGGCATCATCTGGATGGCGTTCGAGCGGCACTGGCGCACCATTGCGTACTGGATCATTGCGGCGGCGGTTTCGCAGGTGCTGATTTTCTCGATCCGCCTCGGTGTTCATCACGCGCCGCACGGCGGCGAAAGCGTCGCGGCCTTCGTGTTCCCGAGCGACCGCGTGGCGACGATGGTGATCGTCTACGGATTCCTGATGTTCCTGCTCGTGCGCCGCGTGAACAGGCTGCAGGGGGCCATGGTCGCCTCGCTCGGGAACGTCATCATCGTGGCCGCGACGTTCGCGGGACTCTATTTCGACCGCTTCCTGTTCTCCGATGCGATCGGCGGCGCCGCGCTTGCCTCGATCTGGATTGCTGCCATCGTGCTGATGTCGCTGTGGCGCTATCCAAACCGGCCGACGCCACGCCATTTCATGCCGTCGGTGGTGCTGGCCGTGCTGGCCGTATCGTTCGCGCTACAGCCCGGTACCGTGAAGCGCGGCGCAGCGCCAGTGGAAACGCCGCCGGTCGTCGTCTCGAAGACGGAATGGACCGGCGCGCTGTGGAAAACGCTCGCGTGCTATCGATTCGACATGAAAGGCGAGCGCCGCGAGCCGATGACGCTCCAGTGGGCCGCCAATGCCGGCGACATGCGCGACGCGCTGCGCGACGCGGGCTGGAGCGAAGGCGCGCACTTCACGATGCGCGACGCGCTTTCGCTCGTGGCGCCGCAGGTGAACGTGCTGACGCTGCCGCTCCTGCCGAAGCTGAACAATGGCATGCCGTCGCCGCTCGTATTCGCGCGCGTACCGCCCCATGGCGATTCCACACGCCCTGACGACCAGCGCGACGTGCTGCGCTTCTGGCCGACAGGCTATGCGCTGGGGCCCGAAAACGGCGGCGCTGCGGTGCCGATCTGGACGGGCTCGGTGATTCACGAGCGGCTGCGGCGCGGATCGTGGCCGTTCAACGTGCTCACGGCCATCCCCGAAGAGGACGGTAGCCCGCTCGACCTCATGGCGCCGGGCGAACCCGCTGAATGGCGCGTGCTGACCGTGCCAGGCGGCAGCGGCTGCCAGGGCCGTCCTGTGACGCTGATCGTTTCGGAAAAGCACTAGCCGCCCGCCTGCGACGCAGTGCAGCAACCGGCCCGCGCGACGCCTTGACAAGCGTCATGAAAAGCGCCGCGCGAAACGGCGTGAAAAGCGGTGTGAAAAGCGGCGCGCCCGCCAGTCAACCCGCGTGTTCCGCCCAGCTCCCGGTCGTCTGAAAGCGATCGATACGCTTGCGGGCGTCGGCATACGCGGCGTCGAGCGCCGCGTCGGCACCGGTGAAATTGCGCATCATGTCGTGAAAGCGGACGCTTTGCCCGTCCAGATGCGCATCCGCGCCGTGCCGGCAGATGTAGCCGCTGTAGTGGAACAGCGGTTCCGGCGAGCGCGGCCCGAAGGCCGGAATCGGCAGTACCCAGATCTCAAAGCCTTCGTGCTCGGTGTGGTCCCACATGTTGTGTCTCCGTGGCCAGGATGGCCACTATCGTCGCACGCCGCCCGCCCAGGCTGCAAACGTCCATTTCTCCAGTTGACTACACTAGGGAGGCGCTCATAGCGCCCTTTTCCCGCGCCTTTTTCCCGTTCACGCCGAGCGATACATCAGACCATGACGCCATCCTCAGCACCGCCCGCCCCCCAGGCCGTCTCCTCTCCCGTCACGCGCAACGCCTTCTTCATCGTCGCGACCGTCAACGATGACGCCGCGAGCCGCGCCAGCGTGCGCGCCTGGTGCGCCGATGTGGCGAATCTCACGCGGGCCATCGGCAAGCGCGTGCCGTCGGGCAATCTCACGTGCGTCGTGGGGTTCGGCTCGCAAGCGTGGGACGTGCTATTTGGCGCACCGCGTCCCGCCGAACTGCATCCGTTCCGCGAATTCGGCACGGGCGAGCGCGTCGCGGTCGCGACACCGGGCGACCTGCTCCTGCACATTCGCGCCGACCAGACCGACCTCTGTTTCGAACTCGCCACGCAACTGATGACCCGCCTCGAAGGCGCGGTGACGACCGTGGACGAAGTCCACGGCTTCCGCAACTTCGACATGCGGGCGATCATCGGTTTCGTCGACGGCACGGAAAATCCGGTCGGCGACGAGGCAGTGCATTTCACGGTGATCGGCGACGCGGACCCCGACTTTGCGGGCGGCAGCTACGTGCTGGTGCAGAAGTATCTGCACGACATGAAGGGCTGGAATGCGCTGTCCGTGGAAGCGCAGGAGCACATCATCGGCCGCACGAAGCTCCAGGACATCGAACTCGACGACGCGGTGAAGCCGGACTGGTCGCACAGTTCCCTCACGACACTCGAAGACGCCGATGGCGACGAGATCAAGATCCTGCGCGACAACATGCCGTTCGGCCGGCCGGGCCATGGCGAATTCGGCACCTGGTTCATCGGCTATGCGCGCTCTCCGCAGCCCATCGAACAGATGCTCGAAAACATGTTCGTCGGCCTGCCGCCCGGCAACTACGACCGCCTGCTCGACTTCAGCCGCGCCGTGACGGGCGGACTCTTCTTCGTGCCATCCGAGCCGCTGCTCGAGGCGCTCGCCGTGCGCGATCCTCACGCTGCGCAAACCGTTGCCGTCGCGTCCGCGCTGGACACCGCCAACGCCCGGGCAAAACACGACACGCTGGCCAGCGCTGGTTCGCTTGCCATCGGTTCCCTCAAAGGAGCACCCCGGTATGAATAATCTCCATCGCGAGCTGGCGCCCATTTCCAGCGCGGCCTGGTCGCAGATCGAAGACGAAGTCGCGCGTACGTTCAAGCGCCTGGTCGCGGGCCGCCGCGTCGTGGACGTCACGGGTCCCGGCGGCGCCGATCTCGCGGGCGTCGGTACGGGGCACGAGATCGGCATCGAAGCGCCGCTCGAAGGCATCCGTGCGCGCCAGCGCGAAGTGAAACCGCTTGTCGAGTTGCGCGTGCCGTTCGCGTTGTCGCGCGACGCCATCGACGACGTCGAACGGGGCGCCGAGGACTCCGACTGGCAGCCCGCGAAAGACGCGGCCCTGCGGCTCGCGTTCGCGGAAGACCGCGCGATCTTCGACGGCTACGGGGCCGCGCAGATCACGGGCATCCGCGAAGGGGCGTCGAACCCGCTGCTGCTACTGCCTGCGGAGACCGCGGGCTACCCGGCCGTGATCGCGAAAGCGCTCGAAGAACTACGCCTGCAGGGCGTGGACGGCCCTTACACCGTGCTGCTTGGCTCGGACGCCTACACGGCCGTGAGCGAGGCGAACGACCAGGGCTATCCTGTGCTCGAACACATCCGTCGCTTCGTGAGCGGCGAGATTATCTGGGCGCCGGCCATCGCCGGTGGCTGCATTCTCAGCACGCGTGGCGGCGACTTCGCGCTCCACCTTGGGCAGGATGTGTCGATCGGGTATCTGAGCCACGATGACCAGAGCGTGCATCTTTATCTTCAGGAGAGCTTCACGTTCCTGATGCTGACGTCCGAGGCCTGCGTGGTGGTGAGGCCGGAATAGCTGCAGCGGAACGGGACCTAAGGTGCGCGGATGGTGTAGCCGGCACGGCTTCTTGCGGACCGAAAGCAGATCGGCTGACGCTACGCGCGATGGACGCCTTCGCTCGCCACGGATGACACATCGTGCTGCCTTCAAGTCATGGTACGGGAGAAGCCTGCGTGAGTGACGGCTATCCTGCCATCAAGCAGGCCGACGAGTCTTTTATACCAGGTCTCCGGATCGAAGGCGCGTCGCCGTTGCTGTCATCGATGGGTCGAGCAGAGCTTGATAGCGAAAGATGTTCCCTGCAAACACGGGGCCTTTGAACGAGAGCACATATTTGTGGATCTACGAATCAATACGCCCAATTGATTTCATGAAACGCCAGGTGCACGCGGCTCCATGAGCGGTATCCGGGATTCAGTTCTCAGACGACTAAACGTGCACCCGTTGATCGGAAAAGAGGACCCGGCGATGCGTTGTCATACCGCACTTGCGAGGCTGACTGCAGCGATGGTCGCGACGGCTGTTGCAGTCTGCATCGACGCGCGCGCCGACGAACGCCAGCCGCTCAGTTTCTTCGATCCGGAGGACGGCCAGCTCGACATGAGCGACTTCCTTCTCAAGCACAAGGGCGCCTTGCCGGTACCCATAGTGATTACCGAGCCGGCCGTCGGCTACGGCTTTGGGTTGGGCCTGCTCTTCTTTTCCGGGCCGATCGCTGAAGCCGCCGCGAATTCGTCCACCGGCGAGCCCAGCCGGATTCCCCCAAACGTCACGGCAGTGGGCGGCCTGTATACGCAGAACGGTACCTGGGCCGCGGCGGCCGCCCACTTCCACACCTGGGATGATGACCGCTACCGTTACCTCGGCGCGGTGGCAAAGGTCGACGCGAACCTCGACTACTTCGGTCTTTCCGGTCAACCACGCGCCTATACCCTGCAAGGGAATGCGCTGGTTCAGCAGTTTCTGGCGCGCCTCGGCAACAGCCGATGGTACGGGGGCGTGCGCTATGTCTACTTCGACACGACGTCCAGTTTCTCTGGCGGCAACATACCGGCCGATGTGCTCAACTTTCAGAAGAACGTGCGCATCGGCGCGGGGAGCCTCATTCTGGATTACGACTCGCGCGACAACATCTTCTATCCCGCCTCGGGCACCTTCGCCGAATTCGAAACGCAATTCGCAAGGACAGGCTTTGGCGGCACGAATAACTATGACGTCTATGCCGCTCGTGCCTTCAAGTGGATTCCCCTCACGCGCACGATCATTCTGGGGCTGCGTGTGGACACCCGGTTTTCGACAGGTGACATCCCGTTTTTCGCGCAGCCCTATGTCGATCTGCGCGGGGTGCAGAAGGGTCGCTACCAGGACCGCAATGCCATCTCGACTGAGACGGAACTGCGCTGGGACGTGACGCCGCGATGGTCGCTGCTCGGTTTCACAGGGCTCGGCAAAGCCTATGGCCGGCTGGAAAGCTTTTCTCAGGCACAGAACGTAGTGAGCGTCGGGACGGGGTTTCGTTATCTCATCGCGCGCAAGATCGGGGCGTCCATTGGCATCGACGTCGCTCATAGCAAAGACCAGAACGCGTTTTACATACAGTTTGGCAGTGCATGGCGTTAAGTCGTTTCGCGCCAGTGCGCCGACACGCATTTCGCGCTTGCGTCGGTGCGGCCGGTAACGAAGCGTAATCATTCGCGAACAACTTTGTTTTGTGCGGAAGTCGCACTACGATACAAAAGCAGAAGACGACCTGTCCGACGAATACCCCCGAATTCCAGGAACGACCAACACCGGGCGAAACCGATCACGAACCTGCGCCCGGCCGCACGATCCATAAGACCCCGCAACCAACGGGGGTGTCACTCAGTTTGATGTTATGCGGTTGCATGAGTGCAAAGAACGCAGCGTTGTCCGCGTCGACATCCGCCGTACGGAGGGGACATGAGCAACTGGAAAGAACGATGGGTGAGGGGCGCGCTTTTGTGGCTGATCCTGCTGGTAGCGGCTCCTGCCTTTGCGCAAGCCGGTACTGAAGGACCTTCGCCATACAAGCCGGAGGAGATAGAGGCGCTGGTTGCGCCGATCGCGCTCTATCCGGATTCGGTTCTCGCCCAGGTGTTGATGGCGGCCACGTATCCGCTCGAAATCGTCCATGCGGCGCGCTGGGTGAAAGCGCACCCGGATGTGAAGGGCGATGCCGCGGTGCAGGCGGTCCAGGATCAGTCGTGGGACGCCAGTGTGAAGTCGATGGTGGCATTCCCCCAGATTCTCGAGCCGATGTACGACAAGCTGGACTGGACACAGAAGCTCGGCGATGCGTTCCTCGCGCAGCAACAAGACGTGTTCGCCGCGGTGCAGCGATTGCGCTCGCGCGCGCAGGAGGCGGGGAACCTCAAGTCGAACGAGCAGCAGCAGGTGATCACTGAGCCGGCGGCCGCTGGCGGTACGTCCATCGTGCGCATCGAGCCGACGAATCCGCAAGTGATCTATGTGCCCGCCTACGATCCGGCAGTCGTATATGGCTCGTGGGGTTACCCGGCCTATCCGCCCTACTACTGGCCACCGTACCCGGCCTACTACCCCGGCTATTATCCCGGCGCGGCGCTCGCGACAGGGTTCGCCTGGGGCATCGGTCTTGCCGCCGCCGGTGCGATCTTCAGCGACTGCAATTCGTGCTGGGGCGGCGGCGACATCAACATCAACTCCGACCGGGCCCGGAACGTCGACCGTAACTTCGACAGTTCGAAACTCAAGAACGGAGAGAGAGGCGGCCGCTGGCAACACGATGCGGGCCATCGTCAAGGCGTCGCCTACCGCGATAACGCCACGCGCGACAAGTTCGCCGGTTCGTCGGGAGCCGACAGGCGGTCCCAGTATCGTGGGCGCGGCGCCGAAGGGGGTAACCGCGTGGCCACGGCGGACCGGGGCGGCGCGGGCAATCGTGCATCGGTGGCAGACCGATCCGCCGGCGGCGCAGGGAATCGCGGTTCCGCGGGCGGTGTGAATCGGGTCAATAACGGCAATCGCGCGAGCTACGGCGGCGGCGGATACAGCGGCGGGCGCGACGGCGCGTTTTCAGGCGTCGGAGGGGGCGGTGGCGCCTCGCAGCGCAACTTCGACCGGGGCAGCCGAAGCATGCAGGGTTCAGGCTTTAGCAGGCCCTCGGGCGGTGGCATGCGCGGTGGCGGTGGTGGACGTGGTGGCAGACGCTAGGGAGTGAACCATGAACGTTCATCCGCACGATATGAAAAAACTGTTAGCGCAGACGTTCGCAAACCTCGCGGCCACAGTTGCGCTGTCGGTTGCGCTGTCGCTCGCGACGGCGCCCCTCGCCCACGCACAGAAGAGCTTCAGCTCGCCCGAGGCTGCGATGAATGCCTTCGGTGACGCCGTCGTCAAGGATCGAGAGGACGCGTTGCGCACGATCTTCGGCAAGGATTTTCGCGAGCTGATCCCACCCTTCGGCGCGCCAGTGAGGGATACATTCATCGCCGAGTGGGCGAAGTCCCACGCCATCCAGCCTGGGGAAGCCGGGCACGCGCGCATCGTCGTAGGCGACGATGGCTGGACGTTCCCGGTTCCGCTCGTCCAGAACGACCAGGGATGGCATTTCGACACGCGGGCTGGCGCGGAAGACATTCGCGTGGAGCGCATCGGCCGCAACGAGCTGGCCGTCATCCAGACGATGCTGGCGATCTTCGATGCGCAGCGCGAATACGCGCAGACCAATCACGACGGCGTAGGCGTGCTCGCCTATGCCGCGAAGATGGTGAGCTCGCCTGGCAAGCACGACGGCCTTTACTGGCCAACCGGCCCCGACGACACGCCGAGTCCGCTCGGTGCTGCCTTCGTCGATGCGAGTTCGCGTAACGCGAAGAGCGCCGGCTACTACGGGTACCACTTCAAACTGCTGGAGTCCCAGGGGCCCAACGCGCCCGGTGGCGCCTATGACTACGTCGTGAAAGGCAAGTTGTTCGGGGGCTTCGCGGTCATCGCCTGGCCGGTGAAGTACGGTGAGACGGGAATCAAGACGTTCATGGTGAGCCATTCCGGTCAGGTTTATGAGCGCGACCTCGGGCCGGACAGTGCGGCGAAAGCGCAGGCCACGAAATCGTTCGACCCTGGCACAGGCTGGAGCAAGGTGCCCGATCGCGACAAGGAGTAACTCGCTTGCGCTTGCACCTGGCGCTTGCACTCGCACCTGCCACACATCGGTCCGTTACCAGCGAGGTGAAACATGAAGGTCCGCCTGTCGAGGTCGTTCGCGGTTGCTGCAGTGCTGGGTGTTGCCGTCCATGGGAGCGCATTCGCGAAGACCGAAGCCTGCCATCCCACATCGGAGAAGCAGATTTCCGCACTGTTCGATCGCTGGAACGATTCGCTGAAGACGGGCGACCCGGCGAAGGTCGCGGCGAACTATGCGCCGCGTTCGATCCTTATACCGACCGTCTCGAACAAGGTGCGTTTGACCGTCGAGGAGAAGGAAGACTATTTCAGACACTTCCTCGAAAACAAGCCCGTCGGCACGATCGACTTCCGTTTTGTCGTGATCGATTGCAACACGGCGATCGACGCAGGTCTATACACGTTCAAGTACGCGGACGGCACCGTGGTCAAGGCGCGCTATACGTTCACCTATGGGTGGAACGGGCATAAATGGCTAATTACAAGCCATCATTCGTCGAAGATGCCGGAAGGGGATTGAGCGTGAATTAACACCACCGACGCATAAAAAAACCCGCCGAAGCGGGCTCATGTCCTCGCCTTCAAGCCCGCACGAAGGAAAGCAGATCGGCATTGAGAATATCGGCATTGAGCGTCAGCATGCCGTGCGAAAAACCCGGATACGTCTTCAGCGTTCCGTTCTTCAACAATTTGACCGACTTCAGCGCCGCATCGGCGATCGGTACGATCTGATCGTCCTCCCCATGCAGCACGAGCGTGGGTACCGTAATCGACTGAAGATCTTCCGTCTGATCCGTTTCCGAGAACGCCTTGATGCCGTCGTAGTGCGCTTTCGCGCTGCCCATCATGCCCTGCCGCCACCAGTTCTGGACCACGCCGCGATGGACCGTCGCGCCGGGACGATTGAAGCCATAGAAAGGTCCGGCTGGAACATCGAGGAAGAACTGGGCCCGATTGTCGGCAAGCGCCTTCCGGAAACCGTCGAAGACTTCAATCGGGAGTCCTTCCGGATTCGCCTCGGTCTTGAGCATGAGCGGAGGCACGGCGCTCACCAGAACGGCCTTGGCGACGCGCCCAGCGGGCTGTCCATGTTTCGCCACATAACGCGCCACCTCGCCGCCGCCCGTCGAATGGCCGATATGCACTGCGTCATGCAGATCCAGTGCTTCGACAACGGCAAAGGCATCGGCAGCGTAGTGATCCATGTCGTGCCCATCCGAGACCTGCGATGAACGACCATGACCGCGTCGATCATGCGCGATGACGCGGTAGCCGTTCTGGACGAAAAAGAGCATCTGTGTATCCCAGTCGTCTGAAGATAACGGCCAACCGTGATGGAAGACGATGGGCTGTGCGTCCTTCGGACCCCAGTCCTTGTAAAAGATCTCGACATTATCCTTCGTCATAACGTACGGCATGGTCATGCTCCTTTGACGTTATTCGGGCGACAGCCGGTCATCATGATCCGGCGCCCGAGCGACAGAAGTCACCGCTTCGGCGAAAAATCGCAAAAAGCGAATGAAACAAAGCGATGGGAATAGCGACATGGCGACGGAACAGGACGTACCGTCCAGAACATCCTAGCAAGTTCAGCGAAATACCGGATCGAAACCATGCGCAAAGGATGCGGACGACGCCTTCATCGCAGCCCGGACCGGCGCGCGGAGCCCGGCAAACGGATTTAACCATGCGCTGCGGAAAAATCGCAGACAGCGCACACTGCCGGTATTATGTCGGGCTCGCGGCGAGCGACATCGCCGGGACACACTCGCCGCCCGACGCCGGATGCGCGGGCGCCCCCATTCCATTCACGACGACCCAGAGGAAGACCGCCATGATGGCAGCAACGCAATTCGACCAGGTTTCCGTTATCAAACGTGCCAACGTTTATTTCGACGGCAAGTGCGTCTCGCACACGGTGCTTTTCGCCGATGGCAGCCGCAAGACGCTCGGCGTGATCCTGCCTGGCACGCTCAACTTCGGCACCGATGCGCCCGAACTGATGGAAGTGCAGGCGGGCAAGTGCCGCATCCGTCTCGCCGGCAGCAGCGAGTGGCAAACGTACAGCGCGGGCGAAACGTTTTCCGTGCCGGGCAAGAGCCGCTTCGACATCGATGTGATCGAAACGCTCGACTACGTCTGCAGCTATCTGTGACCGTGTGACCGGCCGGGCGGCGGCGGCCGCCAAGGCAATGACATCCGCGCGCCGCGCGCTCGCATCAAACCCGAGGACCGCATCATGACCGCCGGACATTTCCGCGAAACCGTCGATCTCGCGCGTTGCACGCGCCTGCTCAATCACGGCCCCGTCACGATCATCACAAGCCAGCACGAAGGGCGCACGAACGTGATGGCCGCATCGTGGGCCATGCCGCTCGACTTCTCGCCCCCGAAGGTCGTCGTGGTGATCGACAACAACACGCTCACGCGCAGACTCATCGAAGCGAGCGGCGTGTTCGGCCTGCAGGTGCCGGGTGTGGCGTTCGCGCGAGAGACGCTCGCGGTGGGCACGAGCAACGGCCTCGAGCTCGACAAATTCGCGGCATTCCGGCTTCAGACCTTCCGCGCGCAGCAGATCGACGTGCCGATGCTTTCGGGTTGCACCGCGTGGATGGAATGCAAAGTGATCCCGGACGACAGCCAGCGCTACGACCTGATCCTCGCGGAGGTGGTGGCGGCGTATGCGGACCGCCGCGTGTATTCGGACAATCGCTGGCACTTCGACGATGCGCCCGGGCTGCGCACCTGCCACTACGTAGCGGGTGGCACGTTCTTCTCGACGGGCGAGCCGTTCGAGGTTCAGGCGACGCGGCCCACTGTGCCGGAGAGCAGTACGCCGCAGCCATGACGGCCGCGGCGTGTCTGATCACACGCCCAGATCCGCTAGCGGATGGGCGTCGCTGCGCCACGGTGAAGCGAGAAAATGCTGAACGCGCTCGGGCCGCATTTCGGGCAGCCTGGCCGGAACCCAGCGCGGCATGCGGTCTTTGTCCACGAGATGGGCGCGCACGCCCTCGCAGAAGTCCCCCTCTTCGATCGCGCGCGTCACGATGCCCAGCTCCATGCGGAAGCTCTCCGCGAGCGTCAGGTTGCGGCCGCGCAGGAGCGCCTCGCGTGTTACTTCGAGCATCGTCGGCGAGTAGTGCGTGAGCGCGTCGAGCGTCGCCTTGAGCCAGGCCTGCGTTTGCGCGGACGCAGCTTCATCGGCGAGACCCACCTGCAACGCGTGAACGATCTGTTCCACCGTCCTGCTGCGCTCGAAGTACTGCTTGATCAGCGACGCATGCGCTTCGAGCGTACCCGTCTGTGCAACGTGGCAAGGCGCTTCGAACACGCGGCGCAGCGCGCCGCTCACGTCGCCCGCCTGCATCGGCGTTTGAGCGAGCCGCGCTTCGAATCCGTCGAGCCATTCGCCTGACACGCAGGCGTCCGCGAGTCCACAGTAAAGCGCATCCGCGCCGGACAGCGTCACACCGGTCAGACCCACGTAGAGTTCCATTTCCACCGGCATCGCCGCGAGAAAGTGCGTCGCGCCCACATCAGGCAGCAGGCCGATTCGCGTCTCGGGCATCGCGATCTTCGTGCGTGAGGTGGCGACCCGCAGCGTCGCCGCCTGTCCGAGCCCCATGCCGCCGCCCATCGTCACGCCATCGAGCAGCGCGACAACGGGCTTGGAAAACGTATGCAGCGCGTAGTCGAGCCGGTATTCATCGACGAAAAACTGCTGCCAGCCCGTCACGCCCAGCTTTTCGCCACGCACGGCCTGCTGGTGGAGTGCGCGTACGTCACCGCCCGCGCAAAAGCCCTTGGGTCCTGCGCCGTTGAGAACGATTGCGACGATGTCGTCGTCGGCGCGCATGCGTTCGAGCGCCACGGCGAGATCCCGCACCATCGCGTGCGAAAGCGCATTGAGCGCGGCAGGCCGGTTCAGCGTCACGATCGCGACACCGTTGACGACGCGATACAGCACTTCGGCTTCCTCGGAGGTCTGCACGGAAGCGGGTGATGCACTCATTGATTAGTTCTCCGTTTCAATATTTTATCTTTGTGCGCGTTTTTCGAGGAACGCGTTGACGCCTTCGCGCCGGTCGCGACGACGTCCGCGGATGGCCACCGCGCCGTCATGCACGTATTCGAATTCAACCACGTTTAGCACGCCGGCCGGATTCAGCGCAGGTCGGGAAAATCCTCTTCCCAGTACTCGCCGGGCATGCGGGCGGCGTCAGCCGGGCGGTCCATTTCGCGGCGACGAAGTTCGACGCGGCGGATCTTACCGGAGATCGTCTTCGGCAGGTCGCTGAACTGCAGGCGGCGAATCCGCTTGTACGGCGCGAGCTTTTCACGCGAGAAGCGGAACACCTCGCGCGCAAGATCGGGGCCGGCTTCATAGCCGTTGCGTACGATCACGAAGGCCTTCGGCACACTGAGACGCAGCTCGTCGGGGCTCGGCACGACAGCGGCTTCGGCAATCGCCTCATGCTCGATCAGCACGCTCTCCAGTTCGAACGGACTCAGCCGGTAGTCCGACGACTTGAACACGTCGTCGGCGCGGCCCACGTAGACGTAGTAGCCGTCGTCGCGTCGCATGGCGACATCGGACGTGTGGTAGTAGCCGTTGCGCATTGCGTATTCGGTTGCCTTTGCGTTGTTCGCATAGCCCGTCATGAGCCCGAGCGGCCGTTGCGCGAGCGTGAGCGCGATCTCGCCTTCGGCGGCACTGTGGTCGTCGGGATCGACCAGCTCGACGCGATAGCCCGGGAGCGGTCTGCCCATCGATCCGGGCACGACGGGCTGCCCTGGCGAATTGCCGATCTGGCAGGTGGTTTCGGTTTGGCCGTAGCCATCGCGGATCGTGATATTCCACGCGTGGCGCACGCGTTCGATGACCTCGGGATTGAGCGGCTCGCCCGCACCGACGATCTCGCGCAGCTTCACCGGATACTCCGCCAGCGGTTCCTGCACGAGCATGCGCCACACCGTGGGCGGCGCGCAGAGCGTGGTCACGCCACACTTCACGAGCGCGGTGAGCGTGTCTTTCGGCACGAAGCGCGCGTAGTTGTAGACGAACACGCAGGCCTGCGCATTCCACGGCGCGAAGAGGCAGCTCCACGCGTGCTTGGCCCAGCCCGGCGAACTGATGTTCCAGTGCACGTCGCCCGGCATGAGGCCGATCCAGTACATCGTCGAAAGATGGCCGACCGGGTAGCTCTCGTGCGTGTGCTCGACGAGCTTCGGCTTCGACGTCGTGCCCGAGGTGAAGTAGAGCAGGAGCGGATCGCTCGCGCGTGTCGGGCCGTCAGGTTCGAACGCGGCGCTCGCCTCGGAGGCGCGCGAGAGGTCGATCCAGCCGTCGCGTTGCGCGCCGACCGCGATACGCGTCACGGGAATGTCGAGTGATTCGAACTTGCCCAATTCCGCAGCATCCACGACAACGTAACGCGCGCCGCCCGCCTCCACGCGCTCGCGCACGTCGTCGGGGGAAAGCTGCGTCGTGGCGGGCAGCACCACCGCGCCGAGCTTCATCGCCGCAAGCATCACGTCCCACAGTTCGACGCGGTTCGGCAGCATCAACAACAGACGGTCGCCGCGCACGACGCCCTGTTCGCGCAGGAAATTCGCCATGCGCGAAGAGCGCTCGGACATCTGCGCAAACGAAAGACGCGTGCCGCCGCCCGCTGGGTCGTCGACGATCCAGAGCGCCGGGTTGTCGTTGCCGCGCGCCATCACGTCGAAGTAGTCGAGCGCCCAGTTGAACGTGTCGAGCTTCGGCCACGCGAATTCGCTGTACGCGCGCGCGTAGTCGGTGCGGTGGCGCAGCAGCAGGTCGCGTGCGTCGAGAAAGGCCTGCGCGGAAGGGGTGAAGCCGGTCATCGTCGTCTCCTGTGTTTCGCGCCTTGTGCGATCCCACGTAGAACTGTCGGCGCGTGTTCCCTACTTGTTCATTATTCGAATACCTGGCAATCCTTTTTTATTTCAAAGCTGACGCGCAATCACCATGCGCTGCACCTCACTCGTGCCTTCATAGATCTGCGTGATACGCGCGTCCCGGTAGTGACGCTCCACCGGATAGTCGTTGAGGAAGCCATAGCCGCCGTGAATCTGGATTGCGTGCGAGCACACTTCCTCGGCCATTTCGGATGCGTAGAGCTTCGCCTGCGACGCCTCCGAAAGACACGGCTTGCCGAGCGTACGCAGCCGCGCCGCGTGGTGAATGAGAAGGCGCGCAGCGTTGATGCGCGTGTGCATGTCGGCCAGCATGTTCGCCACGCTCTGGTGCCGCACGATCGGCTCGCCGAATTGCACGCGCTCGTGTGCGTAGGCGCGCGCCTCATCGAACGCTGCACGCGCGATGCCGAGCGCCTGGGCCGCAATGCCGATGCGTCCGCCCTCGAGGTTCGACAGCGCGATCTTCAAGCCCTCCCCGCGCTGGCCGAGCAGGTTCGCTTCGGGGATCGCGCAATTGTCGAGCGTGATCGGACAGGTGTCGGAAGCGCGAATGCCCATCTTTTTCTCGGTCGGTCCGACGTTGAAGCCCGGCGTACCGGTCGGTACGATGAAAGCGGAAATGCCGCGTTTGCCCGCGCCGGGGTCCGTAACGGCGAACACGATCGCGATGTTGGCGCGCGAACCGTTCGTGACGAACTGCTTGCTGCCGTTGATCACCCACTGGCCATCACGCAATTCGGCGCGCGTGCGCAGGTTGTTGGCCTCGGAGCCGGCCTGCGGCTCGGTCAGGCAGAACGCGCCTATCATCTCGCCCGTTGCGAGCTTGCGCAGATAGCTGTCCTTCTGCGCCTCGGTGCCGTACTGCAGGATCGGCCCGCAGCCGACCGAGTTGTGAACGCTCACGAGCGTCGCGCACGACGCGCAACCGGCCGCAATCTCCTCCATCGCGAGTGCGTAAGCCACGTAGTCGGTGTACGAACCGCCCAGTTCCTGCGGCACGATCATGCCGAGAAAGCCCAGGTCGCCGAGCTGCGTCACGACCTCGTCGGGCAGCTTGCCGTCGCGGTCCCATTGGGCGGCGTTCGGCGCGAGGCGTTCGGTCGCGAAGTCGCGTGCGGCGTCGCGGATCATCCGTTGATCGTCGGTGTAGAACTCGTCCATCTGTGTCCCCTTCCTGTCTTTCGCGCGTAGCCCGCATGGTGCGTTGCAGCGAGGCGCGCGGTGCCCGCGATACCTTTCGTTGCCACTGTCACGCCCCGCGCTCGCGGTTGCAAGGCCTGCAAAAAGTGTAGGCATCCGGAGAGCGGCGTCCTATGTCCGCCACGATCAAAGTCGCTGATCGGATTTACCATATAGGTCCCGGCAACCCCTCTGGCGAGGCATCTCTTGCAACACGCAAAACCAGGCAGGCTGAGCGAAAAAGGCACCATCGCGATGAGTCTCGTCAACGAAACGCTCGCGCTGGCGCGAGCCCGGAAGCTCGACGCCACGCCGCTTCTGGAGGCCGCGGGCATCGCCCGCGCCACGCTCGCGACACCCGGCGCGCGCGTGAGCGCGGCCCAATATGGCGCGCTCTGGACGGTGATCGCACGCGCGCTCGACGACGAATTCTTCGGTCAGGACTCGCACGCGATGAAGAGCGGGAGCTTCGTCGCGATGACGCATGCGGCGCTGGGCGCACGCACGGGCCGCCGCGCGCTGCAGCGCGCGGTGGACTTCATGCGGCTCGTGCTCGACGACCTGGCCGCGCACATCGACATCGACGAGACGCGCGTCCGCATCACCTTCGCCCACCGCGACGGCACGCCCACGCCGACGATGTTCGCCTACGCGACGTGGTTCATCCTCGTCTACGGGCTCGTGTGCTGGCTGGTGGGGCGGCGCATTCCGCTCGCCACGGCACGGTTTCGCTGCGCGGCGCCCGCGGCGGTGGAAGAGTACCGGCTCATGTTCTGCGACGACATGGCGTTCGGCCAGGAAACGTCGTACGTCGATCTGTCGCCTGCGTTTCTAGACCTGCCGGTGATCCAGACGCCCGACTCGGCGCGCACATTCCTGCGCAATGCGCCGGGCAACTTCGTCGTGAAGTACCGCAATCCTGGTTCGTTCGCCGCGCGCGTACGCCGGACGCTGCGCGCGCTTCCAGTCGCAGCGTGGCCCGACGCCGACACGATCGCTCATCGCCTGAACGTCGCGCCCGCTACGCTGCGACGGCGACTCAAGCACGAGGGTCATAGCTGCCAGTCGATCAAGGACGAATTACGGCGCGACCTGGCGATCGCCGCGCTGCAGGATGGGCGCCGGTCAGTCGCGGACGTCGCGGCGGCAGTCGGTTTCGCCGAACCGAGCGCATTCCACCGGGCCTTCCGCAAGTGGACCGGGATGCGGCCCGCCGACTATCGGCTTGCCCGCCAGCGGGAAACCGCGCAATGACGCGGCCATGCGTGAAGCGCCGCGCGCGCTCACCCAAACGACGCCCCATCGGCAATAGCGGCCATCGTCTCCGGTTGCATCGGCGCGCCTTCAATTTATCGAGATAACACCTATACTTTTGCGGGTAATCCCTGGCATTAGAGGTATTGCCATGACCACGTCCTCTCGTATCGCACTCGCTTCACTTGTGGCGGCTTGCTCGGTCGCCTCGGCTTCGGCGCTGGCGCAAGACCTGACAAACAACCCGCAGGGTCCCCTCACACGCGCCCAGGTCCGCGCCGACCTGATCGACTGGCTTCAGGCCGGCTACGATCCGCTCAACTGGCTCGAATATCCAGAAAACGCACAGCGCGCGAGCGTCATCGTGGCGCAGCGGCGCGCGGAACGCGCTGCCGCAGGCGGGGCCATGCAGCCGATGCAATCGCAGTAATGCGCCAGCCCTGAACGTCGGGCCTGTCATCGCCGGCGCGGAGTTCCCGCTTCGCGCCAGCGCATCCTGCAATACTCGCCCGTTTCGGGCGCGCTAGTCTGCATGCAAGGCAGACGAGCGCCCCTATCGACACCCGCGAGCGGCACCGAGGCGGATTCCTCAGCCCGCCAGCGCTGCTGCGCCTGCACTACTGCCGCTGCCACATTCGGGCACGCCTCCACGCAAGCGTGTTTACAATCGCGCCGTTAACGACGCTGCGGACGCTGCGCGTTTGCGTTCTCTGCGACGCCGTCGATCCCCCCAACGTAGCATTTCGCTCGACACCCAAGGGCCCGATCCTCATGGACGCCATCCAACGCTATTTCGGCTTCGAAGAAGCAGGAACCAACCTGCGCACCGAAGTGCTCGCCGGTTTCACGACATTCCTCACGATGGCCTACATCATCTTCGTCAACCCGGCCATCCTCGCGGATGCCGGCATGCCGAAGGACGCGGTGTTCGTCGCCACCTGCCTCGTCGCCGCGCTCGCGTCGATCGTCATGGGTCTCTACGCGAACTACCCGATCGCGCTCGCGCCGGGCATGGGCCTGAACGCCTTTTTCGCGTACACCATCGTCAAAGGAATGGGCTTTACCTGGCAAGCGGCGCTCGGCGCCGTGTTCGTCTCGGGGATTCTGTTCTTCATCGTGACGCTGCTGCGCGTGCGCGAAGCGATCATCAACGGCATTCCGCATTCGATCCGCGTCTCGATCACGGCCGGCATCGGCCTTTTCCTCGCGATCATTTCACTCAAGAGCGCCGGCGTGATCACCGGCAACCCGGCCACGCTCGTCGCGCTCGGCAACCTGCACGATCCGCACACGATTCTCGCGATCATCGGGTTCTTCGCGATCGTCACGCTCGACGTCCTGCGCGTGCGCGGCGCGATCCTGATCGGCATCGTGGGCATCACGGTCCTCTCGTTCTTCTTTGGCGGCAACGAGTTTCACGGCGTCTTCGCCCGACCGCCTTCGCTCGCGCCGACCTTCATGCAGCTCGACATCCGCGCGGCGCTCTCGAAAGGCGTTCTGCACGTGATCCTTGTGTTTTTTCTCGTCGAA
Source organism: Paraburkholderia dinghuensis (assembly GCF_003837865.1). Taxonomy (GTDB): domain Bacteria; phylum Pseudomonadota; class Gammaproteobacteria; order Burkholderiales; family Burkholderiaceae; genus Paraburkholderia; species Paraburkholderia dinghuensis. The sequence goes on along the minus strand of NZ_RQIS01000010.1, from coordinate 184,452 downwards.
CTGTTCGACGCCACCGGCACGCTGATGGGCGTGGCGAACCGCGCGGGCCTGCTCGTGCACGGCAAGATGCACCGCCTGAACCGTGCGCTGCTCTCGGACAGTGCCGCCATCCTCGCGGGTTCGGTGCTCGGCACGTCGTCGACCACGGCGTATATCGAAAGCGCTTCGGGCGTGCAGGCGGGCGGGCGCACCGGCGTCACGGCGCTGACCGTGGCCGTGCTGTTCCTCGCGTGCCTGTTCGTCGCGCCACTCGCGGGCGTCGTGCCCGGTTACGCGACCGCGCCCGCATTGCTCTATGTGTCGTGCCTGATGATGCGCGAGATCGCCGTCCTCGACTGGGACGACGCCACCGAAGCCGTGCCCGCCACGCTCACCGCGCTCGCAATGCCGTTCACGTTTTCGATCGCGAACGGCGTGGCGTTCGGCTTCATCTCATACGCCGGACTGAAGCTGCTGACCGGCCGCGCGCGCCAGGTGAAGCTGATCGTGTGGATCGTCGCGGCGGTGTTCCTGTTCCGCTATGCCTACCTGGGCGCCGAATAAGCGCTGAACGGGCGGCCTTGCGCCGCCCGTTGCCTCTCCGGCCTTTCCGGCCATATAGCGCCGGCCGCACCCTCCCCGCGACTTCGCGCCACATACCCCACGGCTCGTTGCATCACTTCCTGGGCGCAGCGCCCGTCACGCAGCGCCGCCCAAACACCCTCGCAACATGCCGCACAAGAGCGCTTGACGTGCATCAATACCGCGCCGCGTCAAAATCAGTCAACGTCCGAGCCCACGCAGTAGCTCACCGTCCTTATCATATGAGGTTGCTCGCAATACGTTACCGCGTTACCGATTACAGGAGTTCCCTTGGCCACCTACGCAGCCACCGCCGACCGCTATTCAAAGCCCGCGAAATTCTTTCACTGGCTCATTTTTCTGCTCGTTGCGCTCGCCTGGCTCTCGATCGAAGTGCGCGGGCCGAAAGGCACGGACAGCCGTGTGTTCTGGAGCAACGTGCACTTCTGGGCGGGCTCGCTCGTGCTCTCGCTCGCCACCTTGCGCCTCCTGTGGCGGCTGTGGCATGGCGCACCCGCCGAAATCGATTCGAAGCGCCTGTTCGCGTTCCTCTCGCGGTTGGTGCATCTCATGCTTTATTTGTTCATCTTCGTGCAGCCGCTGCTCGGCATTCTGATGATCAACGCGGCGGGCCACCCAGTGGCGCTCCAGGGCGTCGACCTGCAGATCACGCTAATCGGAGCCGATCCGATCGCGCGCGAGATCTTCAAGAACGCGCACGAACTGATTGGCAATGTCTTTTACTGGGTAGTTGGACTACACGCGCTGGCAGCGATCGCGCACCACTTCGTGCTGCGCGACAACACGCTGCGTCGCATGATCTGAGCGTGAAAATGCGAAGCCGGGCGCAAAGCCCGGCATTCGCGAACAACACAAGGAAATGCGCCCGGCACGCGGGCGCCTGCGCTCAGGAAGCGGCGCCGTGGGCCTGCGCGAAGCGGACATAGCCGCTGCGCAGCACAAGGCACTGGGCACGCGTATCGGACAGCAGCCGACGCGCGACGGCTTCGATCCGTTCGCGATGGCTGTCAAACGCATGGAGCATGTCCTCGGCACGTGGCGACGCCGCGCCGAAGTGATCTTCCAGCGCCTCAGCGGTGATCGTGCATTCCACCCTCTGCCCATCGACCATCGCCGGAAACGCCAGGGTCAATTCGCCCCCCGAATATTCGGGAACTACTTTCGGAAAAATGATCTGCATGGGGATGGCCTTCGGTTGAGGGTGACCGGGCCGCGCTACCGCTGCTCCTCCCCGGCGCACGCGCGGAATTCTCATCAGCCGCCGTCCGTTGATGCTCTGCATGACACGTTTGCGGCGATTGATTGGATTCACTTTAGACGACTTCTGACAGGCCGCAAGGTCGACGTCGCCACATGCGTGAAAACGAGCGTCCGGCACCATTTCCGTCATGCACCGGTTGCGTGCGCACAGACTGCCCCCGTCCGCGTGCACGGATGCTGCACTGCCGCGAAACGTGGGTAGCGGTGTACCCGCGTTACGTTTCGCGATGCCGATGCTGCTCGACATCGTGGGGATGCAGGGTCAGCATCACCACGAACGCAATGACACCTGCCCCGATCGTTGCCACGCCGTAGAGCACGACGTCGCTCAAGTCGAAGAACAGTCCGTGGATCACGACCGCCAGGCCAAACAGCGAGACGAACGTGGCGAGCGTCGCCACGAGAATCCTGAATTCGCTTTGCACCATGATGTACTCCGCAAAACGGAGCCGGCCTCGGCCCGTCAGCCGCCGCCGGGGCGCGAGACGCGCTGCGCCCTCGCTACCATCCTGGCACTGGCGCAAACGAACGCAAGCGGAATCTGCGGCGTGCCATCCGGTCTAAAGCTGGCCGCAGTTCCGCGATCGGAAAGCGACGCGCAAATCCGCGCAAATAAATACCGCGTCACGCTGCGGAGCAACGAGAAACATGCGAGCGATATACCGTCGCCGCCGTGCGCTCAGACCGCCCGGAACAACCGCAGACGGACGCGAGCTGATACCGTGCCCGCCTGCAAGACGGGGCGGCGCCGCTGCTTCAGCGTCGTGGCCGCAGCACGTGAACGCGGTCACGCACACGACCTCCCGTGTACCGGCGATTCCGGCGCTCGCGCTTGTGCCGCGCAAGCGCTCGCGCGGCGCGCCAGGTTAAGCTTGCACCGTTCTTTCCTTTTCGTGCCCCATGGCCTCTGCCCAGGAACTCAAACGCTTTCGGCGCAACCTCGCCGACGAACTCGACAGCGCCGCTGTCTACGACACACTCGCCACGGTCGAGCAGGACGCAAACCGCCGGACGATCTTCGCCGAACTCGCTGCGTCCGAGCGCGAGCATGCGCGCGTCTGGCACGACAAACTCGTGGCAAACGGCATCGAGCCAGGACCGCATCGACGCAGCGCGAAGACCAGACTGCTACAGACGCTCACGCGCTTTTTCGGTCCGTCGATCGTACTGCCAACCGTCGCCGCAGCCGAATTCGCCGACCGTGACCGCTACGCGCATGAACCGGGTGCCGAAGCGCTCTCCGCGCAAGAGCAACAGCACGCGGCGATCGTGCAGTCGATCGTCGCGAGCAGGGCCGAGCGCGGCCGCTCGAAAGGCGAGCAGATCGCCGCCGCCGAGTCGTGGCACAAGGGCGCGACCTCGGGCAACGATCTGCGTGCGGCAGTGCTCGGCGCGAACGACGGCCTTGTCTCGAACTTCTGCCTCATCATGGGCGTCGCGGGCGCGGGCAGCGCCAACCGCGCGATCCTGCTCACCGGCCTCGCGGGACTCGTGGCGGGCGCATGTTCGATGGCGCTCGGCGAATGGCTTTCGGTCACCAACGCACGCGAACTCGCGCGCACGCAGCTCGCCAAGGAGGCCGACGAAATCGAGCACACACCCGATGCCGAACGCCACGAACTCGCGCTGATCTATCAGGCGAAGGGCCTCGACGTCGAGGAATCGCGGCGCGTCGCCGCACAGATCATGCGCGACCGAGATCACGCGCTCGATACCCTCGCGCGCGAGGAACTCGGCATCGATCCGAAAGAACTGGGCGGCAATCCGTGGTCGGCGGCGGCGGTGTCGTTCTGTCTGTTTGCGCTCGGCGCGGCGTTTCCCACCGCGCCGTTTCTCTGGGCGCACGGCACGACGGCGATCGTGCAGTCGGTCGTGTTGAGCGCGATCGGACTTGCGACCGTCGGCGTGTTCACGTCGCTCTTCAACGGACGCAGCGCCGCGTTTTCAGCGTTCCGGCAGATCGCAATCGGGCTCGTCGCAGCAGCGTTCACCGCGGGCGCTGGCCGGTTGCTGGGAGTATCGATTTCGTGAGTGCGGACAAGCTGGACAGCACAGTGCCGCGCGTGCGCATCGAGCCGCTCGGCGTCACGTTCGATGCGCCGCCGGAACTCACGTTGCTGGAGGCGGCTGGCTTCGCCGGCATCCACCTGCCGCGCCTGTGCCGCAACGGAACGTGCCGGACGTGTATCTGCCGCGTCATGAGCGGCGAAGTGCGCTTTACGATCGAATGGCCGGGGCTGAGCCGTGAGGAGAAGGCGGAAGGCTACGTGCTGACGTGCGTGGCAGTTGCACAGACCGATCTCGTGCTCGACGTGCCCGACGCGACATCGTCGTGACGATCATCGGGATACGGACACAATCCTGCAAATGAAAAAGCCCGCGGCACACGCCACGGGCTTTCCCTGAAAGGCAGTCCGGGGACGCGAACGTCCCGGCCTCGCTTACGCGCCGCCGAAATACACGGCCTGCGGCCCCCTGCGGGCCGCTTCGGGAACAAATCCGTGACCCGCCATCGACGACGTGCCACTGACGCCGCCATATGAAGTGTCGCCCTGAGCGGCCGGCGCGCTCACCGCGACGTCACTACCTGCGACCTGATTGCGGCTCATCTGCTGGAATTCGACGAGTTGTGCGCGCACCTGTTCGCGGGTCAGGCCTTGATCGGCGGACTGGGCGAAGACAGCCACCGGCGCCGCGATGGCAACAGCGACGACAACGGCTTGAACGAGCGATTTCATGATTGCAACCTCCGGGATTTTTTTGAATTGCCTGCTGCCGCAATGCTGCTCGCAGCAAGTGACTGGATTCTAGGTAAGCACCCGACCCGGATATATGCCTTTATCGTTTAATTCCTGTTGCGTGATTTGCAATAATCAGCGCACCCGCAATAACGCGACCCCAGCCGGTCCTTCCCGCCACTTAAGCATTTCGCGCAAATATTCGTCTTAACGACAGGGGCAGCGACTATTGTCGCAACGACAACATTAAGTTCACGTTTTACGTATTTACCCTGATCCTGTTACCACCTAAATTGCATGGACGGGCGGTGCAACGCGCTGCAGCCCTTACTAGAAATATCGGAGGTAACGTCGTGAAATCGTTTCTCAAGGCCGTCGCGGTAGCCGCTGTCCTCGCCGTCCCGGCCATTTCGTTCGCGCAGCAACAGCAACCGCTGACGCGTGCCCAGGTGCGCGACGAACTCGTACAGTTTCGCGCCGCCGGTTACGATCCAGCCGACTGGATGCACTATCCGGAAAACGCTCAGGCCGCGGAGGCAAAAATCCAGGCGCAGAAGGCTGGACAAGCGTACGGCCCGTCGACGACCGGGACGTCGCAATACGGCCAGTGATACCGTTCGGCACAGCCCTGATCGGCTGACAGGTTCGATAAACGCATCAGGCCCGCCCTCGATAGAGGAGCGGGCCTGACTGTTTCCAGCTTCTGGATCCGTTCAGATCGATTTCATCTGGTCCGGGCCGGTCAGAGCCGAACACTACCGGCCACCGCCGGGGCCCCCTGGGCCGCCGTGGCCTCCCCCACCGCCGTGACCACCCGGGGCAAGGGGTCCATGACCGCCCGGCCCACGCGGGCCACCGTGCCAGTCGCCACCGCGATGGTCGTGGTCCCTTCCGCCGCCCCAGATACCGATGTTCACGGCCCCGTACGCGGGCACATAGGCCGGTCCGTAGCCGTAGTAGCCGGTGGAGTAAGGTTGATCGTACCCGTAACCGTACGCGTTACCGTAACCATAGTCGTAGGCCGGGACCGCCACGCACCCGGCCAGCAGCGCAACCGCGCCTGCGATAACAATGTTCTTCAGCATTGCACACCTCCCCTTTCTATTTGTAAGAAAGCAGAGGCGTAATTAAGTTCTTGCCGAATTACGTTTCTTTGTTACGCGCGTAACGGCAGTGTTCCGGCCCCCTCACTCACGGACGCTTGCCCAGCGCCTGGTCGATCTTGCGGTCGGTATGAAACTGGCTGAGCGAATAGACGGCCCAGATGGCGGCCGGAATCCAGCCGATCAGCGTGATCTGCAGGATCAGACAGATGATGCCCGCCAGCGGACGTCCAATCGTGAAAAAGAGCAACCAGGGGAGGAGAATCGCAATCAGGAGACGCATGGCCTCAGAGCCTCACATGCAGGGTTTCAGGATTCAGTTGACGGGCGCAAACCGCGGGACCAGCGCACCTTCGTGTTCGACGAGTTCGAAGAACACCGTAGCAGGCCGCGTCCAGATCGTGCCGTTTGCGGCGCGGTACACGATCATGGTGACCGACGGATCCGCTTCGAGCGTCGCCTCGCAGACCAGTTCGTAGATGCCACCCTTGTAATGCCGGTACCGCACCATTGTGTTCCCCTCGTGAATAGCGCACGGCGTGCTTGCGCGACCTTCCTAGTTTAACAACGGACACAGGCAACCTCTAATTGGCGCGGCGTGCGTGTATGTGGTTGCGCCTTGCGCCGTCGCCTCAGCCGCGTTGCCAGCAGGTACGCGTGAACGTGCGCGACCGCAGCCGTGACCCGGTTTCATCGACACCGAACTCCACAAGGCCGATTTCGCGCCGCTGCTGTTCAAAGACACCGACGAGTCCGTGAAGCAATACGCCCGCGGCAAGATCGAGCCGCACGTCGGCATGCCCGAAATCTTCGCGAGCGAACGCACGATGCACCCTCGGCCACAGTCCGGTTCACGCGCTTGCGAACCGGTCGCGCCGTCGTTACAGTTTGAGGCGCCCGCTCCACACGCCGGGCGGCGTCCCGTCGCCACTCAACCTCACACCGCACCCCGAGTCGCACAAGCCTATGGATTTCGACGTCATCGTTCTGGGAGCCGGCATTGTCGGCGTGAGTGTGGCGCTGCATCTGCAGGATCGTGGCCGACGCGTAGTACTCGTGGACCGCCGCGGTCCCGGCGAAGAAACGAGCTATGGCAACGCGGGCCTCATCGAGCGATCGTCGGTGGTGCCATACGGCTTTCCGCGCGACGCCGGCACGCTGCTGCGCTATGCGCGCAACCGTTCGACCGATCTCTACTGGGACTATCGCGCCCTGCCCTCATACGCGACGTGGCTCGCACGCTTCTGGTGGGAATCGTCGCCGCAGCGCCACGCAGCCGCCTCGCGTGACATGCTGCCGCTCATCGAGCGCAGCGTCGCCGAGCACGATGCACTTGTCGCGCGCGCGGATGCGGCATCGCTCGTCCGGGCGAGCGGCTGGCTGCAGGCGTATCACACCCCCCAGCGCTTCGAACGTGAAGCGGCACAGGCGGAACGCACGGCGCGCGATCACGGGCTGCAGGTGAGCGTGCTCGACAAAACTGGCCTGCGCGCAAGAGAGCCGAGTCTTGCGCCGGGATTTGCAGGCGCGCTGCACTGGCTCGACCCGAAGACGGTCATCAATCCCGGCGCGCTCGTGGCGCGTTACGCGCGCCTGTTCGCGGCCGAGGGCGGCACGCTCGCGACCGGCGACGCGACCACGTTGCGCCGCACAGGTGACGCGTGGACCGTGCAGACCGCGCAAGGCCTCGTTGCCGCGCGCGACGCGGTCGTCGCGCTCGGTCCATGGTCGGACACCGTGTTCGAGCCGCTCGGCTATCGCATTCCGTTGCGCGCTAAACGCGGCTATCACATGCACTACCGGCCGGAGCGTGGAACGCTATCTGCGCCGGTCGTCGACAGCGAAATGGGTTACGCCATCGCGCCGATGCAACAGGGCGTACGACTCACCACCGGCGTTGAACTCGCCCGGCGAGGCACGGCCGCGACGGGCGTCCAGCTCGAACGTGCCGAGGCGATTGCGAAGCCGTTGTTCGGACTCGGCGAACGCGTCGACCCGGAACCGTGGCTCGGCATGCGGCCCTGCACGCCCGACATGCGCCCGGTGATCGGTCCTGCGCCGCGTCACCCGGGGCTCTGGTTCGCGTTCGGCCACAATCATCACGGACTCACGCTCGGGCCCGTGACAGGCTGCCTGCTCGCGGACATGATGACGGGCGCCCCCACCTTCACCGATCCGCGTCCCTGGCGTGCCGAGCGCTTCGGCTAATTTCTCCGCGGGTTTTTGTTGCGTGGCGCGAGTTTTTTTGTCGTGTGATAAGGGCGTAATCGCAACAGCCGCTGGAGCCCACGCGATGGCCACACTCGAAGCCTTCCGCGCCGTTCTCGACGACCGGCGCACGCCCGAAATCATCCGCAATCACATCATCGATTCATTGCAGTACGCGCTGCGCAATCACGGAGAGATTTTCGCGTCGAAGGAAGTGGAATGGCTCACGACCTGGGACGACGCGCGCATTCCGCTTGCTGCGTCCAAAGAACTGCACAAGCGTTCCGTCCCGACCTGAGGTTTATCGCTCAAGACGCGCATATATTTAGTTATCCATTGCATTTGAAAACCGCGAGACTATTTACACCATCCCTTGCTCGATGTGAAGTCAGGCCGTGCGAGACACAGAGATCGCAACTCTGTTGATGCATCGGTCACCAACGCACCGGTGAAGCGGCCCGACATCGCGATCTCGCACCAGAATGGACACTCGCTGGAGTACGCCTATCCGGTGTTGTGCTGCCAGGGCTAATCTGATCGCTAATCCATAACCTGTCGAATCGCGCACTAGCGCCCCCTGACCGGCCGTCGCGCCCGCGATTCGCGGGCCGTGCGGACCCGCGATGTGCTACTTCACGAAGTCACGGGCCGCCCTGTCCGCGCGATCGCCATTTCTACCGTTGTCACCTTGCTGAAACCCGGCAAGGCTAGCGCCCGATCGACCGCCCGTTCCATGCGTACAACATCGCCCCAACACGCGCATGCAAACGTTTGCGTTAGCGACTGCCCGAAGGTACAGTGCGTGCACTCGGCCATCCGTGCCGCATCGCCAACGCGCTGGCCGATGCCGCATCCGGAAGTGTTCCGCCCATGGCGCGCGCCCGGCGCAGCGCCGCAACCGGCACGATCCTCGACGGGAGCAAGCGTTTCCCGCCGCAGCCTGCAAGCCGGCTACGTTCATCGATACGGAGAAGACGAAGTGCGATTCATCACGACGGGGATCTTGCTGTGCGTCGTCGCGTCCCCGGCAATTGCCGGAGAGCGCTACGTCGAGATCTGGAATCCCCCGGAGGCGCGCACGCCCGGGATGCGTTCCCCCCAGACCGGCAAAAAGGCTCGTCCGCACCACGACACAAAACGCAAGCTGGCTTCCGCCGATCACCCCACCCCACGCATGGTCGCCCAGCCCGCGTTGCGCGCAAACCCTCCGACCGGCCCGGCCACACCGGGCAACGCGGCGCCCGGCCACAACCGCTCGCCGCTCATTGCGCCGCAGATCGGCCCCGACGGCAATGTGCTGCAGGTGGGTTACCGCACGCGCGCGGCCGACTGAGGGTCACCGCGCGAGGCGCGCACGCCGTGCAACCGTCCGGCACCGCACACAGCCGGCGCGATGCCCGGCCCGGTCTCGTGCGTCACCCCACAGACAGCGGAAAGCCAGCAGACGACATTGAAACCGGACACGCAACTCGCCTCATCCGGATCATTCTGCTGACCGTTTCAGGCCGCCCGTGATTTGCTTGCGACGAAAGATTGGTTCCGCCGGCACGCGCCTGCAACTACGCTTGGCTCGTGCTCGCGCAACCGAAATTGCGCGCCGCCTGGAACGCAAGCCGAGATCCATTCGCCATGAACGCACCCTTCCGCTACAAAGGCTACGACGTCGCCACGGCAGCGCAGCGACTGCCGAACGGCCTTTACGCCGCCAACCTGACCATCGGCACGCCGCCGGACAACACCCGCTCGTTTTACGCCGTCGACTACTTCTTCGACGAAGAGCACGCGCTCGCCTACGCGTACCGCTGGGCGCGCATGTGGATCGACGAACAGCGCCACTGCGCTTAAAGGAACAGGCTTCCTTACGGTTGTGACAGAATACGAACCACATCACCGGACACAACTGTGCGCCACGCCAGAAACGCCGATACATCCGGCACTTCGTGAGCGGCCTGGCGTGCTATCGCAAGCCGATGTCTGGAGCGTGTCCGCTGTGGCATTCGCCGCGCGCAAGCGCGACAGGGTTTCTCCTGGCATGGAGGCGCCTCGCCATCGCGAGCAGCATTGACGCTGACGGCATCACGCACGATGCCAGCTTCCCCATCGCGAACCGCGGGACGAGCCTGGCTATGATCCGCGATTCCCGCGTCCGGCAGTCATGCCCGCGGTCGAGCTTTTTGGTGTCGCGCTTGATGGCGCCATCGCCGCCAAACGCGTCCGAGCCCGCCGCATAAGGAGAACGAGTCCATGACGTGGACTGTCGACAAGCAGCTTGCCCTTACCTCGACGCAAGCCGTCAAGGCGATCCAGTCCGGCCAGTTGAAGGCCGCCGAATATGTCGCGACGCTGCTCGCGCGTGCGGAGGCGCTCTCGAACCTGAACGCGTTCACCGTGCTCGACGTCGAAGGCGCACTCGCGGCCGCGCACCGCATCGACGCGCTCGGCGAAAACGAACGCGCCCGCCAGCCGCTCGCGGGGCTGCCCATCGTCGTGAAGGACAACATCAACACACGCGGCCTGCAGACGTCGGCGGCGACACCCGCGCTCGAAGGGTTCACACCCGCCCGGCATGCGCCTTCGGTGCAGCGGCTCATCGATGCGGGCGCCATCCTGCTCGGCAAGACCAACATGCACGAACTGGCGTTCGGCATCACGAGCACGAATCTGAGCCCCGGTGCGGGGTCCGTGCGCAATCCCTACGATCCCGGACTGATTCCCGGCGGATCGTCGGGCGGGACAGCCGCCGCGATAGCCGCCCGCATGGCGCCGGCGGGACTCGGTACCGACACGGGCGGCTCGACGCGCATTCCAGCCGCGCTGTGCGGCATCGTCGGCCTGCGGCCATCCGTCGGTGACGGTGGGACGCAGCGCCGCTATCACGACCCGCAAGCCGTCGTGCCCATTAGCCACACGCGCGACACGGTCGGGCCGATGGCTCGCACTGTCGCCGACGTAACACTGCTCGACGGCCTCATCACCGGTCACGGCCCGCTCGCGCAGGCGTCGATCGCAAACCTGCGCATTGGCTTGCCCGAGCCGTTCTGGCAAGGGCTCGAAGCGGCGCTGGAAGGCGTGGCGCGCGAAGCGCTGGTCAAGCTGGAGGCGGCGGGCGTCACGCTCGTACCGGTCGAAATGAGCGAATTGTTCGCGATCAACGCGCGCGTGAGCACGGCGATCGCGCTGCACGAGCCGCTCGAGGACCTGCACGCGTGGCTCGTCGCGAACAAGGCGCCGGTGCAAAGCGTCGCCGAGATCGTGGCGCGCATTGCGAGCCCGGACGTGCACGCAACCTATGACGCCGTGCTCGCCAACGAACTCGGCGGCGATTACCAGACGGCGATTACCGTATGGCGACCGCGTCTGCAGCAGCTCTACGCGCATACGTTCGCGGGGTGCGGAGTCGACGCGCTGCTATTCCCGACGACGCGTCTCGTCGCCGTGCCCATCGACGACATGAACGGCTCCTCGCGCGTCTCGATCGACGGGGCTCCGCCCATCGACGAAATGAGCGCCTTCCTGCGCAATACCGATCCGTCCAGCAACGCCGGCATTCCAGGCCTTTCGCTGCCGGCCGGGCTGGTGGACGGGCGACTGCCGGTCGGGCTCGAACTCGATGGGCCGCTCGGCAGCGACCGGCGTCTGCTCGCGATCGGACTCGCGTTCGAGGAAATTCTCGGTACCCTGCCCGCGCCCGCGATCTGAAGCGCGGCGCCGCTTGAATCGACCGCAACGGGCGGTGGCCGATCCGCTCGCCTGACGGCACGGCGTGCGGCATTGCGCCGCCTGCCGCGCCGCCCGCCGCGTGGCGGTCCCACCCGCGAGATCCCGCCACTTGGCGCATTCAGCCCATTCAGCCGTTCTTATCTCAGATCATTGCGACATATTGACTCGGTCGTTGCCAACGCATCGTTTGGGCGGGGGCGTACAATGAGATCCATTCGCATTTGATCTCCCTCCCTGCCATGCGTCTGACCGACCTCTCCAGAGGTACCACCGCCTACGTCGAGCGCGTCGACGACGCCCATGAGCACGACCCCATCGCAAAGCGTCTGCGCGATCTCGGCTTCGTGCCGGGCGAGCCGGTGCGCGTCGTCGCCCATGCGCCCTGGAGCGCCGACCCGCTGCTCGTCCAGATCGGCTCGACGCGCTTCGCGCTGCGCCGCGCCGAAGCCCTGCGCGTGAGCGTCGCGGAGGCTTGCGCGTCGTGAATCAGGCACCACTGCGTATCGCCCTCGTCGGCAATCCCAATTGCGGCAAGACCGCGCTTTTCAACCTGCTCACCGGCGCGCGCCAGAAGGTGGCCAACTACGCGGGCGTCACCGTCGAGCGCAAGGAAGGCCGCTTCGTGACGCCCTCGGGCCGCAAGGTCCAGCTGCTCGATCTGCCCGGCGCGTACAGCTTCGATTCGACGAGCCCCGATGAGCGCGTCACGCGTGACGTCCTGCTCGGCCGCTATCCCGGCGAAGCGGTGCCCGACCTCGTGGTCTGCGTCGCCGACGCGACGAACCTGCGCCTGCACCTGCGCTTCGTGCTCGAAGTGAAGCGGCTCGGGCGCCCGGCGGTCCTCGCGCTGAACATGATGGACGCCGCGAAGCGCCGCGGCATCACCGTGGACGTGGCGGAACTCTCGCGCCAGCTCGGCATGCCCGTCGTCGAAACCGTGGCCGTGCGGCGCGGCGGCGCCCACGCCTTGATCGATCTGCTCGACCAGCAGACCAACGAGCAGACCGCGAACACCGGCGCCCGTCCCGAAGACACCGCAGACCTGCATGCCACCGTGCGAAGCATCCTCGCCGCGGCGGTGACGATACCGCGCGCCACCGACGCGCGCGACGACGCCATCGACCGCTGGACGCTGCACCCGGTCTTCGGTCCGCTGATCCTCGCACTCGTGATGTTCCTCGTGTTCCAGGCGGTGTATTCGCTCGGCAAACCGCTCACGGATGCGATCGGCGACGGCTTTACCTGGCTCGGCGCCACCACCGGCACGCTGCTGCCCGAGGGGCCGCTGCGCAGCCTCCTCACCGACGGGATCCTTAGCGGCGTCGGCACGGTGCTCGGCTTTCTGCCTGAAATTCTCGTACTGTTCTTCTTCATCCTCGTCCTGGAGGAATCGGGCTATCTGCCGCGCGCGGCGTTTCTGCTCGACCGCATCATGGTGTCGGTCGGGCTCACCGGACGCTCGTTCATTCCGCTGCTCTCGAGCTTCGCGTGCGCGATTCCCGGCATCATGGGCACGCGCAGCATCACCGATCCGCGCGACCGTCTCGCCACGATCCTCGTCGCGCCGCTCATGACCTGCTCCGCGCGGCTGCCCGTCTACGCGCTCCTCATCGGTGCGTTCATTCCTCAGCGCATGGTCTTCGACGTGTTCAACCTGCAGGGGCTCGTGCTGTTCGCGCTCTATGTCGCGGGCATCGTGGGCGCGATGGTGGTGGGCTGGGTGATGAAGCATCTTCGCCGCGACCATCGCGAGCACGCGCTGCTGATGGAACTGCCGTCCTATCGCATGCCGCGCGCGCGTGACGTCGCGATCGGCCTGTGGGAGCGCGGCATGATCTTCCTGAAGCGCCTCACCGGCATCATCCTCGCGCTGACCGTGCTGATGTGGTTCATCTCGACGTTCCCCTCGCCGCCCGCAGGCGCGACCGGTCCCGCCATCGACTATTCCTTCGCGGGCTATCTCGGCCGCGTGCTGCAGTATCCGTTCGCGCCGCTCGGCTTCAACTGGCAGATCAGCCTGTCGCTGATTCCGGCGTTCGCCGCGCGCGAAACCGCTGTGGCCGCGCTCGCCACGGTCTATTCGGTGGCGACCGGCGACTCCGATATCGCCGGACTCGGCCACACGCTCGCGCAGAATTTCTCGCTCGCGAGCGCGCTCTCGCTGATGGTGTGGTTCGCGTTCGCGCCGCAGTGCATGTCGACGCTCGCCGTGATCCGCCGCGAAACGCGCTCGTGGCGCGCGGTGGTGATCTCGTTCAGCTACATGTTCGCGGTGGCGTACGTCGCGTCGTTTATCACCTACCAGATCGCGAGTCGCTTCGCATGAGCGCCGGACTCATCGCCCAATATGCGGTGATCGCGGCACTCGTGGCCGCGAGCCTGCTCTATACGCTGCGCAAGCTCGCCCCAACGCTGGCAGCGCAGCGGCAGGCCGCCCTCGCCGCCACCCTGCTCAAGCCAGGACGCGGCCCATTCGCACAGCGCGTCGGCCGCGCGCTGCAACCGCGCGGCGCGACAGGTAATTGCGCCGACGGGTGCGGGACATGCGGCTCATGTGGCCCGACGCCCGCCGCCGAAGGGAAAAAAAGCGAGCGTCCGCTCACGTTTTATCCGCCGCGCAAGTAAGCGGCGCGCGTTTGTCGTCGGTCCACAACGTTCCGTTGGTACACAGCGGTCGCGCGAGCGCGAATGCCTTCGCTTGCCGGGACTCATCCGCACTCGCTGGTGATTACGGAACCCGATGCCTTGCGGCCCGGCGCCGACCCGTACTCACACGCGTGACACACGCTTTCGGCTACACTCGCCGCAACATCCGGCCACCCGCCAACGCGACGTAGCAACAGCGGCGTGGTCCGTTCCCCTGTCACGATCGCGCCGCGCCGATGCAATACACCAAGCTGATACGGAATGTCTTTCTCGCAGCCAGTACCGCCGCGCTATTCGCCGTCGGCGGCTGCGCCCGCCTGTCGACGGTCGACTCTGACGCACTCTGGAAAATCGTGGGCGGCCAATGCGTACCGAACGCACGCGACACCGGCAAACCCGCGCCTTGCACGACCGTCGATTTGCAGAATCGCTTTGCAGTGCTCAAGGACATCTCAGGCCGGGCGCAATATCTGCTGATTCCGACCGACCGCGTACCGGGCATCGAAAGTCCCCAAATTCTTTACGCGGGTTCGCCGGAATACTGGGTCGGCGCATGGAATGCCGGGCGCCACGTCAATGCGAGGATCGACATGCAACTCGCCGCGAACCAGCTCGGCCTCGAAATCAACTCTTCGACACAGCGCTCGCAGAATCAGCTGCACATCCACGTGGATTGCATGCGAACCGATATCACCGATGCCCTCGCTGCGCATCGCGCCGACCCGCCCGGCGTGTGGAGCTGGATTACTCTCGACGGCAAGCGCTATCGTGTGACGCGCGTCACGAGCCTGCAGGAGCGCGACAATCCGTTCCGGGTGGTGGCGCGCGATCTCGTCCCCGAGCAAACGATGGGCGCGCAAACGATCCTCGTGACCGGTGCCGGACCCGATGCCGACCGCTACGGCTGGCTCATCGTCAACAGCGGACGTGATGTTGAAGGTGGTACGGGTACCGCCGAAGGGTTGCTCGATCACGCGTGTGGTGTTGCTCGCGTGAGGTGATGTTCATCCCTCGCGTTGCGGGAGATGAACCGCGCTTGAAGGCCCGGAGCAGTCCGTTGACTCATACACGTCCAGTGGCCGTTTTGACCTGCGGATTCAACCGGTTTCAGAATTGCCTGCCGAGCGAGACGCCCACCACGTCTTCGGAAAGATGCACATTCGCGTTGCCGCCACCGAAGGCTGCGGGGATCGAGTTGTCGCCGTTTACCGTCTTCTTGAACGCGTGCCCATAGAAGAAGCCGAACGAAGTCTTCGCATCGCTCTTCCACGAGGCACCGAGCGTCGCCTGATTCTGCACGACACCCGGTGCGAGGATGTTCAGGAACGTTTCCGTACTGGCCACCGGCTGGCTCGAATGACTGTAGCCCGCGCGGAGTGTCAGGCGGCTCGTCACTTCATAGCTGGTGCCGATCTTGATCACGTTCGTATTGCGCCAGCCGAAACCAGGGCCGCCGGACGATCCCAACGCGTTGCCTGCCAACAGGTTGGCGAGGGGATTCGCAATCGAATTCACGTTGCCGTACAGAATGCGCTGAAAGTCGGCGGCCACCGTCCATGCGGGTGTGACCTTCCAGGAGAGCCCGAGGCCGTAATTCTCCGGAATGTCGAATGAGCCGCCATCCGCGAAGAGGCCTTTGTATTTGTCAAAACGACCGTGGATTTTGGACGCCCACGTCACGCCAACGGTCAGTGCCGGCGTAATCTGACCGGTATAGCCGAGATGCACGCCAACCCCGACCGACGAGTCTGCACCCTGATCGGTCACGTTGCCGGGTGCGACCGACTGGCCCGTGAACGGCTGCAACCCGCTCGCCGTGAAGCGTTGATACGCGATGTTCAGGCCGATGCCGAACGCATGCCGGTCGAACAGTTTGTAGGCAATCGTCGGGGAGAGAAACAGTTGCTCGAGATCCACGCCTGCCGATCCCGTGGCACCAAACGCCTGAAAGGGATTATGGGCGTAGCCGGTATCGAGCCCGCCGTTTGCGTACAGCGCAAGACCCGCATACGCGTTCGGCAGGAACTCGTACGTAACGCCGAATTCGGGCAGAGCGAAAATCGAGCGATTATTGCCGTCGTAGTTGCCATCAGCGCCGTAACCGTTGCCCGAGATTTCAGCACCGCGTTTTGGCAGAAAGAGACTGACGCCACCATCGACACGATTGCCGACAAAGGCAATGCCCGCGGGATTGGCAGCTGCAGCGAGCGCATCCTGGGGCAGGCCAATGCCCACGCCGGCCATACCTTGTGAGGCAACCCCATTGCCATTGGAAAAATAACCGTTCGTAGCGCCTGCGAACCCCGGTGCTGCTGCGACGACAGCAACGAGTGCGCGAGTGGTCCCGTGTAGCCTCATGCGTTTCCCCGAATAATGTTTGGAATTTGTAGCGGGGACAGAGTCTATTCATCCGATCGGAGATCTCAAACGAAGTTTTCCAAATAAGCTTTCGATAGATAATCAAAAGATAAAGTGTCGCTTGCCGTGATGGCCGCGTTATTTGTTTGTTCGCATCCAGGGAGTGAAAGTAATACCAACCAGCAATCCTTCCGGTGAAAGAAAACGGCTGACCGTCTGCCCCCACGGTTCTGTCCTGTTGTTGACAAGCATTCGATAACCTCGCGACTCAAGCTCCGCGGTAGCCTCCTCGACGCTATCAACATCAAACTCAAGCCAGGCCTGTGGAGCAGGAATATCATCGGGCCAGGCGTCGTTGCCAAAGCACGACTGGGCTGCGTGAGAGAGCGGCCAAAGCGCAAAGCTGTTTGCGCCTTTCAGAGCCTCCGTGTGAAGGTAGCCACCGGTCTCTTCTTTGAAGGGAATTCCGAGGTTCTCGCCATAGAGCTTGCGGCTCGCCACCGTGTCTCGGACGATAGGACCAAAGCCCGCAATGAACAGGACTCCGACGTTTCCGAATTGATTCATGGCGCTCACTCCTCCAACAAATTCACACCGATTTCACGAGGCGTGCCTCGTCGGCTCGCCCCAACCAGGTAGAACCGCACCGTGCCGTACGCTGCAAACTGCACGGGCAGCGGGACCGTTCAAACGCATTCTGCATCCCCGCCACGCGCCCCGGCAATCCACGACGAACAAAAAAAAGGCGTTCCGCCTTCGCGAAACGCCCAACAGGGTACAACCGTAATATTCCCGTCAATCGGCTTCGAGCACCAGCAGTTGCGCGCCATCGGCAACCTGATCGCCCACTGAATACAGCACCTCAGTCACCTTTCCTGCGAACGGCGCACCGATCGTGTGCTCCATCTTCATCGCCTCCATGACGATGAGGGGCGTACCCTTTTCCACCGTTGCGCCCGGCTCCACGAGCACCGCGATGACCTTGCCAGGCATCGGCGCCGTGAGGCGCCCTTCGCCGTGCTCCGCGTCGGCGGCATGAGCGAGCAGGTTCTGCCATTCGAACGACATGGCAGTACCGAGGCAGAACACATGGAACACATCGCCGTCGACAAACACGCGCCCGGTAACACGCGTGTCGCCGATGGTCGCGCCGTATTCGTCCGCGCCCCGTCCGCGCCACCATGTATACGAATCGACGCGGCCCGCACAGGCGAGCGTCTGCGCGCCACCGTCCTGCGCAAACGTCGCCGAAAACGCGGTGTCGCTTTCGACTTCGCGCCAGCCGAGCGATTGCGTGTATCCGCCGTTCAGGCGCCAGTGCGCGAGCGAGGTCCACGGCGACGCGTCACCCGCCGACGCGCGCTCGCGCACGAGCAGCGCGGCACAAGCCAGCGCGAGCGCTTCACGGACGGGCTTGCGATGCGGCGCGAAAAGCGCATCGTGATGACGCTCGATCAAACCCGTATC
Organism: Paraburkholderia dinghuensis; assembly: GCF_003837865.1. Taxonomy (GTDB): domain Bacteria; phylum Pseudomonadota; class Gammaproteobacteria; order Burkholderiales; family Burkholderiaceae; genus Paraburkholderia; species Paraburkholderia dinghuensis. Next base: position 166,370 of record NZ_RQIS01000010.1, on the reverse strand, counting down.
GAGGTCGGCGGCGGCGAACGGCTCGCAGGTCACAAGCCGGTGCAGGAACTCAACGTTCGTATGCGGCCCTACCACCTCGCACGCTTCCAGTGCGCGCTGCATGCGCGCGAGCGCGTCTTCGCGCGACGAGCCGTGGACGATCAGCTTCGCGATCATCGGGTCGTAGAACGGCGTGATCGTGTCACCTTCGCGCACGCCGCTATCGATGCGCACCGCAGCGCGCCGCCCTGCCTCGCCGATCGCGAACTCTACGCCTTCCGGCATACGCAGATGCTTGAGCGTACCCGTCGAAGGCAGGAAACCACGCGCCGGGCTTTCGGCATAAATACGCGCTTCGAGAGCATGCCCCTCTACGGCGAGTTGCGACTGTTCGAGCGGCAGTGGCTCGCCCGAGGCCACGCGCAATTGCCACTCGACGAGATCGAGGCCCGTGACCATTTCGGTCACCGGGTGTTCGACCTGCAGACGCGTGTTCATTTCCATGAAGTAGAAGTGCGCGCCGGTCATGATGAACTCGACCGTACCCGCGCCCACGTACTGCACCGCGCGCGCGGCCGCGACGGCCGCTTCGCCCATCGCGCGCCGCACGCTCGCGTCGAGCCCCGGCGCGGGCGCTTCTTCCAGCACCTTCTGGTGGCGGCGTTGCACCGAGCAGTCGCGGTCGAACAGATAGACTGCTCCGCCATGCGTGTCGGCAAACACCTGCACTTCGACGTGACGCGGACGCAGCAGATACTTTTCGATCAGCACGCGATCGTTACCGAAGCTGCTCGCGGCCTCGCGCTTGCACGAAGCCAGCGCCGCCGCGAAGTCCTCGCTGCGCTCGACGACGCGCATGCCCTTTCCGCCGCCGCCCGCGCTCGCCTTGAGCAACACCGGATAGCCCATCGCGTCGGCTTCGCGCTGGAGCAGTGCCGGGTCCTGTTCGTCGCCGTGATAGCCCGGCACGAGCGGCACCGACGCCGCATGCATCAGCGCCTTGGCAGCCGCCTTCGAACCCATCGCGGCAATCGCCCCGACCGGCGGCCCGATGAAGACGATGCCCGCTTCGTCGCAGGCTCGCGCAAAATCTTCGTTTTCCGAAAGAAATCCGTAACCCGGATGAATCGCCTGCGCGCCGGTGGCGCGTGCAGCGGCGATGATGCGTTCGATGCGCAAATAGCTCTGCGCCGCCGCGGCCTCGCCGATATGCACGGCTTCGTCACACGCCGCGACGTGCTTCGCGTTTGCATCGGCGTCCGAGTAAACGGCTACGCTCTTCACGCCGAGCCGGCGGCAGGTCGCCGCCACGCGGCACGCAATTTCGCCCCGGTTGGCGATCAGGATTTTGTTGAACATGTTTGGTCTCGCTGTCGTTCGGGTGAGCCCTGCTCTTCACAAAAGCGGCCTAGCCGCGCCAACGTGGCGTGCGCTTTTCGAGGAACGATGAAACGCCGTCGCGCCCTTCGTCGCTTGCCCGGATGCGCGCGATACGGACGGCCGTATCTTCGATCAGCGCGTCGTCGAGCGTTCGACCCGCGATGTCCTGAACGAGCCGCTTGCACTCGCGCACGGCGTTCGGGCTGTTCGCGACGAGCGCGTCGGTGATGCGCTGAACCGTTGCATCGAGCGTGTCCGCGTTCACTGCCTCGCCCACGAGGCCGAGGCGCTGCGCCGTCGCGCAATCGAACGCTTCTGCCGTGACGAAATAGCGGCGCGACGCCTGCTCGCCCAGTGCGCGAATCACATAAGGCGCGATGGTCGCCGGCATCAGGCCGAGGCGCGCTTCCGAGAGGCAGAAGTGAGCGGTCTCGACGGCGACCACGATATCGGCCGCGCAGACGAGGCCCATGCCGCCCGCGTAAACGTCGCCGTGCACGCGCGCGACGACGGGCTTCGGGCAGCGATAGACCGCCGAGAGCATCAGCGCAAGACGCATTGCGTCGGCGCGGTTTTCCTCGTCGGAATAGCCCGCCATCTTGCGCATCCAGTTCAGATCCGCGCCTGCGCAAAACGCCTTCCCGTTGCCCGCCAGTACGATCGCGCGCACGTCATCGCGCCCGCCGAGCGCCGTGAATGCGGCTGTCACGTCCGCGATCATCGTCTCGTTGAAAGCGTTGCGCACGTCGGGCCGATTCAACGTGACCGTCGCGACATGGCCCGCGATGTCGACCAGCAGCGTTTCGTATTGCATCGTCAAGGTCTCCTTGCTGCCCGGCGCTTACATGCGGAACACGCCAAAGCGCGTATCTTCGATGGGCGCGTTCATCGACGCGGACAGGCCCAGCCCGAGGACATCGCGCGTCTGCGCCGGATCGATCACACCGTCGTCCCACAGCCGCGCGCTCGCGTAATACGGGTGACCCTGGCGCTCGTACTGGTCGCGGATCGGCTGCTTGAACGCGTCCTCCTCTTCCGCGCTCCAGGCGCCGCCCTTCGTTTCGATACCGTCACGGCGAACCGTCGCGAGCACGGACGCGGCCTGCTCTCCGCCCATCACCGAAATGCGCGCGTTCGGCCACATCCACAGGAAGCGCGGCGAGTACGCGCGGCCACACATGCCGTAGTTGCCCGCGCCGAACGACCCGCCGATGATCACCGTAAACTTCGGCACCTTCGCTGTGGCGACAGCGGTCACCATCTTCGCGCCATTGCGCGCGATGCCTTCGTTCTCGTACTTGCGGCCCACCATGAAGCCCGTGATGTTCTGCAGGAACACGAGCGGAATCTTGCGCTGGCAGCACAGTTCAATGAAGTGCGTGCCCTTGAGCGCCGATTCAGAAAACAGGATGCCGTTGTTCGCTACGATGCCGACCGGGTGGCCCCAGATATGCGCGAAACCGGTCACGAGCGTCGTGCCGTAACGGGCCTTGAACTCATCGAAGGCGGAGTCATCGACGATGCGTGCGATCACTTCGCGCACGTCGAAGGGCTTTCTCGTATCGACGGGAATCACGCCGTACAGGCTCTTCGCGTCATAACGCGGCGGCAGCGGATCACGCAAAACGACAGGCGGCGTCTTCGTGCGGTTCAGATTGCCGACGATGCTGCGCGCAATCGCGAGCGCGTGGGCATCGTTCTGCGCGAGATGATCGGCTACGCCGGAAAGCCGCGTGTGCACATCGCCGCCGCCGAGATCTTCAGCGCTCACTTCTTCGCCAGTCGCGGCTTTCACGAGCGGCGGGCCGCCGAGGAAAATCGTCCCCTGGTTCTTCACGATGATCGACTCGTCGCTCATGGCGGGCACGTATGCGCCGCCAGCGGTGCACGAGCCCATCACGACCGCGATCTGCGGAATGTCCTGCGACGAGAGATTCGCCTGGTTGTAGAAGATGCGGCCGAAGTGGTCGCGATCGGGAAAGACCTCGTCCTGGTTCGGCAGGTTCGCGCCGCCCGAATCGACGAGATACACGCACGGCAAGCGGTTCTCCTGCGCGATCTCCTGCGCGCGGACGTGCTTCTTCACCGTCACGGGATAGTACGTGCCGCCCTTCACGGTCGCGTCGTTACAGACAATCACGCACTCCTGGCCCGCAATGCGGCCAATGCCGGTGATGATGCCGGCCCCGGGTGCATCGTCGTTGTACATGCCGTAGGCGGCGAGTTGCGAGAACTCGAGGAACGGCGTGCCCGGATCGAGCAGTTGCGCGATGCGATCGCGCGGCAGCAGCTTGCCGCGCGAGAGGTGCTTGTCGCGCGCCGCCTCGCCGCCGCCAAGCGACAGCTTCTGGATCTTCTCGCGCAGGTCTGCGACGAGCGCTTCGAGCGCGGCGGCGTTCGCCTTGAAATCGTCCGAGCGCGGGTTGAGCTTCGATTCGATGATCGGCATCGCGTGCTTCCTTTCGTGACGGTCGTCGGCGTTACATCGTTTCCGCGAACAGCTCGCGGCCGATCAACATGCGGCGGATCTCGCTCGTGCCCGCACCGATTTCATAGAGCTTGGCATCGCGCCAGAGACGCCCGACCGGATACTCGTTGATATAACCGTTGCCGCCGAGAATCTGGATCGCCTCCCCGGCCATCCACGTTGCTTTTTCCGCGGTGTAGAGAATCACGCCGGCGCAATCCTTGCGCACCTGACGCACGTGGTCCGTGCCGAGCGTGTCGAGCTGGCGACCCACCGCGTAGAGATACGCGCGGCACGCCTGGAAGGTCGTGTAGAGATCGGCCACCTTGCCCTGGATGAGCTGGAATTCGCCGATCGCCTGACCGAACTGCTTGCGGTCGTGAATGTACGGCACGACGGCGTCCATCACGGCGGCCATGATGCCCGTGGGACCGCCCGCGAGCACGGCGCGCTCGTAGTCGAGGCCGCTCATCAGCACCTTCACGCCGCCGTTAAGCTGACCGAGGATGTTCTCTTCGGGCACTTCGACGTCCTGGAATACGAGTTCGCCCGTATGCGAGCCGCGCATGCCGAGCTTGTCGAGCTTCTGCGCCACGGAGAAGCCCTTCATGCCCTTCTCGACGATGAACGCCGTGATGCCGCGCGACGCCGCTTCTGGATCGGTCTTTGCGTAGACGACGAGCGTGTCGCAATCCGGGCCGTTCGTGATCCACATCTTCGTGCCGTTGAGCACGTAGCGGTCGCCCTTCTTTTCGGCGCGCAGCTTCATGCTGACGACGTCCGAACCCGCATTCGGCTCGCTCATCGCGAGCGCGCCGACGTGCTCGCCGGACACGAGCTTCGGCAGGTACTTGCGTTTTTGCGCTTCGGTGCCGTTGCGGTGGATCTGGTTCACGCACAGGTTCGAGTGCGCACCATAGGAAAGTCCAACCGACGCCGACGCTCGCGAAATCTCCTCCATCGCGACCATATGCGCCGTGTAGCCCATGTTCGCGCCGCCGTACTCCTCGGAAACCGTCATGCCGAGCACGCCCAGATCGCCGAACTTGCGCCACAGATCCATGGGGAACTGGTCGGTACGGTCGATTTCGGCCGCGCGCGGCGCGATTTCCTTTGCCGCGAAGGCGGTGAGGCTGTCGCGCAGCATTTCGACTTCTTCGCCAAGCGGGAAATGCAGTCCGGGTACATTGCTCATGAGTGTCTCCTGTGTCGACCGGAGTTAGTGCTTTAGCACTTACTCCGGTCCCATGCCCCCTCAGGGCGGTCGACCGGAGTTAGCGCTTTAGCTGTCGGCTGGAGTAGGCGCTTTAGCGCTTACTCCAGCCCCATGCAACGCACTTACTCCAGTTCCATGCAAAGTTCGATACGGGCACGGGCATGCCGTTCGCCCCATGGACGCCCATTTCACGCCACATTTACGTACACGTCAATAGGTTTTATTGAGTAACGCTCAAATTTCTCAGATTGAGCAAATTCCTTGTTCTCAAGGCCTTAATTCACCGATAATTACGCACAGACCCACCGCTAACTGACCCTTACTCAGAATGCCAGCCGCTACCAGAACCGCCTTGCCCGCCTCGCGCCGGCAGCCCGCGGGGCGCAAATCGCAGCAGCGCGTGAAGGAGATCCTTCAGGCTGGCCGCGACGTGTTCTCCGAAAAGGGCTACGCGCGTGCGACCACCGCTGAGATCGCACAGCGGCTCGGCGTGTCCGAGGCCACCGTGTTCAGCTACTTTCGCGGCAAGCGCGAACTTTGCGCGCGCGTGATCGGCGACTGGTATGACGAATCCATCGGAGCGATCGAGGCGGGCCTGCCGCGCGACGGCACCGTGCGACAGCAGTTTGCATTCATTGTCCGCATGCATCTGCGGCTGATGCTCGAAAGCGGAACCGGCATCTGCGAGCTGGTGCTCTCCGAGGGCCGCACGCGTCATCACGACCTGAGCGAAGCGCTCACCGAAATGCAGCGCCGCTACACGGCGCCGCTCATGCGCGTGCTCGCTCGCGGACAGGAAAGCGGCCAGATCCGCAACGACATGCCGCTGCGCCTCTTGCGCTCGCTGGTCTTCGGACCGATGGAGCACGTTCTATGGGACGCGACACTCGGCAACCGGCGAACCGATATCGACGCCACGGCGCAGCGGCTCGTCGACGTGCTGTGGATCGCGCTGCAACCGCCCAATATCGAACTGGCCGCACTCGCGCGATTCGGCCAGGACGTTAGCGACGCGGTACGCCGCCTCGAGCAGGAGCGCGCCACGGGCAAGCCGGGCGCAGCGGCCACACCCGACTGATTCCGCGGTACGCTGACGGCTTCGCTTTCGCCGCCGCGCACCGTCGCCATGACCGATACGCTCACCGCCCCGATCGCTTCCCGCTTTGCCTCGCTTGCGCTCGCGCATCTCACGCGTGAGTATCCAAACAAACTCACGCATTCGCTGGCCGGTCCGCGGGACGTGCAGGCGCCGCGCGCACTGCACCCGGTGTTTTACGGCAGCTACGACTGGCACTCATGCGTCCATGGGTACTGGCTGATTTCACGTCTGCTGTCGCGCTTCCCGGATCTACCCGAAGCACCGCGCATCGTCGCCGTAATCGACGAACACTTCACCAACGAGAAAATGGCCGGCGAGCGCGCCTATCTCGACCTGCCGCAAAACCGCAGCTTCGAGCGGCCATATGGCTGGGCCTGGCTTCTCGCACTTGCCGCGCAGTTCGACACGATGAAGACGCCCGAGGCTGCGCGCTGGTCACGCGCGCTTGCCCCACTCACGGAGACGTTTGTCGAACGTTTCGCGGAATTTCTGCCGAAGGCCACCTACCCGGTGCGCGTCGGCACGCACTTCAACACGGCGTTTGCGTTGACGCTCGCGCTGGATTTCGCGCGCCAGACCGCGCACGGCGCGCTGGCGATGCAGATCGAGGAAACCGCGCGACGCTGGTATCAGAGCGATGCGGGATGCCAGGCGTGGGAGCCATCGGGCGACGACTTTCTTTCGCCGACTTTGATAGAAGCCGTGTTGATGAGTCGTGTGCAGCCTGCGGACGAATTCGATGCGTGGTTCGGACGTTTTCTTCCAGACGTCGCCACGCGCATGCCGGCGACCCTCTTCACGCCCGCGACGGTTACCGACCGCACCGATGGCAAAATCGCGCACCTCGACGGACTCAACCTGAGCCGCGCGTGGTGCCAGCGCACGCTGGCGGGCGCGCTGCCAGTGGGCGACGTGCGCGCAGACATCTTGCGCGAAGCAGCGCAGAAGCATTTGCACAGCGCGCTGAACCACGTCGCGGGAGATTACATGGGCGAACACTGGCTCGCTTCGTTCGCGACGCTCGCGCTCGAAGCGTGAGCGCCTTGATGAAGAAAAAAAGCGCACCACAAGGTGCGCTTTCCATCGGTCCAGCTGTCAGTTGATTAAATCTTCACCTGGCAACAAATGCAACGTACGGACCCGTTCCGCCGCCAGCCGACGTCTTGTCGGCAATACCGTAGTAGACGCGCCGGCCGTAAAAGAACGGAAGACCGAGATCAATGGTCTGCGCCAGATATGCGCCGAGGTTGTTGAACGCGTAGTTGATCGACGCATACAACGACGACGCATTGCCAATGTTGAAGCTGACAGTTGCAGCCGAGCCGTTAGTGCTGCTCAACGCAACCGAACGCGTCAGCGCGCTGGCCGGCGCGAAAAACCCACCTGACTGCGGAATCGTCGCGTCCTCGAAGATCAGGGCATTCGAACCCGAATCGATGTACGTGGACACCGTGCCCGCACCGTTGTAGCTGCCAGTGAAATCACCGTGCAGATCCGTATTGAACACGGCCGCGCCGGCGCCCGCGAGCAGGTTGTTCGCCTGCGTATCGATGCCAAAGGTGACAGTGCCAGTGGCCGTAGCCGCACCGTCACTCGGAATCGTTGGCATTTCCACGATCACGCCGTTGTTGTTTACCGCAAACAGCGAAACGGGATTGGTCACCTGGTTGACGAGCGGCATCACGACTGCGGTCGCCGGATTAGTGTCCGCGTAGTAGTAGCCCCATCGCGCCGTGCTGCCCGCGCAAGCGGTGCCGCAATCGTAGCGCGCTACGCCCACGCCGAGTATGCCGTTGGCGCCCAGCGCGGCCGGACTGTTCAGGGACGTATTCCACACGCAGGCAGTTGGAACTCTCGACACGATCGCCGGATCCGACATGACCTGAATCGGTAAAGACGCCGCCGTCTCACCGCCAAGCTTGACGTCGGCGGTACGCAGGCTGCCCCACGTGTAACCCGACCCGAACGCGGCACACTCGCCTACGTTACTGCCACTGGCGGCGTCGGTCCGGATGGGCAGCGCTGCCAGCGTCGCGGACGGAATCACGGACGCGTAAAGACGCAACCCGAAGGAACCCGTGTCGAGCAGCACCTTGTCGATCGTCGAGCAACTGGTTTGCGCGCTGCTGCCAGGCTTGCAGATCGTCACGCTCACGAGTGGGTAATTGCGCACGGAACTCGCCGACGACACGACAACGGGAATCGTGTTGCCGGTGTCCGCGCTGGCACCGCCCGAAGACGTGCCCGATCCGGAACCACCGGAGCCCGAGGAATTTGATGTACCCGAGGATGTGGACGAACCTGAGGATCCCGAATTACCAGAAGCCCCCGAGGAACCCGAACCGCCAGAACCAGACGTACCGGACCCTGACGAACTTGAGCTACCCGAGCCGGAATTCCCGGAACCGGACGAACCGGAGCCGCCAGTGCCGGTACTGCCGGACCCCGACGAACCTGAACTGCCCGAGCCAGTACTGCCAGACCCCGAAGAACCTGAACTGCCCGTGCCGGTATTGCCGGTACCGGAGTTGCCCGAACCTGACGTGCCAGTGCCGGTACCAGTCCCCCCGGACGCATTGCCGTTCGAAGACGACCCCGACGCATTTGAACTGCCTGTCCCACTGCCGCCTGAATTGTTTCCGGTGTTCGACACAGCTGCGGACGTGTCGCTGCCGGCGGAATCTCCGTCACTACCGCCCCCGCCGCAAGCCGTGAGAATCAAAGCCAGGCATAACGCCGAGGCCAAGGTGATCTTGCGCATCATGAATTCCCCGCTCACTGGATCTGATCAGTCGTGAAGCCTTGCGGCAGCGCCTTTGGCAGCCACGCGCGGCCGATGAGCGCACCCATGTGCCCACCCGATTCCACAACGAGCCCCGACTCGCGAAGCGTGACGGGCCCGTATCCGCCACCGCGTGCGGCATGCGCCGCTGCGAGGCCTTTCTGCCAGGCAGGGAAATAGCTGCCCAGCAACGTGTCGAGCGACGCGACCCGCGGTCCGCTCCACGACACCGCGAACACCGTGCCGCTGCTGTCGAGGTACTCGCGGATCACCGTGCCGCCGTCCTGGGTGGTCGTGTTCACCGTCCACGGCGCGGTGGCTGTACCGCTGGCGGCCATGACGCGAATGGAGGAAGACGGCGTGCCGCGCACGCCGTGAAACGAAGGTGAGCCACCGAGCGCGGCCCACGCCGGTACAGACGCGAGTAGTGCCGCGACGCCGGTGCAAATCAGTTTCTCTTTCACGTTGCAGTCCTGATTGTTTGCAGGTGGATTCGCACCACGGCGATTGCGCAGCGCGCGGTGAGTCTACTGGCGGGGCACACGTCTCTTTCGCGAATCCTGTCGAAATGACAATTCGCTTTTGTCTCGCGCTTTTTTTGCGATATAGATACAGCTGGCGCACCTTGAATCAAAGGCGTCACGGGCGTTGAGCCGACAAGCGTCGCCCTTCGAAGGCCACGATGGCGAGGTCAACGACGCATCCTTGACCGGGATATCTGGCGCAAGGGAATATGCGGGATATTAGGAACGTTCTGATTGATGCATGACTTCGGAAAATGGAGGTTGGTGCGTCGCAAATTCCGGATCGAACAGGCCAGCATCGTTAATCGGCGTGCAAGCGTCGCTGATTTGTTACCGAACGTATAACTACAGCCGACAGCCGATGATCAGACGCAGCGTGAACCCCGACCGATGCCAGCGTGTAGCGCGAGGTTGCATGCCGATACGCCACCAATCCGCCCCCTATTTCAGACGCCCGCGGAGCAGTTGTAACAACTCGAAAGAACGGTGCAATTCACGTAATTGCATTGGCACCGGCGATGTCGTAGCGTTCGATAATTCACACGTGGGCGCACGCGCGCCCGGGCTACCCGTTCTGGAGATTGCTGTGAGAAGGTCAAAAATATTACTCGGGGCCGCCGTGACCGCAATCGCGTGCGCGAGCGGCGCGGCCCATGCGCATGTGGGCGTCGTGGTGGGCGTCGGCGGGCCGTGGTACTACCCTGTCGTCCCCGGGCCCTACTACTATGGACCACCGGGACCGGTGGTCGTCGCGCCCCCGCCCGAGCCGCCTGACTACATCGAGCAGGGACAACCGGAATCCGGCCCGAGCGATCCGTCGTATGCGCAAGGTCCCGCATACACCGCCCCCGATGAACAGGGCGATGCCGGCAGCACGTGGTATTTCTGTGATGCGTCGAAGACCTACTACCCTTATGTGAAGGAGTGTGCGTCGGGCTGGCGCCCGGTCCCTGCCCAACCGGCTCCTCAGAACTAAACCCCTGTACCTGATCGAGCGTCAAATGAAAACCACCCACCTCGCGCTACTCGCCACAGCAGGCCTGCTCAGCGCCTGCGCCGTCGTCCCCCAGGGGCCGAGCGTGATGGCGCTGCCGGGCACCGGCAAAACCTTCGACCAGTTCCGCAACGACGATGCCCTGTGCCGCGAATTCGCCTTCCAGCAGGTCGGCGGCCATGCGACCAACCAGGCGGCCACCAATGCGGCGGTTGGCAGCGCTGCGCTCGGCACGGCGCTTGGCGCGGCCGCTGGCGCGGCGTTCGGCGGCGGCCAGGGCGCGGCCATCGGCGCGGGTGCCGGGCTGCTCACCGGCAGTGCTGTCGGCATGAACCAGGCCCAGGGTTCCTCGTTCGACGTGCAGCGCCGCTTCGACTTCGCGTACATGCAATGCATGTATGCGCAAGGCAACCGCATTCCCATCTCCGGGCGCATGATGACCATGCCGCCCCCGGTCGCGAGCACGCCACCGCGCTATCTGCCGCCTCCGCCGCCGGGATCGCCCCCTCCGCCGCCTCCCGCCATGCAATGACCCACCGCCTTGTCGCGGTCGCGGCAGAAAGGCCCGACCGCGACGAGGCGTGATCTGAACGAGGCAGACCGGGCATGTTCCGCAAGGCACGTCCGGTAACGTTGCGTCATCTGGTTGTTTCTGCGCGATTGTTTAGTAATCCATATTTATGGCCAGAAATGAAGAAAGGGCACCACCTCGTGCCCCTTCAAACAGCGAAGTACAAACGCATCGCGCTACTGGCCCAGCGTTCCACCGCCCACGGATGGCTGCCACGATACGTCGCGCGCCTCACCCGTCTGCGGATCGATCAAGGTCATCTTCAGCGGCCCGTGCTTCAGATCGGGATGAGTTCCGTCGCCCGGCGACGCTCGTTGCTCCAGCAACGGCTGCAACACGGGCGCGAGCGATTTGAGCAACTGCACCGACAACGCGCTCGTGAACGAGTAGCGCGCCGCATAGGGTTCGTGCACCCACGCCGTGAGCGTGCCGAAGAACCGGTCGCCAATCACGAACACGAAGGTCGCGCTGCGGTTCACCTTGCGCGACGCGATGAGTCGGGCCCCAGGCGCATAGACGTTGAAGCGCTGGTCGCCCGTGCCGGTCTTGCCGTACACCTCCATCGTGCGGCCGTCCGGGAACCTCATGCCGTCGGCGAGACGCTTGGCAGTGCCGCCCTCCACGACCGAAGTCAGCATCGCGCGCACGACCTGAACAATCTCCGGCGAAACCAGCGACTGCGGCTTCGACTCCGCGTGCACGAAGCGTGTCTCGTAGGGCGTGCCACGCGCGAATTCGAGCGATTCGAAGCTATGCGTCGGCAACTTTTCGCCGTCGCTCGCCACGAGGCCGATCAGTTGCGCGAGTGCCGCGGGTCGATCGCCCGATGCGCCGATTGCCGCGCCATACGAGGGCGTGATGTTCGCGAACGGATAGCCGAGCGCACGCCACGACTGGCCAATCGCATCGTAGGCGCGAAGTTCGATCATGTGACGGATGCGGCGATTCTGCGTCGCGTAATACTTCGTCTTGAAGAGCCAGCTATAGGTGTACAGCCGCACGTCCTTGCTGTCGTGCTGAACCTGATCGAGCGTCGCACCGGGATGCGCGCGCAGATAGTTAAGCAGCCACAGTTCGAGCGGATGCACGCCCGAAATATAGCCACGGTCGTTCAGGTTAAAACGGTCGATCGCATACTTGTCGTACTCCTTCGCAAGGTCCTCGTCGTCGAGCCACTGGAATTTCGTTCCCTTGAGCTGTGCACGCATCTGCGCGTCGAACCACGTCTGCGAGCCGTCCGGCACCACGCTGCGCAGCACCGTTGCGATCCGCGCCGGCCCTTTGCGCGTGTGCTGCAGCAGAGTCGCCAGTTGTTCGTCGGCGCTCTTGCCCTGGTAGCGCGTGTAGAAGCGCTTCATGTAAACCTGGCTTTCGCCATCCGCGAAGCGCGTGAGGTACGCCTTGCGCACGGCCGGATCGTCGAGCCATTGCGATGGCGGCCCCGACGTCTGGATCATCTCGTAGTGGACGATGTCGCGCATCAACCGCACGAACACCAGATTCACCGAATGCTGGAATGCGCGATGCACCGTAAGGATCTGCTCGTTGTCGCTCGACTCGAAATTATTGAAGCTTTGCGCGCCGCCGCCCGTGTAGAACGTTTCGCCCGGACTGGCCGAATATTTGCGCTCCACGGCCGCGTCGAGCATCGAAGGCAGCGAACGGTCATGCGTCTTCGAAAGATAGTCGAGTGCCCAGCGGGTGAGCGCATCGGAAGGATCGGGCTGGATCGCGCGCAGTTCCTTCGTGTCGAGCGCCGCGTATTGCGTGTGCAGGTCGCTCACGATCTGCAAGTAGGTGATCAGCGTGCGCAGTTTGGCCGTCGAGCCCAGATTCAGGCGCGCGCCCGAGTTGATATCGAACGGCTGGTTCACGCTGTCCGTTTGCACGCGCACGAGGTTTTCACCGTTGCGCCGCTCGAATAGCGTGAAGCTGTAGGCGATCTTCGACGGATCGTCGGCGGGCTTCAGCATTTCGAATCCGACGATCCCGGCCTGGCGCGCACCGTCCTTCGTCGTCGCGTCGGCGAGACGCGCGTTGACGGCTTCCTGCACATCGTCGTCGAGCGTCGTGGTCGCGCTGAGGTCGAGGCGGTCGAGGTCGTAGAGCGTCTTCAAACCGAGCGTCTGCATCAATTGCGTGCGCAGCGACAGCACTGCCTTGCGCTCGACATACGGCGCCGGTGCGCGCTGCGGCTTCGAGCGGTCGAGCGTCAGCGACGTCGCGAGCGCAGCGTCGCGCAGCGCAGGCGTGATGACGCCGCCGCTTGCGAGCAGGCGCAGGTAGCTGTCAGTGAGCTTCGCGAGTGCAGGATTGTCATGCTGCAGGAAATACGACGGCGCGCGTTGCGCGATCAAGAGCGAGAGCACCTGGCGGAACGCCAGCGCCTGCTCATCGAGCGTCGCAGCCGACACCGGTTCGCGCAGAATGCGGTTCACATCGCGAAAATCGCGGCCATACCAGGCAGCAAGTCCGTCGCCGATACCGTTGACTTCGCCGACGCCCGGCTTCGCAGAGAGCGGCACTGAATTCAGATAGTGGACGAGGATCTGCTGGCGCGCGGGCATGGTCTGCGGGCCGTCGAGATAAGCGCGCACGGAAGCCGACGCGATCTGCCGCAGTTTTTCGGGCGGCGTCGCGGTGCGGCCGCCGTTCGAGTGGCGAAATTTTTCGATTTGCGTGGCGAGCGTGCTGCCGCCCGGCGTCTGCTGCTGACGGTTTACGAGACGCGCGCCCTGATCGACTAGCGCGCGACTGAAGCGGCCCCAGTCGATGGCCGGATTCCGGTTCGGCTGATCTTCGGCCAGCAGATATTTGTCTTCGATGAAGAGCAGCGAGTCGCGCACGAGCGGCGGTACTGCGTTGAAGCTTTCGTAGGCGCGCTGCGGATAGCGCGTGTGAAACAGCGTCGCGCCGTCCGCGTCGCGCAGTACGAGACCCGCCTGATCCTTTTCTTCATACGGCAGAAAGAGCCCTTGGTCTGCAAGCGCAATCATGCGTTCGGAATCACGCGCCTGCGACGCGATAGCAAAGCCACGCGCCTCGAGCCGCTGTTCGAACGAAGGCAGTTGCACATAGCCGAGCCTCACGTCATACGGCCCGTTCGTCGTGGGGAAGCGGATATTGTGGCTCGGCCCGCTGTCGAGGGCGAAACCGATATCGCGCGTAAGTTCGGAAAGATAGTGTGCCTGCAGCCGGGACGTGTCGATTTCAATCTGGACGATACGCGCGATGATGACCGCGGCGGCGAGCAAAACGATGAGCGCCCCCCACTTGATCCACCGCCAGAGTGAGGCCACACCCACGCCGAAGGTGCGAAAAGGAAACCGGATCGACGGGCGGTTCATGCGTATCCTCCCTGACATTTCGCCAGATTGCGGAGTGGCATCTGTCAGATAGTCTATCTCGCTCTGCAGGAGTTTGTATGGCCGTATGACGGCACACGTCTGATAGTCGCGAAGCCGCAACACTCGTTCCCGCACAACCTGTGGAAACCCCCAGCGGTGTGCTGGCGCGCACGCCAGTAGGGTGGTTCCGGAGCAACCCCGTTTCGGGCCAGTCCGTAATCGATACGACGACCATCCGGTCGGTCAGCGACGTGGTTGAGTGCCTGACCGTCAAGGTGAGCAGGCATAGTGCAAGGTTCAATACGACATCGCTGCCGCAGTGTGAAATGCGCTATTTCGGTGATTCGAATGCCATCGAGGTGCATGCCCCGCTCCCCGGATCGACGGCGCGGGAGCGCTGCACCGTTTACACATTTTTACGCAACGTAACAGCGTGTAGCAAGACGACACATTTTCAGGGCCTGTTTTAAGAATCGTTTAAGTCTTCGTCCGCATGATCGGTTGATCGAATAGATACGTAGCAGGGGGTATCCGTGACGACACCTGATCCGATGATCCAGGAAGCATTGAATCCGAAGCATACGAGCGCGGCAAGGACGCCGAAGGCGGCGAAACGAACGATCTTGCGACGCCTGCTAAGCCATCACGAACTTGCCACACTGTTGCTGCTGCTGCACGCGCCGATCGACGCGCAGGCCAAGCCCGAAATCCCGATGCTTCAGGAAGCGGGTCTCGTCGAGCAGGTACCGAACAATACCGGCAGTGCCGGGAAGATCCGCCTCACGTCGGCCGGCAGCGCCGTTCTCCAGGGGCTCGGCCTCGCGCGCTGACGCGAGCGGGAGTTCAGGGCAAAAGGCGTAAACAAAAAAGCGGCGGCACGCATTTGCGTGCCGCCGCTTTTTTGTGCCCCTGATCAAGGGGCGGTGAGCGTCAGGCCGCTTTGCGATCGAACGTTTCCACACCATCGTGCAGGCTCAGCAGCCGGTAGCCGCTCTTGTACACGGGCTGCAGGCGGAAGCCATTGCAGTCGTCGAGTTCCAGCAGCACACGCAACCGGGACACATGGCTGTCGATGGTCCGCGTAAGCGTGTGCAGTTCGCGTCCCCAGACCATCGCGTAGATGTGGTCGCGCGACAATACCCGCCCGATGTTCGCAAAGAAGAGCGCCGCAAGCCGATATTGCGTGCCCGAGAGCACGACCGGCTTTCCGTTCAACGTCACGGACTGGCGACGCATGTTGAAGTGGTAAGGGCCAACGTCGAGTGTCACCTTGTCGCAACGATCTGGAAACGCGCGCCGGAACAATGCATCGACGCGCGCGCGGAACACCGTGGGACAGATCGGCAGGCTTACGTAGTCGTCAGCGCCCACGGCAAACGCGTGAACAACGCTGTCATCCGACGTGTCCTCGGATGCGAACAACACTGGAATATGGTCGCCGTTCAACGCGCGCACGTTCCTGAGCACGTCGACACCCGACAGGCGCGTGCCGTGCCAGTCGAGCACCAGCATGTCGACCGTTGACGCAGCAAGCGCTTTGGTGAGAACAACCTCGTCGCTAAACGGCATACACGTGTGGCCTCCCTGAGCCAGCACGAGTTCGATATTTCCACGTTGCGCCGTGTCACGCTGCAGGATCGCAATACGCATAAGAACCCTCGCTTCGATCTGATGGGGAATTGGCGCAATTTTGTGGAGAAGTGCAAAACCCTCAAATCAGAAAAATCTTAATTGCCGAGCGGCCACTCGCAATCTGACGGCGGCAACAGTTAAACCCTACGGCGATGCGTGGCGCATACGTCGGGATACCGATAAGCGGCGCGAACACTCGCCCCCATATGAAGCGCGTTCAGAACGCTCGGTCCTACGGCACCCGGCAGCGCACGCGCTTCCTGCGACTTTGTCATCTTTGCGCGGGTGACCTCGCACCCACGCAGACGACACTTCACGTCACCCTGAAACGTCGAAGCCAATCCGCGCCCCAGAATGGGCACATGAAACCCGCACACCCTACCCTTGCCCCCTTCACGCCCGTGCTTGCCCGCATCGTCGCGACCGTCAGCGTGGGATTCGTCGTCACGCAACTCGACGTGACCATCGTCAACATCGCACTAGCGCGGATCGCCACCGAGCTGAACGCAAGCGTCGACCGCCTGCAATGGATCGTCGATGCCTATACGCTCGCCTTCGCCGTGCTGATGCTCCTTGGCGGCGTGCTCGGCGAGCGCTACGGTGCGCGCAGGTTGTACGCGATGGGCCTCGTCGTCTTCGCGCTCGCTTCGCTCGCCTGCGGTCTCGCATTCGCGCCCGCAGCGGTGATCGCCGCACGCGCGGTGCAGGGCGCAGGCGCAGCGATGATGCTGCCCAATTCGCTCGCGCTGCTTAACGAAGCGTGCCGTCACGACGGCGCCCTACGCGCACGTGCCGTGGCGTTATGGACCGCGGCGGGCGCGATCTCGATCGCCATGGGCCCGGTCGCGGGCGGTCTGCTGATCGCCGCGTTCGGCTGGCGCAGCATCTTTCTTGTCAACCTGCCGCTGTGCGCCGCAGGACTCGCCGCAACGCTCGCGTGGATTCCCGCGCCGCACCCGGCTACCGACACGAGGACCGGCGGAACGCAACCGCGCGCCGCGCGTAGCCTCGACTTGCGCGGCCAGTTGCTCGCCATCGTCGCGCTCACGGCGTTGACCGGCGCCGTGATCGAATGGCGCCCGCTCGGTTTCGCGCACCCGGCCGTGGCCGGGGGATTCGTCGTAGCGTTCATCGCGGGCTGCGGGTTCATCCTGCTCGAATCCCGCGTCGCCGATCCCATGCTGCCGCTCGCCATGTTGCGCAACCGGACGTTCAGCGCGGCGGTGCTGTTCGGGGTCTGCGTGAATCTCACTTACTACGGGACGATCTTCGTGCTCGCGCTCTATCTGCAGCACGCACGCGGCGAATCGCCGTTGCAGGCAGGGCTCGCATTCGTACCGCTGACCGGCGGGTTCTTGCTCTCCAATCTTGCGAGCGGTCATGCGGTGGCACGTTACGGGACACGCGCTCCGATGATCGTCGGTGCACTGGTCGCTGCGACGGGATACGCGCTCTTGAGTTTCGTCGACGCGACGACACCGCTCGCCGCCTTACTCGTGCCGTGCCTGCTGATACCTCTGGGAATGGGGCTCGCCGTCCCCGCCATGACGACGGCCGTGCTCGCCTCGGTTGAACCGGCGCGTGCGGGCACAGCGTCGGCACTGCTCAACACCGCGCGGCAGACGGGCGGCGCCGTCGGTGTCGCGGCATTCGGAGCGCTCGCTGCCACGGGCACCGCCTCACACGTGGTCGCGGGCCTTCACGCGGATACCGTCATATCGACGGCGCTGTTGCTAGTAGCAGTTGTGCTGGCGTGGTACGTGCGCACGGACGCGGTGCACGCGCCGAGACGCACGGCTTCGGCGCCACGCCTCGACGGCACGCGGTGAACGCGGTGCGCGCAGGGCGCGCGGAAGAAAACGCTAACTCGTAGCGCACGCCACCTACAGCGACGTTTCCTGAATCGTCCCAGTGGTGATCGCGCGTTCGATGAGACCCTCGATCGTTGCCTTGCGAATCGCGTGGGCAATCAGCCGGTCGGGCTCTTCCAGTTCGGCGATCAGCGCGCCGAGTAAACCAGACGCATCGAGTATGACCAGCGTCTTCGCCGAATCCGCATAGCTGATCAGCACGCGACGCGAACCGTCCTCGGCGAGGCTTGCGCTGAAACGCTCGACCTTGCCGCCCACGTTGAAATCGAAGTCCTGTATCAAGGCCCGCTCCCTCGCTGCGTAGCTGCGCCTGTGTCAGCCGCGCAGCCCGCCGCGCGGCGCGCGCATTCCGTCGATGGAAGCCCGCCCGGCGCCCGTCACAGCCAGCAGCAGCAAGCCACCGGCGATCGCAACGTTCTTCCAGAAGTGAACGACCGCGTCGTGCTGGAGCGCGACATCGGCGATGTTCCAGAAATCGTGGCCGAAAATCGCCGTGACGATGACGTAACCGGCCAGCAGCAAACCCACTATGCGCGTGCGCGCACCGATCACGAGCGCTATGCCGCCAAGCAGTTCCACCGCCACCGCGATGGGCGCTGCGATGTGCACGTAGGGAACACCCTTGGTCTGAAGATAGCTGATGAAGCCCGCGTAACCCAGCAGTTTCATTGCGCCACCCCACAGGAACAGGACCGCAAGAGCGAGGCGTGCGATGAAGATGATGAAGGAATCGGCGAGTCTCATCATGAAGGGCTCCGGTGTGCAATATGGGACTGACATCGCGACCGGCGCACAGTTCCCGCGATGACACAAGCCATCCATCGTCGCACGGCAACGCGTGCGCGGCGGATGTCTTGTCCGTCACCATCGATATTGATTCGGAGTGCTAGATATCTAGCGCGGCATCCAACGCGGGCTGATCGCTTCCCGGCGACTGGAGCGCCGCACAACAATTGCGGCGGGCTCTGCGCGCCTGCGCCATGTCCTGCGCAGGCTCCGCCTGGAAGCGTCTCGACGGCCACGCTCAGTGCCGGTGACGCATGCCGTGGCCGCGATGGGCCTCGAGCCAGCGGGTGAGGCGCGCTTCGAGCACGCCCCGGCTGCGGCGCGACACCGCCCACATGACGGCGCACACCGCCAGCATCACGGCCGGGCCCAGAAGATAGGCAACTACGGTTTCCCTCATGGCAATCTCCTCGCCGCGACGCCACATTGTGACGCTTTCATTTTAGGCGATCGCACGTTCACCGATAAAGCTTGCCCCTGCTCCCGACGCCGGCGTGTGCATGCTGCATGCACGGAAATCCGCCGCGCCGCGCACGCTGCGTCTCCTGCATCTTACCCGTGAGGTCATCGCGGTGCGTGCGAGTTTTTCGCAAAACCGGCGACGCGGACCCGGCCCCCAGGCTCGTCGCGGGCTGGCGCGCGTACGCTCCCGGTGAGGACGTCGCAGCAAGCCGGTCTGCGAATTGGAGCGCAAGCCCCGGAGTGCGCACACGGCGGGCCGACGCGACACTGTCGTCATCTGACACCGTCATGGAGCCACCATGCCCCTCACCGCCCTTCGACCGGATACGCGCGCTGCGTCATCCCGTGAGTTCGCGGCCCGCCTCGACGCCCAACTGTGGTCCGCCATCGAAAACGATCTTGATCAGCGCGGCTACGCGCTGATCCCTGGCCTGCTCGACGACGCCGAATGCGACGCGCTCGCGTCGCTCTACGAGCGCGACGCGCCGTTCCGCAGTCGGGTCGTGATGGCGCACCACGGGTTCGGCAGCGGCGAATATCGTTACTTTGCGTATCCGCTTCCGGAGACTGTCGCGGAACTGCGAACGCTGCTGTACGCCCGACTCGTTGCGCTCGCGAACCGCTGGGCCGACTGGCTCGGCACCGGCGTAGATTTTCCTCCCACCCACGACGCATTTATCGCGCGCTGCCACGAAGCGGGCCAGACGCGCCCTACGCCGCTGCTGCTCCGCTACGGCTGCCACGATTACAACTGTCTGCATCAGGATCTCTATGGTGAGCACGTGTTTCCGGTCCAGGCGACCATCCTGCTTAGCGCGCCCGGCGCCGACTTCCGCGGCGGCGAGTTTGTTCTGACGGAGCAGCGCGCGCGGCAGCAGTCGCGCGTCGAAGTCGTGCCGCTTGGCAAAGGCGACGCCGTGCTTTTCGCGGTCCGGCACCGCCCGCTGCAGGGCGCGCGCGGCGCGGCTCGTGCGATGCTGCGTCACGGGGTGAGCCGCATTCGCGAGGGCCAGCGTTATACGCTCGGCGTTGTATTACACGACGCCAGTTAAGTCCGCTCAGCGCTCCGTCGAATTTGTATCAAAGGGGTTCGATCCTTTGTTACATATTTCGCTTTTCACTTATCGATTCCGCCTATTGCATTTCTTACCGTCGAGGCGGAAATCTTTCCGAATGTGAATATGTCTCATCCAGCCAACAGTGCACGCAGAACTAGTTGCATATTCAACCGAAATTTTTCAGCGCCTTAATTTCATTGGCTGTCCCGGCAAATGCACGCCAGGCATCGGCTCGCTGACGGCTGTCATACAAGCGAAATGAAATAGAAGAAAAAATTACCGAAATTGTTTGCTGGCGAACAATAAATTCTTGACACCGGGGATTGATTTCCGAGATAGGCCCTCATACAATTTGAGCCAAGGTGTTACGAGTTGTAACACCTTGTTTCAATTGCAAGGCCCCGCCGGGAAACACAAGAGCGACGGCCGGCACACAAAGACCAGACCGACAACGGCGGCAAACGCTGGGGGCTAATAATTCGGGGCTTCGGAAAAAGAGAAATGGACCGTAGCAGCGAGACGCTGGATTCTATCCGCGAGATTAATTTGTCGTACCTGATGCTCGCGCAGCGCATGCTGCGCGAGGACAAGCCAGTCGGCATGTTCCGGCTGGGTCTGTCGTCGGAACTGGCTGATCTGCTCGCCGGTCTGTCGCTCGCGCAGATCGTCAGGCTGGCCTCTTCCGACCAGATTCTTTGTCTTTTCCGCTTCGACGACCATGCGATGCTGTCCGCGCTCACGCAGACCGCAAAGCATGCCGACGTGGCGACCACGCACACGGCCATCCTGCTCGCAGGACAGTCAGCCGCGCAATTCGCCTGAGGAAAGATCTCCATGACGCGGCGCAGCCTCACGGAAGATGCTCAGGAAGTTTTTCGCGCGATTGCATTGATCGAGCTGGGCGCGCGCATGCAGGTTCTCGAGAGCGAACTGACGCTCTCGCGCGACCGCATGATCCGCCTTTATCGCGAGATCCGGGGCGTATCGCCGCCCAAGGGAATGCTGCCTTTCTCGGCAGACTGGTACATGACGTGGCTCGCCAACATCCACGCCTCGTTGTTCTATAACACGTACCTTTTCCTCAAAAACGAAGCGCGTTGTTCGCATCTCGACGCGCTGACCAAGGGGTTCCGTCTGTATCTGGAACACTGCCGCCACGGCGCGACCGAGCCCGTGCTCGATCTCACACGTGCGTGGACCCTGGTGCGATTTTTCGATGCAGATATTCTGCAGCTGACGCCTTGCTGCCGCTGCGGCGGCAAATTCGTCGCGCACCGACACGACCTGCAGCACAACGTCGTGTGTGGAGCATGCCAGCCGCCTTCGCGCGCCGGCAAGACGAAAAAGGCGGCTGCGGCGCGGCGGGGCGCCATGCAGACCAAAAGCGACCTTCCGGTTACGCCGGATGGCATCGCCGCGGCTGCGTAGCGAGGAGAGAAGATCCGGGCCCACCCGGACGTAATATAAAGACGCGAAGCCGTCCGGCGCGACATCACGCCGGACGGCAAGGCGCTTTTCCCTTCCTTTCCTGTTTCTCCTGTTTCAATTCCCACTGAACATCTGCGAAGCGAGCCACAGGGTCTTGTCGGCACGCCTGCGCGCAAACGTCGGTTGCACGCTCAACGGCGTCAGCAGCGCGCAGCTCACGTCGCGGCACAACCCGGGCAGCACCGCGAACGCGTACAACGGCCTCAGCGCGAAGCGAGCGGCGCCGCTGCACCACTGCCGTCGCGCTTCGGATCATCGGCCTTGATGTCACCCCAGCCGCCGCCGAGCGCGCGGATCAGGTTGACCGTCGCGACCGCCTGCGAGCCCTGCAACTGGCTCGCCTGCAACTGCGCGACCAGCACCGATCGTTCGCTGTCGATCACGTTCAGATAACTCACCTCGCCTTCCTCATACTGCGTGCGCGAAAGATGCGCCGAGCGCTCCGATGCAGTCACGGCGTTGCCCTGCTCGCGAATCTGATCGTCGAGCAGCCGCAAGTCGGAGAGGTTGTCTTCCACTTCGCGGAAGGCGACGAGCACTTGCTGGCGATACTGTGCGACGTCCTCATCGTATTTGCCGCGCGCCTGCGCCAGATTCGCGCGGCGACGGCCGCCGTCGAAGAGCGGCAGCGTGAGCGCCGTGCCCGCGAACGGTCCGAGCAGGAACGCGCGGCTAGACCACATGAACAAATCGCCGAGCGTCGCCGACTCGAAGCCAAACGCACCGGTGATATCGAGCTTCGGAAAGAACGCCGATTTCGCGACGCCGACTCGCGCGTTCGCGGCGGCCATGGCGCGCTCCGCAGCCGCGATATCAGGGCGGCGTTCGAGCAGCGTCGACGGCAGGCCGGGTGGCACGCGCGCGATCACGGGCGCGAGCGGCGTCTCGGGGAACGTGAAGTCCGCGGGCGCCTTACCGAGCAGGATCGCGAGACTATGCTCCGAAGCCGCCCGCTGGCGCGCGACGCCCACCGCATCGGCGCGCGCGCTCGACAACTCGTTGCGGGCCTGGGCCACGTCGAGTTCGCTGGTGTCGCCTTCCTTGAAACGCCGCTCGACGAGCTTGAGCGCGTCCTCGCGCAGCGCCACCGTGCGGCGATAGAGATCGACGTCCGAGTCGAACTGGCGCAGCTGGAAATAATTCTGCGCGACGTCTGCCTGCAGCGCCAACCGCACCGAGAAGAACAGCGCCTCGCTTTGCTGCGCATCCGCGCGCGCAGCGTTGACGTTCGAACTCACGCGGCCGAACAGATCCGCCTCGTAAGACACCGTGCCTTGAGCACGCCAGAGCGTCTGCGTCGGTACGTTGGCGTTCTGCGGCAGGAACAGCGAAGCGGGCGATTCACGCAGATAGGTCGGCCCGAAGCCCGCGTCGATCGACGGGAACCATGACGCGCGCGCCGCCTGCGTCACCGCACGTGCTTGCTGCACGCGCGCGGCGGCGGCCTTCAGATCCTGGTTCGCAGCCTCCGCCTCGCTTTCGAGTGCGTTCAGCGTCGGGTCGTTGAAGACCTCCCACCATTGGCCCCGGTTCGCGTTGTCGGCAGGTTGGGCCGGCGCCCAGGTGCCCACGTCGTGCGGGTTGGCGGACGTGGGTTGCGCTTCCTTGAATGCGGGCGGGACAGACGAATCGGGAACGTGATACACCGGTTCAACCGAGCACGCAGCAAGCCATGCGACGAGCGCAACGGCTGCCGCGAGCCGCGTGCGGCGCCAGAATGTGCCTGCGTTGCCGGGCGCCGCTATATCGAGTGAATAGTTAGTCATGCTTTTTTCCCCCTCAGGCATCGACTGCAGGCAACGTCGTGTGCGCGCGATCCTTCTGCGCGACGTGAATCTTGCCGCCCGCCATCGTCCGAAGCACCACATAGAACACAGGTGTCAGCATCAGACCGAACGCCGTCACGCCGAGCATTCCGAAGAACACCGCGATCCCCATCGCGTGACGCATCTCCGAACCGGCACCCGTAGAAAGCACGAGCGGCACGACGCCCATGATGAACGCGATCGACGTCATCAGGATCGGCCGCAGACGCAACCGGCTCGCTTCGATTGCGGCCGAGAGCGGTGTGTGGCCGTCGTGTTCGAGTTCGCGCGCGAATTCGACGATCAGGATCGCGTTCTTCGACGCTAGCCCCACGAGCACCATGAGACCGATCTGCGTGAAGATGTTGTTGTCGCCCCGCGTGAGCCATACGCCGGTTAGCGCGCACAGCACGCTCATCGGCACGATGAGGATCACCGCGAGCGGCAGCGTCAGACTCTCATAGAGCGCGGCCAGCACGAGGAACACGAGCAGCACGCTGATCGGGAACACCCAGATGCCCGAATTGCCGGCGAGGATCTGCTGGTACGTAAGGTCGGTCCATTCGAACTTCACGCCGTGCGGCAAGACTTCCGCGGCGATGCGTTCCGCCGCGTCCTGCGCCTGGCCCGACGAATACCCGGGCGCCGGACCGCCGTTGATATCGGCAGCGGTGAAGCCGTTGTATCGCACCACCATCTCGGGGCCATACGTGGGTGTCACCGTCACGAGCGATGAGAGCGGCACCATGTCACCAGCGGCGTTGCGCGTCTTCAATTGCAGTATGTCGTCCGCCTTCTGGCGGAACGGCGCATCCGCTTGCACGCGGACCTGATACACGCGACCGAAGCGATTGAAGTCGTTCACGTAGAGCGAGCCGAGGTAGATCTGCATCGTGTCGAACACGTCCGTCACGGGCACGCCCAACTGTTTCGCCTTCGTGCGGTCCAGATCGACGTTCAGTTGCGGCACGTTGATCTGATAGCTCGAAAACGTCGGGCCGAGTTCGGGCGTCGCCGCCGCACGCTTGATGAAGTCTTCCGTTGCGCGATTGAGCGCCTCGTAGCCCACCGCCCCATGGTCCTCCAGCTGCATCTTGAAGCCGCCGAGCGTGCCGAGGCCAAGCACCGGTGGCGGCGGAAAGACGGCGATGAACGAGTCCTTGATCTGCGCATACTGCTGGTTCAGCGCACCCGCAATCGCCCCAGCCGAAAGCGCCTTGCCACCGCGCTCCTTGAACGGCTTGAGCGTCACGAACACGATGCCCGCGCTCGAGCTATTCGTGAAGCCGTTGACGGAAAGGCCCGGGAACGAAACCGCGCTTTCCACGCCCGGCTGCTTCAGTGCAATCGCACCCATGTCACGGATCACGTTTTCGGTCCGGTCGAGCGAAGCGCCGTTCGGCAATTGCGCAAACGCGATCAGATACTCCTTGTCCTGTGCCGGAACGAAACCGCCCGGCACGATATGCGCCATCATCGCCGTCGCGCCGACCAGCACGACATAGACCATCAGCATCGCGCCTTTGTGGCGCAACACGCCATGCACGCCGCGTCCGTACGCCTCCGACCCGCTATGAAACACCTTGTTGAAGCCACGGAAGAAACCGCCCAGCACGCGATTCATCAAGCGCGTGAGCCAGTCCTCCTTCTCGCCGTGACCGCGCAGCAGCAGCGCGGAAAGTGCGGGCGAAAGCGTCAGCGAGTTGAACGCCGAGATCACGGTCGAGATCGCGATTGTCATCGCGAACTGCTTGTAGAACTGGCCCGTGAGACCGCTCATGAACGCGAGCGGCACGAACACGGCCACGAGCGTAAGCGCAATGGCGATGATCGGTCCGCTCACTTCCTGCATGGCCTTGTAGGTCGCGTCGCGCGAAGAGAGTCCGCTCGCAATGTTGCGCTCGACGTTCTCCACGACGACGATCGCATCGTCCACCACAATCCCGATGGCCAGCACCATGCCGAACAGTGACAACGCATTGATCGAGAAGCCGAACGCCAGCAACAGCGAGAACGTCCCGACGATCGACACAGGCACCGCGATCAAAGGAATGATGGACGCTCGCCACGTCTGCAGGAACACGATCACCACCAGCACGACGAGCGCGATCGCTTCGAGCAGCGTATGCACGACCGCCTCGATGCTCGCGCGCACGAACTGCGTCGGGTCATAGACGATGCGATAGTCCACGCCAGCGGGGAAGTCCTGCTTGAGCTCCTTCATCGCGGCGCGCACCTGATCGGAGATCGCAAGCGAGTTAGCCCCCGGCGCCTGATTGATCGCGAGCGCCACGGCGGGCTTGTTATCGAGCAGCGAGCGCAGCCCGTACTCGGACGCGGCGAGTTCGATGCGCGCGATATCGCGCAGATACGTCACGCCACCGTCCGGATTCGTTTTGACGATGATGTTGCCGAATTCGCTTTCGGTCGTGAGACGGCCGCGTGCGTTCACGTTGAGCTGGATCGGCGTGCCTGGCACGCTCGGCGATGCGCCGATCACGCCCGCGGCGACCTGCACGTTCTGCTCGCGAATTGCATTGACCACATCGTTCGCCGTGAGATTGCGCTGTGCGATCTTCTGCGGATCGAGCCAGATGCGCATGGCGTAGTCGCCCGCGCCCCACAACTGCACTTCGCCCACGCCCTGGATGCGGGCCAGCCGATCCTTCACGTTGAGCAGCGCGTAGTTGCGCAAGTACGTCATGTCGTACTGATTGTTCGGCGAGATCAGGTGGACGACCATCGTGAGCGTCGGCGAGCTTTTGATCGTCGTGATGCCCAGACGCTGCACGTCTTCCGGCAAACGCGGCAGCGCCTGGTTCACCCGGTTCTGTACGAGCTGCGTCGCCTTGTCGGGGTCGGTGCCCAGACGGAACGTAACCGTGAGCGTGAGATTGCCGTCGCTGTTCGCCTGCGACTGCATGTACAGCATATTTTCGACGCCGTTTATCTCCTCTTCCAGCGGCGCCGCCACCGTTTCGGCGATCACCTTCGGATTGGCACCAGGATACTGCGCATGGACAACCACCGAAGGGGGTACGACCTCGGGGTATTCGGAGATCGGCAACTGGAACAGCGCGATCACCCCGGCCAGCAGAATGACCACGGATAGCACGCCCGCGAAGATTGGCCGGTCGATAAAGAATTTCGATATGTTCATGGGTTGCTCGTTAAGTAGACGCTTAGTATCACTAACCAGCTAACTGTCTAATTGTCTCTTTGACGCTAATTTGTCGTGCCCTGCGCCGCGCGTCCTGCGTCAGGAAGTCTTGTTGTTCTTCGCGCCGGAGTGCGCCTGTCTGGCAACGGCCGCCGGCTGCGCGGGTTTCGCGGAAGAACTGCCCTGCGGCGCATCGGCAAGCGTGTCGGCATCGTGGCTCTTTGCTAGCGATGAGTTCGCGTCGCCGTTCGGGTCGCCGTTCATCGGTACCATGTGCACGCGCACGGCTGCGCCCGGCCGCACGCGCTGCGTGCCGTTGACCACGACGCGCTCACCCGGCTGCAGACCACCCACGATCACGCGCAGGTTGCCCTGCTGCGAGCCGATCTGCACAGGGCGGTACGCGACGTGATTGTCCTTGTCGAGCACGTAGACGAACTTCTTGTCCTGGTCAGTACCGATCGCAGTGTCGTTGACGAGGAGCGCCGGATGCGGGGTGCTACCACTCACCTTGATGCGCGCGTAAAGGCCTGGCACGAGCGCGCCATCGTCGTTGTCGAAGCGCGCGCGAACCCGGATCGTGCCCGACGTCGTGTCGAGCCGGTTGTCCACCGATTCGATCGTTCCCTTGCGCGAGTAGCCCGATTCGTTCGCGAGCCCCAGTTCCACCGGCACCTTCGAGCCTTCCTTCATGCGGCTGATGTAGTCGAGATAGGTCTGCTCGTCGGCGTCGAACTCGGCGTAGATCGGCGAGACCGAAACCAGCGTGGTGAGCGGCGCCGCGCTCGCGCCCGCCGACACCACGTTGCCCACGGTAATCTCCGCGCGCGACACGCGGCCTGCCACCGGCGCGACGATGCGCGTGTAGCCGAGATTGATCTGCGCGGCTTCGAGCGCTGCCTGCGCGGCCTTCAGGTTCGCACTCGCTTCGCGGGCGCTGTTCTGCTTCTCGTCGTAGTCGCGCTTCGCGATCGCGTTATCGCCGATGAGCCGCTGCGCGCGCTCCCAGTCGCTCTGCGCGTAGCCCGTGCGCGCCGTGGCAGCGGCAAGCTGCGCGGCCGCCTGATCGACGGCGGCCTGGTACGGACGCGGATCGATCACGAAGAGCGTATCGCCCTTTTTCACGAGCGCGCCGTCACGGAAATTCACGGAAACGATCGTGCCCGACACCTGCGGGCGAATATCGACTTTCTCGACGGCAGCCAGACGGCCCGAGTAACTCTGCCAGTCGGTGATGGTGCGCAGGACCACGGCCGCCGCGTCCACTTCGGGCGCGGGCGGCGCTTCGGCCGCGACAGCCGGATGCCCGTCGAGCCGCATTGCGACGAGTGTGCCGAACCCCGCGACCGCGACGACGGCTAGCGCCGCCAGCGCGATGCGCGTACGAGATTTCGATTTGAGTGACATGTCGGGCTCCAGGAGAAGTGAGCAATGTTCGTTATCGTTATGCACCAGCCTCGAAACAGCCTTTGAAGAAGCGCACCGCTTCGCTGAGCGCGGCCTCATAGTTCGCGATCTGCGCGTGCGAAATCCGCGGATAGCGCACCACCTGGGTGCGCACGCCAGCGTCGATCAGACGGCTTGCGTACTTCTCGGCTTCGATATGCAGGACGTCGTTCTGCGCGGTGACGATCAGCGTCGGCGGCAGTCCGGCAAGCCGCATCGATTCGAGCGGCGCCGCGTACGGATGCACGCGCTGGGCCGCATCGGGCAGATAGGCGCGATAGCACGCGGCGCATTCGCCCGCTGTGATGTCCGAGCCGAGGCGGCGCTCGTCGCCAAGTCGCGTGAGACTCGGATCGAGCATCGGCGCGAAAAGCGCCTGCGCCACGAGCCGCACGTCACCGCGATCGCGTCCGATGAACGCGAGCACGTTGGCGATCTGGCCACCGGCGTCATGACCCGCTGCGACCACGCGTTTTGCGTCGCCGCCAAATGCGCGGCCCAGTGTCATGCTCCACAGCGCTGCGCGATACGCGTCTTCGGGCGCTGCCGGAAACGGATACTTCGGCGCGAGCGAATAGCCCACTGAAACGACGAGTGCAGGCAGTCGCGTTGAGAGATTGCGTGCCGCAACGTCGGCGTCGTCGAGCGTGCCGCGCACAAAACCGCCGCCGTGAAAATAAAGCAGAATCGGCAACCCGCTCGCACCGGCGGGTCGATAGAGGCGCAAGGCAATCTGCTGCGCAAAGCCCTCGATCATGACGTCAGTCGTGAGCAGATCGCCCGCCGCGACACCTGAACCCATGCTGCCGGTCGGCGCATCGGCATTTTGAGCCGCATCGTCGGCCACATCCCGCGAACCCGAAGGCTTGAATGCTTCCATGTCGAACCGGCGCAATGCGCCAGGGTAAGTTTGAATGAGCGAATTGTGCGTTCGGCAGACCTCCGAATAAATGCCTATAATCGGGCAACACAATTCGGCGCACCTGAACAATGTGGTTCGTTTTTTTCGCGCGGCGCACCTCTTTGCGTGCCGCGCGGTGTGGCCGAACTCTTTTGGAGAGTGGTAATGGACCGCCTTCAGGCCATGCAGGTGTTCACCCGCGTCGTCGATACGAACAGCTTTACTCGCGCAGCCGAAACGCTCGACATGCCGCGTGCCTCGGTCACGACGATCATCCAGAATCTCGAAGCCTTTCTCGGCGTGCGTCTCATGCATCGCACGACGCGGCGCCTCGCGCTCACGCCGGACGGCGCCGCGTATTACGAGCGCTGCGTGCGGATTCTCGCGGACGTCGATGAAACCGAGCAGACGTTCCAGGACCGCAACCGCAAGCCGCACGGCAAGCTGCGCATCGATATGCCAGGTTCGATCGGCCGGCTGATCGTGATTCCGTCTCTGTGCGAATTCCACACGCGTTATCCGGATATCGATCTGCAACTTGGACTTACCGACCGGCCGGTCGATCTGGTGCAGGAAGGTGTCGATTGCGTGGTGCGCGTGGGCGCGCTGCAGGATTCGTCGCTCGTGGCACGCCGAATCGGCATTTTCGAAGGCGTTTCATGCGCGTCGCCGGACTATCTGGCACGGCACGGCACGCCGCAATCGCTCGAGGATCTCGAAGGCCATCGCGCGGTGAATTATTTCTCGAGCCGCACGGGCCGCGTGATCGACTGGGCGTTCCTCGTCGACGGCAAGGAAGTGGAAGTCAAGCTAAAGAGCCTCGTCTCGGTGAACGACGCCGATGCCTATGTCACCTGTGGCGTCGAAGGTTTCGGACTGATCCAGCCCGCGCGTTACCAGGTGCTGCCTCATCTGAAGTCGGGCGAACTCGTCGAGGTGCTGCCCGACTTCAAGCCGCTGCCAATGCCGATCTCAGCCGTCTATCCGCACAGCCGGCATCTGTCGCCGAAAGTACGCGTGTTCGTCGACTGGATCGCCGAAGTGTTCGACCGCTGCCCACTTTTGAGCGGGCGCGCCTCGCTCGACAAAGCCTGCTCGTTGCGCACGCTCGAAGAGCGCGAATCGGGACCGGCCCTCGAAACGCCAGTCGTTTCGGAGTGGGTCGCGTAACCGTGCGATAAGCGCGGCAAGCGCGTCTTGCGCACCGCGGGATTCTGACACGCTGGCGCTCGCGAAGAGCGCCAGCGCCTCGCCTCGTCACGCCATCGCGCGCGACAATCGTTCCAGCATTGTTCCGCGATTTGGACAATTCATTTCGTTTCCGGGATGTTTATCCGCGGCAATCGCACAACTACATTTGCTCCTGTCGCCAAACCGCTTTCGTATTCCGATCGCAGCGCGGCGTTTCGATTTAAGGAGCAGATCATGAAACGCACTCTCGCCACCGCATTTATCGCCGCACTCATCGCCAGTCCCGCCGCGTTCGCAGGCGGGATCGGACTGTCCGGGACCTATGGTCCGCAACCGCAGCGAGCTGATAGCGGCGCACAAAAAAACCGCGCTGAAGTGAAGGCCGAAATCGTCGAGGCGTATCGCGACGGCACGCTGCCTTCGCTCAACAAGACGAGCTATCCGGATCAAAGCCTGATCGGCCGCACGCAAGCCGAACGCATCGCAGTCGAAGAAGGCCGGGACAACGCCACGCGTCTCGCACGCGCGGGCCAATAAGGCAACGCATCGACGTTTATTCAGGATTTCGAATTGAAGGAGGGATCACCATGAAACCGGTTCAACCGTCCGAACTCGACCACTGGGACACGACTACGCCCGTGTGGACGCCATTCCGGCACTGAGCGCAAGAAGCAGGAATACGCCCGGCAAGTTTTTAATTGCCGGGCGTGAAGCACTACTCGGGGAGCCGAATACCGAGCCGAGGTCGTGCATCACACGTGTAACGCCGCCGTCACCGGACCGCGAAATCGGGTTCGAAGAACACCCAGCGTACCTGAGGAAACTTCGCCTGCAGGTCCGCTTCGATCACGTTGATTGCCTCGACCATCGCGCGGCTTTCGGCGTAGTCGATCATCTCGGCCTGCACGGCGACGACGATCTCCTTGCCCCATTGAAGCGTGATGAGATTGATGATGCTGCGAATTTCGCTACGCGCTCGCAGAAAGGCTTCAATGTCGCGACGCATTTCCGGACTCGCCGATTCTCCGACGATCATCGACTTCACTTCGCGCGCAATCAGCGCGGCGATGAACATCAGCAGCGCACCCACGCCAATCGAACCCCACGCGTCCCACACCGGATTGCCGGTAATAAGCGTGAGCAACACGGCCACGAAGGCGATGGCAAGACCCGCGAGCGCGGCGATGTCCTCACCGGCCACGACCAGCAGATCGGATTCGCGCGTCTCGCGAAACCAGCGCCACAGTGACTTATTGGGTTCGCGCGCACGAATCTCGCGCAGCGCACCTCTCAGCGAGAGCGCCTCCAGCACCACCGAAATGCCGAGCACCGCGAGCGCGATGTAGACATGCTGCAGTGGCTCGCGCGCGAACAACCGCTGAACGCCCTCGTACACCGAGAACGCGCCGCCCACGAAGAACAGCAGCAGTGCGACAACCAGCGAGTAGTAGTTGATCGCGCGACCCGACCCCATCGGATGCACGGGCGTTGGCGCCTTGCGCGACTGGCGCAGTCCGAACAGCAGGAGCAGTTGATTGCCGCAATCGGCGGTAGAGTGAATCGCCTCAGCGTACATCGAGCCGGAACCGGTAAACGCGGCCGCTACGTACTTGCACGCCGCGATACCCAGATTCGCCGCGAGTGCGTAGAAAATGGCTTTCGGTGACTCCCCGCTCATACGACTTCGACGCGCGCCGGGCCCGCGTCGAGTTCACCGATGATGCGGGCATCGGCAAAGCCGTCCGCATGCATGATCGCGAGCACTTCGTCGACGCTATCGCGCGAGCAGGCGATCAGCAAGCCGCCCGAGGTTTGCGGGTCGGTCAGCAGCGCCTGCGCGACGGACGGCAGCGCGGCGCCAAGCGTCACGCTTTCGCCATACGAGGCCCAGTTGCGGCCTGACGCGCCCGTGAAGACGCCGTCCGCGACAAACGCCTCGACGCCCGGCAAGAACGGCAGGTCGCCGTAGCGCACGCGCGCGGTCAGGTTCGCGCCGCGCGCAATCTCGAGCGTGTGGCCGAGCAACCCGAAACCGGTCACGTCGGTCATCGCGTGAACGCCATCGAGTTCGGCGAGCTTCGCGCCCGGCGTGTTGAGCCGCGTGGCGGCGTCCACCATCGCGCGATAACCGGCTGCGTCCAGCCGGTCCTTCTTGAGCGCTGCCGAGAGCACGCCCACGCCGAGCGGCTTGCCCAGCACGAGGACATCGCCCGCACGCGCCGACGCATTTCGCTTCACGCGATCCGGATGCACGACACCGATCGCCGCGAGGCCGTAGATCGGCTCGACCGAGTCGATCGAATGGCCGCCCGCGACCGGAATGCCCGCCGCCGCACAGACATCCTCGCCGCCGCGCAGCACCGCGGCAATCACGTCGTGCGGCAGCACGTTGATCGGCATGCCGACGAGCGCGAGCGCGAGAATCGGCTTGCCGCCCATCGCGTAGACGTCCGAAAGCGCGTTCGTGGCGGCGATGCGGCCGAAGTCGTACGGATCGTCGACTATCGGCATGAAGAAGTCGGTGGTCGCGACGATCGCCTGCTCGTCGTTGAGCTTGTAGACGGCAGCGTCGTCGGCGGTTTCGGTGCCGACCAGCAGATTGGGAAAGGCAGCCGTGAGCGGCGTGCTGCGCGCGAGCAACGCGGAAAGCACGCCCGGCGCGATCTTGCAGCCGCAGCCGCCACCATGCGAAAGACTGGTGAGGCGCACAGCGGCGGACGGAGCAACGACTGGATCGGTCATGATAGTGAGTGACAAAATTGCGTAACCGCTATTATGGCCATTCCCGGCGGTCCCTGCATGTGCGCGGCTGTCGCGCCGCCGTTCCATCCTCACGACCGCTTCAGCACCCGTGCTACGCGTTGCTCAGGAAGCGCGTCTTCATCTGCGGAATTGGCCACAGTGCAGTGCGTTTGCACAGAACCTGATGGACAACCTCGATCAACATGTCAATGAGAAGACGCGCGATGCGAAACGTATCGTGACGTGGTGATGAATGCATGAAAACGTTCTGGAAAACAGGCGCTTCTGTTATGTAACGATCATAAGCCGGGCTTCACCTTATTGGCTTGCAAAAGTACGTGCGCTACTCTTATCGAGTAACCTGCTACGTGTACCGCAAAAAGCGGATTAGAAGCGGGCGTACTCAACAAAAACGAATTCGCGCAACACTGCGGTTCGAAACATTGAACTGTCTGGTTTCGCAGATACATCGTCTCGCCAATGCCTGCGCGTGCTTCGACGAATCCACCATCCGTCCCACGTATTCATGGCGACAGGAGGTGAGCGCCGGAGTCCGGCGATCGAACACCGCCGAGCGCGTTGGCTTGTTGCCGTAGTACCTCTTCGGGGGAAAACCAGCAGGCCTAATCATGGAGAGACTCCGTGAAGCGCATGCCATTTCGTCGGATGCGAGCGATAACGTATGCAACGCTCGCGCTGTTTAGCGTAACGGGCCAGGCACAGTCGCTGGAAGACCAGTCGGCCCAGGACAATATCACCACCTTGCGTCAGGAACTCAACGTTCGCGTCAAGGAACTCGAAGCGCTCAAGCACAAGCTCGCCGAAGAGGAGGCGAATTTCGCACGACTGAGCCGTGCACTCGATACCGGCAAGCTCGAGCAACAACGCGGCACGGGCGGAACCGATGCCAATGGCCTCCCCATAGGCGCAGCGGCGACGAGCGGCGCAACGCCAAGCACCCAAGGCGCGACGACCGACCAGGCCACCAGCGCGCAGTCCACGGCACCCAGCGATACCACCAACCCGCAGACCACCAATCCGCAGACGACGAATGCACAGGCCGCTACACCCGGTCAAACCGTGCCGGTGCAAGGCACTTCGTCAGGCGGCGTCACATCTGCGCCGGTGCAAAGCGGGCAAGCTGGCTCCGGCCAGAATGCACCGGTGGGCCAGGCGCCCGTTGTCGACACCCGGCCTCCCGCGGTCGCACCGATCTTCGATCAGCCAGGCGTGCTGACGCCAAGGCACACGTTTGTAATCGAACCATACTTCGAGTTCGCGTATTCGTCGGAGAACCAGCTTTCACTGGTCGGATACACGATCATCCCGGCGCTGCTGATCGGCCTCATCAACGTGAGCGAGGTCAAGACCACCACGCTGACGGGTGGCGTCGCAATGCGCTACGGGATCACGAACCGGATGGAGTTTGAAGTGCGCGTGCCGTATGTCTATCAGACCAACGATACGGTCGGGCGCCAGATCTTCACGGGCGCAGCGGCCAACAGCGTGATCAGCAGCAACGGCAATGGCATCGGCGACGTGGAAATGACGATGCGCTACCAGTTCAATCAGGGCGGCCCGGACAAGTTCTACTACGTGGGCTGGCTGCGCTTGAAGACTGACACGGGCAAGAGCCCGTTCGACGTCGTCACCGACTGCACGACAACCTGTATTTCGAACACGACCGGCACCGGCCTGCCATTGCAGCAACCGACCGGTTCGGGGTTCTGGGCTATCCAGCCGGGCCTGACCTGGCTCTTCCCGACCGACCCGGTCGTGTTCTTCGGCAACTTCAGCTATCTGCACAGCTTCGGCAAGGATGAAACCCTGACGCTGAGAAACGGCGCCACCCAGTTCCTCGGCAACGTTCAACCTGGCGACATCTGGGGCTTCAATATCGGCATGGGCCTCGCGCTGAACGAGAAGGCTTCGGTCAGTATCGGCTACGACCAGAGCATCATATTGCCGACCTCGCAGAACGGCCAGACCGTGCCCGGATCGGTGCGCGTGGTACTTGGAACGCTGTTGATCGGCTATTCGTACCGGCTGTCGCCCACGACGACGCTCAACTTTTCCATCGGCGCAGGCCTCACGCGCGATACACCCGATGTGACGCTGACGCTGCGTATACCGATGTCACTCTGAAACGGCAGCAAGCGCCCCGCCTCCACCAGCGAACCTCAATACTGCAGTACGCCCCCGAGCACTAACGGGGGCGCACTGCATTGATCAACGCGCTGTTGATCGTCGAGCCGACATTGAACGTCTTGAACGCGCCCAGCGAGTTGACCGTAGTGTTGATCGTCGTCAGCGCCTGGATCTGCTGGTTGCTGAGCGTGTTCTGGATCACGCCGCCAGTCAGCCCTGGCAACGCGCCAGGCTGCACCGTGTTGCCATGCCCGACCTGCACGAGGCCGCTCGTATTCGCCGATGCCAGGGCCTGCGCCTGCTGCGCCGTCATTGCGCTGATATCGGGAATGTTGAAGTTGGTTGACGTCACCATGTTGCCGTTGACGAACGCTACCTGCTGGATGCCGAACGACACCTTCAACCCTGTCGGCAGGTCGAAGCCGCCGCGCATGGTGTCCAGTCGTTCGGACGTCAAGGCAATGGTTCCGGGAGGCGGCCAGTTGGGATCGCCGTTGGCAGCATCCGTGTCCGGTGCGGCGACCGTTGCGTCCTCGATTCGCGGAGGCATGGCAATCGGGGCCGCGGACAACACGGGCTCAGTGACGGGTACAGCATCAAGATCGAGAGGCGCAATTGCGCTGAGCGGATCGGCGGTGTGCTCCGGTTGCGGTTGCGGCTCCGGTTGCGGCTCGGCGGCAACGACATCGTCGTCGTGCGATGCGGCGTCCTTTAGCGGCACGCCATCAATCGCGGAATCCGCGGACATCGGAGCCGGCGTGGCGAGCGCATCGTCGGGCGTCATCACGATTCCCACGGTTACGGTGGGCGTGTCCTGCTCGATCGCGCCCACACCGACTGACGTTACCCCGCCGAACACCAGGACAACCATGCCAGCGAGCTTTAAAGGTTGAGGTTTCATCATCGTCCTCAGAATTCACCTGGACCGAGCTTCGGCACCACGACACTAAACAGGCCGCTGCGCGAAATGCCGGTGTAAAGCGGCGCGTCCGGCGCGATATGCCAGTCACGCTCATCGTTGAATCTGGCCAATTGAGGCTTGTTGTGAATGACGAACACCACACGGTCCTGCCACTTCTCCTCGAAACTCTCCCGCGACATGGCCCGTGTCCCCGTCGCCGGATCGCCGATCAGCACGCGCCCATTGCGCAAGCCCCTGATGACCACGAAGTGGTGATAGCCATGCTCGACGATCAGGACGATCGCGGGAGTATGGGTCTGCTCGAGTTTTTCGAGCGGCACCTCGTAGCCATCGGCCTGAAAACCGAGCGACGCGAGAAAGTTGCGTATATCAAGGAGGGAAAAGCCTTCGCGACGGATCTTCGCCTGATCCCCATTCTGGAACATGTCGACGAAGGCCTTCTGCTCGGAGACTGGATAGTCGTACTGATAAGTCAGCAGCGTCGCCACCGCGGCCGAGCCGCAACTGAAGTCGAATTGCTGTCTGATGGTCCGCTTGAACCGGGCTTCTTTCAGACTCGTCACGTGCAACGCGTAATACCCGCCGGACGGATCGGTGACATCGATGGGATCGGCCAGCGCCGCCGACGCGGCGAGGCCGCCCGCCAGCGCAACGATGACAGCGACGGACTTCATGACCTCAGTTCCCGAAGTGCACGTTGAGCACCGTCGCGTTCTGGATCAGCACATTCGCGCCGGTATTCTGGATCACGGTTGGCAGTCCGCTGGCACCCGAGAACGAGCCGTCGGTAATCGTGTTGGAACCCGTCTGGACTCGCGATGCAACGTTATTCGCAACGTCACCCGTCAAGAAATTCTGACCGACCAAAGCATCGCCGCCGCGCTGCTGGTCGAGCTGATCGGACGTCATCGCCACACCAAAAACGTCGTTCACCGGCGGGGCTGCGGCCGTCGTGCCGCTTGTGCCGCTCGTACCGCTTGCGGGCGTCGCCGCGTCGCTATCGGGCGTCGTCACTCCGGCTTGCGTATCGGGCACCTTGGGCGTGACCGCGGAATCTGGCGCCGCGGATGTCGCCCCGGTATCCGTTGCAACGGTTTGCGCGGTGCTCGTCTGCGGATCGTCGTCCGCATAAGCGCTCACACCGAGCAGTGCCGTCACGGTTGATGCTAACAGCAGCGAAATGCTCCTTCGCGCTTGCATGGGCGTCTCCTTTGCCTATGTGCGCCGCGTTCCTGGATGGGCGCAAAAACGGCGTGTTCGGGACCTCGGTCGGGCAAAAGCGAATCGATGAAACGAACTATCCGCTGGACCTCGGTGTGATAGCCGCGGGGCGCACTGGCGCACGCCCCGCGGAGGATCCCCCGGCATTCATGCACGACAAAAACGGCTCAGTGGCCCACGGTCAGGTTGGCCTGAACGGTGACCGTCTGTTGCGTGAGTGCTGCAGCTGCGCTGTTCTGGGTCATGATCGAAATGCCCGCTGCCGACTGTGCTGCTGCCGTCATCGTGTTGCTCATATCGAACGTACCCGCGTTGACCGTCGCGTTGCCGCCTGCTCCACCCGCACCACCTGCTCCGCCCGAGCCCGTGCCGCCGTCGCCGGCGCCACCCGTCGCACCTGCAACGCCTGCTGCACCGGCTCCACCTCCCCCTCCGGTTGCATTGCCGTTGCTCGCACTCGTCGACACTGAACCATTGCTACCGCTAGCGCCGGTGCCCATACCGCCTGCACCACCGTTGCCAGCAGTGGCGGATGCCGTACCGCCATTACCGCCGGTGCCGCTGCCCGCCCCACCAGTGGCCGTGGTTGTGCCGGTCGTCGCCGTGCCGCCCGTGGCTGTGGCGGCGCCTGCCGTCCCAGCACCCGTGCCGCCCGCTGAACCAGTACCACCATTGCCGCCTGGCGACGTCGAGACCGTGGCAACGCCGGGGCCGGTGCCGGTAACGGTCGCTACACCACCGTCACCGCCACTCCCGCCGCTTCCGCCGTTTCCGCCACCACCTTTGTTGCTACCGCCGAGGCCGACCGCGAGACCACCCGCAGCCCCGCTGAGAGCAAGCGCGCCACCGCCCGTGCCGTGACCGCTTCCGCCCTGCGTACCGCCTGCAGACGCGGAACCGCCAGCAGCGCCGGCGCCACCATTGCCGTTACCAGCCGTGGCGTTGCCGACCGAGGCATCGCCGGCAGTGGCATTGCCAACCGTGGCCGTACCGCCGTCGCCACCGCTGCCACTACTGCCAGGTTTGCCGCCTTTGCCGCCGATACCGATGCCACCGAAGCCCGTGCCACCTGAGCCGCCGTTACCACCAGCGACGCTGCCTGTGTTGGAGGCAACGTTGCCAATGTGCGTGACACCGAGGTAGCTGACCGTGCCGTTCAGCTTGCTCGCAGCTACTGCCGTACTGCTGTTAAAGGAGTCCTGAGTGACACTTGCACCGCTGGCCACTTCGTTGGCATTGCTGCCTGACGTCGTGCTCGTCTGGTTCGCGGACGCAGAGACCGTCGCGGCATTGGAACCGCCCACCGCGGTCTGATCGCAGGAGTCCTTGTTACCGCTGCACGGGTTGGCCATTGCATAGCTGCTGAAGCCTAATGCCAGCGCTGCAGCTGCCGCCATCAGAGTTCGTTGCATAAGAGCCTCCCGATGGCTAGTGGCCAACAGTCAGATTCGCCTGCACCGTAACAGCCTGTTGCACGAGCGAAGCTGCGCCGCTGTTCTGGCTCATCACCACGATGCCCGCTGCCGATTGCGCAGCGCCCGTCATGGTGTTGGACATGTTGAACGTGCCGGCATCGACTGTGACGGTACCGCCTGCTCCACCTGCTCCGCCCGCTGCGCCATTGCCCACGCCACCCGTGCCCGTGCCACCCATGCCGCCAGCACCACCACCTGCACCGCCAGCACCGCCGCCTGCCGTTGCCGCGCCGTTCGAGGCCGTGGTAGTCGCTGAACCGTTGGTTGCGCTTCCGCCCGTACCCGTGCCGCCGGCTCCGCCGACACCAGCCGTAGACGTCGCCGCGGCACCATTGCCTCCGGTACCCGTACCTGCACCGCCGGTACCGGTAGCCGCGCCAGTAGTCGCCGCGCCGCCCGTGCCGCTTCCAGCACCGCCCGTACCGCCACCGCCAGCGCCAGCTCCGCCTGCAGCGCCCGCGCCACCACCACTCGACGTGACCGTTGCTACCGTGCCGCCACTCGCGTTGCCGCCGGCTCCGCCGCTTCCGCCAGAACCACCGCTGCCGCCGGCACCGCCGTTGGTCCCGCCAGCGCCTGCAGCAAGGCCGCCCAGCGCTGCGCTACCGCCTGCGGCAGACCCGCCACCACCGGTACCACTGCCGCCCTGCGTGCCGCCTGCGTGCGCGGAACCGCCTTTGCCGCCATTGCCAGCGTTGCCGTCGCCGGCCGTAGCATCGCCGATCGTCGCGTCGCCAGCCGAAGCGTTGCCAATCGACGCGCTGCCGCCTGAACCACCGGAACCGCCTGCGCCGCCCTTACCGCCGTTACCACCTAAGCCAATGCCGCCAAAGCCCGTACCGCCACGGCCGCCACGACCGCCAGCCACGCTACCGGAGTTGGAAGCGTAATTGCCGATGCCCGAAACGCCGACGTTGGAGACGGTGCCATCGAGCCGGCTTAGCGCCACAACCTTGGTGCTGTTGCCGCTGTCTTGCCAGACGTTACCCGCAACTTCATTGGCGTTACTACCGGTGCCCGCCGACTGGGTCGCAGATGCCTCGCTTGTCAGCGTGTTCGAGCCACCAACCGCGTCCTGAGTGCATGAATCGCTGCTGCCACTGCATGGATTTGCCATCGCGTATCCGCTGAAACCCAGGGCCAGGGCAGCAGCGGTCGCCAGTATTGTCATTCGCATGGGATCCTCCTATTGATGAAGGGGGCGGCTTGGCCGGACTGCGCCAATCCGGGCGACTCCACGCATAGGCGATGCCATGCATTTAAGTGATTGAATTTACGGGGAAAAACGATGTTCGCCACGGGTCGCCGGGGCTACCTGGGACTTCGACTGCCGTTTATGTTTCAGAAGTGAAACATGCAAATCAGGACCGCGCGCACAGGCACGCGACATGAATCAGGAAAACCCTTTAAATTCAATTAATTATATTTTTCATATGACGTTAAAATCACCAACCAAAAAACGTTTCTCTTTTTACATGATCCACATCAGTAATTACATCAAGGTTTAATATCATTAATGTATATATTCATCTGCACGCCCTTGGTGCATCGGGGAAAGCGGCTGAACAGCCTTATAAACAGGACCTCCCAGCCAAAAACACGAGTTATCCAAAAACGTATCTTTTACGACCTCACCCGTCCTGCGTCGTCCCTTTATTTTAACCGGCAGCGCACGTAAATAAACATCAAACCCAACACATTTTCTTACGATTAAATTTAACACAAACGTCACAGCGGGCACCAGGGAGCTACGTACGCCGACACACAATAATTGCAAATATAATCACCCTCAACGTTTAATAACCATTATCCGGATTAATCATATAATCCGAAATATCGGAACTCATGCGCTGCGCACCGGATCCGCCGCCAGTTCAGCCTGCCAGCTCGCGACCATGGCGCAGATCCAGTCAGGATCGTCATGCGGCAGATCGTGCCCCGCCGAGGCTTGCTGAGCATGGCGTGCGCGCCATGCGGTGGCAAGGCTCGCCGAGCATGCCGCGTTCACGAGCCGGTCCTGCTGCGAAGACAGCAACAACACCGGGCAGGCAGGCGGGCTCGACAAAGCTCGAAATCGCGCCGCCGCGATGAGTTGGCGGACCGCATTCCCTCGGCTGACCGGCGCGTTTTCGCGAATCGCAACCCATTCCGCGAGGTCGGCATCGAACGCGTCGCGGCGGTTGCAGGTGATGCGGTGAATCACCGTCTCCGCGGCACGCGCGTCGCGCCAGCACATGGCAAGCCGAATGAGTTCGAGCCATCGTTGCGGACGCAGCCGCTCCCACGCGTGATTGAAGGGGCGCATGCTGGTATTGATCAACACGAGCTGCTCCACCTCGCCTGGATGAGCCTGCGCCCACGCCGTCGCCACCATCCCTCCAAGCGACATGGCGAGGACGCGATACGGCGGCGGCGCACCGTGCTGCAAAGCAGCGCGCCTGACGAACGTCACCATGTCTTCCACCGAGAGCGGAGCGCTCAACGCGGCGCTTGCTCCATTGCCCGGCAGGTCGAGCATCAGCACGCGCGCGGCAGGCGACGCTTCGCGCAGCAGGACCGGCAGCCGTCCCCAGTGCCGGGTTTCCCGCGTGAGGCCTCGCAGCAGAATCCACGTGCTCATACGTCGGACTTGCGATACCAATGTTCGATCGCGCGGTGCAGCAACTGCTGCCGCGGCCGCCCTTGCGGCAGCCAATGCGACGAGGAATACGCGGCGCGCGTGAGAAACTCGAACAGATTCGTGTGACGCCGCAGCACGCGCGCCGTGCGATGCTGAAGCAACGGATTGAACATGCCCTGGCGCAAGAAAATCTGCCGCGGATTTTTCTTGATCCAGAGCCACGAGCCCAGTTCGAGCGTGAGCGGCAAGAACGCATTTTGCGTAGGTGCGCGATCGTAGGCGAAGTCCCAGAGATCGCCGTGCAGCAGGTATTGATGGCTCTGTGGCTCGAAGGTGTAGCCGTGATGCGGATGCGCGTGCTCGAACATCGTCTTGAGTACGTACATTTCGGGTAGATGACGCATGAGCTGATGCGTGCGCGCATACGGAAACCAGATGCTGTCGCCCCAGCCGTAGCCCGAGTGGCAGTCGAGCGCGAAACTGAGCGGCCGCTGCGTCAGTTCCTCTTCGACGATCCTCAGTAGCGCCGCCGCCTCGATCTCCATCGGCTCGCCGCGATGCCCGCGATACCACGGGAGCCATCGGCCGAGACGCTGACCGCCTGCGAGAAACGGGACGTGACCGTCGGCGTCCTGCGGCGCGTTGCGCATCAGATCGACGCCGCTCGGGTTCGCGCGTGTGGCGAGCCACATGCCGCCGGGATTGACGATAGGAAACATCACGAGCCGCACCGATTCGAGCTGCCGCATGAGCAGTTCGTCCCACGCGAGCCGGTCCACGAGCGCGCGCATGTAATCCAGCACGAGTTGCGAGCCAATGCGCTCGAGTCCGTGAATGCCACCGAAAAAGCCGATGGCAGGCGCGGACGGATCGTTCGATCCAATGCTCGCGACGAACAGGTCGAACATACGGCCGCGCACTTCCACCTCACCCTCGCTGCGGATCTGGAACCAGCGGCTGCCGTCATCGAGGATCGACTTGAGATCCTCATATTCGGCAAAGCTGTCGGGGAGGAAGCTCAGAGCTTGTGACATCGATGCAGTCCTCCGGCGCCGGTTCGAAAGTTGTATGAAAAGACTCTGCCGCGCGTGGCCATGAAACAGGGGACAGCACATCTGTAAACCACAATATAGCCCCTTCACGCCGCCGTGCGCGTGTCACATTCGAGGCGTCACGCGGCTGTCACATGCCGCCTCGAAAACACCGCGAAAACATATAGTCGTCTAGACGTCGCGACGCCTTCACTCAACCGTCACACTCACTTTCTAGAATGTCCCCGACACAACGGCTTACGCCTGACTCCGGTCGCGAACTGAAATGGACGCCATACGCATCGAACGCCTGTCGAAGACCTTTTCGAGCGGCCGCAAGGCACTCGACGAAATCAACCTGCGCGTCGGTATCGGCGAGATGGTTGCGCTGATCGGTGCATCGGGCTCGGGCAAGTCCACGCTTCTACGTCACATCGCGGGCTTCACTGCTTCGGACCCGCAACCTTCGCAGATCGAAATTCTCGGCCGCCCCATTCAGCAGAACGGCCGTATCGTGCGCGAGGTGCGCAGCATCCGTCGCGACATCGGCTTCGTGTTCCAGCAGTTCAATCTCGTGCACCGGCTCACGGTCGAGACGAATGTGCTGATCGGCGCGCTCGCGCGCCTGCCGCTGTGGCGCCGTCTGCTCAAGCGCTTTCCGCAAAGCGAACGCGAACGCTCGCGGCAGGCGCTCGCGGAAGTGGGCATCGGCGACAAGGTGCACGAACGCGCCGCGAATCTCTCGGGTGGCCAGCAGCAGCGCGCGGCGCTTGCGCGCGCGCTCGTCCAGCACGCGCGCCTCATTCTCGCCGACGAACCGATCGCCTCGCTGGACCCCGAATCGTCGCGCCGCGTGATGGACATGTTGACCATGCTGAACCGCAATCACCGGCTGACCGTGGTCGTGTCGCTGCATCAGGTCGATATCGCCATGCAGTACTGTGCGCGCACGATCGCGCTGCGCGACGGCCGCGTCGTCTACGACGGCCCGAGCGCGGCGCTCACACCCGCGCTCCTTCAACAGCTTTACGGCAGCGCCGCGCGTGAACTGCTCGACCCCGCGGCCCCGACTGCTGCAAACCACTTCGGCACGCAGCCGAAAGTGGCCTGAACGATTTCCCCCCCTGAAAACGGACCGTAACCCATGAAACTGCTTCGCTCCCTGCTCGCCGCGAGCGCCGCTTGCGTCGCGTTTTCCGGCACCGCTGCGCATGCCGAAGACCTGAGCTTCGGCATCATCTCCACGGATTCGTCCGCGGTGCTCAAACAGCGCTGGCAGCCGTTCATCGATGATCTGAATCGCCAGACCGGCCTGCACGTCGAGGCATTCTTCGCAACCGACTACTCGGGCATTATCGAAGGCATGCGCTTCAACAAGGTGCAGATCGGCTATTTCGGCAATGCGTCGGCAATGCAAGCCGTAGATCGTTCGGATGGCGAAGTATTTGCGAAGGTG
Source organism: Paraburkholderia dinghuensis (assembly GCF_003837865.1). Classification (GTDB taxonomy): domain Bacteria; phylum Pseudomonadota; class Gammaproteobacteria; order Burkholderiales; family Burkholderiaceae; genus Paraburkholderia; species Paraburkholderia dinghuensis. The sequence goes on along the minus strand of NZ_RQIS01000010.1, from coordinate 122,596 downwards.
CTGTACGCAAACGGCGACACGGGCTACAAATCGATTCTGATCACCAACGTCAACAGCCGTTTCAAGACGCTCGACGACGTGTTCAAGAACACGAAAGACGTGACGCTCGGCTGGGGCGATCCGAACTCGACCTCGGGCACGCTGGTCCCGGGCTACTACCTGTTCGCGCAGCACAACGTGCCGGTCAACTCGACGTCGTTCAAGACCGTGCTGCCGTCGAGCCACGAAGCGAACCTGCTCGCCGTGGTGAACAACAAGGTCGATATCGCGACCAACAACACGGAAGAGCTCGCGACGCTGGAGAAGAAGCACCCGGATCGCTTCCAGCAGGTGCGCGTGCTGTGGACTTCTCCGCTCATCCCGTCCGACCCGCTCGTCTTCCGCAAGGATCTGCCTGAAGCGACGAAACAGAAGCTGCGTGACTTCTTCTATCACTACGCCAAGACCGATCCGCGCGAGAAGAAGATTATGGCTGACATCACGGGCTACGCCGGCTTCGCACCGTCGACGGACGCACAACTGGATCCGGTCCGCCAGATCGCGCTGTTCCAGCAGAAGCAGAAGATCGCCGCCGATACGAGTCTCTCCGAGGGCGACCGCAAGAGCCAGATCGCGGCCATCGACGCGAAAATCAGCGCGCTCGCCGCAACGTCGAAGCAATGAACACGACGGACCTCGACGCCGCGCGCGTCGTGCAGGACAGCGCCGGCGCGCAGCCGACGCCCATGGCACGCCCGGCGCCGGCTGATGCACTCGCGCCGCGCGTCGTGGCGGCCCAGCCTCCGAAGCGCAGTTGGTCCTCTCTGGCCGGCTGGGCCATTCTGTTCATGCTGCTGGGCGCTGCGTGGCGCGGCGCGGACATGCGTCCGCTCGACCTGTTCACCGATTCCGGGAACATGGCCCAGTTCGCAAGCGATTTCTTTCCGCCGAAATTCACGGAGTGGCGTACCTACGTCCACGAAATGTGGGTGACGCTCGCAGTCGCGCTATGGGGCACAGCGCTCTCGATCGTCTGCTCGGTGCCGTGCGGGCTCCTGTCGGCGAGCAATCTCACGCCCGCGTGGATCCGCCATCCCGTGCGCCGCGCAATGGACGCGTGCCGCGCCATCAACGAGATGGTGTTCGCGATGCTGTTCATCGTCGCGGTGGGGCTCGGCCCGTTCGCGGGCGTGCTTGCGCTGTGGGTCCACACGACGGGCGTGCTGGCCAAGCTCTTCGCCGAAGCGGTCGAAGCCATCGACCCGCGTCCCGCCGAAGGCGTGCGCGCGACGGGCGCGACACCGCTCGACGAAATCATCTACGGTGTGCTGCCCCAGGTGATGCCCCTGTGGATCTCGTATGCGCTTTACCGCTTCGAATCGAATGTGCGTTCCGCCATGGTGGTGGGCATGGTCGGCGCCGGTGGCATCGGGGTCGTGCTGTACGAGGAAATCCGTTCATTCGAGTACGGGCAGACCTGCGCCGTGCTGATCATGGTGATCGCCGTAGTCACGCTGATCGATCTCATCTCCGCCTGGCTGCGCGAGCGCGTCATCTGAACGCGTTCACTACGCCTTTCGCAAAGCCATCCCGGCGGCGCGCATCGCATGCTAAAAAAGCTGGAATAATCGCGTTCTAGCCCAACACAACAAAGACGCGTAACGCGCCCGCCTTCCCTGATGGCCACTTTCGTCGTTCTGCTGGTCCTGCTCTCGGCACTTCTGCACGCGAGCTGGAACGCCTTTCTCCATCTGTCCGGCGACCGCCTCTGGCTGCTCGGCATGATGTCGATTCCGTACCTCGTCGTAAGCGCGATCGGCGTGATGGTGCTGCCCGCACCATTGCCCGCTAGCTGGCCGTATATCGCCGCATCGGTGGTACTGGAATTCGCCTACTGCATCACGCTGATCCGCGCCTATCGCAGCGGCGACTTCGGGCAAATCTATCCGATCGCGCGCGGACTTTCGCCGATGCTCGTTTTCGTCGGCGCGCTCGTGTTCGCGCACGAGGCGCTCAAGCCGCTCGCGGCAACCGGCGTGGCGCTCGTCTCGGTCGGCATCATGTCGCTCGCGTTCCGGCGCGGCATGCGCTTCTCCGGCGAAAGCGTGCCCTATGCGCTGCTCACGGGCTTCTTCATCGCTTCGTACTCGGTCGTCGATGGCCTTGGCGCGCGGCTCGCGGGCAATAGCCTCAGCTACATCATGTGGGTCTACCTGCTCTGGAACATCCCGCAGTTCGTCATGGTCTGGCATCTGCGCGGCGGCAGGCAGCAGTTCTTCGCGTCGAAGAACGAAGTCGCGAAAGGCATGCTGGCCGGCCTCATCGCGCTTACCGCGTACTGCCTCGTGATCGAAGCGTTCCGCTATCTGCCGATCGCGACGGTCTCGGCGCTGCGCGAACTCAGCTCCATCTTCGCCGTGCTGATCGGCTGGCTCTTCATGAAGGAAAAACTCACGGCGCGCCACCTGATCGCGTGCGCGCTCGTGACGGGTGGCGCCGTGCTGATCCGGCTGTGAACGCGTTGCGCCGTGTTGCTTGTCAGGCAATCGCCGGGAGCGTCACGTCGATCGCTTCGGCCAGCGTATTGAACGCGGGCGCGATTTCCTCGTCGGGCACGCACGCATAGCCGATCAGCAAGCCCGACGCCGCACGCGAACGCTCGGCGTAATACCCCGACAACGGCCGCACGACGATATTGCGCGCGAGCGCGGCTTCCGCGACGGCGCGGTCATCGCAGCCCTCGGGCAACTGCATCACGACGTGCAGGCCGGCGTCGCCGCCCATCGCGGGCAGCGCGTCGCCGTAGCGGCTCGCGGCGGCATGCAGCAGCGCCTCGCGGCGCTGCCCGTACAGCCCGCGCATCTTGCGGATGTGCGACGTGAAATGCCCTTCGGCGATGAATTCCGCGAGCACGGCCTGCTGGAGCAACTGCCCTTCACGATAAAGCTCGGCGCTTGCCATCGCGAAGCTCTCGGCGAGCGACTCGGGCGCGACCAGATAACCCACGCGCAACCCCGGAAACAGTGTCTTGCCAAAGCTCCCCACATAGATCACCTGCCCCGCATCATCGAGGCCCTGCAGCGACGCGAGCGGACGGCTGCCGTAGCGGAACTCGCTGTCGTAATCGTCCTCGATGATCCAGCATTGATGCTGGCGCGCGTATTCGAGCAACATGCGGCGGCGCGCGAGGCTCATCACCATGCCGAGCGGATATTGATGCGACGGCGTGACGAGAATCAGCTTGGGCGGCGCGGCGAAGTCATCGGCTGAGGGATTGATGCCTTCGCTGTCCACGGCGATCGGACGCGAGTTCAGACCCGACACGTGCAGCACGCTGCGCAGGCCCCAGTAACACGGATCCTCGGTCCAGATGACGTCGCCGGAATCGGTGAGCAGGCGCACGGCCAGGTCGACCGACTGGTGGATGCCGGTCGTGATGATGATCTGCTCCGGCGAGCAGCGCACCGAACGCGAAGTGCGCAGGTAATCGGCGAGCACGTGACGCAGCAGCGCGAGGCCGCCGCCCGGCGCGTAAGTCAGCAGGTCCGGGCGCAGGCTGCGCCAGTATTTGTTGTGCAGCCGCGTCCACACGCGCGACGGGAAGCGGGAAACGTCGGGCACGCCTGGCATGAACGCCCCGCCCTGGCGCTTCGAGACCCCCGCACCCGCGATCAGCCGCGTGCCGCGCGACGAGAGCGCGCGTGCGGCTTCGCGCGACGAATGCGTGCCGACTGTGGGCGCCACCGCGCTGCCCGAGGAGGGCGACGCGGCAGGGACCAGGCTCGCGGCGGCACCGCGCGTCAGCGCCATTCGATCCGTCCCCATGTAGCCGGACTCGTTCGCACCCACGATCTCGTCCGGCGACGAATCCGCGACGAAAGTCCCGCGCCCGGTCGCCGAGCTGACGTACCCCTCGAGCACCAGTTGCTCGTAGACCTGCGTGACGGTATTGCGCGCAATCCCCAGTTCGGCCGCCAGCAGCCGCGACGACGGCACGCGCGTCCCCGGGGGCAATTCGCGGGACAGGATCGCCTGTTGCAGCAGCCGGTGCAGTTGCCGATAGACCGGCTGACCGCTCCCGCGCTCGAGCCGCTGGGCCAGCCAGTCGGACAGGACGCTCGCTCGCATCGAAATTGGCTCCTATGAATTTTACTAAATGGCTCTGAAATTTAGAGCCAAACCTGAGTATAGTCGCTCCATCGGCCGCCAGGCGGCCTGAAACCACCGAAACACCGATACACCCATACCCAGAATCGACCGTGAAGGAGATGAATGTGAAGAACGCTGAACTGGTAAGCCGCAAGGACGCCGCCACCCCGCGCGGCGTTGGCGTGATGTGCAACTTCTACGCCGCGCGCGCCGAGAACGCGGAGCTGTGGGACGTCGAAGGCCGCCGCTTCATCGACTTCGCGGCCGGCATCGCCGTGTGCAACACGGGCCACCGCCATCCGAAGATCATCGCTGCCGTCCGCGAGCAGCTCGACCACTTCACGCACACCTGCTACCAGGTCGTGCCGTACGAGTCCTACGTTTCGCTGGCCGAGAAGATCGTGAAGCGTGCCCCGGGCAACTTCGCGAAGAAGGCCACCTTCTTCACGACCGGCGCTGAAGCTGTCGAAAACGCCGTGAAGATCGCGCGCGCCGCAACGGGCCGTCCGGCCGTGATCGCGTTCGCAGGCGGCTTCCACGGTCGCACGCTGATGGGCATGGCGCTCACCGGCAAGGTCGCCCCGTACAAGCTCGGCTTCGGCCCGTTCCCGTCGGACGTCTACCACGCGCCGTATCCGAACGCGCTCCACGGCGTCACGACCGCCGACGCACTGAAGGCCATCGAATCGCTGTTCAAGGCCGACGTCGATCCGAAGCGTGTCGCTGCAATCATCTTCGAACCGGTTCAGGGCGAAGGCGGTTTCTGCCCGGCGCCGACGGATTTCGTGCAAGGCCTGCGCAAGATCTGCGATACGCACGGCATCCTGCTGATCGCCGACGAAGTCCAGACCGGCTTCGCACGCACGGGCAAGCTGTTCGCGATGGAACACCATGGCGTCGCGCCTGATCTGATGACGATCGCCAAGAGCCTCGCCGGCGGCATGCCGCTGTCGGGCGTGGTCGGCCGTGCCGAACTCATGGACGCAGCAGCGCCGGGCGGCCTCGGCGGCACCTACGCGGGTAACCCGCTGGCCGTCGCGGCGGCGCACGCGGTGCTCGACGTCATCGACGAAGAGAAGCTCTGCGAGCGCGCCACGAAGCTCGGCGACAAGCTCAAGGCCAAGCTCAACGCGCTGAAGGCGGAAGTCCCGCAGATCACCGAAGTGCGCGGTCCGGGCGCGATGATCGCCGTCGAACTCTGCAAGCCGGGCACGACCGAGCCGGATGCCGACTTCACGAAGCGCGTTCAGGCGGCGGCACTCGAGCGCGGTCTGATTCTGCTCGTCTGCGGCGTGTACTCGAACGTCGTGCGCTTCCTGTTCCCGCTGACCACGCCGGACAACGTGTTCGACGAAGCGCTCGCGATCATCGCGGAATCGCTGAAGGAAGCGGTCGGCGTCGCTGCCTGATCGAGCGAAAGCGCGTAACCTCACGCGCTCGGGACGGCACAGCGGCACGCGCCGCTGTGCCGTCCGACGTTTTGAGTCATACGCACGGGCGGCACGAAAGCACCATCCGTTCGCATCACTGATCAATTGAATCGAAGCTAGTCCGGAGTTCATCCATGAACCTGAAAGACGCATCGCTGCTGCAAAACAAGGCGTTCCTCGCCGGCGAATGGCAAGGCGCCGACGATGGCGCCACGCTGGACGTGACGAACCCCGCCACCGGCGCACTGCTCGGCACGGTGCCGCGCATGGGCGCGGCGGAAACGAAACGCGCGATCGCCGCCGCAAACACCGCCTGGCCGGCCTGGCGCGCGAAGACCGCCAAAGAGCGCGGCGCAATCCTGCGCAAGTGGCACGACCTGATGGTCGAAAACGCCGACGACCTCGCGCTGATCCTCACCACCGAACAAGGCAAGCCGCTCGCCGAAGCGAAAGGCGAAATCGGCTACGCCGCCTCGTTCCTCGAATGGTTCGCGGAAGAAGGCAAGCGCATCTACGGCGACACGATCCCGACGGTCGCGAACGACCGCCGCCTCGTCGTCACGAAGGAGCCGGTCGGCGTCTGCGCAGCGATCACGCCGTGGAATTTCCCCGCCGCGATGATCACCCGCAAGGTCGGCCCGGCGCTGGCCGCTGGCTGCCCGATCGTCGTGAAGCCGGCTGAAGCCACGCCGTTCTCCGCGCTCGCCATGGCCGTGCTCGCGCAGCGCGCGGGCGTGCCGGCAGGCATCTTCAGCGTCATCACCGGCGACCCCAAGGCGATCGGCGGCGAACTGACGAGCAACCCGACCGTGCGCAAGCTGTCGTTCACGGGCTCGACGCCGGTGGGCCGTCTGCTGATGGGCCAATGCGCGCCGACCGTCAAGAAGGTTTCGCTCGAACTGGGCGGCAACGCGCCGTTCATCGTGTTCGACGACGCCGACATCGACGCGGCCGTTGCGGGCGCCGTCGCATCGAAGTATCGCAACAGCGGCCAGACCTGCGTCTGCACGAACCGCTTCTACGTTCACGACAAGGTGTACGACACGTTCGCGGCCAAACTGCGCGATGCCGTCGAAAAGCTGAAGGTCGGCCTCGGCACCGAAGCGGGCGTGACGCAGGGTCCGCTCATCAACGAAGCCGCCGTGCTGAAGGTGGAATCGCACATCGAAGACGCGCTCGCGAAGGGTGCGCAGGTCATCACGGGCGGCAAACGCCACGCGCTTGGCCACGGCTTCTTCGAACCGACGATCCTCACGGGCGTGACGCCCGCGATGAAGGTCGCGCGCGACGAGACGTTCGGCCCGCTCGCCCCGCTGTTCCGCTTCTCGACGGATGAAGAAGTGATCAGGATGGCGAACGATACCGAGTTCGGTCTTGCGGCGTACTTCTATAGCCGCGACATCGGCCGCGTATGGCGAGTCGCCGAGGCGCTCGAATATGGCATGGTGGGCATCAACACTGGCCTGATCTCGAACGAAGTCGCGCCGTTCGGCGGCGTGAAGCAGTCGGGCCTCGGCCGCGAAGGCTCGCATTACGGCGTCGATGACTACGTCGTCGTCAAGTACATGTGCATGGGCGGCCTGTAAAGCAAAGCGGGCGCCCCCCGGGCGCCCTGTGAAAAACGCCGGTGCGCAGCGAATTGATCGCTGCGCACCGGCGTTTTCGTTTTGAGGCACGCTTGTCGCGAGGCATTGTGCAGACGCACCTGATCACGCCGCGCATGTTACGGCTACGCTCCTGTGCGCAACCATGGTCGTCGGTCGAACAAATCAAACTGATGCCAGCAGGAAACACCGGACAAGCGCCCCTCACGCAAACTGGTGCACCAAAAAGGAAACGGCCGCACAGACACAAAGTCTGTGCGGCCGTTGGGCACGCTAACGAAAACTGTATCGCGGCAACAAACCGCCGCGAAACAGCTGCCGTGCTTAACGCGACATCATGAGCATGGTGACGTTGTTCATGACCCAGATCGTGCCGAAGATCAGGAATGCGGCAGCAAGCACCGTATAGCCGAGCGACAGCACGTTCATGCCCTGACCCTTCGATGTATTCAGATGCAGGAAGAACACGAGATGAACGATGACCTGCACGAACGCGAGGATGGCCAGCACGAACAAGGCGCTACTCGACGTGAACGTACCGTGCAGCACGAGACCGAACGCGGCCGCGGTCAGGATCACCGAAAGGATGAAGCCCACGGCATAGCCACCAAGACTGCCGTGAGCCTGCGACTGAGAATGAGCCATTTAGACCACGCTCCCGAGATAGACAAAAGAAAACACGCAGATCCACACGATGTCGAGGAAGTGCCAGAAGAGGCTCAGGCACGTCAGCCGGCGGATTTCCTGCTCCCCGAGCGGGCGGCGCAGGACCTGCAGCATCATCACGGCCATCCAGACGAGACCGAAGAACACGTGCAGACCGTGCGTGCTGACCAGCGTGAAGAACGCCGACAGGAACGCGCTGCGCTGCGGGCCGTTACCCTCGGCGATCAGATGCGAGAACTCGCGCAGTTCGAACGTAATGAACATCGCGCCGAGCACGAAGGTCACCGCGAGCCACAGGAGCACCGCGCCCCTCTTGCGCTGGTGCGCGCCGAGCATCGCAAAACCGTAGGTAATGCTGGAAAGCAGCAGCACGCCGGTTTCGAGCGCGACGCCCGGGATATCGAACAGATCCTTGCCCGTGGGGCCACCCGCGAACTGATGCGCGAAGCAACCGAACGCCGCGAACAGCGAGGCGAACAGCACGAGGTCGGTCATCAGGTAGATCCAGAAGCCGAATACGGAATGCGACTCCGGGTGATCGTCGTGAGCGAAATCGGCGAGGTTCGCCGTATTGGTTTTCTGCAACATTAGTTGGCCTCCACAGCGGCAAGTTCGCGGTCTGCAGCAGTGACGCGATGACGCCTTTCTTCAATTTCACGCACGCGTGCGGCGGGAATGTAGTAACCGTCGTTGTTGCCGAAGCTGCGGGCAGCGACCGTGAACACGATGGCGACGAGCGCCAGCACAGCCAGCCACGTGATGTGCCACACACCCGCGAAGCCGAGCAAGAGGCTGAACACGCCGATCAGGAAGCCACCTGCCGTGTTCGACGGCATATGGATGTCGCTGTAGTGCGCCTGAAGACCCAGGCCACGGCCGGTTTCCTTCATATCGGCAAACTCGTCGAGTTCCTGCACGTGCGGGATCACCGCGAAGTTATAAACCGGCGGCGGCGACGAGATCGACCACTCGAGCGTACGGCCGCCCCACGGATCGCCCGTCAGGTCCTTGCACTCCGCCTTGTTGCGGTTGACGAATGCCATCACCCACAGCAGCACCTGGAACACGATGCCGAGGGCGATGATGGCCGCGCCGATCGCCGCGATGACGAAGTACGGTTGCCAGTCCGGGTTGTCGTAGTGGTTCAGACGACGGGTTGCGCCCATGAAGCCGAGCACATAGATCGGCGTGAACGCCACCCAGAAGCCGACGAACCAGCACCAGAACGACGCCTTGGCGAGCTTCTCGTTGGGCTTGATGCCGAAGACCTTCGGGAACCAGTACTGCAGGCCGGCCAGGTAGCCGAACACCACACCGCCGATAATCGCGTTGTGGAAGTGCGCAACGAGGAAGAGCGAGTTGTGCAGCACGAAGTCCGCGCCGGGGATCGCCAGCATCACGCCGGTCATGCCGGCGATCGAGAACGTCACCATGAAGCCGATCGTCCAGAGCACCGGTGCGGTGAACTGCACACGGCCGCGGTACATCGTGAACAGCCAGTTGAAGATCTTCACGCCCGTCGGGACGCCGATGATCATCGTCATGATGCCGAAGAACGCATTGACGTCAGCGCCCGCACCCATCGTGAAGAAGTGGTGCGCCCAGACGAGGAACGCGAGAACCATGATGACGCACGACGCGTAGACCATCGTCTTGTAGCCGAACAGCGGCTTCTTGCAGAACGTGGCCATGACTTCCGAATAGATACCGAACGCAGGCAGCACGAGGACGTACACCTCGGGGTGACCCCACGCCCAGATCAGGTTCAGATAAACCATCGGGTTGCCGCCGCCGTCATTCGTGAAGAAGTGCATGCCGAGGTAGCGGTCGAGGCCGAGCAGTGCGAGCGCGATCGTCAGAATCGGGAAGATCGCCATGACGAGCACGTTCGAGCACAGCGCCGTCCACGCGAACACCGGCATCTTCATCATCGTCATGCCCGGGGCGCGCATCTTCAGGATCGTGACGAAGAAGTTGACCGCGGTGAGCAAGGTGCCGACGCCGGACAACTGAATCGACCAGATGTAGTAGTCGACCCCCACGCCCGGACTGTATTGCAGCTCCGAAAGCGGCGCATACGCGAGCCAGCCCACCTGCCCAAACTCGCCGATAAAGAGCGAGAGGTTCATCAGGATCGCGCTGATCGCCGTCATCCAGAACGAAAGCGAGTTCAGGAACGGGAACGCCACGTCGCGTGCGCCGATCTGCAGCGGAATGACGAGGTTGAACAGGCCGACCATGATCGCCATCGCCATGAAGAAGATCATGATGACGCCGTGCGCCGTGAAGATCTGGTCGAAGTGGTGCGGCGGGAGATAGCCTGGACCATTCAAAGCAATGGCCTGCTGGATACGCATCATCACGGCGTCGGCGAAGCCGCGCACGAGCATGAGCACCGCGACGATCATGTACATCACGCCAATGCGCTTGTGGTCGACGCTCGTGAACCATTCGGTCCAGAGGTACTTCCACTTCCCCATTACGGTCACGAGACCGAGCAGGCCGACCACGAGCAACGCCATGAACGCCGTAGCGCCCATGATGATCGGCTGATCGAACGGAATCGCCTCTAATGTAAGTTTTCCGAACATGTTTACCCCTTCGTTCCCGTACTGCACGACGCGTCGTTGAATTCGGTAACGTGGCCGTTGTTGTACTTCGCGATGATGTTGTTGAAGAGCTTCGGATCGACCGTCGAGAAGTACTGAACGGGCGCCTTCTCAGTCGGCTGGGCGACCGTCGTGTATTGATCCATCGAGAGCTGCGTCGACGACGCCTTCACCTTCTGGACCCACGCGTCGAAGTCCTGCTGGTTCGTCGCGAGCGTGTTGAACTTCATGTCCGAGAAGCCGCGGCCGCTGAAGTTCGCCGAAATGCCCGGGTAGGTCCCGGCGTGGTCGGCGATCAGGTGCAGACGCGTCTGCATGCCGGCCATCGCGTAGATCTGCGAGCCCAGCGCCGGGATGTAGAACGAGTTCATCACCGAGTCCGACGTGATGCGGAAATTCACCGGCGTACCGACCGGCACGGCGAGCTGGTTCACCGACGCAATGCCCAGGTCCGGATAGATGAAGAGCCACTTCCAGTCGAGCGCGACGACTTCGACGTTGATCGGCTTCACGCTCGATTCGAGCGGCTTGTACGGATCCAGCTCGTGGCAGGTCTTCCAGGTGAGGACCGCGAGGTAGAGGATGATCACGGCCGGGATGCCCCAGACCACGATTTCGATGGCCGTCGAATGCGACCACTTGGGTGCGTAGGTGGCGTTGCGGTTCGACGCGCGGTAGCGGTACGCGAACCACAGCGTTAGCAGGATCACGGGAACCACCACGAGGAGCATCGTGATGACGGAGGTCGCAATCAGATGCCGCTCTGCGACGCCGATGCTGCCCTTCGGGTCGAGCAGCGGGAAGTCACCGGTACAGCCTGAAAGTGATGCGGCCAGCCCGCTGCCGAGGGGGATGAGCCACCTTTTTAAGGCTTTTCTGTTTGTCATATTTGCACGTTTTTCCGTTAAACAGCTTTTAAACGCTCAACCACATTTGCGTCTCAAAAAGCGACGCAAAATGCACCCGTGTCGCATTCGGCGCAATTCTACGTAAGGAGTCAAACGCTAAATTTGATCTTTGCTAAACATTTTCGGGTGTCACGGGTATCGGAATGGCAACTGCGACGGAACGACGCAATTAACTTTCAACGCGCTTTCGAAGCGCGGAGGACCCAGCAAGAAGGCGCAATGAAGGGGGGAGGAGGCTGAGCGCGAGCGGACGATTTGCCGCGTCAGAAGCAGGAAATTTCAGCCGGCCCGGTATCTCGCGTTTTGCGAGTTCATTTGAATGGCGCGGCTGAGATGGCAGAAGAATTTAGCGGACCCGGCTAATACAAAATCCCAAAGGTCCGCGTCAACAATTTCAAGATTGTTGAATTTGCCTTATATCAAAATTGACGCCAGATAAATTCCACCCGGCGCCTTTTTGTATTGCTATCACGCGCGCTGTGGCAACCAGGGCTGCAGCCAACCCAGTCCCGCCGACGTCTCTCCACGCGGACGGTATTCGCAGCCGATCCATCCCGCGTAGCCGAGTTCGTCGAGCAACGCGAACAGGTACGGATAATTCACCTCGCCGGTGTCCGGCTCGTGACGCTCGGGAACGCCCGCGATCTGAACGTGGCCGATTCCGGCGATGTCGCGCCGCAGCTTCATCGCCAGGTCGCCCTCGACGATCTGGCAGTGGTAGCAGTCGAACTGCACTCGCAGGTTCGTCGCATTGAGTTCGGCGCGGATCGCCTGCGCATCGTCCTGGCGGTTCAGCAGATAGCCGGGCATGTCGCGCGTGTTGATCGGCTCGATCAGGATCGTGATGCCGTCGGACCGCGCCTGCTCAGCCGCCCAGGCCAGGTTGCGCAGGTAAAGCTCGCGCTGCGCCTCTAGCGGTGTCGCCGCGTCGCGCAGCCCCGCCATCACATGCAGGCGGCGCGTTCCCAGCACGCGTGCGTAGCCGAGCGCCCGATCGATGCCGCGGCGGAATTCATCCTCGCGGCCCGGCAACGACGCTATCCCGCGTTCGCCCGCGGCCCAGTCGCCAGGCGGTGCGTTGAAGAGCACCAGTTCGATGCCGCTCGAATCGAGGCGGGATTTCAGGTCGGCGGCTGCGAGGTCGTAGGGGAAGAGGCACTCGGCCGCCGCGAAGCCATCGCGCGCCGCCGCCGCGATGCGGTCGGGAAAGGCGTGCTCGCCGTACATCATCGTCAGATTGGCCGCAAAGCGGGGCATGGTCGTGATCTCCTTCCAGTCGGTTCGTATGCGCCGGGGCCGGCGCGGCAAGGCGACTAGCATAGCGCCTCGTGCAGGCCGTCGCGACGCGCGCCGCGGGCCATGCACCGCGGTCTGCGGTCTGCGGTCTGCGGTCTGCGGTCTGCGCAAGCCGTCGCGGCGCGCCGCAGGCACTTTCCGGACAGGTGCGGGGGACTTCCCCCGCCCGCCTCCACGTGCGCCGCGCAGCAGGTTGGCGAAACAGGTTGCTTGCGTTATTGTGAACGGTTTATAACGCGCCGCTGCCGGCTCCTTCCGTCGCCCATGACCTCCGCATCCAGCGCCTCGCCCGACCGTTTCGCCGAGCCAGCAGAGATCCCCGACAAACCGGGCGACTCCTACGTGCAGTCGTTCGCGCGCGGGCTTTCAGTCATCCGGGCGTTCAACGCCGACCATCCCGCGCAAACGCTCACCGACGTCGCCACCGCCACCGGTCTGACCCGTGCCGGCGCTCGCCGCATCCTGCTCACGCTCCAGACGCTCGGTTATGTCGAAGCCGAAGGCCGGCTCTTCCGCCTGACGCCGAAGATCCTCGACCTCGGCTTCGCCTACCTCACGTCGATGCCGTTCTGGAATCTCGCTGAGCCCGTCATGGAGGAACTGTCGGCCGAGGTGCACGAGAGCTGCTCGGCGGCGGTGCTCGACCGCACCGAAATCGTCTATGTCCTGCGCGTGCCGACGCACAAGATCATGACGATCAACCTCTCGATCGGCAGCCGGCTGCCCGCCTACTGCACGTCGATGGGGCGTGTGCTGCTCTCCGCCCTCGACGAGGCAACGCTCGACGCCACGCTCGGCGCCACGCCGCTCCACGCGCACACGCCGAACACCGTCACCGACAAGGACAAGCTGAAGAAAATCATCGCGCAGGTGCGCTCGCAGGGCTGGGCCATTGTCGATCAGGAACTGGAAGGCGGCCTGATCTCGATCTCCGCGCCGATCCGGAACCGCCAGGGCCGCGTGATCGCGGCGATGAACATCAGCGGGAATGCGCAGCGCACAACGGCGAAGCAGATGGTGAAGACTTTCCTCGAACCGCTTCAGCACGCCGCGCAGCGCGTCTCCAGTATGGTCGCGCTGCGCACCTGAACGCGCCTTGCCGCAAGCGGCTGCCTCTTGGAACACGGCGGGTACGGCATGGCGGCGGCGCGGGCCAATCGTACGGCCCACCACGCCATCACGATACGTCCGCGAACACCTGCACGAGCCAGTCCGCGAACGCGCGAACGCGCAGCGACAACTGCCGGTTCTGCGGATAAAGCACCGAAATGGGCATCGGCGGCGGCGGGTGCGCGGACAGCACGACGCACAGTTCTCCGTTCGCCAGTTGCTCACGAATCCGGTAGCGCGGCACCTGCACGATCCCGAGTCCCGCGATCGCCGCGGCGGTATACAACTCCGCGCCATTGACCGCCACGGGCCCGGGCAGCGTCACGTTGCGCACGCCTTGCGGCGTCGTGAATTCCAGCGGGTGCGCGCGCCCGGTCGCGGGCGAAAGGTAATTGACCGCCTCGTGCCCCTCGGCAAGCGCATCGATCGAATCCGGTTCACCGCGGCGTTCGAGATACGCAGGGCTGGCGCACGTCACCTGCTCCAGCAGCGCGACGCGTCTTGCGATCATCGATGAATCGGACAGTTCGCCCGCGCGCAGCACGCAATCGACCCCTTCGCGCACCAGGTCGACGTACTGGTCGCCCGAGCCGAGGAACAATTCGACACGCGGGTAGCGCGCCAGAAATTCCGGCAATCGCGGCACGACGAAGTACCGGGCTAGCGTGCCCTGCATGTTCGCGCGCAGACGCCCTTGCGGCTCGGTCTCGCTAAACGCTCCCTCGGTTTCCTCGACGTCGGCGAGCAGGCGCACGCAGTGCCGGTAGTAGGCGTCGCCCTCGGCCGTCGGCTTCACGTGGCGCGTCGTGCGCTCGAGGAGCCGCACGTTCAGTCGCGTTTCGAGACTCTTGATCGAGTTCGTGACAGTCGCGCGCGGCAGGTTCAGGTCCTCGGCCGCCTGCGTGAAGCTGCGGCGCTCGACGATGCGCGTAAAAATCTGCATCTGCTGGAAGCGGTCCAATGGCTCTCTCGTATGAGTTCGCGGGGCGCTTCCATGTTCTCACGGATGCTGCGCACAGGGAAAATCCGCGCTCCTTTCGAGCACCCTTCGAACTCGCTGGCGCCACTGCGGCGCGCTCAGCGCCCGGCCGCCACGCGATGCACGACGTCGACGAATGCATTACCCGCATCCGCGAGGCGCCCCGAATTGTCGATGTGCACGACGCTCGCGCCCGCGGGGGCCTCGAACCGCGCCTGGCGCGCAAGGCGCGCGGCGATCTGCTCGGCTGTTTCTCGTCCGCGCGACGCGAGACGCGCTGCGAGCACCGTGGGCGCGGCCTCGACGTGGATGAACGTCATCTGCGGATAGCGCGCGAGCGCTTCAACCGCGTACGCACGCGAGCCGTTCACGACCACCGTGCAGCCGAACGCGAGCCACTGGTCGATTTCCACGCCGACGCCATAGCGCAGCGCATGGCTGCGCCACTGCATGGCAAAGAGACCGTGACGCGAACGCAGATCGAACTCCTCGTCGGTGAGCGCGATGTGGTTCTCGCCGGCGCCTTCGGGACGTGTGATGTAGCGATGCGCGAACACGATGCCGTCCGTCACGAGGCGAGTTCGTGCGAAGCCGAGCAGCGAGTCCTTGCCCGCCCCCGACGGTCCCATTACATAGATCAACCGCGCCTTCATGCGTGCTGCTCCTCACCCTGAAACGCCGCGCGACGCCACAGCACAAACGGCGCGCCTGGCTGCGGCTCGACGAAGAGCGCGACGCCGTCCACCGGCAACGCCCCTGCGTCGCGCATCTGCGCATTCCACGCCTCGATCAGCGCTTCGCGCGCCTGCGCGTCGTCGAGCGAATCGGAGAGCGTCATGTGGAAGCGGAATTCGTCGAACACATAGGGGTAGCCCCATTCCTCCACGTGAGCGCGCTGTTGCGCCGTGAGTGGCGCATCCAGGCGGCGTGCGAGTTCGGCGCTCGTCGGTGTGGCGCGCATGGGCGCGAGCGTGCGCAGCGCGTCGGCGGCGAGTTCGCGCAAAGCGGCTTCGCCATCATCGTCGGCGGGACGCAGCGCGACGAAGTTGCCGAGCGTCGCGGCCTCCGCAGCCACTGCGAAACGTGCGCGTGTCGCGGCCCAGTGCCGCGCGGCGGTGTAGAGCGTTTCGGGCGTCACGCCCGGCGCGAGACGAAACGGCGGCACGAGCGTGCCGTGCCAGCCGTAGCGGCGCGGCGCGACCGTCATATCAGTGAGCGCACGCAAAAGGCCTTCAGGCTGTGGCGCGCTCAACGTTTCATCGGTTTCGGGATCGCGGCCGAGCCATGCACAGCCCGCACGCCACCACGCCGACTCACGCGGCGGCGCGTAGTAGATCGCAAAGCGCGACTGCCCATTCCAGCTTTCGCGAGCGGCCGTCATACGTCGTGTTCCACCATCAATTGCACGCGGTCCGCCGCGAAATGCGTGACGCCGTATTTGATCGGCACGCCGTCCATATCGACATCGACGTTCTCGACCCACAGCACCGGCTGCTGCCGGTTGATGTTCAAACGCCGCGCGACTTCGGGCTCGGGCAGCACGCTGCCGATGCGGCTCCACTTGCGCAGATAGTCGCGCACACCGAATTCAGCGAGCGCCTTCGACGAGCTTTCCACGCGCTCCATCACCGTGGGCAGATCGGCGAACCTCGCGGCCGGATACCAGCTGCGGGCGTAGGTGAGCGGCACGCCGTCCGACTCGTGCAACGTTTCGAGCCGGTAAACGAGTGCGCCCGCGCGAATGCCAAGCGCCTTCGCGACAGCGGGATCGGCCTTCACACGCGACGAAGCAAGCAGCTTGCCCGCCGCCGAATGCTGGTGCCGCTCGAGGTTTTCGGTGAAGCGCGTGCGCTTGCCGATCGTGTAGTCGATCGCGCCTGGCTGCACGAACGTGCCGCGCCCCTGCTCGACGCTCACGAGCCCGATCGCCGCAAGGCCCAGCATCGCGCGCCGTACCGTGTGGCGGTTCACATCGAAGCGTTTGGCCAGCTCGCCTTCGCTCGGCAGGCGGCCATCCTCGCCGAAGCCTTTCGCCGCGATTTCGGCCGCAAGGATCTGTTCGATCTGCCGCCACACCGCCACGCCCGCGCCGCGCTCGAGCGGCGCACCGCGCGTCGCGTCGTCACTGGATGTCATGGTGCTGTCATTCCTCTCGGTTTCAATAGCGTTTTCCGCATTGTAGTGCGCGCGGCATGATGGAAATATGAAAACGTTTCCTTCGTCGCCTCCCGACAACCGTATCACCAGACGTCTAGACGTTTAGACGAATAACTGCTTGAATACCGACGTTCGCCTCGTCATCCCGCTTTCGCCACAGGAACCCTGATGAACGTTTCCTCCACTCCGCCCTCGGTCGCCTCGCGGCGCGCATGGATGGCGGTACTCGCACGCACGCCGCGCCCCGAACTGGAAGCCGCGCTCGCGACCGCGCTCGACGGCGCCGCCGCGCCCACCTTCGACTGGCTGCGCCCACCGCAAACGGGCCTTGCGATGGTGCGAGGCCGGATCGGCGGCACCGGCGACGCCTTCAATCTCGGTGAAGCCACGCTCACGCGGGCCACGCTGCGCCTCTCCCCGGCGAACGGCGGCACGGTCGGCGTCGCTTGCCACCTGGGACGCGACAAGCGCCGCGCCGAACTGGCCGCGCTCGCCGACGCGCTGCTGCAGCAGCCCGAGCGCCACGCCCAATTGCACGCGCAACTGATCGCGCCGCTCGCCGCTCGCCTCGAAGCGCGCCGCAACGCTCAACGCAACGACGCCGCCAGCACGAAAGTCGAGTTCTTCACGATGGTTCGAGGCGACTAATGAGCCACTCACGACAGACATCCAATACCGCGGGCATCGCGCTCGACACGCTCGCGCCCGGCTTCGCCGATCCCGTCCACGATACGCATGCGGTGTTTCGCACGCTGCTTGACGCGCTCGCACGTCCGGGCCGTATCGGCGTGATCGAAACCAGGCTGCCCGCCGCCGATGCCGTGCACGGCGCCGAACGGGCGGGTCTCGCGGCGTTCGCGTCGCTGCTCGCGCTGTGCGACTACGCAACGCCCGTGTGGCTCGCGCAACCCGACGAAGCACTGGCCGCCGCGCTGCGCTTTCACGCAGGCGCGCCGCTCACCGACGTCCCAGCGCTTGCCGCGTTTGCCTACGTCCACGATGCCGCTTCGCTGCCACCGCTCGAAACGCTCGCAAGCGGCACGCCCGAATCGCCTGAGCAATCGGCCACGGTGTTCGTGCGCGTCGATTCGCTCACGGGTGGTGCGAGCATCACGCTGCGCGGCCCAGGTATCGAAGATGCACACGCCATCGCGCCCGCCGGTCTACCCGAGCGCTTCTGGCAAGAACGCACCGCGCTCGCCGCGCAGTTTCCGTGCGGCATCGACATCTATCTTGTCTGCGGCGACCAGTTGGTCGGCCTGCCGCGCACGACTTACGTGGAGATGAACTGATGTATGTCGCCGTCAAAGGTGGAGAGCGCGCGATCGAAGCATCGTGGCGTCTGCTCGACAAGGCACGTCGCGGCGACACGCGCGTGCCCGAACTGAGCGTCGCGCAGATCCGCGAGCAGTTGCGTCTCGCCGTCGCGCGCGTGATGGCCGAAGGCTCGGTCTACGACGAGGAACTCGCCGCGCTCGCGATCAAGCAGGCCGCGGGCGATCTCGTCGAAGCGATCTTTCTGCTGCGCGCGTATCGCACGACGCTGCCGCGCTTCGGCTATACGGAGCCCGTCGAAACGGAAAACATGCAGGTGCAGCGCCGGATCTCGGCCACGTTCAAGGACGTGCCGGGCGGTCAGGTGCTGGGCGCGACTTACGATTACACGCAGCGTCTGCTCGATTTCGCGCTGCTCGCCGAAAGCGGCGACATGTCCGACGAAGACACGCCAGCGAGCACGCCTGAGCGTACAGCTGTTGAATCCATGCCGCGCGTCGTCACGCTGCTCGACCAAGAAGGTCTGATCGAACAGGAAACCCCCTCGTCCGACGCGCCCGAACCCGGCGACCTCTCGCGCGAACCGCTCGCATTCCCGGCAGACCGTCCGATCCGGCTGCAGAATCTCGCACGCGGCGACGAAGGCTTCCTGCTCGCAATGGGTTATGCGACGCAGCGCGGCTACGCCCACTCGCATCCGTTCGCGGGCGAAATTCGGTTTGGTTCGGTATCCGTAGAAATGATGCTGGACGAACTCGGTGAAACCGTCGAAATCGGCGAGATCGAATTGACCGAATGCCAGATGGTCAACCAGTTCGCCGGTAGTAAAGAGGTGCCGCCGGTTTTCACGCAAGGCTACGGCCTCGCGTTCGGCCACGCCGAGCGCAAGGCGATGGCGATGGCGCTCGTCGACCGCGCGTTGCGCGCCGAAGAACTCGGCGAAACGCTGGCCTCGCCGACACAGGACATCGAATTCATGCTGTCGCACAGCGACAACGTGGAAGCATCCGGCTTCGTGCAACACCTGAAGCTGCCGCATTACGTCGATTTCCAGTCCGAACTCGAACTCGTGCGCCGCCTGCGCGCGCAGCATGGCGTACAGGGCCAGCAGAACGAGGAGGAAGAATGAACAACCCCCGCGCTCACATTCGTTCGCTGCCCGTCGGGAGACGCCAATGAACGCGCCCGATAACCTGTCCCCCGCCATCGCGTCCCACGAAACACAGGCCGCCGACGGCTACAACTTCGCCTACCTCGACGAGCAGACGAAGCGCATGATCCGCCGCGCGCTGCTGAAGGCCGTCGCGGTGCCCGGCTACCAGGTGCCGTTCGCGTCGCGCGAAATGCCGCTGCCTTACGGCTGGGGCACGGGCGGCATCCAGGTGACGGCGGCGATCATCGGCGCCGACGACACGCTCAAGGTCATCGACCAGGGCTCCGACGACACGACGAATGCCGTGAACATCCGCCGCTTCTTCGCACGCACGACGGGCGTGAAGACAACGCGCCGCACGCGCGAAGCGACGATCGTGCAGACGCGTCACCGCATTCCCGAAACACCGCTCACGGAAGACCAGATCCTCGTCTATCAGGTGCCGATGCCCGAGCCGCTCTTCCGCCTCGAGCCGCGCGTCGCCGAGTGCAAAAAGTTGCACGCGCTCGCCGATTACGGCCTCATCAGCGTGAAGCTGTACGAGGACATCGTGCAGCACGGCAGCATCGCGACGACCTACGATTACCCCGTGACGGTGAACGGCCGCTACCTCACGGCGCCCTCGCCGATCCCGAAGTTCGACAATCCGAAGCTCGACAGGAACGCAGCGCTGCAACTGTTCGGCGCGGGCCGCGAGCGCCGCATCTACGCGATTCCGCCCTACACGCCGGTGAAGAGCCTCGACTTCGACGACCATCCGTTCGAAGTGCAGCGCTGGGAGCACGCGTGCGCACTGTGCGGTTCGCGCGAGAGCTTCCTCGATGAAATGATCGTCGACGACGCGGGCAAGCGCATGTTCGTCTGCTCGGATAGCGACTATTGCCACGAGCGTCGCGACGACACCGATAACGCGGATGACGCTACACAGGCGCGGCAAAATGGAAAACGCAACGGAGAACACGCATGACGCCCCTCTTGAGCGCCCGTCATCTGACGAAGCAATACGGCGGCCGCAACGGCAGCCGCGATGTGAGCTTCGACCTGTATCCGGGCGAGGTGCTGTGCATCGTCGGCGAATCGGGTTCGGGCAAGACCACGCTGCTCAACACGCTTGCGCTGCGCACCGAAGCCGATTCGGGCGAGCTGCGCTACACGAACGCCAACGGCGAAGCGCTCGATCTGCGCGCGCTCTCCGAGCCGCGCCGCCGCCTGCTCACGCGCACCGAATGGGGCTTCGTGCAGCAGAATCCTCGCGACGGGCTGCGTGCGGGCGTCTCGGCGGGCGCGAACATCGGCGAGCCGCTGATGGCAGTCGGCGCGCGCCACTACGGCCAGATTCGCCATACCGCACAGCAGTGGATGCAGCGCGTCGAACTGGACGCCGAGCGCATCGACGAATTGCCTTCGGCGTTTTCGGGCGGCATGCAGCAGCGTTTGCAGATCGCGCGCAATCTCGTCACGGGACCGCGCCTCGTGTTCATGGACGAGCCCACCGCCGGCCTCGACGTTTCGGTCCAGGCGCGCCTGCTCGACCTGCTGCGCACGCTCACCACGACGCTGCATCTCTCGGTGCTGATCGTCACGCACGACATCGGCGTCGCGCGCCTGCTCGCGCACCGGCTCATGGTGATGCAGGGCGGCACGGTCGTCGAATCGGGCCTCACCGACCAGGTGCTCGACGACCCCCAGCATCCCTACACGCAGACACTGGTGGCCTCCGTGCTGCCGGTCTAGGATGATCGACATGACCGACATCAATTCCAGCGCCAACCCCACCGCCCATCACGCGACGCGCGCGTTCATCGAACGCGCCGCGCTGATGCTGCGCGCCGAAAACGTGCGCAAGACCTTCACGCTGCACGGCCAGGGCGGTATCGGCATCGAGGCGCTCGCGGGCGTCTCCCTCGACGTCGAGCGCGGCGAATGCGTCGTGCTGGTGGGGCCGTCGGGCGCGGGCAAGAGTACGCTGCTGCGCTGTCTCTACGGCAACTATCTGGCAAGCGGCGGCTCGATCGCGATCCGCGACGACAACGCCCCGCTCCAGCACCTCGACATCACGGGTGCCGCGCCCCACGACGTGCTGCGCCTGCGCCGCAACGTGGTGGGCTACGTGAGCCAGTTTCTGCGCGTGATTCCGCGCGTGAGCACGCGTGACCTCGTCGCTGCGCCGCTCGTCGCGCGCGGCGTCGCCGAGGACGAAGCGAACACACGCGCCGAGACGCTGCTCGCGCGTCTGAACGTGCCGCAGCGGCTCTGGTCGCTCGCACCCGCGACGTTTTCCGGCGGCGAGCAACAACGCGTGAACATCGCGCGCGGACTGATCGCCCGGCACCGCGTGCTGCTGCTGGACGAGCCAACGGCCTCGCTCGACGCGGAAAACCGCGAAGTCGTATCGAGCCTGATCGTCGAGGCACGCGAGCAAGGTGCTGCGATCGTCGGCGTCTTCCACGACGAAGACACGCGCGAGCGCGTCGCGACGCGGCGCCTGCCGCTCGCCGCTCCGCGCACCCGGACACCGCTGGGCGTTGCCGCCTGAAACCATCACCGGCAATGACGACCTGACCTGATTACGGAGCCTGACGATGTTGATCAAAAACGCGCGCATCGTGACGCGCGAAGAGGTTTTCACCGGCACGATGCGCGTCGGGAACGGCCAGATCCGCGAGCTTTCGCGCGGCACGACCTCGGCCCTCGACGCCGAAGACTGGCACGGCGACTATCTGCTGCCCGGCCTCGTCGAACTGCACACCGACAACCTGGAAAAGCACCTTGCGCCGCGCCCCGGCGTGCACTGGAACACCGACGCCGCGTTCGTGATCCACGACGCGCAAATCGCCGCGGCGGGCATCACGACGGTGTTCGACGCGCTCGCCATCGGCACGCGCCTGAACGTGGGCGTGCGCGGCCGCGATGTCCAGCTCGCGTGTGCGAATGCGCTCTCGCGTTTCTCCGATCGCGACCTCCTGCGCGCCGACCACTTCCTGCACCTGCGCTGCGAAATCGCGACCGAGGACGTCGTCGAACTTTTCGACACGTTGAGCGCGCACCCGCTCCTGCGCCTCGCCTCGGTGATGGACCACACACCGGGCCAGCGTCAGTGGCACGACCGCGAACAATGGCGCAAATACCAGGAGCGTCACGGCAAGTGGACCGACGAGCAAGCCGCAACGACGCTCGCCGAACTCGCCGACGAACAGCAGCGTTTCGCCGACGAACACCGCCGCCAGATCGTCGAACGTTGCCAGGCACGTGGCATTCCGCTCGCGAGCCACGACGACACGCTGATCGAGCACGTCGAGCAGGCCGCCGCCGAAGGCATCGTGCTCGCCGAATTCCCGACCACGCGTGCCGCCGCGACGGAAGCGAAAAAACGCGGCATCGCGACGATCATGGGCGCGCCGAACGTGGTGCGCGGCGGCTCGCACTCGGGCAACGTGTCGGCGCTGGAAATGGCGCAGGCGGATCTGCTCGACATCCTGTCGTCGGATTACGTGCCGTCGAGCCTGCTTACGGCCGCGTTCGACCTCGTGACCAAGGCCGGCTGGACGCTGCCGCGCGCGATGACGACCGTCTCGTGGGAACCTGCCCGCAAATCCGGGCTGACCGACCGCGGCGCGATCGAGCCGGGCCTGCGCGCCGACTTCGTCCGCGTGACGATGCTCGACACGCTGCCGGTGCCGCGCGCGACCTGGCGCGCGGGCAAGCGGGTGGTCTGAGCGGCGGGTGCGCTGCCTGGCGACGGCGTGAGAGCCGGCCCGCGAGGCCGACGACACGCCGTCGTTTTCATTTCATTTGCCATACACTTTCTTACTGCAGGACAGAACACGGCCCCCTGTGTTGCGGCGAAGCATCGCGCGATGCTTCTCGCCAACACCACGACACGCGACTCTCGCCCGCCGCGAAAGCCTTACTCGGCGGGGCTTTGGGGCCATAGCACCAGTTTTCCGAACTTTCGCTAGAGTCCGCCCTCCTGCACCATCTCGTATTACACTAGCGACGCTTTTATTTTTACCGGGTAATCTTGGCGCGCGCCGTTGGCCGTTGCGCCGGCGGACCTTACGAAAGCTCCGGCTTAAGCTGCACCGGACAAATGCGCTGCGGCGTCCACGACGCACGCGGCGCTCCATGACCATCTCGAGGAGTACACAGAGTGAAGAAACTGCTTGCCGCCCTGTCGGTTGCCCTGCTGGCCGTATCGGCCGGTGCCGCCCACGCGAAAGACTGGACCACCGTGCGCTTTGGCGTCGACGCCAGCTACGCGCCTTTTGAATCCAAAGCACCGGATGGCAAGCTGATCGGCTTCGACATCGACCTCGGCAACGAAATCTGCAAGCGCCTGAACGCGAAGTGCGTGTGGGTCGAGCAGGATTTCGACGGCATGATCCCGGGCCTGAAGGCCAAGAAGTTCGACGGCGCCCTCTCGTCGATGACGATCACGCCGGAGCGCGAGCAACAGATCGCCTTCTCGGCCAAGCTGTTCAACACGCCGACGCGTCTGGTCGCGAAGGCCGGTTCGCCGCTGAAGCCGACGGCTGACGTGCTCAAGGGCAAGTCGGTTGGCGTCGAGCAAGGCACGATCCAGGAAACGTACGCCAAGACCAACTGGGCACCGAAGGGCGTGAACGTCGTTCCCTACCAGAACCAGGACCAGGTCTACGCCGACCTGCTGTCGGGCCGTCTGGACGCTGCGCTGCAAGACGAAGTGCAAGCCGACCTGGGCTTCCTGAAGACGCCGCGCGGCAAGGGCTTCGCGTTCGCTGGCGCGGAAATCCCGACGGGTGCTGCGGCTATCGGCCTGCGCAAGGAAGACGCGGACCTGAAGGCGAAGATCGACAAGGCCATCGCCGATATGATCAAGGACGGCACGTATAAGAAGATTGCTGCCAAGTACTTCGACTTCGACGTGTACGGCAGCTAAAAGCGCTGTTAGCGCGCGCCGCGGTTCGATGCCTCAGGGCTTCGTTAGCGCGGTGGATGAAAAGCCCGGACTTAGGTCTGGGCTTTTTTTTGGTTCTGGGTGGGTTTGCGGGGAAGGGCTCTGTTCGACCCAGGCGGGACCTTCGCATGAACTGCGAACGGACGCTCACGAATCGAGAAACACGTCGCCTTGCCGCGTTCCGACCACGCAGCGATCCATGAACATTTCAATGCCAAAGGCGTGCAGTTTTTCCAGGCACCGCTGCGATAGATAACGTCTTGTATTCCGTGCGCGGCGATCGGGAGTCATAAGGCCCCTGGCTGTCGCCTTACGGGTATCACGGCCGAAGACGGCTGCAAAACCAACAATATGGCGTCGGCCTGAAAGCATTTCGTGATCAGGCCAACCTAAACTGCAAACCGCTGGCGTTTCCAGCGCGGAGGCACTGATTGTGTGTTGCCGCCGGGTGCGCTTTATGCGAAGCCAGGTCGTCCACGCGTACTTGCCCGAGCCGGTAAGTCGCGGCGACGGCGCCGGTGCCGCGCACCGGCACGATGTGTTCCCACTGCGGGGCTCAATCTGAACTATGCTTCGTGCCAGCTGATCGTGTCCGGCAAATCAAAATCATCTTCTTCGTTGGGTGTCGTTGTCGCCAATCTCGCAGGCCGTGTTGCGACCAGGGCAATCGGAGGTTCACATGAGCAGTGCTGCAGTCGGGACCCAAAACGAGCGGGGCCTGGACACAAAGCTGGAAGTCATTGTTATCCCTGTTTCGGACGTCGATCGCGCCAAGCTGTTTTACGGCGGCCTGGGATGGAGGCTTGACGCCGACTATGCTTCTGACGATGGCTATTTCCGCGTAATCCAGTTCACGCCGCCCGGTTCCGGGTGCTCGGTCATCTTCGGCAAGAACGTCACCACGGCTGCACCCGGCTCCACCCAGGGACTGTACCTGATCGTCTCCGACGTCGAGGCGGCGCGCAAGGATCTGCTGGGACGTGGCGTGGCGACGAGTGAAGTGTTCCACGACGCCGCTGGCGCGTACGCCGGCCCGGACGAGCCCTATCTGTTCGGGCGGATCCGTGTTAGCGGTCCGGACCCCGAGCATCGCAGCTACCGCTCGTTCGCCTCGTTCAGCGATCCAGACGGCAATGGCTGGCTCTTCCAGGAACTCACTCACCGGGCGGCGGGTCGCGTGGACTCAGACGCCACGACGTTCACCTCGTCAGCCGAACTCGCGGCAGCGCTCCGGCGAGCGGAAACCGCGCACGGCGAGCACGAGAAGCGGACCGGCGGCCAACGCGATGAGAACTGGCCGGACTGGTATGCAACGTACATGATCAGCGAACAGGGCGGCAAGGAACTACCCTTGTGAGCTAGCGGTTCTGACGATCGCTGTCACCATCGCAATGGTCGAAACTTCGCTGCCGCGATTGCGCAAATTGGCCCTGATCCGGCTAATACTCCTCACATCCCCGGAACGGGGGCACACCCATGACTGCTGATTTCGACGCAATCATCATTGGCGCCGGGCAGGCCGGTCCATCCCTCGCGGGCCGGCTGACCGATGCCGGAATGAGCGTCGCGCTCATCGAGCGCAAGCTCTTCGGCGGAACCTGCGTGAACACCGGCTGCATGCCGACCAAGACGCTCGTCGCCAGTGCCTACGCCGCCCATCTTGCGCGGCGCGGCGCTGAATATGGTGTCGTACTCGATGGGCCAGTCCGGATCGACATGACGCGAGTGAAGGCGCGTGCTGACGAAGTCTCACGCAACGCGCGCACGGGCGTCGAGAACTGGCTGCGCGGCATGAAGGGGTGCACGGTGCTGCAAGGCGCCGCGCGCTTCGAGTCGCCGGACACGCTCGCGGTGGGTGACGAGCGCCTGCGCGCGCCGCGCATCTTCATCAATGTTGGCGGGCGCGCCAACGTCCCGGATCTGCCGGGCATTGATCGCGTGAGCACGCTGACCAACACGTCGATGCTGGCGCTCGAAAGTGTGCCCGAGCATCTGGTCGTGATCGGCGGCAGCTATATCGGGCTGGAATTCGCCCAGATGTATCGCCGGTTCGGCGCCCGCGTGACCGTCGTCGAGCAATCGCCGCGCCTCGTCATGCGCGAAGACGAAGAGGTCTCGGCTGCGATCCGGGAGATTCTGGAGAGCGAGGGTATCGTCGTGCGGACCGGTGCCCAATGCATTCGCTTCGCGCCGCATGCGGCAGGTGTTGCCGTCGGGGTCGACTGCACGGCCGGCGAACCCGAGATCGTGGGCAGCCACGTCCTTCTGGCCGTGGGGCGTCGGCCCAACACGGACGACCTCGGGCTCGACAAGGCCGGTGTCGCGACCGACCCGCGCGGCTACATCCGCGTCGACGATCAGCTTGCAACCAACGTGCCCGGCATCTGGGCGCTGGGTGACTGCAACGGCCGCGGTGCCTTCACACACACGGCATACAACGACTTCGAGATCGTCGCCGCCAACCTGCTCGATGGCCAGGCGCGCCGGGTGAGCCAGCGGATTCCGGCCTACGCCCTGTTTATCGATCCACCGCTTGGCCGCGTCGGCATCACCGAGACCGAGGCGCGGGCGAGCGGTCGACCGCTGCTGGTCGGCCGCCGGCCTATGACCCGTGTCGGGCGCGCCGTCGAGAAGGATGAGACCAGGGGATTCATGAAGGTGGTCGTAGACGCGCAGACTTCGAGAATCCTCGGTGCGGCCATCCTGGGCACTGGCGGCGACGAAGCGATCCACGGCATCCTCGACGTGATAAACGCCGGCATCCCGTATACGGCCCTCCAGCAGGCAGTCCCGATACACCCGACCGTATCTGAACTCATCCCGACCATGCTCGGAGAGATGCGGACTGTTTCCTGAGTCCGCGGATCCGCGCGGTAGAGGTCCCCGACGTGCAAGCTGCCGGAGCCCGAAACCACCTTGAACGCAACGCTGGTCTACCCATCTCCTTGGGAGAAGCGCCATGCCCGACTCTTCGCAGTTCAACGTCGACCGCAGCTATCCAGGCCTGTGGACGATTACCTTCAGCAACCCGCCGATCAACATGTTTGTCCCTGCGACTATCGACGAACTGGGCGTGCTGATGACCGACCTGGAGGCGGACCCATCCGTGAAGGTCGTGGTGTTCCAGTCGGCGAATCCCATTTTTTTCGTCGCCCATCTCGACGTGGCCAAGGCAGCCGAGCGACCCGAGGTGCTGGGCTTATGGCGCGATTTCGTTCTGCGCCTCTCGTCCGCTCCAGTCGTGAGCATCGCCACGATTCGCGGCCGCACGCGCGGCATCGGTAACGAGTTCGTGTTGGCCTGCGACATGCGCTTCGCCAGTCGGCAACGCGCCGTGTTCGGGAATCCCGAGGTCGGCGTCGGCCTGGTCCCGGGTGGCGGAGCGCTGGAATGGCTCCCGCGCGTGGTCGGGCGCTCGCGCGCACTTGAGATCGTCCTCAGCGCCGACGACTTCAATGCTGACATCGCCGAGCGCTATGGCTGGGTGAACCGCACGCTGGACGACGACGAACTCGACGCCTTTGTCGAGACACTTGCCCGACGTCTGGCCTCATTCGACCGTGAAACGCTCGGCGCGGCTAAAGCCCAGGTCAATCGCTTCGGCATGCCGACGAGTGCCGAATTCCAGTCGAGCATCGATCTGTTCTTCCCGGCCCTGGCCTCGCCAGGCGGGCAGGCCCGCCGCGCCAGGCTCCGCAGCCTGGACTACGGAGTGCCGGGCGACTTCGAAATGAACTTCGGCAGCTACCTCCCATCGCTCGGGCGGGCAAGCGACGACGACGCGGACCCGCCGCTCGCCGGCGCGCCGAAGGACTGAGCCGCTTCGCGCAATGCGTGCGGCACCCTCCGGCCGACGCGCGCCTTGCCATTCCGCAATTCATTGCCCCGGAGGGGAAACTGCGCCGAGTTGCATCATCAATCCGAGTGTGTCCATGATGAGGCGCGTTTCCTTGATCCGGTTGTCCTGAATGCGGTCGATGACCATGCCCCACACCTTTACGCCCCGCCCCGTAGCCGGTACGCCGAGGAACGCTTCCCGGTGAGTACCCGTCCACTCGAAGCGGGTCAGCACGCGGTCACCGTCGGTGAGTTGTTCCTCAATCACCCAGTGCATGTCCGGGAATGCGGCCCGCATCCCCCGCACGACGTCCTTGAGGCCCTCGATACCTGGGCCCTGGCCGGGGAACGGCACCTGCTCGACCATGTCCTCCCAGAAAAAACGGTCAGCGGCATCGAGCCGCCCTTCATTCAAGACTTCCTCGATAAACCCGCGAACGATACCGCTGATTTCGTGCATAGGACGATGGCCTCCTGCCTGTTAGTGGAACGGTAAACCCTCGCAAACGGAGTGCTGCACAAGGTCTGGAAGTGGAACTGGGGGCTGCTGGTTCGTCGTAGACCGGGAAGATTTGTTTGCGGTCGAATCGTTAATTCCCCTGGCACGGTTCGCGGCGAAAGCCTCCTTGGCCTGTTGTGAGACCAGAAAACTGATGATCCCTTCGGCTGTATGCCCTCCCCCACGCGCAACCCCTACCGCTCATCGAAATCGGAAGCCCTTTCAGCGAGCGGAAGCACCCCCGGCCGTTCGCGGGCCAACGCTTCACCCGGCACGTTACCGCGGTGATCGAACGCCTCTGCGGCCTTCGTACCGGCCGCTTGCGTTCCGCTCCGGGTTGACGGGTCAGTCAGGGTAATAGAGAAAAAGCTGCTCATGACCGCCGACAGAATGATGAAGATGGACGCCGCATCGACCAGAAAACCGAAATACCTGAACGCGAGGAAGCAGACGGAAAGGGTCACCAGATTCAAAACGATTCCGATGACGGCGGAAGCCTTTGGCACGGTATGCATGAACGCGGCAAGCCGGGTTCCTCCGCGCGGCACGTACCAGATGAACAGCAATCCAGCTGCCACGGTGAAGCCCATCTCGACCCAGATCAGCCAGAGTGGCCGCTGCAGGAAACGGTCTTCGAAAATCGTCTCGATGACCTGTGCCTGGATTTCGATGCCGGGCACCAGTTCGCCTAGCGCGGTCGTGCGCATATCGGTCAGACCGGTGCCGGTGAGACCGACGAGGATCAGTTTGTTGCGGATACGATCCGCATCGACGGTACCTCGCAGGACGTCGCCTGCCGACACGTAGCGTTGTCCGGTGGACTGGATCGACGCGAAATGCAGCCAGATGTCGCCGTTGGACTGCGTGGGCACCTGCACGTCCGCGACACCTACCGCCTGCACGCCCGACGTGTCGGCGTACACGTCGACCGCCGGGGAGCCGGTCGCTACACGCAGGACCTCGATCGGCAAGCTCGGCACCAGCTTGTCGCCGAGACCCATGACGAGCGGAAAACGCCTCACGGTGCCTTGCTCCAACGCCACGTTGAGCATGGCCTGGCCATGTGCCGCACCCTGCAATTCGGGCAGGCTGGCCAGCACGTTGTTGAAGCGGTGCACGCTGCCGAGCGGGTCGGCGCCATGCACGAGAACCGGCGCGCTCAGCATGTCCGTGCGGGTCGTGGAGGTTGCGTGATCGAACGCCGCCGCGCCGAGGATGGACGGCGACGCGCGCAACGATGTGGCGAGAATGCGCTCGTGACTCGGCAGCGCGCGCAATTGTGTGGCAAGCGCTGCCGCATCGGGCGGCAGATTGTCGGCCACCTTGTCGGGCGAAGTTTGATCGGGTTCCGGCATGTACACGTCGATACCGATGGCGAGCGGCTTTTTCGCGGCGATCGCATCGATGAGTTTTGCCAGCCGGTTGCGCGGCCAGGGCCATTGGCCGAACGATTCGAGTGTCTTGTCATCGATCTCGACGATCGTCACCGGCTGCGTCGTGGGAATGCGCGGATAGCGGCGCTGAAAGTGGTCGAATAAAAGCTGGCGCGCCGATCCGAACGTGTCGGGCAACACGTCATTCATCGTGTTGAGAAAAAACGGACGCGGTACGTTGTTGGGCCATTCGCTGCAAAGGTCGAACAGGACCAGGGCGAGCAGGACCGCGAGCGCCCAGGGTCGCCCCTTTTGCGCGCGCATCATATTCCTGATGAGCGTGAAGATGCCGTCGCGGTAGCGTTTCATGTCGATGAGGTCACGCCGCTCATTGAATGGTAATGACCGCGCGCCGGTTCAGCTGATTGGGCACGCCGTCCGCCGTGCGCACGAGCGGCTCGCGCTTGCCTCGTCCCGCGACTTCTATTTGCCGTGCAGGGATGCCTTGCTTTTCCAGAAATGACGCCACGCTCTGTGCGCGGCGCAACGAGAGCTTGTCATTGAATTCCTGCGAGCCCGCCAGATCGGTATGCCCGACGACCATGAGGCGCGGCGCTGGCCAGTTCGCGAGCACGGTCTTCAGCTTTGCGACCGTTGCCTCGGAATCGGGCGCCAACTGCGTGGCGGAGTCGAACACAAAATTGATCGTGAACGTCTGCGGCCGCGGAGGCGCAGCGGCCAGCAGATCGCCGTAGTGAGTCTGTACGCTGGATTTGTTGTCGGCTGCTTTGTCGATGGTGCCGTTTTTCTTGACCTCGGCGCGCGCATAAGCCTCGTCGATCACCTGCTTGTTCTTTCCGCTCGTCACGATGACCCCGCCGACGCTGCCATCCGGATCCGGCAACAAGGTGATCTTGTCCTGAACCGAGCTACATCCGGCGAGGATGGCGACCATGGCACACGCTGCAGCGCCATTCAGGCGACGTCCCCCACTTATCGTCTTCAACGATTCCCCTCCCCGTCTCCACCTACTTCGATGATGAATTCCGTGCCACGCACGCCCAATGTGGTCGTGGGTGTGCTGTAGCGCACAGACTCCGGATTCGCTTTCGCCAGCTTGCCGTCGACCACTGCGAGCGAGCCGCGCTTGATCGACACATCGAGTGCGCCCGCATGCGTCGTCGTGTCGAAAGCAAATTTGTTGAGATCGAGAAGAGAATTTGCGCCCTCGGTCAGCAGGGTGTTGTCGCGCAGCGTAATTCCGACGGCCGACGCGGCACCGGTCACGACGCGATCATTGTTATAAAGCTCGCTACCGACGGCGACGTTCTGCGTCTGCCCGGTTCGCTCTACGTGCACGCTGCCTTTTACGGTTTTAATTATGCCGATTGCATCTGCGGCATAGGCATCGATATACGAAAGGCACCCACAGACGAGAAACAAGGCATAGCAAAAGGCCGGTCTATGCACCAGCGATGCCGAGTGATGAATCAGGCTTTTTTGGTTGTCCATAACGCCTCGCATAATTCTGGATTATTCAGTGAAGACGGACATCAACGCAATTCAGAGAAATGAAAACAAACTCATTTCAAAAGTCTGGCAATGATTCACTTCACTGCGAAGCGGACAAATCGTGGCGGCCTGCAGAAGCGTCAAACTACTTGAGTTCTTGTTCCGCGTCTAGCCGGAAATGAACACATAAGCCGCCGTATTTTTTGGAGGCTATTGCTCTGCAGAAAATGAAGCCTTGAGCTGGCAAACCAGGCTTGTCACGATGCTCCGGAACGGCGAGTGTGAGATCGCGGATCCATGCTGCGAAAACGTTACCGCGAAGTTACCGCGAAACTGGCGGATCCGCTTTTCGTGTGGGCGATGCGACAAGGAACAGATTTCTGCTAACCTTCCCACATTCCCCTCGCATCTCTGGAATCGATGGAACTACCTTTTAACGAGGCCGGCGTTTCAGTCACGCGCACTGCACTTTCGGTTGCGGGCCAGGTCTTCCCGCTTCGCGACATCGACGATGTGCAGATCGTCACCGTCCGCCGCAACCACGTCGTACCGATCTGTCTGAGCACGAGCGGCGCCATACTCGCCGCAGGGGGTTACTTCCTCGACTCGCCGACCGCGTTCGTGTGCGGGCTCATGCTGTTCGTAATCGGGATGCTCACGTGGTACAGCCAGGACATTACGCATCAACTGATCGTCGTGAAGGGTAGCGAGCGGCGCGAAGCGCTGTCGAGTCTCGACCCTACGTTCGTCGAACGCGTCGAACAGGCCGTGCGCTTCGCAATGGCAGGCCGCGGCGATGGCGCCGTAGTGCGATAGCGCGCTCCAGCGCGCCGTGACACGCGCTGGACAGGTCTGCGACGGCTCGCAGGACAAACGGGAAAGGCAGCGAGAAGCGCGCTAGCCCATATCGATCGGCTTGACGTTCCAGATATCGCGCGCGTATTCAGCAATCGCGCGATCCGACGAAAACTGCCCCACGCCCGCAACATTCGCGATGGCGCTCGCGGTCCAGCCCGGCATGTCGACGAAACGGCGATCGACGGCCTCCTGAGCCGCAACGAACTCCGCGAAATCGGCGAGCACGAGATAGTGGTCGCCCCAGTCCACTAGCGTGTAGAAGATTTCGGAGAAACGCGCGGGATCGTCTGGCGAGAAAAAGCCCGTGCGAATCTGGTCCAGCGCGTTGCGCAATTCGGCGTTCTCCTCGTAGATCTGGCGCGGCCGGTAGCCAGCCGCGCGCAGCGCATTCACCTGTTCCGCCGTGTTGCCGAAGATGAAGATATTCTCCTGCCCCACCGATTCGCCGATCTCGATGTTCGCGCCGTCGAGCGTGCCTATCGTCAGCGCGCCGTTTAGCGCGAGTTTCATGTTGCCCGTGCCCGACGCCTCCGTGCCGGCAGTCGAAATCTGTTCGGAAAGGTCGGCGGCGGGAATCATCATCTCGGCGATGCTCACGCCGTAATTCGGCACGAACAACACCTTGAGGCGTTCGCCCACCACGGGATCGTTGTTCACCTTCACGGCGACGTCGTTGATGAGCTTGATGATGGTCTTCGCCATGCGATACGCGGACGCCGCCTTGCCCGCGAACAGCACCACGCGCGGCACCCAGTCGCGCTGCGGATCCGCGACGATACGGTTGTAACGCACGATCACATGCAGCACGTTGAGCAACTGCCGCTTGTATTCGTGGATACGCTTGACCTGCATGTCGAAAAGCGCGTCCGGATCGAACACCATGCCGCTGCGCAGCTTGGCCCGTTGCGCAAGACGCACCTTGTTGCAGCGCTTCGCCGCGCGAAACGCGGCTTCGAAGGACGCGTCGCCGCGTAGCCCGCGCAACCCTGCCAGTTCGGTCAAGTCAGTGCGCCATTTCGTGCCGATGCTCTCGTCGATGAGCCGCGCGAGCGGTGGATTCGACTGCCCGAGCCAGCGGCGCGGCGTAATGCCGTTCGTAACGTTCGTGAAGCGATCGGGATAGAGTCGCGCGAAATCGGCGAAGATATCGTGCTGCATCAGTTGCGAATGCAGCTTTGAAACCCCATTGACCTTGTGGCTCGCGACAATCGCCAGATGGGCCATGCGTACGCGCCGCTGGCCGGATTCGTCGACGAGCGACATGCGGCGAATCATGTCGAGTTCGTGCGCGCCCTTGTCGCTCGCTTCGTCGAGGAAAGCGGCATTGATGTCGTAGATGATCTGCAGATGCCGCGGCAAAAGCCGCCCCAATAGTTCGACATCCCAGGTTTCCAGTGCTTCCGGCATCAGCGTGTGATTCGTGTACGAGAACACGCGCCGGATATTGCCGATCGCCTCGTCCCACGACATGCGATGGACGTCGACGAGCAGGCGGATCAACTCGGGGATCGCGAGCACCGGGTGCGTGTCGTTCAGATGCACGGCGACTTTGTCCGAGAAGCGCGCGAGCGTGCTGTGCGTGCGCAGGTAGCGGCGAATCAGATCCTGCATCGTCGCACAAACGAAGAAGTACTCCTGACGAAGTCGCAACTCGCGCCCGGCCACCGTCGAATCGTCGGGATAGAGCAGGCGCGAGACGTTCTCGGATATGTTGCGCGACTCCACCGCACGCTGATAGTCGCCCTGATTGAACGCCGAGAGATCGAGTTCTTCGTCGGCGCGCGCGGACCACAGGCGCAGCGTGTTGGTGGCGTCGGTCGCGTAGCCGGGGATCACCGTATCGTAGGCCATCGCATTGACGTGTTGCGTGTCGAGCCATTCGACGTGACCGTCGCGCCGCACGGTACGTCCGCCGAAGTGCACCCGGTACTGCACCTCGGGCCGCGGAAACTCCCACGGATTGCCCGCGCGCAGCCAGTAATCGGGCGCCTCGACCTGCTCGCCATCGACGATCTGCTGCCGGAACATGCCGTAGTCGTAGCGAATGCCGTAGCCGAAGCCCGGAATGCCAAGCGTCGCCATCGAGTCGAGAAAGCACGCCGCGAGGCGCCCGAGACCGCCGTTGCCGAGTGCGGCGTCGGGTTCCAGATCGAGGATCGACTCCATGTCGACACCGACATCGGCGAGCGCCTCTTTCATCTGATCGTAGATGCCGAGTGCGAGCAGCGCGTTGGAGAACGTGCGGCCGATCAGGAATTCCATCGACAGGTAATAGACGCGTTTCACGTCCTGTTCGTACTGGCGGCGCGTGGTGACCATCCAGCGCTGGACAAGGCGATCGCGCACGGCGAGCGCCGCGGCATGCAGCCAGTCCTGCGGAATGGCCGTGACGGCGTCCTTGCCGACGCCGTACATCAGACGGTTGGAGAGGGAACGGCGCAGCGCCTCGGCGCTGCTTTGCAACTGGTCGAACTCGAGACGCGCGGTCATCGGAGCCTCCCGCAAAAGGCGGCGCACGCGCCGCGCGTTCTGGGGCTGCGCGTGCGGAACGCCCGCAAGACAGACCGGGCTCCAACGCAGATCAGTTTGCAGAGTAGGACATTTTCTTGCCGCTTGCGGCGGCACGGCATGGAGCGAAAAGTGGGGACGTCCGCCGCCCGTGCAACACACGGGCGTTTGGCGACGCATGGCTGGGTGGACAGTTAGTTGCGTTCGAACGTCTACCCGCTGCCGTCGAACGCGACCTTACAGTCAGCTCACACGCCAGGGCGTGCTCTGCACGATCGCCCAGGCTCTGTAACAATCGCGGGTCAAGCGGCATCGAGCCGCATCGTCTTCCGGTCACACGAGAACAACTTGTCCGATACCACCTCCGCGCCGGGCGTTACCCAGCTTGCCGACGCGCCGATGTCCGCGAAAAACCGCCGCGCGATGGCCGCCGTGATGCTCGCCGTCGCGCTCGCGACGCTCGACACCGCCATCGCCAATACCGCCCTCCCGTCGATCGCGGCCGACCTGCACGCGGCGCCGGCCGCATCGGTGTGGATCATCAACGCCTATCAGCTCGCCATGGTCGCGACGCTCCTGCCGCTCGCGGCGCTCGGCGACATCATCGGGCACCGGCGCATCTATATCAGCGGACTCGCGGTCTTCACGCTGGCCTCGCTCGCGTGCGCACTCGCGCCGACGCTCGGTGCGCTGGCCGGCGCGCGCGTGCTCCAGGGCCTTGGAGCCAGCGCGATCATGAGCGTCAACACGGCGCTGATCCGCTTCCTGTATCCCGCGCATCGACTCGGGCGCGGAGTCGGCATGAATGCGCTCGTCGTGGGCGTTTCGTTTGCGGTGGGGCCGACCATGGCGTCGCTGATTCTCTCTGCGGGCACGTGGCCGTGGCTCTTCGGCGTGAACGTGCCGCTCGGCATCATCGCGCTCGTATTCGCCCTGCCCGCGCTGCCGCACACGGCAACGGGCAAGCACGCATTCGATCCCGTTGCCGCGCTGCTCAACATCATCGCGTTCGCTGCGCTGATCTTCGCGCTCGGAGAATCGGCGCAGCAGGCGAGCGTCACGGAAGTGGTCATCGCCGCAGCCGTCGCACTCGTGTTCGGCGCGCTGCTGATCCGGCGCGAGGCCGGCCATCCCGCGCCGATGCTGCCCGTCGATCTGTTCAGGCGGCCGATGTTCGCGCTATCGGCGTTGACGGCGGTGTGCTCGTTCGCGGCTCAGGGTCTCGCGTTCGTCGCGCTGCCGTTCTACTTCGAAACCGTGCTGATGCGCAGCCAGGTGGAAACGGGCTTCCTGATGACGCCGTGGTCCGTCGTCGTGGCAGCCGCCGCGCCGATTGCAGGGCGCCTCTCGGATCGCTATCCGCCCGGCCTGCTCGGCGCAATCGGACTCGCCATCCTGTCGGCGGGCATGGCATCGCTCGCACTGATGCCCGCGCATCCGGGCGTGCTGGACATCATTGTTCGTATGTCGATCTGCGGAGCCGGGTTCGGTTTCTTCCAGTCGCCCAACCTGCGCGCGATCATGTCGAGCGCACCGCCCGAGCGCAGCGGCGGTGCGAGCGGGATCATCGCGACCTCGCGGCTCCTCGGACAGACCACAGGGGCTGCGCTGGTCGCACTGTGCTTTGGGCTGGTGGGGCGCCACGGACCGACGCTGGCGGTGACGATCGGCGCGGTATTCGCGGGCGCCGCGAGCGTGGTGAGCGGGTTGCGGCTTTTGGCGCCGTCGCATCGCGGCGCGCACGGCGTGTAAGGAGATTTGGGGCGGCACGCCGGCGGGCGTGCCTTCCTTTGCGGCGCGCGCAACTGCGCCGCCGGTACGCCGCAGTTACGCCTTACCGCGCGAAATAACCCTTCACGGCCTCGACGAACGTGTCGACATCCGCAGCCGACACGTCGAGGTGCGTGACGAAGCGCGACGCGTAGAGCATCTGCGTGAGGATTCCGCGCTCCTTGAGCCACGCTTCGAGCGGCGCGCAATGTTCCTGCGGGAACCGTGCCATCACCATGTTCGTCGCCTGCGCCAGGACCGTCACTTCCGCGATCTGCGCGAGGGCAGCAGCCAGACGTGCAGCGTTCGCGTGGTCATCGGCGAGCCGCTCGACGTTGTGATCGAGTGCGTAAAGACAGGCAGCCGCCAGCAAGCCCGATTGACGCATACCGCCACCGAGCACCTTGCGCCAGCGGTGCGCCACGTCGATCAGGGCCTTGCTACCGACCAGCACCGATCCCACCGGCGCGCCGAGCCCCTTCGAAAAGCAGATCGATACCGAATCGAAGCCTGCGGCCAGCGCTTCGAGCGGCTGCCCCGAGGCAACCACTGCATTGAACACGCGCGCGCCGTCGAGGTGCGTGGAAAGTCCGCGCGCGTGGGCGAGCTGCGTTGCCTCGGCGACATAAGCGGCGGGCAGCACCTTTCCGCCGATCGTGTTTTCGAGCGCGAGGAGCCGCGTGCGTGCGAAGTGATCGTCGAGGGGCTTGATCGCGGCCGCGATGCGTTCGAGCGGGATCGAACCGTCTTCAGCGTTATCGAGCGGCTGGGGCTGGATGCTGCCGAGCACTGCGGCGCCGCCGCCTTCGTATTTGTACGTGTGGGCCGCCTGGCCGACGATATATTCGTCGCCGCGCGCACAGTGCGCCATCAAGGCGGCCAGGTTGCTCTGTGTGCCGCTCGGGAAGAAGAGACCCGCCTCCTTGCCAGCCTCCTCTGCGACGCGCGCCTGCAGGCGCAGCACGGTCGGGTCGTCGCCCCAGACATCGTCGCCGGTTTCGGCGCGGGTCATGGCGGCCAGCATGTCAGGGCTGGGGCGGGTAACGGTGTCGCTGCGCAGGTCGATCATGCGATGAAATCCTTGTGGTTGACGCTCGCGCCATGCTGCCCCGGCCCCTGACGCGCAACGCGTGAGTGTCGGCCGTGGCGGGCGGCGCGCGCGCATCGGCGCGCGCAACGCGGCGTGAGAACCTTCAAGTGTAGTTTCGAACTGCGGGGGTAGGCAAATGGCGGCACGGGGCCAAAACGATGCGGCGCGATCCACATTGCCTCATTTCATTCGCAACTCAGGTGACAGAGTGGATCAGGCACAGTCGAAACTGACCCCGCGCGACGCGCCACGGTTCACGAGTGAGCGCCAGCGGCAACTGTGTAGCGCGTACGCGAAGTGGACCATCGCGCTAACGCTGCAACAACGGTAACGGATCGACCGGCTTCCCACCGCTGCGCACTTCGAACTGCACGCCTGCAACACCGTGCGGATCGACCCCCATTTCGGCGATCGGCTGACCTTGCGTAACGGCGTCGTCCTCCTTCACGAGGAGCTTGCTGTTGTGACCGTAGGCTGTGACGACCGTATCGTTGTGCTTGATGATAATGAGCGGCCCATAGGCCTCGATGCCGGTTCCGGCATAAACCACGCGGCCGGCCGCAGCGGCCTTCACGGGTTCGCCGGCCACGCCGCCGATGACAATACCTGTCGACTTGCCAGGCACGAACCTCTCCAGCACCGGACCGCGAGCGGGCCAGGCGAACGTGATGGTCGGTTCGACCGGCACGGGCATCGCGACGCCCGCCGCTGCGGGCGCGGGAGACAGTGGCTGTTGTACGGAAGGCGCGAAACTCGGCGGCGGTGCCACGCGCAGCACCTGGCCTGCGACGATGGTCGCGTTGGGCGGCAACTGGTTCCAGATTGCGATGTCCTGCGCGCGCTGACCAAATGCGGCCGCGATGCGCGAAAGCGTATCGCCGGGATTGACGCGGTAGTAACCGGCAGGGACACCGCCGGTTGCGACAGGAGCAGGCGTGCCGGCCGTTCCACCCAAAGGGGGAAGCGCGCAGGCGTTCATCAGGAGCGTGAGGGCGGCCAGTGCGGCCGCCGCACCCGGGTTTCGCCAGTGTGGATTCATCTTGCAGTTCCTCGCTTGTGCCTCGCTACGTACACTGGATGCTACGTACATTCGATGCGCGCCGGTCCGCAGGCGTTCGTCACAGGGCCGCGCGTCGCGACAAAGCAGGCCCGGAAATGGCGAACGGCCCCATTATATCGTTCGATGCTCGAGGCCCTCACGAACGGGGCGGCACTCACTTCGAGCGGCGCTCGCCTATACTGCGTCCTGCTGCCCCAGAAAAATAACGACAGGCCTCCCGCTGCGGTCCCACATTCGTGAGGAATCCGAGGATGAACAAAGCCACCTTCCTTTCCGTGCAGCTCAATGTCGAAGACATCGCGGCGTCGCCGGGCCTCGTCGAATTGCTGAACAACCACCTTGTTTTCGCCGCCGACGTCGCCGAAGCCGCCGACGAACTGGTCCAGCACGCGAGCGTCGCGCGCCTGTCGGGTGGCGTCGAGGCGACGGTCGAAATTCCTGCCCTGGTGGTCGAGCGTCTGCGCGACGCACTCGACACGCTGAGCGGCTATGACGAAACCTGGTTTTTCGCGCTCGAGCCCGGTCGGGCGCTGTTCAACGATATTGCACGCCGGCCGCGCCTCCTGCACTGAGCAGGCGCGGTTCGCGCACCGGCGTGCCATTTGGGGGAATCGCCGTGAAAACTTTCCTGAATCGCCGTAATGCCGTGCTCTCGGGCGGCCCGTCGCACCTCGTCGCCGTTTCGCACGCCGCTCATCCCACCGCCGCGGAACCGGCGGAACGTGTCGCTGACGAGACGCCGCACGATAGCCTCGACGCCGAAGTCGCGAATGCAGCGCGTGCCGTGCCGACACTGCGCGCGGTGCCGGTCGTGCCTTCGCAGTTCAACGGTCGCCCGGTGCAGATCGCCGACGGTACGATGTTCGAGGCGCTCGCTGCGGGAAATTCACTCGATACGTTCCGGGTTTTTCGCAGTTTCGACTTTACGGTCAGCCTGTTCTTTCACGCGCCGTCACTGAGCTATTACGTGGCGCTGCATCAGGATGGCATGCTCTGGCGTGCACTGAAGGCAAACGACGTCGACGCCGCGGGCGCAGCGTTCCACCACCTGGAAGAGCAAGCGACCCGCCTCACGGACGGCGAGACCCGCCGGGCGCAACTGATCGCGCAGAACGAACAGTTGCAGCGGCAGGTCGAGGAATCGGAAGCGCTGGCCGAGCGGCTGCGTGCCAACCTGCAGCGCCATGCGGAGCAGGAACATCGCGTGACTGGACGCCAGCACCAGGTGCGCAAGGAGGTCGCGCAACTGGAAGCACAGCGCGTTGCCGCCCAGGCGCAACTGAACAAGGCGCACCGGGCGATCCACCAGCTCAGCATGACGACCAGCGAAGGCGTGCCGCATATGACGGGGCGCTAGCCGTCGATCACTGCGGCGGCCCGGATGAAAAAAGCGCGGGCCGGTTTTCGACCGGGCCGCGCTCAACTGCGTGCTGCAAGTACTGCTACTTCTTGTCAAACCTCTCAGGTACTTCTGCGCTGCAACTTCTACCGCTACTTCTACGGCATGGCACTGCAACAGCCACTGCTACTTCACAGAACAGCACTTCGACACCAACGGCTACGGCTACTGCTACTTCACAGCGATACAACGTCTACCGCTGCTCCATCACAGAACTGCAACTTCTACCGCTACTGCAACTTCCACCGCCGGAACCGGCAAGCCGTGCGAGACGGCTTCGTTCAGCCCTGTTCCGGCCGGACTGCTCAGTTTCCGAAATACACCGATTGATGCGGGGCGAGATGCTGTGGCTGCACCGCACCGCCTGCCTGCGCCGTGCCGGCCGCCGGAGCGCCATAGCCGCTGGTTTCGCCGGCTGCGAGCTTCTGCGCGTTCACACGGGCCTGGGCAGCCTGCAGGTTTTGCGGATAATTCTCGTCACCCGCTGCCGGTTTGTAGCCAGCCTGCTCGAGTTCAACCAACTCGGCGCGCACCTGAGCGCGGGTCAAGCCTTGCTGGCTCGACTGGGCAAACGAAATCGCCGGAACGGCAAGAGCGGCGGCAACGACAACGGCGGGAATGAGTTTCTTCATGATCTAACCTCCATCTGTGTTCTTTTACGTGTGCTTCGAACACCTTGTCCGTAAGCGCTTAATGACAGTGTAGGAGTTAGATTGATCCAGGGTAAACCCTTCTTAGAAAAAACACCTTTGCAGAATCCGCAATAAAAAAGGTGAACCATGCAGGTTCACCTCTCAGTTCCAACAATCAGCGCAACGACCGAACGGTCGCTGACCGCACCCCGCGTGCGATCAGGCCCAGTCGGCGTGGAAGCTCCCAGGCTTGTCGATGCGCTCGAACGTATGTGCGCCGAAGAAGTCGCGCTGCGCCTGCACGAGGTTCGCGGGCAGACGTTCGGAGCGATAGCCGTCGAAGTAGGCGATCGCCGATGAAAACGCCGGCACCGGCACCCCCGCCGACACCGCCGCAATCACCACCTCACGCAGCGCCGCCTGATAGCTCGCGGCGATGTCGCGGAAATACGGGTCGAGCAGCAGGTTCGCGAGTTTCGGGTCGGTCGCATAGGCGTCCATGATCTTCTGCAGGAAGCGCGCGCGAATGATGCAGCCCGCGCGGAAGATCTTCGCGATCGTGCCGTACTGCAGGTCCCACTTATATTCGTCGGAGGCGGCGCGCAGTTGCGCGAAGCCTTGTGCATACGAAATCACTTTGCTCAGGTACAGCGCGCGCCGCACCGCTTCAACAAACGCGGCTCGCTCGCCGATGAACGACTTCGCGGACGGACCTGCGAGCACCTTGCTCGCCGCAACGCGCTGCGTCTTCAGCGACGAAAGCACACGCGCGAACACGGATTCGGTGATGAGCGGCAGCGGCACGCCGAGGTCGAGCGCGTTCTGGCTCGTCCACTTGCCGGTGCCCTTCTGCGCGGCGCGGTCGAGAATCACATCGACGAGATCCTTGCCCGTCTCCTCGTCCTTCTTGCCGAAGATCTTCGAGGTGATTTCGATGAGGTAGCTGTCGAGTTCACCCTGGTTCCATTCGGTGTACACACGGCCCAGTTCCTCGTTCGAGAGGCCGAGTACCTGCTTGAGCACCGCATAGCTTTCGGCGATCAGTTGCATGTCGCCGTACTCGATGCCGTTATGGACCATCTTCACGAAGTGGCCCGCGCCGTCCGGACCCATATACGCGACGCACGGCGCGCCGTCCGGCGCTTTCGCCGCGATTTCGGTGAGGATCGGCGCAACCAGTTCGTAAGCGTCGCGCGGGCCACCCGGCATGATCGACGGCCCCTTGAGTGCGCCCTCCTCGCCGCCCGACACGCCCGTCCCGATGAAATGCAGCCCCGCGTTCGCGAGTTCCTGGTTGCGGCGGATCGTGTCGGTGAAATGCGTGTTGCCGCCGTCGATCAGGATGTCGCCTTTGTCCAGCAGCGGCTTGAGCGCCGCGATCGTCGCGTCGGTCGCTTCGCCCGCCTTCACCATCATCAGGATGCGGCGCGGCTTCTCCAGCGACTCGACGAACGCTTCCAGCGTGTAGGCCGGCACAAGCTTGCGATTGG
Organism: Paraburkholderia dinghuensis; assembly: GCF_003837865.1. GTDB lineage: Bacteria > Pseudomonadota > Gammaproteobacteria > Burkholderiales > Burkholderiaceae > Paraburkholderia > Paraburkholderia dinghuensis. Next base: position 80,317 of record NZ_RQIS01000010.1, on the reverse strand, counting down.
GGAATTCGGCGGTCAGCTCGTCGGTTTTCTCGCGGGTACGGTTGAACACCGATACCGCGTGGCCCCGGCTCTCGATGTTGAGCGCCAGATTGCGGCCCATCACCGCCAGTCCCACCACGCCAATTGCCTGTTTGCTCATGTCGTCTCTCCACTTCGCGATGAAGGCGGCGCGCGCGGCGTCGATCGTGCAAGGATAAGGGAAACGCCTTCGCGATGCGCGAATGCGACCACGCCGCACGTGGTTTCAGCGCTTGCGGAAGACCAGGCTGAAGTTGTTCGCCGGCATCGTCACGATCTGCTCGCAGACGAAACCTTCCGCCTGCGCCAGCGCCTCGACCGCTTCCATGTCGCGCACGCCCCATGCCGGGTCACGCTCACGCAACTGCGTATCGAAGGCTTCGTTGCTCGGCGCAGTGTGCGCGCCACCGCGCCGGTAGGGTCCGTAGAGCACCAGCACTCCGTCCGCTGGCAGACGCTTGCCCGCGCCTTTCACGAGCGCGATGGCCGCCTCCCACGGCGCGATGTGGATCATGTTGATGCAGACGATCGCATCGACGGCATCGATGGGCCACGGCTCGCGGCACACGTCGAGATCGAGCGGTAAACGTAGGTTCGGCAGGTTCGGCACGTTCGCCGTGCCCGCGTGCTCGCGCCAGGCAGTGATGGAGGCCCGCGCTCGCGGGTCGGCGTCGCTTGGCTGCCATTCCAGGTCCGGCATCGCGGCAGCGAAATGCGCGGCGTGCTGGCCCGTTCCGCTCGCAATTTCCAGCACCGTGCCGCGCGCGGGCAGCGCCCCGCGCAGGACATCGAGAATCGGCCCGGCATTGCGTTCAGTGGCGGGCGCGAAAAGGCGGGCGTCGGATTGCGGTTCGCTCATGGGTTGGGTTTGTCGTGGTTCGTGACGGTTTGCATCGGCGCTTCGGGTTTCGCGCGTCGTCGGGCTTATCGGTTGTGGTCGATGAGGCGGATCAGGCGGCGAGGCGCCCGGCGAGCGCATCGAGCGTCGCTGCGCACGGCGCCTCGACCTTGAGCGCGAGGAGCGGATCGGCGCGCGTGCGCCCCAGATTCACGACCGCGATGGGCTTGCCGCGCTGCTGCGCCCAAGCGCAGAAACGATAGCCCGAGTAGACCATCAGCGACGAACCGGCGACGAGCACCGCATCGGCGGCATCGAGCGCCTCCGATGCCGCCGCGACGCGTTCGCGCGGCACGTTCTCGCCGAAGAACACCACCGACGGTTTGAGCATCCCGCCGCACGCAGCGCAGGCCGGCACGGCGAACGGCAGGTTGCCGTCGAAGTCGAGATGGGCGTCGCCATCGGCGGCGGGTTCGGCGATTGCGGTTGCGACTTCGGGATTGTTCGCTTCGAGCAGCGGCTGGATCGACGCGCGCGTGTACTGGGCTCCGCAATCGAGACAATGGACGTGGCCGATGCTGCCGTGCAGTTCGATGACGCCGTGGCTGCCCGCGCGCTGATGCAGTCCATCGACGTTCTGCGTGACGAGCGTCGTCACATAACCCGCGCTCTGGAGCCGCGCGAGTGCGAGATGCGCGCCGTTCGGTTGCGCCTGGCCCACGGACGGCCAGCCGAGCATGCTGCGCGCCCAGTAGCGCCGCCGCCACGCTTCGGAGCCGAGGAATTCCTGCACGGTGATGGGCGGCGAGCGCTTCCAGGCACCGTTTTCGTCGCGATAGCCCGGGATGCCCGAATCGGTGCTGATGCCCGCACCGGTCAGCACGAACAGGCGAGGATGGCGCTCGACGAACGCGTGAAGTGCGTCGAGTGTGTCAGATGTGAGAGCGGGAGCGTTGAGCAGGGCAGATTCGGTCATGACGGCTTCGATTTAACGATCGGGACGCGTGTGCGGTGCCCTTTTGCCTTTGGCTTTCGGGCTGGCTTCCGGACGGGCTTTTGGGCTGGCACTGGCGCGGTCTTTCCGGCTCCCTTGACGACCGGGTCGCGCACTGCGGCAACCCTCCCCGAACATGCGCCTTCAGTCTTGTCCCCCGCCTCGCGTGCAGCGCGCGTCCGAGTTCCGCCAGCAGCCGCCTTGCGCTTTTCCCACGCGGCAAACTCGGCGCGCCAGCGCGCGACCTCTGCGTCGTACAGGTCGAAGATGCACGGATCGCAGCCACAGTGGCAGCAGGCGTCGTTGTCCGGACGTTCGGGTGGGTCAGGGCGCGGATCGTCGTCGGGGCGCGTGGGCAAAGGCATGGGCGCTTGGGCGTCGTGACGGGTCGACGGTCAGTATACGAAACATCGCGCCCGGGCGTGCGGGGCCGCACGAGCGCTGCGACTTCCGCCCGGGACGCTCAGCCGCGCCCGACGAACGGCATTTTCGTCGCCATGATCGTCATGAATTGCACGTTCGCTTCGAGCGGCAGTTGCGCCATGTTCAGGACCGCATCGGCGACGAGCTCGACGTCCATGAGCGGTTCGACGGCAATCTCGCCGTTCGCCTGCGGCACGCCACGCGCCATGCGCTCGGCCATCTCCGTCGCCGCGTTGCCGATGTCGATCTGTCCGCACGCGATGTCGTAGCGCCGCCCATCGAGTGACACGGACTTCGTTAGCCCGCTGATGGCATGTTTCGTCGCCGTATAAGCAATGCTGAACGGACGTGGCGCGTGCGCCGAGATCGAACCGTTATTGATGATGCGTCCGCCGCGCGGCGTCTGCCGCTTCATCAGCGCGAATGCCGCGCGCGTGCAGAGAAATACGCCAGTGAGGTTCGTGTCGACGACACCGCGCCAGTCGTCCACAGAGAGTTCGTCGATATCGACGGCGGGAGCATTGCGGCCCGCGTTGTTGAAGAGCAGATCGAGGCGGCCATAGCGCGTACGGATCGTTTCGAAGAGCGCGTCGACGGCGGCCGCGTCGCTCACGTCGCACGGCGCGGCAAGCGCGTGCTGGCCGCGCGCTGCAGCCTCGGCGGCGAGCGTGTCGAGCGGTTCGGCACGACGGCCCGCCAGCACGACGGTGTAGCCGTTTGCGAGCAGCTTGCGCGCGCAAGCGCGGCCAATGCCACTACCCGCGCCCGTAACGAGTGCGATCTTGCCAGTCACGGCGGACTGCGGTTCGTTCATGATTGGAATCTCCGGGTCGGATTTCGAGGAGTGCGGCAAGGCGCGCTTGCCGCACGTTCAGCGCGGGTTCGCGCCATTTTAGGGCAATCGTGCGGCCGTCCGCGCGGCGTCCGGAACCGGGCATCGCATCGCGGCAGGCAGTGCCGGCGCATCGGGTACGGCTCTCGTGTACCGTGGACGACGGTGCCGCCCGTGCGAGGCGCCCGCCCCCTACCGTCCACCGCACCGCGAGGCCCACCATGCACCTCGACGTCTACGGAACACTGGTTGCCGCATCGATCGTGCTGCTACTCGGCGAACTGCTCGTCGCCGTCGTGCCGCTACTGCGCCGGTGGACCATTCCCGAACCTGTTGCGGGCGGTCTGGTTGCCGCGCTCCTCACCTTCGGGCTGCATTCGTTCGTTCACGTCGACGTTCGCTTCGACCTGGCCCTGCAGACTCCGCTCATGCTCGCTTTCTTCGCCACCATCGGCCTGAACGCGAATCTGGCGAACCTCAAGTCGGGCGGCCCGATACTCGTGCGCTTCCTGTTCGTGGTGGTCGGGCTGCTCGTGCTGCAGAACGTCGTCGGCATTGGCATGGCACTCCTGCTCGGCATCGATCCGCTCTTCGGACTGCTTGGCGGTTCGGTGTCGCTTGCCGGCGGACACGGCACCGGCGCAGCATGGGGCGCAATCTTCACCGAGCATCACGGCCTTGAGGCGGCGACCGAGGTTGCCATCGCATGCGCGACGTTCGGCCTTGTGATGGGCGGGATCCTCGGCGGGCCGGTCGCGCAGCGGCTGCTCAAGCGCATCGGCCACCGTCAGGTGCCCGACGACGACCAGAGCGCGCCCGACGCCTACGCCTTCGAAGAACCGAAGGCGGAAAAACCCACCACACCGGGCGCGTTCATCAACACACTCACGCTCATCGTGATCAGCCTCGCTGCGGGTAGCGAGATCGCGGATCTGCTTGCGGGCACCGTGTACGAATTGCCCACGTTCGTGTGCGTGCTGTTCGTCGCGGTGTTGCTCACCAACGGGCTCGTGCTCCTCCGACGCCCCGTCGCCGAGCAAGCGGTTGCGCTGATTGGCAACGTGAGCCTCGCACTCTTTCTCGCGATGGCGCTCATGTCGCTGCGTCTCTGGGATCTCGCCGATCTGGCGCTGCCGGTCTTCTCGATCCTCGCCGTGCAGACACTCATGATGGTGCTCTACGCGCTTTTCATCACGTTCCCCGTCATGGGCGGCAACTACGACGCGGTCGTGCTCTCGGCGGGTCACGTCGGTTTCGGTCTTGGCGCGACACCCACGGCCATCGCGAACATGCAGGCGGTCACCGCCCGCTTCGGACACTCGCACCTCGCGTTTCTGGTCGTGCCATTGGTGGCGGCGTTTTTCATCGATATTGCCAACGCCATCGCCATCAAGCTCTTTCTCATGCTGCCGGTATTCCATTGAGCGCCGCCAGACGGACCGCGATGTTCGGATAAAATCGACCGGATAGCGCGCCCGATTCCCGATGTGCGCAGAGATCCGTTATGTCCCTCACCGCCTGGCTCTTATTCCTTCCCGCCTGCTTCGCGCTCAATATGGCGCCGGGGCCGAACAACCTGCTGTCCATCAACGTAGCCGCACGCTACGGCTTCACGCGCGCATTCGTGGGCGGCGCGGGACGGCTCGTTGCGTTCGCCGCGATGATTGCGCTCGCGGCAACGGGACTCGCGGTGGTGTTGCGCGCCTCCGAGGCCGTCTTCTTCGTCATCAAGCTTGCGGGCGCGGCGTACCTGGTCTGGCTCGCGATCCAGCTCTGGCGCAGCAACGCAGCACCGGTCGGCATGGCCTTCGAAGGCGACGCCGCGCTCTCGCGCATTGCACGGCGCGAATGCCTCGTCGCTGCGGGAAATCCGAAAGCGATTCTGATTTTCACGGCGTTTCTGCCGCAATTCGTCGATGTGACGAGACCCATGTCCGCCCAGTTCGCCGTGCTCGGCGCGAGCTTTCTCGTTCTCGAATGGATCGCCATCGCGCTCTACTCGCTCGCGGGCGTGTACCTCGGCCGCTGGCTCACGCGCGCCACCGTGCGCCGCTGGTTCAACCGCTGCTGCGGCACATTTCTCGGCGTGATCGGCCTGGGTTTCCTGCTCGTGCGGCGGACCTGAACGCCGCGCGGAGTCCATAACCTATTGTTAATGTTTCTGCCGAGAAACTTTAACTGTCGTTAATCGACGCATCCCCCTATGCTCGACCCATCGTCTGTCGATACAGCGAGCGGCACGCTTTACGGCGCGCCAAGCGCTGCGACGGACACGCGGTTTTCAACGTCATTGGGGTTTCGTTATGAAAATCTGCATCTTTGGGGCAGGGGCGATCGGCGGCATGATGGGCGTGCAGCTCGCACGCGCGGGCGCCGATGTGAGCTTCATCGCGCGCGGGCCGCATCTCGCCGCAATGCGCGAGCGCGGCGCGCGTCTTTTGATGGACGGCGAAGAATATGTCGCCAACGTGCGCTGCTCGTCCGATCCGCGTGAACTGGGCGTTCAGGACGTTGTGATCATCACGCTCAAGGCGCATTCGGTGGCGGGTGTGATCGACGCCATGCAGCCGCTCATCGGCAAGCACACGGCCATCGTCACGGGCACGAACGGCATCCCCTACTGGTACTTCTATCAGCATGGCGGCAAGTTCGCGGGCACCCGGCTCGAAAGCATCGATCCGGACGGCTCGCAATGGACGCGTCTCGGACCCGAGCGCGCCATCGGCTGCGTGCTGTATCCGGCCGCCGAAATCGAAGCACCCGGTGTGATCCGCCATGTCTACGGCAAGAAGTTTCCGATCGGCGAACCTTCGGGCGAGCGCACGCCGCGCATCACGCAGCTGCACGAAATCATGCAGGCTGCCGGTTTCGATGCGCCGATCCGCGACGACATCCGCGACGAAATCTGGCTGAAACTCTGGGGCAACCTCTGCTTCAACCCGATCAGCGCGCTCACGCATGGCACGCTCGACGTCATCACGGGCGACCCGGCCACGCGCGACGTCGCGCGCACGATGATGCTCGAAGCGAAGCGTATCGCCGAGCAGTTCGGCGTGCATTTCCGCGTGGACGTAGAGCGGCGCATCAACGGCGCGGGCGCGGTGGGCGCGCACAAGACCTCGACACTCGTCGACCTGGAAAACGGCAGGCCGATGGAAATCGATCCGCTATTGACGGTGGTGCAGGAAATGGGACGCCTCGTCGGCGAGCCCACGCCGACCATCGACGTCGTGCTCGCCCTCGTCAAGCAACGCGAGCGCATGGCGTTGCTGGCAGCGTAATCGCCGCGCGGCCGGATTCGTGGATGCCAGGATTTCTGGCCGCGCAAATGAAAATGGACCACGTAGCGTGGTCCATTTTTTTTGGTGTGAAGCAAAGTCGAAAAGCCTAGCCCACGTCCACCGATGCATACGATTCAACGGACGTCGATTCGCGCGTCGCCACACGCGATTGTTCACCGCCCGTAGCTTGCGCGACGAACTGCGCCCACGCGACCTGCGCACACGGCCGCAGCGAGCGATTGCGGCGGCGCACGAGCATCGTCGTCACGTTGACGACCGGATGCAGCACGCGCACCACGAGCGATCCGGAAGGCACAGGCCAATGGCAGGCGGCATCGTCCGCATCGCTCGCCTGCGCACCATCGACACACACGGGCAGTACGCCAACGCCGAGCCCAAGCTGCGCCATGCGCGCCACGCCCGCCACATGCGCGATCTCCTGCAACGGTCTCGCTTGCGCGCGCAGTCCGGCTAGCGCACGCGTCACGGCGCCCGTGCAGCCCGCATCGCGATTGAGCGTGACAAGCGATTCACCCGCGATATCGGCCCATTGGAGCGCGCCGTGCTGCGCGAGCGGATGGAACGCCGGCATGACTGCACACAGCGGTGTCGCCGCGAGCGGCTGCACGTCGAGATTGCCACTCGCAAACGGCACGGTCTCGGCGATCACACCGAAGTCCGCTTCCCCCTGCTCGACGGCTCGCACGACCGCGGTCTGCGGAAGATCCTGAAGCTGTAGCGTGAGCGAGGGAAAGGCGGCGGCGCAACGCGCCATGGCGGCGGGCACCCAGGTCGAGGAGAGCACCGGATTGCTTGCCACAAGCACGACGCCGCTATGCGACTGATGCGCTTCGCGGCCCTCTGCGATCGCCATATCGATTTCGTCGAGCAGGCGACCGATGCGACGCTCGAAGCCGCTGCCCGCGAGCGTGAGTTCGACGTGACGCGTGGTGCGGTCGAACAGTTTCAGTTCGATGACCTCTTCGAGATCACGCACGCAGCGGCTGACTGCCGACTGCGTGAGACCGAATTCGTGCGCGGCGCGCGTGAAGCTGCGCGACCGCGCGACCGCAACGAAGACTTTGAGCTGCTGAAGCGATACGTTCATCGCGGCTCTCGTGCGACGCCTTATTCGCCGGTCTGGTTCGACAACGGCGCGAGAGCCGACGGCGCGCTCTGGGAAAGGTCAGCGCTGCGTGCGTCGGCCTGCCGTTCGAGCATGCGTTGACGCATCGGCGCAAGGATCAATTTCGCGCTGATGCCCGCAGTGATCGTGATGACCGCCGCCGCGACGAACACAGCGCTCCAGCCGCCCGTGGCCGAGAGAATCGACGCAATCGGCACCAGCAGCGACGCCGTGCCCTTCGCCGTGTACAGCGTGCCTGCGTTGGCAGAGGCAAACTTGCTGCCGAACGTGTCTGCGCAGATGGCCGGGAAGATCGAGAAGATTTCGCCCCAGAAGAGGAAGATGAGCGCGGCAAACGTCATGAACGCGTAGGGGTTCGTGCCGAACTGCATCATGCCGAGCAGCGCGAGACCTTCACCGACGAACACGAGGAACATCGTATTTTCACGGCCGATCTTGTCGGAGATAAACCCACATAGCGGGCGCGTGAAGCCGTTGCAGATGTTGTCGATCGAGAGCGTCAACGTGAGGAGCGGAAGCGTCGCGCCGAACACTGCCATCGGCATCTTTGCGAGGCCCCAGTCCTTCGCGATGGGGCCGATCTGGGCGGTCGCCATCAGGCCGCCCGCGGCCACGGCCACGAATGCCGCATACATCACCCAGAAAACCGGCTGCTTGACCATCTGCCCCGGCGTGTAGTCGACGCGCGAAACCAGACGCCGAGCCGACACGGCAGTTGCGCGCGGCGCCGGCTTCACGAGCAGGAACGCGAGCAGGAGAATCGACACGCCCTGCAGAATGCCGAAGAAGAAGAACGCACTCTCGTAACCTGAACGCGAGATCATGTTCGCGATCGGAATGACGGTGACTGCTGCGCCCGCGCCGAAACCGGCGGCCGTGAGGCCTGCCGCGAGACCCCGGCGATCCGGGAACCACTTGAGCGCATTGCCGACGCAGGTGCCGTACACACCGCCTGCACCAATGCCCGCGATCACGGCCGAGACATAGAGCGTTGTCAGCGACGTCGCGTACGAGTTGAGGACCCACGATAGCCCTGCGCAGACCGCACCGACCGCCACGACCGGACGCGGACCGAACTTGTCGACCAGCCAGCCCTCGATCGGCACGAGCCACGTCTCAGTCAGGATGAAGATGGAGAACGCCAGCTGAATCGACGCTTCGCCCCACTGGTGCCGCGCGTTCATGGGCGCGACGAACAGCGTCCACGCGTATTGCAGATTGGCGACGAGCGCCATGCACACCATGCCCACGACCAGCTGAAACCAGCGGTTGGTCCAGAACGGACCGACCTCGCTCTTTTGACTGATTGCACTCATCTCGCTTGTCTCCGCTATCTATTCACGAAGGCCAGCGGAATGCCAGCCTTCATAAATCTCAACTTATGGTTTTGAATTTCGCCCTTCTTCCACCTTCGACTTGACTTACGCAGACAATGCGGGAATCCGAATGAAAATCCATCAATTCATGATCATCCGATATATTGCCGCTTGCCTCTGAATAGTTCGCTGCGCAAGGGGTCTCAGTCCTTTTTTGCCATGACGTCCCCCTCGTTTTCCCTACCCCGTCGTTTACCCGAATGCCTCATGGCGGGCATTCGGACTCCTTTCATTGTCATGCTAGGGTCATTGCTGAATTACTAATAATTAAACTTTGTTATCATGTGGATTCACGTTCCTTTATGGATCGGCCATGACAATGCGAAACGCCACGCTACGGCAGCTGAAGGTCTTTGAAACCGTGGCGCGCCACCTCAGTTTTTCGCGTGCTGCCGAAGAACTGCACCTCACCCAGCCAGCCGTTTCCACGCAAGTCCGCCAGCTCGAAGAACACGCAGGACTGCCGCTTTTCGAGCAGCTCGGCAAGAAGATCTACCTCACGCCCGCGGGCACGGAGATGCTTCACTACAGCCGCGCGATCATCCAGCAGTTCCACGAAGTCGACGAGGCGATGAGCCAGTTGAAGGGCGTCTCGGGCGGCAAGCTCAATGTCTCCGTGATCAGCGCGGGCGACTACTTCTTTCCGCGCCTGCTCGCCGAATTCACGCGCCGCTACAAGGGTGTTTCGCTCAATCTCGCGGTCCACAACCGCGAGCAGCTGCTGCAACAACTGGCGACGAACCAGACCGATCTCGCGGTGATGGTGCGTCCGCCGCACGCCACCGACGCGATCAACGAACCGTTTGCACCGCACCCGTACGTGATCGTGGCGGCGCCCTCGCACCCGCTCGCGAACAAGCGCGGCATCAAGCTCAGTACGCTCGCCAACGAGGCGTTCATCGTGCGCGAGCGCGGCTCGGACACGTGGAATTCGATGGAAGAAGGGTTCGCGGGCAAGATCACGAACCTGAAGATCGCCATGGAAATCAAAAGCACCGAGACGATCAAGCAGGCCGTGATCGCGGGCATGGGCATCGCCTTCCTCTCCGCACACACGGTCAGCCTCGAACTGCAGGTTGGTCACCTGACCGTGCTCGACGTCGAAGGCTTTCCGGTCATGCTCAACTGGTACGTCGTACACCGCAAAAACAAGCGCCTGCCGCCCGTCGCGCTCGCGTTCAAGCACTTCCTCATGGAGGAAGGCGCGCCCCTCATCGAAAACATCACGCGCGTGACGGAAGCTAGCTTTCATAAGTAAGGCGCTATGGTTCGGCACGGATCCTTTAGACGTAGCTGATCCTTCGTCCGTAACCGCACGAAACAGCCCTCCGTTGCCCGCTCAGGCAAATCTGCCGCGAACCTTCAGGCCACCTTCCTCTGATTCCGCAGTCGTGCAGCGCCACGTCGTCTGCCGCTCATCGAGCGACGAGAATCGCACGGGCGTGGCGCCTCGATGACGTACCGCTTCAGTGCGGCCCCTGCCTGTGCCTCAGCGCGCGATGACGGCTGCGCCGGCGCCTCGGCAAGTCTCGTGATACGTGATGAACGGCGTGTATGGCCCCTTCATTCGGCGCGACACGCGCATAAAGACACTCGGGAGCGAACGAGCCGCTACCGCACGCTTCGACCAGCAGGTCGTCGGGCACGCCCGCGAAGCCTGGCCGCAGCACACCTGCGCCTGTGACAGGCCACCCTCCGCTCGCATGTCGCGCAAGCGCGAACCGCACCGTGCCCCGTGACTGCGCACCGGACATGACACGCATGCCGAGCGCGGCACCCAGGACGCTCGCGCTGACGAGCATCGAGAGCCCTGATTCGTGCCCAACTGATGCCGTCGCGAATCCGCAACCAAGCGCGATGCCGAGCAGCAACGCGACGAAGTGAACTACGCGCTCGCTCGCCGTGAACGGCTGGCGCGGCCCCACATGCACCGCGCCGCACAGCGCGGTCGCAGCGGCGCCCAGCAGCAGCGCACCCAGTGCGACTGCGAGATAGAGAGCCACACGTTGTTCGAGCAACCCAGGTTCGGGCCGCACGAGAAACCAGGCAAAGCCGCCGCCGAGCGCCGCGAGGCCTCCAACGCAGCCCGCTACGGCGGTCGTACGCACGCGCGCCCGCACATCCAGCAAGATGCCTGGCCACACGCCCGCGAAGACGCCCACGACAACCGCGACGGCAGCATCGGCGGCATGAGCGACACTAGCTGCCAGCACACCGGGCGGCACAGTCAGCAGTAGTCCATAACATATTGCCGAAGCGACACGGTATTCGCGCCATGGCGACATACACCGCACACAACCCGGCTTCACGCGGGCGGGCACCGCCGCGCGACGCGCCCACGCCGGGGCGAGCGCCGCCAGTTGTGCTAGTGCACATGTCAGCCAGGCATATAGCACGCCGCCGCCCAACCAGACAATGTCGCCAGCCAGTTGCTCCCGCATGGTTCCTCCTCGCGTCCGGCGATCACGCCGTGCGCGTTTTCATACTCGTCAAGCCGCACCAACCACCGCGGCGACCGCTTGCGTTCCGGCTCGCGTCGCCGCGAGCGTGTTCGACAACGTGCCGATGCCGTCGATCGTGATCTCGACCGTTGCGCCGTCGCCGATCGATCCCACGCCGAGCGACGTGCCACAAGCGATCACATCGCCCGGTTCCAGCGTGAGATCCTGCGAAATCAGGCTGACCTGCTGCGCGGGCGTAAACACCATATCGGCGATCGGATAGTTCTGGCGTTCGACGCCGTCGAGCCGCGTCACCACGCGCGCGCTATTCCAGTCGAAGCCCGAGATGATCGTCGGCCCTATACAGCAGAACGTATCGAAACCTTTGGCGCGGCACCATTGCGGGAAGTGCGGATTCTCGTTGAGCACGCCCGCAGCGGTGACGTCATTGACGATCGTGTAACCGAAGATCGAAGCCTCCGCCTCTTCAACGCTCACGTTACGGCAGCGCTTGCCGATGACGATGCCGAGCTCGCCTTCAAACGCGATTTTTCCCGCATAGTGGGCAGGACGAAGGATCGGCTCGCCTGATCCGATCACCGACTCCGCCGGCTTCAGCAGAAACAACGGATGCGCGGGCACCGGTTTTTCGAGCTTCGCCGCGAGCGCATGAAAGTTGTTCCAGAGCGCAATGACCTTGCCCGGCGCGCATGGCGCGAGCGGTGTCAGCGTGCGCAGCGACAGCACCGCACCAGTCGGCACGGGCTGATCGAGTCCTTCGTATTCGTGCAGATATCCGTTCTCGATGCGACCGAACACGATGCTGCCGTCGTTCGCCATCAAGCGCATCCAGGTATTCATGTTTCGCTCCGTCGTCGACGCGCGCCGTGGTCCGTCGCGCGGTCCTTCGTGTTCACTTTGCGCGCGGGCGTCACGCGACCGGCGCGCCCCGCGCTGCGTTCAGATCGCGCCTGCCGCGCGCAGCGAACGAATGTCGTCGCCCGAGTAGCCAAATTCGGCGAGCACTTCGTCCGTATGCTCGCCGAGCAACGGCGAGCGCGTGACCTCGGTGTGACTGTCCGAGAGCTTGATCGGATTGCCGACGGTCAGATACTTGCCACGCACCGGATGCTCGACTTCGACGATCGTGCCGCTCGCGCGCAGCGATTCATCCGAGGCGATCTCCTTCATCGACAGAATCGGACCGCACGGAATGTCATAACGATTGAGCACGGCCATCGCATCGAACTTGGTGCGGTTCATCGTCCAGTGCTCGATCTCGTCGAAGATCTCCTTGAGGTGCGGCAGCCGCGCGTTGGGGGTCGCGTAGCGGGGATCGTCGATCCATTCCTCGCGGCCGATCAGCTTGCAGATGCGGTCCCACACCGGCGCCTGGGCGATGAAGTAGATATAGGCGTTCGGATCGGTCTCCCAACCCTTGCACTTTAGAATCCAGCCCGGCTGTCCGCCGCCCGACGCATTGCCGGCGCGCGGCACGGCTTCGCCGAAGGCGTCGTTCGGATATTGCGGATACTCCTTCATCACGCCGGTGCGATCGAGCCGCTGCTGATCGCGCAACTTCACGCGGCACAGATTGAGCACGCCGTCCTGCATCGCGGCGAGCACCTTTTGTCCGCGCCCCGTGTGCATGCGCTGATAGAGCGCCGTGACGATGCCGAGCGCGAGATGCAGGCCGGTGCCACTGTCACCGATCTGCGCGCCCGTGACGACGGGCGGGCCGTCGTCGAAGCCCGTGGTCGAAGCCGCGCCGCCGACGCATTGCGCGACGTTCTCGTAGACCTTGCAGTCCTGGTAGGGCCCAGGGCCGAAGCCCTTCACCGAGGCGACGATCATGCGCGGATTCAGCGTCTGGATACGCTCCCAGCTGAAACCCATCCGATCGAGCGCGCCCGGCGCGAAATTCTCGACGAGGACATCGCAGTCGCGGATCATCCGTTCGAGCACGAGCTTGCCTTGCGGATTCTTGGTGTCGATCGTGACCGAGCGCTTGTTGCCGTTGAGCATCGTGAAGTAGAGGCTGTCCGCGTCGGGGATGTCACGCAACTGCTCACGCGTGATATCGCCTGCGCCGGCGCGCTCCACCTTGATGACGTCGGCGCCGAACCATGCCAGCAGTTGCGTGCAGGTCGGACCCGACTGTACGTGCGTGAAATCGAGAATGCGCACGCCATCCAGTGCCTTGCCCATGTCATGTCTCCTTGTTAGTCCTGGCCGGGCGAGTTATCGAAAATCGGTGGGGGCTGCTGTCGCGCCTGCATTCGCACGGGTGTGGCGAAGGGCTGCGTCGGTTAGCAATACGGTATGTGATATATCAGAAGGAGGCAAGAGGGGAGTTGCCCCGGCGACAATGCCCGCTCAATCACCTCAAAGTCATATCCAGTAAGGCTTTGCGGCTTTTTGACGTGAATTGCTGCGGCGCAGGAACGGGAAAACCCCGAGATTCGAGCTGTCTTTCGCGCGAACTGCGTGTGCTGGACTCAGCGCTTGGGTGGCGAAAACGACGAAAACGGTGAAATCTGTGAAATCGGCGCAATTCGTGGGGCTAAATTGCGAAAAAACGTGCAGCGTCGTGTCATCTCAAAAATGGCTGGCAGAAATTGATGCGCATAAAGTCTCGCTCCGGGGTGTCGACGAGCAAGACGCGGTAAACGTGAAACGGGAGACCCGAAGGTCTCCCGTTTCACGTTTACCTTTGCGCGAGAGCGCGCGCCGTGCCGCTCAATCGAGGAAGTCGCAATGCTTCTCGACGTAGGCCGCAAGATCGAGCGAATGCTGACGCACGAGCGTCTCCGCCAGTTCCGTGTCGCGCTTTTCAAGCGCCTCGATGATGCGCAGATGGTCGACGATCGAACGCGACGCGCGATCGCTCTGCGAGATCGTCATGCGCCGGATCGCGCGCACATGGACGAAGATGTTCTTGATCGTGTCGAGAATCAACTGCGACTTCGAAAGCTCGACGATCGCCTGATGAAACGCGATGTTGGCGTCCGAATACTCGGCGATATGCTCGGCGGGCGTGCTGTCGCGGAAATCGTCGAACATGTGGCGCAGCTTCGCGATGTCCTCGTCGGTGGCGTGAAGTGTCGCGAGGCGAGCGGCCATGCTCTCAAGCGCGGCCCACATCTGGATCATCTCCACGATCTCACGCTTGCTCTTGCGCACGATATAGATGCCGCGACGCGGCACCATGCGCAGAAAGCCCTCCTGCTCGAGCAGCGTCATCGCCTCACGCACCGGCGTGCGGCTCACGCCGAGCGTCTCGCTCAGCACGCGTTCGTCGAGACGGATCTCGTCGCGCGACTGGTAAATGTCGGCGTCCGCGATGGCGTGACGCAGCATCGCGTACGCCTGATCGCGCAGGCTCAGCGTCGCGTTGATCGGTTGCAGCGCGAGTTTGAGCGACCCGGAAGAAGAACTGGCTACGACTTCAGTTTGAAGTTCTGACGACATTCATTACCTCTTTGCGGACCTGCGGACGATACGCCGGCTGCTTCACGACCGGCGCCTCGCCCAGACCGACGAACCGGCCATGTACCGCTGCCTGTTCGATGGCCGACTTCGGCAGCCATTTGGCGAAGATAGCAGTGGCGGCGGCACCCAACCCCACGACAGCGACGCTGAAGAGTGCAAGAGAGACGAGATCCATTTCAAGCTCCATATGATTGAGTCATCGAATGACTGAATCATATGCTGCGTCGCGACAAAAAGCAATATTCTGTATGTGATATATCAGATACCGTCGTTTCGCTGCAACACTTGCTCCCATGGTCTTCGCCCGAAAGACACGCGGCAAGCCCCGTGCGGGCTGAACCTGCCCTTAAAACTGTCAATCCTGGATAGTACCCGACCCCGGCGGCAAACGGTCAGGAGTCAGGTGTCACGTACGTCCGAAACTTGCCCACATGCCGGCTTTCACGCCGGGGATCCGCGAGCTATCCGCCGCTCGCCCAAAGGACAACGCCGGGTGAACCGCTCCTGCGGGTCACCCGGCGTCGGGAAAAAACAGACCGCCTCAGAACTTGTGACGCAGCCCGAGGTTCACAATCGTCTGCGTATTCGTGCCCGCATAGCCATACGAGCCGATCGAGGCTTCCGCCGGTATCGCGCCGCCCGCGCCGTCGCCCGTCTCGCCGCTCGCGTGCTGCCAGGCCGCCGTCATGTAGATGTCGGTGCGCTTCGACAGGCTGTAATCGGCACCGATCGACACCTGGTTGTAAGACGCCGCCGTGTCGCCGGTCGCACGCGTATAGCTGTAGCCGACGCCCAGCAACATCGACGGATTCAGCTGGTAGTTCAGGAAGCCCTGCCCCGTGTTGTACTTCTGCTTGTCGCGGAACACCGAACTGCCGTCCGGCGTGTACTGCGCGTTGCTGTAACCGAGTCCCATCGTGAACGCGCCAATCACGTATTGCCCGGCCACCCGCGCGATCGCGAGCGAGCGCGCCGTCTCGTAGCCGATGTTGATGGGGCCGTTGAAGGTGCCGTCCGAGGTGCTCGTCCAGCCGGTCGTCCGGGGGCCGACGCCGGCCTGGGTGTTCGCCGAATAGAAATACCCGCCCGCGAGGCTGAACGGTCCGGTGTTGTACGCGATGGCCGCGGACCAGGACTGTTCGGCGCCCGTCGAGCCGGCCACGCCGCCAAAAGCGTACAGGGCCACGACCTGAAGGCCGTTCCACACCGGCGACGTGTACTTGACCGCATTGTTCACGCGGAAGCTGTTGTCGTAGTTGTCGACGTCGCCCGCGGTCGCGAACGCGGAACCGAAGTAGTTATCCGCGGTAATGCCCTGAACCAGGTCGATCAGCGGATCGTACTGGCGGCCGAGCGTGACCGCGCCGTACTGATCGGACGTCAGTCCGACGAAGGCCTGGCGGCCGAACATCCGGCCACCCTGGCCGAGCCCGCCTGTTGACGGGTTGAAGCCGTTTTCCAACTGGAAGATTGCCTTGAGACCGCCGCCGAGATCCTCAGCGCCCTTCAGGCCCCAGCGCGAGCCCGAGAGATTGCCATTGGACGTATTGCCGAGCGACCACAGGCTGTTACTTCCGGCGGCATGGTTGACATAGGTGATGGAAGTGTCAATGGCGCCGTACAGCGTCACGCTTGACTGCGCGTGGGCTACACCTGCGGCGCCGAGCGCCGCCAATGAAAGAGAAGTCAAGGCGAATCGGTTCACATCATTCTCCTGGCTTGATAAAACGTCACTTGACCAAATGAGACTAATCCTCCGGAGCGGCGAAGTAAAAAAGATTAAAAATCTTGTCTCAATTTGTTAACAGCCGCTCCAGTTTTTATTCTTCTGCTTATTAATTCATTGCAGCCGGAAAATAGATAATCCGACCCCTTGATACGCAAAAGGCGCTTTATTTCCAGCTCCGTCGGCACTCCCCTGGACATCCGCCGCGAACCTTCCGCTGACAGATTCGGATCAAATTTGAATGATCAGGAGAATACCGGCGACACAAAGCCACATCCCGAAATTAGTGCGCTTTATCTTAAAACATGCGTTTATAATCGCCCCCGTTCGAATTACATCCAGCTTATCGGAAGCCAGATTTCCCCGGCGCCGATTCGCCCTATTTTTCCCCGCGTGGTCAACCACATCGATGTCTGGAACGTTTGCTGAGTTTTACCAGTCCTTTACCAAACGTTTACGTTCCGCTGCACGGCGTGTCGCAAAACCATCCGACCGCCACGAAACGCCATAAATAAAGGGAGATGCCGTTCCCCGGGGAAGCCCGGTGCGCAAAACGACGGCATCGGAGAATCGTCAGACCTATCCATGTCCCTCTCGCAATCCTCTCGCACGATGCGCGCCATCGCCGCACTGCGGCGTCGCGCGACCGCCCTTCGCCTGCAGCGCTTCGTCGCGCCGGCCCTGGTGCTCGGCATCTGCGCGCTGCTGCTCGTGGTGTTCCAGCACCTCTCGCAGTCTGTCGATTACCGGTCGGTGATCCGCCACCTGTGGCATCTGGCCCCGGAAGAGTGGCTGGGCGCCGTGGCCGCCACGGCCCTGAGCTTCGCCGCGCTCGTCGGGCGTGATGCCGTCGGATTGCGCTATCTCGGCGCGCGCGTCTCGCGCGGCGCGCTCTGGGTCGGTGCAATCGCCGGATCGGCGCTCGGCAACGTCACCGGATTTGGCGCACTGACCGGCGGTGCCGTGCGTTGCCGCGTCTATGGCAGCGCCGGTGTCACCCCCGCGCAGGTCGGCCGCATGACCGTGTTCACGAGCGTCACGCTCGCGCTCGCCCTCGCGCTGATGGCGGCGCTCGGCATGGTCTGCGCCGCGGACACGCTCGCTGGCGTGCTGCACATCGCGCCCGAAGCGCTGCGCTGGATCGGCGGCGCGCTCCTCGCATGCGGCGCCGTGATGATCGCAGCGTGCCCCGCGAAGTCGCGGGAGATCGTGCCGTTCGGCCGCGCCTGGTTGCGCTTTGCCGTACCTGCACGGCGCGACCTCGTCGCGCAATTGCTGCTCGCCGCGCTCGACGTCGTGGGCGCCGGGCTCGCGCTCTGGGCACTGATGCCGCGTGCGCACGTCGGCTTCCCCGATTTCCTGACCGTCTATTCCGCCGCGATGCTGCTCGGCCTGATCGGGCACACGCCCGGCGGCATTGGCGTATTCGAAGCGGCAATGGTCTTCGCGCTCGGCTCGGACGTGCCGGCCTCGAAGATCCTCGGCGCGCTGCTCGCCTATCGTGCGATTTACTTCGGCGCACCGCTCGCGCTCTCGGCTGCCCTGCTCGCCGTCTTCGAAGGCCGCGCGCTCGCCACGCCGCTCGGCGCGAGCCTGGCCCGCCGCGGCGCCGACGGCGTCTCCCAGCTCGCCCCACTCTTTCTGGCGATCGTGACATTCGTGACCGGCGGCATGCTGGTGATCTCGGGCGCGACGCCCGCGTTCTCACACCGCATCGCCGTGCTGCAAACCATCGTGCCGCTCTGGGTGCTCGAAAGCTCGCAGCTGCTCGGTAGCCTGCTCGGCGTGGGGCTGCTGTTCGTCGCGCGCGGGCTGCTGCGGCGACTCGACGCCGCGTGGTGGCTCGCACTAATGATCGCCTCCGCCAGCCTCGTCCTCTCATTCGCGAAGGGGCTGGCGTTCGTCGAAGCAGGCGTGCTGTGCGCGTTGATCGCGCTGCTTTTCGCCACGCGGCACCGCTTCAACCGCCATTCTTCGTTGTTCGCCGAGCGCTTCACGCCGGGCTGGCTCGCGTCGGTCGGCTGCGTGATCGCGCTCGCCGTTTGGGTGCTGCTGTTCGCGTTCCGCGACGTACAGTACTCGCACAATCTATGGTGGCAGTTCGCATTCGACGAACGCGCCCCGCGCGCACTGCGTGCGACGCTCGGCGCCGGCATGCTCGCTGCCGCACTCGCACTGTGGCAACTGATGCGTCCGGCGAAGGGCCGCTTCGTGATGCCGCCAATCGAGGATCTCGTGGAAGCGGCACGCATCGTGCGCGCGCAGGAGCGCAGCGACGCAGGCCTCGCGCTGATGGGCGACAAGAGCTTCCTGTTCTCGGAGAAGCGCAACGCCTTCCTGATGTTTGCGAAACGCGGCCGTACATGGGCCGCGCTGCACGATCCCGTCGGCCCGCGAGAAGAATGGCCCGCGCTCGTCCGCCAGTTCGTCACGCTCGCGCATGCGCACGGCGGCCGGGCTGCGTTCTACCAGGTCCGCGCCGACGCGCTGCCGCTCTATCTCGACGCCGGCCTCACGCTGATGAAACTCGGCGAAGAAGCTCGCGTGATGCTCAAGGACTTCGATCTCAAGGGCCCGCAGCGTGCGCATCTGCGTTATGCGCTCAAGCGCGGCGAACGCGACGGCTTGACGATCGAACACATCGACAGCACGCAGATCAGCGCGCATCTGCCAGTGCTGCGCGCGATCTCCGACGCCTGGCTCGACAGCCGCGACGCGCGCGAGAAGAGCTTCTCGGTGGCCGCCTTCGACGATGACTATCTCGCGGCGCAGTCGGTGCTGCTCGTGCGCCAGAACGACGAGCCGATCGCGTTCGTCACGTTCATGACGACCGACCTCAACACCGAGGCGACAGTCGGCGTGATGCGCCATCTGCCGGAAGCGTCGCCGTATGCGATGGAGTATCTGTTCACGCAGCTCGCGCTCCGTTTGAAGGACGCGGGCTACGAGGCGCTGTCGCTCGGCATGGCGCCGCTCTCGGGCATGGGGCCGACGCCGCTTGCCTCGCCTTGGCACCGCCTCGCCGGACTGATCTGGCGTTTCGGCGGCAAGTTCTACAACTTCCGGGGGCTGCGCGGCTTCAAGAACAAGTTCGCACCCCGCTGGGAACCACGCTATCTGGCCGCTTCCGGCTCGATTAGCGTGTTCATCACACTCGCCGATCTTTCCTTGCTGGCTGGAGGCCGGCGTTCATGACGATTCGATTTTCCACGCTGCCGCGCGTCATCGCGGCCGGCGCCGCATTGCTCGCGTCCTTCGCGTGTGTTCCGGCTGACGCAACGATCAACACGGCCGGGTCGACCGTGACCCACGTGAGCGGCGGCCGTTACGGCGACGTCGCGCTCACGAAGCCCACAGGCTCGATGCGCGGTTTCGCCGTGCTGTTCTCGGCGGGCGAGCACTGGACCAACGAGGACCAGACGCGCGCAAACGCCCTCGCCAGACACGGTGCGATGGTGGTGGGCGTGGACACGTCGCAATACGCGGCGAACCTCGCCGCCGTGAAAACAGAGACCTGCCACAAGCTCTATAGCGACGCCGAAGCGATTGGCCATCAACTGGAGCGCCAACAGGAATCGAGCCAGTATTTCGCGCCGATCGCAATCGGCAGCGGCCAGGGCGCGTTGATCGCCGCGCGCATGCTTTCGCAGGCGCCGGCGAACACGCTCGCGGGCGCGGTGTCGCTCGATCCCGCAGCGCAGCTCGACGCGCGCTTCGCACCCTGCGCCGCCGATCCGAAACTGAGCCGCGGCACGGGCCTGCCGGGCTTCTTCGAGCAGGGCGTGACGCGCGGCGCGACAGGCGCACCGGCAGCCGCGGGCGCTTCTTCGATTCCGCACGCTTTTGCGTCAAACGTCGCGGACGCCGACAAGCTCGTCGCGCTGACCACGCCGCATCTGCGCGTCGTGGCGGAAAACGAAGAGGACATCTCCGACCTGCCGCTCGTCGAACTGCCTGCGGCGCATCCGACCGACATGCTTGCGATCGTGATCTCCGGCGACGGCGGCTGGCGCGACCTCGACAAGACGGTCGCCGAGGCGCTGCAGAAGGATGGCATCGCCGTGGTGGGCTGGGATTCCCTGCGCTACTTCTGGAGCGAGAAGCCGCCTACGCAGACGAGCCACGATCTCGCGCGCGTGATCAAGACGTACGGCGCACGCTGGCACGCGAAGCACGTCGCGCTGATCGGTTATTCGTTCGGCGCCGACGTGATGCCGTTCGCGTACAACCGCCTGCCGGACGCGTTGCGCACGAAAGTGTCGTATATGTCGCTGCTCGGTTTCGCCCCGGACGCCGATTTCCAGATTCGCGTGACAGGATGGCTCGGGATGCCCGCGAGCGACAAGGCCCTGCCCGTGAAGCCGGAACTCGCGAAGGTGCCCCCGTCGATCGTGCAGTGCGTCTACGGCGTGGATGAAAAGGACACGCTCTGTCCGACACTCGTGAACACCGGGATCGATGTGGTCAAGACGACCGGCAATCACCACTTCGACGGCGATTACAGCGCGCTTGCCGCGAAAATCATCGCTGGGTGGAAGAAGGAAATCGCAGCGCGCAGCCAGGAGGCGGGACTTTAGGGCACGGCATGTGCCGCGCCACGCGAGGAAATCCGCACCGGTCGATCCTGTTCACCCGGCGCGGGGAGCGTCTGCGGCTGGGTTGAGGCTTTGAAGCCGGCATTGAAGCTGACTTCGAAGCCACCAGCGAAGCATCAGATATCGAAGTACAGATAGAACTCCCACGGATGCGGCCGCAGCCTGATGGGATCGAGTTCGCGCGTGCGCTTGTATTCGAGCCACGTGTCGATCACGTCTTCGGTAAACACATCGCCTTTGCGCAGGAATTCGTTGTCGGCTTCGAGCGCATTCAACGATTCCTCGAGCGAACCCGGTACCTGGCGAACGTTCTTCGCCAGCTCGGGCGGCAGGTCGTAGATGTTGACGTCGAGCGGATCGCCCGGGTCCATCTTGTTTTCGATGCCGTCGAGGCCGGCCATCAGCATCGCCGAAAACGCGAGGTACGCATTGGCCGACGGGTCCGGACAACGGAACTCGACGCGCCGCGCGTTCGGTGAATCGGAGTACATCGGAATGCGCGCCGCAGCCGAGCGGTTGCGTTGCGACATCGCAAGATTCACCGGCGCTTCGTAGCCCGGCACCAGGCGCTTGTATGAATTCGTGGTCGGTGCGCAGAACGCCATCAGCGCCGGCGCGTGCTTGAGCAGGCCGCCTATGTACCAGCGGCAAAGGTTCGACGTGAGCGCCCAGCCGTGCGCGTCGTAGAACAGGTTCTCGCTGTCTTTCCACAGGCTTTGGTGGCAGTGCATGCCGCTCGCGTTGTCGGTGAAAAGCGGCTTCGGCATGAAGGTCGCCACCTTGCCATGCTGGCGCGCCACGTTCTTGCAGATGTATTTGTAGATCATCACGTTGTCGGCCATCCGCTTGAGCGTCGTAAAGCGCATGTCGATTTCGTTCTGACCCGCGGTCGCCACCTCGTGGTGATGCACCTCCACCTGTACCCCAGCCTGCTGCAGCATCAGCACGATCTCCGAGCGGATGTCCTGTAGCGTGTCGTGCGGCGGCACCGGAAAATAGCCTTCCTTGTAACGCGGCTTGTAGCCGAGGTTGCCGCCGCCGTACGCGCCTTCGTCAGCGCCGGAATTCCAGTCCCCTTCGGCAGATTCGACGTAATAGTAGCCGCTGTGCGCATCCTGCCCGAAGCGGATCGAATCGAAAATAAAGAATTCAAGCTCGGGCCCGAAGTAGCACGTCGTTGCGATGCCGGTCTGGCGCAGATACTCTTCGGCCTTCTTCGCAACGAATCGCGGATCGCGCGAATACGGTTGATGCAGCACCGGATCGACCACATCGCAGATCAATGAGAGCGTGGGTATTTCGTTTGCGGGGTCGATGAACGCGGTGGTCGGGTCCGGCTTGAGCAACATGTCGGATTCCTGAATTTCCTGAAAGCCGCGAATCGAAGAACCGTCGAAGCCGATTCCATCTTCAAACAAGCCTTCGTGCACCTCGGGAAGGGTGATGGAAAAGTGCTGCCATAGGCCTGGCAGATCGGTGAACTTGAGATCGACGATCTGGATCTCGTGCTCGCGTAGCAGCTCGATGATGTGCTGCGGCGTTTCGGGACGCGCGACACGATAGCTGCCGGCGTCGACGGATACCTGGAATGCCGATGCACCTTTTGGACTGGACATGGGGATTCTCCCGTCTTAACTACTGATCGTGTGCTAGCGCCTGTAGACGGGCATCGCCCGCGTCTTTCGCTGCACGTTGCGTGGAGTACGTCTCATCGGATACCAGCGAGCGCCGCACTTCGCGCGCGGTGAAGTCGACAAGCGTAATCACCCAGACCCAGCCGCCGATCCGCTCGGCCGTTTGCACGAATGCGTGCACGTCGCCTTTATCGTTAGCGTTCATCTGACCTCCGCAAGAAAGATCATTCGAAGCATCGCCCGTACCCGCCGACGAGGTAACAGGGATCATGCCGTTGACGGGCCGCCGGTCAGGGCAGCTTGCTGATGAGCGCGCTGAATTCGGTCTTGTTGAAAGCGCGCATGGTTTGCGTGCGGACATTGCCTGCGGAGCCGAGCGCGAGTCCGAAGGCAGTCAGGGACTCGTCGTCCTTCGCTTCAAGAATGATCGTGAGATCGTACTGGCCCAGCGTCCAGTAGATGTCTTTCACTTCGCAACCGAATGCCTTGCCCATTTCTGCCGTCTGTGCCGCCCGTTGCGGGCTGTTCTTGACGGTGCGGATACCTTGATCCGTGAATTGTGCGAGCACTACATACGTTCCCATGACGATCCTCCTTTTCAAGTCGATTTGTCGGGATACGCGCAAGGTGCGGCGCCATCGCGGGTCGGACCCGCGCGCCATTTCATTCTAGGCAATGCGAACAGACATACCACTCGCTCACTATGGATTCGCGAGCAATAAATGTGCAATCCGGGCATCGCGGACAAACGCCGTCCGCCAGATCCGGGTAGCTTCACGACGCACCTTGTCCTCGTGCACCACAGGCGTGCGAAACGGTGCACTGCGCGTGCACCGCGCGCGAGCACAGTGCACGGCTCGAACGCGCCGTGGGACGACAAGTTTGTGAACCTGTATTCGCGACGTTAAGCGCACGATCGCCACCATCGACGCAGATGCGAAGATCGGCAGCACGTAGGTCGTAGCGGCAGACGAATCATTACTGGCGCGGCGTCTGCACATCCTCGCCCACGCATTCCATAGACGAAAAAAAACGCCGGCTTCCGCCGGCGTTTTCTTCTCTATTACCGCAGCTATTCGCGCACTTACGCCAGCGCAGTGGCCGCCTTTGCATCTTCATCCTGCTCCGCCGACGAGCGGATCAGGTATTCGAACGCACCGAGCGAGGCCTTCGCGCCTTCACCCACGGCGATCACGATCTGCTTGAACGGCACGGTCGTCACATCGCCCGCCGCGAACACGCCAGGCACCGACGTCTGGCCCTTCGCATCGATTTCGATCTCGCCGTGCTTCGACAGCGCCACCGAGCCCTTGAGCCATTCCGTGTTCGGCACGAGGCCGATCTGCACGAACACGCCTTCCAGCTCGACGTGATGCTTGTCGCCCGACGCGCGATCGAGATACGCGAGACCGTTGACTTTCTGGCCGTCGCCGGAAATTTCGGTGGTCTGAGCATTCACGTGAACGGTAACGTTCGGCAGGCTGCGCAGCTTGCGTTGCAGGACTTCGTCCGCACGCAGTTGCGCGCCGAATTCGAGCAGCGTCACGTGGCTCACGATGCCCGCGAGGTCGATCGCGGCCTCGACGCCCGAGTTGCCGCCACCGATCACCGCGACGCGCTTGCCCTTGAAAAGTGGGCCGTCACAGTGCGGGCAATACGCCACGCCCTTGTTGCGGTATTCCTGCTCGCCCGGCACATCGACGTTGCGCCAGCGCGCGCCGGTCGCCAGCACGACGCTCTTCGCGCGCAGCGTCGCGCCGCTCGCCGTGCGAATCTCGATCGCCTTGTCACCCGGCACGAGCGCTTCGGCGCGCTGCAGGTTCATGATGTCGACGTCGTAGGCGCGCACGTGCTGCTCGAGTGCCGCTGCGAACTTCGGCCCTTCCGTTTCCTGCACCGACACGAAGTTCTCGATTGCCATCGTGTCGAGCACCTGGCCGCCGAAGCGTTCGGCGAGCACGCCGGTGCGGATGCCCTTGCGCGCCGCGTAGATCGCAGCCGCGGCGCCTGCGGGCCCGCCGCCGACGATGAGCATGTCAAAAATCTCTTTCTGGTTCAGCTTCCCGGCGGCACGCGCCGAGGCGCCGGTGTCGAGCTTCGCGAGAATCTCTTCGACACCCATGCGGCCCTGGCCGAACACTTCGCCGTTCAGGTAGATGGTCGGCACGGCCATGATCTGGCGCTTCTCGACTTCGCCCTGGAACAGCGCGCCGTCGATCGTGACAATCTTCACGTCCGGATTCAGCGCAGCCATCGCGTTGATCGACTGCACGACTTCCGGGCAGTTCTGGCACGACAGCGACATATACACTTCGAACGAGAACACGCCATCGAGGCCGCGCACCTGTTCGATCACTTCGTTTTCGAGCTTGACGGGATGGCCGCCGACCTGCAGCAGTGCAAGGACGAGCGACGTGAATTCATGGCCCATCGGGATGCCCGCGAACGTCACCTTGACGTCCGAGTTCGCGCGCTTCAGTTCGAACGAAGGCACACGCGCGTCGCCGGTTGCGGCGCCACGTCGTTCTTCGTAGCTGATACGGTCGCTAAGCGGAGCGATGTCCTGCAGAAGCGCGCGCAGTTCCTGCGACTTCTCGCCATCGTCCAGATACGCAACGATCTCGATCGACTGCGTGATCTTTTCCAGATAGTTCTTGAGTTGAGTCTTGAGATTGTCGTCGAGCATGGCGTTTTTCCGGCTAGAGATGAAGCAGGGGGATGCTTGATTTGGCGACCGGGCCGCAAGCCGCGAGGGCGCGGCCCGGTGATGAGACAACTGACGCGGCCGCGATGGCCGCTTCAGCTTTACTGCTGGTGCAACGCTTAGATCTTGCCGACGAGGTCGAGCGACGGCTTCAGCGTTTCTGCGCCCGGCGTCCACTTGGCGGGGCAGACTTCGCCCGGGTGCGACGCCACGTATTGCGCAGCTTGCACCTTGCGGAGCAGTTCCTTCGCGTCACGGCCGATGCCGTTGTCGTGGATTTCGCACAGCTTGATCTCGCCTTGCGGGTTGATCACGAACGTGCCGCGCAGTGCGAGGCCTTCTTCTTCGATCATCACGTCGAAGTTGCGCGTGATCGCGCCGGTCGGGTCGCCGACGAGCGGGTACTTGATCTTGGCGATCGTGTCCGACGTGTCGTGCCACGCCTTGTGCGTGAAGTGCGTGTCAGTCGAGATGCCGTAGATTTCGACGCCGAGCTTCTGGAATTCAGCGTACTGGTCGGCGAGGTCGCCCAGTTCGGTCGGGCACACGAACGTGAAGTCGGCCGGGTAGAACACGACGACGGACCACTTGCCCTTGAAATTTTCTTCCGAAACCGGAACGAACTTGCCGTTGTGGAAAGCGGTGGCCTTGAACGGCTTGACTTGCGTGTTGATGAGAGACATGCAGTGTTTCCTTGCTCTGGTGTGGAAAAGGTATGGACGAAATTTACGGGAATCGCGTCCGGTTGAAAAATTGTTTGCTTTGATCGCCGGTATTGTCTGTCGCTATCGGACCCCACAGAGACCCCCGGAGACCCGCGAAGCCCGGTGGGCACACGCGAAAGTGGGACCGCGCAACCATCGCGGGCGTCGAGCATACAACGAAACTGCGACATTACGCCTCATTTACCCATCTCTAAATAAGGCGTTGCGATGCAAACCGTGCACGTGACGAGTGCATGCCGCGTTTGCGCGGCACCGCTGTGTCGGGCAAACATTGAATGTGATGCGAGATCTTGCGAGCAGTTCCGCTTGCCTGTGTCAGGCAACCACAGAAGGCAACTGCGAAATCAACACATGCGGACGACACGACAGCGTCGCAAGGGCCGCCGCGTCAAAGTGCGCCGCCGCGCACGGTCGCCGCACGCTCGGTGAGGCGCTCACGCAGAAATTGCGTGAAAGCGCGAATCGTCACGGAAGCCTCGCGATGTCGCGGATATACGGCATGCAGCGCGCCGGGTGGCGGCATGTACGGCGTGAGCACTTCGACCAGCAGCCCCGCATCGACCGATCCTGCGACGATGAAGTCCGGCAGATACGCAATGCCGAGTCCTGCGATGGCCGCGTCGCGCAGCACTTCACCATTGTTTGAACGCAGCGGGCCCTGCACGTCGAACGACTTTCTCACGCCATCGACGATGAATTCCCATGAAGCACGTCCTTGCTGCCCGTAGGGCAAACACGCGTGCTGCGCGAGATCGGCGGGCGTGGCGGGCCCCTGACGCCGACGCCGGTAGCCGGGGCTGCAGCACGCGATCATGCGCACGTCGATGAGCTTCTGCGCGATGAGCGTCGAATCCTGCAGGCGCCCGATGCGCAGCGCCATGTCGAAGCCCTCGCCGATCACGTCGACGGCGCGGTCGCTCAGATCCATCTCGAAGCGGACATCCGGATGCGCGCGCAGAAACTCGGCGACGAGCACCGACAAATGCGACATGCCGAACGACATCGGCGCGCTCACTTTGAGGAGCCCGCGGGGCTCGGTGCGGCGGGCGGACATGGCCCGCTCGGCGTCGCCCACGTCCGCGAGAATGCGCTTCGCGCGTTCGACGAATTCCTGCCCGAGATCCGTGACGGTCAGATTGCGCGTGTTGCGCACGAGCAGCCGCACGCCGAGGCTCGCCTCCAGCGCCGCCACGCGCCGGCTCACGAACTGCTTCGAGAGCCGCAGCCGGTTGGCCGCCGCCGTGAAATTGCCCGCCTCCACGGTTGCCACGAAGATCCGCATGTCGTCCAGTTGCATGGCAATTGTCCACTTTAATGTGACAGTGAGTCAGATTTTACATCGATTACAGTCATCCAGATTGACCTAAACTGCCCTTCATCCAACCGGACAACTTCACTGGAGATCGAAATGATTGAACTTCGCAAGGCAGACCAACGCGGTCGTGGCGAACACGGCTGGCTCAGCTCGCGTCACACGTTCTCTTTCGCGAACTACTACGATCCGGCGCAGATCGGCTTCTCGGACCTGCTCGTCATCAACGACGATCGCGTCAGCCCGGGGCGCGGCTTCGGCAAGCATCCGCACCGCGACATGGAAATCTTCTCGTACGTGCTGGAAGGCGCGCTCGAGCACAAGGATTCGATGGGCACGGGTTCGGTGATCGTTCCCGGCGACGTTCAGTTGATGAGCGCGGGCACGGGCATCACGCACAGCGAGTTCAACCACTCGACGAGCGAGCCGGTGCACTTTCTGCAGATCTGGATCGCGCCGTCGGTGCAGAAGGCGCAACCGCGCTATGACCAGAAGAACATCCCCGAAGCCGAAAAGCGCGGCAAGCTGCGCCTCGTGCTCTCGCCGGACGGCGCCGAAGACTCGCTCGTGCTGCGCCAGGACACGCGCGTCTACGCCGGTCTCTTCGACGGCGCCGAGACCGCGAAGCTCGACGTCGACGCGAACCGCTACGTCTACGTGCACGTTGCACGCGGCAGTGTGAGCGTGAATGGCGTGACGATGGGCGAAGGCGACGGTGCGCGTATCCGCAACGAACGCGAACTGACCTTGAGCAACGGCGACGACGCCGAAGTGCTGGTCTTCGACCTTCGCAACATCGAAGTTTCGGAACTCTGGTCGTAACGCGCCAGATTGCCTACTCTGTATGAGAGGCCCGCGCGGGCCTCTCATACGGGCAGCGCATATTCAACAGAAGCAGCAAAAACTCTTCAAACGACGTCAACAATTCGGAGATAAACATGCGATACAACCTGTTCGGCCCGGGTAGCGACACAGTCCTGCTTGTCTCGCGCATCCTGCTCGCCTCGCTGTTCGTGCTGTTCGGCTGGACCAAACTCACCGGCTTTTCGGGCACGGTGGATTACATGACGCATGTCGGCGCACCGGTGCCGATGGTGTCGGCGATCATCGCCGTCGTCATGGAATTCGTCGTGGGCATCCTGATTCTCGTCGGCTTCTATACGCGCCCGCTCGCCGTGCTGCTCGCGCTCTATACCGTCGGCACCGCAATCATCGGACATCACTTCTGGAACATGACCGGCACCGAACAGATGATGAACATGATCAACTTCTACAAGAACGTCAGCATCGCGGGCGGCCTGCTGGCGCTCGCCGTGGCCGGTCCGGGACGCTTCTCGATCGACCGGAAGTAAGCGCACAGGCGCAAACGCAACAAGGCGCGATGCAAGAAACGCATCGCGCCTTTTTTCGTTGCTGTTGCACTGCGATAGCCTGGCGCCTGCCTACACCTGCGCTTCGGCCTGACCTGCTGCTCGATCGGCGATCAGTACATCCAGCCCGCCGCCGACAAACCGCTCCGATAGCACGTCCCTCGAAGCCACAACAATTTCAAGGTTGATACGAGGATGCGCACCTGAAAATCTCCGCAGTGCGTAGGGCAGACGACCCTGGACACGTTGTTCACGCTCGCGCGGTTTCATCCGCTGCCCGCGTTGTTCGATATGTCCGAAGTCACCCCGCGTCTGCGCTACCATTCCCTCCCCGGTCACACGCCAGACAATACAAAGATGGGAGGCACGCCATGCCCACGGCCACACCAGACGCCCCACCCGGCTTCTTTGATCGCCACCTCAAGGACCTCCTCGCCGGCTGCGCAATCGCCGGCCTGCTGCTGCCCGAAGCCGTTGCCTATGCCAATATCGGCAACGTCCCGCCCCAGGCCGGTATCATCGCGCTGCTCGTCGGCCTCGTGCTCTATGGCGTGATCGGCAACAGCCGTTTTGCCGTTGTATCGTCGACGTCCTCGTCGGCCGCCGTCCTCGCCGCCGTCACGCTCTCCGCGTCGGGCGGCGACCCCGCCACGCGGCTTTTGATCGGCGCGGGCATCGTCATCATGACTGGCCTGTTCTTCCTCGTCGCGAGCGCCGCGCGCCTCGGCAACATGTCCGATTTCATCGCCAAGCCCGTTCTGCGCGGCTTCACATTCGGGCTCGCCATCACCATCGTCCTCAAGCAGCTCGGTCTCGCGCTGCAGGTGAGCCCCGCGCACTCGGACGCACCGCGTTATCTGTGGGGGCTGCTGAGGGCGTCGAGCCGATGGCACGTCTATGGCGGCGTGCTCGCCATCGTCGCGCTCGTCATTCTCAGCGTGCTCAAGCGCTGGCCGCGCATGCCCGCGACACTCATCGTCATCGTGCTCGCCATCGGGCTCGGCTATGCCGTCGATCTGTCGCAGTACGGCATCCCACAGGTGGGTCACATCGACCTCGCTCACATCAGCTTCGGCGCACCCGATCTCGAGCGCACCCAATGGCTGCGCTGCGGCGAACTGGCCTTTGCGATGATGCTCATCACCTACGCGGAATCGTATGGCTCGATACGCGGCTTCGCCTTGAAGCACGACGACCCGTTCTCGCCGAACCGCGATCTCGCCGCGCTCGGTGCGAGCAATTTGTTCTCGGGGCTGCTCGGCGGCATGCCGGTGGGCGCAGGCTATTCGGCGACCTCGGCCAACGAGGGAGCGGGCGCCCAGACGCGTGTGGCCGCATGGAGCGCTGCCGCCGTCATCGCATTGATGGCCACGCTCCTGCTACCGCAGATCGCGCTCATTCCGGAGCCCGTGCTCGCGGCCATCGTGATACACGCGGTGGGCCACACGATCGACCCTCGCATTTTCGCGCCTTACCTGAAGTGGCGGCGCGACCGCTTTCTCGTGCTCGGCGCCTGCCTCGCAGTGCTCTTGCTCGGCGTGCTGGACGGCCTGCTCCTCGCCATCGCCGTGAGCCTGCTCTGGACGCTGCGCAAGCTCTCCGAGCCCAATGTCAGCGTACTGGGGCGGCTCGGCGACACCCACGATTTCGTCGATACCCGCAGCCACCAGGACGCCCAGCCGGTGCCGGGCATGCTGATCGTGCGGCCCGAAGCGCCGCTCTTTTTCGCCAACGTCGAGCGCGTGCTCGCGTATTTGCGTACGCTCGCGGCGTCGCAGGGCGACACCGTGCGGTACACGATCATCAGCCTCGAAGAATCGGGCGACATCGACGGATCGTCGATCGAGGCGCTGCAGACCTACGCCGCCGAAATGGCACGCGACGGCCGCCGGCTCGTGCTCGCGCGTCTGAAGCCACGCGCGCTGCGCGTGCTCGCGCGCGCGACGACCGAAGCACTGCCGGTCGAATCGTTGCACGAACTTAGCGTGGACGTCTGCGTGCGCTCGCTGCTCGACGCACAGAAAGCGGCGCAATGATCTGGCGATCCCCGCCTTATTCCCTGAAATTTGATCAAATTTACTTTCCCCTGCCTCCCGTGCGATGATTTGATCAAATCGTGACGCGCGCCGCTGACACCCTGCGCATGTCCGGAAATGGCACACAGGAGACGCCCCATGCAAACCCGTCAAGGCGTGAACTGGGACCGCGCGCAGCGCGTTCTCGCACGTGAACGCGAAGCCTTCATTGCGGCGCGCCCGAAGTCGCGCTCGCTTTCCGCACGCGCCGCACAGCATCTGCTGTTCGGCGTGCCGCTGCACTGGATGAATGACTGGTCGACGCCGTTCTCGCTCTATGTCGAAGCGGCGCGCGGCGCGACCTTCACCGACGCCGACGGCCACCGCTACGCCGACTTCTGCCTCGGCGACACGGGCGCGATGTTCGGCCACGCGCCGGAGCCAGTCGCACGCGCCGTCGCGGCGCAGGCGCAGCGCGGGTTCACGACGATGCTGCCAGGCGAGGACGCCGCGGTGGTGGCCGAAGCGCTCGCGGACCGCTTCGGCCTGCCGTACTGGCAGTTTGCGATGACCGCCAGCGACGCGAACCGCTTCGCACTGCGCTGGGCGCGCGCCGCGACGGGACGCAAGCAGATCGTCGTGTTCAACGGCTGCTATCACGGCACGGTGGACGACGTATTCGTCGATCTCGTCGACGGCGTACCGACGCAACGCGCGAGCCTGCTCGGCCAGGTACAGGACCTGTTGCCCTACACGCGCGTGGTGGAGTTCAACGATCTCGACGCGCTGGAAAAAGCGCTCGCCGATGGCGAAGTCGCGTGCGTGCTGGCCGAGCCTGCGATGACCAACGTCGGCATGGTGCTGCCCGAACCCGGCTTCTGGCGCGACGCGCAAGCGCTCATGCGCCGCTACGGCACGCTGCTCGCCATCGACGAGACGCACACGATCAGCAGCGGCCCGCGCGGCTATGCGCGCGAGCACGGCATCGAGCCCGATCTGTTCGTGCTCGGCAAGCCCGTGGGCGGCGGTGTCCCCTGCGCGGTCTACGGCTTTTCCGCAGATTTCGCCGCACGCGCGCAGCAGGCGAAGCACGACGCGCCGCCCGGACATTCGGGCATCGGCACGACGCTCACGGCGAACATGCTCTCGATGAGTGCGATGCGCGCAACGCTGACCGAAGTGATGACCGTTTCCGCGTACGAGCACATGTTCGCGCTGGCGCAACGGCTCGCCGATGGCCTTGCCGCAACGATCGCTCGCCATAACCTGCCGTGGTGCGTCACACGCGTGGGCGCTCGCACCGAGTTCCAGTTCTGCGCTACTCCGCCGCGCAATGGCACCGAAGCCCGCGCGGTGATGGACGACGAACTCGAACACATCGTGCATCTGTATCTGTTGAACCGCGGCGTACTGATTACGCCGTTCCACAACATGATGCTCGTGTGCCCCGACACCACGTCCGCCGATGTGGACCGCCTGCTCGAAGCATTCGACGCATGCGTGACGGAATTGAAATGAGCCCCGCCGCACCGGACGCATCGCGATGAAAACGCGCGCGCACCAGTCGCTTCAGGACGAGACCTACGCCACGCTGCGCAGATGGTTGAGCCTCGGACGCTTCGTGCCCGGCGAACGGCTGCGCATCCACGCGCTCGCCGAACAACTGGGTGTGGGCGAGATGCCGGTGCGCGCGGCGCTCGTTCGGCTCGCGGCAGAATCGGCGCTCGTGAACCTGCCCAACCGCGGCGTGCTGGTGCCGCAACTCACGCGCGCGCAATTCGACGACGTGCTGAACGTGCGTGTAATGCTCGAAGGCGAGGCGGCGAGTCTCGCCACCGCGCGGCTTGCGGACGACGAAATCGCACAACTCGACGCGCTGTGTGCGCAGATGGCCGATGCCCTGGCCGATAACAAACCCGCGCGTTATCTGGACGCCAACGAAGACTTCCACCTCATGCTGTACCGCGCGAGCGGATCGCCGCTGCTCGTCGAGCTGATCGAGACGGTGTGGCTGCAAGTCGGTCCGATCTCGAACCTGCTGTTCGACGACAGCATTTTTGCGGCATCGCTCAACGACGCCCACGATGGCCTGATACGGCGGCTCAAGCGCCGCGATGCCGAAGGCGTGCGGCGCGCGATCGAACGCGACCTGCGGCACGCGGCGCGACAGTTGCGTAAGCACTGTCTGGCTGAGGCGTCGAATGTAAGTGGTGATATCCGGGGCGGTCTGCGCGTGGGTACACCGGTACGCCGTCGCTCCTCTCAAGCGAAGCCGCGGGCTTGATCGTCCGGTAAGAGATGTTCGACCGGACGGCGTCCATTGTCGTTTCGCGGAAAGCATGTCATCCGCAGCCACCAAAAAAACGCGCACGCGGGAAGTTTCCCGCGTGCGCGTCGCCTCTCGCGTCACCAGACGCCCCACATCCAGCGCACGACGTATCGCTCAGAAGCGATGACGCAGCCCGATCGCCGCGGCGACCTGGTTCTCCGTCGACGACGGCGGCAGCGTGCTGATCGCCGCGACGTTGGGCGCCGCCGTACCGTCGGGGTTCAGGCCGAGCGAGCCAGTCGCGTGCTGGTAGACGGCGGCGAGATACACATCGGTGCGGCGGCTGAATGCGTAGTCGGCGCCGAGCATCGCCGTGTGCCACTTCGGGAACTGGTTGCCGCCCGTCACCGCGCCGCCACCCGACTTGCCGTCCGAGAACGTGTACGAACCGAGCAGCGCGAACGCCGGGGTCACGCTGTACGTGCCGTTGATTTCATAGTTGTTGATGTTCAGCCCCTGCCCTGTCGTGATCGACGGCGAAACGCCGCCCTGCGCAATCCCGGCGAGGTTGAAATACTGGGAGCGCGTGAACAGAAGGCCGACCTTCGCGGGTCCGAACGCGTACGTGCCACCGATGCCATACGAACGCTGCGTCTCCGCGATGATGGTCGCTGACGCTGGATTCAACGTGCCGGCCGTATTGAACGCGGCGTTCGGATTGTTGTTGATCTGCAGATAGGCCGCGCCGACGCTGAGCGGGCCGTTGTTGTACGTCGCGCCGAAGCTGTACGAGCGGTTATTCGCGAAGTCCGTCGAGTTGCTGAAGCCGTACATGCCACCGAGCTGGAAGCCCGAATAGTTCGCGCTGGTGTACTTGATCGTGTTGGCGAGCGAGTAAAGCGCTGCGACGTTGTCGTTGTTGAACGGATGACCTGCGACCTGGACCCCGGCGTTCTGCCCCGCCGAAGACAGCGGTCCAAGGTCTTCGGCCACGAAGTCGTACTGGCGGCCCAGCGTGAGCGAGCCATACTGGTCGCTCTGCAGGCCGACAAAAGCCTTGCGGTTGAACATCGTGCCGGAATTCCCGAGCGTGCCGTTGTTCAGGTTGAAGCCGTTCTCCAAGGTGAAGATCGCCTTGAGCCCGCCGCCGAGATCTTCGGCGCCCCGCAGCCCGAAGTACGTCGGGGATAGCGCACTCGAACTCTGCACCCAGGCGTGGCCGCCGCCGGCCACGTTGTTCACGTAGACGAGACCTGCGTCGAGCGAACCGTACAGTGTGACGCTGCTCTGCGCGTGAGCCGCGCTTGCAGCGAAGAAGCCCATCAGGCTTGCGGCCAGAAGTTTCTTTCTCATGCTTCTTGACTCCAAGACAGTCCAGAGGACGACGTTCCGAAATCCACCGCCCGTAAAGGCGCGGCGACGTGGTTTCCTTTGTCGTTTCAAGCGGTTCTGTTTGTACAGAACCGTCGCGGCCGCTTTTCGGCTATTGCTCTTTTGGGCACCGTCTTTTTGTGCGCAGACGTACGACGCTCGCCGTCATCTGTTGTCTTTTTTCAGCTACTGAAATGGCGGATAAACGCAATAATCGAGAAATGATTAAATCGATATCAGAAACGGCGTGCCCGGTGATCGCATGCACTCGAATCTCGACTACGCAGGCCGCCAGTTTATTCATCCGGCGCTGATCATGCACACAAAAATTCCAGAAACGTTGGAATAAAGACACACTTTATTACCGTTTATAAAATGGATTTCAATCGGCCCGCATATTCAACAATTCAAACCACGTTTGTTTGATTACATCGAGCATTACTAATAGATTCTGAACCCGATTTCCGCAATGCCTTCGCAAGTGGCTGAAATTGGTCGGAGCCCGGGCTCAAAACACAATGCGCAGCCAAAGACGCCCGTATTTAGCTTTACTCAATTGAGCAGCGAGTGGCGCGAAAGCTCAAAAGAAGATTGTTCGAATTACGAATTACACGCGATGCACCATAATGGGATGCCGCCCGATTTTTATTTATTCCGATCTACGATTGATTTTTTCGATAGACAACGAACATCTTTGCGCCTCAAGAAATAATCCCGATTATTGAGCTGCTCACCTTCGTCTCGAAGTCGTCAATCGTATTTCCACCCGCACTCTCGCAGCAATAACACGCCTATCGCCCCTTTCGTGACAACAGGTTCATTCCAGCCGGACCGCTCTGGTTCGTCGGTAATTTTTTGCTGGCATGCAGGTTGCCGAATATCGGCGGCGTAATTTCCTTCAAAAAAAATCGTCCATGCGATCGAACGTTACCGAGCGTTATCGACGCGCACGATCGCAAGCCTCGAGAGTTGATATTCTTGGCGGCACGCGAGCCCGCCCCGGGACTCGCCCCTCACGTCCGGTACGCACGATGCACGATCCGCAAGGCAATCTTTTCGCCTACCTCACCTCGCTCCAGCAGTCCGCCATGAGCGCGCTCAAACGTCTGCCGCTCAAGAGCCGCGCGGCGCAGGGCACGCTGATGGCGCTGCGCGCCGTGTGCGGCGCGGGTCTCGCCTACACCATCGGCCGCGCGCTGCACACCGAGCAGGCGTTCTGGGCCGCCATTACGGCAATCGCCGTCACCCAGCACGACTACTCCGACACGCTCAGCCAGTCGCGAGACCAGCTCATCGGGGCGTTCGCGGGCGGCGTCGGCGGCTTCGCGGCCGCCACGCTTGGCCATGAAAACATCGTCGTGTATCTCGTCGCCGTGGCGATCGTGATCATCGCGTGCTGGTGTCTGAACGTGGGTACAGCCGCCCGCCTCGCGGGCATCACGACGACGATCGTCCTGCTCGTCCCCGCGCACGGTCCGGTTTGGGACGTCGCGCTGTTCCGCGTCGCCCAGGTCGCGCTGGGCATGGTGTGCGCGCTGCCGGTCGGCTGGCTCTTCGAGTATGCGGAACGCCGATGGCTGCTCGCCTGAATCAACCATCGGGAAATAGTCCATCTGCGCTCGTGCACGAATCGGGGCCGGTTTAGCGGCGATAATCACGGCCGCGGTGCGACGGTGAGTAGGGCACGCGCCAGTGCGGCCTCTGCGCGCAGCGCGCAACGATTCGCACCGGCACGCGTCAAATCGTGCGACACTCTGGCGCCGCGCGCCTGTCCGGCCGCGCCCTCGACGCCCACCGTCCAACCGCACGCATCATGAACATGACTTCCCGTAATCCTCTCCCGGCCAACCCGAACGCTACGCCCCGCAAGTCGCTCACCCTGCTCCAGTTTCTCGGGCTGATCGGCGTCGCAGGCATCGCGGTGTCGCTCGCGGCCCGGTACTTCCTCTGAGCGCGGCAGTCCTCCGGATAGCCCGCCCCGTTTTTGCCCATGTACAAGAAAGGCGTTGCCCTCGAAATCCAGTTTTCCCCCGAACGCCTGAATGACGGCGCAGGCGATCCCTTCTGGATCGACCTCACCGCCGACGAAGCCGCCCGGCTGCTGAAAACGCTGCAGACCCAACTGGACGCCCGCGAAGGCGGCACATCGGCGCCGCTCGTCGTCGCGCTCGACACGCTGTCCGCGAACGATGCCGACACGAACCTGGTCGCCTCGGATGCGAACACAACGTCTTCCGGCGACGGCTTCAAGCAGTGGGTCTGTGTGATCTGCGGCTGGGTCTACGACGAAGAGACCGGCGCCCCCGACGACGGTCTCGCGCCCGGCACCCGCTGGGCCGACGTGCCCGAAGACTGGCGCTGCCCGCTCTGCGACGTTGGCAAAGACGATTTCGCGCTCGTCGAGTTCTGAGTGCTGCGACGCTCGGCGCGCCGTCCGGCGTACCGGATGCGTTGCGCAGCACAAACATCCCCGATCACGACCTCACGCCGCGTAATGCGCGCGTGTGCCTCTTGCACGCCCGCCCGGTTTCGAACGAGATGTCGAGCCGCACCGTGATCGCATGCGCCGAATTCCGCTCAAGCTGAAACGCGCTACATCAATCACGCGCGCGACAAGCGGCATATGCTCCACTAGCCAGATTTCAGGGTCGCAGCAAAAAAAGGGCGTTTCCGACATGCGCACCGGAACCGAACTACAATGCATGCCGTCCGATGCATTGCTGCGCTGCCCAATCTGAACATGCCCCGTTTCCCGAGAATTGCCCTCTACTTGCTGAGTCCGCTTGTCGCGGCGGCTGTCGTCGCCGTGAGCGCGTGCTCGTCGACGAAGCCAAAATTCTCGGACGATCAGTTGCTGAGCAGCGCGCCGAACCAGTTCTCGCACAACTTCGCCTATGCGAGTGCCGAAGCCTGTGAAGCGTCGCGCCGCGCCCTGCTGAGCCAGGGCTACATGACGACGATGACGCACAACGACACCGTCGACGCCACGAAGAACTTCCAGCCCGAGAGCGATTCGCACATCGTCGTCGAAGTGCACGCGGTCTGCACGGACGGCGATGCCTCGAACACGAGCGTGGTCTACGTGAACGCCGTGCAGAACGGCTATGCGTTGAAGAAGAGCGATACGTCGGCCAGCGTGGGGCTGTCGATTCTGGGGTCGGTCTCGTTGCCGATCCGCTCGAACAGCGACTCGATGGTCAAGATTTCCAGCGAAACGATCCAGTCGAAGGTTTTTTACGAACGTTTCTTCGAGCTGGTCGGCCGCTATCTGGGCACAGCAGCGCGCAGCGAAGCGGTGCCGGATGGGGGTGCGATCAAGATCACGCCACTGCCGCCGATCGTTTTGCCGGCGACTGCGGCGGTCAGCACACTGGCGCCGCAACCGCTGACGGTGCCGGGCGCGGCAACGCCTGTGCTTGCGCCGGTCGTGCCAGCCGCCGCAGCGGGAGTGCAACCCAATGTGGCGTCAACCGGCGTGACAGCGAGCGCGGCGCCTGTGACGACGCTCACGTCCCCCGCCGTCGCACATTCCGCCAGCACCGCGCCTGCCGCGATATCGCCAGAAAGCAAGGCAACCGCGGCAGCGCCAGCGGCTGCCAGTTCGGCGACTGTCTCTTCGGCCGCGGTTTCGCCGGCTCCGGCGGCCAACGCCAGCAGCGCAGCACCGTCGGCAACGACACCCGCTGCGCCTTGAGCACCCCTAGCGCCTGAGGGACCACAACGATATGTGAGCGCTCGCTCACACGCCCTTCGCGGCATGCGAAGGATCACGCGGCGCCCTCAGCGCAGCCCCGCCATCATCGCCCCCATCCCGACCAGCAGGCTGCCCATCAGCCGGTTCACCGCGCGAGCGCGCTTCGGCCGTTGCAGCACGTGGCGCAACCGATGCGAGAAAAGCGCCATCGACGCCACGCCAAGCGCGAACAGCACGACAAACGTCGCAGCCAGCACCAGGTATTGACGGTTGGCGCTCCATTGCGCGCCGGTGCTCATGAACTGCGGAAAAAACGACGGAAAGAACAGCAGCGTCTTCGGATTGAGCCCCGACGTAGCGAAACCGCGCCAGAACAGGCCGCGCTGGCTGTCACTGGACGCATTGACGCCCGGTTCGGCGAGTGCGCCGCTGCGCCATTGCTTGAAGCCGAGCCAGACGAGATAAGCCGCGCCGAGCCAGCGCAGCATCGTTAGCGAGTGCTCACTGATGAGAAGCAGGGAATTGAGGCAGAGCGCAGTCAGGGCAAGCTGGAGCAGCACGGCGGCCGTCCCGCCCCAGACGCAGGGCAGCGCGCGGCGCCAGCCCGCGCGCAGTGCCTGACTCATGGTCAGCACGTTCACGGGTCCGGGGGTGTAGACGAGCACCAGCGCGGCGGCGAGAAAAGACAGATACAGCTGGATCGACATCGTTGTTCTTGTGCGTGAGGCAATGGAATCGGGGTATTTGCATGCCTTCACGCCCTTCGGACGCTCCTCCTGCGGATTTCGCGTGAAACGCCCGGCGGCCGCTGCGATAAGACGGTATCCCGGCCTGACGGTCCGCCGCTGCTCGTGGCATCGGCGGCGCGCCCCGCGTCGGCGAGGTGGCCGCACGGGTCGTGCCGGGCGTGAAGGCATGTCGGAAAATATACCGTCCGGTTCCTCGTATAGGCTTCCGTTTTTGTGCAGATTGACGTCCAGCGCAGAACATCCTTCCGGTAATATACGAATTCTCTGAACAGAATTCCTATTCACCATGACCGCCCGCGAACGCCCCACCCGAACGCTCGACAACCAGGACCACAAGATCCTGCGCGCGCTGCAGAAGAACGCACGCGTCTCGAACGCGGAACTGGCCGAACAGGTGGGCATGTCGACGACCGCGTGCTGGAACCGCACCCGCCAGCTTGAAGCCGATGGCTACATCGATGGCTACGTTGCCCTCGTGAACCAGCAAAGGCTGGGCTACGCGGACATCGTGATTCTGGAAGTGACGCTAGACCGCCACGAGGACGACGCCCTCGCGCGCTTTGGTGAAGCGCTCGCCGCGCTGCCCGAGGTGCTGGAGGCCTATCTCGTCTCGGGCGAGTACGACTACTGGATCAAGGTCGCGGTCGACGGAACCGCGGGTTACGAACGCTTCCTGCGCGAGAAGCTTTATCGCATTGCAGGCATCCGGCACAGCCGGTCGATGTTTGCGCTGCGCTGCATGAAGGATGTGCCGTCGATGCAGGTGTAGCCGGTACGTCTCTATTGGTTGCGTCGGCATCGGGTGCGTCTCGATTCGCAAAGCGCGCGATGACCGGCGTGACGGCGCGGCGTTTGGCGTTCAACGCCGCCGTTCAGACGCTCACGCTGCGATCTCGCCGACACTTGTGCCCGCCGCGGACGCCACCCCTGCACGCGCCAGGCGGATCGCGTCCATCAGCGCCGCGTGCTCGCCTACGTGATTCGCCAGCAGCAGGATCAATTGTGCGTTCGCCGACTGGCTTTGCGCCTCGTCCAGATCGCGATGCATATCGATGAGCGCTTCGTAGAAGTCGTCGGGGCGCGCCAGGTTCGGTTGGGTATTGAGCATCGTTGTCTCCTGTCGACCAGAGTAAGCGCTTAAGCGCTTACTCTGGTCCCATGCAAAGTTCATTCATTCGAGCGGACCACGGCCGCCGCGCGGTGACCGTGGTCCGCTTGTCGTTTTACGCCGTGCCCTGCACGCACAACGCCCGCGTGAGCGCGGCTTCGACGCGCGCCGCATTGAAGCGTTTGAAGCGTGCGCAGACGTGCTGGTCCGGACGAATCAGGTAGAACGCGCCGTCCTCGGCACCGTAACGCTGCGCCGCGAGCCCTCGCACATCGCGCAGAATCACAGCCGTTTCCGGCAGGCCCGCCGGCACCGCGGCATCGCCCTCGAGCATCACGACGAAGGCGAGCGGCATCGGTCCGCACGCGAGCGTCTGCAATGCATCGAGCGTTTGACTATCCAACGGCGAGGCCGCACGACAAAACACGAGTCCGGTGAAGCGGTCGCCGAGATGGGCGAGCAGCCAGTCTTCGCGTCCGGCGCCGTCAAGCACCGGCGCATCGACGCATGAAGCACCCGGCTCCATCGATGAGCTGAACGCGTCTTCGTCTGGCGTGTTCAACGGCGATTCGCGCAACACCGCTGGCACCGAAAGCCGCCCGCTGTTCACGAGCTGCCGCGCAAACGCGTGCTCGCGAGCGAGCGTGAGCACGGCGTCGCGGAACACACGGCTCACTGCGCTCTTCGGCGTGATGAAGTCGGTCGAGCGCGTGGAATTGCGCAGGTTTTCATCGGCGGCGTATTCGCGTTCGCTCCCATACGTGTCGAGCAGCGCATCCGGTGCGCGGTTCTCCAGCACGGCTGCGAGCTTCCACGCCAGGTTCTCCCCATCCTGAAAGCCGCTGTTCGCGCCGCGCGCGCCGAACGGCGAAACGAGGTGCGCCGAGTCGCCCGCGAACAGCACATTGCCGTGCCGGAAGCGGTCCATGCGCAGACACGAGAACGTGTAGATACTCACCCACTCCAGTTCGAACTTCACGTCCGGACCGAGCAGCGCGCGCACGCGAGGGATCACGCGCTCGGGCGTTTTCTCGACCACCGGATCGGCGTCCCAGCCGAGCTGGAAGTCGATGCGCCAGACGTTGTCGGGCTGGCGATGCAGCAGCACCGACTGATTCGGATGGAACGGCGGATCGAACCAGAACCAGCGTTCAGTCGGGAAGTCCGCTTCCATCTTGACGTCGGCGATCAGGAAGCGGTCCTTGAACGTGCGGCCATGGCTGTCGAGGCCCATCATCGTGCGCACGGGGCTGCGCGAGCCATCTGCCGCGACCGCGTAGCGCGCGAGCAGTTGATACGGGCCATCGGGCGTATCGACGGTCAGCGCAACGTGCGCGTCGGCCGTGCCAGGCGTGCCGCGTTGCACGAGGCTCGTCACCTTGTTTTTCCAGCGGATTTCGAGGTTCGGTAGTGCTTGCGCGCGCTCCAGCAGGAAGCCTTCCACGTAGTACTGCTGAAGATTGATGAACGCCGGGCGATGATGCCCGGTCTCCGGCAGCAGGTTGAATGAGTAGACCAGCTCGTCCTTGCGGAACACCTTGCCGACGTTCCAGCTCACGCCCTTCTCGACCATGCGCTCGCCGCAGCCAAGCCGGTCGAAGATGTCGAGCGAACGCTTCGAGAAGCAGATCGCCCGCGAGCCCGTCGAGAGCGTGCAGTCATCGTCGACGAGCACCACGTTCACGCCTTGCTGCGCGAGATCGATGGCGGCGGCGAGGCCCACAGGCCCGGCACCGATCACGGCCACCGGATGCATGTTCGCCTTTGCGTTCGCACTCTGTTCGTAGCTGGGTGTGTAGTCGAACGTCAGCGTCTGATAGTCGATCATCGGTGTGTCTCCCGGTCTCTTGTTTTTTGTCGACCTGAGTTGGCGCTTTAGCGCTTACTCAGGTCCCATGCAGCGCTGTCGACCTGAGTAAGTGCTCTGCATCGGGCCGGAGTAAGCACTAATGCGCCAATTCCAGCCCCATCCCCTCGCGCTTCATCACCCCTGCAACGCGTCCCACATTTCCTTGTCGCGCTGCGCCGTCCAGATGCGCGGATGCTTGATGCCGCTGGCTTCGTCATAAGCACGCGAAACATCGAACGGCAGGCAGTGCTCGTAGATGAACACATGCCCGAACTTCGGGTCCATCGCTTCGCGCGTGAGCGCCATCGACGCTTTCAGATCGAGCTTGCGTTCGACCGCCTTGTGGCCTTGCGCGAGCAGCGTCGTCACGAAATCCTTCGTGTAATCGAGGCCCTTGTCCACTTCCTCGGGCGTCAGGAGCGCGGGGCCGCGGCCCGGCACGAGCTTTTCGGGGTTCAGCGCGCGCAGCGCTTCGAGCGTGGCGGGCCAGTCGGCGAGTTGCGCGTCGCCGCAATAGCACGCGGCGTCGTACTCCACGAGGTCGCCCGAGAACAGCACCTTCTGCGACGGCAGCCACACCACGGTGTCGCCCTTCGTGTGACCCGCGCCCAGGTGCGCGATCTTCACTTCGAGCTTGCCGAGGTAAAGCGTGATTTCTTTCTCGAACACGAGCGTCGGCCAGGTCAGGCCAGGCACGGTCTCGACGCCCGCGAAAAGACGTGGGAAACGCTCGATCTCGGACTTCATGTCGGCCTCGCCGCGCTCGACGATCATCTCGTACGTGCCGCGGCTCGCGATGATCTGCTGCGCGCCTTCCTTGAAATACGCCGATGCGCCCAGCACGCGCACCGCGTGATAGTGCGAGAGCACGACGTACTTGATGGGCTTGTCGGTGACGCTGCGGATCTTCGCGATCAGATCCTGCGCCATGGCGGGCGTCGCCGTGGTGTCGACGATCAGCACGCCGTCGTCGCCGATGATGACGCCCGAGTTCGGATCACCTTCCGTCGTGTACGCGTAGGCGTTTTCAGAGAGCTGCGTAAAGGTGACCTTCTTCTCTTCGAGGTCGGCCTGGGATGCGAACGCCTTTGCCATCGTGAGTCTCCGTATCGTGGGACGTGTTGGGGAACGCGAGGCGAGCGCGCACGGCAGCGCGCGAGCGGCGCCGGCCAGTCAGGATGTCTCGCCCCGTGTTGGAATGAATCGATCGTGGTTCTACCGGGGTGAGGCCATCTTAGGCCCCCTCCAGAAAATTTGTCAATAGCGAATATACTCGCTATAAATTAACGAACAGCGGCAGCCGCAACTGCCGATGCGGGCCGCCCGTTCGGTTAACATGAACCCCTTTTTCAGCCAGAGACCAGGTGTGAACAGACGTCGCAACGAGCACGCAGCGCTCGCGCCGCCCGAGACGGCCGCCGGGCGGACGCAGCGCGGCATCCAGAGTGTCGAGGTAGGCGGCCGGCTGTTGCTCGCGCTCGCGCAAGCACGCGCGCCGCTCGCACCCGCCGATCTCGCGACCACGAGCGAGTTGCCGTCGAGCCAGGCGCATGCCTATCTGGTGAGCCTCACGCGCCTTGGCCTGATCAAGCGCGACGCGCTATCGGGCCGCTACGAGCCGGGGCCGCTCGCGCTGCGCCTCGGCCTCCTGCATCTCGCGCAGCAGCCTGCCTTGCGCGAGGCCGTGCCGCGCGCGGCGGCGCTTGCCCAGACGCTCGGCTGCAGCGTCGCGCTGTGCATCGCCGGACCGCAAGGGCCGACCATCGTGCGCTACGAGCACGCGAGCCTGCCGCTGCATGTGAACCTGCACGTCGGTACGGTGATGTCGCTGCCGGGAACGTCCACGGGCCGCGTGTTCTGCGCCTGGCTCGCACCCGACGCGATGCGCGCAATGTGGAAGAACCAGGCCGCCCAGCGCGCCACGCACGCACAACGCGATGCCGCGCTCGAACCGGCCTCGGACGCCGCGTTTTCCGCCACGCTCGACACCATCCGCAAGCGCGGTTTCGAAACCGGTATCGACGCACCGAGCCCCGGCGTAAGCAGTGTCTGCGTGCCCGTATTCGACGAAGCGCACGCACTGCGCCTCACGCTGACCGCCATCGGCGCGAGCGCTTCGCTCGACGTGCGCGCGTCCGGTGCGGTGGTGCGTGCGCTGCGCGATGCAGCCTCTGCGATCGGCGCGGCTGCCTTTCCCTCCACTTCGACTCTGCCATGCCCCGAACAAGCTCCAGGCCTGCGCGCGTAGCGCCCGACGAACCGGAAGTCGTTGCCGCAGAATCCGCGGACAAACCGCAACGCGGCATCCAGTCGCTCGACGTCACGGGTGAGTTGCTCGCTGTGCTCGTCGCGGCCGGCACGCCGCTCTCACTGCGTGACCTCGCGGCGGCAGCGGGCATGGCGAGCGCCAAAGCATTTCCGCATCTGGTGAGTCTGCAGAAGATCGGCCTGCTCGGCCGCGACGCGGCGGGCCGCTACGAAGCGGGGCCACTCAGTCTCGAACTCGGCCTCCTCGGACTCGCGCGCCTTTCGCCGGTGCGCGAAGCCGATGCGGAACTCGTCGGACTCGCCGCCGCTACCGGCATGAGCGTCGCGCTGGCTGTGCCGGGGCCGCTCGGGCCGACGGTTGTGCGGCTCGAAGAATCGGCGCTGCCGCTGCATGTGAGCCTGCGGCCCGGCACGGTGATGTCGCTC
This sequence comes from Paraburkholderia dinghuensis, assembly GCF_003837865.1. Classification (GTDB taxonomy): domain Bacteria; phylum Pseudomonadota; class Gammaproteobacteria; order Burkholderiales; family Burkholderiaceae; genus Paraburkholderia; species Paraburkholderia dinghuensis. The sequence continues at coordinate 35,660 of NZ_RQIS01000010.1, read as the reverse complement.
GTGAACACGTCAATTGGACGCGTGTTCGCCGCGTGGCTCGACGACGATGTGCGCGACACGTTGCTCGCGCAGGACGGCTTGCGACTTGCGGGCGTGTCGCGCGGCGGCGGCGCGAGCGCCGCGTACCGCGAACGGCTCGCTGAGATCCGCGCGGAGGGCGTCGATACGGCGCTCGACAAGCCGATTCCCGGCATCAGCACGGTCGCCGCGCCGGTCTTCGATCACACCGGGAACGTGTGTCTCGTGCTCGCGGTGATGGGCCCCTCAGGCACCATCGACACTGCGCTCGGGGGCACGCCCGCGCAGTTGTTGATCGCCGCCGCACAGCGGTTGTCGCGGCGCTTCGGCTACGTGGAAGGAGCGGCGGCGGCGGCGCTATAGCGGCGTTCGATTAACGCAAGTGGGGCGCGTCCGCGCAGTTGCTGGTCGCCGCCGCACAGCGGCTCTCGCGGCGCTTCGGTTACGTGGAAGGGGCGGTGGCCGCTGCGCTATAGCGGCATTCGATTCACGCAAGTGGGGCGCGCGGGACGTGCGCGATCAGGCGCCGTCGTCGGACGTTTCGGCCACATCGCCATTGCTGCGCGCCTGTGCATCGCGCATTTTCGCGAGCGTTTTCGGCCCGAGGCCGAGCGCGACGCCGATCGCGAGAGCGTCGATCACCGCGAGATGCGCGATACGCGACACGCCCGGCGCGTGCGGCTCCGTGGTAGCAGGCACGCGCAGCAGCAGCGGAATATCGACGACCCACGCGAGCCGCGAACCCGCACTGGTCAGCGCGATGGTGGTCGCGCCGCGCTCCTTCGCGATCTGGATGCTCTCATTGACTTCGACGCTGCGCCCCGAATGGGAGATCGCGAACGCCACGTCGCCGGGTTCGAGCAGGCCTGCGTAAAGCCGCTGGAGATGCGCGTCGGTGAATGCGCTCGCGGCGACGTCGAGCCGCAGCATGCGCAGCGCAGCGTCCTGCGCGACGAGTCCGGAGCCTGCGCCCACCCCGAAGAAGTACACGCGCCGCGCGCTGCCGAGCGCCGCCACGGCCGCCGCGAACACGGCGGGATCGAGCGACGCGCGCGCGTAAGTGACGCCTTGCACGACCGACTCGGTGACCTTGTCGAGCAGCGTGCCGATCTCGTCGCCGCTCTCGACTTCAGCCAGCGACGACGCATACGGCACACCGCCCGCCGCGCTCTGCGCGAGCCGCATCTTGAAGTCGCGCAGGCCGTGCGCGCCCACCGCGCGGCAAAAGCGCGTGACCGAAGGCTCGGACACATCCGCGCGCAGCGCGAGTTCGGTGATGCTCGCGCGCATCGCGAAGTCGACGTCGCCCAGCACCATGTCGGCGACCTTGCGCTCGGCAGGCCGCAGCGACTCGGCGACATCGCGGATGTGATGGATCAGGTTGGAGACCGGCAAGCTCAATATCCCGTGGATTGACCAACGCCCGATTTTTTCAGCCTCGTTCAGCTTCGAATTCAGTCCAGATCGAGCCGCTTGCCACTTTCGGTATCGAACAGATGCAGATGCGCGTGAGGCAGACCGAGCGTCATGCGCTGCCCCGGCGCGACCTGCGGTCGCGCGCGCGTGGTAACGCACCAGGTTGAATCGCTTATTTTCCCGTACAAGTGGGTCTCGGCGCCAGTCGGTTCGATCACGTCGACGTTGAATGGCACGTCACCCCCGGCCTCGATGTGCTCCGGGCGGATGCCGAGCGTCACGCGTGCGCCCGCCTGCGTCAGGCGCGCCGTCGCCTCGGGCAGCGCGATGCGCACGCCGTCTTCGAGCACGAGCGCGGTGCCGCGCGCGTCGCTCATGACCGTGCCCGCCGCAAAGTTCATCGAGGGCGACCCGAGGAAGCTCGCGACGAACAGATTGCCCGGCTTGTCGTAGAGGTCGAGCGGGCGTCCGATCTGTTCGATGCGGCCCGCGTTCATCACGACGATGCGGTCGGCCATCGTCATCGCCTCGATCTGGTCGTGCGTCACATAGACCACCGTGTTGCGCAAACGCTGGTGCAGCGCCTTGATTTCCGTGCGCATCTGCACCCGCAGTTTGGCGTCGAGGTTCGAGAGCGGTTCATCGAAGAGGAAGAGCGATGGCTCGCGCACGACGGCGCGGCCCATCGCCACACGCTGGCGCTGCCCGCCGGAGAGCGCACGCGGCAAGCGTTCGAGATAGCTCGACAGGTTGAGCATCTTCGCCGCCGCCTCGATACGCGGCTTGAACGCGTCCTCGCGTTCCTTGCGGATGCGCGGGCCGAACGCGATGTTGTCGTACACGGACAGATGCGGGTAGAGCGCATAGCTCTGGAACACCATCGACACGTTGCGCTGCTGCGGCGGCAGCCCATTCGCGCGCGTGCCGCCGATGGTGAGATCGCCGCCGCTGATGTCCTCGAGACCCGCGATCATGCGCATCAGCGTGGTCTTGCCGCAACCCGACGGGCCGACGAGCACGACGAACTCGCCGTCCTCGATATCGAGGTCGACGCCATGCACGACCTGCGTTTCGCCGTAGCGCTTGTAGATGCCGTTCAGTTGTACCGCTGCCATGCTGTCCTCGTTCGCTGGTTACGCTGTCGTGCGTGTGATTTGCGTGTGCTTTACGTGAGATCGGCTCAACGCATCAGAGCGGGTCGAGCGTCAGCTCGTTCGCCATCATCCGGTTGCCGGCCATGAGGCCCGCGTCCACCGGCAACGCGACGCCCGTGATCACGCGCGCCTGCGGCGACGCCAGAAAGTGCACTGCGTCGGCGATGTCCTCGGGTGCCGCCACGTCGCCGAGCGGATACCACTTCTTCAGTTCTTCGAAGATTTGCGGATGCCGGTCGACGCGCGCCTGCCACGCGGGCGTCTTGACGGTGCCCGGGCAGACGAGATTCGCGCGGATGCCGTACTGCCCCAGCTCGATCGCGAGCGCCTTCGTGTAGCTCACGAGGCCCGCCTTCGCCGCGCTATAGGCGGGATGCCCGAGCGCGGTGAGCCCGTTCACGGAACCGATCAGCACAATTGCGCCGCGCTGCCGCTCGATCATCGACTGGCGCACCGCCTCGACCGTGTAGTACGCGCCGTTCAGATTCAGGTCGATGTCGCGCCGCCATTCGGCTGCGTCGGTGCGCGCGAGCGTCGTGCCGAGCGCACCACCCGCATTCGCCACCACGACGTCGACCGGCCCGCGCGCGGCCACGCCGGCTGACACGGCATCGCTCATCGCTGCAGCGTCGCTCACGTCGGCGACGAGCGCTTCGAGCCGCTCACCGCCGAAATCCACGCGCAGCGACTGCGCGAGCGCCTCGTCGCGATCGAGCGCGAGAACGGTGTCTCCCGCATCGAGAAACCGCTTGCACAGTGCGCGGCCAATGCCGCCGCTCGCGCCCGTCACCAGCACCACCCGGCTCATGTTCGACTCTCCGAATCGGGCCGCCAGCCATGCCAGCCGGCCTGTAAATTTCCAACAAACACACCGAATACCGCGCGGCGGAGTCCGGGTTAACGTGCACAGCCCGTTCTGCTGCGGCGCATGAATTATCCCTGTTTAACAGCATGTTAGGCAAAACACCGAGCGAAAAACAATATCGCGTTTACCAGGTGACAACGCTTTTTTCATCCTGTAGGATTTTTTCAAACAACGCAACCCAGCGGCCGGAGTCCCGGCGGCGGTGTACGCAGGAATAAGCAGGCATAACCACCCAGCAACCACCCGCAAGGGATTGGACCCAGCGCTGAAGCGCCAAGTCCCATCGACACAGGAGAGTGAGAATGTCGTTTCAGCAACGTGCAACCACTGCGCTCGGCAAGTTCGCCGTCGCGCTCGCCTTTGCCGGCATCGGAATTGCGGCACACGCCGATACGGTTCGCGTGACGGTCGCGCACTACAGCGACGCCACCGCGCCGTACTTCGAGAAAATGGCCAAGCAGTTCGAAGCCGCCAATCCCGGCACGACGATCAAGATCGAAGACGTGAACTGGGACTCGCTGCAACAGAAGCTGCAAACGGACATCGCCGGCGGCGCGAACGCCGACCTCGCGATCATCGGCACGCGCTGGCTTCTCGACTTCGTGAAGGACGGCATCGCCGAGCCGCTCGACGGCTACATGGACGCGAACTTCAAGGGCCGCTTCATCGGTCCGTTCCTCGCGCCTGGCCAGATCGGCGGCAAGACCTACGGCCTGCCGATCGCCGCTTCGGCGCGCGCGCTCTACTACAACAAGGACATGCTCGCGTCGGTCGGCTATCCGGGCGGCCCGAAGACCTGGGCGGAAGTGGTCGATGCGTCGAAGAAGCTGAAGGCCAAGGGCATCGCCGGCTTCGGTCTGCAAGGCAAGGAAATCGAAACCGACGTGTACTTCTACTACGCGCTGTGGACCCACGGCGGCGAAGTGGTGGGCAAGGACGGCAAGGCGGCGTTCAATTCGGCGCAAGGCGTGAAGGCCGCGACGCTCTACAAGACGATGATCGACGAAGGCCTCACCCAACCGGGCGTCACGGGCTACAGCCGCGAAGATGTGCAGAACCTCTTCAAGCAGGGCCGCGTGGCGATGATGATCTCGGCGCCGTTCCTCGCGAAGCAACTGAAGAAGGAAGCCCCGAACATCAAGTACGGCATCGACGCGATTCCCGTGGCCACGACGCCGGCGACCTACGCGGTCACCGATTCGATCATGATGTTCAAGAACTCGAAGGTGAAGCCGGCCGCCTGGAAGTTCCTCGACTTCCTGTTCACGAAGGAACCGCGCGTGCAGTTCACGAGCACGGAGGGCTTCCTGCCGACGACGAAGGCCGAAGCGACCGACCCGGCGTTCCAGGACCCGGACACGCAGGCATTCATCGCGCTTCTGCCGCACGCGCGCTTCGCACCGACTGTGACGGGCTGGGAAGACACCGCGAAGGCCGTGACGAACGGGATGCAGGCGATTTACCTCGGCAAGGCCAAGCCCGCCGACGCACTGAACCAGGCTGCCGCCGAAGCGAACAAGGCGCTCGGCAAGTAATGACCGCCTGACGCCGGTACGGACTGTCGCGCGCGCTGCATTTCACGCGCGCGACGGTCCGCCAAAGCATGGAAAGATCGCAGCACCGAGGACGTAACGACATGACTACCGGTCCCCTGAGACAATCCGGGCAACCGCAGCCAACCGGTCCGGCGACCGGCGGCACCCCTGACCGAACACGCGAACCCACCCGCATGAGCCGCTCCAACCGTGCCGTCGCCACGCCTCGCGCGCCCTGGCTCCTGATCGTGCCGAGTCTCGTGCTCGCGCTGTTCATCATCAGCTATCCGATCTTCAACATCGTGTACCAGTCGCTGCACGAGGTGTCGCGCTTCGGACAGATCCGCGATTTCAGCGGCCTGCAGAACTTCTACAACGTGCTCGGCGATCCCGTGTTCATGAGCGCGCTGAAGAACACGCTCATCTGGACGTTCTTCGTGGTCTCGGGCACCGTGCTGATTTCCGTGCCGGTCGCGCTCGTGCTCAATCAGGACTTCTATGGACGCGGCATCGCGCGCACGATCGTGATGCTGCCGTGGTCCGTCTCGCTCACGATGACCGCCGTGGTGTGGCGCTGGTCATTCAACGACGACTACGGCATGGTCAACGTGACGCTGCAGCGCCTTGGCCTCATAGCGGGACCGATTCACTGGCTCGCGACCCCGGAATACGCGTTCCCGGTCGAGATTTGCGTGGGCATACTCGTATCGATTCCCTTCACCACGACGATCCTGCTCGGCGGACTTTCGTCGGTGCCGGGCGACATCTACGAGGCCGCGCGAATCGACGGCGCGAGCGCCTGGCAGCAGTTCCGCCAGCTCACGCTGCCGCTGCTCAAACCGTTCATCAACATGGCGATCCTGCTGAACGTGATTTACGTGTTCAACTCGTTCCCGATCATCTGGGTCATGACGCAAGGTGGCCCCGACAACAGCACGCACATTCTCGTCACGTACCTCTACGAACTGGGCTTCCGCCTCGGACGCCCCGGCGAAGCCGCCGCGGTTTCGCTCGTCATGCTCGTGATCCTGTTCGCGTTCTCGGTCGCCTATCTGAAGCTGCAGGCGAAGCGCGGCGGCAATGCAGAAGGAGACCTCGCATGAAGCAAAAGATCAAACGCTCCCTGCTCTGCTGGCTCGTGCTGTCGCCGCTGGTGGTCGTCGTGCTGTTTCCGTTCGCCGTGATGTTCTTCACGTCGTTCAAACCCGCATCGGAAGTGTTCGTCTTTCCGGCGCGCTGGCTGCCGATGCAGTGGCGCTGGCAAAACTACGTCGACATGTGGGTGGCCGCGAACTTCGGCGTCGCGCTGCGCAACAGCATCGTGGTCAGCGTGCTTTCCACGAGCCTCGCGCTCGCCGTGAGCCTGCCCGCCGCCTATGCGCTCGCGCGCTTTCCGTTCCGCGGTCGCGGGCTGTACCGGCAGTTCCTGCTCGTCACGCAGATGCTTTCGCCGATCCTGCTGGTGGTAGGCCTGTTCCGGCTTGCCGCGATGATCCCGTGGGGCGATGGCAATCTCGTCGATTCGAAGATCGGCGTCATCGTCTCTTATGCGGCGTTCAATATCGCGTTTGCCGTGTGGATGCTGTCGTCGTACTTCCAGACGGTGCCGCGCGATCTCGAAGAATCGGCGTGGCTCGAGGGCGCGAGCCGCACGGGCGCGGTGTTTCGCGTGTTCCTGCCGCTTGCCGTGCCGGCTGTGGTCGTCACCGCGATCTTCACGTTCATCAGCGCCTGGAACGAATTCGCGGTGGTCTATACGCTGATCCGCTCGCCCGAGAACAAGACACTCACGGTGCAGGTGACGGACATGGTGGCCGGTAAATACACCGTCGAATGGCAACTCGTGATGGCCGCCACGCTCGCGGCGACGCTACCCGTCTCGGTGGTGTTCGCCTGGTTGCAGCGGTATATGGTGAAGGGCCTCGCGCTAGGCGCGGTCAAGTGATGGCAACGGGTGCGGGCGCGTTGTGAATCACGCGCTCGACACCCGGCATCGACTGCTGCGATAGCTCATTGCGATTACTTCCCGAGTTCGTACCCTATCACGCCGCCCGCCACTGCGCCGCCCACCGTGCCGACCCCGCTGCCGTTAGTCGCCTTGTTGCCGACGTAACCACCCGCGGCCGCGCCGCCGAGCGTACACGCCCCGGTGGCCGATGCGGCGACGATCGCCAGCATGAGCGCCGCCCCACTGCGTTTAAGCCATTTCATCGTCGAACCCCCTTTTCGATGGCATGACGCTATTGCCGCAAGCCGCGTGCCGCGCGTGGTCACGCTCAGCGTTGGAGGTATAGCAAAAGCAGTGTTAGCGTCACCAGTGAGCCGATCGTCGAATGAAGAATGGTCCGCGACGTGACGTGCGCCTCTCGTCGATAGTATTCGGCCAGCATGAACGGGCCGGTGCCGGTGGGCAGTGCCGCGAGCAACAGCGCGGTCTGAGCGAGCGGAAACGGCAACGCGAACACGCGCACCGCAAGCCACCACGTCAGCACGGGTTGCGCGACGAGCTTCGTGAGCGTGAGCCACCACGACGACTCGCGCGGCGCCGTCTCAGTGCTGCGGCGTTCCGCGAGGAACAGACCGAGGCTCACGAGCGCGCATGGGCTCGCCGCGCCGCCCAACAGCTTCAGGAACGTCTGCGCACTCGCGGGCACCGTAACGTGTGCGCCCGAAACGATCGCGCCGAGCAGAGGCGCAACGAGCAGCGGATTGCGCAACAGCGACCGCCCGACCTTCATCACGAGCCGATGCGGCCGACGCTCGCTTTGCAGCCCTGTTTCGATCAGCACGATGGCGAACGCAAACAGAACGCACACGACGATGATCGACGCGATCGTGGTGGGCGTGAGGCTCGACGGCCCGAACGCGATCATGCCCAGTGGAAAGCCCACGTAGCCGGTGTTCGGATAAGCGGCGGCGAGACCGTCGATGCTCGCATCGGCAAGCGGACGGCCGAGGAAAAGCCGCACGGCCACCACGCCCGCGAAAACGAGCAGGCACGCGCCGCCGAACGTCACGATGAAAGCGGGCTGGAACAGTTCGCGCCAGGTGGCATGCGCGACGATGTCGAAGAGCAGCGCCGGCAGCGCGAGCCACACGACGAAGCGATTGAGTTCAGAAGCGGCGGCGGGCCCCAGCACGCCGAAGCGGCGGCACGCGAAGCCAGCGAAAATCAGCCCGAATACGGGCAGCAGAATGGAGACAGCGGAAAGCATGGGTTTTCGTTGATAGGCGAGCGACGCTGCGGCCGGACGCTCAGTCCATCGCCGCGTGGCTCGCGTCGGCGGCGCTCGCGCTGTGGGACGAAGGCCGGATCAGCACGAGCAGCGGAATCACGAGCAGCGTCGCGACGAACATCATCTTGAAGTCGTTCAGGTAGGCGATCATCTGCGCCTGCTGCGTGATCGTCTGATTGAGCACGCCGAGATTGTACGGCGATCCGTTCGAAAGCATCGACTGGACCGCGGGATCGAACGGCGTGATGTGCTCCGCAAGATTCGCGTGGGAGACCTGCGTGCCACGCGTGAAGAACGTCTGCACGACCGAAATGCCGATACTGCTGCCGATATTGCGCATCAGGCTGTATGTCGCCGTGCCGTCCGCGCGCAGTTCGGGCGTGAGCGTCGAAAACGTGAGCGCAGATAGCGGCACGAACACAAAGCCGAGGCCAAAGCCCTGAATGACGCCGGGCCACACGATGTCCGATGGCGACAGCACAATCGTGTACTGCATCATCTGCCACAGCGAAAAAGCGGAAACGACGAAGCCAAACAGCAGCAGTGCGCGCGCATCGACGCGTCTCAGCAAGCGTCCCGCAATCAGCATCGCGACCATCGTGCCCGCGCCGCTTGGCGCAGTGACGAGGCCCGTGAGCGCCACCGGATAGCCCATCAGGGACTGCAGCATCGGCGGCAGCAGCGCGCGCGTCGCGTAGAGCACCGCGCCGATCACGAAGATGAAGAACGTGCCCGTCGCGAAGTTGCGGTCCTTGAGCAACTGATAGCGGAAGAACGTGTGCGGCCCGTGGGTGGCCGTATGCACGACAAAGAACGCGAAGCTGAGCGCCGCGACGAGTGCATAGATGCGGATTTCGAGCGAACTGAACCAGTCGAGCTGCTCGCCGCGGTCGAGCATCGCCTGCAGCGCGCCAATCGCGAGCGCGAGCGTAGCGAAGCCGAACATATCGAAGCGCGTCTGGCGGGCGGGATCGCGGGCCGGCAGAAACGTGGACACGCCGAAGAACGCGAACGCTCCGACCGGCACGTTGATGAAGAACACCCAGCGCCAGTTATAGCTGTCCGTGAGCCAGCCGCCGAGCGTCGGGCCGAGCACCGGCCCGACCATCACGCCCATGCCCCACACCGCCATGGCCTGGCCCTGGCGGTCGCGCGGATTGATGTCGAGAAGGATCGACTGCGAGAGCGGCACGAGCGATGCGCCGAATATGCCCTGCAAGAGCCGCGAGCCGACGATCTCGCCGAGCGAGTTCGAAAGGCCGCATAGCGCCGACGCGACCGTAAAGCCCGCAATCGCGAAACCGAGCAACCGCTTCACGCCGAAGCGATCGGCAAGCCACCCCGTGAGCGGCGTAGCGATGGCCGCCGCGACGATATACGACGTGAGCACCCACGTGATCTCGTCTTGCGACGCCGCCATCGAGCCCTGCATGTGCGGAAGCGCGACGTTGGCGATCGTGCTGTCGAGCGTCTGCATGAGCGTGGCGAGCATGATCGACAGAGTGATCATGCCCCGGTTGAGCGGCGCGGACTTGCCGCCCTGAGCGACTGCGGTCATCGTGAAAGGGACGGTTGCGGAGGGAAATGATAAGCGTGCTTATTATACGGATAGCAATGCACGGTGCAATCGGGGGAAAAGCAGGGAAAAAATCGGGGAATCCCGCGAAAGCGCTTCTTCCACCCTTCGTCCGTATAATCGCGCCCATGACTAGCGACCTCGAAAAACGGTTCGGCTTCTTGATCGCCGATGTGGGCCGGCTGTACGGCAAGCGCTACGACGATCTCGCGAAGTCGTCGCTGGAACTCACGCGCGCGCAGTGCCGGACGATCGCGTACCTCTCCCATTACGGCGACATGAATCAGGCGCGCCTCGCCGAGCGGCTCGAAGTCGCGCCAATTTCGGCTGGACGGCTGCTGGAAAGACTGGAGGAAAACGGCTGGGTCGCACGCACGGCGAATCCGGACGACCGCCGCGAATTGCAGGTGAGCCTCACGCCAAAGGCAGAAAGCGTGCTCACGGCCGCGCGCCACGTGGGGGATGAAGTGCAGACGGAAGCCCTCGCGGGCTTCACGCCTGAAGAAGCCGAGCAGTTCAGCCAGATGCTTCAGCGCGTGCGCGCCAATCTGGGTCCGCTCGTCGAACGCTAACGCGCGTTATTTTCCCGCCACCTTGCGCTGGCGCCACAGGCACAGCAGATCACACGCGATGTGCGCGGCAGCGATCGCCGTGATCTCGCTCTGATCGTAGGCCGGCGCCACTTCCACTACGTCCGCGCCGATCAGGTTGACGGCTTCGAGTCCGCGCACGATCGAGAGCGCCTGCGCCGACGAAAGTCCACCCGGCACCGGCGTACCCGTGCCGGGCGCGAAGGCCGGATCGAGACAGTCGATATCGAAGGTCAGATACGCGGGCCGCTCGCCCACGATGTCCAGAATGCGCTGGCGCGCAGCCGCCGGACCGTGTTCGTGGACCCACGCCGCATCGAGCATATTGATGCCGAGAAAATCCTCGTTCCACGTGCGGATGCCCACCTGCACCGAAGTCTTCGGATCGATGAGGCCGTCCTTCACAGCCTTGTAGAACATCGTGCCGTGATTGAGGCTGTCCGGCGAGTCGTCGGCCCAGGTGTCGCAATGCGCGTCGAAGTGGATCAGCGAAAGCGGTTTGCCGTACTTCTCCGCGTGTGCGATCAACAGCGGATACGTAATGAAGTGATCGCCGCCGAACGTGAGCATCTTCGCGTTCGAGCGCAGGATCGTGCGCGCGTGCTCGATGATGGCGGGCTTGATCGACAGCGGATTGTGCCCGTCGAACCAGCAGTCGCCGTAGTCGGTCACGGCGAGCGTGTCGAACGGATTGAAGCCCCACGGGTACGGATGCAGCTCGGCCAGCTGGACGCTGGCTGCACGCACCGCGCTGGGCCCAAGCCGTGCGCCCGAGCGGAACGTGGTGGCGAGATCGAGCGGCACGCCCGACACGACGACATCGACGCCGTCGAGTTCGCGCGTGTAGTTGCGTCGCATGAACGACAGCACGCCGCCGTAGGTGTTTTCGATGGATGAACCGTAAAGCGATGGACGGCGAATTGCGCCGTCGCCATGAATGATGGCAGTCATGCAATGACCTGATTGAAAGGACCGCAGCGCTCGAATCGATAAAAGCGCGCCGCGGCGGTCGGATTCATTGGGAACGCGGCGGCGGGCTTTCCGTGCCTGCCGCCGCGCTGGCTTGCGAATCCTTTAGCGCAGCCTCACGAGCGTGGACTTCAGCTCGGTGTACTTCTCCAGTGCGTGCAGCGACTTGTCACGGCCGTTGCCCGATTCCTTGAAACCGCCGAACGGGAAGTTCATATCTCCCCCTTCGTCGTAGCAGTTGACCCATACGGTGCCCGCGCGCAGACGACGCGAAATATCGTGTGCGTGCGTGAGGTTCGACGTCCAGACCGCGGCGGCGAGGCCGTAGTCGGTATCGTTGGCAATACGCACCGCTTCGTCGATCGTGCTGAACGTAATGACCGACAGCACCGGCCCGAAGATTTCTTCACGCGCGACTTTCGAATCGTGGTGCGTGTCGAACACGGTCGGCTCGATATAGTAGCCGCCGCTTGCTTCGTTCACACGCTTTCCGCCCAGCAGCAGCTTCGATTCCTTGCGGCCCGCTTCGATATAGCCGAGCACGCGCTCGAGCTGGATCTTGTCGACGATGGCGCCCATCGTCGTCTTCGGATCGAGCGGATTGCCCGGCACGTAATTGCGCGCGGCCTCGACGAGTTTCGCGAGAAACACGTCCTTGATGTCACGATGCACGAGCAGGCGCGAACCCGCCGTGCACATCTCGCCCATGTTGTAGAAGATCGCACCGGCCGCGGCGTTCGCGGCGCGGTCGAGGTCCGGGCAGTCCGGCAGCACGATGTTCGGCGACTTGCCGCCCAGTTCGAGCCATGCGCGCTTGAGATTGGACTGGCCCGCGTATTGCATGATCTGTTTGCCGACGCCCGTCGAACCCGTGAACGCGATGCAGTCCACGTCGCGGTGCAGAGCGAGCAGCTTGCCCGGCTCTCCGCCCCCCGGCAGCACGTTGAACACGCCCGCCGGAATGCCCGCTTCGTGCGCGAGTTGCGCGACGCGAATGGCGGTGAGCGGCGACTTCTCCGAAGGCTTGAGCACGACGCTATTGCCCGCCGCGAGCGCGGGGCCGAATTTCCACGATGCCATCAGGATCGGGAAATTCCACGGCACCACGGCAGCGACAACGCCGATCGGCTCGCGCGTGACGAGGCCCACGAGATGATGGTCGGCGGGCACGACTTCGCCGCCGACCTTGTCGATGGCCTCCGCAAACCATTCCACGCAATAGGCCGCGCCCGGCACATCGACAGTCGTCGTGTCGCCAATCGGCTTGCCCGCGTCGAGCGTTTCGAGCAGCGCCAGTTCGTCGAGGTGCTCGCGCATCAGCGCGGCCCAGCGCAGCAGGATCGCCTTGCGGGCGCGCGGATTCAGGCCGGCCCACACCTGTGCGTCGAACGCGCGGCGTGCAGCGGCGACAGCCGCATCCACATCCGCGGCGCCGCAATCCGCGACGCCCGTGAGCACGCGGCCGTCGATCGGGCTCACACAGTCAAAGGTGCGGCCCGAGTAAGCGTCACGATACGCACCGTCGATGAATGCTCGGCCTTCGATCGACAGCGTCGCGGCCTTGTCTTGCCAGTAAGCGAGGGTCTTCTTTTCCATCAGGATGCCTCAATGTTGTGCGTTGGGCCGTGTGCGCCGCGCACGGTGCGGCGCATGCCCGGGGTTCGCGCGAAAGGTAAATTAGAACGTGGGCGGCGAATTCGCCGACACCAGTTCGCAGATGTCGTTCGCGCTGGGATTGCGAAAGCGGTGCGGCAAGCGGCTTTCGAAGTAGTAGCTGTCGCCGGGGTCGAGCAGCCAGGTCGTGCCGTCCACGGTCAGTTCGATCTGGCCGGACACCACGACGCCGCCTTCGTGCCCTGCATGCATGAGCATTTCCGGGCCCGTATCAGCGAGCGGCTGGTACACCTCGCGCATGATGCCCATATTGCGGTCTTTCACGTTCGCGCCGGCGAGGTAGAACTCGATGGACGAGTTGCCGAGATTCGGCATCTCGTCGCGCCGCGATACCACGCTACCCCCTTCGTTCAGGTCGAACGTGAAAAACTCGGCGAGACTCATCGGTATGGATTCGAGCAACTTCTTGAGCGACCCGACCGATGGGCTGACCCGGCTTTGTTCGATCAGCGAGATCGCGCCATTGGTGACGCCCGCTCGCTTCGCAAGCTCGCGCTGAGATAGACCATACCGCTTGCGAACGCAGCGCAGGCGGACAGCAACTTCAGTGGACGACGACACAGACTCGGACACGTTAAGGAACCGTTTACGAAAGAGCGTTCACGCGGACGGCGTGGGAAACGTGTTGAATATTCTAATCAGTTTGCTTTTTTTTCTGTTAGTAGAAACCCGTGTAAGCCATTCGAAATTGATGAATATTCAGCGCGTATTTGCCTATGGGGACACGTATTCCCTGGGAATTCGGGTAAGTGCTGACAAAGAAAATGTAAAAAAATAATTGACGCCCATTTTGGCTCGTATATCCTCAAACACAGGTCGAACGTTATGGAGTTCTCTCCGCCACACTGCAACGCAGCAAAAGGCGTAGCAATGTGAAGGGCTTCAAGCGGCGACTGCATTCCGGTTGACGAAGCGTTCGCTATGCGAGCCTTTATCGCTGGAATGACCCAACCTCAACATCATTCAGTCGAGTGCAATTGTGAGAGTCCGTGGCCCTCTGGTCAGGTGGAATCGTAGTCATGCGAGGTGTCTTCGCGGTGACTGCGCTGCCATCGCCGATGGCAGTAGCGGCAGGCTTGCCCCTCGCCTGCACCTGTCCGTCATCACGATACTTTCGCGCCGGTCGGTCCGGCGTCATAACGCCGTCTCCGCGCGCGCCTTTATTGCTGTCCACACCGACGAAGTCGCGTCACTCCTGCCGTAGCGCCTCTCCTTCCAGCGTAGTTCGTTGCCGTTGCTGTAGATCGCACGCGAAGCCTGCCTTACGCGAGCGACGTGGCTGTGCGCGCCTGACCACGGTTGCGCCCCACAACGGCCGAAAACGAACTGCCTACATGATCTCCACGCGCAGTGCGATTCGTTAGTGCGCATCTCCTGTGCCCCAGGTTTGCGGCCTTGCTTCGTGCAGGGTTGCAAGGTCATGTCACGCCCGTGGTATCGCCGCAATACAAGTCAATACGTGGCACACGGGTAATGGAAGTGAAACTTTAGCCATGCGAATGAAACCCCTGGTCGGCGTCACAGCCGATCGAAACATGATGGGACCGCACGCGTCGCACGTCACCGGCGAGAAGTACATCGCCGCCGCGGTGGATGGCGCCGGTGCGCTGGCACTCGTTGTGCCCGCGCTCGGCGCACGTCAGGCCACAGCCGATCTGCTCGACGCCGTCGATGGACTGCTCTTCACCGGCAGCTATTCGAACGTCGAGCCGCATCTGTATGGTGGTACGCCAAGCGCGCCGGGCACATTGCACGACTCGCATCGCGACGCCACGACGCTGCCGCTCATGCGCGCTGCGATCGAGGCCGGCGTGCCGGTCCTCGCGATCTGCCGCGGTTTCCAGGAAATGAACGTGGTGTATGGCGGCACGCTGCATCAACAGGTCCACGCCGTGGAGGGTTTCGACGATCACCGGGAGAACAAGGCCGACCAGCTCGATGAGCAATATGGGCCGGCTCACGCGATCACGCTCGCCGACGGAGGCATGCTGCAACGCCTCGCTGGCGGCGCGCGCGACGCGAGCGTCAACTCGTTGCACGGGCAAGGGATCGACCGGCTCGGCGCGGGCCTCGTTGCCGAAGCGCTGGCGCCGGATGGTCTCATTGAAGCCGTGAGCGTCGCTAACGCGCGTACTTTCGCACTGGGCGTGCAGTGGCACCCCGAGTGGCAGCACGCGCAAAACGCCCTTTCCACCGCGATATTCCATGCGTTCGGTGAAGCCTGCCGTGCACGCATGCTCGCCCGAATACCGGGCGGGGCCAACAGGCACAACGCCGAGGCGCCTTGCGCCGCGCACGCCTGAAACGCCCCAACAGATAAGAGAGAACGATCATGCAAGACATCGACGATTTCCTGAAGAAGCATCACATCACCGAAGTTGAAGCGATCATCCCCGACATGGCGGGCATCGCGCGCGGCAAGATCATCCCGCGCAGCAAGTTCGAATCGGGCGAATCCATGCGCCTGCCGCAAGCCGTCATGATCCAGACCGTCACCGGCGAGTATCCGGAAGACGACAGCTTCACCGGCGTCACCGACCCCGACATGGTCTGCGTGCCGGACCCCTCGACGATCCGCATCATTCCGTGGGCCGTCGATCCCACCGCCCAGGTCATTCACGACTGCGTCCACTTCGACGGCACGCCCGTCGAAATTTCGCCGCGTCGCGTGCTGCGCCGCGTACTCGAAATGTATGAAGCGAAGGGCTGGAAGCCGGTCATCGCGCCGGAGCTGGAGTTCTACCTCGTCGACATGAACAAGGACCCGGACCTTCCCCTCGTGCCGCCCGTCGGCCGTACGGGGCGTCCGGAGACGGGCCGCCAGGCCTACTCGATCGAAGCGGTCAACGAGTTCGACCCGCTCTTCGAAGACATCTACGAGTACTGCGACGTCCAGGACCTCGACGTCGACACGCTGATTCACGAAGTCGGCGCCGCGCAGATGGAAATCAACTTCATGCACGGCGATCCGCTGAATCTCGCCGACCGCGTGTTCCTGTTCAAGCGCACGGTCCGCGAAGCAGCGCTGCGCCACCACATGTACGCCACGTTCATGGCGAAGCCGATGGAGAACGAGCCGGGCTCGGCCATGCACGTCCACCAGAGCCTCGTCAGCGCCGAAACCGGCGAGAACCTCTTCACGGGTCCGGACGGCAAGGCCACCGACATGTTCTACGCGTACATCGCGGGCCTGCAGAAGTACACGCCTGCGCTGATGCCGATCTTCGCGCCGTACATCAACTCGTACCGCCGTCTGTCGCGCTTCATGGCCGCGCCGATCAACGTCGCGTGGGGCTATGACAACCGCACGGTGGGCTTCCGCGTGCCGTACTCGTCGCCGGCCGCGCGCCGCGTAGAGAACCGCATTCCGGGCGTGGATACGAACCCGTACCTCGCGATCGCCGCGACCCTCGCCGCGGGCTATCTCGGCCTCCAGCAGCACCTGAAGCCGACCGAGCCGCTCGTGAGCGACGGCTACGCACTGCCGTACCAGCTCCCGCGCAACCTCGAAGAGGGCATTACGCTGATGAGCGCGAGCGACCCGCTGAAAGAGATGCTCGGAGAGAAATTCGTGCGTGCGTATCTCGCGCTCAAGGAAACGGAATATGAAGCGTATTTTCGCGTGATAAGTTCGTGGGAACGCAAGCATCTGCTGCTTCACGTGTAACTGAAAACTTTGTAAGGGATGGGGCCAGGCGCTAAAGCACCGGGTCCCATCGACCGCTGTGCATGGGATGGGACTAAGCGCTAAAGCGCCAAGTCCCATCGACAGGAGACAAGCAATGAGTTATCGAATCGATGCCCCCGCAAGCGTGATCCAGGCCGCGCCCACGACGCTGCGCGCAGAGTCCGCGCGCTCGACGGCCGAGTACCGCGCCCTCGACGCCGCGCACCACATCCATCCGTTCTCGGATATGGGCTCGCTCAACAAGCAGGGCAGCCGCGTGATCGTGAAAGCGAAGGGCGTGTACCTGTGGGATTCAGAAGGCAACCAGATCATCGACGGCATGGCCGGTCTCTGGTGCGTGAACGTCGGCTACAGCCGCAAGGAACTCGCTGACGCCGCGTACAAGCAGATGCAGGAACTGCCGTACTACAACACGTTCTTCAAAACCACCCACCCGCCGGTCATCGAATTGTCGGCGCTGCTCGCGCAGCTCGCGCCGGCGCCGTTCAACCACTTCTTCTATTGCAACAGCGGTTCCGAGGGCAACGACACGGTGCTGCGCATCGTGCATCAATACTGGTTCACGCAGGGCAAAGCATCGAAGAAGATCGTCATCTCGCGCAAGAACGGCTATCACGGTTCGACCATCGCGGGCGGAACGCTGGGCGGCATGGGGTACATGCACGAACAGATGCCGTCGAAGGTCGAGAACATCGTTCACATCGACCAGCCGTATTTCTTCGGCGAAGCCGAAGCCAACATGACGCCGGAAGAATTCGGCCTCGCGCGTGCGCAGCAGCTCGAAGCGAAGATCCTCGAAGTCGGCGCCGAGAACGTCGCCGCGTTTATCGGCGAGCCGTTCCAGGGCGCGGGCGGCGTGATCTTCCCGCCGTCGACCTACTGGCCGGAAATCCAGCGCATCTGCCGCAAATACGACATCCTGCTCTGCGCCGACGAAGTGATCGGTGGCTTCGGACGTACCGGCGAATGGTTCGCGCATCAGCACTTCGGCTTCGAGCCGGACCTGATCACGATGGCCAAGGGCCTCACGAGCGGCTACATACCGATGGGCGCGGTGGGTCTCCATGATCGCGTCGCGAAGGCCATCATCGAGAATGGCGACTTCAATCACGGTCTCACGTACTCGGGCCACCCGGTGGCAGCCGCGGTCGCGGTCGCGAACCTCAAGCTGCTGCGCGACGAAGGCATCGTTGAGCGCGTGAAGCACGACACCGGACCGTACTTCCAGCAACGCCTGCGCGAAGCGCTGGCCAATCATCCGATCGTGGGCGACATCTCCGGCGTCGGTCTCGTTGCGGGCATTCAGCTCGCTGAAGATCCGAAGACGCGCAAGCGCTTCGCGAACGGCGGCGACGTCGGCACGCTGTGCCGCGACTTCTGCTTCAACGGCAATCTGATCATGCGCGCGACGGGCGACCGGATGCTGCTGTCGCCGCCGCTCGTGATCACGCGTAGCGAAATCGACGAAATCGTGTCGAAGGCGAAGAAGGCCATCGACGCAACGGCGCAGCAACTGGGTCTTATGTAACACCACTTGTCCGGGTTCGGCAGTACGTCACGGGGTAAAGGCACTGCCGATCCATCTTCATCTTCAGGGGAAACCAACATGAGTGTTTGTCATCTTCGTACTGCGGTCGCGACAGCTGCCCTCGCCCTGTGCGCGGGTCTCACGGCTACTTCGAGTCAACCGGTCCGTGCGGCCGATGAAGTGCTGAACGTCTACAACTGGTCCGACTACATTGCGAAGGACACGATTCCGAACTTCGAAAAGCAGACCGGAATCAAGGTCAAGTACGACAACTACGACAGCGACGATACGCTGCAGGCCAAGCTGCTCGCCGGTAGCTCGGGCTATGACATCGTTGTGCCGACCTCGAACTACATGGCCAAGCAGATTCAGGCAGGCGTGTACCAGAAGCTCGACAAGGCGCACATGCCTAACCTGTCGAACCTCGATCCGACGCTCATGCACATGATCGCGGACGCCGATCCGGGCAACCAGTACGGCGTGCCCTGGGCCTTCGGCACCGACGGCATCGGCTACAACGTGCAAGCCGTCAAGAAGGCACTCGGCGACAACGCGCCGGTCGACAGCTGGGCGCTCGTGTTCGATCCGCAATATCTCTCGAAGCTGAAGGGCTGTGGCGTGTCGTTCCTCGACCAGGCCGTGGACGTGTTTGCAGCAACGCTGCAGTACATGCACAAGGACCCGAACAGCACGAATCCGGCCGACTATCAGGCCGCCTTTGAAGTGCTGAAGAAAGTCCGCCCGTACATCACCCAGTTCAACTCGTCGGGCTACATCAACGACCTCGTGAACAACGACATCTGCGTCGCGGTGGCCTGGTCGGGTGACGTCGGCATCGCGCACCGCCGTGCCGAAGAAGCCAAGCGCTCGTACGAACTCAAGTTCACGAACCCGAAGGAAGGCGGTCTGCTGTGGTTCGACGTGATGGTCGTGCCGAAGGATGCACCGCATCCCGAAGCAGCGATGAAGTGGATCAACTACATCGAAGATCCGAAGGTCAACTCGCAGATCACGAACGAAGTGTTCTACCCGACCGCGAACAAGTCCGCACGCACGTTCGTGACGCCGGGCGTCGCCCAGGATCCGACCGTGTACCCGTCGGACGAAGTTCTGAAGAAGATGACGCTGATGAAGCCGATGCCGGCCGACATCCTGCGTCTGGAAAACCGTCTGTGGGCACAGCTCAAGACGGGCCATTGATTGAATGAAGCGGTCTGGAAATAAAACGAAGGAGACACTGCGGAAGAGGGATCGCTCGACCCCTCTCCGCCTGTAGTCAGTGGTGGTAGTCCGGCTGCGCGCCTGAGTCGCTTCAGGTGTCCGAGTTGAACCAAGGCTGCGCAGCCTTCCCCGAGCCTCGTTCGCAGCAATCCGCGAGTCGCGTCATGCGCCCCGTGCGGGTCGACTCATGCCTGCGATCAGAAAGGAACCAAGGTTACATCATGAATTCGACGTCAAAAGTCAACGCCAATCCGGCCGTGGGTGCATCGGGCACCCGAGCCAACTCCAATGACGCTTTCGTGCGAATCGAAAACGTCGTCAAGAAATTCGGCGACAGCACCGCCGTGGACAACGTGAGCCTCAACATCGCGAAGAACGAACTGTTCGCGCTGCTCGGCAGCTCCGGCTGCGGCAAGTCCACGCTGCTGCGCATGCTCGCGGGACTCGAAACGGCCACGTCGGGCCGCATCTTCGTCGACGGCGAGGACCTCGCGTCGCTGCCCCCGTACCGGCGCCCGGTCAACATGATGTTTCAGTCGTACGCGCTTTTCCCGCACATGAGCGTCGAGTCGAATGTCGCGTTCGGCCTCAAGCAGGAAGGCGTCCCGAAGAACGAGATCAAGGAGCGCGTCGCCGACGCCCTGAACCTCGTGCAGATGAGCCGCTATGGCCAGCGCAAACCGCATCAGCTCTCCGGCGGCCAGCAACAGCGTGTCGCGCTCGCGCGCTCGCTCGTCAAGCGCCCCAAGCTGCTTCTGCTCGACGAGCCCATGTCCGCGCTCGACAAGAAGATCCGCCAGAAGACGCAGCTCGAACTCGTGAACATTATCGAAAAGGTCGATGTCACTTGTGTGATGGTCACGCACGATCAGGAAGAAGCGATGACCATGGCCAACCGCCTCGCCGTCATGAGCGAAGGTCGCATCATGCAGATCGGCACGCCGAGCGACGTCTACGAATTCCCCAATTGCCGCTTCTCGGCCGAGTTCATCGGTTCGACCAACCTCTTCGAAGGCCGCGTGGTCGAGGACGAACCCGATCACATCTTCGTCGAAAGCGACGAACTCGAAACACGCATGTACGTGAGCCACGGCATCACCGGGCCGCTCGGCATGCCCGTTGGCATCTCCGTGCGACCGGAGCGCGTGCGCGTCACGCGTGACAAACCCGGCACGACGACCAACTGGGCGCGCGGCGTGGTCACCGACGTCGCCTACATGGGCAGCTACTCGCTCTATCACGTGCGTCTGCCCGGCGGCAAGGTGGTCGTCTCGAACCTCTCCAGTTCGCATCTCCTGAACGAGGGTGCGCCCGCCTGGAACGACGACGTCTACGTTTCGTGGGCGCCGTCCAGCGGCGTCGTGCTCACACAATGAGGAGGATGCCGAAATGAGTACCTCTATTCCCACCAGCGGCGCGCCGGGCGCGGCCGGCACCGGCGGCGTGCGACGCGGCGCGCTCATGCGCTTCCTCTCGCGCTTCGTGCCGTCGGGCCGCACCGCCGTCATCGGCATCCCGTTCCTGTGGCTCACGCTGTTCTTCGCCGTGCCGTTCGTGCTCGTGCTGAAGATCAGCTTCGCCGATCAGGCGATGGCCGTCCCGCCCTACACGACCCTCGTCCAGTTCAAAGACGGTGTCTTGCACTTCGCGCTGCAGCTCTCGCACTACGCGTTCCTGCTGCAGGACGACCTGTACATCGCCACCTATATCAGCTCGCTCAAGATGGCCGCAATCTCGACCATCCTCTGCCTGCTGATCGGCTATCCGATCGCGTACTTCATCGCGCGCTCGAATCCGGCCACGCGCAACGTGCTCATGATGGGCGTGATGCTGCCGTTCTGGACGTCGTTCCTGATCCGTGTCTACGCATGGATCGGCATTCTCAAGGACGACGGTCTGCTCAATCACGCGCTCATGGCGATCGGCCTCATCCATTCGCCGCTGCGGCTCTATCACAGCGACGTGGGCGTTCAGATCGGCATGGTCTATTCGTATCTGCCGTTCATGGTGATGCCGCTCTACGCGCACCTCGTCAAGATGGACCTCACGCTGCTGGAAGCCGCCTATGACCTCGGCGCGAAGCCGTGGGTCGCGTTCACGCAGATCACGCTGCCGCTTTCGAAGAACGGGATCATCGCGGGCAGCCTGCTCGTGTTCATTCCGGCGGTCGGCGAGTACGTGATTCCTGAGCTGCTCGGCGGCGCCGACACGCTCATGATCGGCCGCGTCATGTGGGACGAGTTCTTCAACAACATGGACTGGCCGATGGCGTCCGCAGTGACGGTCGCGATGGTGCTGCTGCTGCTCGTGCCGATGGCTCTCTTTCAGTATTACCAGGTCAAGGAACTGGAGGAAGGCAAATGATCAAGCCAAACCGCGCACTCTCGGTAGTCGTGCTCACGCTCGGGTTTCTGTTTCTCTACATCCCGATCGTCAGCCTCATTGTCTATTCGTTCAACGAGTCGAAGCTCGTGACCGTCTGGTCCGGGTTCTCACTCAAGTGGTACGCCGCGCTGATACAGGACGACGAACTGCTCAATGCCGCGTGGCTCTCGCTGAAGATC
This sequence comes from Paraburkholderia dinghuensis, assembly GCF_003837865.1. Taxonomy (GTDB): domain Bacteria; phylum Pseudomonadota; class Gammaproteobacteria; order Burkholderiales; family Burkholderiaceae; genus Paraburkholderia; species Paraburkholderia dinghuensis. The sequence goes on along the minus strand of NZ_RQIS01000010.1, from coordinate 13,626 downwards.
GGCTTGATGACGGCGTTCGCGTCGGTCGCGATCGGCACGTGGGCCGGCTATGTGCTCGCGCGCATGGGCCGCTTCAAGGGCTTCACGCTCTACACGGCCATGATCAACGCGCCGCTCGTGATTCCCGAAGTCATCCAGGGCATCTCGCTTCTGCTGCTGTTCGTGGCGCTTGAGCAGACGCTCGGCTGGCCGAAGGGCCGCGGCATCATCACGATGTGGATCGGCCACGTCATGCTGTGCGTCTCGTACGTCGCGATCATCGTGCAGTCGCGCGTGAAAGAGATGAACCGCTCGCTCGAAGAAGCGGCGCTCGACCTCGGCGCCACGCCGCTGAAGGTGTTCTTCGTGATCACGCTGCCGCTGATCTCGCAGGCGCTGCTCTCCGGCTGGCTGCTCTCGTTCACGCTCTCGATCGACGACCTCGTGCTCTCCGCGTTCCTTTCGGGCCCGGGTTCGACGACGTTGCCGCTCGTCGTGTTCTCGCGCGTACGTCTTGGCCTGAATCCCGAGATGAACGCGCTGGCCACGCTCTTCATCAGCGCGGTGACGATCGGGGTGATCCTCTTGAACCAGTTGATGATGGCCCGCGAGAAAAAGCGCCTGCGCGATATGCAACTGGCGTTCATTCAACCCGATCCCGCGGAATCCGTTCAGCCCGCCGCACCTGCGGGCGCGGTGGGTCAACCGATTGGCCGCAGCGTGGCTTGAGCGGCGCAGATCTGCAGCACCGGAAATACAACCTGACGCACAACGCGAAGCGACATCACGCGGCAACCGTGTACAGGGCAGTACGGCTCGTGGGGACGAGCCGTACGCAAACGGGGTACCCAATTCACACGCCGATGTCTTTGCAATAACGACCCACAAGGAGAATCCTGATGAGGAAGAAGTTAATCTGTTTGCTGGTTGCCGGGGCGTTGCCGGGGCTCGCCATGGCAGACACGACCAGTGACCAGATCAAAGCCCTGCAGGCGCAGTTGAACGCGCTGCAAAAAGAGGTGAAATCGCTCAAGTCGGAACTGGCCGAATCGAAGAGCACGAAGGGCACTACAAAGAATGCGGCGATCGTGGCACCGGCAGCTGCAGCGCCGGCGCAGGTCGTGGACGTGACCTCTCCTGACTACGGCAACGCACCGGCGCGTCTGACCAACGATCAGGTCGATGCGATGAAGCAGCAGATGGCCAACCAGCAGCTCAAGGTTGACTCGCTCACAGATGCAGCGAACACCGGACCGCTCGCGGGTCTGTCGATCACGGGCTACATCGATCCGACGTATATCTACAACCGCGCGCAGAATACCTCGTCGTTCCTGTTCGCGAATCACTCGACCGACTACAACTACTTCAACAGTACGTTCGGCGACCTGTACCTCGACATCAAGAAGACGTTCGGTGTCGGGCCGATGGCACCGTCGGCCGAAGTCTCGATCATGCCTAACCGCGGCAACGGTATTAATCTGTTGACCAACCATAAGGGCGAGATCGGCAACAACATCCTGAACACGGCGATCATCACCGTGCCGGTTACCGCCACGGGAACGTTCGTTGCAGGTTTGATGCCGAGCTTCGGCGGTTACGAAGTGCAGCAGTCGAACCAGATGCTGACTCTCACGCACAACCTGCTCTACGACTTCTCCGATCCGGGCAGCTACGTGGGCGTGGGCTGGAACTGGGCGCCGAGCGGCAACTGGGCGTACAAGTTCATGATCGCCAACGAGCAGTACCGCACCTATGGCGCGCAAACGCAGGTCGGCACGAACGCGCTGGGCGATCCGATCACGGTGAGCAACAGGATCCCGACGTTCACCGCACGTGTTGACTACACCTGGTCGAGCGCGCTGGACATTGGCGGTTCGTTCAACATCGGACGCCAGACGCTGGCGAGCGGCACCAATCCTCTGACGGGCGGCCCTGGGTTTGGTCCGGGCAGCTTTGCGACGAGCTCGGGTGGCTACTTCCTCTTCGGCCAGATGGACGCGACCTACACGCTCGCGGACCTGCAATACAACGCCCAGATCGATTACGGCCAGCAGCAGCGTGCGGCGTTCAACGGCGGCAACGCGCAGTGGTACGGTTTGTCGCTGCTTGCGCACCGCAAGTTCAGCTTGCCGTCGGTGGGCCCGATGGGCGTGACCGCACGCTATGACGTGCTCGTCAACACCAAGAACGGCGGCGGCGGCGGCGGTATCGCGCTCAATGGCAACGGCATGGATACGTCCAACGGCTTTGGCATCGGTGCGGACTGCTTTGTCAATTCTTCGACATTCGGCACCGAGTGCAAGGGCGCAACGCGTCAGGACGTAGCGCTCGACCTGCTGTTCTTCCCGACCCAGCAGATCCAGGTCAAGGTCGAGTATCGCCACGACTGGGCCACGCAGAAGGTGTTCCTGCGCAGCGACGGCTCGTACAGCAAGAACAACGACCTGCTCGGCACGCAGTTCATCTACTCGTTCTAACGAGCCTGTGGCGGACGGCGGCCTGTGCGGCGCCGTCCGCTTTTTGTCTGGACATTCGCTTATGCTCAAATTCGCCAATCAGTCTCACGCACAGTCGTGGTACGCGGCCACCGCCAACGATTCGACCCGTCACCCCGTTCTTGAAGGCACGATCACCGCCGATGTCTGCGTGATCGGCGCGGGCCTGACCGGTGTTTCGGCGGCACTGAACCTCGCCGAACGCGGCTATAGCGTTGCGCTCGTCGAGGCGTCGAAGGTCGGATGGGCGGCGAGCGGACGCAACGGCGGACAACTGATCGGCGGCTTTGCCTGTGACATCGACGCATTCGCCCCCTTCATGAGCAAGGACGAAGTCAGGCAGATCTGGGCCATGGGCCTCGAAACGCTCGACATCGTGAAGTCACGCGTGGCGAAGCACAATATCGACTGCGCGCTCACGCACGGCTACTTCACCGCCGCGAACAAGCCGCGCGATGTCGATTCCCTCAAGCGCTGGTGCGACGAAGCAGCTTCACGTTTCGGCTACGACCGGTTCCAGTATGTCGACGCGCCCGGCGTTGGCCAGTACGTGCAGTCGTCGCGGTATGTCGGCGGTCTCTACGATCCGGACAGCGGCCACCTGCACCCGCTCAACTACACGCTGGGCCTCGCGCGCGCAGCAGTCGCTGCGGGCGTGCGTCTGTTCGAGGACAGCGCCGTGACGCGCCTTTACGATGAGCAAGGCGGTCACGTAGTGGAAACCGCGCGCGGCAACGTACGCGCGAAATTCGTCGTGCTCGCCTGCAACACGTATCTGGGCACGCTCGCGCCCGAACTCTCGCGCAAGATCATGCCGGTGGGCACCTACGTGATCGCCACCGAACCGCTCGGAAAGGAACGCATGGCCGCGTTGATGCCGGCACAAACAGCCGTGTGCGACAGCCGCTTCGTGCTCGACTATTTCCGCCCCGCGCCCGACACGCGTCTCCTGTGGGGCGGCAAGGTGAGCTATTCGACGTTCGAGCCGCCCAACCTCGGTGAGGCAATGCGGCACGACATGCTGAAGACCTTTCCGCAGCTCGCGGATGTGAAAGTCGATTATGCATGGGGCGGTTTCGTCGACATCACGATGAATCGCGCGCCACATTTCGGCCGCCTCAAGCCGACTGTGTATTTCGCGCAGGGCTTCTCGGGACACGGCGTCAACACGACGGGGCTCGCGGGCAAGCTGATCGCCGAGGCCATCGACGGCCAGGCCGCGCGCTTCGATCTGTTCGGCAAGATCCGTCACCGCGATTTCCCCGGCGGGGCGCTGTTGCGAACGCCCGCCCTCGTGCTCGCCATGGCCTGGTATCGAATGAAGGACCTTCTCTAATGACCGCAACCCTCGACGCCCAGGCGAGCGCCCTCGCGCGCAACTCCTGGTACGAAGCCACCGTCACCCGAACTGCTGACGACGATCCCGTGCTCGAAGGCGCGCTCGACGCCGACGTGTGCGTGATCGGTGCGGGCTTCGCCGGCTTGTCGGTCGCGCTGGAATGCCGCGCGCGCGGATTGTCGGTCGTCGTGCTCGATGCACACCGTTCCGGCTGGGGCGCTTCCGGACGCAACGGCGGACAGACGCTCGTCGGCTTTGCCAAGGACGAAGTGCTCGAAAAGCAACTCGGCGCGCAAGGTGTGCGCGCCGCATGGGCGCTTTCGATTGAAGGCGTCGGACTTGTGCGCGAGCGCATCGAACGCTACGGCATCGACTGCGATTTCACGGTGGGTTACGTCACCGTCGCGACAAAGACCAAGCGCGTACCCGACTTGCGCGCATGGATGGACGCCGCGCGCACGCGCTGGGGCTATGACCGGCTCGAATGGCTCGACGCCGAAGCGACGCGCGCGCGCGTCGCTTCGCAGCGTTATCTGGCAGGCGTGTTCGATCCGGTCTCCGGCCATCTGCACCCGCTCAAGTACTGCCTCGGTCTCGCCGATGCTGCTCGCCGTGAAGGCGCACAGCTCTTCGCGCATACGCGCGCGCTGAAAGTCGTGCGCGGCGTGCGTCCTGTCGTGAAGACCGCGCGTGGCGAAGTGCGCTGCCGCTTCGTCGTATCGTGCTGCAACGCCGTGCCTGGCGGCGTGCTTCCGCCGGATGTCGCCGCGCGCATCGCGCCGATTGCGTCGTACATCATCGCAACCGAGCCGCTCGGAAAAGAACGCGCCGACGCGCTGATCGCCGGACGCGCCGCTGTCTGCGATAACAATTTCCTTCTCGACTATTTCCGCCTTTCTGCCGACCATCGCATGCTGTTCGGCGGCCGTGCGGACTCGACAGGCGCATCGCCCGCACAGTTGACCGACGCGATGAAGAAGCGCATGGCTGACGTGTTCCCGCAACTCGCCCAGACGCGGGTGGACTATGCGTGGGGTGGCTTCGTTGACGTCACGCGCAATCGCGCACCGGACTTCGGCGTGATCGATCCGAACTACTACTACGTGCAGGGTTTTTCAGGCCACGGCGTTGCGCTGACTGGCATCGCCGGACGCGTCGTTGCCCAGGCGATCGCCGGGGAAAGCGCTTCGTTCGATCTGTTCGCGCAGTTGCGGCATGCGCGCTTCCCGGGCGGCCCCGCATGGCGGCGGCCCGCGCTCGAAATCGGCATGCTTTATCACCGGGTAATGGACATGCTGTGATGCCGCGTTCGTGACGCACAAAGGAAGCGGCGTTTAGGTTCTGACAAGCGGTACCGCATTGGCATGACGCACGAATTGCTCGCCACGAGAATGGTGCGGCTGCCCCGTAACTTGATTAGCCGATAACGAGTTCAGGCAAATCCGGGGCGCCGCCCTGAAGTTGAACATCAATTCATTGGCGGTCCTCGTGGTCATGGCCGTGCCACCCGTGTTCTCGCCCATCGTGTTCTCGCCATTCGTGGCGACGCCATTCATGTTCACGCCACTCCCGCGCGCGCCAATCGTCGTCGCCATATCCGACCGCGACAGGCGCCGGCGCATATACGACAGGCGGCGGCGCGACATAAACCGGTTCCGCCGGGGCATAAACGACACCCGGCAGTCCAATGCCGATTCCCACATCAACATGGGCCGATGCCGCAGTCGATGCCACAAGGATGGCACCTCCGAGTGCCGCGACGACAAGCTTTTTGTTCATAGTGCTACTCCTCGCACGTCAAGTGCGTTCATGGTGAACACGGCCCGGAGTTTAGGTCGCCGGTCTGGACGCAGGTGAAACGGCTGTGCGAGATTGGTAACAGGCTGTGACTCCCCGTACGGCTTCGGATCAACGCGGAATTTAAAACCTGGAATGGCGGTGGACGGTGCCTGACGAACAACAAATCCAACCCGAACGAACTCCGGATTTTCCCTGACGCGCAACACCGATAAGCGTTCCATTCAACGCAAGGCTTTGACTTTTCGCCGTCACGGGCGTGAAATATACGTTTAGTAACATCGCGCCTTGCGATGATCAATGTGCACACAATAATTAGAATTTCGGATCGGCTCGACACTCACCGATGAGATTGATCGCTGAGTGAACGTCGCTCCCACAACATCGAATACGCGTGGTGGCGAGAAGGCCCGAGAAGGCGTGCATTTATCCCTCCGCAGATGAGGGCAAGTGTCCTTCGGTATTTCGTTCTGTCCATGCGGCGTAATGAAGTACGGCGAATTGCGATGCAGCTCCATAATCAAAAGCGACCGACAACTGAAGACTCGCAGGCAACTCGCCCGGCAGAAAAATGGCAGCCCGGTCAGGCGCAACGCCCTCATTTCGTGAATCGTACCCACCAGAGCACACGGAAAGCGCCGTCGCAATGTTCCGCGCGTAGCGAGTCGTGAAATCGACCGCGCGGATCGCCACGGCACTTCATAGTCAAGCCGCGGCCCACGTCGCAGAAGAAAACGTTGTCGTAACACGACGGTTGAAGCGTCGATTTTCTCCGCTACGGGATTTTTAACTGAAAGCAACAACAAGAGGTATTCATGAAACAGATCGATAAGTTGAATGGAGTACTCGGCGCCCGCTTGCGCGCCGCCTCGATGATGCTGATGCTCGCCGGCCTGGCCCACACGGCCCACGCTGCAACGGAAATCCAGTTCTGGCATGCGATGGAAGGAGCGCTCGGCGATCGCGTGAACGACATCGCCCAGCAGTTCAACGCTTCGCAAAGCCAGTACAAGATCGTTCCCGTCTTCAAGGGTACGTACGACCAGACGCTGGCCGCTGGCATTGCCGCATATCGCAGCGGCGACGCACCGGCGATCCTGCAGGTCTATGAAGTCGGTACGGCAACGATGATGAACGCCAAAAAGGCCGTCGTCCCCGTGTACGACGTCATGACGAAGGCCGGCATCGCATTCGACGAAAAGGCCTTCGTGCCGACGATTGCAAGCTACTACAGCGACGCGAAGACGGGCCATCTGGTGTCGATGCCATTCAACAGTTCGACGCCGGTTCTCTACTACAACAAGGATGCGTTCAAGAAGGCCGGTCTGAATCCGGATGCGCCGCCTAAAACGTGGAGCGAAGTCGCCGACGATGCGGCGAAGCTCAAGAAGTCGGGCATGACGTGCGGCTTTACGACCGGCTGGCAAGGATGGGTGCAGATCGAGAATTACAGCGCGTGGCACGCTGCCCCGATCGCGACGGAAAAGAATGGCTTCGACGGCCTCGACGCGCAACTCGAAATCAACAAGCCGCTGCAGGTCGCACACATCGCGTTCCTGCAGAAGATGCTCGAACAAGGCACGTTCACGTACGTCGGCCGGAAAGACGAAGCAACGCCCAAGTTCTACAGCGGCGATTGCGGCATCATGATGGGCTCGTCGGGCTCGCTCGCAAATGTCCAGAAGTACGCGAAGTTCCAGTATGGTACCGGCATGATGCCGTACGATGCGTCGATCAAGGGCGCACCGCAGAATGCGATCATCGGTGGCGCAAGCCTCTGGGTGCTCGGCGGCAAGAATCCCGATACCTATAAGGGCGTCGCCGAGTTTCTCTCGTACCTCAGCTCTGCCCCTGTCGCCGCGAAATGGCACCAGGATACGGGCTATCTGCCGGTCACGAAGGCAGCGTACGATCTGACCCGTCAACAGGGCTTCTACACGTCGCATCCCGGTGCCGACACCGCGATGATCCAGATGCTGAACAAGCCGCCTCTTCCGTACACGCGTGGCCTGCGTCTTGGCAACATGCCGCAGATCCGCACGGTCGTCGACGAGGATCTGGAACAGGTCTGGGAAGGCAAGAAGACGCCGCAACAGGCACTCGATGACGCGAACACGCGCGGCAACGAACTGCTCCGCCGCTTCGAAAAGACGGCTAACTAAGCTGCGGGCAGGTGAATGGAACGTCGAACGCATTTTGGCGCGGGATTGCTGCCTTTCCTGTTGATTGCGCCACAACTCCTGATCACGGGCGTCTTTTTCCTCTGGCCTGCGGGAGTCGCACTCTGGCAGTCAATGTCGTCTCAGGATGCGTTCGGCATTTCAACAGAGTTCGTCGGATTCGCGAATTTCCGGCACCTGTTTGCCGATCCGCTTTACCTCGATTCGGTTCGCACGACGGTCGTATTCAGTTCGCTCGTCACGACAATCGGTCTCGTCGTCTCGCTGTTCCTGGCGGCGATGGCCGATCGTATCAGCCGCGGCAAACTCATCTATCGGACGCTGCTGATCTGGCCGTATGCCGTGGCGCCTGCCATTGCGGCAGTCCTCTGGGCATTCTTGTTTAACCCGAGCATCGGCATCGTGACGTTTTCGTTGTCGAAGATCGGCATTACCTGGAATCACGCGCTGAATGGCACTCAGGCGATGACGCTTGTCGTGGTGGCCTCGGTCTGGAAACAGATCAGCTACAACTTCCTTTTCTTTTACACCGGTCTGCAGGCCATTCCGCGATCATTAATCGAAGCGGCTGCCATCGATGGCGCGGGTCCGGTACGGCGCTTCTTCGGAATAGCGCTGCCATTACTATCGCCGACGACTTTCTTTCTTGTAGTCGTCAACCTCGTCTACGCATTCTTCGACACGTTTCCCGTTATCGATGCGGCCACCGGCGGTGGCCCGGCGCAGGCAACCAAGACGCTCGTCTACAAGATTTTCACGGAAGGCTTTCAGGGACTCGACATCGGCAGCTCGGGCGCCCAGTCGGTTGTCATGATGCTGCTCGTCGTCGGTTTGACCGTCATCCAGTTCCGGTTCGTCGAGCGCAAGGTGAAATACTCATGATCGAGAATCGCCGAGGTTTTGATCTGTTCTGCCACGCGATGCTCGTTGTGGGTGTGCTGATCATCGTCTTTCCCGTTTACGTCGCCTTTTGCGCTGCGACGATGAACGAGTCGGAAGTATTCACGGTGCCGCTGTCACTCGTGCCCAGTACGCACCTGTTCGAGAACATGAGTGCCGTGTGGACGCATGGCACCGGAAACGCTGCTTCGCCCTTCGGCAGAATGCTGGCTAACAGCCTGATCATGGCGCTGGCAATTGCGGTCGGCAAAATCGCCGTATCCGTCATTTCGGCCTATGCGATTGTTTTCTTCCGCTTTCCGCTGCGCAAGGTTTCATTCTGGCTGATCTTCGCCACATTGATGCTGCCGGTTGAGGTGCGGATATTTCCGACCGTCGAGGTCGTGTCCGCGTTGCATCTGTCCAATACCTATGCCGGACTGACGTTACCGCTGACGGCATCGGCCACCGCAACCTTTCTGTTTCGCCAGTTCTTTTTGACGCTGCCGGACGAGCTTCTGGAAGCGGCACGCATCGACGGCGCAAGCGCATTGCGCTTCTTCTGGGACGTCGTGTTGCCGTTGTCCCGGACGAACATCGCGGCGCTCTTCGTCATCACGTTTATTTACGGGTGGAATCAGTACTTGTGGCCGATTCTGATTACGAGCTCCCAGACACTGACGACTTCGGTCGTCGGCATCAGAAGCATGATTGCGAGTGGCGATGCCGCTACCCAGTGGCATCTGGTGATGGCTGCGACGTTGCTCGCGATGCTGCCTCCGCTCGTCGTCGTGCTCTCGATGCAACGCTGGTTCGTACGGGGGCTGGTCGATTCCGAAAAATGATGGCTAAAGAGATTTTCATAATGGGTGAATCGGCATCGCGACTGGCTTGTCGCAGTAGCGAATCTGGATTTCAAACGACTCATGCCGGATCGACACGGGAGTGCATCTGATGGCAACCCTGACTCTTGACCGAGTACGCAAGTCGTATGACGGCAAAGCCACTGTGCTGCACTCGGTCGACCTCAACGTTGCCGACGGCGAATTTGTGGTGCTCGTCGGTCCCTCGGGCTGCGGGAAGTCGACGCTGCTGCGGATGGTCGCCGGCCTGGAAAGCGTGACTGAAGGCACCATTGCGATCGGCGACCGGGTAGTCAACAAGCTGGAACCGAAAGACCGCGACATCGCCATGGTGTTTCAGAACTACGCGCTCTATCCGCATATGAGCGTGGCGCAAAACATGGCGTACGGGTTGAAGATTCGTGGTGTGGATCAGCGCACGGTCAGCGAACGCGTAGCCGCGGCCGCGAAGATCCTCGAACTGGGCTCGCTGCTCGAGCGCCTGCCACGCGACCTCTCCGGCGGGCAACGCCAGCGGGTGGCGATGGGACGCGCGATAGTCCGGGAGCCGGCCGTGTTCCTCTTCGACGAACCGCTCTCGAATCTCGACGCGAAACTGCGCGTCCAGATGCGGTTCGAAATCCAGAGGCTGCACCAGCGACTGCAGACTACGAGCTTGTATGTCACGCACGACCAGATCGAGGCGATGACGCTCGGGCATCGGGTTGTGGTCATGAACGGCGGTTACATCGAACAGATCGGTGTACCCAGCGAAGTGTATGAAAAGCCTGCGAGTGTGTTCGTGGCGAGCTTCATTGGTTCTCCAGCGATGAACCTGCTGCAAGGCCGCGTCTCAGAGGACAGGCGTTTCTTCGAGGTGAGTGGCAACGGGCCGCGCCTGCCGCTTGACGCGGGGCTGGGTCACACGGTTGGGGAGCGTAATTCACGGGACGAGAATTCCATCATTGGCCGACTCGACGCGAACCGGGAATATACGCTTGGTATTCGCGCAGAGCACATTGCAGCTGCGCCAAATGCGCAATCCATAGCGTTGACGGTCGATTCGTGCGAATTGCTGGGCGCAGACAATCTCGCCCATGGCCGATTCGGTGAGCAGGAAATCGTGGTGCGTCTTCCGGCCACACATCGACCGCGTGCCGGCGAACGAATGGAAGTGACGTTGCCTTCGCAGCAATTGCACTTTTTCGATTCGGCGACCGGCTTGCGCGTTTCATGAGCGCCCCGAATAAACAACACGATCTGGCGCAGGCGCGTCATCTGGCAGCGCGGGGTGTCGATTCGATAATTAAAAATCGAATTGATGAAATGATCGAATTAATGAAAAAGCTGACGACCTTCCCAGTAACGTGTGACCGGAAAAGGACTATCCGGCAGATGACACGAACTCGCGGCGGATTGTCACGTTTTGCGGAGCGTTAGCTGTGCGTCGTCGCAAACCAAACGTTTGCGCATTGAAGGCAATTGTCGTCCCGACAACCCTGTCGCATCGGTGCAACACAAAGTAAGTCTGTCATACAGAAGCTGACATGTAGCTGCTAGCATCGTGCCGCTGGTACAGGTTCATTAGCAAGCTAAAAAAGGTTTGGAGCGTTCAATGGACCCATCTTGTGCCAGGGAGTCCAGGTTACTCAACTACTAATCGAATCATCGGGTTTTAAACACTGATTGTGGCTTGTCCGCAATTGCCCGATGCAATTTGGAAAAACTATACAGATGAAATTCACCAAGACCACCGCAGCCGTTATTGCACTGAGCGCGTTTGCTGGTGCCGCTCACGCACAAAGCAGCGTCACGCTCTACGGCCTCGTCGATGCAGGCGTGCTGTATGTAAACAACAAGCAAATCAGCGCCACCGTTAACCCCACCCACGGCGGCGCGCTTGTGGGTCTGTCGCAAGCAAATTCGTCGCGCTTTGGCTTGAAGGGCGTTGAAGACCTCGGTGGCGGCCTGAAGGCGATCTTCACGCTCGAAAGCGGGTTCACGACCGGCACCGGCGCATCGGCTCAAGGTGGCCTGCTCTTCGGTCGCCAGGCGTTCGTCGGCCTGAGCAGCAACCAGTACGGTACGCTGACGTTGGGTCACCAGCGTTCGGTGGTCGCCGACATGGTCGGTGTCCTCCAGTCGGGTGACACGTGGGCCGGTTCGGGCACGAACTTCGGTACGCCGGTGATGGATGTCAGCAACCTGAACACGACCAACCGCCTGAACAACGCGATTCGCTACCAAAGCCCGATTTACTCGGGTCTGCAAGCAGGCTTCCTGTACAGCCTCGGCGGCCAAGCCGGTAACTTCACCGGGAATCAGATCCTCGAAGCAGCCCTTGCCTACAACAATGGCCCGATCGTCGCGGGTGCAGGCTACACCTTCACGAAGAATCCGTACTACGCATCGTTCGGCACGGTTGCCGGTGCTTCGGTGCCGGGGACGACCGGGACGACGGCCTCAGGCAACAACATGGCCAGCCCGATCTGGCAAGGCTATGCGTCGGCTTCGTCGCTGCAAGTGGCAACGGTTGGCGGTTCGTACGCATTCGGTCCGGCAAACGTCGGTCTCGTCTACACGAACACGCAGTTCGGTGGTCTCGGTTCGGTTAACCCTCAAGGTGGGAAGGCCGCCGCGGGGGCGACTGGCAAAGCAACGTTTAACACGGGTGAAATCAACGGAACGTACAACCTGACCCCGGCACTGCAACTGGGCGCGGCGTACATCTACACCCATAACAGCGGTGCGAGCAACGCGGTTGACGGTGCACACTACAACCAGTTCAACCTGGGCGCCACGTACGCGCTGTCCAAGCGCACCTCGGTCTACGCACTGGGCTGGTACGAGCTGGCTTCGGGCACGGATTCGACCGGTGCCAAGGCACGCGCTCAACTGGGTTCGGGCTCGGGCGCATCGACCACCAACAAGCAAGTCGCCGCAATGGTCGGCATGACGCAGAAGTTCTAATCTCGTGTGATACGGCGACCGGTACGCCGGTTGCCGGTCAGGCAGATAACTGCATCGGTCTTTTCCTCAGGGAAAGACCGATTTTTTTTGCCCTTTTCATGGCCCCGCAATAACACGTTCGCTTCCGGAATATGGCGTTGCCGTCCAACGACAAAAGACGCATTGCTACGCATCGCCGAGTGACGAGCGTCGGCGCCTTATACAACTCGACGCAAGCAGCCACCGATAACCCGCTCTGAAATGAAAAAGCCCGCGCTTCTAAAAAGCGCGGGCCGAGATCAAGTAACAACTTCAGGCCGTTCAGCCCGGATCAAGCGTCATGCCATCGCTCACGAAGGCTCGACGCAGTCCAGCTGAAACGCCAGGTTGTGTCAGCGTGCCATGGCGGGCATGGCAGCGGTGCGACCCAGACCAATCGGAAGGATCTCGCGGCCGTACGTTTCCATCAGCATTTCGCCGGCCGACAGATAGAAAGCCAGCACGGCGGTGACCAGGCCTGCGTATCCGCCTGCTGAACGCACGGCTGCGGAGCCCATCCATTCACCGGCTGCCAGAAGGAAGAAGGTGATCCAGAGAACAAAGAAGATGGCCTGCAGAACCTTCGGCGAGCGGAACGTGGCGAGCCACATGTAGAAGGTGAACACACCCCACAGGCAGAGGTACCAGCCGACGAAACTTGCCGGCACCTTGTCGTGCAAGAACAGCACGAAGAGCGCGAACGACCACCAGAATGCGCCGTAAGCCGTGAATGCCGTGGCGCCGAACGTGTTGCCGCGCGGCAATTCCATCACACCCGCAATCATCTGGGCAGTGCCGCCGAAAGCGAGAGCGACGGCGAGCACCATGCCCATCGCCTCACCCGAATACCATCCTGCGTTAACCATGCTGAGCAGCCACGTCGTCAGCGCAAAGCCGGCAAGGCCGAGCGGTGCCGGATTGGGGAATTTTTTGATTTCGTTTGCCATGCTTACTGTCTCCTTCCTTGTGGGACTATCGTCCCGGTGAATAACGCTTTTATGCGTTGAAGCTCACGGCCTGAGCCGTTACACGTTTTCTACGAGCTGATCAAGAATCGCCGGATTTTCCAGCGTCGAAACGTCCTGCGTGATCGCCTCGCCCTTCGCCAGCGAGCGCAACAGACGCCG
>NZ_RQIS01000001.1:375698-659143 GCF_003837865.1 Paraburkholderia dinghuensis | reverse complement strand
GGCGTTGCCAAGGCGCGCCGAGAGGTTCGGCGCGCGCTCCAGCTCGGTCTCGCGGGCGACGTCGTAGACGCGGGCGGTGAGGATTTTCTTCAGGTAATCGTCGTGGGAGGCCATGCTGGAGGGCGCTAGAGCAGTTGATGACGGGAAAACGTCAATCATAGCGCCAATGACTTGGGCACTGGCGTGGGTAAGGGCGGGGCGGAAGCGGGCGCTGGCGGGCTGTGCGCGGACCGGGGCTACGTGAAAACGAAACATGAGCCCGGCGAAGAGGGGCGCGGGGCAAAGGCCCTCGCGGTCGGGAAGACTGGTGATGCCAGGAGGCGACGACCACGGGCTGCGAGGCTGCGCCGACGGTGCGCATTTCCCGACCATTCGGACGGCGAATCAAGGCGCCGGGCGCACGGCGTTCTCCCCGCAACGCCCCAAGGCGACGGGGCAGCGTCCCGATTTTGCGCCCGGCGTCGAGGTCCCGCGTCAGTGCCCTCGTCGTCGCGCGAAAGTGAATTCCGTATGACCCTACGCGCTCTGCGCAGCGCCAGCGCACGGGCGGATCATGCGTTAAAATCCGGTTTTGATAACCAGGATCGGAAGATGCTCTGGCAACCTCGGACAGCCCATTTGATGCCCGTGCGGCGCGAGACCCGCCCCGCGGCGCAGCGGCACGCCCGCCACGCACGATCGTGTCGCGGAGTCTGAGCGCCGGGGAACCGTCGGCGTGAGTCGGCGTGAGTGTTACCGCCTTTCGGCCGCTTGTCCCCATCCCCAGAGTCCGCAACCAGCCGCAGGCGGACAAGATTTCAGAATAGCGCCCCACGCGCCCCGTCGGCATCGGCCAGACGGCCAGCGAGCCGTTTGCGCGGTACTGACCCAAAGAGTCGTCCAACCATGAACGCACCTCAAGTTTTCGATCCTAATGGCGCTGCCGCCGCCGTGGCCGCCGACATCGAACCGCGTCTGCGCGAGATTCCCTATAACTACACGTCCTTTTCGGATCGGGAAATTGTCATCCGTCTGCTGGGCGAGGATGCGTGGGCGGCACTCGCCGAACTGCGGGCAGAGCGCCGTACCGGCCGCTCGGCACGCATGCTCTACGAAGTGCTCGGCGACATCTGGGTCGTGCGCCGCAATCCGTACCTGCAGGACGACCTGCTCGATAATCCGAAGCGCCGCGCGCTCCTGATCGAAGCGCTGAATCACCGGCTCGCCGAAATCGAGAAGCGTCGCCGCGCCGACCTCAGCGCGCACGGCGACGATGCGGCTGTGGATCGCGCGGCCCGCGTCGAAACGCTGGTCGCCGCCGCGCGCCGCGCGATCGATGCGTTCGCGGGCGAGTTCGAGAAAATGGCCGACCTGCGCCGCCGCGCGACGAAGGTGCTCGGCCGCCGCACGCAGAAGGACAACATCCGCTTCGACGGCCTCGCGCGTGTCTCACACGTCACCGACGCCACCGACTGGCGCGTCGAGTATCCGTTCGTCGTGCTCACGCCCGACACCGAAGCCGAGATCGCGGGCCTCGTGAAGGCCTGCTTCGAACTCGGCCTCACGGTGATCCCGCGCGGGGGCGGCACGGGCTACACGGGCGGCGCGGTGCCGCTCACGCCGTTCTCGGCCGTCATCAACACGGAAAAGCTCGAGCAGCTCGGCGCGGTCGAGATGACCGACCTGCCGGGCGTCGATCGCAAAGTGCCGACGATCTTTTCGGGCGCGGGCGTCGTCACGCGCCGCGTGACCGAGGCGGCCGAAGCCGCGGGCTTCGTGTTCGCCGTCGATCCCACGTCGCTCGACGCGTCGTGCATCGGCGGTAACGTCGCGATGAATGCGGGCGGCAAGAAGGCGGTGCTCTGGGGCACGGCGCTCGACAACCTCGCCTGGTGGCGCATGGTCGATCCCGAAGGCAACTGGCTCGAAGTCACGCGCCTCGACCATAACCTCGGAAAGATTCACGACATCCCGGTGGCGCGCTTCGAACTGAAGTGGTTCGACGGCGAGCATGCGCCGGGCGAAAAGCTCTTGCGCACCGAATCGCTCGACATCGAGGGCAAGCGCTTTCGCAAAGAGGGCCTCGGCAAGGACGTCACCGACAAATTCCTCGCAGGTCTCCCCGGCGTGCAGAAGGAAGGCTGCGACGGTCTCATCACGTCCGCGCGCTGGGTGCTGCACAAGATGCCCGCGAATACGCGCACCGTCTGCCTCGAATTCTTCGGCCAGGCGCGCGAGGCGATTCCGAGCATCGTCGAGATCAAGGACTATCTGTTCGAAACGTCGAAGCGGGGTGGCGCGATTCTCGCGGGCCTCGAACACCTCGACGAGCGCTATCTGCGCGCGGTCGGCTATGCGACCAAGAGCAAGCGCAACGCGTTCCCGAAGATGGTGCTGATCGGCGACATCGTCGGCGACGATGCCGATGCCGTGGCCGCAGCCACCTCGGAAGTGATCCGCATGGCCAACGGCAAGAGCGGCGAGGGCTTCGTCGCGATCTCCGCCGAGGCGCGCAAGCGCTTCTGGCTCGACCGCAGCCGCACCGCCGCGATCGCGAAGCACACCAACGCGTTCAAGATCAACGAAGACGTCGTGATCCCGCTCAACCGCATGGGCGAGTACACGGACGGCATCGAGCGCATCAACATCGAGCTGTCGATCAAGAACAAGCTGCAACTCGTCGACGCGCTCGAAGCGTTCTTCAAGGGCGGGAATCTGCCGCTTGGCAAGAGCGACGACGCCAGCGAAATCCCGAGCGCCGAACTGCTCGAAGACCGCGTGCAGCAAGCGCTCGAGCTGCTCAAGCGCGTGCGCGCGCGCTGGGAGTTCCTGCGCGACAAGCTCGATCTGTCGTTGCGCGAGGCGCAGCACTATCTCGTGCAACTCGGTTACGAGGCGCTTGCGGAAAAATTCGCTGACCGCGTCGATGCGCAACCCGGCGCGAACGTATTCCATATCACGCAGGACCGCACGGTGCGCGTGTCGTGGAAGACGGAGATCCGCGCTGAACTGCGCCAGATTTTCAATGGCGGCGAGTTCAAGCCGATCCTCGACGAAGCCCAGGCGATCCACAAGAAGGTGCTGCGCGGACGCGTGTTCGTCGCGCTTCACATGCACGCCGGCGACGGCAATGTTCACACGAACATCCCGGTCAACTCGGACAACTACGAGATGCTGCAGGACGCCCACGCGGCAGTCGCGCGCATCATGAAGCTCGCGCGTTCGCTCGACGGCGTGATCTCGGGCGAGCACGGCATCGGCATCACGAAGCTCGAATTCCTCACGGAAGAGGAGATGGCCGACTTCCGCGCCTACAAGAAGCGCGTCGATCCGCAGGGCCGCTTCAACGCGGGCAAGCTGCTCGACGGCGCCGATCTGCGCAACGCCTATACGCCGTCGTTCGGTCTGATGGGCTACGAATCGCTGATCATGCAGCAGTCCGATATCGGTGCGATCGCCGAATCGGTGAAGGACTGCCTGCGCTGCGGCAAGTGCAAGCCCGTGTGCGCGACCCACGTGCCGCGCGCGAACCTGCTTTACAGCCCGCGCAACAAGATCCTCGCGACGTCGCTGCTCGTCGAGGCGTTCCTGTACGAAGAGCAGACGCGCCGCGGTGTGTCGATCAAGCACTGGGACGAGTTCAACGACGTCGCCGACCATTGCACGGTCTGCCACAAGTGCGTGACGCCGTGCCCGGTCAAGATCGACTTCGGCGACGTGACGATGAACATGCGCAACCTGCTGCGCAAGATGGGTAAGAAGAAGTTCAATGCGGGCAACGCGGCGGGCATGTTCTTCCTCAACGCGACGAATCCGCAGACCATCAATCTCGTGCGCACGGCGATGATGGGCGTGGGCTACAAGGCGCAGCGCCTTGGCAATGACTTGCTGAAGAAGGTCGCGAAGAAGACGACGGCCCGTCCGCCCGCGACGACGGGCAAGCCGCCCGTGGTCGAGCAGGTGATCCACTTCGTCAACAAGAAGATGCCGGGCAACCTGCCGAACAAGACGGCGCGCGCGCTGCTCGACATCGAGGACAACAAGATCGTGCCGATCATCCGCAATCCGAAGACGACGAACGTCGATTCGGAGGCGGTGTTCTACTTCCCCGGCTGCGGCTCCGAGCGCCTGTTCTCGCAGGTCGGCCTCGCGACGCAGGCGATGCTGTGGGAGGCGGGCGTGCAGACCGTGCTGCCGCCGGGCTACCTGTGCTGCGGTTATCCGCAGCGCGGCTCGGGTCAGTACGACAAGGCCGAGAAGATGGTCACGGATAACCGCGTGCTGTTCCACCGCGTCGCGAACACGCTGAACTACCTCGACATCAAGACCGTGGTGGTGTCGTGCGGCACGTGCTACGACCAGCTCGCCGGTTACGAATTCGACAAGATCTTCCCGGGTTGCCGCATCATCGACATCCACGAGTTCCTGCTGGAGAAGGGCATCAAGCTCGACGGCGTGAAGGGCACGCGCTACATGTACCACGACCCGTGCCACACGCCGATCAAGACGATGGACTCGATGAAACTCGTCAACGAGCTGATGGGCGCTGAAAAGGACGGCTACCGGATCGAGAAGAACGACCGCTGCTGCGGCGAATCCGGCACGCTGGCCGTGACGCGTCCGGACATCTCGACGCAGGTGCGCTTCCGCAAGGAAGAGGAAATCCGCAAGGGTGCGGCGAAGTTGCGCGGCATTCCACTCGTCGGCAACGGCGCGAACGGTGTGCAGCCCGCGACGCGGGAGGAGGCGGGCGGTGTCGGCACCGATCAGGAGGTCAAGATCCTGACGAGCTGCCCGTCGTGCCTCCAGGGGTTGAAGCGCTACAACGAAGACGCCAATATCGACGCGGACTACATCGTCATCGAAATGGCCCGCCACATTCTTGGCGAAAACTGGATGGCGGACTACGTTCAGAAGGCGAACAATGGCGGAATCGAGCGCGTGCTGGTCTAATGGCGGCGCAACACGATTTTCGTGATACCAGTTCGGGGGAACGACGATGGCATGCGTATTCTGCAGTGAGGATGGCGGCGACGTGCTGTGGCAGGACGAGCGCATGCGCGTCGTGCTGGCGCCGTCGGAGGCCGATTATCCGGGCTTCTGCCGGGTGATCTGGAATACGCACGTCGCGGAGTTCTCCGATCTGGCCGATTCGGACCGGGAACACCTGATGCGGGCGGTCTATGCGGTCGAGCGTGCGGTGCGCCGCGTGATGCATCCGTCGAAGGTGAACCTGGCGAGCCTCGGCAACCAGGTGCCGCACGTGCACTGGCATGTCATTCCGCGCTTCACGAACGACGCGCACTTCCCGCTTCCCGTGTGGGCGCCGCGTCAGCGGACGGTCTCCGAGGCGATGCTAGGCCAGCGCCGCGCCCAGGCCACGCTGCTGCGCGACGCAGTGCGTCACGAAATAGAACAGGCTCTCGCCTGAGCGTAACAGGCCGGCTGGCGCCCGAAGCGGGGCTCGCGCGGCTCGCCAACCGGGCGCACTAGCCCGAGGACGATCATGACTGGACTGAAATCCGATACACCGGTGCCGACTGGCGTCGTGGTGCACGCGCTCTCGCGCGTCCTGGAACTGCAATACGCGAACGGCGAGAGCTACCGCATCCCGTTCGAGCTGATGCGCGTGTATTCGCCGTCGGCGGAGGTGCGCGGCCACGGTCCCGGGCAGGAGACCCTGCAGACCGGCAAGCGCGAGGTCACCATCACGGCGCTCGAGGGCGTCGGCCACTACGCGCTGCAACCGACCTTCTCGGACGGCCACAACAGCGGCATCTACTCCTGGGATCAACTTTACGAACTCGCTACGCACCAGGACGAACTCTGGGCCGCCTATTTCGAGCAATTGAAGGCAGCGGGTGTTGATCGCGATGCGCCTATGACGCCGCCGCCTGCTGCGCACGGCCACTGCCACTAAGGCTTCCTGTTACGATCCTGCCCCGTCGCCAGTGCGTTAGACGCCGCGGCGAGTATCCTCAATACAAGACCCCCCGCGAAAGGACCAGCGCGATGAGCAAAACCCACTTCGGCTATCAGACAGTTGAGGAACAGGAAAAGGCGAAGAAGGTGGCCGGCGTGTTCCACTCGGTTGCCTCTAACTACGACCTGATGAACGATCTGATGTCAGGCGGGATGCACCGCGCCTGGAAGGCTTTCACGATCGCACAGGCGAACGTGCGGCCCGGCGCGAAGGTGCTCGACATCGCCGGCGGGACCGGCGATCTCTCGATGGCGTTCGCGAAGAAGGCGGGTCCCAAGGGCGAGGTCTGGCACACAGACATCAACGAGTCGATGCTGCGCGTGGGCCGCGACCGGCTGCTCGACCACGGCGTCATCACCCCCGCGCTGCTCTGCGACGCCGAGAAAATCCCCTTTCCGGACAACTACTTCGACGTGGTGACCGTGGCCTTCGGCTTGCGCAACATGACCCACAAGGACGCCGCGCTCGCCGAGATGCGGCGCGTGGTCAAGCCTGCCGGCCGCGTAATGGTGCTGGAGTTCTCGAAGGTGTGGGAGCCCCTGAAAAAAGCCTACGATGTTTATTCGTTCAAAGTGCTGCCGTGGCTCGGCGCGCGCTTTGCCGACGACGCCGAAAGCTATCGCTATCTGGCCGAATCGATCCGGATGCACCCGGACCAGGAAACCCTGAAGACGATGATGGAGCAAGTTGGTCTCGAAGCTGTCAAATATTACAATTTGTCAGCTGGCGTGGTAGCCTTGCATGTCGGCACTAAGTATTAGTGCGCATAACGCGCTGTCTTTAAAGGAAATTTGCCCATGTCTGAGCCCCGCGTCAATACTTGCAAAAAGCTTTCAATGCAGTGGGCCAGACGAATTGGGACGGTGGCCGTGATCGGCGCGCTGGTCGCTGGCAGCTTCGCGTCGCTCGACGCAGAAGCCCGGCGCCTCGGCGGCAGCCGCAGCTTCGGCAGACAGTCGTCGACGGCCACGCAGCGCAGCACGACTCCGCCGCCCGCGCAGCCGAACGCCACCCCGAACTCCAGCCAGCAGGCAGCACCGGCCCAGGGTGCCCGGCCTGCAACGCCTACGCCGGCAACCGCCGCGCCCAACCGCAACCGCTGGCTCGCGCCGATCGCGGGTCTCGCGGCCGGTCTCGGCATCGCAGCGCTGCTTTCTCACTTCGGTCTTGGCGAAGCGTTCGCGGGCATGTTGGCGAACGTCATCGTCATTGCGCTGATCGCGTTCGTCGTCATCTGGCTGATCCGCAAGTTCACGAACCGTCGGCGCGTAGTCGAGCCCGCGTACCAGACGGGTGGGGGCCTGCCGCCGTCAGGCGGTGTGCGGCAGGTCGGCGGGTTTCCGCAAGAGCCGCGCTTCACGGCGCCGCCGACTGGCCAGTACCTCGCGCCCGAAGCCAATCCGCTCTCCACACCGCTCATCGCCTCGGCGGCGTCTGTCCCCGAGGGCTTCGACACTGAAGCGTTCCTGCGCAACGCGAAGGTCTACTTCGTGCGCCTGCAGGCCGCATGGGACGCGGGCAACATGGACGATATCCGCGAATTCACGACACCCGAAATGTTCGCGGAAATTCGCATGGATCTCGCGGACCGCGGCGCCGAACCGAACCAGACCGATGTCGTGCAACTCAACGCCGATCTGCTTGACGTGGCGGACCGCGGCAGTGAGTACCTCGCAAGCGTGCGCTTCAACGGCCTGATCCGCGAAACGTCGGGCGCCGCAGCAGAGCCGTTTGCGGAGATCTGGAATCTCTCGAAGTCGCGCCGGACTGGCGAGGGCTGGCTGCTCGCGGGTATCCAGCAGGTCGAGTCTCACTGAATTCACTGAGTCCGGTACCGGGCCTGGATTGCGCCCACGCCCCCTGTTGATCTGCGTCATGACACGGGGTCGTCACGGTGACGGTCTCATCTTTAGCCGTTCGGCCAGGCTGGCTGGTGCCGCGATCGGGCCTTGCGAACGCTACAATAGGAACCCGCGCGAGCTTCTGCCCGCGCGGGTTTTCTTATTCCATGCCCGATGACTCTCGCCGCCAAGCCCTTCGCTGCCGCCGTCAACCACCTGCTCGCCCGCGAATCGTGGGCCCGTGAACGCCTCGCTCCTTATGCGGGCAAGACTGCGCGTCTTTCGAGCCCGCCGATGGTGCTCACGCTGCTCGTCCAGCCCGACGGCTATCTGACCGCAGTGGACGAACATGACGCGCAGCACGCGGACGTCGCGCTTTCGCTGCCCATGGGCGCGCTCTCGTCGTTCGTTCAGGGCGGCCAGGCCGGCGTGATGAAGCACGTCAAGATCGAGGGCGACGCGGAGTTCGCGCAGATCATCGGCAAGCTGGCCGAGCATCTGCGCTGGGAGCCGGAGGAGGACATCGCGAAGCTGATCGGCGACGCAGGCGCGTCGCGCATCGCGTCGCTTGCGCGCACCGCGCATGAGCATGCGTGGCGCACCGGCCGCAACCTCCTCGGATCGGTGACCGAATATCTGCTCGACGAGAATCCGCAACTCGTGCGGCACGCCGAGCTGGACGGCTTCAACACCGAACTTTCCCGCGCGCGCGATGCGCTGGCGCGCGTGGAGAAGCGCATTGAGCGCCTCGAACAAAAAACGGCCTCCGGCAGCCGGGTTACGCCCGTCACACCGTTGCG
Source organism: Paraburkholderia dinghuensis (assembly GCF_003837865.1). Lineage (GTDB taxonomy): Bacteria > Pseudomonadota > Gammaproteobacteria > Burkholderiales > Burkholderiaceae > Paraburkholderia > Paraburkholderia dinghuensis. Next base: position 650,540 of record NZ_RQIS01000001.1, on the reverse strand, counting down.
TGGCCCGCGCCCGACAACAGGCCTCTAAAACATGCGCATCCTGCGGTTTCTGAAGATTTTCTTTACCGTTATCCGGTTCGGCCTCGACGAAATGATGCTGAGCCGGATAAATGACCGGCGCGTGCGGCTCCTCTTGCGCATCACCACGATCGGCCGCCGCTTCGATCAGCCGCCCGGCGTGCGGCTGCGCCTCGCGCTGGAAAGCCTCGGTCCGATTTTCGTGAAGTTCGGCCAGGTACTCTCCACGCGCAGCGATCTGTTGCCGCCCGACATCGCGAGCGAACTCGCCCGATTGCAGGACCAGGTGCCGCCGTTCGAATCGAGTGTGGCGATTGCCATCATCGAAAAGGCGCTAGGTGCGCCCGTGGATGCGCTCTTCGACGACTTCGAGCGTGTGCCTGTGGCGAGCGCGTCGATCGCCCAGGTGCACTTCGCCAAGGTGAAGTCGGGACAGCACATCGGCAAGGCGGTCGCGGTGAAGGTGCTGCGGCCGAACATGCGTCCTGTGATCGATTCCGATCTCGCACTGCTGCGCGACCTCGCCGTGTGGGCCGAGCGGCTCTGGGCGGACGGCAAGCGCCTGAAGCCGCGCGAAGTGGTCGCCGAATTCGACAAGTACCTGCACGACGAGCTCGACCTCATGCGCGAGGCCGCCAATGCTAGCCAGCTGCGGCGCAACTTCGCGGGCCTCGACCTGTTGCTCGTGCCAGAGATGTACTGGGAGTTCAGCACGTCCAACGTGCTTGTGATGGAGCGCATGGTCGGCGTCCCGATCAGCCGCGTGGACAAGCTGCGCGCGGCGGGCGTCGATATCCCGAAGCTCGCGCGCGAGGGCGTCGAGATTTTCTTCACGCAGGTGTTCCGCGACGGCTTTTTCCACGCCGACATGCACCCCGGCAATATCCAGGTGAGTCTGGATCCGGCGCACTTCGGGCGCTATATCGCGCTCGACTTCGGCATCGTCGGGGCACTCTCCGACTTCGACAAGAACTACCTCGCGCAGAACTTCCTCGCGTTTTTCAAGCGCGACTATCACCGCGTCGCGACGCTGCACATCGAGTCGGGCTGGGTGCCGCAGAATACGCGCGTAGAAGAGCTTGAGAGCGCGATTCGCGCCGTCTGCGAGCCGTACTTCGACCGCGCGCTCAAGGACATCTCGCTAGGCCAGGTGCTGCTGCGCCTTTTCCAGACCTCGCGCCGCTTCAACGTCGAAATCCAGCCACAGCTCGTGCTTCTGCAGAAGACGATGCTGAACGTCGAGGGGCTTGGCCGGTCGCTCGATCCGGAACTCGATCTCTGGAAGACGGCAAAGCCGTATCTCGAACGCTGGATGACCGAGCAGATCGGTCTGCGCGGCTGGTACGAGCGCTTCAAGATCGAAGCGCCCCAATGGAGCAAGACGCTGCCGCAACTGCCGCGCCTTGTGCATCAGGTGCTGATGCATCGGCAGGAAGGCGCGCATCTCGCCAGCGACGAGACGATCCGCGCCATGCTCGCCGAACAAAGGCGCACGAACCGCCTGTTGCAGGGCGTGCTGGTGTTTGGCATAGCGGTGGGCGTCGGCATGGTGGCGGCGCGGGTGTGGATCGCGTTTGCGGCGGGCGGTTGAGTTTTCAGCGCCGCGGCTGACCGATAGGAGACAGAGATGAACGAACCGACGCGTCCCACGCAGCCGCCGGGTGTCCCCGAATTCGAAACCCGCGACCCGGCCGAGGCGTCGTTCTGGGACGAGCGCTTTACCCGGGGCTTTACGCCGTGGGACCAGGCGGGCGTCCAGCCGCAGTTCGAGGCGTTCGCTATCGCACACCCCGATCTGGCCGTGCTGATTCCCGGTTGCGGCAACGCGTGGGAGGCGGGCTGGCTCGCCGGGCACAACCGCACCGTGCGTGCCATCGACTTCGCACCTGCGGCGGTCGCGAGCGCGCGTGCGGCGCTCGGCAAGCACGCGGCGGTGGTCGAGCAGGCCGACTTCTTTGCGTACGAGCCGCCATTCGCGCCGGGCTGGGTGTTCGAGCGTGCGTTTCTGTGCGCGCTGCCTCTGGCGCAACGCGCCCGCTACGCGCAACGCATGGCGGCGCTGCTGAAGCCCGGTGCACTGCTCGCGGGCTACTTTTTCATCGGCGAGCCGCAGAAGGGCCCGCCGTTCCCGATAAGCCGCGACGAACTCGACGCGCTGCTCACACCGTACTTCACCCTCCTTGTCGAGCAGCCCGGGATCGGCTCGCTGCCGGTGTTCGAGGGCCGCGAGCGCTGGATGGTCTGGTGTCGCAACGACGCAGCCTCGCCGGCCACTTGATCGGCTGCCGGGTCGCCCCAATCTCTGAAAAATCGGCTGCAACCCGTTGTCGCCCGGCAAATGCCAGGGCGACGGGTCGTTTGCGGCTATAATTCAAGGCTTTGCAAGCTTTTACCCGATTTTCACCAGGACAGAGATCATGCCGATCTACGCTTATCGCTGCGAGTCGTGCGGCTTCGAGAAGGATGTGCTGCAAAAGATCAGCGATGCGCCCCTGACGCAGTGTCCGAGTTGCGGCGCGGATGCCTTCCGCAAGCAGGTGACCGCCGCTGGTTTTCAGTTGAAGGGGTCGGGTTGGTATGTGACCGACTTCCGCGGTGGCAATAGTGGTGGCAACGGCGCCAGCACGAGCGCGGCTGCGACTGACGCGAAGGCGGCGGACGGATCGGCGTCGGCGTCATCGTCCGAAGCCAGCAAGCCGGCTGGCGAGAGCGCCGCTGCGAGCACCTCAGCAAGCGCGAGCACGACGCCCAGCACGGCGGGCGCTACCTGAGAACCCGCGGCCCGGTTGTTGCACGCCGGACCGCACGCTGCGCTGACACAGCGCGGTCCGCATGGCGGTTGAGATGACGACGAAGAAAGCGACCCTCAAAGCTGTATTCCTGACTGGCCTGCTGGTGCTGGTTCCGCTCGGCATTACGCTTTGGGTGCTGAACCTCATCATCGGCACGATGGATGAGACGCTGCTTCTGTTGCCGGAATCGTGGCAGCCCCGACATTTCGGCATGCGTCTGCCGGGTCTCGGCGCGCTGCTCACGCTCGCGTTTGTCTTCGCGGTCGGTCTGTTTACGCAGAACTTCATCGGTCAGAAGCTCGTCAGTTGGTGGAATGCACTCGTGCGACGCATTCCGCTCGTGGGTCCGCTGTACAGTAGCGTCCAGCAGGTATCCGATACACTGCTTTCGAGCAACGGCAACGCGTTCCGCAAGGCCCTTCTGATCGAATACCCGCGCCGGGGCTCGTGGACGATTGCGTTCCTGACCGGCGCTCCGGGTGGTGATGTGGTGAACCATCTTCAGGGAGAGCACGTCAGCGTTTATGTGCCGACTACGCCGAATCCCACGTCGGGTTTCTTCCTGATAGTGCCGAAAAGCGAGGTGATCGAGCTCGATATGAGCGTCGACGTCGCGCTCAAGTATATTGTTTCGATGGGCGTCGTCGCCCCGGCCGCGCCTTCGCGCCGCCCCATCGATCCTCCGCTGTAACACCGGGCGCCGCGCCGCGCGCGGCCCGCTCGTTCAATTCATGCATAACGAAAGACGAACATCATGTCGATGAGATCTGAATACTGCGGTCTGGTGACCGAACAGCTGCTGGGCCAAACTATTTCGCTGTGCGGATGGGTGCAGCGTCGCCGCGACCACGGTGGCGTTATCTTCATCGACCTGCGCGATCGCGAGGGTCTCGTTCAGGTCGTCTGCGACCCGGATCGCGCCGAGATGTTCAAGGTGGCCGAAGGCGTGCGTAACGAATTCTGTGTCCAGGTGAAGGGCCTCGTGCGCAACCGCCCGGAAGGCACCATCAACGCGAACCTCACGAGCGGCAAGATCGAAGTGCTGTGCCATGAACTCGTGGTGCTGAACGCATCGGTGACGCCCCCGTTCCAGCTCGACGACGACAACCTCTCGGAAACCACGCGCCTCACGCATCGCGTGCTGGACCTGCGCCGTCCGCAGATGCAGCACAACCTGCGTCTGCGCTATCGCGTGGCGATGGAAGTGCGCAAGTACCTCGACGGGCTCGGCTTCATCGACATCGAAACGCCGATGCTCACGAAGAGCACGCCGGAAGGCGCGCGCGACTACCTCGTGCCGTCGCGTGTGAATGCGGGCCAGTTCTTCGCGCTGCCGCAGTCGCCGCAGCTCTTCAAGCAGTTGCTGATGGTGGCGAACTTCGATCGCTACTACCAGATCGTCAAGTGCTTCCGCGACGAAGACCTGCGTGCCGACCGTCAACCGGAATTCACGCAGATCGACTGCGAAACGTCGTTCCTCGGCGAGCAGGAAATCCGCGATCTGTTCGAGGACATGGCGCGTCACGTGTTCAAGGAAACCATCGGCGTCGAACTCGATGCGAAGTTCCCGGTGATGCCGTACTCGGAAGCCATGAGCCGCTTCGGTTCGGACAAGCCGGACCTGCGCGTGAAGCTCGAGTTCACCGAACTGACCGATGCTGTGAAGGACGTCGACTTCAAGGTGTTCAGCGCACCGGCCAACGCGAAGGATGGCCGCGTCGCGGCGCTGCGCGTGCCGAAGGGCGGCGAGCTTTCGCGCGGCGACATCGACGGCTACACGGAATTCGTGCGCATCTACGGCGCGAAGGGTCTCGCGTGGATCAAGGTCAACGAAGTCGCGAAGGGCCGTGACGGTCTGCAAAGCCCGATCGTCAAGAACCTGCACGACGCAGCGATCGCCGCGATCCTCGAGCGCACGGGCGCGCAGGACGGCGACATCATTTTCTTCGCGGCCGACCGCGCGAAGATCGTGAACGACAGCCTCGGCGCGCTGCGCCTGAAGGTCGGCCACTCGGAGTTCGGCAAGGTCAATGGCCTCGTCGAGACCGGCTGGCGTCCGCTGTGGGTTATCGACTTCCCGATGTTCGAGTACGACGAGGAAGAGAACCGCTACGTGGCCGCGCACCACCCGTTCACGAGCCCGAAGGACGAGCACCTGGAGTACCTCGAAACGGATCCGGGCCGCTGCCTCGCGAAGGCCTACGACATGGTGCTGAACGGCTGGGAAATCGGCGGTGGTTCGGTGCGTATCTATCGCGAGGAAGTGCAGAGCAAGGTGTTCCGCGCGCTCAAGATCAACGCGGAAGAAGCACGCGCGAAGTTCGGCTTCCTGCTCGACGCGCTGCAGTACGGCGCGCCGCCGCACGGTGGCATCGCATTCGGCCTCGACCGCATCGTCACGATGATGGCCGGCGCCGACTCGATCCGCGACGTGATCGCGTTCCCGAAGACGCAACGCGCCCAGTGTCTGCTTACGCAGGCACCGAGCCCGGTCGACGAGAAGCAACTGCGCGAACTGCATATCCGTCTGCGTCAGCCCGAGCAGAAGGCCGCGCAGTAACGTGCACTAAGCGCGTCCGGCGGTGGGCTCCAAAGCGGGCCGCCGCCAGAACAACGCGAAAACAAAAAAGGCGCATCGAGCGCCTTTTTTGCTTTTTGCGTTACATTTTTGCTTAGCGGCCCGTGCGAGCACCAACGCGTGCCGCGAGAATCCACCCACGCACCGTCGCCATGCCGAAGCCGCCGAAGATTCCGGAATCCGTACTCGTCGTCATTCACACGCCGCAACTGGATGTGCTGATCATCGAACGTGCCGACCGGCCCGGATTCTGGCAGTCGGTGACGGGCTCGAAAGACCGTCGGGAAGAGCCGTTTCTCGATACCGCCGTGCGCGAGGTGGCCGAGGAAACCGGTATCGTCGTCGGGCCGGGTGGTGTCGCGGGCACGTCGCTTGTCGACTGGCGGCACGAGATCGAGTACGAGATCTATCCGGTCTGGCGGCACCGCTATGCGCCCGGCATCACGCGCAACACGGAACACTGGTTCAGCCTCGAAGTGCCGCATGGCACGCCGGTTACGCTCGCTCCGCGCGAGCATGTTGCGTATCTCTGGTTGCCCTACGAAGAGGCGGCCGCGAAGTGCTTTTCGTCGTCGAATCGCGAAGCCATCCTGCAGTTGCCCGGCCGTCTTCGCGAGGCGCGTGCGTGATGGATATCGATCCGCGTCGCGCCGTCCGGTTGCATGACTTGCTGCTGGGCCGGCGCTACCGGTCGCGCTACCGCTACACGAGCGGCAACGATGTGCGCCTGTTCTGCTCGGGGGCGCACCTCTTCGGCGCGATGATCCAGCGGATCGACGCGGCCACGCGCGACGTCGCGCTCGAAACCTACATCTTCTGCGACGACGAACTCGGCCGCGCGGTATCGGCGGCGCTCATGCGCGCCGCTGAACGCGGCGTACGGGTGCGCGTGATCACTGACGGCATCGGCAGCCCGCGCATCGCGCTCTTCGACGACTGGGTGGCCGCGGGCGTTGAGCATCGCGTCTACAACCCGCATATCTTTGGCCGCTTTGGTTTTTCGCGCACACACCGCAAGCTCGCGGTGATCGACAGTCAATATGCGTACTGCGGCGGCATCAACGTGGTCGACGACCTCGCACAGGACGACAAGGCGTTGCCGTTTCCACGCTGGGATTTTGCTGTCGAGCTGAGCGGTCCCGTGGTTGTCGACGTGCGCGAGGCGATCGAGCTCCAGTGGCGCCGCATCCGGCTTGGCTTCCGACCGCCGTTGCCGGTTCCGTCGGCGCAGTCGCAGTTTCCCGGCGTGCCCGCGAGCGTGGGCTTCATGGCGCCGCACCCGACCGGGCAAGGCACGGGCCGCCCCGTGCCGGCCAGCGATGACGCGCTGCGCGAACTGGCGCCCGTCGAGCCGCTCACCCGTGCGGAGCGCATCGTCGAGCGGCTGCGTGCGCGCCTGCGCGTGAGCGTTCGCGATCCGCGCACCGCGCGAGTGCCGTGTGTGGCGTTTGTCGCGCGCGACAACGTCGTGAACCGGCGCGCAATCGAACGTGTTTATCTCGACGCGATTCGCCAGGCGCGCCATGAAGTTCTGCTGGCCAATCCCTACTTCATGCCGGGGCGGCGACTGCGGCGCGCGCTCACCGAAGCGGCGGGGCGCGGCGTGACGGTACGCTTATTGATCGGACGAAAGGAGTTCAAGCTCCTCGATTACGGCGTGCGGTTCCTCTATCGCGCGCTCCTGTGCGCAGGCGTGCAGATCGCCGAATACGAAAAGACCTTGCTGCACGGGAAGGTGGCCGTCGTCGATTCGAAGTGGGGGACCGTTGGCTCGTCGAACCTCGACGCGCTGAGCCTCGTGCTCAACAACGAGGCCAACGTGCTGATGGTGCTGCACCCGCAGATCCAGGAACTGCGCGATGCGATCCTGGCAGCGTTCGACGATGCCACGCAGATCGACCGGGCTCACTACGAGGCTCGCCCGATGCGCGAGCGGACGGTTAGCTGGCTTGCATATACGACCTATCGTGCCGTCATGAAGCTGTTGACTATCGGCGGCTACGACTAGGCGCGCCTGCCACAAGAAACATAAAGGGAGCAATCGAGAAATTGCTCGCTTGTACCCGGCGCCCAACACGACAAAATTGTCAGACCGGTTAGAAACCGGTTTCTAATAAAGTCCTTGTTGCGCGGACGGCTGGCCATAATAATAGTACGGCCGTTCGCTTTTATTCCAGCCTAAGAACTGGCCACCTCGTTACGGTAGATAAAGCTATGCGAAAAGGCGAACAGACACGAGCCGCGATTCTGGATGCAGCACTCGACCTGGCCAGTCGTGATGGACTTGAAGGGTTGACGATCGGTTTGCTTGCGGAGCGCATGCAGATGAGCAAAAGCGGCGTCTTCGCGCATTTCGGATCGCGCGACGACCTGCAGACTGAGGTGGTGCGCGAGTATCACCGTCGATTCGAGGAAGAGGTCTTCTTTCCGAGCTTGCGCGAGCCGCGTGGTTTGCCCCGCCTTCGTGCGATGCTGTCGCGCTGGTTCGAAAAGCGCGTTCACGAAGTCACGACGGGCTGCATTTATATCAGCGGCGCGGTCGAGTACGACGATCGCGCGGACAGCCAGGTGCGCGAGCAGCTCGTGTCGAGTGTCACGACCTGGCGTACCGCGCTCCTTCGCGCGATTTCGCAGGCGATTGAAGAAGGGCATTTGCGCCGTGACACGGACCCCGCGCTGATGCTCTTCGAGCTGTACAGCGTGACGCTCGGTCTGCACCACGACGGCCGCTTCCTGCATCTGCCGGACGCCGCCGATCATGCGTGGGCCGCGCTGGAAAAACTGATTGTTTCGTATCAGAGCGCAAGCCGCTAACCGCTAACGGCTGGCGCCTGGCGACGCGAAATGCGTCGCGGCAGTACCGGATTGGCAACATTCGAACTTTGGAGATAGGACATGGGACAGTACACCGCGCCCCTGCGCGACATGCAGTTCGTGCTGCACGAACTGCTGAACGTGGAAGGCGAAGTGAAGCAGATGCCGAAGCACGCCGACCTCGACGCCGACACGGTGAACCAGGTGCTCGAGGAAGCGGGCAAGTTCTGCTCCGAAGTGCTGTTTCCGCTGAACCAGGTCGGTGACCGCGAAGGCTGCACGTACGCCGGTGACGGCATCGTCACCACGCCGACCGGCTTCAAGGAGGCGTATGCGCAGTATGTCGAGGCGGGCTGGCCCGCGCTCGGCTGCGATCCCGAATTCGGCGGCCAGGGCCTGCCCGCGTTCGTGAACAACGCGCTCTACGAAATGATGAATTCGGCGAACCAGGCGTGGACCATGTACCCGGGTCTGTCGCACGGCGCCTACGAGTGCCTGCACGCGCACGGCACGCCGGAACTCCAGAAGGTTTATCTGCCGAAGATCGTCTCGGGCGAATGGACGGGCACGATGTGTCTGACCGAACCGCACTGCGGCACTGACCTCGGCCTCCTGCGCACGAAGGCCGAACCGAACGGCGACGGCTCGTATGCCATCTCCGGCACGAAGATCTTCATCTCGGCCGGCGAGCATGACATGGCGGCCAACATCGTCCACCTCGTGCTCGCGCGTCTGCCTGACGCGCCGCCGGGAACCAAGGGCATCTCCCTCTTTGTCGTGCCGAAGTTCGTGCCGAACGACGCGGGTGTGCCGGGCGCACGCAACGGCATCAAGTGCGGCTCGATCGAACACAAGATGGGCATTCACGGCAACGCGACCTGCGTGATGAACCTCGACGGCGCGAAGGGCTGGCTGGTCGGTGAACCGAACAAGGGCTTGAACGCCATGTTCGTGATGATGAATGCCGCGCGCCTAGGCGTCGGCATGCAGGGTCTCGGCCTCACGGAAATCGCCTACCAGAACTCGCTCGCGTATGCGAAGGACCGTCTGCAGATGCGCGCGCTGACCGGCCCGAAGGCGCCGGAGAAGGCCGCCGATCCGATCATCGTGCATCCGGACGTGCGCCGCATGCTGCTCACGCAGAAGGCCTGGGCCGAAGGCGGTCGCGCGTTCTCGTACTGGTCGGCGTTGCAGATCGACCGCGAACTGTGGCACGGCGACGAATCCGAGCGCAAGGAAGCTGCCGACCTCGTCGCCTTGCTCACGCCGATCATCAAGGCGTTCCTCACCGACAACGCATTCGAGAGCACCAACCTCGGCATGCAGGTGTTCGGCGGCCACGGCTTCATCTCCGAGTGGGGCATGGAGCAGCACGTGCGGGATGCGCGCATCAACCAGATTTACGAAGGCACGAACGCGATCCAGTCGCTCGACCTGCTGGGCCGCAAGGTGCTCGGCGACATGGGCGCGAAGCTCAAGAAGTTCGGCAAGCTCGTGACGGAGTTCATCGAAGCCGAAGGCATCAAGCCGGAAATGCAGGAGTTCGTGAACCCGCTCGCCGACATCGGCGACAAGGTGACGAAGCTCACGATGGAAATCGGCATGAAGGCCATGCAGAACCCGGACGAAGTGGGCGCGGCAGCGGTGCCGTACCTGCGTACAGTGGGTCACCTCGTATTCGCGTATTTCTGGGCGCGCATGGCGCGTATCGCGCTCGACAAGGAAGCGTCGGGTGATCCGTTCTACAAGTCGAAGCTCGCCACGGCGCGCTTCTACTTCGCGAAGCTGCTGCCGGAAACGGCTACCGCGATTCGCCAGGCGCGCGCGGGCTCGAAGACCCTCATGGAAGTCGACGAAGCACTGTTCTAAAAGCCCTGGCAAGCGTGGCGCGGTTTCTCACCGCGCCACGCTCGCACGATGTCCAGACGCGGCGCCGCAGTGAAGAGTAAAGCTTCACGCACAGAACGCCGCGCACACTCCCAATCCGCTCGACATTGCATATCCGCTGGAGGAAACAACGTGAGCAATCTCATTATTCGCAAGGTGGCCGTGCTCGGCGCCGGCGTGATGGGCGCGCAGATCGCAGCGCACCTGATCAACGCGCGCGTGCCCGTGCTGCTGTTCGATCTGCCCGCGAAGGAAGGCCCGAAGAACGCCATCGCGCTCAAGGCGATCGAAAATCTCAAGAAGCTCTCGCCCGCGCCGTTCGGCGTGAAGGACGACGCGCAGTACCTCACGCCCGCGAACTACGAAGACGACATCGAAAAGCTCGCGGAATGCGACGTGGTGATCGAGGCGATCGCCGAACGCATGGACTGGAAGCATGACCTCTACAAGAAGGTCGCGCCGCACATCGGTCCGAATGCGATCTTCGCGACCAATACCTCGGGCCTGTCGATCACCGAACTGTCGCATGGTTTCGACGCTGAACTGAAGGCACGTTTTTGCGGCGTGCACTTCTTCAATCCGCCGCGTTACATGCATCTGGTCGAGCTGATCCCGACCGCGCAGACGAAGCCCGAAATTCTCGACCAGCTCGAATCGTTCCTGACGAGCGTGGTCGGCAAGGGCGTCGTGCGTGCGAAGGACACGCCGAACTTCATCGCGAACCGCGTCGGTGTCTTCTCGATCCTCGCCGTGGTCGCCGAAGCGAAGAAGTTCGGTCTGCGTTTCGACGAAGTCGACGATCTCACGGGTAGCCGCCTCGGCCGCGCGAAGTCGGCGACGTTCCGCACTGCCGACGTCGTGGGCCTCGACACGCTCGCGCACGTCATCAAGACGATGCAGGACAACCTGAAGGACGATCCGTTCCTCCCGGTCTACGAGACGCCGGCCGTGCTGGCGGGCCTCGTGGCGAAGGGCGCGCTCGGCCAGAAGACGGGCGGCGGTTTCTATCGCAAGGAAGGCAAGGCGATCAAGGTGCTCGACCCGAACACGGGTGAGTACGTCGACGGCGGCGGCAAGGCCGACGAACTCGTGGGCCGCATCCTCAAGCGTCCGCCCGCAGAGCGCCTGAAGTTGCTGCGCGAGTCGGAGCACCCGCAGGCTCAGTTCCTGTGGTCGATTTTCCGCGACGTGTTCCATTACATCGGCGTGCATCTGCAGTCGATCGCCGATAACGCGCGCGATATCGATCTCGCGATCCGTTGGGGTTTCGGCTGGAACGAAGGCCCGTTCGAAGGCTGGCAGGCCGCCGGCTGGGCGCAGGTCGCACAGTGGGTGAAGGAAGATATCGAAGCCGGCAAGGCGCTCTCGAATGCGCCGCTGCCCGCATGGGTCTTCGAAGGTCCGGTCGCCGCGAACGGCGGCGTGCATGGCGCCGAGGGCTCCTGGTCACCGGCTGAAGCGCGCTTCGTGCCGCGCTCGAATCTGCCGGTGTACGAGCGCCAGGTGTTCCGCGCGGCGCTCCTCGGTGAATCCGGAGCACGCGATCCGAAGACGTTCGGCAAGACGCTCTTCGAAAACGAACACGTGCGCGCCTGGACCGATGATCGCGCGGGCGAGGACGACGTCGTCATCGTCTCGTTCAAGTCGAAGATGAATACGATCGGCCCGGGCGTGCTCGATGGCCTCACGAAAGCGATCGAGATCGCGGAAGCCGGCTACAAGGGTGTCGTCGTGTGGCAGCCCACGTCGCTGAAGCTCGGCACGCCGGGCGGCCCGTTCTCGGCCGGCGCGAACCTCGAAGAAGCCATGCCCGCCTTCATGATGGGCGGCGCGAAAGGTATCGAGCCGTTCGTGAAGAAGTTCCAGGACAGCATGATGCGCGTGAAGTACGCGAACGTGCCGGTCGTGGCAGCCGTGTCGGGCATCGCGCTCGGCGGCGGTTGCGAGCTGATGCTCCATAGCGCGAAGCGCGTTGCGCACGTCGAAACTTATGTCGGTCTCGTCGAAGTCGGCGTGGGTCTCGTGCCTTCGGGCGGCGGCCTGAAGGAAGCCGCGCTGCGTGCGGCGGATTCCGCGCGGGCCATCGGCGCCGCGCCGAGCGATCTGCTGCGATTCCTGCAACAGTCGTTCGAAAATGCCGCGATGGCGAAGGTGTCCGGCTCGGCGATCGAAGCGCGCACGATGGGCTATCTGAAGCCGTCCGACACGATCGTCTTCAACGTGTTCGAGCTGCTCGACACGGCGAAGAAGGAAGCGCGCGCGCTGAGCCAGGCGGGCTATCGTCCGCCGCTGCGTGCGACGCAGATTCCGGTCGGGGGCCGCTCGGTCATCGCGACGATCAAGGCATCGCTCGTCGGCATGCGCGACGGCCGCTTCATCAGCGATCACGACTTCCTGATCGCGAGCCGCATCGCCGAAGCCGTGTGCGGTGGCGATGTCGAAGCGGGCAGCACCGTCGACGAAGAATGGCTGCTCACGCTCGAGCGCCGCGCTTTCGTCGAGTTGCTCGGCACGCAGAAGACGCAAGAACGCATCATGGGCATGTTGCAGACCGGCAAGCCGGTGCGCAACTAAGCGGCACGACATACTGGATACGGACTGGAGTATCAGATGAGCAAACAGTTGCAGGACGCATACATCGTCGCCGCGAGCCGCACGCCCATCGGCCGTGCGCCGCGCGGCGCGCTCAGGAACACCCGCCCGGACGAGATGCTCGTCCACGCGATCAAATCGGCAGTGGCGCAGGTGCCCGGTCTCGACACGAAAGTGATCGAAGACGCGATCGTCGGCTGTGCGATTCCCGAAGCCGAGCAAGGCTTCAATGTGGCGCGTATCGGCGCGCTGCTTTCGGGCCTGCCGAACACGGTGGGCGGCGTGACCGTCAACCGGTTCTGCGCGTCGGGCCTCACGGCGCTCGCAATGGCGGCCGATCGCATTCGCGTTGGTGAATCCGATGCGATCATTGCGGGCGGCTGCGAATCGATGAGCATGGTGCCGATGATGGGCAACAAGCCGTCGATGTCGCCGCACATCTTCGATTCGAACGAGAACATCGGCATCGCCTACGGTATGGGCCTGACCGCCGAGAAGGTCGCAGAGCGCTGGAAGGTGAGCCGCGAGGCGCAGGACGCGTTCTCCGTGGAATCGCACCGCCGCGCGCTCGCCGCGCAGCAGGCCGGCGAGTTCAATGACGAGATCGCGCCGTACACGATCGTCGAACGCTACCCGGATCTCGCGTCGGGCGACGTGAAGGTGAGCGAGCGCGTGATGGCGCTCGACGAAGGTCCGCGCGCGGACACGTCGATGGAAGGCCTCGCGAAGCTGCGTGCCGTGTTCGCCAACAAGGGTTCGGTGACGGCGGGCAACAGTTCGCAGACGTCGGATGGCGCGGGCGCGCTGATCGTCGTTTCGGAGAAGATGCTCAAGCAGTTCAACCTGACGCCGCTCGCACGCTTCGTGAGTTTTGCAGTGCGTGGCGTGCCGCCGGAGATCATGGGCATCGGCCCGAAGGAAGCGATTCCGGCAGCGCTGAAGGCCGCAGGCTTGAAGCAGGACGACATCGACTGGATCGAACTCAACGAGGCATTCGCCGCGCAATCGCTGGCGGTCATCCAGGACCTCGGTCTCGATCCGTCGAAGATCAACCCGCTCGGCGGTGCGATTGCGCTGGGTCACCCGCTCGGCGCGACCGGGGCGATTCGTGCAGCGACCGTCGTGCACGGCCTGCGTCGCCGCAACCTGAAGTACGGCATGGTGACGATGTGCGTCGGCACCGGCATGGGCGCGGCGGGCATCATCGAGCGTCTATAAACGTATCGGGCAACATTGTCGACACGGTTCGCAGGCTTCGCGGTTTGCGAACCGTTTTTCGTATTGGGGTGATGGAGCATGACAGGAGACAACCGGATGACTCAGCCGACCCATGCAATCGAGATCACACGCGAAAACGGCGTGCTGACGATCACCATTAACCGGCCCGAGCGCAAGAACGCGCTCACGCCCGCGATGTATGAGGCGATGAACGAAGCACTCGCGTCGGCGCATGAGGACGCGTCGGTGCGCGTCGTGCTGCTGCGCGGCCAGCCCGGGATTTTCACGGCCGGCAACGACATCGAAGACTTTCTGAAGACGCCGCCCACAGGCAACGATTCACCCGTGATGCGCTTTCTCTACGCCATCGCGGGCGCCGAAAAGCCGCTCGTCGCGTCGGTGGCGGGCGCGGCGGTCGGCGTGGGCACGACACTGCTGTTGCACTGCGACATGGTCTATGCCGCCGACACGGCAAGCTTCGCCATGCCGTTCGCGCAGCTCGGACTCTGCGCGGAAGCGGCGTCGTCGCTGCTGCTGCCGCGTATCGCCGGTCATCAGCTCGCGGCGGAAAAGCTGCTGCTAGGCGAGATGTTCGATGCCGCCGAGGCGCACCGCATGGGATTCGTGAATCGCGTGCTGCCCGCCGCCGAACTCGACGCGTTCGTCGCCGCGCAACTGGCGAAGCTCGTGGCGCTGCCTGCTTCGTCGCTGCACGTGACGAAGGCGTTCATGAAGCGCGCGAGCCAGCACGAGATCAAGGCGCGCATCAGCGCAGAGGCCGTGCAGTTTGGCGAGATGTTGCGCATGCCCGAGGCGCGGGAAGCGTTCACGGCGTTCCTGCAAAAGCGCAAGCCGGATTTCAGGCAATTCGACGGCGCGCCGGACGGTGCGGAACGGGGAACCCGGAACGCGTCCAGGCCCTCGGACGTTCAGGCCGTCTCGTAATCGACGTAGCCCGATTCGCGGCAGAAGCTCACGAGCCGCAGTCCAGCGCGCTGGGCAATGGCGATGGCGAGCGAGGAGGGCGCGGAGATCGTCGCCAGCATCGGGATGCCGACACGCGCCGCCTTGCGCACCAGTTCGTAGCTCGCGCGGCTCGACAGGAATACGAAGCCTTGCTGCGTGTCGGCGCGCGCGAGCACCAGTTGGCCGATCAGCTTGTCGAGCGCGTTGTGACGGCCGACGTCTTCGAACGCGTAGACGATCGCGCCCTGCGCGTCGCACCACGCGGCCGCATGCAGGCCGCCTGTGAGCTGCGTGAGCACCTGATGCTGCGGCAGTTCTCGTGCAGCGCGTGCGATGGCGTCAGGCGCGAGGCGCCGGATGAAGCCCGTGTCGGGTACGCGTTCGGGCTGCAGATCGAGCAGATCGATGCTCTCGATTCCGCACACGCCGCAGCCGGTGCGTCCGGCCAGCGCGCGGCGCTTGTCCTTGAGCCCGGCAAAGGCCTGCTGGACGACCGTGAGATGGACCTCGGCGTGGGGCAAATTCGTGTCCTCGCGGAAAACGACCTCGATGTCCTGAATGTCCGCATTGCGCGCGACGATGCCTTCCGAAATCGCGAACCCGACGGCAAACGCTTCGAGGTCGCGCGGCGTACACATCATCACCGCGTGGGAGATGCCGTTGAACACGAGCGCGACGGGCCACTCCTGGCCGACGTGATCGGCGCGCGTATCGACCGTGCCGCTCCCGTGGCGATGCACGCGCAGTTCGATGACGCCGGGCTGGCCGGTGGTTTCCAGTGGGTTCAAGCGCATTACTCCATCAAGCCTGACGTGGCGCGGTCGCGCGCCGCGCGGAAGGTTCTAAAATACCTCAAGCGGACGCCTCCCGCTCGCGTCCGCTTCGCGAGGATACTGCCATGGCATTGAACGAAGCTCCGCTCCTGTTCCGGTTCGAGGTCGAGTCGTCGGAGAATCTCACCTACATTCCGATGTGCGTGCGCTTCAATCTGGACCGTTTCGGGCTGCGCATCTCGCTCGCGCAGTGGCAGCTGTTGCCGCTGGAGGACCGGCTGCTGCTGGCGCGTTTCCCCGTCGACGAGGACGTCTCGACCGAGACCAACTTCGACCACGCACTCTTCGAGATGTTGCGCACGCACGCCAACGTCGAGCCGGAGTGGTTCGCGCCCGAGGAAGCGCCAGCCTGGCGCGACGTCAGCATCGTGCCGGGCGGCATCGCGCACCAGGCGGCAATGGCGAGTCTGGCTACCCCGGACGTCGACGCGTGGGCGCGCCTCGCGCCGTTTCAGCGCTATGTGCTCGCGAAGCTCGCGCGCAAGCCGGAGAGCAACCACGACTTCGTGCCCGCGATGCGCGAGTTCGGCCTGGCTGCTCCCGTCTAAGCGCCGGTCTGAGCGCCGTTCCCGGCGTGATCCGCCAGAAAACGCCGATTTCTCCCCTTTTTTCTCTCAAGCCTCGCCAAAGCGTGCCGTTATCTGATTAGGCGCAACGAAAGCCCGCCTTTCGCATCAGGTCGTTTTCCCTCGTCCCGCGCGCACTTCCAGGCGGACGGACGACGTTCGGCACACAATGAACTCTCTTTTTCCAAGGCGCCAGCTCATCAATCTGGCGGTCGTCGTCGCGGCCATCGGGGCCAATGCGTTTGTCGCATGGTCGCAGATCGGCTCGCAGCGCGAAATCGATACGCGAGCTGCGCGGGCCTCGTCCGTGCGACACGATCTCGACCGCTTCCGCGAGGCGCTGGATTCCGGTCTGGGCGCGCTTGGCCGCTTCGTCGCTTCGGGCGCGCTCGACACGCCCGAGGCGCACGCCCGGCGCGTCGCCGTCCTGGACGACGCCGAGCGTTCCACGCGCGCGGAACTCACGGACGATCCGGAGCTTGCGGCCCGGTTCGACGCTTTGACTGGCGAAGCGCACGCCTTGGCGCGCGATATCGACGACACGCTCGCGCGCGCTCAGCAACGTGTCGCCGACGAAGAGGCGCGGGTTGCAGGCGCGGCTGAGATGACCCGCGCGGACGCGGGCGAGGCACACGATGGGCGCGGCGCGGCCGCCCCCAATCCTGGCCCGACGAGCGATGCCGGGCCCGCGGCTTTGGCCGACCCGTCCAGACCGAGCAGGCCGAGCGCCACCGGCCAGGCGGCGAGGGCGTACGTCACGCTCGACAGGCGTATCGACCAGATCGACGCGGAGATTTCGGCGCTGCATGGCGCGGAGGATCTTGCGCTGGCTGCCTCGCTCGGCGAATCGGCGCGATCGGCGAGCAATGCGACGGTGCTCCTGATCGTCACGATGCTCGCAGGCGCGACGCTGCTCCTCTACACGTTCGGTGCACGCGAAAGCGCATCGCGTGAGCTGATGCGCGGGTTGCGTTCGCGCGGCGAGCGTTTCCAGGGCCTCTTCGACGCGCACCCCGTGCCGATGTACGTCTTCGACCGCGAGACGCTGCGCTTTCTTGCCGTCAACGCGGCGGCCATCCAGCAGTACGGCTTTAGCGAGGAAGAATTCCTGGCGATGTCGATCCGCGACATCCGCGCGCCCGAGGATGTCTGGCGGCTCGAACAGCACCTCACGCGTTCGGACACGCTCACGCCAAACGTGCGCACGATGGCCGGCATCTGGCACCACCGGCGCCGGGACGGCTCGATCATCAGCGCGGACATCTCGCACCATTCGCTTAACTTCCTCGGCCGCGAAGCGGTCTTCGTGCTCGCCGACGACGTCACCGACACGATCAAGGCCGAAGCGGAAGCCCAGCGCTCGAACCAGATGCTCGAATCGGTGATCGACAACATCCCGCAGCGCATCTTCTGGAAGGACGCCGAATCGCGCTATCTCGGCTGCAACATGGCCTTCGCGCGCGATGCGGGGCTCGCGTATCCCGAGCAGATCATCGGCAAGAGCGACGACGACCTGCCGTGGCGCGCCTACGCCGACCGCGTTCGCGCGACGGATCGCGAAGTGATCGAGTCGGGCCTGCCGAACATCAATTTCGAACTCGAGTTGATCCTCGGCGGCCAGCACACGACGTCGCTCATGAGCAAGCTGCCGATGCTCGACGGCGACGGCAACGTGATCGGCGTGCTCGGTTCATACACCGACACCACCGCGCGCAAACGCGCCGATCTCGCGCTGCGCCTGCAAAGCCGCGCGCTCGACGCCTGCGTGAACGCGATTCTCATCACGGCGCCGGGGCCGGGCGGCAGCAACCTCATCGAGTACGCGAACCCGGCGTTCGGGCGCATCACGGGCTACGATCCGGCGGAAGTGATCGGGCTCGACAGCCGCTTCCTGCAACGCGACGATCGCGACCAGGAGGGCCTCATCACGATCCGCGAGGCACTCCTCGCGAATCGCGAGGTGAGCGCCGTGCTGCGCAATTACCGCAAGGACGGCGTGCTCTTCTGGAACCAGTTGCTGATCGCGCCGGTGCCCGATCCCGACGGCCGCACGACGCACCACATCGGCATCATCAACGACGTCACCGAGTTGATCCGCTATCAGGAACAGCTCGAATTCCAGGCGAACTACGACAGCCTCACGCTGCTGCCCAACCGCAACCTGTTGCGTGAGCGTCTGCAGCAGGCGCTCACGACCGCGCGGCGGCAGGGGCGTGGCGTCACCGTGGTGTTCATCGACCTCGACGGCTTCAAGAACGTCAACGACAGCCTTGGCCACAGTGTCGGCGACCAGTTGCTGCGGGTGGTCGCCGAGCGCCTCGAGCGCTGCGCGCGCACGAACGACACCGTCGCGCGTCACGGCGGCGACGAGTTCGTGGTCGTGCTGCCCGGCATCACGGATGAAAAATCGCTGATTGCCTGGATGGAGCGCACCCGGGCGATGATCTCGGAGCCGGTGTGGCTCGAGAGCATGGAGCATTACGTGGGTTGCAGCATGGGCGCGAGCGTGTTCCCCCAGGACGGCGATGACGCCGAGACGCTGCTCAAGAAGGCCGACGTCGCCATGTACCGCGCCAAGGACATGGGCCGCAACACGTTCCAGTTCTTCCAGCCGGAGATGAACGCGAGCGTCGGCGCGCGCATGAATCTCGAGCGCCGCTTGCGCCGCGCCCTGCGTGACGGCGAGTTCCTACTGCATTACCAGCCGCAGGTTGAGCTGGCGACGGGGCAGATCGTCGGTATGGAGGCGCTCGTGCGCTGGCACGACCCCGAGTCGGGGCTCGTGTCGCCCGCGCAGTTCATCCCGGTGGCGGAGGAGAGCGGTCTGATCGGCCCGCTTTCGGACTGGGTGCTGCGCGAGGCCTGCCGGCAGAATCGCGAGTGGCAGCGCGCCGGGCTGCCGCCGGTGCGCGTGTCGGTGAACCTGTCGGCGCGCGTGTTTCATCAGCGCAATATCGCCGAGCTGGTCACGGAAGTGCTGGCCGAAACCGGTCTCGACGCCTGTTATCTCGAACTCGAAGTCACCGAGAGCACGCTCATGCGCAACACGGAGGAGGCGGTCTCCATGCTGAACGAACTGCATGAGCTTGGGATCGGCATTGCGGTCGACGACTTCGGTACCGGCTATTCGAGCCTGAGCTACCTGAAGCGGCTGCCCGTGGACCGGCTCAAGATCGACCGGTCGTTCGTGGCGGATATCGGCACAAGCGACGACAACGAGACGATTACGGCTGCGATCATCGCGCTCGCGCACGAATTGCAGTTGCAGGTGATCGCGGAGGGTGTCGAGACGTCGGCGCAGTTCGCCTTCCTGCGCGAACGCGATTGCGACGAACTGCAGGGCTACTACTTTTCGCCGCCGTTGCCGGGGGACGATGTCGCGGCGTTGCTCGCCGCGAGTGCCGCGAGTTCCGAATACGGCGAAGGGACCGGCGTGGCCTGGACGGTGTGACGACCACTACAGGCCATGCCAGGCCAGACGAGCTGCACCGGCCGGATCAGTGCGACCGGCCGGCGCGTGCTCAGGCGAGCGGCGGCAGCGGACGCGGACGGCGATCGTCGCCGGTCGCGACATACGTGAGGGTCGCTTCGGTGACCTTGACGACCTTGTCGGCGTGACACATGCGCTGGGCGTACACCGCGACGTCGACGGTCACCGACGTCCTGCCCGTCTTGACGACCTCGGCATAGAAGCTCAGAAGGTCGCCCACGAACACCGGTTCCTTGAACAGAAACGAGTTCACCGCGATGGTCGCGACGCGGCCATTCGCGCGCCGGCTTGCCGGAATCGAGCCGGCGATGTCGACCTGCGACATGATCCAGCCGCCGAAGACATCGCCGTGGACGTTCGAGTCCGACGGTTGCGGCATGACACGCAACGTTGGCGGTTGGGGGGGGAGCGCGGGGGCGTCGTTCATCGGATGGTCCATGAATAAGGTGGGAAGACTGGTGCGCCGCCGCGGGGCGAGCTTCAGCGGCGCATGCAGCCTTCTGCGACAATACAGCGATCAGGAATTGTACGGGAAAGCGGGCTTTTGGCCGACCGGCCCGGGTGCCGGGCGGCGCAGCGGCGTGCCGCACTGCAGAACGCCGCTACGTCCTGTTTTGCACCGCGCGATCCTGAACCCGTCGTCTGCGATTTAACGACCCGCCGAATCACCGGATTTTCGTAAAGCGCGCCCTCGCGCTCACCGCTTTCGCCCATGCGCCGTTTTTCTTCGTCGAACGAACCCGCGCTGCCCACCATCGGGCCGCGCAACGACTGGCAGACCATCGTCTCGCTGCTGCCGTATCTCGCCGCGTACAAGTGGCGCGTGGCGTTCGCGCTTGCGTGCCTGATCGGCGCGAAGGTGGCGAACCTCGGCGTGCCGATCGTGATGAAGCACATCGTCGATAACCTCGCCTCGGTGCGCCATCTCGAAGCGCTCGGGCGCGCGGAGCACGCGCCCGGCATTGTGCTCGTCGGCGGGATCGGGCTGCTCGTGGTCGCTTATGCGTTCGTGCGGCTCTCGACGTCGCTCTTCACCGAAATGCGCGAGATCCTCTTCTCGAAGGTGACTGAGAGCGCCGTGCGCCAGCTTGCGCTCAAGGTGTTTCGCCATTTGCACGGGCTGTCGCTGCGATTTCATCTGGACCGGCAGACCGGCGGCATGACGCGCGACATCGAACGCGGCACGCGCGGCATCACGCAACTGATTTCGTACTCGCTCTACAGCATCCTGCCGACGCTCGTCGAAGTGGGGCTCGTGCTTGGCTTCTTCGTCGTGAAGTACGAGGCGTATTACGCGATCGTCACGCTTGTGGCGCTCGTCGCGTACATCGTGTTCACGGTGAAGGTGACCGAGTGGCGCACGCATTTTCGCCGCACGATGAACGAACTCGATTCGCGCGCGAACTCGCGCGCCATCGATTCGCTGCTCAACTACGAAACCGTGAAGTACTTCGGAAACGAAGAGTGGGAGACGCGGCGCTATGACGAAAACCTGCACCGTTACCGCGCGGCCGCGATCAAGTCGCAGCATTCGCTTTCGGCGCTGAACTTCGGGCAGCAGGCGATCATCGGCACGGGGCTCGTGTTCATACTCTGGCGCGCGACGCAGGGCGTGATGGCGGGCAAGCTCACGCTCGGCGACCTCGTGCTCATCAACACGTTCATGCTTCAGCTCTACATCCCGCTGAATTTTCTCGGCGTGGTGTATCGCGAGCTCAAGCAGAGCCTCACCGACATGGACCGCATGTTCACGCTGCTCACGGTCTCACGCGAAGTGGCCGATGCGCCGGGCGCGCCGCCGCTTGCCGTGCGCGGTGGCGAGGTGCGTTTTTCGCACGTGAACTTCGCGTATGAGGCGTCGCGACAGATCCTGCACGACGTGAGCTTCACCATCGCCGCCGGCACGACGACCGCCGTGGTGGGCCACAGCGGTTCCGGCAAGTCGACGCTCGCGCGCCTCCTGTTTCGCTTCTACGATCTCGACCGGCAGGCGGGCGGCGTCATCACGATCGACGGCCAGGACATCCGCGACGTCACGCAGGAATCGCTGCGCGCGTCGATTGGCATCGTGCCGCAGGATACGGTGCTGTTCAACGATTCGATCTACTACAACATCGCCTACGGCCGGCCCACTGCGAGCCGCGACGAGGTGATCGCGTCGGCACGCGCAGCGCACATCCACACATTCATCGAGAGTCTGCCGAAGGGCTATGACACGCCGGTGGGCGAGCGGGGGCTCAAGCTATCGGGCGGGGAGAAGCAGCGTGTCGCCATCGCTCGCACGCTGTTGAAGAATCCGCCGATCCTGCTGTTCGACGAGGCGACCTCGGCGCTCGATTCGCGCTCGGAGCGCGCGATCCAGCAGGAACTCGATCTGATCGCGCGCGATCGCACGACGCTCGTGATCGCGCACCGGCTCTCCACGGTGGTGCACGCCGAGCAGATCATCGTGATGGACCATGGGCGCATCGTCGAGCGCGGCACGCATGCGCAATTGCTGCGGGAAGGCGGCCACTACGCGCAGATGTGGGCGCTTCAGCAGCAAAGGTCGAGCGAGCAGGCCGGGCAGATGGAGGAATCGGCCGGCGAGAAGTGAGGCTAACTGTGCGGAGAACCGCGGGCACCGTCCGGCGTGCGTTTGTTGAGGCGTGCTGGTTCGGTGGTATGGCATCCCGCCCGGCGCAGGCCGCACGCGCTGCCTGCGGCTGCGGCGCTCAACCGCGCTGCGGTCCCCGCAACGCTTCGTCGAGCGCAGCCAGTTGTGCGGCTGTGCCGACGTTTTCCCAACGTCCTTCGTAAAGCTCGCCGCTCGCGCGCCGCTGGCCAATGGTCTCGCGATAGTACGGCGTGAGCGCGCGCTTCGTGCCGCGCGGCAGATCGCGGAACATGCGCGTGTCGTAGAGCCCGATGCTGCCGAATGTGTAGCGCGGTGCACCGTCCACGGTGAGCACGCCATCGGCGCCAAGAGCGAAGTCGCCGCCCGGATGGAACGTCGGATTCGGCACCATCACGAGGTGCATGCCAGGCTCGGTCTGCGAGGCGAGTGCCTCGGCGCGATCGTCGAGACGCGCGAAGTCGAATTCACTGTAGACGTCACCAGCGACCGCGAGAAACACGGCCGGCTCACCGCCGGCTTCGAGGAGCGGCAGCGCCTGGGCGATGCCGCCCGCCGTCTCCAGCGCGTCGTGTTCGGGCGAGTAGTGCAGCGTGACGCCGAAGCGCGCGCCGTCGCCGAGCGTCGCTTCGATCTGCGCGCCGAGCCACGCGTGATTGATCACGATTTTCGTGTAGCCGGCCGCGGCGAGCCGCTCGATCTGCCAGACCACGAGCGGCTTGCCGCCCACGGGCAAGAGCGGTTTCGGGCAGGTGTCGGTCAGCGGGCGCATGCGCTCGCCGCGCCCGGCGGCGAAGATCATCGCCGTGCGCTCGAAACGGGCGCGGCTCACGGCGCAGTCCATCGATCCGGCTTCGTCATGGGTCGGCGTGTTCAAAACGTGTAACCGGTTTCGACGCTCGTGCCCTGCAGCTCGTCGATGAGCCGGGCGAACGGTGCGAGCGGACGGTAGCGGTGTGCGACCTTGCTTGCGTAACCGAGGAAGCGCGGCAGGTCCGCCATGTAGTGAGGCTTGCCGTCGCGATAGTTGATGCGGCAAAAGAGGCCGAGCACCTTGATGTGGCGCTGCAGCCCCATCCATTCGAGCTGGCGGTAGAACTCGCCGAAATCGGCGTCGACGGGCAGGCCTGCTTTCTTCGCGCGCTCCCAGTAGTGGGCGAAGCAGTCGAGCTCGAAATCCTCGTCCCAACTGATAAACGCGTCGCGCAGCAGCGAAACGACGTCATATGTAATCGGGCCATAGACGGCGTCCTGGAAGTCGAGCACGCCAGGATTCGGTGTCGCGATCATCAGGTTGCGCGGCATGAAATCGCGCAGCATGAACACCTGCGGTTGCGTGCGCGCATTCGCGACGAGCAGCGCGAAGGTACGGTCGAGCACGCCACGCGTGGCGTCGTCGATGTCGCGGCCCAGATGACGCTGCAGGTACCACTCCGGCATCAGATCCATTTCCCGGCGCAGGAACGCTTCGTCGAACGCCGGCAGAACGCCTTCGCGCGAAGCAAGCTGCCAGCGGATCAGCGCGTCGAGCGCATCACGCATCAGCTCGCGCGAGCGCGGGCCGGGCCCGGCGTCCTGCAACGCCTTCAGATATGGCGCGGTGCCGAGATCGGTCAC
Organism: Paraburkholderia dinghuensis; assembly: GCF_003837865.1. Classification (GTDB taxonomy): domain Bacteria; phylum Pseudomonadota; class Gammaproteobacteria; order Burkholderiales; family Burkholderiaceae; genus Paraburkholderia; species Paraburkholderia dinghuensis. The sequence goes on along the minus strand of NZ_RQIS01000001.1, from coordinate 626,555 downwards.
GAGCATGAGGCCCGCATCGAAGTCCGCTTCGAGCACACGCGGCACATGCACGCCTGCTGCGGCGAGCAGTTCGGCGACCTGCGCGAACTCGCGGGATTTTTCGGGCGGCGGAGCGTCCACGGCAATCAGCGACGCGCCGTACGCGCCCGCGCTCGCAACGCGGTAATAGCGCCGGAAGCTCGCGTCGGCCGAAGCCGGGGCGAGCGTGGCGAGATCGAATGCGTAACGGTCGGCGTGACTGGCGAGCCAGGCGGTAAGCAGTTCATGCCGGGCATCGGAGGCGCTTGTGGCGGCACTGTTGGCCGCGGTGTTGGCAGAATTGGGTGCAGCGGTTGAGGTCATGAAAACCCGAGGCGAAATCAATGGATCAACGTCTTGCCATATAATACCCCACGACTTTTTTGACGCGACTCGCGCCAAAGCCCGCATGACGGTTCGCTCGCCACCTTCATCGTCCGGTGAAGGCTAACCCGATGTGCGCCCAGGCCTCGCCTCGCGCTTTCGCACGGGAGGCGGACGGCCGTCATGGACCGGGCAGGCGGCCGGGCCGATTCGCCAAAACCATAATGCCGCCCAGACAGTATTTCCAGACGATCTCCAGCAGTGACGAAGGCGTGCCGGGCAAGCGGCGGCCCATCGTGGCACTTGCGGCACTCGTGGCCGCGCCGGGCTTGATGCCGGCGCTCGCGCATGCCCAGCTGTCGGGCGCCACCGCGCAGGCCGAGCCGCTGGACGGCCCGTTGAGCCTGCGCCTCGCACCGCAGCTCGAAGACCATCCGCTCGCGCCTGGGCAGCGTCCGGGGACCTTCGTGCTCGGCGACTCGGTCACGGGCACCGTCAATACCGACATCGCCTTGAAGGGCGCAGCCGAACTGCGCCAGGGCGTCAACGTGGTGAAGGGCGAGGCGCTGCACTACGACCAGGACACCGACACCGCCACGGCGTTCGGGCGGGTCGTGATCTCGCAGTCCGGCACCACGTTTTCGGGTCCGGAGGGGCACCTGCAGGTCGAGGCCAACGAAGGCTTCATGCCCTCGCCCAAGTATCACTTTGCGCTGACGGGCGGCTCGGGCAGCGCCGAGCGCGCGGACCTGCTCGACAGCGAGCGTTCGGTGCTGACGAACGGCACCTACACGGCGTGTCAGTGTTCGACGAATCCGGCGTGGTACATCAAAGGCAGCGAGTTCGACTTCGACACCGGCGCGGACGAAGGCGTCGCGCACAACGGCGTGCTGTTCTTCCAGAACGTGCCGATCATGGCGAGCCCGTGGTTTACGTTCCCGCTCTCGAGCGACCGCCGCAGCGGCCTGTTGCCGCCGACGTTCTCGATCAGTTCGACGAACGGCTATGAAATCACGCTGCCGTATTACTTCAACATCGCGCCGAACCGCGATTTCACGTTCACGCCCGAGCTGATCTCGAAGCGTGGCGTGTTCATGCGGGGCGATTTCCGGTATCTGTCGACGAACTACAGCGGCACGATCACCGGTACGTTTCTGCCGGACGACGCGCTGACGAAGACGAATCGCTACGCGCTGTTCATCCAGCACAACCAGAATTTCGGCGACGGGTTCGCAGGCTACGTCTACTTCAACAAGGTCTCGGACAACACCTATCCGGAAGACCTGGCGTCGGCGGCCAACCAGTTCCTGAACGGCACGCAGTTGCTGTACCAGCAGGAAGCGGGCCTCACGTACAACAACGGGCCGTGGTCGGTGCTCGCGCGCGTGCAGCACTGGCAGACGCTTGAGCCTTCCACGCCGCCGTACGGTCGCGAACCCCAGCTCAACGTCAAGTACGCGAAGTACAACGTCGGCGGCTTCGACTACGGCGCGGAAGCCGACTACTCGCGTTTTCGCATCACGAGTTCCGACACGACCGAAGGCGACCGCGTCGTCTTCAATCCGTACCTGTCGTACTCGGTGGTGGGGCCGGGCTACTTCGTCACGCCGAAGGTGCAGTGGCACTTCGCGGCGTACGACCTCAGCAACATCGGGACGGGTGCGCCGGCGGGCCAGCCGAAGAACTTCACTGAGTCGATACCGACGTTCAGCTTCGACACGGGTCTCGTGTTCGAGCGCAACGTGCACCTGTTCGGCCAGGACTTTATCCAGACGCTGGAGCCGCGCCTGTACTACGTGTACACGCCGTTCCGGGACCAGCAGTTCGCGCCGCTCTTCGACACCGCCGAGTCCGACTTCGGGCTCGCGGAAATCTTCACGCCGAACACGTTCGTCGGAAATGACCGCATCGCCGACGCCAACCGCATCACGGCCGCGATCACCACGCGCTTCATCGACCCGGCTTCGGGCGACGAGCGCGCGCGCTTCGTGCTGGCGCAGCAGTACTTTTTCCAGGATCAGCGGGTCACCCTGCTGCCGCTTGCGCCTGGCCAGACGCCGGCACAGTCGACACATTCCGACCTGATTGCAGGTGCGTCGCTGAAGCTCGGGGCCGGTTTCGCCTCGGAAACGGCGTTCCAATATAATGCCGACAACGACCAGCTTGTGAAGGCCAGCGTCGGCTTCGGCTATAGCCCGGGGCCAAATCGCGTGGTGAACGTCGCGTACCGCTATACGCGTGCCAACACGACGCTCGACAACCAGCCGATCAACCAGATTCTGATCTCGACACAGTGGCCGTTCTCGCACCGGGTGTACGCCGTGGGCCGCTTCAACTACGATCTGGGCAGTCACCGGATCGTCGACGGTCTGATCGGCATGCAGTATGACGCCGACTGCTGGGCGCTCGGCGTTGGCCTCCAGCGCTACGCAAACGGGGTCAATACTTCCGGCGGCAATAATTCGTCCACGCGGTTCCTCGCGCAGTTGACGCTCAAGGGGCTGTCGAACGTCGATAACGGACTGGTGGCTGCGTTCCGCGCGGCTGTGCCGGGTTACACGGTACCGCCGGGCCAGCCGCCGTTGCCGTCGCGTTTCACGGATTATCAATAACGCGTGATCCGTCGCGTTTTCCCTGACCGGGACGCGCGGGGCAATGCGGGGTCGGTTGCAAAGAGCCGGGCGAAGCTGCCCGCAAACATTGGAGTATCTGTGGGAATCATGAAAAAGCTTCGCCTCGCAACGTTCACTGTAACGCTCTTCGCCGCCGCAGGCCTCATGCCGGCCGTGTCGGCACAAGCACAAGGACTGTCCTCCGGATCCGGCCAGGTGGCCGACACGATCGCCGCCGTCGTGAACGACGGCGTGATCACGCAGCGTGAACTCGACGAACGGGCCGAACTCATCACGCGGCGTCTGAACCAGCAGAACGCGCCCGTGCCCCCGGTCGACCAGTTGCGCGCGCAGGTGCTCAACCAGATGGTGCTCGAACGCATCCAGCTCCAGAAGGCGAAGGAAGACGGCATTGTCGTCGACGACGCCACGGTGCAGCGCACGCTCGAGCGTCTCGCACAGGCCAACGGCCTTGACCTCGCCACCTACCGCGCGCGCATCGAGGCGGCCGGCGTGCCCTGGAGCACGTTCACGAAGGACGCGCGCACCGAACTCACGCTCTCGAAGCTGCGCGAGAAGGAAGTGGACAGCAAGATCTCGGTGTCGGACGCGGAAGTCGCGAACTACATCGCGAGCCAGCGCGGGCCGAACGCCGGGCAGCAGAACGACCTGCACTTCGAGCGCATCCTGATCAAGGCGCCGCTCAACGCATCGCAGACGGACATCGAAGCCGCGCAGGCGCAAGCCAACGCGCTGCTCAAGCAGGCGCTGGCAGGCGACAAGTTCTCGAGCCTCGCCAAGTCGAACTCGCAGGCGCCTGACGCGAAAAAGGGCGGTGACATGGGCTTCCTGTCGCCGTCGAAGCTCCCTGCGGAATTTGTGACCGCCGCTTCGACGCTGCGTCCGGGCCAGGTGAATCCGTCGGTGATCCGCACGAATGACGGCTTCGAAATCATCCGTCTGGTCGAGCGCCGTGCGGGCCAGGGCAACGTCGGCGATGCGCCGAAGCTCGTGCAGACGCACGTGCGCCACATTCTGCTGCGCGTCGGCGAAGGCACGTCGGAGCCGGAAGCGCGTCAGAAGCTGCTCGAAATCAAGCGTGAAGTGCTGGCGGGCGGCGACTTCGCCAAGTTCGCACGCACGTACTCGCAGGACGGTTCGGCGTCGCAGGGTGGCGATCTCAACTGGATCAGCCCGGGCGAAACCGTGCCCGAATTCGAGCGTGCCATGAACACGCTGCAGGATGGCCAGATCAGCGATCCGGTCCGGACCGAATACGGTTACCACCTGATTCAGGTGCTCGGCCGCCGCGACGCGGAAGGCTCGGTTGCACAGCAGATGGACCTCGCGCGCCAGGCCATCGGCCAGCGCAAGGCGGAGCAGGCGTACGCCGACTGGCTGCGCGAACTGCGTGACAGCGCCTACGTGAACTACAAGCTCAGCGGCATCGCTCCGCCGCAAAACTAAAGGAATCGCGCCGTGAACGCCCCCGCAACCCAGTCGTCGGTTCCGTCGGCTCCGCGGGGGCCGCGGCCGGTCCGCATCGCCATCACCACCGGCGAACCTGCGGGCGTCGGCCCTGAACTGACCGCGGCAGTGCTCGCCGGTTCGGCGGCGCACTGGCCTGACGCGGAGTTCGTCGTGCTCGGCGACCGCGATCTGCTCGCGGCGCGTGCCGCTGCCGTCAGCGTCGACTGGTCCGCCATCACTGCACACGCGCGCGTGAGCGTCGAGCACATGCCGCTCGCGGCACCGGCGCTGGCGGGCAACCTGAACGCCGCCAACGGACGCTACGTGCTCGCGCTGCTCGATCGCGCGATCGACGGCGCCATGGCGCAGGAATTCGACGCTATCGTCACCGCACCGCTGCAGAAGAGCACGATCAACGATGCGGGCGTTCCGTTCACCGGCCACACCGAATATCTCGCGGAGCGCACGCACACGCCGCGCGTGGTGATGATGCTCGCGGGCACCGGCGCACGGCCGCTGCGCGTCGCGCTGGCCACGACGCATCTGCCGCTCAAGGACGTTTCAGCCGCGCTCACGATAGACGGCCTCGTCGAGACTCTGCGCATCATCGACCACGATTTGCGCCGGCACTTCGGCGTACCGCAGCCGCGCATTCTCGTGACGGGGCTCAATCCGCACGCGGGCGAGAACGGCTACCTGGGCCGCGAGGAGATCGACACGATCTCGCCGGCGCTCAAGGCCGCCGAGGCTGAGGGCATCGACGCGCGCGGCCCGTATCCTGCCGACACGCTGTTTCAGGCGCGCTATCTGAGCGAAGCCGACTGCGTGCTGGCGATGTTTCACGATCAGGGCCTGCCGGTCCTGAAATACGCGACGTTCGGCGAGGGCATCAACGTGACGCTCGGCCTGCCGATCATCCGCACGTCGGTGGATCACGGCACCGCGCTCGATCTCGCGGGCACGGGCCGCGCCGACGCGGGCAGCCTGATCGCCGCCGTCGATACCGCAGTTTCGATGGCGCGCTACCGTCACGCCGTTGCCGCGTCCTCTGACTGATTTTTCCATACGATGTCCAATAGCAGCAGACAGCATCAAGGCCACTTCGCGCGCAAGCGCTTCGGGCAAAACTTTCTCGTCGACATGGGCGTGATCGACTCGATCGTCGACACCATTCGCCCACAGCGCGGCGAACGCATGGTCGAGATCGGGCCAGGGCTCGGCGCGCTCACCGCGCCGCTGATCGAGCGGCTCGCCACCCCCGAATCGCCGCTGCATGCAGTTGAACTCGATCGCGACCTGATTGCGCGGCTCACGAAGAAATTCGGCCCGCTGCTCGAACTGCACGCGGGTGACGCGCTCGCGTTCGACTTCGGCTCGCTCGCGGCGCCGGGTGATAAGCCGTCGCTGCGCATCGTCGGCAATCTGCCGTACAACATTTCGAGCCCGCTGCTCTTTCACCTCGTGGACTTCGCGCATTGCGTGATCGACCAGCACTTCATGCTCCAGAACGAAGTCGTCGAGCGCATGGTGGCCGAGCCGGGCAGCAAGGCGTTCGGCCGGCTCACGGTCATGCTCCAGTACCGGTACGTCATCGACAAACTCATCGACGTGCCGCCTGAATCGTTCCAGCCGCCGCCGAAAGTCGATTCGGCGATCGTCCGCATGATTCCGTATGCGCCGCACGAGCTGCCTGTGGTGGATGCGGCGATCCTCGGCGATCTCGTGACGGCCGCGTTCTCGCAGCGGCGCAAGATGTTGCGCAACACGCTGTCCGACTATCGCGACCGTGTGGATTTCGAGGGACTCGGCTTCGACCTCGCGCGTCGCGCAGAGGACGTGCCGGTGGAGGAGTACGTGCGAATTGCCCAGGCGTTGAACGGAGCGTCGCCGGAGCGCGGGTGAGGGTAGCGCGAGGCTAATGCGGGGCTAACGATCCACGAGCAGGACAAACGACTGCGGGCGCGAAAGCGCCCGCAGTCGTTTCGGGCCGCTGGAAAGCCTGGAAAGCCTGGAAAGCCTGGAAAGCCTGGAAAGCCTGGAAAGCCTGGAAAGCCTGGAAAGCCATGCGACGTTGGCTCGACCTTACACGCTTGCGCCGGGCTCGCCCGCCCGCGGCGTTTCAGTTTTGTTTCGACTTCGCCGGCGCGTTGACGAGCACGATCCCGCTCAGCACGAGCAGCGCGGCCGCGAGAAAGCGGTTGCTGAACGATTCGCCGAGCAGCATCACGCCAAACGTCACGCCGAAGAGCGGCGTGAGGAACGAGAACACGGAAAGCCGCGACGCCATATAGCGCGTCAGCAGCCAGAACCACGCGAGATAGCTTGCGAACGCCACCACCACGGCCTGATAGCCGAGCGCCATGAGCGCAAGCGGTGTGACCGTGCGGACCTCGATCTGGCCGATGCCGGCCGCGAGCGCGAGCAGCACGACGCCCGACACCGACAACTGATAGAAGAGCGTCTTGCTGGCACTCACGCGCGCGAGCGTGCTCGTGCGCACGACCACCGTCGTAGCGGCCCACAACGCGCCACCAAGCACGCCGAGCGCGTCGCCCGCAAGGCCGGTGAGCATTGCGTGCGTATCGGCGGTACCGTTGCGCGCGAAACCATCGGCGAACGCGAGCGCCATCCCCGTGAACGCCACCATCACGCCGATCCACTGCGTGCGCCGCATGCGCTCGCCGGGCGTGAACCAGTGCAGTCCGAGCGCGGTGAAGCAGGGCGCGGTGTAGAGAAACACGGCCATCCGCGAGGCGCTCGTCATCGAGAGGCCGAGGAAGATGCAGACGAACTCGCCGGCGAACAGCACGCCCGCGAGAATGCCCGCGGCCAGCGTACCGTCGTCGCGAAAGAGCGGCGTGCCGCGGGCGCGCGCCCAGCCCCACACGAGCACCGCGGCGATCGCCGAGCGCAGTCCCGCCTGAAAGACCGGCGGCAGCGCCACGTTGGCGCTCTTGATGGCGACTTGCTGAAGTCCCCAGATCGCGCAGAGCACGATCATCAGGATGACAGCCTGGCTGTCTGGGGCGCGGCGCGCGTGTAGGGCGATCGTGCTCATCGGACGTTGGATGTCTGTAGGAGGAGCAATACGATATCAAACTCCGCCTGCAACAATTGACGATCTCCCTACGGCGCTGAGGGCGCAGCGCGCAGTCCTTCGTAGGCCTTCAGCTGGCTATAGACGATGCGCAGCACCGGCACCGCGTCGCCCGCCGGTGGTGCGCTGTCGCGCCGGATAAGGTCGCCGAGCACGTGATCCGCTTCGATTCGCGAGCCGTTCTCCACGTCGCGCAGCATCGATGCCGTGAGCGCCGAACCGGGCGCAAAGAGCATCGCGCGCGAGCGTTCGAGGAACGTGTCGCGCACCGCGTGGCCATTCCCGGCTGCGATCGCACGACACTCGGCGAACAGGCGTTCGACGATCGCTTCACCATCGGGCGTGGCGAGAATCGTGCCGATGGGCGCGCGAAAGAGACACGTCGAACCCGCGAGCGACGCGAGGAACACCCACTTTTCCCACATTTCCTGCAGGATGCGGTCGCTGGCCGTCACATCGAAACCCGCGTTGGAGAGCGTGTCGGCTATGGCTTGCGCGCGCCTCGAGACTCCGCCGCCCAGTTCGCCGAATCCAATCGCGTGGATGTCGTTCAGATGCACGATTTCCCGCTGCACATTGAGCGTCGAAGCGATCAGGCATACGCCGCCCAACACGGCCTGCGTGCCGAACCGCGCTTGCAGCACGTCGAGATGGCGCATACCGTTCAGGAGTGGCAGGATCACCGTCGAGGCGCCGACGCCCGCGGCGAACGACTCGATCGCACTGTCGAGATCGTAGGACTTGCAGCTGAGCAGCACGACGTCGAATGGCTGCGCGCCAGTCGCCTGCAGTGCGTCCTGTGTGACGGTTCTGACATCGCGCAGCGTGAGGTCGCCGAAGCGACTGCGAATAACGAGCCCGTCTTCACGCAATTGCGCGGCGCGTGCCGGCCGCACGAGAAATGTCACGTCGCGCCCGGCGGCCGCAAGGCGTCCGCCGAAATAACCGCCCGTCGCGCCTGCGCCCACAACGAGAATCCGCATGTCTGCTCCTTGTATCGATCTTGATCGGCCGTATGTCGACGTGCCGCCAACGGCGATTTCGGGATGGCGTTCATGCTAGAGCAAATCGACGGAGTTTGCCGACGCCGGCAGGGCGGGCAAGATTTTGATACAGTCCGGTTTTTGATGACCGCAAAACGGAGCTTACGATGCGCCTGCTTCACACGATGATCCGGGTCGGCGACCTCGATCGCTCGATCAAGTTCTACACCGAACTGCTCGGCATGAAACTGCTGCGCCGCGAAGACTTCCCCGAGGGCAAATTCACGCTGGCGTTCGTCGGCTACACCGACGAGCGTGATGGCACCGTGATCGAACTGACCCACAACTGGGATACGCCGTCCTACGACCTGGGGACGGGTTTCGGCCACCTGGCGGTGGAAGTGGCCGACGTCTACGCCGCCTGCGAGAAGATCAAGGCGCAGGGTGGCACCGTCGTGCGCGAGGCCGGGCCGATGAAGCACGGCACCACCGTGATCGCGTTCGTGACCGATCCGGATGGGTACAAGATCGAATTCATTCAGAAAAAGTAAGGAAGTCTCTCGCGCGGCGCCGGACCATACCGGCGCCCGTACCGTCTCGCGTATGGTGATCTGTCAGTCGAACTCGCCTACTCTATATTCGGAACGTCTTGGCGACGCTTCTTTTAAGCGACAATGCGTCGATCGCATGGTTCAGAAGCACCCCTCCTTTTCCAATTAAGGCAACCGTCATCTGTCTCAAAATTTGCTTTCTCATAAATTTAGAATTGCAAAACAAATTGACGGCATTACGGGATTAGCTGAATTGCGACTAACGTCATATCTGTCAGATTTCCGTATCTCCATATCGACGTCTAAAGAGTGGTGATCTAAATTAGGACGCATCCTATATAAGGAGCGGGCGGACTACACGACAATAAGAAGAATTAACGTCGGTCGCCGGATGGGTCGCGCGATCGCTGGCGTGGTGTGCGGGGCGGTGCCCGAATTAGCCACCCGGAACGGTTGGGCGTTTGGGTGCTGCGTTGCGTTGGGCCGCATTGAGGCATTGCTGTCGTCTGGCGTCGATATCGCAATTTCGCACGTGTCCTTCTGCATCGAGTCCGAATGCGTGCATGCGCGGCGGGTTCGGTGTGCAATCTGGTCCGCATCGCCGAGGGTTATGGCACCGCAGTGGTTTTGATCGATATTGAGGGCGAGCGGGACGTCGTGGCGGCGGAATTTCATGGGCGCGACTATGTCTTGGGGGTCGCGCTATAGATCCGAATTTCTTGATTGATATCAATTAGCAATACTGATGATAATCAAAAACATGGCTTTCAGATGAATCTATTTTTACGATCTGCAACTTAAAAATACACCTGTAATTAAGCCTGGCTGAGCCTGACGGGCAGGAAATGGCTGGGGGCAATCCTGAGGGTGGCGGAAGTCACTGCTGGATATCGTTTTAAATCAGGGGAGGGAGGGTGGGCGCAGCTCAGCCGTATACGGTAGTGATTACGGGTGCTAGTGCAGGGCTTGGGCGCGCGTTGGCATTGTGCTACTCGGCGCCTGGTACCGTTCTCGGGCTGACCGGCCGGAATCGCGAACGGCTCGAGTCTGTCGCAGCGTCCTGTCGCTCCCGCGGTGCCGCGGTTGTAACCGGCTGCATGGATGTGCGCGATCAGTCTGCCGTCCAGAACTGGATTGCCGGATTTGACCAGCAGCACCCAATCGATCTGCTGATCGCGAACGCCGGTGTGGCGAACACGCTCTCGTCCTGCGACGAGTGGGAAAGCGCGGAGCGGACAACCGAGGTCGTCGACGTCAACCTGTACGGCGTGTTACATACGCTGCAGCCTGCGATCGAGCGGATGCGCACGCGCCGTCGCGGTCACATTGCGGTAGTCAGTTCGCTTGCCGGGCTGCGGGGTATGGCTGTATCACCGGCCTACTGCGCGAGCAAGGCGGCTCTCGTCGCCTACTGCGATGCCGTACGCCCGGTGTTGGCCAAAGATCACATCGGCGTGTCCATCGTGATGCCCGGTTTCGTGAGCACCGCGATGAGCGACGCATACCCGGGCAAGAAGCCATTCATGTGGTCAGCAGAACGGGCGGCGCTTCACATCAGGAAGCGCATCGCACGCCGCTGCGCGGAAATCGCGTTTCCGTTCAGCCTCGCGTTCGGCATCAAGTTGCTACGCGTGCTGCCGACGGCATTCGCGGATGCCATTCTCGCTCGCCTGTTCTACCTCCCCGCACGGAAAGCGTGAAGTGCTGTACGAGCTTGCCATCGTGGCCGCAGCAGTTGCCTTCTCGTTCGGCATTGACGCCGTCGCCGTTCCGCGCGCGCCGCTTCGCCGGCCATTGGCGGCGGTCGCGCTGCACATTGCCGTGCTCGCCGTCGTGGCGGGCGCGAGCCTCGCAATCACCGGGCGGCCCATCTTTTCGATGTTCGTCGTAGCGGTGCTGGTCGCGGTGTTCGCCGTCATCAGTAATGCAAAATATCAGTCGTTGAGAGAACCGCTCGTTTTTACCGATTTGAGTCTGTTCAGCCAGGCTTTTTCGCACCCGCGCCTTTACTTGCCGTTTCTTGGGGTCGTCAAGGGTCTGACTGCGCTGGCGGGCGCCGCGGTCATCGTGACGGGGTTCCTGCTCGAGACGCCCGCGGACACGCCGCACCGCGGCGCTGGCGCGGTGGCCGCGATCGCGGGTTTTCTGCTTTGCCGTGCGTTGTCGCAGCGCTTGTTCCTCACGCTCGGCCCAACGGCGGACCAACGCCGGCTGGGTTTTCTCGCGACGTTTGCCGCGTACCTGATCAATGGGCTCAGCCGCGCGAAGCGGCACGTTTTTGCCCGCGCCGTCGACACGGGTCCTTTCTCGAGCGGCGCTCCCGAAGCGCATCCGGACGTGATCGTCATTCAGAGCGAGTCCTATTTCGACGCGCGCCGGCTCGGCGAATGCGTGCGGTCGGGTCCCTACGCGCATTTCGACCGCGTCAGGAAAACGGCTTTCCAGCAGGGTCGGCTGACGGTCCCCGGCTGGGGTGCGAACACCATGCGCACGGAGTTCGGAATGCTGACGGGCGTGCCGTCGGCGGCACTCGGTTACGCGCGGTTTTATCCGTATTGGTATGTGCGCCGCGCGTGTGCGTCGCTGGCGGGATGGTTCAAGCGGGGCGGATACCGTGCCGTGGCCGTCCATCCCTATTACGCGGATTTTTTCGGGCGGCACAGGGCGTTCCGTCTGATGCAATTCGATCGCTTCCTCGACATCCGGGATTTTGCGGCGGCGCCGCGCGTTGGGCCTTATGTCGGAGACGATGCGGTGGCGGATGCGATCGTCGCGCTGTTGCAGGAGCGCGACGACAAACCGCTGTTTGCGTTTGCGATCACGATGGAAAACCACGGTCCGCTGCATCTCGAACCGGTCGCACCGGGCGAGTCGGATTCGAGGCACACCCTCGGCGACGACGCCCGCTACCGCGATCTGACCGCATATCTTCGACACGTCGAAAACGCGGACCGGATGCTCGGAAAGCTGACCGACTTTCTGGAAAAGCGGAAACGGCCGGCCGTGCTGTGTTTCTACGGCGACCACGTTCCCGCGTTGAGTTCAGTGTTCGATTCCCTCGGCACGGAGCCGGCCGATAGCGACTACGTTATCTGGCGCAACTTCGGCGTCGACGAGGGCAAACAAAAAGACGTTCGCGTGGAAAGCCTCGGTTCGGCCCTGCAGCGAGCAATGACGCACGAAGCGCACGCCACGGCGGGTTGGCGGGACGAGACGCAGTTGATGCCAGCATGATGATGGAAAGCAAGATCGCAATAATCGGGATGTCGTGCCGGTTTCCTGGCGGGGTTGAAGGGCCCGAGGAATTCTGGCAACTGCTGTGCGGCGAGCGCGATGCAGTGACCGCTATCCCGCCGTCCCGGTTCGGTACGGCGTTCTACCAGCATCCGACGAAGTCGGAGCCGGGGAAGAGCTACACGTTCGCGGCGGGTGTCCTCGACGACGTCGCCGGCTTCGATGCTGAATTCTTCGGCGTGTCACCGCGCGAGGCGGCGCAGATGGATCCGCAGCAGCGGCTTCTGCTCGAGCTTGCATGGGAGGCGTTCGAAGACGCCGGCGTGGCGCCGGACGCGATGCGTGGCCGTGATTGCGGTGTGTTCGTCGGCGTCGGCGGCATGGATTACGGCAACCGCAACATGGACGATCTGGCTGTGATCGATCCGTATTCGGCCACCGGCAACGCACTGAGCATCGCGTCGAATCGCGTGTCGTATCTGTTCGATCTGCGCGGTCCCAGCATGTCGATCGATACCGCGTGCTCGTCGTCGCTCGTCGCGGTTCATCAGGCGGTCCAGGCGTTGCAGTCCGGCGAGACCGGGCTGGCGCTCGCAGGCGGTGTGAACCTGCTGCTGCACCCGTTCAGTTTCATCGGTTTTTCGAAGGCGTCGATGCTGTCGCCGACCGGACGTTGCCGCGCGTTCGACGCGGCTGGCGACGGATACGTCCGCGCCGAGGGCGGCGGCTTCGTGCTGCTCAAGCGGCTCGACCGCGCGCTGGCCGACGGCGACCCGATATACGCGGTCATCGCCGGCAGCGGTGTGAATTCCGATGGTCATTCGCCGGGCGGCATCAGCGTGCCGACTTCCGCGATGCAGGCCGACCTGTTGCGTTCGGTCTATCGCCGCGCGGGTGTCGATCCGCGCTCCGTGGCGTATGTGGAGGCTCATGGAACCGGAACTGCGGTTGGCGATCCGATCGAGGCGCGCGCGCTGATCGAAGCATTGTCCAGCGGCCGGCCGGCCACCGATCCGCTGTTGATCGGGTCGGTCAAGACTAACGTCGGCCATCTGGAGACCGCCGCGGGCATGGCCGGTTTGCTGAAGGCCGTGCTGTGCTTGAGACATCGCGCGGTGCCGCGCTCGCTGCATTTCAATACGCCGAATCCGCGTATCGATTTCGAGGGGGGACGCCTGCGTTTCGTCGACCGGTTCACGCAGCTCGAACGGCGTGAACAGGCGCCGTTGACGGTGGGCGTCAACTCGTTCGGCTTTGGCGGCACGAATGCGCACGTCGTGCTGAGGGAGGCGGTTGCCACGCCAGCGGATGGGCACGGCGACGCGCTGCGTTCGCCGTCGCCTGTGGCCGGGGACGCGCCGTTGCCGCCGCTCGTGCTGAGCGCACGTTCGCCGGAAGCGCTGGGGGCATTGGCCGGACGTTATCTCGCGCGTTTGCGGGCCGGAGCCGGATGGACGGGCATTGCCGCGACTGCGGCGCGTCGGCGGCAATGGCTCGAACACCGTGCTGTCATCGCGCCGTGCAGTCTCGACGAAGGATTGGTTGCGCTGAACACGCTGGCGAAGGCCGACGGCTCGCAGTCCGCCGGTATCGCGCTGGGGCGGGCGGTGGAAACCGGATCGCGCGTCGCCTTCGTCTACGCGGGCAACGGTAGCCAGTGGGCCGGCATGGGCAAGGAGCTTTACGCGCAGGACCCGGTGTTCCGTGCCGCGCTGGATGAGCTCGACGCGCTGTGGTGCGTGGACGGCAGCGAATCGCTCGCCGCGATGCTCGCCGAAGGCGTTGGCGCCGACCAGCTTGCCGCGACCGAGATTGCGCAACCGCTGTTGTTCGCAATGCAGGTCGGCATCACGCGCGTACTCACCGCGCGCGGCGTGCAGTTTGACGCGGTCGTTGGCCATAGCGTCGGCGAGATCGCAGCGGCGTGGGCGGCTGGCTCGCTCACGCTCGCCGACGCGCTGCGCGTGATACGCGTTCGCAGCGCCGCACAGGGCTTGACGCGCGGCACCGGCAGGATGGCGGCGGCGGGCGTTTCCGAGGCCGCAGCGCGCGAGTGGATCGAGCGGCTCTCCATGACGTCGACGGTCGAAGTCGCCGGCAGCAACAGCCCGGATGCCGTGACCCTTGCGGGGTCGCTCGACGAGCTGAAGGCGCTCGGCGCCGCGCTCGCGGCCGGCGGTCACTTTTTCCAGCTACTCGATCTCGATTACGCGTTCCACAGCAATCGCATGGACGTGATCGCGCCGATCGTGCGCGAAGAACTGGCCGGTCTCGCACCGGTGGAAGGACACACACGGTTCGTGTCGACGGTCACGGGCGACACGCTATCCGGCACCGCGCTCGATGCCGACTACTGGTGGCGCAACATCCGCGAGCCGGTGCGCTTCGGCGATGCGATCGCGCAGCTCGCCGGGGAGCGCGTGCGCGTGCTCGTCGAGGTGTCGCCGCATGCGATCCTGCATCACTACGTGAAGCAGGTGTTTGCCGCGCTGAAATTGCCCTGCGCCGTCGTGCCCCTGCTGAGGCGTCGTCAGGAAAGTGCGGAGAAGCTTGCGCACGGCGTTTTGTCGGCTGTCGCGCAGGGCGCGCGCGTCGACATCGATCGCTTCGTGCCGGATGCGCCGCACGTCGCGTTGCCGACTTATCCGTGGCAGCGCCAGCGGTACTGGGTCGAGCCGACCGTCGAGGGTTACGGTCTCGCGAGTCGTCGCGCCGAGCATCCGCTGCTCGGCTATCGGCTGCACGAGCCTGCGTTCGCGTGGGAGAACCAGCTCGATCCGCAACGCGTGCCGATGCTCGCCGACCACGTCGTGGACGGCGGCATCGCGTATCCCGGTGCGGGCTACGTGGAAATGGCGCTCGCCGCCGCGCGCATCTTCTTCGGGACGCCCGACGCGGCGCTCGAGAACATCGAGATCCGGATGCCGGTCGTGTTCCAGCCGCAGCACGCGAAGCTGTTCCGCTTCACGATCGAAACGCGCACCGCGACGTTTGCGATCGAGACGCGCGACCGGATGAGCGAGGGTCCATGGAATCTCAACGTAACGGGTCGCCTGCTCGCGAGCGGCAACCGGCTTGCTCCGGGCAGCGAGCCTGATGCGTCGGTGGCCGCGTGTTTGCACAAATGCGCCGCGATTGACGGCGACGCGTTGTACGAAGGTGCGGCCGCGATCGGGCTGAGCTACGGCCCCGCGTTCCGCTGGGTGCGGTCGGTGCGGGTGTCAGGCGACGCCGCGCTCGCCGAGCTCGACACGCCGTCGACCCTCGGCGACGCGCAAGCCGGCTATCTGCTGCATCCCGCGCTGATGGACAGCGGCTTCCATCCGCTCTTCGCCATCCTCGCGCAGGACGACGCCGCGCATCGCGGCGCGGGCGCCGCGTATGTGCCCGTGCAGATAGGACGTGTCGATTTTCTGCGCGGCGATTCGGTGCGCCGCGTGCTCGTGCGTGTGCAGCGTCGCAGCCCGCATTCAGTGGTCGCGTCGTTCGAGTTCCTCGACGCGGCCGGCGCGGTCGTCGCTCGACTCGCTGCGTGCCGGTTCCGGCGCGTTGACCTGGCCGGCCGCCGTCATGGCGCTCCCGCGCGTTTTGCGTACGCGCTCGAAGCGCGGCCGCTGCCGGGCGACTTCACCGCTGCCGCGCTGCCTTCGCCCGCTGCGATCGTCGAGCGCGCGTGCGGGCAATTGTCGTCATGCGAAGACGGCGCACAGCGCAGGCGGCATCTCACCGAAACGCTGCCGTTGCTCGACGTGCTGGCGGGCCGGTACGCGCTCGATGCGCTCGATGCGCTCGACGTGTTCGCACAGCCGAAGCTTCCGGCACACGCGAATCCGCACCTGTTGACGCGCCTCGCGCAGATCGCCGTCGAAGACGGATTCGCGCAGTTCGACGGCGAGCGTCTCGTCCGCGATGACGCGGCCTGCGCGGCGGCGCCCACGGCGGACGCGCTATGGCGCGAAGTTCTCGCGTCGTCGCCGGCTCACGTCGCCGAGCTGACGCTGCTCGCGCACGCGGGTGCGGCATTGCCGCGCGTATTGCGCGATGGGTCGCCGGACGCTATCGCGCCTTATTCGTCAACGGGACGCAGCCTCATCGAGCAGTTCTTCGATACGTCGCCGACGTGGGCCCATGCCCGCGCGATGCTCGTCGCATGCGTGACTCAGGCGTTGGCCGCATGGCCGCGCACGCGCCGCCTGCGCGTGCTGGAGATCGGCGCGGCGAGCGGCGAAGTGCTTCAGCCGCTCGACCTTGGCCGCGATCTGCCAGCGGCCCAGTGCGAGTACGTGCTTGCCGGCACGCATCAGCAACTGGCTGCGGTGGACGCCGAAACGCTCGCCCACGTGCAGACGCTGCTGCTCGCGGAGAACGAACCGCTGTTCTCGCGCTGCGGCGACGCCGCGCCGTTCGACGTGATCGTCGTGAACCGGATGCCAGGCGAACACGCGGACGCGCTCGTAGTGCTCCGGGCGATGGTCGACCGGCTCGCGCCGGGCGGCATCTTCGTTCTGGCCGATGCGCGGCGCAGCCGTCTTACCGACATCGTGTTCGGCGTGGCGGGCCGCGAAATCGCGGCCCCGGCGCACGGCGCGCTCACGCCGGCCGCGATCGTGTCGCTGTGCGAGCGTGCGGGGCTTCAGGAAGTGGTGCGCCACACGGAGCAGCAACTCGATCTGGAAGGAATGCCGACGCTCGTCGTCGCACGCAGGTCGGCGGCAGTGCGGCACGCGGACCTCACCGCTGCCGGCGACCAACCCTGGCTGATCGTGCAGCACGGCGACGATGCATTCGGCGCCGCGCTGGAAGCCGAGCTTGCGCGCGCCGGCTGCGATGTCGAATCGACGTGCACACGCGACGCTGCCGCATGGTTTTCGCACAACGTGGCGCCGGCACACGTCGTGTTCGTCGCATCGCACTTGCCGCTTGCGCAACGCGATGACGCCACCGGCGCCGATCTGATGCGCGCGCAGCAGCACGGCGCGCTGGCGCTGGCGCTTGCCGCGCTCGTACGCGAGATCGACGCAGCCGGCGTGGCCGCGCAGGTCCGGCTGTGCGTCGTGACGCGCGGCGGCGCACCGTTTGCCGGCGACGCGTCGGCGCATCCCGAACAGGCGACGCTGTGGGGCCTCGGCCGCGTGATCGCGAACGAGTATCCGGCGCTTTCGCTGCGCCTGATCGACGTGACGGTTGCAGGTGAGCATGAAGCGCTGCAACTCGTGCGCGCGCTGCTCAACGACGACGGCGAGGAAGAAGTTCTGCTTGCGCCACAGGGCCGCTACGTGCCCCGCATGCTGTCGGCGCAGCAGGCCGCGCAGCGCAGCGATGCGGCGCTTGTCACGTCGCCCGCGGTGCTGGCGTTCGACATGCCCGGCTCGCTGCGCAATCTCGAATGGTTCGCGTTGCAGCAGCGCGAACTGGCTGCGGACGAGGTTGAGATCGCGCCGGTCGCGACCGGACTGAATTTCCGCGACGTGATGTACGCGATGGGACTGCTGTCGGACGAAGCGGTCGAGACCGGTTTTGCGGGCGCGACGATCGGCATGGAGTTGTCGGGGCGAGTCGTCCGCGTGGGCGCGGACGTCGCAAACTGGGCGGTGGGTGATGCCGTGCTCGGTTTTGCACCCGCATCGTTCGCGACGCGCGTGATCACACGCGCGACGGCGATCGCGCGCAAGCCGGACGACATGTCGTTCGAGGAAGCCGCGACGATCCCGACGACCTTCTTCACCGCGTACTACGCGCTGAGCGAGCTTGCACGGCTGCGGCGCGGCGAGCGTGTGCTCGTACACGGCGGTGCGGGCGGTGTCGGTATCGCGGCGATCAAGCTCGCGCTCCACCTCGGCGCGGAAGTGCTCGCGACGGCCGGCACCGACGAAAAGCGCGAATTCGTGCGTCTGCTCGGGGCCGATCGCGTGTTCGATTCGCGCAGCCTCGGGTTTGCCGACGAGATTCTGGCGTACACGAACGGCGAGGGCGTGGACGTCGTGCTCAATTCGCTCGCGGGCGAAGCGATGGTGCGCGGCATCGACACGCTGCGTCCGTTCGGCCGTTTCCTCGAACTGGGCAAGCGCGATTTCTACGAGAACAGCCAGATCGGCTTGCGTCCGTTCCGCAACAACATCAGCTATTTCGGCATCGATGCGGATCAGTTGATGGGGACGCTGCCCGGACTCACGGCGCGTCTGTTCGGAGAGGTGATGGACCTGTTCGCGCGCGACGTACTGCATCCGTTGCCGTACCGCGCGTTCCCGGCCGCGCGCGTCGAAGAAGCGTTTCGCTACATGCAGCAGGCGCGCCAGATCGGCAAGGTGCTCGTCACGTATGCGTCGGGCACGCCAGCGCCGGCCCGCGGCGCCGAACAGCCGGCGCTGCGGCTGGACCCGCAGGCAGCGTATCTGGTCATCGGCGGCACGGGCGGCCTCGGTTACGAGAGCGCGCGCTGGATGATCTCGCGCGGCGCGCGTCATGTGACGCTCGCGAGCCGCAGCGGCTTGCTCGACGGCGCGAGGACGCAGGAAACCGGACGCTGGGCTGCCGAACAAGGCGTGAGCGTATCGGTCGCGTCGTGCGACGTCGCCGACCCGGACGCGCTCAACCGTCTTGTCAGCGAGATCGAAAGCCGCGGCACGCCACTGAAGGGTGTGCTGCACTCGGCGATGCACATCGACGACGGACTGTTGCGCAACTTCGACGACGCGCGCATGCAAGCCGTGTTCGAACCGAAGGTCGCGGGCGCATGGAACCTGCATCGCGCGACGCAGCGCTGTGCGCTCGACTTCTTCGTGTTGTATTCGTCCGCCACCACGTATCTCGGCAATCCGGGACAGGGTGCATATGTCGCGGCGAACAGTTTTCTCGAGGCGCTTGTCGCGCATCGCCGCACAACCGGACTGCCCGCCGCGTTCATGGCGTGGGGCCCCATCGAGGACGTCGGCTTTCTCGCGCGCAACAGCGCGACGCGTGAAGCACTGCAGGGCCGCATTGGCGGTGCGTCGATCACGTCCGGCGAGGCAATGGCCGCGCTCGAGCGCGTGCTCGTGAGCGGAGCGCCCGGCGAAGCCGTGGTGCGTCTCGACTGGTCAGCGATCGCGCGCGGCATGCCTGCCGCGCAGGCTCGCCGCTACGCGGCGCTGAAGGGCGGTGCGTCGGAGACGTCGGAGGACGACCATCTGCGGCTCGAACAAATGCGTTCGCTGCCGAGGGCGGAAGCCGTCGCGCTGGTCGAGACGACGCTGCGCGGCCAGATCGCCCGCATCCTGCACATGTCGCCGGAACGCATCGATCTCGATCGTTCCGTGCTCGATCTCGGCATGGACTCGCTGATGGGCATGGAACTCGGCATGGCCGTCCAGGAATCGTTCGGCGTGAGGCTGTCGATCATGGCGATCGCAGAAGGCGCGACCGTGAACGCGCTCGCCGTGCGGATCGTCGATCTGCTCGACGGGCCGCAAGCAGGCGAACCCGGCGCTGCCGGTGCGGCGGACGAACAGGTTGCGGCATTCGCCGCACGGCACGCGCTCGATGAAGACGACGCGCGTGCCGTTCTCGAAAGTAATAAGGAAAGCGAAGGACAACATCAGGAGGACGGGCGATGCTTGCAGAAGCCGGCATTGGTGCAGTGACGTTGCCCCCGGGCTGGCAGGCAAGCGAAGGGACGCTCAGCCGGCCCCTCGTGTTGTCGGGACGCGGCCTGCACACCGGGCGGCGCGTGAACGTGCGGATCCTGCCTGCCGGGCCGTCGCAGTCCGAGCGGGATGGGCAGCGCGGCATCACCTTCCGGCGTGTTCGCGACGGACACACGCTCGGCGTGGTGTCCGCCGATCCATCGCTGCGCCACGCGCAGCCGCTGTGCACGATGCTGCGCGCGGCCGACGGTGTCGGCGTGCGCACGGTCGAGCATCTGCTCGCGTCGTTGCTCGCGTGCGAGATCGATCATGCGATCGTGGAACTCGACACAGAGGAAGTGCCGATCCTCGACGGCAGCGCTCAGCCCTGGATCGATGCGATCACCGCCTGCGGCCGCACCGCGCTGCCGGGGCCGAAGCGCTTTCTGCGCGTGCTGAAACCGGTCAGCGTCGCTGACGGCAAGGGCGCTGCGCGTCGCGAGATGCGCGTCGAGCCCGCTGAGGACTACGCACTGACCGTGCGTAACAACGACCTGAAGGGCTTCGGCGAAATGGAATGGAGTGGACAGCTTACGCCGCGCACGTTCGCCGACGAGATTGCGTCGGCGCGCTCGTACGGTCAGATCAAATGGGCGGTGCCGGCGATCGTGGTCGGCTATCTGCGCGGGATGCCGATCCTGCGTGGCGCGAGTCCGTCGTGCACCGCATCGGTCGTTGGCAAGCGCGTGATCGGTGGTTTGCGTCAGCCGGACGAATTCGTACGGCATCGCGTGCTGGATCTCGTCGGTGACCTCGCGCTCGCGGGCGCACCGCTGCTCGGACACGTAACGGCGCGACGTCCGACCCATGAAATGAATTACAGGCTGCTCTCGGCGCTGCTCGCCACGCCCGGTGCGTGCGAATGGGTCGAGGCGCGCGCTTGATGCGGGCCTGGCAGATATGCAGTTCGGAATAAATCGGATGGGAATTGGAGAAAACCTGCGCCAGCAGTTGGCGGCCAAAGCGTTGAAGCGGCAACTGGAGCGGGCGACCGCGGCGGCCGCGGCACCCGGTGCGCCCGATCCGCGCGCTGCGCAGACCGCGCACCTTGTGTCGCCGCGTGAACGCTTCGAATCGATGCCGCAATATCAGCAAGTCAGGTTGATGCGCGAGATGGGCGCGCGGCTGCGTGTCGAGTCGCCGTTCTTTCGCGTTCACGAAGGTATCGCGGGTGCGACGACCCGAATCGACGGCCGCGAATACGTGAATTTTGCGAACTACAGCTACCTTGGGTTCGCTGGCGACCCGGTGGTCGTGGCGCGGACGAAAGCGGCTGTCGACCGTTACGGCACGTCGGCCTCGGCGAGCCGCATCGTTGCCGGTGAGCGTCCGGTGCATCGCGAACTCGAACACGCGCTCGCTTCGCTGTACGAAACCGATGATTGCCTCGCGTTCGTCAGCGGTCACGCGACGAACGTGACTGTGATCGACACGCTGTTCGGGCCGGGCGACCTGGTCGTACACGACTCGCTTGCGCACAACAGCATCCTGATGGGTGCGCAACTGAGCGGCGCGAAACGGCTGAGCTTTGCGCATAACGACTGGCAGGCGCTCGACGAACTGCTTGCCCGTGTGCGCGGCGACTACCGGAACGTGCTGATCGCGATCGAAGGGCTGTACAGCATGGACGGCGATTTTCCGGACCTGCAGCGTTTCTGCGAAGTGAAGGAGCGTCACGGCGGGTTTCTGATGGTCGACGAAGCGCATTCGCTTGGCGTGCTTGGCGCGACGGGCAAGGGCATCCGCGAACAATGCGGCGTCGAGTCCGCTCGCGTGGACCTCTGGATGGGCACGATGAGCAAAACGCTGGCCGGTTGTGGCGGATTCATCGCCGGCTGCCAGCCGCTCGTGGACATGCTGCGCTATCTCGCGCCGGGTTTCACGTACAGCGTTGGGCTTGCGCCGTCGCTTGCCGAAGCGTCGCTTGCCGCGCTGGAATGCATGCTTGCGGAACCGGAGCGTGTCGCGCGGTTGCAGGCGCGCGGACGCCAGTTCCTGACCGAGGCGCGTGCCGCCGGTCTCGATACTGGCACGAGCGAGGGGTTCGCCGTCGTGCCGGTGATCACCGGAAGTTCGGTGAAAGCCGCGCAGTGGGCGAATTCGCTGTTTGACGAAGGGATCAACGTGCAGCCGATCTTTTATCCGGCCGTCGAGGAAAAAGCGGCGCGGCTGCGGTTTTTTATTTGTTCGACGCATGAGCCGGAGCAGATCACTCGCGCGGTGAGGGCGTTGGCGCAACTTGCGGGGCGGCGCGTAAGTTGATGTACGCACGTTCTGTCTTTCGATTTTTCCCGGTGAACGGCGCGATTTGCGCGTGACTCCGGCAGCATCGGCGGCGCTATCGTCGTCCGGTGCGTTCAGTGGCTGACGATCGATGAAGAGGAATTTTTGTTTTTTGGGTTGCGTCGCCGTGGTGTCGGCGCTCTCGGGTTGCGCGACCTTTCCGGACTGGTTGCCCGCGTCCGGCGCGAGTCGTGAGCGAATCGAGCAAGCGCCGGAAACCGGGCGAATCGAAGGCATCAAAGTGGTGGACGTCAACGACGAGTTGGCGCGCAAACTGGCTGCCTCGAAGAGGCACGGGCTGTTCTCGAACACCTTCGCAAGCCACGCGGACAACAATTACGTGATTGGCCCCGGCGACGTGATCGAGGTGACGATCTGGGAGGCGCCGCCCGCGATGCTGTTTGGGACCATGTCTTCCGTGCCCGTATCGCTGCCCTCGGTCGGGCAGAACACGTCGGTCGGCGTCACGCTGCCGACGCAGATGGTGGCGTCCGACGGCACGATTTCGATTCCGTTTGCGGGCCGCGTCAACGTGAGCGGCCACACCAACGAGGAGATCGAGGCGAGCATCGTTCGCCACCTGAAGGGCAAGGCGAATCAGCCTCAGGTGCTCGTTACCGTGAAGAAGAACAATGCGTCGAATGTCACGGTTGTAGGCGAGGTAAACAACAGCTCGATGTTGCCGCTAACACCGAAGGGTGAGCGGCTGCTTGATGCGCTGGCGTTCTCGGGCGGCGTGAAGCAGACGATCAGCCATATGGCGGTGCAGCTTTCGCGTGGCGATGTCACGGCCGTCATGCCGCTCGATTCAGTAATTCGTGATCCGAAGCAAAACGTGCTGCTTAAACCAGGCGACGTGGTGACGGCGCTTTATCAGCCGAATACCTTTTCTATTCTTGGCGCGACAGGCAAGAATGATGAGATTCCGTTTGAGGCGCAGGGGATTTCACTGGCGCAGGCGCTGGCGCGTTCTGGCGGGCTTAGCGATAACCGTGCGGATGCTCGCGGGGTGTTCGTGTTCCGGTTTGAGGATGCGAAGCTCGTCGATAGCAAGGACGGCAAGGTCGTTGCGTCGGCGAATGGGACCGTGCCCGTGGTGTATGAGATCGATTTGCGCGATCCGGCGGCGTTTTTTGTGACGCAGAATTTTCCGATCGAGAATCATGACCTGATTTATGTCTCGAATTCGCCTGGGGCGGAATTCAGGAAATTCCTTTCGTATATCGCGCTGGTCGCGAATCCGGCTGTGACTTTTACGAACGATTTCAGTAACTGATCATGACGGAAAGAGTTCGCACGCCATTTTCGATTACATTTTCCGTATGGAATGCCATGTTTTTGCGTGAGGCCCTCGACCGTCTGTTCGAGGCACGCGCTGCGTGGCTGTGGCTGCTGGTCGAACCGATTATCTACATATCGATACACGCATTCGGACTTGAGACATTCCACGTTCATAAGGTCGGTGGAATGGCGATCAATATGTGGATCATCGCCGGGTTTATCGGTTTCTTGCTTTGGCGTCGGACGTGGACGCAAGTGCTGCACGGGATCGACTGCAACAAGGCGTTCTTCGCGTATCGGCAAGTCAAGCCATTCGATGTCGCCATCGTGAGAGCCGTCCTCGAGCTGTTCCTTATGGTGCCGATCGCGATAATAATTGTCGCCCTTGCGATCGCGTCCGGTCATGCGGCGACCCCCGATTTGCTGAACCCCGTCTGGCTACCCGGAGACCCGCTGCTTGTGATGCTGAGCATGGCGGGGTTATGGCTGATCGGCTTGGGGCTTGGGATGATAACTTCGGTCGGATTGCACTTCGTGCCCGAACTCGACCACATATTCAAATTGCTATATCTACCGCTGTACTACATCTCGGGAGCGTTGCTTCCGCTTTCGTTATACGTGCCCGCGCCGTACCAGTATTTTTTTGTTGCGAATCCGGTGGTGAATGGGATCGAACTCATGAGGCAGGGATTTTTGCCGACCTATCACCCGCTCGACGGCGTAAGCCTGGCCTATCTCTATGCATGGGCGCTAGGGCTGATGCTGGTCGGCCTTGCGCTGTACAAGCGCTTTTCCAGAAAGCTGGTGATGCGGTGATAGTCATCGATAACGTTTACAAGCGCTACATGACCGACCACGGCGCCGGGAATTGGGTATTGCAGGGTATTACCTTGACCATCCCGTCCCGCCGCAGCGTAGCCCTGGTTGGACACAATGGTGCGGGCAAGTCCACGTTGCTGCGGCTTATCGGCGGCATCGATTTCCCGACCAAAGGCCGGGTCGAGCGCCGCTGCAGGGTGTCGTGGCCGATGGGCGGTGGGGGTCTTGAAGGGACATTGACGGGACGCCAGAACGCGAAATTCGTTTGCCGGGTACATGGTCACCAGGACGAACTTCAGGGTCGTCTCGCGTTCATTCAGGAATTCGCAGAACTGGGCGGCGCTTTCGACGAACCAGTCCGAACCTATTCCTCCGGAATGCGATCACGACTTCAATTCGCGTTGTCGTTGGCATTCGATTTCGACGTCTACATCTCCGACGAGGTGACTGCCGCAGGCGACGCACGGTTTAGAAAGAAAGCCGCCGATGCGTTCAAGGGCATGGCGAGTAAGTCCAGCGTGATCATGGTTTCCCATGACGAAGGCACGCTAAAGCAATTTTGCGAGTCGGCGATCTGGATCGACGGCGGGCAGGCACGCTGGTTCGACGACCTCGACGAAGCGCTGACGGCATACAAGACCAAACTTTTCTCATGAACGAATCATTGGTAACCGACACCCGGCGCATGACCGGAAAATGGGTCGCGGCTTATGAAAAGGCCAAAAGAGCACTGCTTACGATCAGGGTGTTCAAGCTGTTTATCCGACTGGCGATCATTTACGCCGTACTGTCCATTCCATACTGGCTGCTGGTCGCTTCGGATCGCTACGTGTCCCAGGCCACGGTGATCATCCAGAGAACGGACCAGGTCAACGGCCCCAGCGTGGTCGTGCCGGCGGCGCTTGCCGCTGCGGGCGGTGCCAGTAGTGCCGATCAACTGCTGTTGCGCGAATATCTGCTCTCAGTGGACATGCTCGAAAAGCTCAATGCGGTACTCGATCTGCGCTCGCATTACAGTAACTGGCACCACGATCCAATCTCGCGGATGTGGTTCAGGAATGCGCCAGGGGAGCAGTTCTATCAGTACTGGCTTAACCGCGTCGACGTTGAGTACGACGACTACAGCGGCGTATTGCGTATTCAGGTACAGGCGTACGACGCGAAGACGGCGCAGGCAATCGTCGAACTGATGGTCAAGTTTGGCGAGGCGCACATGAATGAGATCGGTCATCGGCTTGCGCAGTCGCAAGTTGATTTTCTGTCGAAGCAGGTGACGCTGGCGCACGACAATCTTCTCGAAACCGCGCAAACGCTGATCAACTTCCAGAACCGGAAGGGGCTGGCGGCGCCGGCGTCGACAGCGGATAGCCTCAATGCGCTCATCGACAAACTCGAAGCGCAAAAAACCGATATCGATACCCAGCTCGCTTCGCTGCCGCCGGGATTGAACGCGGACCAGCCCACCGTCGTGATGCTCCGGAAGAACCGCGATGCGCTGAAGCAGCAGATCGAACAGAAACGCGCCGAACTGGCTTCGCCCGCAAACAGAACGCTTAACTACACCGTCGAGGAATTCCAGCGCCTCCAAATGCAGGTGAATTTTGCACAAGACCTGTACAAGACGGCGCTTGCGTCTTTGGAACAAGGACGTATGGATGCCGCTCGCAAGCTGAAGATGGTCTCTATCCTGCAATCGCCGACCATGCCGGTTTACCCGCTGGAGCCAAGGCGTTTCTACAACGCGTTTGTAACGGTGCTTGTCGCGCTTGCTTTCATTGGCATCGTGAAGTTGCTGGAAAGCATCATCCTCGACCACGTGGATTGAGATCGAATCGTGAATGCACTGACTGTCGATGGAATCCGAACGGAAGCAAGTGCTTTCGGCATGGTGAGGGTAATCCGAATCGATTCGGCAAAAATCGTCGCGGATGGCGGTGTGCCTGCGCGGCGATCCCGCCGTGTACATCGCGATGGCAAAGCTGTCGTGTATCTACGGGATGTTCTGGTGAGCACATGTTGAATACCGTATCAATCATCGGCCTCGGCTACATTGGCTTACCCACTGCGACGCTGCTTGCGATTCGCAAAGTGCGCGTAATCGGGGTCGATATTTCGCCATCTATCGTTGACACGATCAATCGCGGGGACATGCATTTTGTCGAACCTGAACTGGATATCCTGGTTCGGGCGGCAGTCGGCGCAGGTTATCTGCGGGCGGCGATGCAACCCGAGCCGGCCGACGCGTTCATCATCGCGGTACCGACACCATTGACCGAGGGACTGAAGCCCGATGTCAGATCAATTGAGACTGCGGTGAAATCGATTGCGCCAGTCCTGAAAGCAGGCAATCTCGTGATCCTGGAGTCGACGTCACCGGTCGGCACCACCGAGCGGCTGGCACACTGGCTGGCGGAACTTCGGCCCGATTTGACGTTTCCGCAACAGGCCGGCGACACATCAGACATCCGTATTGCCTATTGTCCAGAACGCGTTATGCCTGGACGCGTCGTGCACGAACTGGTCTCGAACGATCGGGTGATCGGTGGTATGACGCCCGCATGCTCGGAAGCGGCGGTGTTGCTCTATCGATGGTTCGTGCAAGGCGAGTGCGTGATTACGGACGTGCGCGTGGCCGAAATGTGCAAGCTGACGGAAAACAGTTTCCGCGACGTCAACATCGCATTCGCGAACGAACTTTCGATGATTTGCGATGAGCAAGGTATCGATGTCTGGGAATTGATCCGGCTTGCTAATCGGCATCCGCGTGTCGACATCCTGAAACCAGGCTGCGGAGTCGGCGGACATTGCATTGCCGTCGATCCGTGGTTCATCGTCAACAGCGCACCGGCGACGGCGAAGCTGATCGCTGCGGCACGCGCGGTCAATGATGCGAAGCCGGAGTGGGTGCTTCAGAAGGTTGATGACGCGATCAACGATCTGAAGATGGACGGCATGACGGCCAGCGACATCTGTATTGCCTGCTTCGGGCTCACCTTCAAGGCGGATATCGACGATTTACGCGAAAGTCCCGCGCTGCACATCACGCAGGCGATAGCGGAACGCCACGCCGGAAAAGTGTGCGTGGTCGAGCCGAATCTCGATCGCTTGCCGGATTGTATCGTCGAGAAAGGGGTCGTTCGGATGGATCTGGATGCTGCACTCGATCAGGCGGACATTCTGGTCTTGCTGGTTGACCACGCGCAGTTCAAAAGCGTTTCGCGGCCACATACCCGTCGTCGGCGAATTATCGATACCCGTGGTGTATGGGAGAGGAAGCATGGCCAGTAACGCGTTCCACAAGGGTTTATCTGAATCCAGCTTCGACAAACTCCAGCATGAGAATGCGCAGTTGCTGGTCGAGCTTCATTGCGTGCAGGAGGCGCTGGAGAATTGCTACCGGGAAAGCCAGGCAAATCTGAATAATCGATCGCCCGACGAACTTGTAGAGCTTCATGCAGAAAATCAGCGCCTGCGTACGTCGGTGGCTGTGCAGAGAAATGTCCACGAACTCGAATCCAATTGCGCGCTGAACGCGAGGCTTGGGAATATCCTGATCGAATGCGCGGACGCGCCGAGTTCGATTTTTTCGGTATTAGGTAAGTTGACTGGGTTCTGGCGGCAATCGAGGCGGCAGGTTCCTCCTGACGCGCTGGGTGGAAAAGATTTCAGCAAAATTATCGCCACTTACAGCACGGGTGGTTTCGATGCCATCGAGAAATCGATCGCCAGTCTCTCCGTCCTGCCATCGATGCTGGCGAATGCCTACACGGCGTTGGCCCGCCAATTGATGAATAGCGATCGCGCGGCTGCAGCGGAAGCGGCACGCCGCGCCTACAACCTGGATCCGAAGGGATACCGGCTGAAATGGCTGGCATTCCGGCTTCACGAATCAGGTGAAGTGGTCGAGGCGGAGGCCATGCTTGACATCCTGCCGGCTGAAACACCGTTCTCCAATTCCGAGGCGCGTCAGGTGAGCCAGGTACGCAACGAGGCGAAACGCGCGCGAAAGAAGGAAGCGAAGCGCCTGGTTGCGTCCACAGAACGTCGTGCAGAGGGCGACAAGCATCTGAATAACCCGGTTCAGGAGCGAGACCCACAAGCGACGCTTTCTGCTGATCGGGAGCGGGATGTTGCAGCTCTGAAGGAGGCCGTGGCGCGGTTGGAAGACGAAAGGCTGGTGTTGGCACTGGAGCGCGACTGCCTTGAGTTGAAGCTGCAGGAATCGGAAATGGTTTCCGTGCGTACTGTCGGCGAGAACCGGTTGCTGCTGGAAAATCTTCATCAGGCGCAGGAAGAATTGGAGCGACTGGCCGACGAATGCGAACGATTGCGGAACGTCAACGACGAATTCGTGGCGGAAAAGCAGGAGCTCGCGGCGAAGTACGAGGTGCAATCGCAGCTGCACGAAGAGCGGGTCCGTGAGTTCGGTGCGCTGATGGATGTGAGAGTCAGGCTGGAAAAAGAAGGAAAGGATCTGGCCGCGAAACACGAAGCGCAATGCCGGCTAATCGAAGAACGTAGCCGGATGCTTGACGCACTGGCAGCCGGTCATGAGGCGCAAGGTCGACTGATCGAAGAGCGAGATCGATTGATCGGTACGCTGGAGCGGACGAAGGTCCAGCTTGGGCGGGAGAGGTTGGCGTTGTCGGTAAAGCACGAATCGGAATTGCGGACTTCGGAGGAGCGCGGTCGGCAGGTCGACGCATTGAAGCAATCGAACTTCAAGCTGGAGCAGGACAGACAAGCGCTTGCGATCAAGCACGCGGTACAAGCCGAGGTGGCAGCGGAGCGAGTCAGGGAGTTAGAGTCGCAGCGGCAAGCGATAGGGCGGATAGAAGAAGAAAAGCGGGCTCTTGCGGTTGCGCACGAAATGCAATCGAAGCTCGCTGGGGAACGCAGTCTCCAGCTCGAAGCGTTGAAGCAGGGAAATGCAAAGCTGGAACGAGAAAAGCGCGACGCCCAAGCTCGCGCTGCAGAAGCCGTGAGCCGTGAACTCGAAAGCGTGAAGCAGGCGAAGCTGGAACTAGAGCAGGCAAAATCATCGCAGAACAAGCGGCTACAGAGTCCTTTGGTAAAGAGCGGTAATGGAGATGCGGAGATCGACGATCTAATCATGGATCTCGAACTCGTCTTTAATGGAAGGGCGATAGTTTACGTCGACGTCGGCGCCTACGTGGGCGACGTGTTCCTTAAAATCAGGCGTTCAGCGAAGACATTCCGTATTCACGAGGCACACTTATTCGAGCCGAATCCCACCAGTTACACCCGGTTGACAAAAGAGGTGTCCGGAGGAGACGGTCCGGTTGTCCATCTTTACAACCTCGCGGTGGGCGAGTCCGGCGATACTCGCCAGTTCATTTCCGCAAGGAGCATGACCAAGGTTCTATCGGGCGACTCGGGGACTACGGAAGTGCCCAGTGACGCCTTTATTGCGCGGTGCGTAAGTCTCGACAGCCAGTCTTCGATCTTTACCGATGGCAAGATTAATCTTCTCAAGATCGACGTAGAGGGAAGGGAGATAGACGTGCTGAAGAGTGCCCGCAATCTGCTGATGGCGCAGAGCGTGGATATCCTTTATATCGAAGTCGGATTCAATCGCACGGGAACCCAGCAGACCTATTTCGCGGAAGTTGATCAATTACTCCAGGGTTTCGGCTATCGGGTGATGCGGATATACGACCAAAAGGGCGAGTGGATGAGCGATTCGCCGGTGTTGCGCCGGGCAAACGTCGCATATATGAGCGAGAAATTTGCGCGTGCTCATCCGTTCAGCTTGATACAGGAATTACAGGAACTAAGGTCTCGCGTGAGCGCGATTTCGAACTAAGGCGACGTTTTTTGCGAAAGGTGTGTAATGGGTATCAAGCAGGGAAACGACATGATTCGTTCCGGCGATTTTGCTGGGGCAATTCGAGAGTACAGAAAAATACCAAAGAACGATCCGCTATATAGATTCGCCGAATTCAATATCGCGTGGGCAAAGAGGCAATTGCTGGTTGGCGCTCAGGGTGTTACAGGGACGTCGGCGTCGAGCCCGGAGAGCACACTTGCCGGTCCAAAAATATCGATCGTCATGCCGGTCTTCAATGTCAGCCCATATCTCGACGCGTGTATTTTATCCGTTCGATACCAGACTTACACGAACTTCGAATTGATCATCGTGGACGATGCGTCTACTGATAACGGCAGGGACATCATCAGAATGCATGCTGATCTGGATAGCCGCATTCGCGTGATTCACCTCAATCACAACACACTCGGTGGCGCGGGCATTCCCAGCAACATCGGGATTAGCGCCGCGACCGGAACCTATATTGGGTTCGTCGATAGCGATGACTGGGTTACGGAACTCGCGTTTGAAAAAATGGTGGCAGCGGCAGAACGCCATCAGGCGGATATCATCATTGGTGGCTTTCGGACATTCGTTGAGCACAGTCGTTGCTATTCCGAATCCTACGATTTGCAGGCATTCGAAAAATTGCCGGCCGATGAGGTATTTACGGCCAGAAGTTGTCCCGAAACGTTCCGTATTTCGCCGGTGCCATGGCGCAAGTTGTATCGGCGTAGCTTTCTTGAAGGTAACCGGATTGCCTATCCGGAGGGGGATTATTTTTATGAAGACAATCCTCTGCATTGGTTCGTGCTGGCCTCGCATGGCAAGCTTGTCAAGATAGACGAGATCATCAGCTATCACCGTATGGCACGCGAGGGCCAGACGATGGGGGCGGCCGACTACAAGCTCGCCGCGATGTGTAGCCACATCAACACGGTTGCGTGTTTCCTGGCCGAACACGTCGATTTACCAACAGACCAGTGTGTCGTCGACGAATTTTACGACTACTGCTATCGCAGCAGTTGGATTTCAAGTCGTCAGGAAAGGGACGAGGTGAAGGCGATCATTGGAAAACGAATCGCCCAGATCGTTGAGCGAAATCGGAAGAAATTTCCTGCGGTGAATCTCCGGGCCAATTTTGACGAACGGATCAAAGAATTTTCGGAAGGGTACCCGCAGCATGATCTGACGATCGTCATTCCGACTTATAACTGCGAGGATTTCGTTGAGGAGACAATCCATTGCGCGTTGAACGTGCCGGGTATAAAAACGAACGTTCTCGTTATTGACGACGGATCCGAAGACCGTACGCCAGAAATTTGTCGCGCACTCGAAGGACAGCATAATAATCTCCATTTCTTCCAGCAGAGGAACAGGGGAGCGGGGCGAGCGCGTAATGCCGTCATTCCGCTGTGCACCGGCACATATACGTTCTTTCTGGACGCCGACGACATTATCGACGGGACGCAACTCGCGAAGGCAGTAACCGATGCGAGGACACACGATAACGATCTGTATTTTATGAAGTACAGAATCGAGTTCCACGAAAAGCGCAAGGTCCGGGATATGTTCGATGCAGACAAGGCCGTGTGGGACGGTTTTCGCGGTGCAACGGATAACAACGAACTACGCCGGCTTGCTGCGTCACTGATCAACTATCCGTGGAATCGCATCATCAAGTCAGAACTGTTGCACGATGCCAATATATTCTTCGGGGCAACTGTTGTTCACAACGACATCGCCTTTCACTGGGAGAGCCTGTTGGCGGCTAGACGTATCGGTTACGGTGAGGACGTCGTATGCACGCACCGAAAGTTCGAGCGGCGACCACAGATCACCAACGTATCCGATTTCCGCCGACTGGTTGCGTTCGACGCGCTCGAATCCACACACCATCGAATCATCAGGCATCGCAATGGTGAGAACCTGATCGACGTCTGGCGCGAGTTCGCGAGCAATCTGGTGAAATGGGTTAAAGATCGAGTGCCGGAAGATCTTCAGCCTCAATACGAGAACAGGAAGGCGCGGTTAATGGATTTGCTGATTAGCCTACAGGAAGAGGAGATGAACAATGTGTGAGTACGATTATTTGATTGTCGGTGCCGGTATGTTCGGTGCGACGTTCGCACGTCTGGTTGCAGACGATGGAAAAAAATGCCTCGTTATCGACAAGCGTGATCATATCGCGGGGAACTGTTATACCGAAGGCCGGGATGGTATTCAGGTTCATGTCTATGGGCCGCATATATTTCATTGCAATGACGACGAGATCTGGAAATTCGTAAACCGTTTTGCACGGTTCAATAATTTCAGGAATCAGCCGATTTCTATTTCGGAAGGAAAGATCTACTCTCTTCCGTTCAATATGTACACGTTCAATCACATGTGGGGAGTCAAGACTCCGCAGGAGGCGCTGGAGAAAATTACGTCCCAGAAACTCGATCTGGAAGGCCGTGAGCCGCAGAATCTGGAGGAGCAGGCGCTTTCGCAGGTGGGTACGGATATCTACGAAAAATTGATCCGGGGCTATACCACCAAGCAGTGGAAACGCGACCCGAAGGATTTGCCGGCGTCAATTATCAAACGTCTTCCGGTGCGCCTGACATGGGATAACAACTACTTCAACGACAAGTACCAGGGCATCCCGGAGGATGGTTACACCGTCATGTTTCAGAATATGCTGAAAGGCATTGAGGTGCGGCTTGGCGTTGATTACCTGGCTAACCGAAAGGCGTGGGACGAAAAGGCCAGGGCGGTAATTTTCACCGGAAAAATCGACGACTATTTCGATTACCGATTCGGTGAACTAGAGTACCGGGCGTTGGATTTCGATACCTGGATAGAAGATACCGAAAATTATCAAGGTAATGCGGTCGTCAACTACGGCGATTCCGACGTGCCGTGGACCAGAATTATCGAGCATAAGCACTTTACGCCGGGAAACAAAAGCACGAGGACAGTTCTTACAAAGGAAACGCCTGCGAACTGGTCCAGTGAAAAGGTGCCGTACTACCCTGTAAGCGATAAGGCTAATGCTGATCGATATTCGAAATATCGCGAGCTTGCAGAAAACGAAGAGAAGGTGGTATTTGGTGGGAGATTGGCGGAGTACAAGTACTACGACATGCATCAGGTTATCGACTCGGCGTTCAAAAAATATAAGTCGATAGGTTGACGAATTATGGTGGCCAAAACTGCTGGGGTTGAGACTCCGCAGATTAGGCAGATCGGTGTCCGAAAATATATTTTCTATGAATATCTATAGACTGAAAACGGCCAGTGGATCAATAATCGATAATCCGACCATCGAAGGGCTGACGATCGACTTCCGTGCGCGAGGTGCGGAGGTGGTCGTGCACGAAGGCGCATTATTTACAAATAGCAGAATTATCGTGAGCGGGGGGGGCAGCATTACCATCGAGCCGACGCACGCGCGAGGACTGCGGAACACGACAATCGACATGTCGGGATTGGGAAAAAACAGGAAACTGTGGATTAAGGAGGGCGTGTCCATCGAGAGTGCACGGTTTGCGATGGTGAATGAAAGCGATCTATACGTGGAAATTGGCAGGGGATGCATGCTCAGTTCGAATATCACTTTCCGTGCGACTGACGGTCATGTGATTTACGATCTGAGTTCCCGCGAGATCCTGAATAAATCACGACCGATTATTGTTGGTGACAATTGCTGGATCGGTGCCGATGCGGTTGTCATGAAGGGTTCGGTCATCGCAAACAACAGTGTTGTGGGTTCGCGCGCGCTGGTCGTCGGTGATTTCCGCGAGGAAAACGTCATCCTGGCAGGCGTGCCAGCGAAAATCGTCAAGAGGAACTGCGGTTGGAGCAGAACCTATATTGACAACTACGAGCAAGACGCGTGATCTGGCGCTTGTAACGAGGGGGGCGGAATGACGATACGGAATATTTTTCTTTTGCTGTGTGTGATCGAGTTGTTTCTGACTCCCGCGTGGGCTGGGCCGGTAAGTCTGGATGCCGGGCAGGTTGCGACATTAAGGGAACTGATCAAGCAGAATGACGAGGCTGCTGGCCTGTACAGGCAGCAATACAAGATTGCAGCGTCGGCGCTTAACGATGATCCTGACCCTGTCCGGGTGCTTGTCGGCGAGGGAAAACTCAATTCGGATCCTGACAAGATAAAGTCAGATACAGCGCTGCACGATATGCAAAAGGCTAACGCACTGGCATGGGTTTGGCTTGTGGGTCAGGACGATAGATTCGCGCAAAAAGGAAGCGAATTCATTCTCGCGTGGGCCAGAGTGAATAAACCAGATGGCGATCCGATTAATGAAACCAAACTTGAGCCGCTCATCGTCGCATACGATGTGCTGCGCCCGCGGTTTACGCCGCAAGACCGGGCATTGGTGGATGCCTGGTTGGAGAACAGGGCAAATATGCTGTGGAATGACCCGAGACACCGGACGGAAAACTGGCAGAGTCATCGGCTGAAAATTGTGGGGATGGTCGCGACGGTGACCGACGACGAACAACTATGGATGGCTGTCGAGCAGGGCTTCAAAAGGCAAATGAGTCTTAGCTTCCTACCAGGCGGGGCAAGCACGGATTTCGGACTCCGGGATGCGATGCACTACCATCTATACAGTGTGTTGCCGTTGGTCACGCTTGCTTGTGTTGCGCATCAGCGTCGACACGACTGGTACAACTATCAGGCGCCGTCGGGAGTTTCATTGCGTAGCGCGGTTGAGTTCGTGGAACCTTATGCGCTGGGAAAGAAAACGCATGTCGAATTCGCACACTCGAAGGTCAGTTTCGACAAGGTACGCGCTGCGGCTGGAGAGAAAGAATATTCGGAGCACATCTGGAGTAGTTGCGAGTCCGGTCCTATGTTTTCAGAGGCGAGCTGCGTTGATCCTGGTGTCAGGGACATTGCCGTCAAGGTTTGGTGTGGTGTACGGCACAGGCAATTTGTTGACTGGAATAGTGTTCTGAATTCCGTTAGGCGAGGGAACTAACGGCCATCGACTTCAACGACGCGCTTTCCATTATCGGGGTTGACGGAGCGCGTGAATGGTTCCATTCGCTTAAAAGGAATTCAGATGAAAATCGCAATCGCCGGCACCGGCTACGTCGGCCTTTCTCTTGCTGTGTTGTTAGCCCAGCACAACGAGGTGGTAGCGTTGGACATCGTTCCCGAGAAGGTGACGATGCTGAACCGCAAGCAATCTCCAATCGAAGATCCGGAGATCGAAGACTTCCTTGCGCACAGGCCGCTGAACTTCCGCGCGACACTGGACAAAGAAGATGCCTACGCTGGAGCGGACTACGTAATCATCGCGACTCCCACCGACTACGACCCTGAAACGAACTACTTCAACACCCGTTCGATCGAGAGCGTGATCCGCGGCGTAAAGTCGATCAATTCGCGGGCCGTGATGGTGATCAAATCGACCATTCCTGTCGGCTATACGGAACGCGCGCGCGAGACGCTGGACACGAACAACCTGATCTTCTCGCCCGAATTTCTCCGCGAAGGCAAGGCCCTTTACGACAACCTGTATCCGTCGCGGATCGTCGTTGGCGAGCGCTCGGAGCGAGCGGAGGTCTTCGCGAATCTGCTCAAGCAAGGCGCGCAAAAAAATGACATTCCAACGCTTTTCACGGGCAGTACGGAAGCCGAGGCAATCAAGCTCTTCGCAAACACCTACCTCGCGATGCGCGTTGCCTATTTCAACGAACTCGATACTTACGCAGCCCAGCACGGCCTTGACACGAAGCAGATCATCGAGGGCGTATGTCTCGACTCGCGCATCGGCGCCCACTACAACAACCCGAGCTTCGGCTATGGCGGCTACTGTCTGCCGAAGGACACGAAGCAGCTCCTCGCCAATTACAGCGATGTGCCGCAGAACCTGATCCATGCGATCGTTGCGTCGAACAGCACACGTAAGGATTTCATCGCAGAGAGCGTGCTCAAGCGCAGTCCGAAGGTCGTGGGTATTTACCGGCTGGTGATGAAGGCCGGTTCCGACAATTTCCGTGCGTCGAGTATCCAGGGCGTGATGAAGCGTATCAAGGCGAAGGGCGTGGAGATCGTCGTGTATGAACCGGCCATGCATGAAACGACGTTCTTCAATTCGGCCGTCACGCGGGATCTGGCCGGTTTCAAGCGATCCGCAGACGTGATTCTCGCGAACCGGATGACCGCCGATCTGGAGGATGTGGCGGACAAGGTCTATACGCGCGATCTGTTCGGCGGCGACGCATGACGGTTCTGCCGCCGGCAGACAACTGCCAATCCACTGCGGAGTTCCCGCGTGTGCTGTTTTTTAACGTGAACGGCTCAGGAATGGGCCACCTGAATCGTTGCCTGTCGTATGCACGCAGGCTGCGCGGGCGCGCGCGTCCAGTTTTCTTTTCATTGGCGTCGGCGATCGAGATCATCGAGGAAATGGGTTTCGAGGCCGATTACTTTGTTTCTCCGTACTGGTCGTCGAATTCGACTTTCGCATGGAATAGCGAACTGGCTGTTCGCTTCGGGATGGTGCTGGAGCGTGTCCGGCCGGACGCGATCGTGTTCGACGGGACCTGGCCGTTTCAGGGCTTTCTGGCGGCGTGCGAAGCGTATGGTTCGCCAGCGCTCGTATGGTCCAATCGCGGCCTGCTCAAGGAGGGCGCCAAAACGGTGCCGGTGGACGAAGCGCGGTTCGATCTCGTGATCCAGCCCGGCGAATTGGGTGCCCACGAGAGCGAGGTCGAGCTTGCGCGTGGTGGAAAGCGCGCAGTCGTGCCGCCAGTGTGTCTCCTCGAAGACGATGAGGTGCTGGACCGCGCTGCGGCGAGAGGCGCGCTGAGTCTCCCGCAGAACGGACGCTTCGTGCTCTTTGCACTCGGGCCCGGGAATCTCAAGGATGTTGCCGGGATCGGTCATGGGTTGATTCGTCTCTTCGAGTCAGCGGGATTTCAGGTGGTCTGGGTGCGAGCGCCCATTTCGGTGCGTGACGTCGAATTGCCACCGGGCGTCCTGCCGCTCACGGTTTATCCGTTGGCGCGTTATCTGCGTGCGTTCGACGCCTTTGTGGGCGCAGCCGGCTACAACGCTTGTTGCGAACTGGTTCAGTCGGGCGTTCCCTCGCTGCTGGTCCCGAATGGCGAGCTGGCTGACGATCAGACCCGTCGCGCGAGGATGGTGGCCGACGTGATGCCGGCGGTCGTATCCGCGTGCGAGACCGACGAGCAGCGCGGTGCCGCAGTCGGAGAGCTATTGGAAATGCTGAACGTGAACCGCTCCAGACCGGCCGGAATCCCATTGAATGGTGCATCGCTTGCCGCGGAGAAAATTCTCGCATTGGCAATGGGCCGGGAGCGTCGGCATTGAGCGTAACTACTGAAACTCGCGCGTTGCGACGTCAGTTGAATGCGCTTGCGGTCAGGCCGGATTGGGCGCTGCTCACGCGACACGATCTGCTGCGCGACAAGCCTGCGTCAACGCTGGCGGGCCGGGTGTGGTGGCGCATTCGACGTCTGCTGGCATCGGGCGGATTGATGGCGCCGCATGTAACGCCTTATCCGTGGCTACCCACGCTCAAGCACAGGGTGGTTGCCGCCGACGTGAAGACACTGGTGATCTGGGCGCCCGCCGCAAACCGCGACGAATTGCGTGCGGCGTGCGAGGGCTTCTCGAAGAAGCTGTCGAAACAGGATAGTCCTGTGCCGGTGCTGGTAACAGAGGTCGCGGATTTCGCGTTTTATTCGCGGCTGGGTTGGCTCGTCGAGTATCTGCCGGAGTTGAGCGGCGACGGGCCATGTTATCGGCAAAGGAAGCAGGCTTATCTCGCGTGGCGTTATTGCGACGCATGTATCGTGCCGCTGAGTGCGGGACTCGCGAGCGAGTCGGACTGGCATGCGTTGCTCAAGTTGAGCGGGAAATAATGGAAAAAAATCGCTATGCGATGCTGACGGTGGATACCGAGGCATTGCCGAAGCGCGCACCGCACGATCACGTGAAGCGGCTAATGTGGGGCGTGCACGAACGCGGAACGGCAGGTGTCCGGGAGATGGCGTCGATTGGCGACGAATTCGGCGCGAAGCATGTGTTTTTCGTCGATCAATGCGGCGCGTGGTCGTACCTCGATGAGACGCGGGAGGTCGTACGCTGGCTGGATTCCGTGGGCCAGGACGTTCAGCTTCACACGCACCCGGAATATCTTCCGGATTCGTTCTGGGCGGAGCACGGGCTCGCGCGCCGGCCGCAATACATGAATCAATACACGGATGACGCGCGCGCGGCGTTCGTGATCAAGCATTTCGGCGGATTGATCGCGGAAGAAACGGGCAAGGCGGTGCTCGCGCACCGCGCGGGTTCGTTTCGCTGGAATGCGACGACGATCCGCGCGCTCAAAGCGGCGGGTGTGCCGCTGTCGTTCAACAATTCGATGTGCGCGGTTCACGCGGGGCAGTGTGTCTATAGCGAGCCCACGAATCTTCCGTACGCTTGGTCGAACGGTGTGATCGAAGTACCAATGACGGAAAAAAAGATCCTGCCGACGGTGGGCAAGGACGAGTGGTGGGCGCGTCTCACTTTTCCGGAATCGCCTTATTTCCGGTTTCGTCCTTGGTGGGGGAAATTGCTGTTCGACGCGTTTAGCGGCAGCCCGACATTCTCTATTTTTCTGATGCATTCGTGGTCGCTGTTGTACTGGGACGAAAGCGGCCACGCGACGTATCGCGACGATCAGCGTGTCGAGGGCTACCGTAAGCTGCTGTCCCGATTGACGAAGGATTACGACGTGATCACGACTGCGGAGTTTCTGGACCTGCACGCGCGCGGCAAGATCAGGACGACGCAGACGGTCGACCTCGCGGGAGCGGAAGTGAAGCCGTCGGGGAAAGCAAAGGCATGAGCGGCGTGATCGAATCGGTGCAGACGTTCGTGAGCGAACCGTTTCTCGGACTGAGTCGATGGTTGACGGTGAGAACGCTGGAACGCAGGTTGATGCGGCGCGCGAACGCAGCACAGTTCGACGCATGTCCGCGAAGCATGCTGTATGTGGCTGCGAGCGCACTGCCTTATCACACGAGCGGTTACACCACACGCACGCACGAAGTCATTCGTGCATTGACGTCGGCGGGCGCCCGCGTGCATGCGCTGACGAGGCCGGGCTATCCGGGTGACCGGTTCGACCGGTTGAGCGACGCGCACGGCGATGAAACACAGGTTGGCGACGTCCGTTATCTGCATGCGGGCGCGCCGGCGAATAACCGGCCGGTGTTGTTCTACGCGTTGCAGGCGGCACGCGTGATCGCCGAACAGGCGGTGCGGCACCGGGTGTCGGTGATTCATGCGGCGTCGAACCACGTCAACGCATTGCCGGCGTTGCTGGCCGCGCGGCAACTTGGCATTCCGTTCCAGTATGAAATGCGCGGCCTTTGGGAACTCACGCGCATTTCGCGGATACCGGAATACGACGGGCGGCAGGGGTTCCGGCAGGGATTGCAGCTGGAAGCGCTGGTCGCGCGGCACGCGGACCGGCTGTTCGTGATCTCGGCGCAACTGGGTCGTCTTGCGCAGCAAGAATGGGGCATCCGGGCCGAACGTATGTTCCTGTTGCCCAATTGTGTGGAACCCGAACGATTCGCGTCGATCGCACGACAGCAGCCCGACGCGGTGACGATAGGCTACGCGGGTTCGTTGATGGGCTATGAAGGCCTCGACACGCTGATCGATGCGGTCGCCCATCTGCAGGCGCGTGGCGTACCGGTCAAGGTCAATATCATCGGCGACGGCGAATCGCGTGCGGCGCTCGAAGCGCAGGTGCAGCGTCTCGGGTTAACGGAGCGCGTGCGCTTTGCTGGCCGGATGTCTCCCGACAAGGCACAGGAAACACTTGGCCATTGCGCAATCGTTTGCATTCCGCGCAAGCCGTTCAAGGTCTGCGAAATCGTGCCGCCGATCAAGCTGGTCGAGGCGATGGCGATGGGCAAGCCGGTTATCGTGCCCGACCTGCCGGTGTTTCGCGATGAAATGGGTGCGAATCCGGCCGGCTGGTTTTTCAATGCCGGTGATGCGTCCCATCTCGCCTCCGTGATCGAAGCGGCATTGGCCGATCGCAGCGCGTTGACTGCGCTCGGCGCACAAGCAAAACAGTACGCGACCACACAACGTAGCTGGCGCGATTTCGTGAAGAAAGCACTGCCTGACGGTGCGGGTGAAGAATTGAATGGTTGGCAGGCTGATTAGAAAACTGGGTTCGCTGGTCTACGACTATCCGAAGATAGCAGAGGACGTGGAGCGGGGCGGACGCTTTGGCCGTCTGAAGATCGCGCTCGTCACGGACTATTTCACCGCGGATTGTCTGTCCGCGGAATGCCGGGTGCGGGCCGTGACGCCCGCGAATTACCGCGACGTCATCGGTAACTGGAAGCCGGATCTCGTGCTCGTCGAGTCGGCGTTCCATGGCGTGGATGGCAGCTGGCGCTACGAACTGGCGAAGCAGCCGAAGTCGCTGCGCATGACGAAGCCCACTGCGATATTCCGGCTGGTCGACTTTGCGAGGCAGGCGGGTGTACCGGCCGTGTTCTGGAATAAGGACGACGGTCCGTTTTTCGATGCGTTCATCGATGTCGCGAAGGCGTTCGATTATGTGTTCACGACGGACGAGGAGTGTGTCGAACGCTATCGCCGGCAAGTGCCGGCTCATGTGCAGGTGAATACGCTCGTCATGCCGTACCAGCCAGCTTTTCACAGCTTTACGGGATTCAATTTCACGCGCAGGGAAGCGTGCTTTACCGGCAGCTACTACCGGCGCATTCTGGACGAGCGCCGCCGCTTTCTCGACATGGTGTTCGATAGCTGCGAAGAGACCTCGATGCCGGTCAACGTGTTCGACCGCAATCACGACCGTCTTTCGCGGCATATCGAGTTTCGCTTTCCGAAGAAGAGCCAGTTGCGGTTACACGCGAAAGTCCCACATCGCGAAACCGCGCTCGTCTACAAGTCGCACGTCGCGTCGATCAACGTCAATTCGGTCACGAGCTCCGAAACGATGTTTTCTCGCCGGCTCGTCGAGATTCTGGCGTGTGGCGGCATTGCGGTGACGAATCCCAGCCGCGCGGTCGACCGGCATTTCCGCGACTTCTGCCAGGTCGTGAATACGTATGAGGCGACGCGCGAGCTTTTCGCGCGGCTTCGTCACGGTCCTTCGGCGGAGGACATGGATCGCGCCGCGGCAGGCGCGGCCTATGTGCGGGAGCACCACACGTGGGCTCATCGGCTGGAGGACATCTGCGCCGTTGTGAAACTGTGAGGAATTGACGCCATGCTCGCGTTGCTTTCCTGGTTTTTTCAGGCGGTGTTCCTCGCAGTGGTGGTCTATTTCGCGCTCTACGTGCTGCTTGAACTGCGCGTCTTCTTGATTTCGCGAAAGGTCGAGCGGCGCGAATTGACCGAACTTTCACATCCGGGTGCGGAACCCGAAATGGATTTCTGGCCACCGGTGAGCGTGCTGCTACCGATCTGCAACGAGTCCGAGGTCGTCGAGCGGTTGATCGATGCCGCCTGCCAGATGTGTTATCCAGCCGGGACGCTAGAGATTCTGGTGCTCGACGATTCATCGGACGGTACGACCGAGCTCGCGCGCGTCAAGGTCGATGAATACGCGGCGCGGGGTGTCGATATCCGCCTCGTCCGTCGTTCGAGCCGAAAAGGCTACAAGGCGGGCAACCTCGTGCATGGCATTCGACAATCGCGAGGCGAATTCTTCGCCATTTTCGATGCGGATTTCGTGCCGCCGTCCGATTTTCTGCTGAAAACCATTCCGCGTTTCAGGGACCCGCACCTTGGTTTCCTGCAGACAGGTATCGG
Organism: Paraburkholderia dinghuensis; assembly: GCF_003837865.1. GTDB lineage: Bacteria > Pseudomonadota > Gammaproteobacteria > Burkholderiales > Burkholderiaceae > Paraburkholderia > Paraburkholderia dinghuensis. The sequence continues at coordinate 584,550 of NZ_RQIS01000001.1, read as the reverse complement.
TTACGAGAATCGCGACGTGTCGTTTCTCACGCGCTTCCAGGCGATGGAGATGGGCCATCAGCAATACGTGACGGTCGGCTTGAGCGAAGACGGCGATATGGCGTCGCTGAGCGGCAGTTCCTGCGTATGGCGCCGGGCCTGCGTCGACGCGCTCGGCGGCTGGAATGCATCGACGGTCACGGAGGACGTGGACCTCGGCTACCGCGCGCAGTTCGGCGACTGGAAATACGCCTATATACGCGATGTGGTTTCGATGTCGATGCTGCCAGAGACGATTAGCGCGTTCCGCATTCAGCGCGAGCGCTGGGGGCGCGGATTGATTCATAGCGGATTCAAGCATGTGAAGCTGGTGTTCCATCACCATATGCCGCTAATGAAGCGGATGCATGCGTTATCCGTGATGTTTTCGTCGGTGCTGCTCGCCTCGATTTATGGGCTGGTCCTGCTCAGCTTGCCGTTGACTTATCTCGTCCGCTTCGACGGTTCCGGCGTCCGTTGGGGCGGGCTCGCGTTCTTTGTGCTTGTCGCGATCTGGGCGCTCGTCAACGCGTTCGGCGCGCGCAAGGGTGCACACCTCGAAGATCGGACAAGCATATTGAAACACCTGTGGGATACCTACCGCTATATCGCGATGTTCCTGCCGATGTCCTGGTATTACTTCGCCGGCGGAGTGCGCGCGCTATTCGGCGTTTACGGGGATTTCCACAGGACGCCAAAGGGAAAGGAGGGATATCGGTCGGTGCTTCCGCGTATCAACACGGTGTTGATGGCGGGTGAGGTCTTCACGTTTCTCTATTCGCTGGCGGCGGTTTGGGTGGCGGTTCGAACAAGAAATTACTTTCTGGTTCCGCTCGACGTAACTGCATGCTTTGGCTTTGGAATGGTGCTCTATTGGACTTGGAAAGAACGCCGCGCGGTCTGACGTTTCGTGCCGCGCGCGCGAGCGATGCGGCGGCCTGTGCGCCGCTCGTGTTTGCGGCGGGCGAGCGCGAATTCGAATTCTTCCTCGGCGCGCCGCCCGCGCAATGCATTGCGTTTCTACGGCATGCGTTCACGCTTTCCGGTGGACGCTTTTCGTGGCGGCGTCATCGGGTTGCCACCGATGAGCGCGGTGAGGTCGTGGCCGTGCTAGCGGCACATGACGGCCGCCACGTGTTCGCGGACGACCCGCACGTCGCGTGGACCTTGCTGCGTTACTTCGGGCTCGTCCGGGCAGTGCCGATGCTGCTGCGAGGTTTCGTGCTCGAAACCGAACTGCCAAAACCGAAGCTTGCGCAAACGCTCGTCACCCATTGTGCGACGCATGTCGATGCGCGGGGCACGGGCGTATTTACCGCGCTGTTCGAACATGCACTGTGTGACCTTGAACGGAGCGCATGCGAGATCGTGCTCGACGTACTCGTCACCAATACACGGGCAGCGGCGCTGTACCGGCGTCTGGGCTTCGTTGCGATGCCCCGGAGGCGACCGCCGCGGCGTCGGCTGCCGGCGGAACTAGAGTCGGTGCGCATGCGCTTTAGTGGGCATCCCGCCCGCAGTTTTCGCCCTCTTCGTCCTTGTGATCTTTCGACTATTCGTCGACATCATTCCAATTGAGGGGCATCTGTGCGTATTTTGTCGATATTCGGAACAAGGCCAGAAGCGATCAAGATGGTGCCGCTCGTAAAGCGGCTGCAAGCCGATGACGACGTTCAGTCGATCGTCTGCGTGACGGGGCAGCATCAGCAGATGCTGCAGCAGGTGCTCGACCTGTTCTGCATCGTGCCCGAATACAATCTCGCCGCGATGACCGCGAACCAGACGCTGAACGGACTCGCTTCGCGGCTCTTTGCTGGCATCGACGGCGTGCTCGAAGCGGAAAAACCCGATCGCGTGCTTGTGCATGGCGACACGCTGACGAGCATGGTGGGGGCGGTGTCCGCGTTTCACCGGCGTATTCCGGTCGCCCACGTCGAGGCCGGGCTGCGTACCGGCAATCTGTACGAGCCGTGGCCGGAGGAAATGAACCGGCGCGTCGTCGATGTGATCAGTGACCTGCTGTTCGCACCGACCGCGAGTTCGCGGGCGAATCTCGAAGCGGAGTCGCTTGGCGGGCGCGTGATCGTCACGGGCAATACGGTGATCGACGCGCTGCATCTGATGTGCGCACGGCTCGACAATGACGCGGCGCTGCGCGAGCGCATCGACGCGAAGTTTCCGTTCATCGAGCTCGAAGGCGGGCGACCGCTTCTGCTCGTCACCGGCCATCGGCGCGAGAGTTTCGGCGAAGGCTTCGCGAACATCTGTGCGGCGCTCGCGATGCTCGCGCAAACGGGCAAGATGCAGATTGTCTATCCGGTCCACCTGAATCCGAATGTGCGCGGACCGGTTCTTGAAACACTAGGACACCTGAGGAATATTCACCTGACCGATCCCCTTGAATACCCGGAATTCGTGCGTCTGATGCAGCGTGCGTCGATCGTACTGACCGATTCGGGGGGCGTGCAGGAGGAGGCACCGGCGCTCGGCAAGCCGGTGCTGGTGATGCGCGACGTAACCGAGCGCCCGGAGGCGCTGGCGGCGGGTACGGTGAAGCTGGTCGGCGCGCATCGCGACGCAATTGTGCACTCAGTGGAGCGACTCGTCGACGACGAAGCGGAGCGGCGCGCATTCGCGCGACGTGTGAATCCCTATGGCGATGGCCATGCATCCGCGCGGATCGTTGCCGCCTTGACCGGCAAGCCGTTCGAATCGTTTCCGAGCCGCGCGCTGCCGGGTTATCACCATCCGGGACGTGCTGTACCGGGCGCCACGGACTGATCGCGTACATCGACGGACGTGGGCTAATCCGTCCGAACTTCGAGCGCGCCTGGCACGCCGATCGGAACCAACGGGCGGCATGATCGCCGAACAGTTAGAGGTCCGAATGCCACGGGGCAACGTAAGTTGATATCGCGTGAGGAATGTTGTTTCTGTCGTGCTGCGGTCTGTCAACAATATCAATCCGGCCAGATGAACGAAGCGGTCAGAGCGACGAATGCCGGGAAGCGCTCGAATGGCTTGTGATACCGCGAGTAAAACGTCGAAACTATTTGCTGCGAGGCGTTTTCGACCGACCACTCTCCCCGGCAGCAATCCCGCGATCCGATTACATTAGTCATCCCGCAGCAACCGTCGCGCTATCCTGGCTTACCCAAAATAGGACGCAAGCAGATTTCAGCTGTGGTTGACGGTTCCCAGGGAATCTTTTGTCGGCAGACGCTAGGCGATGCGAATCAAAGCAGCCGTCGCGGGCGCAACGTTCGCCGTCAGGCTTTGGCCGGAAACCTCAATCGTTTGTTGCGGAGCTCCTGTCCATCCACCGTTCAGACTGATCGGCTGTCCGCCTAACGTAATGGGTATCCCACCGTTATAGATGCCGGGATTCGTCAAGGGTGTCGCTCCGGACGATTCGAGATTCGTTATCGTAGCCTGAGAGGCAGACCTGCCGGTTTCGATCGTCACACTTGCGGCATTGACCGGGTCCTTATTGTTGATAATCGCACAGATCTCGCCGGCGCTCGACGCGATTGCGTAACCGCTCAAAGCGGTGCTATTCGCGGTGAGATTACTGCTCAAGAGCTTGCCCGTCGCTCCCCCCTGGAATATCTGTGAAAAGAAAGCGAGTGCGTAGTAGAGCGGCTGAACGGCGGTGACGGTTCCCCGCGTGTCACCTATTGCGGTGTAGCTTGAAATCGAGCCATTGTTGTGGAAGTTCAGACCACTCGCGCCATATTTCGCGTGTGTGAAGATGAAGTCGATTGCCCACAACGCCGCCGCGAACACATTGCTCACGCCAGCCGGATTTGAACTTGAAAAATATGAATTGCATTCGCCGATACGAAACGGTATTCCGGTGGTATTCGAAGTGGCCTGCAGATTTCGCAGCGCGGCTATGAGATTAGTATCGGGGGTAGACAGCATCCCGTTTATCGATGGCGCCGCGCTGTTGTAGTTGTCGATGTAGTAGTGCTCGGTCATCAACGCAATGTTGCCGGCTTCGCTCGATGCAAAGCGTTCCGCCCATCCACCCTTCTCACTTGATGCCGCTGGACCACTCAGGACCGCCCCGGCAACAGCGCCCCGGATCGCCTGAGCGAATGCGCTCCAGCCCGCAAACGTGCCCTGCGCGAGCGTACCGCCGTTGAGAAACGTACTGTAGGTGAATCCTGCGAGGGTTGGCGTATTACTGTCTCCGTAGAGATCGGGTTCATTGCCGATCTCGAACGCCAACAACTGGCCACCGAGCATTTGCGACACATAAGCGGCTTCGTCGGCTGCGAGCGCCGGCGAAGCGATCGAGCCCCGCGAGCTGGCGAAATTGATGCCATAAAGCACCCGCCAGCCCGGACATTGCTTCATGAAGTTCGCAAAGTTCGCAACGTCGCGTTGTGATACCTGTCCGCTGGTTTGGCCGGCGCCAGCTGGTGTCCAGGAGATACGGTCGACGCTGTTTCCACCGATGCGCAGCACGCCCCCGCCCAATGCGTTAAGCAGTCCAATCAGGCTTGTATTATTCGGACCAAAGTAGACGCCAGGAGAAGTGTTAATGTGGTTCTTTTCAAAGCTCAGGCTGGCAAAGCTGGAGTCGAGCGACACTGTACCTGGTATCTGATTTTCCGCGATTTGCAGTGTTGCCGTCAGACCCGAAGATGTCGAGGCACCTTTATCGACATAATTACTTCCACCGTTCGAACTTCCGCCACATCCGGCCAACATTAATGCTGCCGAGAGGGTTGTGAATTGGACGAACGTCCGTCTATCCATAACCGGCAGTGGTGGGCATAGATGGCTCTTTTGCCTTTTACCCGTTGTTTTTTTCATAATAGATACTCTCCGTCCAGCAGATTTATTGTGGCCTTGTGCGTGGTTCTCGAAGCCGATAGCAGAGGCTGTCAGGTCACCTCTTCCTGACGGGCTGCGATACGGTTTTCTCGAACGTCATGGGGTTGGCGTGGTTCAATGGTGAATTTGGCCGACGAGCACCCTAAGAGCTGAGGCAGTCGACGATTTCGTCCATCCCCGCGCGACACGTCTCAAAGTGCCGGCCTTGCAGTCGCGCTACCTTCAACGAGCACGACATGTTTTTTGTCGGCGCATTATCTCAAAAATGTGCCGCTCAGACTGATCGATGTGTTTATGCCGCACACCTTGGCAGTGGTATTTAACAATTATCTGTAGTACTTTCTATTGCGGGTGCTCTTCGCAATCACGCGCCGTCAGATCGGCGCCGGAACTATGCCAAGTGATGCGCCCCTGTGTCTGACGGGCTTGCCTTCCCGCTCAGTCTTGAGCCAGTGAAAAAACGCCCGCACCGGCGCGTCCCGGCCACCGCCGTAGCGCTCTGGGCGACCTTGAACAGCGGATTCGCCTCAAGTCTGATTCGAGCCTGTAGCGTGTCCGTCTACTGCCTAACGGCGGAAAACGTAAAAACTTGAAGAATTCGGAAGGAGGGGGAGTGCCGGCTCCGGGAAACCACCGGCTCGTCCTTGATGCTATTCGTGCGCGAAGCCATCGCTCGCGCCTGAAAGCTGGAAAAAGCAATATGCGGGATGACGAACAATCTGGACGACGAAGTATCGTGTCAATGTTCCGGTCGTTCGCCGCGGCAGGCCGAGCGACGGCGTTCGTACTTGTGTTCTTCCAGACTGTTTCCGTGAATGCCCCGATTCTTGCTGCGCAGGGGCAGGCTGTCGCGGCTCAAACGTTGGTTACCGTCAGCGACCGTAGCGAGCGTTACGGGCATCGTCAAACGAAGTTTATTGTTCGCGTCGCCACAGACTTTGCTCACACCCCCGGCACCATCTCCGGCGGATGCTGCTTAAGCGCCTTCCTGGCCTCGCGAAACTCAGGAAAAATCGACTCGACGGTCTGCCAGAACCTGGGGCTGTGATTCATCTCCCGCAGATGAGCAAGTTCATGCGCGACGACATAGTCGACGATAGAAAGCGGAAAGTGCACCAGCCGCCAGTTGAGCCGGATCCGTCCTTCGCTTGAGCAACTACCCCAACGCGTCGTCGCCGAAGAAAGCGCATATGAGCGAAACGTCACGTCGAGCCGCTCGGCATAGACCGCGAGCCGCTCGCCGAAAATCCGCCTGGCTTCCCCTTGCAACCATCCGAGCACGCGGTCTTTGATCTGCTGCGGATCCGCGTGTGGCGGCAGCGGCAGCGCGAGCACGCGCGTCGTCTCGTCGAAGACAAGATGCCGCGCGCCGAGTGTCACCCGCACCGGCTTGCCGAGATAGGGCACTTCGGCGCCGTCACCCCACTCGATTCGCGGCAGCGCGCGCTGCTCCACGCGCGTTTGCCACTCAGCAAGCTTCGCGAAGATCCAGCGCTGCTTCTCGGCGATGGCATTCTCGATATCCGTAAGCGTGACCCAGCGCGGCGCCGTGATTGCGAGCCCGGTGCCGTCGATCGCAAATCCGATCGAGCGCCGCGACGAGCGTTTGAGCCGATAGTGCAGCGTCCGCGCGCCCAGCACGATCGAGCGCAGCTTCGTGCCGTCCGGTGCAAGCGGCGTAGCGGTAGGTGTAAGGGGTGTAGCGGGGGAAGCCGGCTGTGCGAAGAGCGGCAGATCGAGTTGACGGTTGTCGAGCGCCGCGGAGGGCCGCGGCGTGGGGGACTTCTGCATCGTCAGGTCTCGTGCGTTTGAGCGGGTGGTACGCGCTTTCAGGCCGATGAAGCGCACGTCGCTGGGCAGCCCGCGCGCTTCAGATCCGCGCCGTGTTCGCAGACGCGTTTTCCGTCGCGCGATACGCGTCGGGATCGATGCGCCGCATTTCGGTCTCGATCCACTTTTCGACACGCGTGTTCACCTCATCGGGCGAGAGTCCGGCCGTGTCGATAGGCTTGCCGATCGACACCGTGACTATACCAGGATATTTGATGAACGAGTTGCGGGGCCAGACGTGTCCCGCATTGTGCGCGACCGGTATGACCTGCGCGCCCGTCTCCACCGCGAGGCGTGCTCCGCCGGTCTTGTACTTCCCCTGTTTGCCGACCTGTGTGCGCGTGCCTTCCGGGAACATGATGATCCATGCGCCCTCGGCCATGCGAAGCTTGCCTTGGCGCGTCACCGAATTGAATGCGAGCTTGCCTTCCTTCCGGTTGATGTGAACCATCTTCAGCATGCCGAGCGTCCAGCCGAAGAACGGCACGTAAAGCAGTTCGCGCTTGAACACATAGCACATTGGCCGCGGCATCAGCGCGGGGAGCGCGATCGTCTCCCATGCCGACTGGTGCTTCGCGAGGACCACCGCCGCGCCGTCTGGCAGGTTCTCCATGCCTTCGATGCGATAGCGGATACCCGTGAGCCAGCGCGCCACGAAGAGGGTGGTGCGGCACCAGCCCACGGCCATCCAGTAGCGGCGGTTCGCGCTCAGGAACGGGAATGCGACGATGCACGCCGTGGCATACGGCACCGTGAACACGACGAAGTAGATGAACAGCAGCAGGGAGCGGATAAAGCGCATCGATCGGGCCAGGAGGTAGGGCGTGCGGCGCGTGGTTTGGGCGCGCCGCGTGGCCGTTGGGTTAGCGTCGGGTCGGGTCAGTCGGACTCTTTCGCGAGGAGGTCCAGAGCGAACGCGCGCAGATCGTTGTGGATCTGCGTGCCTTCGGGCAGGTCGCCCGCGGCCAGCGTCTTTTCGCCCTTGCCGGTACGCACGAGGTGCGTGGGAAAACCGAGCGCGGCGCCGGCCTGCAGGTCGCGCAGCGCGTCGCCCACGACCGGCGTAACCGAAGGATCGACTTCGAAGCGTTCCGCGATCATCTTCAGCATGCCGGGCTTCGGCTTGCGGCAGTCGCACTGGTCAAGCGCCGTGTGCGGGCAGAAGAACACAGCGTCGATGCGTCCACCCACGGCAGCGAGTTGCTTGTGCATCTTCGCATGCATGGCGTTGAGAGCAGCCGTGTCGAAGAGGCCGCGGCCGATGCCCGACTGGTTCGATGCCACCGCGATGCGATAGCCCGCCTGGTTCAGGCGCGCGATCGCTTCGAGGCTGCCGGGGATGGCGACCCATTCGCCCGGCGACTTGATGAACGCGTCGGAATCGAGGTTGATCACGCCGTCGCGGTCGAGGATCACCAGCTTTCTGCTGGAACTGGTCGGCATGGCGTCGCTCAGTTACGTGAGTGCCGCATCACGCGGCGAGTCGCGAGATGTCCGCGACGCTGTTCATCTGGCGATGCAACGCCTTGAGCAGCGCGAGGCGGTTGGCCCGCAGCGCCGGGTCTTCGGCGTTGACCATCACGTCGTTGAAGAACGTGTCGACGGTTTCGCGCAGTGCTGCTAGCGCCGTGAGCGCGCCCGTGTACTCGCGTGCGGCGAGCTGCGTTTGCACACGCGGCGCGACTTGTTCGAGCTGGGCGTGGAGCGCCTTTTCGGCCGCTTCGACGAAGAGCGCGATCTGAATGGCCGCGTCGTCGACACCTTCGGACTTCTTGAGGATGTTCGAGATGCGCTTGTTCGCCGCCGCGAGCGACGCGGCTTCCGCGAGCGACGCGAATTCGCGCACGGCGTCGAGGCGCGCGACGACATCGTCAAGTTGCGTGAGATTGAGCGCGAGCACCGCGTCGATTTCAGCGGGTGCGTGGCCGCGCTCGCGCAGCAGACCGCGCAGACGGTCCATGCAGAACTCGTAGATCGCGTCGGTCGAATCGGTCACCGTCGCGATGTTCGCGAATTGCGCGTAAGCGGCGCGCAGCAGTGCGACGAGGTCGAGCGGCAACTGCTTTTCGATGAGAATGCGCAGCACGCCCAGTGCGTGGCGGCGCAGCGCGAACGGGTCCTTCTCGCCGGTCGGCGCGAGGCCGATGCCCCAGATGCCGACGAGCGTCTCCAGCTTGTCCGCGAGCGCGACGATCGTGCCCGTGGGCGTGGTCGGCAGTGCGTCGCCGGAGAAGCGCGGTTGATAGTGCTCCGAGCACGCGAGCGCCACTTCTTCGGGTTCGCCGTCGTGACGCGCGTAGTAGGTGCCCATCGTGCCTTGCAGCTCGGGGAACTCGCCCACCATGTCGGTCAGCAGGTCGGCCTTCGCGAGGCGTGCGCCGCGTTTCGCGAGCGTGACGTCGGCGCCGCACATCTGTGCGATTTCACCGGCGAGCGCTTCGAGACGCTCAACGCGCTGCAGCTGCGAGCCGAGCTTGTTGTGATAGACGACGTTCGCGAGCAGCGGCACGCGCTGCGCGAGCGGCTTCTTCTTGTCCTGCTCGAAGAAGAACTTGGCGTCGGCAAGACGCGGGCGCACGACGCGCTCGTTGCCTTCGACGATCTCGACCGGCGTATCGGTCGCGATGTTCGAGACGATCAGAAAGCGCGAGCGCAGGCGGCCTTCGGCGTCGGTGAGCGCGAAGTACTTCTGGTTCGTCTGCATCGTGAGGATCAGGCATTCCTGCGGCACCTGCAGGAACTCGTCCTCGAATTTGCATGCGTACACAACCGGCCATTCGACGAGCGACGTCACTTCGTCGAGCAGCGCGTCGGGCATCACGACCTGGTCGCTACCCGCCTGCGCGATCAGTTGCGAGCGGATCGATTCGCGACGGTCCGTGTAGCTCGCGATCACGAAGCCCTTGTGCTGCAGCGTGTACGCGTAATCGTCGGCACGCGTGATGGCGATCGGGCCTTCGGAGAGGAAGCGGTGGCCGCGCGTGGTGTCGTCGGCGTCGATGCCGAACGCCGTCACGGGCACGACCGTGTCGCCGTGCAGCACCGTGAGGCGGTGCACCGGACGTACGAACTGGACGTTGCTGCCGTCCGGGCGCTGGTACGTCATGACCTTCGGAATCGGCAGCTTCGTGAGCGCTTCGTCGAGCACGGCCTGCAGGCCGTCGGTGAGCGTAGCGCCCGGCGCCGCGTAATGAAGGAAGAACGCTTCGTTCTTGCCATCGGAGGCGCGCTCGAGGTCGCTCACCGGGAAGTCAGGGAAGCCGAGCGCCGCGAGCTTCTTCGCGAGCGGCGCGGTGGGCTGGCCGTTGGCGTCGAGCGCAACCGATACCGGCAACACTTTTTCGCGAACCTGCTTTTCCGGCGCGACGCTGCGCACGTTCTTGATCGCCACGGCGAGGCGGCGCGGCGTGGCATAGCGTTCGAATGAGAGTTCGCCTTCGATCAGGTCGCGCGCCGCGAGGCGCTGCGCGATGCCTTCGGCGAACGCATCACCGAGGCGCGCGAGCGCTTTCGGCGGCAGTTCCTCGGTCAGCAGTTCGACGAGGAGAGTGGCGTGATGAGCTTGGGTCATTGTTGTCGGAAATCCGGTCATTCCTCGGCGAACTTGCGTTCGACCTTCAGCGGCGGCGCCCAGGCGGGCATCGCGGCGTCCTGTTCGTCGGTGGTGAGGCCAGGCACGCCGTGCACCGGATTGCCGAGCATCGGGAAGCCGAGCTTTTCGCGCGATTCGAAGTACGCCTGCGCGACGCTGCGCGACAGCGCACGAATGCGGCCGATATACGCCGCGCGCTCCGTGACGGAGATCGCGCCGCGCGCGTCGAGCAGGTTGAACGTATGAGCGGCCTTGAGCACGAGTTCGTAGGCGGGCAGGGCGAGTTGATGCTCCATCATCCGCTTCGCTTCGCCTTCGTAGGCATTGAAGAACGTGAACAGCAGGTCGACGTTCGCGTGCTCGAAGTTATAGGTCGATTGCTCGACTTCGTTCTGGTGATAAACGTCGCCGTAGGTGAGGCGGCGCAGTTCGGGGCCGTTCGGGCCTTGCTCTTCCCACTCGGTCCAGACGAGGTCGTAGACGTTCTCGACCTTCTGCAGATACATCGCGAGCCGTTCGAGACCGTAGGTGATTTCGCCGAGCACCGGCTTGCAGTCGAGGCCGCCGACCTGCTGGAAGTACGTGAACTGCGTGACTTCCATGCCGTTTAGCCACACTTCCCAGCCGAGACCCCAGGCGCCGAGCGTCGGGTTTTCCCAGTCATCTTCGACGAAGCGCACGTCGTTCTGCTTCAGGTCGAAGCCGAGTGCTTCGAGCGAACCGAGGTACAGGTCGAGGATGTTTTCCGGCGCGGGCTTGAGCACGACCTGGTACTGGTAGTAGTGCTGCAGGCGGTTCGGGTTCTCGCCGTAGCGGCCGTCCTTCGGGCGGCGCGACGGCTGCACGTAGGCGGCTCGCCACGGCTCGGGGCCGATTGCGCGCAGGAAGGTGTGGACGTGCGACGTGCCGGCGCCGACTTCCATGTCGATCGGCTGGAGCAGTGCGCAGCCCTGCTTGTCCCAGTAAGACTGGAGCGTCAGGATGATTTGCTGAAACGTGAGCATGAAGTGCCTGCAGTGTCTTTGGGGCAGTCTTTGGGTGCAGATGCGGGCGGCTCCGGCAGCGCACCGACGTTGCGCGCTGGTGCGTGCCGCTTTTGCGTTCCGCATTTGCGTAACGCTGTTGCTTGCGGTTACGCGCCGCGCCGTCCGGTGGCCCTGGCCGGGAGGCGGCCTGGTGCTAAAACGATGAATTTTACCGGATTGCCGGGGCGTTGAGACCTGGACCGGTATTCCGGGGCCGCCAGGGGCGCAAACACCGTTCGTGCGAACGCTTGTCCTGGCCGGCGTGCCCGGCGGTGGCAGGGCGGCCAGGGGCACGCCGCGACACCGCCGCGCCGCTAGGGCGCGTGCCTTAGCGCTTGTCCGCGGCCTTGCCGCGCCCGAGCCGACCTGGCCCGAAGGCGAAGCCGAACGCGAGCATCAACAGCGAAATCGCAATCACCGTGTTGTTGCCGGTTCTCACGTAGGGGGTATAGCCCGTCGTACCCTCGATGCGCACGTCGAGCGAGCCCACCGTGTAGACGGGCAGGCGCGCGATCACGCGGCCGCGGGCGTCGATGGCGGCTGTCGCGCCGGTGTTGGTCGCGCGCAGCATCGGCCGGCCGGTTTCGAGCGAGCGCATGCGGGCCATCTGCAGATGCTGGTCGAGCGCGATGGTGTTGCCGAACCAGCCCAGGTTCGTCGAGTTGATGAGCACGCCCGGCGCGGTCGGATTCTCGCGTACTGTGCGCGCGATCTCCTCGCCGAATATGTCCTCATAGCAGATGTTGGCGGCCACCGGCTGGTTGTGGACGAGGAACGGCGGCTGCACGGGTGCGCCGCGCGCAAAGTCGCCGAGCGGGATATTCATGAGGTTCACGAACCAGTGGAAGCCCCACGGTATGAATTCGCCGAAGGGCACGAGGTGGTGCTTGTCGTAGCGATAGAGACCCGGCTGGCCTGGCGTGATGCCAAAGAGGCTGTTCGTGAAATCGACGACGCGACCGTCCTGCGTCACCGTGCCGCCGACCGCGCCGAACAGGATTGCGGTGCCCGTGGAATCGGCGAAGTGGCGGATGGCGCGCGCGAACGGCTGGGGCATTTCCTGCAGCAGGACCGGGATGGCGGTTTCGGGCGTGACGATGAGATCGGCCGGCTTTTCGGTGATCAGCTTCTGGAACTCGTCGAGCGCGGCGTTCATGCCGGCTTCCGAGAACTTCATGTCCTGCTTCACGTTGCCTTGCAGGAGCCGCACGTTGAGCGGCGTGTTGGCGGGTTGCGTCCATGACACGTTGGTCAGCAGCAGCCCCGTGGCGATCAAAGCGAGCGCCGCGGCTGCCGGCACGACAACTGCGACACGCGGCGCGCGCGGGTGCGCTTGCGCGGTCGCGTCGGGTTGATGACCGGAAGACTGGTGCTTCAGCGCCCACGCGCGCACGAGCGCCTCTACGACGAGCGCCGCGATCAGCGCAAGCACCCAGCCGACCCCATACACACCGGCGATCGGCGCGAATCCTGCGAGCGGACCGTCCACCTGCGTATAACCGATCGAGAGCCACGGAAAGCCCGTAAACACATAGCCGCGCGCCCATTCACCGAGTGCCCACGCGCTCGCGAATGCGAAGGCGCCGTGCCAGGTGGGCGAGAACGGTCGATCGCCCGCGCGGCCGTTGCTTGCGTGTCCCGCGCAGAAGGACCAGATGCAGGCCGCGAGCGCGGGATACAGTCCGAGATAGAGGGCGAACAGCGCGACCGCTGCACCCGCGAGCGGTGCGGGCATGCCACCGTAAAAGTGCATGCTCACGTAGAGCCACCAGACTCCGGTGACGAAATTGCCGAAGCCGAATGCCCAGCCGGTGAAAAGCGCGCTCTTCCAGCCGGCCGTCCGCGTGAGCCACAGGTAGAACGCGGCGAAGATCGCGATGGCGAGCCAGCCACCGTTCGGCGTCGGCGCGAACGAGAGTGTGTTCAGCGCGCCGAGCGCGGCGGCGCCGAGATAGTGCCAGGCGGGCAGTGTGCGGCGCGCGGCGCCGTTTCTGCCGCTCGCACCGCTGGCGGCGTTGCGGGACGCGGTTTCACGCGCTGAGGAATCAATCGGTTCGGCCATGGAATCGGGATGCGCTTTACGCGCGGTTGCTCGACGTATGCTGATGCGACGCCAACGGCGCGTCTGACGCGCTCGTGCAGGGCGAGCGCAACGATAGCACTTTCATGTGTCGGATTTCGATGCCCGCGATGCCTGATTTCGGGCACCCGGGCATTCGATTCGCGCCGCGGCGGTCGCCACCGTGCCGCGTGGCACGTGCAACTGGCGGACGACCTGCGTGGCTGCCGCGAGCCGCTCAGGTCCCCTGCGGCTGCAGTTCACTCTCGCGCTGACCGGCCATCGGGTCGCGACGCACGAGCAGCATGTGGACCTGGCGGGCGTCGGCGCGCTGCACCTCGAAGATCAGATCGCCGATGCGAACCTTCTCGCTGCGATGCGGCACACGTCCGAAGTGATGCGTGACCAGACCGCCGATGGTGTCGACTTCCTCGTCGGAGAAATGCGTGCCGAACACCTCGTTGAACTGCGTGATCTCGGTGAGCGCGCGCACGCGGAAGCGTCCGTCCGGCGACGCGATGATGTTGCCGCTTTCCTCGTCGAAGTCGTACTCGTCCTCGATATCGCCGACGATCTGCTCCAGCACGTCCTCGATCGTAATGAGGCCCGCGACGCCGCCGTACTCGTCGACGACGATCGCAATGTGATTGCGGTTCATGCGGAAGTCGTGCAGCAGCACGTTCAGCCGCTTCGATTCGGGGATGAACACCGCCGGCCGCAGCATGCCGCGCACGTCGAACTCTTCTTCGGCGTAGTAGCGCAGCAGGTCCTTGGCGAGCAGCACGCCGATCACGTTGTCGCGATTGCCGTCGTAGACGGGATAGCGCGAGTGCGCCCTTTCCAGCACAAACGGAATGAATTCGTCAGGACTATCGGCGATGTTGATCGCGTCCATCTGTGCTCGCGGCACCATGATGTCGCGCGCGCACAGCTCGGACACCTGGAACACGCCTTCGATCATCGACAGCGAATCGGCGTCGATCAGATTGCGTTCGTGCGCGTCCTGGAGGATTTCCAGAAGCTCGCCGCGCGAGTCGGGCTCGGGCGAGATGAAGTCGGTCAGCCGCTCGAGGAGGGAGCGCTTTTCCTGCGGTTTGTCGGTTTGTCGTCGACTGGGATAAGAGTCGTTCATGGTGGTGCGCCTTGAGCCCGTCCCGGGTGAGGCGCGTTGTTGCTAAAAGTTAAGGATACATCATGTGCGTGGCGCGTCTGTGTCGGGGGTGCGGCGGCCAGTTCATGCTAACGCAGATAGTGCTTGCCCGCTCGGACCGCCGGGCGCGAATGGCGTGGTGCGGCTCGCACCGGGCCTTGTTTTCGGCGTCCCGGTCGGCCCGCTTGACGGGCCACTGCTCCCATTCGCCGAACGGAAGCACGGTAGCGATTCAGGTGATGGGGACTGCTGTCACACGCACCGCGCGAGCAACTGCTCCAGCGCGCGGTCGCGGATACCGCTTTCACGCAATGCATCCACCGTGCGGCGCACATAGTCCAGCGTCGTTCCGTACCGACCCGATGCGCAGCCAAGCACAGTGCGCACGGTTTCATCGGGGAGCTTGCCGGTGTAGGCGGCCACGTCGCGGCGCATGACGAAGGCGAGGGCGGCCACGCGCCGCCCGTCCGCGAGCGTGCACGGCACCCACGCAGGACGATACGACCCCATCGGCATTTCGCGTCGCCACAGCGCCTCGAGATGCGGCATCACGCCAGCGGCCGCCAGCCGGAACGCGACGCCCGCGCACGAGCCGCCACGGTCCAGCGCGAGCACGAGACCCGGCTGCTCGGGCGTGCCGCGGTTCACTCGCGACCAGAGGTAGAGCCCGCGGTGATAGCCATACACGCGCGAACGCACGTTCTCGACCGTCGGCAGCCCCGGGTTCCAGATCAGCGAGCCATAACCGAAGAGCCACAGGTCGCCCGTGCGGTCCCAGTCTTCCAGCGTGGAGTCGAGCGACGTGCGCAGTTCGGTTTCGGTGAGAAGGCGCGATTCACCGAGGGCCGGCGGGTATCCGTCGCAGGGCGCAGCCGACGTGCCGCTTCGTTCACCGCTTCGTCCGCGGTTTTGCCCGCCATCGGGCTGCAGAACGGGGATTTCGTCGGATGCGTTCGCGCTCATGTCGTGTCGGGCGTGAGTGGGTCGCCTTACTTGTACGGATCCGGATAACCGAGCGACATGAGGATCTCCGTTTCGATCCCCTCCATCTCCTCGGCTTCGGCCTCGTCCTCGTGATCGTACCCTTGCGCATGCAGCGTGCCGTGCACGAGCAGATGCGCGTAGTGCGCGGCGAGCGGTTTGCCCTGTTCCGCAGCCTCTTTCTCGACAACCGGGCAGCACAGGATCAGGTCGCCCGTGACCGGATCGTCCTCGCTCTCCGCGTAGGCGAACGTGAGCACGTTGGTCGCGTAGTCCTTGCCGCGATACGTGCGGTTGAGCGTGCGGCCTTCGTCGGCGTCGACGAAGCGCACGGTCAACTCGGCGTCGGCGAAAAGCGCGGCCTTGACCCACGCCGCGACGGTCGCGCGCGGCAGCATCGCCTTGTGTTGCGGAAATGCCTTCGCGGCGGGGAACTGCACGGTCAGTTTGAGTTTGGGTGAGGGGGCCATGGAGCGCTCGACGTGTGGCTGGCGTTCAGCGTGCGTCGCCGTTGCCTTCGTCTTTCTTCGAGTGGGCGTCGTAGGCCTCGACAATACGCGCAACGAGCGGATGGCGCACAACGTCCACGCTCGTGAAGCGCGTGAGCGCGATGCCTCGCACGTTCGCGAGGACCTGCTGCGCTTCGATGAGGCCGCTCTTGTGGCCGCGCGGCAGATCCACCTGAGTGGTGTCGCCCGTCACGACCGCCTTCGAGCCGAAGCCGATACGCGTCAGGAACATCTTCATCTGCTCGGGCGTGGTGTTCTGCGCTTCGTCGAGGATGATGAACGCGTGATTGAGCGTGCGCCCGCGCATGTACGCGAGCGGCGCGATTTCGATCATCTGGCGCTCGAACATCTTCGCGGTCTTGTCGAAGCCGAGCAGGTCGTAGAGCGCGTCGTAGAGCGGACGCAGATACGGATCGACCTTCTGCGCGAGATCGCCCGGCAGGAAGCCGAGACGCTCGCCCGCTTCGACGGCCGGACGCGTGAGCACGATGCGCTTGACCTGATCGCGTTCGAGCGCGTCGACGGCGCACGCGACCGCAAGATAGGTCTTGCCGGTGCCCGCCGGCCCGACGCCGAACGTGACGTCGTGCGAGATGATCTGCTTCAGGTACTCGCGCTGCGCCGGTGTGCGGCCGCGCAGGTCGGCGCGTCGCGTGTAGAGCTTCGGGCCGAGCTCTTCGGCGTCGATGCTCTCGTCCACGGGTTCGTCGAATGGATGATCGGGGTCGCCGCGAAAACGCGGGTCGATCGGTTCTTCGCCGTTTCCGCCGTTCCCCGGCTTGCGCGATTCGCGTGCCTGATTGCCCCCGAAACTGGCGGGATGGCGGGCCTCGACGAGCGCGAGCTGGATGTCGTCGACGGAGAGCGGATCGCGCGCCTGGTTGTAGAAGTTCTCGAGCGCGGCGAGCGCGAGTTTCGCACCGCGTCCGCGGATCGCGATGCGGTGGCCGCGACGCGACAGCGTCACGTCGAGCGCTTGTTCGATCTGCCGCAGGTTCTCGTCGAGCGGGCCACACAGATTCGCGAGCCGCGCATTGTCGTCGCGCGGCGCGTTGAATTCCAGATGCTGCTGTTGATTCTTCAAGGTATCGGTGAACTCCGGTTCAGGGTTCGCGCGCCGGTTATTGCGCGAGCATCAGCTCGCCGCGCAGCGAATGCGGATACGCGTGATTGATCTTCACGTCGATCATCTGGCCGATGAGGCGCGCGTGCGAAGCTAGCGGCGCCGGGAAGTTGACGACGCGATTGTTCTCGGTGCGGCCGGACAGCTCGCCCGGGTCCTTGCGCGACGGGCCTTCGACGAGAATCCGTTCGACGCGTCCGACCATCGACTGGCTGATGCGCTGCACGTTCTCTTCGATCGTCGCCTGCAGGTGCTGCAGGCGCTTCAGCTTCACTTCGCGCGGCGTGTCGTCGTGGAGGTTCGCGGCGGGCGTTCCAGGACGCGGGCTGTAGATGAACGAGAAGCTTGTGTCGTATCCAATCTCGTTGACCAGCTTCATCGTCTTCTCGAAGTCGTCTTCGGTTTCGCCCGGGAAGCCGATGATGAAGTCGGTGGACAGCGACAGGTCCGGACGGATCGCGCGCAGCTTGCGGATCAACGACTTGTATTCGAGCACGGTGTAGCCGCGCTTCATCGCCATCAGCACACGGTCGGAGCCGTGCTGCACCGGCAGGTGCAGGTGGCTCACGAGCTTCGGCACCTTCGCGTAGGCGTCGATCAGGCGCTGCGTGAACTCCTTCGGATGCGAAGTCGTGTAACGGATGCGTTCGATGCCCGGAATGTCGGCGACGTATTCGATCAGCGTGGCGAAGTCGGCGATGTCGTGCGAGCCCGCCGTCAACGCGCCGCGGTATGCGTTCACGTTCTGGCCGAGCAGTGTGACTTCGCGAACACCCTGGTCGGCGAGTCCGGCGACTTCGGTCAGCACGTCGTCGAGCGGGCGCGACACTTCCTCGCCGCGCGTGTACGGCACGACGCAGTAGCTGCAGTACTTGCTGCAGCCTTCCATGATCGAGACGAACGCGCTCGGACCTTCGACGCGCGCGGGCGGCAGATGGTCGAACTTCTCGATTTCGGGGAATGTGATGTCGACCTGCGGACGACCGCTTGCGCGGCGCGCGTCGATCATCTGCGGGAGGCGGTGCAGTGTCTGCGGGCCGAACACGAGGTCCACATACGGCGCGCGCGCGACGATCGACGCGCCTTCCTGGCTCGCGACGCAGCCGCCCACGCCGATCAGCAGATCCGGATTCGCTTCCTTGAGCTCGCGCACGCGGCCGAGGTCGGAGAAGACCTTTTCCTGGGCCTTTTCGCGCACCGAGCAGGTGTTGAAGAGGATCACGTCCGCGTCTTCGGGCGTGTCGGTCTTCACGAGGCCTTCAGTGGCGCCGAGTACGTCGACCATTTTGTCGGAGTCGTACTCGTTCATCTGGCAGCCAAAGGTCTTTACATAAACTTTCTTGCTCATCGGGATTCGCCGTTCGCAGTGGTTGACCTGGGGGCGTCGTCCGGTCGCTGTAACGCTGGACTACGGTGATAAAAACTTCGCTGAACCGGGTGGTGGGGCGGCCACGACCGTTCGGGTCGCGTGCTCGTTATCTGCTTTTCGCACGGCCGCTTTTTCCACGGCCGCTTTTTCCACGGCTTTCTGCGACGGATTCTGGGGTTCCGTCACGTTTTTTTGACTGCAATTTCGATTGCCCTTGATCGCCTTTTCGACGATCCCCACCGACTTCAGCGCAACGTTGCATTATACCTTTTGCGCCGCCCGCCCTCCCTCCCTGAACAGGCCGCATTTCGACGCGGCGGCCGCCATGAACGCCGGCGTTGCGGGTGCAACCATACCCGGAGGGCACAAAACCCGCGGAGCTTGTCGGGTGATTCTTCCAAAAGCTGCACGATGCCAGCGCCTGTTGTATCCTCTTGCGCGCCGGTCGATCCGGCAATCAGTACGTCTTCAGGGCGGGGTGGAATTCCCCACCGGCGGTATGCCGGCCAGCGCCGCAAGGCAAGGCCAGCGAGCCCGCGAGCGCCCGCGCGAGTGTTTCAGTCCGGTGGTGTCAGCCATCGGCGCGCGGGGTCAGCAGATCTGGTGCGAAGCCAGAGCCGACGGTCAGAGTCCGGATGAAAGAAGATGTGCAGATGGTCTAGCCTGCCCAGCCGTTGCGGCTTCGCGGCCACGTGCGGACGTGCCCTTTTTTGGGCGCGTTGCGCGTGCGTCCCCGATACGCGCGACAGGGCGGCCTGTCTGTTTGCAATGCCCTGAAACGTTTTTCGCCCAACTCTTGCGAGGAGCGTTTCACATGTCCTTTACCCGTACCGCCGCTGTTTCGTCAGTCGTTTCCTCAGTCGGGCAGTCGCTCGACGCCATCCACGATCTTCCACTGCTCGACACCGAACCGGTGCCGCCGCGCATTGCGGCCGCGCTGCAGGCCATGCGCGAAGGCCGTCCGGTCGTCCTCCAGGACGACCACGACCGCGAGGACGAGGCCGATCTGATCGTCGCCGCCGAATGCCTCACGACCGCGACGATGGCGCTGTTCATCCGCGAATGCAGCGGCATCGTGTGCCTGTGCCTCTCCGATGAGAAAGTGCGCGCGCTCGAACTGCCGCCGATGGTGTCGCACAACGAAAGCCGCAACCGCACGGCATTCACGGTGTCGATCGAGGCGCGTGACGGTGTGAGCACGGGCGTTTCGGCCGCCGACCGTGTGACGACGATTCGCGCGGCGATCGCGCCGAACGCGAAACCTGCCGACATCGTGCGCCCCGGCCATGTCTTCCCGCTGCGCGCACAGCAGGGCGGCGTGCTGGCGCGCCGTGGCCACACCGAGGGTACTGTGGATCTGGCAGTGCTCGCGGGTCTCGCACCGGCGGGCGTGCTGTGTGAACTGATGAATCCGGATGGGACGATGGCGCGCGGCGACCAGGTCGATCGATTTGCGAAGCTGCACGACCTGCCGATGCTTACGATCGCGGAACTGGTCGAGTTCCGTGAAGCGCTGGCAGCGGCGCGCGAGCGGTGCGCGGAACCGGCCTGATCGGGTTTCGTCTGGCGGCACGGCGTCGCTGGGTCAACAGGCGATGAAGCGCGCAGCGTGCGTCGGCGTTGCCGGTCGCGATCGGGTCGCGCGGTATGCATGCTGTGCCGCGTGCCGCGGGCGGGCGCCGCACGGCGTGCCGCTGCGCTACGCGCTTTGGCGCAACCGCCGTCGCCGTTATGTCTGCGCGATGCGCTGCTGTGTCGCGCTGCGCGCTTACGACTGCACGTCGCCGAATTCCCCGCGCACGCCCGCCGCGACGAGCGCGGGCAACTGCTCCATCCGTTCGATGATCCGGCTGATGCCCATGTTGCGCAGCACTTTTGCGTAGCCGGCAGGGATGTGACTCGCGCCGACGAACGCAATCGTCTTCATGCCTGCTGCGCGTGCGGCATTCAGGCCAGAGACGCTGTCCTCCACGACGATGCAGCGTGACGGTTCCACGCCGAGCTGTTCCGCCGCGAAGAGATAGACATCGGGATAAGGCTTGGGCCGCGCGACCTGGTCGGCGCTGAATATGCGCGCGCCGAAGATCGTGTCGAGCCCGGCGCGGCGCACCGACGCACTCACACGCGCGAAACGGCTGTTCGACACGACGGCTGCGGGCAGCGAAATCTGGCGCAACGCGTCGCGCACACCATTGATCGGGCTTACCGACGCGGCGAGCGCAGCATCGACGTTGTGCTCGATGGTGTCGAGAAAATCGTCGGGCATCGTGAGACTGAAGCGCTTCGCGACGTCGTCGAGAAAGCGCGACGTCTGCTGACCGAACGCGGATTTCACGACGGCGCGGAAATCGATATCGGGAAAGGTCCGCGTGAGCGTCTCGAACAGCACGCGGTCGGCGATGACTTCGCTGTCGACGAGTACGCCGTCACAGTCGCAGATGAGGTGGTCGATCATGGGTAAAGCGAAATGGCAGGGCGGCAAAGCGCCAGATGAGGAGCGCCTTTACAGGGCGCAGCAAGGATGAAACCGCCATGATACGTGTTTTGCGCGCGCTTCCCGAGCGCCCGGACACACGCGGCACACCCGGCCGAATGGCCAGGATGTCGCGCGCCGCGGGCAGTGCGAGAATAGCTGCACCAACAGACAGTCATCAGTCGTTCAAGTGAAGACGGGGGCAAACATGCGTGGACTGGCGATAATCGGCGCGGCAGCGCTGCTGGCGGGATGCGTGAGCACGCCAGGGGGGCTCGAGGGCGGTGGACGGGCGCCGTCCTTCGTCGCCTTGCAGCAGATGTGCGGACGTCAGCCCGTCGATTTCGGTGCGTACGCAGAGCCCGTTTATTTCGCGACATTCGATGCATTCGTCGCGAATCGTCGCGGGAGGTTGCCGCAGGACCAGTTCTGCGAGTTCCAGGCCGCGCTTGCGCAGCACTACAAGACGCTCGGCACGAGCAGTGATCCGCAGGTGCGCAACCAGTGGGTCGCCTGGCTCAACGAACAGCGGGCGCAGGCTATCGCATGGCGCGCAGCGGCCGACCCCACGTTGCGGGCGGGTTGAGCGAGGTAAACGGCGGTCATCCGGCGAACGCGCGGACAAAAAACCAGCGCCGGCGAAAAACCGGCGCGGACAAAAACCCGGACGAAAAAGTGGTCACGCGGGCATGAAGCGCGCGGGTCCGCGTGACCATGCACTGCAGGCGCGTACGTCTACTGCCGTGCGCCTGCATCGGGGATGGGCTCGACGAAACCATTCGGCGGACGTATCCCGGCGTCCGCGCGTGTCGAAAGAGTTGACGAAAGCAGGGGGGCGGGAGCCTCACCTGCCTATGAACACCGTTTAATGGCTCGCAACGCCGAGTTCCCGATTTCGGTGAGTCGCCATTGCTGGAGGCCGGAAGCCAGCCGCTCCAGCTGGACGAGCTGTCGTTCGAGGAGGGCGTCCAGTTCTTCCCGTTCCATGTCGATCTGGTTGGGGGCGTCCTTCACTAGCAGCAAGGTGGCGAATTCGTGCGGACTCAGCATCGTTCTCTCCGTGTTGCCGCATCAGAGGTCGCCGTAAGCGGCCCGCGGGGCGGCCCGGCGACAGGAATGCGGTGGGTGTGAGCGAAAGCCTGCAACCGTGCAGATCGCGCGCTGGACATGCTGGCCGGTTCCGGCAGGTCTTATCGACGGCCCAAAGAGGCCAAAAAGGCCCAAACGCTGTCCGGCCCGTGATCGGCGACGGGGAACTGGAGTGTAGTCAACAGCACCGCGTTCTTCAAACAACATCCGGAAAATTTTCCGTTTGACATCGGCGCGCTCCGGCAGCGGGTACTGCGTGCAGCCAGATCCTTGATTTCACTTCAGGTGCCTGCTGCGGCGCGACAATGCGCGGCGCATGGTTCGTCTGCGCAATACGCGCGCGGTGGCGGTTCGACGAGGCATCGTGACCAGCGGCTGCCGAGCATCGGCACACGTCGCCTGATCAAGCGCGGGGACCGTCCGCATCATTTTTTTCGTTTACCTACGCAACCCGAAGCGCAACCCGCGGCGCCACTTTCGCCGTTTATGCATGCGGCCCGGTGAACAGTGGACCGCATCACGGTCGGCGCATGATCTTGCTGCGGGGCCTGTTCAGGGCGTCTATTCCCGGAACTGCAGGGACCGGGAGCGGTCTGTGCTCTTTGACTGCAACCTGGCGAAACAACAGCTAAGATGGATCAACGATGTCTGGTAACTCTCACGACGCAAGCGCACCGGGCTTGAACCGAAAGCCGCGCTCAGCGCGAGCACAGATACCGCATTCGGAGCACAAATAAATGCGTGATTTCATTGAGCCCGGCCATATGCTGCCGTGGCGAATCGAAGATATCGATCTCACACGAATCGATCGACAACGTGCCGCTGCGAACGAAGATCTGCTGTTGCTGCTGTGCGCGTCTTCGTTCATCGAAAGCGGATCCGACCTGTACACCAGCAACCTGAGTGTGTTCTTCAACGGCGACCCTGACGTTTCCGAATGGCTGAACACCGAGTGGGAGCCTGAGGAACTGCAGCATGGCCGTGCGTTGAAGACTTACATTCTTTACGTGTGGCCTGAATTCGACTGGGACACTGCGTTTCGCAACTTCTTCGAGGAGTATTCGAAGACTTGCTCCTATGAGGCATTCGAAAAAACGCGTGCGCTCGAGATGGTCGCGCGTTGCGTAGTCGAGACCGGTACAGCCACGCTCTACCGGGCGATCAGTGAATGGTCGGACGAGCCGGTGCTCAAGGAGATCACCGAACATATCCGCACCGACGAAGTGCGTCACTACAAGCACTTTTTCCACTACTTCAAGAAGTACAACCAGATCGAGGGCCATGGCCGGCTGGCGGTACTCGGCGCACTGCTTCGCCGCGTGATGGAGATCAAGAACGAGGATTCGGAGATCGCGCTGCGCCACGTGTTCGCCTTCCGCTATCCGGACCGCGTGAATGATCCCGTGTGGAGCCGCGAACTGACTTCACGCGTGAGCCGGTTGGTGCGGCACAATCTGTCCGCGGATATGTGCGTGAAGATGCTGCTCAAGCCGCTGGACATTCCGGCGAAGATCCAGCCCGGTGTGCACTATCCGCTCGCGAAGCTCACGCAGCACGTGTTCTTCCGCTGAAGCACCGCGCGTATAGCCGACAGGCCCGTCACGTCGCGGGCCTTTTCTTTTGCGCGGCTTTATTCGCGCGTCGACGACGAGAGGATGAGGACGATGAGCGATATGGGCCCGGAAGTTCATCGTGCGGAGCCGTTGCAGTTCGACGTTTGGCCAGCCGGGTTGTTGTCCTGGTTCGATGGCCACTCACTCGCGGACAAGACGGGATTCACGGCGTCGCTCCTGACGCACCACGACGATGGCCGTTTGGGTACATCGCTGCTTGGCATCGGTGAGCTGTACGCACCCGGGCCACATTCGTTGCGGTTCGTGCTGTGGGCACATGCGAGGGCGTCGAAAGCGCTCGCAATGGGTGCGCGCGCGGCGCTGACCTTTGTGTTCGACGGCGCGTTTTATCAGGTCCAGCTCGGTGTGAGGCCGATCGGGTCAGCCGCGGCTCAGGCGAGCGGGCTTGCCTGCTTCGAAGCAACGATCGTGTCGGGCGAAGCGCAGCGCGTGCCGTACGCGAGGCTCGATGCGGGCATCGTGTTCACGCTTGACGAACACGAGCGCGAGGCGACTTTGCGTCGATGGAGCGCGCAGGTCGAGTGGTTGAAGGCAGCGGGCGAGTGAAGCCTCGCTGCCGGTAGAGAGGGCGGTGTCGTATGACCTCGCCCGTGCAAAGACATAGCGCTAGCGGGAAAGAGGACCAGAGGCGGCAATAGAAAAAGCCGCACTCGCTCCAGTCTGGAAAAGCGAGCGGGGCGGCTCACGCCGTCCCCCTGCAAACCCGATCAGCGGCCGCGCGGTCCGCCGTTGCGGCGCGCATCGCCGCCCGGACGGCCGCCGAGCAGTGCGCCGGGGTTCGACTGCGGCTTGCGCGGCGCGCGGCCGGCTGCACCATCGTGGGCCGCGCCACGCGAGCGGTCGTGATCGACGGTGCTCTCTCGCCGCGTGTGCTCCGCGCGCGATGCGCCAGCGCCCGGGCTTTGCGCCTTCACCGGACGAGCACCACCCGCAGGCTTGGCCGTTCGTTGCGCGCCGTTGCCGCCATCCTTGCCGCCGCGTCCACCGCCGTTGCGCGCTTCAGTACGTGATTCGCCGCGCGACTCACGCGATTCGCGCGTCTGAGCTGGTTTGCCGCCTTGCCCGCGGGGACCGGCGCCGCGCGCCTGGCCTTGCCCCTGGCCCTGCCCTTGACGCGGCGCGCGTGCCCCGCCGCCGCCACCCTGGCCGCGTCGCAGGATCGGCTCGGGCTTCGCGTTCGGGTCCGGCTCGAAGCCCGCGATGACCTCCTGCGGCACCGCACGCTTGATGAGCTTTTCGATGTCCTTCAGCAGCTGGTGCTCGTCGACGCAGACGAGCGACACCGCTTCGCCCGTTGCGCCCGCACGGCCCGTGCGGCCGATCCGGTGGACGTAGTCCTCGGGCACGTTCGGCAGATCGAAGTTGACGACGTGCGGCAACTGGTCGATATCGATGCCGCGCGCGGCGATGTCGGTCGCACAGAGCACCTGCAGCGTGCCGTCCTTGAACTCGGCGAGGGCGCGCGTGCGTGCCGACTGGCTCTTGTTGCCGTGAATCGCGAGTGCGCTGATGCCGTCCTTCTCCAGCTGCTCGGCGAGCCGGTTGGCGCCGTGCTTCGTGCGCGTGAACACGAGCACCTGGAACCAGTTGTGCTGGCGGATCAGGTGCGTGAGCAACTCGCGCTTGCGGTCGCGATCGACGGGGTGGATCTTCTGCGCGACCGTTTCGGCCGTCGTGTTGCGGCGGGCGACTTCGATGAGCGCGGGCGAATCGAGCAGGCTGTCGGCGAGCGCCTTGATTTCGTCGGCGAAAGTCGCCGAGAACAGCAGGTTCTGGCGCTTCGGCGGCAGCTTCGCGAGCACGCGCTTGATGTCGTGGATGAAGCCCATGTCGAGCATGCGGTCCGCTTCGTCGAGCACGAGGATCTCGAGCTGCGAGAGGTCGATGGTCTTCTGCTGCATGTGATCGAGCAGACGGCCCGGCGTCGCGACAACGATATCCACGCCACGCTTCAGTGCGTCGATCTGCGGATTGATGCCGACGCCGCCGAACATCACAGTCGACTTGAGCTTCAGGTATTTGCCGTAAGCGCGCACGCTTTCTTCCACCTGCGCCGCGAGTTCGCGCGTCGGCGTGAGAATGAGGGCGCGTACGACGCGTTTGCCACCCGCGGCGGATGGCATGTCGGTGAGGCGCTGGAGGATCGGCAGCGTGAAGCCGGCGGTCTTGCCGGTGCCCGTCTGGGCGCCGGCGAGCAGGTCGCCGCCGTTCAGCACGGCGGGGATCGCCTGCAACTGGATGGGAGTGGGGGTGGTGTAGCCTAGTTCGTTGACAGCGCGGACCAGCGGTTCGGACAAGCCGAGAGAATCAAAGGACATAAAAACTCGATGTATTGCGGTGGCGCGAGCGGCAAAGCGCGGCGCACATGCGCGCGCGGAGCGTGGCAGCGGACGCGGGGTGGACTCCGGGTACCGGCGTTCTCGCGTTAAAGGACGGCGCGCCAGTGCGCGCGCCGCTTGGTCGGCGGTCTAAGAAGACTCGCCGGCTGGCGTTAAGTTGCATCGCGGGGCTGCGGACACTGCGGCCGCCGCGCGATGGCTTCGCTCAAAGACACGTCACGCGACGTAGCGCGCGATGCTGACGAATTGACAGACGCTTCCCGCGAGTACGAACAGGTGCCAGATACCGTGTCCGTGCCGGATGCGTTCGTCGTTGACGAAAAAATAAATGCCGGCGCTGTAGATGACGCCGCCGACGACTAGCCACGCGGTGCCGGCAGCCGACAACGCTTCGAACAATGGGCGGACCGCGACCACGCCGAGCCAGCCCATCACGACATACAGGACCATCGAAAGCGCACGCGTACGCCGGCCGAGGGTCAGTTCCTGCACGATGCCGAGGACAGCCAGTCCCCAGCTTATACCGAACAGCGACCAGCCCCACGGCCCACGCAGACTGACGAGCGCGAACGGAGTATAGCTGCCCGCGATCAGCAGATAGATCGCAGCGTGATCACACTTCTGAAGAATCGCTTTCAGACGTGGCCCGCGAACACCGTGATACAGCGTCGAAATGGTGTACAGGGCGCACAGCATTGCGCCGTACACGCTGAAGGCCACGATCTTGTAAGCGTCGTGATCGAGCGCGCCGAGCACGACGAGCGAAACAAGACCCACTAACGACAACATCGCGCCCACGAGGTGAGTAACGCTGTTCAGGCGCTCGCCAACGTGCATACCGACTCCTTCTTCTTCTGCCTGTGCGGCGCCTTGCGCTTGCTTCCTCGCTTGCATCGTTTGCGCGGGCGGCGAACTGAATAATTGGGTGCCAGCCTTCCTCTGCCCGCGCGCCCGAATGGCGCGTCGCAAGGCCGACAAAGGCTAAACCCAAAAGGCTACCGCAAATTTCCGGATGGAAATAGCGAAGGGCGCAACCTGCGACGTTTTGCAGGATGCGCCCTGTCAGGCAGACGCCACTATAGCAGCAAGCGCTATGGGGTCGGAGCGGGCCCCGTTCAGTCGAGCGGCGCGGACCGCAGATTGGCCACCTGTTGCGGCGACACCGCCGTGCCCTTGTTGCCCCAGGACTTGCGGATGAACGTCACGACCGCCGCGACCTCCTGGTTCGACAGCGACTGCGCGAACGGCGGCATGCCGTAAGGTCGCGGATTGCCTGCCGTGCTCGGCGGATAGCCGCCGTTGAGCACCATACGGATCGGGTTCACGGCCGATTGCATCTGGATCGACTGGTTGTTCGCGAGCGGCGGGAAGTTCGGCGGCATGCCGAGGCCGTTTTCCGCGTGGCACTTCGCGCACTGGTCGTGGAAGATCTTCTGGCCTTGCTGCAGCAGTTCGCTGCCGTAGGCTTCCGAAGTCTCCATCTGCATCGTCTCGGGCGCTTCCTTCTTCTGCGGGATCGTCTTCAGGTAGGTCGCGATCGCGTGGATGTCGTCGTCCGAGAGGTATTGCAGGCTGTTGTGGACCACGTCGGCCATCGGGCCGAACACCGCGCCGCGCGGCGATACGCCGGTCTTGAGCAGGCTCGCGATGTCGCTGATTTCCCAGTCGCCGAGGCCGCCTTCGGCCGCCGTGAGCGATGGCGCGTACCAGTTCTGCAGCGGGATCAGGCCGCCCGCGAACTGAGCCGAAGTGACCGGGCCGCCCACCGCGTTGATCGACGTGTGGCACATGCTGCAGTGGCCGAGGCCCTCGACGAGATACGCGCCGCGGTTCCATTCGACCGACTTGGTCGGATCGGGCTTGAACTCGCCCTCACGGAAGAACAGCGTGCGCCAGCCGATCAGCAGGTTGCGGTTGTTGAACGGGAACTTCAACTCGTGCGGGCGGCTCGGCACGTTCACGGGCGGCGTCGAGCGCAGGAACGCGAAGATCGCGTCCGAGTCGGCGCGCGTGATCCTCGTGTAGCTCGCGAACGGGAACGCCGGATAGAGCAGGCTGCCGTCCTTCGAATGGCCCGTGTGTATCGCGCGATAGAAGTCGTCGACACTCCACTTGCCGATGCCGTATTGATCGTCGGGTGTGATGTTCGGCGTGTAGAGCGTGCCGAACGGCGTCGCCATCGGCAGGCCGCCGGCGAAGGTCTTGCCGCCGCGCACGGTGTGGCAGGCGATGCAGTCGCCGGCACGGGCGAGGTATTCGCCGCGCTTGATGAGGTCCGCCTGGTCGGCCGGTGTGGCCGCAACGGCCGTGCCGTTGTGCAGATAGTCGGTGGCGGCCCACAGCACCGGCACGAGCGCCGCAGCCGCGGCGATGATGACTGCACAAAGGCCCAACAGGGAATTGCGGTTCATAGGACTGTCTCCCCGGCGCCTTATTGCGGTTCGCTGCCGCACGCGAGCGGCGTCTTCAACGAGCGCGCCGGTGCCGGCACGGGATTCGGCGGGGCAGGCTGCGTGGAGAGCCACACCGCGACCGCATTCACGTCTTCGTCTGTCAGGCGCGTGGCAATTTCATGCATGCAGTCCGGTGCGATCGCGCGTCGCGAGCCCGACCGCCAAGCGCCGATCTGCGCGCTGATGTAGTCCCGATGCAGCCCGACGAGACCCGGAATGGCCGGCTCCATGCCGGTCAGCTTCGCGCCGTGGCAGGCCACGCAGGCGGGGATCTCTCTTGCTGCGTCGCCGTGCTGGACAAGGTCCTGGCCGTGAGCGAGCGTGCTGCTGCCGACGGTCGGCTTCGCGGGCGGCGGATAAGGCGGCCGCTGATGCGAGAAGTACGTCGCGATCTCGTGCAGGTACTCGTCGGAGAGATAGGTGACCAGATAATTCATCGGAGGGTACTTGCGGCGACCCTCGCGGAAGTTCATTAGCTGGTTGAACAGATACTCGGCTGGTTTGCCGGCGAGACGCGGGAAGTAGTCGTTGTCACTGCCCTGGCCGTGTGTGCCGTGGCACGCGATGCAGCCCTGGACGCGAGATTCGATCGTGTCGGGTGCCGTGGGTTGAGCCGCCTGCGCGACGTTGAAGGCGCAGGTCGCCCCGACTACCAGCATTGCCCCCAGTGGCGCGACGAGCGGAATAAGCGGTCGGAAGATACGTCTTGGGAACACGCGTAACTCCATCTTTATCGTGGACCTGACCAGGCTTCGAGCGACCCGGCTGTAGGCTGCGCGCGATGAAAGCAGCAGACCGTGCGCGACGCGGCGACGGGGAATTCTATCATCGCGGGTGGATAGAGACTAATTGACGCATGCGACATGATGTCGGCGCGGCGGGGTATCTGCACGCCAGTGGCAAATCGACGTCGTATCGCCGGTATCATTCTGCACCCGTAAGCCGAGCCGTGGCGCGTGTCTGTCGGGCGCCGCGCGAGCTTCGATCCGCCGCCGTCTGGCTTTGCCGCCCGGCTACTGTGCGTGCCTGTGTGTTTTGCCCGCATCGAACCGCGCCGCGCAGGCTCGGTGTACGAGGCACTCCGCGGTCCGCCCCGGCGGTTGTGTTTTCATGTTGTTTCCTTGCCACTGGTCTCGATGATTCCAATTGCACATTCCTTACCGATACGACACACCCGCGCGGCATGCCACCTGTCGTCCTGCACCCGTCCGGAGGCGACATCACGATGAAACCTGACTGGCTCTGGTTCGGGCAGGTTGCGATGGCCACCGTCGTCAACGTCGCCTATGCGTTTGCTCTCGGTTCGGCGCTCTACGGCGCATGGCTCGAAAAGGACGGGCGCAGCCCCGTCGCGCCCGCCTACGCGGCATCGCTGCGCGCGCAACGCTCGCTACGCACGGCGGCCATCGTGTTTGTCATCGCGCTTGCGATGTGGCTGCTCTACGAGAGCGCGTCGATCAGCGGCGAGCGGTTGCCAGCCGCGTTCGATGTCGTGCCGACGGTGCTCACGCAGACGCACGTCGGGCTCGCGTGGAGCGTGGCCTTCGGCGGCGCGCTCGTGCTGCTCGTGTCGGCGTTCGCGGCGCCAGGCGCCGTGCGCGACGGTGTGCTCTGGCTCGCACTCATCGTGACCGCGCTCGGTCGCGCGGCGCTCGGCCATGCCGCCGATGCGGGCTTTGCCTCGGCAGCGCTCGGCATCCATACGTTGCACATATTGAGTACGAGCGCATGGAGCGGCATCGTCGTCGCGGGCGGACTGGTGGTGCTACCTGCGCTCGGCGCCTCGACGGCGCGCGGCATCCTGATCCGGACATCGACGCAGGTGTCGAACGTGGCGATGTTCGCGGTGGGTCTGGTACTCGCCACCAGCGTGTTCAACGCCGTGCGCGGCTCGGGTGGTTCCGTCTCCGCGCTCACGGGCAGCTCGTGGGGCCACGTCCTGCTGATCAAGACCGCACTGGTGGTGCTTGCGCTTGCAATGGGCGCCTATAACCGGATCGTGGTCATGCCGTTGCTGCGCCGCGCGGCTTCGACGGCGGCGGCGCGGCGCTTCGTGAATGTGATCCATCTGGAAGCGATCGTGATGATCGGCGTGCTGGCGCTTGCGGCCGTGCTCGCACACACCGCGCCGGGCTCCGTGATGCAGGGTTGAAACAAGGGATCGTGGCGCTCCAGCGCCGCCGCCTTACTCGTAGCCGAGCCGGTGACTGAGTATCGGTGCGAAGAACAGGGCGATGGCGCAACCGGTTGCGTTGCCTTCAAGCTCGGCTAACGCGTTCGTCGACGCGGGATGCCACAACCACTCAAACAGTTGCGGTGCGCACCACAGCACCGCGACGCCGATGAAGGCCTGCTCGACGACAAGGATGCGCCAGCCGCGCGCGCGGGCGACTGCCGCAGTGATCACACGCAGAATTCCGAAGACGACCAGCGCGCCGACGGCGGCCTGTTCGCGGATCAGATAGTCGGGGAGCATTAGGTCCATGTGAATCCCTGCCGCGCGTGATGGGTCATGCGGGGGTTCAGCAAGGAGCAGGCCAGTGAGGTGTCGTACGCTGCCTTGACGCGTGTCCGGTGACGCCAGGCTTATTTGGCGCGGATTCGCTTGAGCCTTTTATGTGGGCATGACGACATTGGCCGCGAGCGCTCCGCGGCGTCACGCGGCGAATGTCGTTCGAGTCGGCGTTAAACGTTACGACGCTGAAACACGCGATGCGCGCGGCATTCCATGATGAGCGCGACGGACCGGATTCGCGAGACGGCTCACCGCGCGCGGCCGTGCCGGTGTCCGCGCGAATTCATAGCGGATCGCGCCATCCTCGTCCGATCTTTGCCGTCTCGCGCAGTTTCTCCTCATTCACGTCGATGCCAGCATCGATCACCCATTCCGTGATCCACGCCTGCGATGCCGCTAGCGAGCGCCGGCTATTCCCCAGTCAGCCCGAGATGCACGTGAAGGCTCAGCGACATGCCGGGCCCGCGTGTGCTCGCGCGTAGCCGCGACATGGTTGAGCGGCCTGGCTCATCAACTGCCGGCAGAGCGATTCAACACCGGGAATAAACCGGACTCCGTCGCGGTACTCCACGTGAAACCCACCCCGGAGGCCTCCCCGGATCGAACCCGCGGTCTGCTTCCTGAATCCAGCCGGAGGACATCATGTCGTCGGATCTTCCTTTCCAG
This sequence comes from Paraburkholderia dinghuensis, assembly GCF_003837865.1. Taxonomy (GTDB): domain Bacteria; phylum Pseudomonadota; class Gammaproteobacteria; order Burkholderiales; family Burkholderiaceae; genus Paraburkholderia; species Paraburkholderia dinghuensis. The sequence continues at coordinate 552,880 of NZ_RQIS01000001.1, read as the reverse complement.
CCGTCGCGCCGCAATACCTTGAAATGTCTCGCCTTCGGTGGCGTAGGCACCGTGTTTGTCCTGGCCGGAGGCGTATTCACGCCCGTGGAACTGTCCCTTGCCGCGAGCAGTAAGGACAAGTCAGCGGCTTCCGGCGTTCCACTGTTCCTGCAGATCAGCGACTCACATATTGGCTTCAACAAGGAAGCCAATCCCGATGTCGCGGGTACGCTTAAACAGACGATTGATTACGTCAATGCCATGCCGGTCAAGCCAGCCCTTGCCATTCACACCGGCGACATCACCCACCTGTCCAAACCGGAGGAGTTCGATCGCGCAGCCCAGTTGTTGTCCGGGCTGAGCATCACCGAGTTGCACACCGTGCCCGGCGAACACGACGTGATAGACGGGCCGCAAGGTGAGTACTTCAAACGCTTCGGCCAGCAGTCGGACAACAGGGGCTACTACAGCTTCGACCACGCTGGCGTGCACTTTGTCGCGCTCGTCAATGTGATGCATTTCAAGCCAAACGGGTTAGGAAACCTGGGCGAGGACCAGCTCGCCTGGCTGGAAAAGGATCTCAAGGGACGAACGTCCAGCACGCCGATCGTCGTCTTTACGCACATGCCAATGTGGACGATCTACGAACCATGGGGTTGGGGCACCGGCGATGCGGGCCAGGCAATGGAGTATCTGAAGCGGTTCGGCTCGGTCACCGTCCTGAACGGCCATATTCATCAGATCGTTTCCAAGGTGGAAGGGAATATCACATTCCACACGGCACGCTCGACCGCCTATCCGCAACCGACAGCCGGCAATGGCCCAGGACCCGGACCGCTCACGGTGGCAAGCGACCAGCTACCGAAGATGCTTGGCGTAACCAGTATCACGATTTCGCGCCATCCCCTTGCGGCGACGCTCTCCGATACAACGCTTGCCTGACGCTACGTCGCGCTCGCTCAACAAGGATCCAGACCATGCAATCCACGCACTTTCAATTTCGTCGCGCGTTCGTCATTTGCTGCGCGAGCGGGATGCTTGTGGCGGCACTCGCCACGGCGTCGCCTGCCGTACAAGCGCAGGAGGCCAATCAGGTCGTCATCAAGAATTTCATGTTTTCGCCCATGGCCCTCACCGTCAAGGCTGGCACTACGGTGACCTGGAAAAATCTGGATGGTGAGCCGCATCTAGTCGTCAACGATGCAGGCCTGTTCCGCTCCGCCGCGCTCGATCAGAACGATACGTACCAGTTCAAGTTCGACAAGCCGGGAGTGTACAAAGTGTTCTGCTCCATACATCCGTATATGAAGGCGACCATCACTGTGCAGTAGATCGGATGGCATTTGCTCGAAGGGCATTGTGCGGGTCGTTTCGAAGCACCGGAATGGCCTGGGTCACGAGGATTGAGCGAGGCTGCAGTGGCTCCCAATCGTACGGCTGGCTGTATCTGGATTGAACCCGCTCACCTTCGCGCGTGAGTGTCTGGCGCCTACGACCAAGCCTGCCCGCTGGCGGGCGTTATCTGGCTGTTGACCGGATTGCGCTGGCCCGAGAGCAGGCTTTTGTTTTCAGACGCCGAAGTTCTCGCTTTTCGCGACGTACGAGTCAAATCCGAAAACGGTCAGGCGCTGACTCTTCGACGAGGGGCCGTCTGCAAAGAAGACAAGGTCGGAAATGTGAAATACTGAGCCTCGCGCAGGCCGCGGGCTCCGCATGCGCGCCTGCGTCTTCGTTCAAGGAGGCGCCCGATGAAACGCCGTGAACTGTTGGTTGGGCTGGCCGCAGGCGCGATTGCTGCAGGCTCTGCTTGCGAGGCGCAGGAGGGCCAGGCGCGGTACACCAACGAGATCGCGCTGCCTAAGCCCAAGGTTGCGGGTTCGGTCTCCCTGGAGGAAGCCATCGAGCGGCGCAGGTCCGTGCGCACCTTCGGACCAGGCCCGCTGCCTGTCGGCACCATCGGCCAGTTGCTGTGGGCCGGACAGGGCGTCACCAGCCCGGACGGCAAACGCGCGGCTCCGTCGGCCGGCGCCTTGTACCCGCTTGAACTCTACGTGGTGACCGCCACGGAAGTGATGCATTACCTGCCTCACGGCCACCGGGCCGAAACGCGGGAGTCGCCCGATCTGCGCCCGCAACTGAAAGATCTCGCAGTTGGGCAAGCGTCTGTCGGGGCGGCTCCGGCCCTGATCGTGGTGGCAGCCGAGCCCGGACGGCTTTCCCAGCGGTACGGCGCAAGGGACAAGGCCTATACCGACCACGAGGTCGGGCACGCCGCCGAGAACATGCTGCTTCAGGCCGTCGTTCTCGGGCTTGTCGCTGTGACTGTTGGCGCGGTCGACGGGCCTCGGGCGGCGCGGACGCTCGCCTTGCCTCCCGGACAGACCGTTGTCTATCTGATTCCTGTGGGTTTTCCGGCCTGAGTTACTGCGAGCGGCCGCGCAGCGATGCATCGAAGCAGATGCGGGTGCCGGATCAGACGCTGGAGTGCGAAGGGGAGATGTACGCTCGCACGGGCGAGGAGGGCGGGCGCGAGGCGGGAATCATTGACGCTGTCGCAAGCTCGCATCGTTCAACTGCGTCTTCCGACAATCGCATCGCGCGGGGCGGGTAAAGGGAAGGCTCGCAGATAACCCCGCAGAGCCCTAATTGAAAAAGCCCGGTAGATCAAAGATCTACCGGGCTTTCGCATTTGGTGGCGAATCAGGGATTCGAACCCCGGACCTGCGGATTATGATTCCGTCGCTCTAACCGGCTGAGCTAATTCGCCGAAGAAGAGAGATTATGCAGAGATCGGCGGAGGCTGTCAACTCCACCCAACCGATTTTTTCGCCGGGCCGTTCGACCCGGCGACCTGTACAACGGTCCTGTACAGCGACCTGCGCAAAACCAGAACCCACCTCAATCCCTGGAATAAATATCCGAGTCCTTGGTTTCCTTGACGAACAGCATCCCGATCACGAAGGTCATAAGGGCGATGACGATCGGATACCAGAGCCCCGAGTAGATATCGCCCCTCGCCGCCACGATCGCGAACGCGGTGGCCGGCAGGAACCCGCCGAACCAGCCGTTGCCGATGTGATACGGCAGCGACATCGACGTATAGCGAATGCGTGTCGGGAACATCTCGACGAGCATGGCGGCAATCGGCCCATAAACCATCGTCACAAAGATCACGAGGATCGTCAGGATCACCACGGTCATCGGCCAGTTCAGTTGCGCCGGGTCGGCCTTGGCCGGATAACCTGCCGCCTTCAAGGTTGCCGCGAGCGTTTTCTCGAACGTCGCTCCCTTCTCCTTGGCACCTTCAGCCCTGCCGTCGAACGAGTCGATCACGGTGTCGCCCACCTTGATCTGTGCAATCGTTCCCGCCGGCGCTGCCACGTTCGAGTAGTTCAGACCAGCCTTCGACAGCGCGCTCTTCACGATGTCACACGAGCTCGTGAACTTCGCCGTGCCGACCGGGTTGAACTGGAACGAGCACTCGTTCGGATCCGCGATCACGACGATCGGTGCACGTTGCGTCGCGGCTTCCAGCGCCGGGTTCGCGTAGTGCGTGAGCGCCTTGAAGAGCGGGAAGTAGGTGAGCGCCGCGATCAGGCAGCCGGCCATGATGATCGGCTTGCGGCCGATCTTGTCCGAGAGCGAGCCGAAGAACAGGAAGAACGGCGTACCGATCAGGAGGGCCAGCGCGATCAGGATGTTGGCGCTCGCGCCGTCCACCTTGAGCGTCTGCGTGAGGAAGAAGAGCGCGTAGAACTGACCCGTGTACCACACCACGGCCTGGCCGGCCGTCAGGCCAAACAGCGCGAGGAGCACGATCTTCAGATTGGCCCACTGGCCGAACGCTTCCTTGAGCGGCGCCTTCGACACCTTGCCTTCGGCCTTGATGCGCTTGAACGCCGGCGATTCGTCGAGCTGCAGGCGGATCCAGACGGACACGGCGAGCAGCAGGATCGACGCGACGAACGGGATGCGCCAGGCCCACGCGCCGAACTGTTCTTCGCCGATCGCCGTGCGCACGCCGAGGATCACGAGCAGCGAGAGGAAGAGGCCGAGCGTCGCGGTGGTCTGGATCCACGACGTATAGAAGCCACGCCGTCCGGCAGGCGCGTGTTCAGCGACGTAGGTCGCTGCGCCGCCGTACTCGCCGCCGAGGGCCAGGCCCTGCAACAGCCGCATGGCGATGAAGATCACGGGTGAGGCGATGCCGATCGACGCGTAGCCAGGCAGGAAGCCGACCACGAATGTCGAGAGACCCATGATCACGATCGTCACGAGGAATGTGTGCTTGCGGCCGACGAGGTCGCCAAGCCGGCCGAACACGATCGCACCGAACGGACGCACGGCGAAGCCCGCCGCGAAGCCGAGCAGCGTGAAGATGAAGCCTGCAGTCGGGTTGACGCCTGAGAAGAAGCTCTTGCTGATGTAGGCCGCGAGTGAACCGGCCAGGTAGAAGTCGTACCACTCGAACACGGTACCGAGCGACGACGCAAAAATCACGCGTTTTTCGTCACTGGTCATCGGCGCGTGTGCGACTTGTCCGCCTACAGTTGCCATAAATGTCTCCGATATTGATATGCGTGTGGGTCCGCCAGAGCGGCAGTCCTTGGAGCATTATTGGAATGGAAACTTACGGGTTTCTGACGTTTCCTCGAACTTCGGGTATATGCTGGTTAATGGGGTCCAATCACACAACGTCGCGCAACCTGGCGTAGTTTCAGCCAATCAGTGTGCTTTGTTTCTTATCGTCTTTTTCTGATGATATTAATGGCAGTGCGGCTAAGGGTAAGTCCCATTCCGCCTTACGCGCCGAAGTCAGCTTCGGGCCGCGTGTTTGCCGTTATGTGTGCACTGTGGCGCGCTGCCGCAGCGTGACGCGCACGAGCGTCCCCGCAAGCCGCGGCGCCTGTTGATAGACGTTGTCCTCGATGGCGAGCGTGCCGCCATGCATCGTCGCGATCTCGCGGACGATCGCAAGGCCGAGTCCGCTGCCGTCTCCTTCGCGTCCGAGAATGCGATAAAAGCGTTCGATCACGCGGTCGCGCTCGGCGGCCGGAATGCCCATTCCCGTATCCTCGACCTCCAGATGCACGACGCCCGCCGCCGGCTCCGGCCGCACGCGCACCGTGATCCGCCCGCCGGCCGGGGTATAGCGGATCGCGTTGTCGATCAGGTTCGAGAGCATCTCGCGCAGCATCACCGGATTGCCGTCGACTTCGAGACGTGCAGCGTGCCCGTCGTCGCCGTCACGGTCGCCGTCGCCGTCAGGCGGTGGCGGTCCTTCATAGCCGAGATCCATCTGCTTCGCGAGTGCTGGCTGGACCCAGTCGCGCACCGCATGGCGCGCGACTTCGCCGACATCGACCGGCGTGAAAATCTGCCCCGACATGCGGTTTTCGGCGCGCGCGAGCGCGAGCAGTTGCGTGACGAGTCGCGCCGCATGCTCGGAACTCGTCGCGATCTGTTCGAGTGAGCGATGCACTTCGGGCGACACGTCCTGGCGCAGCGCGAGTTCGGCCTGGGTTCGCAATCCGGCGAGCGGCGTCTTCATCTGGTGCGCCGCGTCGGCGATGAAGCGCTTCTGCAGTTCCATGTTCTGTTCGAGACGCGTCAGCAGGTCGTTGAACGACGTGACGAGCGGCTCGATTTCGGTCGGCGCGCGCCGGGCTTCGAGCGGCGAAAGGTCGTCCGGGCGCCGCATGCGGAGGTTCCACTGCAGCGCATGCAGTGGCGCGAGTCCGCGCGAGAGCCCGAACCAGACGAGCACGATCGCGAGCGGCAGGATCACGAACTGCGGCAGGATCACGCCCTTGATGATGTCGTTGGCGAGCTGGCGGCGCTTGTCGAGCGTCTCGGCCACCTGGACGAGCACGGGTTGCCCGCCGGCCGTCTGCGGCAGGTCGGCGGGCGCGACCGTCGTATAGGCGACGCGGATGTCGATGCCGCGCAGCGTGTCGTCGCGGAACTCGACGATGCCGGCGGGCGGACGGTCGTCTTCATGCGGCAGCGGCATGTCGCGGTCACCGCCGAGCAGTTCGCCGCGGCTGCCGAGCACCTGGTAGAACACGTTGTCGACGTTGTCGGCGCGCAGGAAGTCGCGCGCGGAGCCGGGCAGTGACAATTCCGCCACGCCGTTCACCGGATGGATCTGGCGCGCGAGCACATAGGCATCGGTTTCGAGCGCGCGATCGAACGGCCCGTTAGCAATCGACTTCGCGACGAGGTACGTCACCGCGATGCTCATCGGCCAGAGCAGCAGGAGTGGCGCGAGCATCCAGTCGAGAATCTCGCCGAACAGCGAGCGCGGGCGCGCCTCGATGGCGGCCTCGGTTTCGTCGGGCGGGGCGAACGGATTCGCGTAGCGGGCGTCGCGCGCTACGTCGTCGAGCGTGTCGGGCGCGGAGGCGGGCGGCTTTGCTGCGCGCGCGGCGGGGGCGGGCTCGCGCATTTTAGACCTGGCTATTTGCTGTAATCGTCACTGGCCGGCATGGCGGGCGGTGCGTCGGCGGCGCTCTCCGCGCTCTCCGTTGTGGCAGCCGCTGCAGTTACCGGCGAGGTCGCCGTGTTCGCGCCCGGTCCTGACTCCTTTTCGAGGCAATAGCCGAGCCCGCGCACGGTCACGATCCGCACGCCGCCCGCTTCGAGCTTCTTGCGCAGCCGGTGGACGTAGACCTCGATCGCGTTGTTGCTGACCTCTTCGCCCCATTCGCACAGGTGATCGACGAGCTGTTCCTTCGAGACCAGGCGTCCGAGACGCTGGAGCAGCACTTCGAGCAGGCCCAGTTCGCGCGCCGAGAGATCGATCACGTGGTCGTTGATCTTCGCCACGCGCCCCACCTGGTCGAACGAGAGCGCGCCATGGCGCACCATGGTCGGCCCGCCGCCCGCGCCGCGCCGCGTGAGCGCGCGCACGCGCGCTTCGAGTTCGTTGAGCGCGAAGGGCTTGGCCATGTAGTCGTCCGCGCCGAGGTCGAGGCCTTTCACGCGCTCGTCGACGCTATCGGCGGCGGTGAGGATCAGCACCGGCAGATTGGAGTTGCGCGCGCGCAGGCGGCGCAGCACTTCGAGGCCCGTCATTTTCGGCAGGCCCAGGTCGAGGATCAGCAGGTCGAAAGTCTGCATCGACAGCGCCGTATCGGCGTCGATGCCGCTCTTCACGTGATCAACGGCATAGCCCGATTGGCGGAGTGATCGGATGAGACCGTCCGCGAGTATGCTGTCATCTTCGGCAATGAGAATTCGCATGGTGCGTGCGGTGCGTGCGTGCATCGGGCGTTTCCAGGCTCCAGGCCCGAAGCCCCAAGCGCCAATCCCACCCTCTGGGCTCGTGCGGCGCAGGGTGGCCTCCCGAAAATTCGCGGTTTTGGTGAGCCAGGGGGCTTGCTAAAACCACTGTTTTTTTATACAGTGTCTGCGTTCGCGCGCATGAACTCCGGTATCAGGCTGAACAAGCAGACCGAACAAGCTCGCGCGCCGTCACGAGACGCCGTTCATCATAGCAAAGGACGATTCATGGAAGATAGCAAGAAAGGCTCGGCTGGGCTGACTGCGGAAAAGAGCAAGGCGCTTGCCGCCGCGCTCGCGCAGATCGAAAAGCAGTTCGGCAAGGGGTCGATCATGCGGCTCGGCGACGGTGACGTGGTCGAGGACATCCAGGTGGTCTCCACCGGTTCGCTCGGTCTCGACGTCGCACTGGGCGTGGGCGGTCTGCCGCGCGGCCGCGTGGTCGAGATCTACGGTCCGGAATCGTCGGGCAAGACCACGCTCACGCTGCAGGTGATCGCCGAAATGCAGAAGATCGGCGGCACGGCGGCGTTCATCGACGCAGAACATGCGCTCGACGTTCAATACGCGTCGAAGCTCGGCGTGAACGTGCCGGAACTGCTGATCTCGCAGCCGGACACGGGCGAACAGGCGCTCGAAATCGCTGACGCGCTGGTGCGCTCGGGCTCGATCGACATGATCGTGATCGACTCGGTCGCGGCGCTCGTGCCGAAGGCCGAAATCGAAGGTGAAATGGGCGACTCGCTGCCGGGTCTGCAGGCGCGTCTGATGTCGCAGGCGCTGCGCAAGCTCACCGGCACGATCAAGAAAACGAACTGCATGGTTATCTTCATCAACCAGATCCGCATGAAGATCGGCGTGATGTTCGGTAACCCGGAAACCACCACGGGTGGTAACGCACTGAAGTTCTACGCGTCGGTGCGTCTCGATATCCGCCGTATTGGCTCGATCAAGAAGAACGACGAAGTGATTGGCAGCGAAACGCGCGTGAAGGTCGTGAAGAACAAGGTTTCGCCCCCGTTCCGTGAAGCCGTGTTCGACATCCTGTACGGCGAGGGCATTTCGCGTCAGGGCGAAATCATCGACCTCGGCGTGCAGGCCAAGATCGTCGACAAGGCCGGCGCCTGGTACAGCTATAACGGCGAGCGCATCGGTCAGGGCAAGGACAACGCGCGCGAATTCCTGCGCGAGAATCCGGAAATCGCACGCGAGATCGAGAACCGCATTCGTGAATCGCTCGGCGTGAACGCGATGCCGGCGAACGCCAATAACTCCGGCGAAGTGGAAATCGCGGACGAAGAGGAGTAATCCACTCGTGATTCGCAAGGGCAGGTCCGCATCGGCGCAGACGGCACCGCACGATACGGGCCGCCCGCGCGACGGCAGGCGCAGTGACCAGGTCGGCCGCGACGTCCGTGAGGGCGATCGCGGCCTTGATCATTCGGGGCGCGATGCTTTCGATGCTCGCAATGATCGCGAACATGATTCGGGTGTCAGGGATCCCGGTCCACCTCAAGGGGCGCTCGAACCTTTCGAGCAGTTCGACGAATTCGAGTCTTCGTTCGGGGAGTTTGAGTCTGCCTCCGATGCGCCAGGCGTCGCTACGCCGAACGCCGATGCCCAGCGCGCAGACCGCTTCGAGCGCACTTCCACGCCTGGCGCCAATCGTTCGGCGGGTAAGCGCACCGAGCGCGGCACCCATGATCATTTCGAGCGCAGTTCCGAAATCCGGGCCGGTCGTGCCAATCGCGCCGGTCGTTCGGATCGTTCCAATAGCGGCGTTCTCGCGACAAGCGAATCCGCCGACCGTTTCCAGCGCAGTTCAGAGCTTCGCGATGAAGGCGCTCCTTCCGCGCGTTCCGCTACCACTGCCGAATCGCAGCGTCCCGCTCGTTCGCTCAAGGGCCGCGCGCTCGCCTACCTTTCGCGCCGCGAGTACAGCCGCGCGGAGCTTTCGCGCAAGCTGATACCGTTTACCGACGACGCCGACGCACTCGAAGCCCTCCTCGACTCGCTGGTCCGCGACGGCTGGCTCTCCGACGCGCGCTTCGCCGAAAGCGTGATCCACCGCCGTGCCGCGCGCCTCGGCACAACGCGCATCGTCAGTGAACTGAGGCGCCACGCGGTAGGCGATACCCTCATCGAGGAGGTCAACGCGCAGTTGCGTGAAACCGAACTTGCTCGCGCGCGCGCCGTCTGGCGGAAGAAATACGGCGAGTTGCCCACGTCGTCGGCCGAACGCGCGCGTCAGGCCCGCTTTCTTGCTGCGCGCGGGTTTTCGATGGCCATCATCGGCAAGATTCTCAAGGGCGTCGACGACGACTGGGCGGAAAACTAAGTTCGCCGACGTCCGCAAATTCCGCGCGGTGCCTGCGTGTTCGGAAGAGTCCGAAATATCCGCTATGCTAAAATTGCTAGGTTTTCCAATCCGGTCTTAGCCTTAGCATGTCGCTTTCCCCGCCCGTGTCACGCCACTTGCGCCATCAGCGTGCAATCCGGGCGGAAGCCTATGAGCGCGAAGACGGCCTGTGGGACATCGACGCGTGTCTGACGGACCACAAGCCGCGCGACGTGTCGCTCGCCACGGGCGTGCGGCCCAACGGTCTGCCGATCCATGAACTCTGGCTCCGCATCACATTCGATCGCAGGTTCAACGTCGTCGACGCCGAAGCGTCGTCCGACTGGGTGCCCTACGTCGGTCCGTGCCAGAGCGCCAATCCCGCCTATCGGGCCCTCATCGGGCTCAATCTCCTCCAGAATTTCCGCCGCGAAGCGGGCCGCCGTCTCGGCGGCACGGCAGGCTGCACGCATCTCACCGAGATGCTGGGCATACTGCCGACCGTCGCGGTGCAGGCGTTCGCCGGAGCGGTCTGGGATATCGAAGGCGGGCCGCCAGGCGATGTGTTCGGACCGGAAACAGGCAAGACCGCCGGCGGCCCTGCGGCCGATGGCGAAAAACCGCCCTTCCAGCTCGGCCGCTGCCATGCGCTGCGGTTCGATGGTGAGGCGGTCAAGCAGTTCTATCCACGCTGGTACGGTCGCGAGCCGCGTTCAATGGAGCGCGGTGCGCAAACGGCCGGCGTGCGCGATGGCGTTGACCCGGGCCAAGAGGGCAGAGTCGACGTCGTCACGCATGAATGACAATAGCTAACAAAAACAACAGCTAACAAGAAGTCCAATCCAACTCTCAGACTGAAGGGAATCACGCATGAAGATTCACGAGTACCAGGGTAAGGAAATCCTGCGGAAATTCGGCGTCGCGGTACCGCGCGGCGTGCCGGCATTTTCGGTGGATGACGCGGTCAAGGCCGCTCAAGAGCTGGGTGGCCCGGTTTGGGTCGTCAAGGCTCAGATCCACGCAGGTGGCCGCGGCAAGGGCGGTGGCGTGAAGGTTGCGAAGTCGCTGGATCAAGTTCGCGAATACGCGAGCCAGATCCTCGGTATGCAGCTCGTCACGCACCAGACCGGTCCGGAAGGCCAGAAGGTCAAGCGCCTGCTGATCGAAGAAGGCGCTGACATCAACAAGGAACTGTACGTCAGCCTCGTTGTTGACCGCGTTTCGCAGAAGATCGTCCTCATGGGCTCGAGCGAAGGCGGCATGGACATCGAAGAAGTCGCCGCGAAGACGCCGGAAGCGATCCACAAGGTCATCGTCGAGCCGTCGACGGGCCTGACGGACGCCCAGGCCGACGACCTCGCCGCGAAGATCGGCGTGCCGGCTGCTTCGATTCCGCAAGCGCGCGCGATCCTGCAAGGCCTGTACAAGGCATTCTGGGAAACCGACGCATCGCTGGCCGAAATCAATCCGCTGAACGTGTCGAGCAATGGCACGGTCACGGCGCTCGACGCGAAGTTCAACTTCGACTCGAACGCGCTGGCCCGTCATCCGGAAATCGTCGCTTACCGCGACCTGGACGAAGAAGATCCGGCTGAAATCGAAGCGTCGAAGTTCGACCTCGCGTACATCTCGCTCGACGGCAACATCGGCTGTCTCGTGAACGGCGCAGGCCTCGCGATGGCGACGATGGACACCATCAAGCTGTTCGGCGGCGAGCCGGCGAACTTCCTCGACGTCGGCGGCGGCGCCACGACCGAGAAGGTCACCGAAGCGTTCAAGCTGATGCTGACGAACCCGGACCTGAAGGCGATCCTCGTGAACATCTTCGGCGGCATCATGCGCTGCGACGTGATCGCAGAAGGCGTGATCGCTGGTTCGAAGGCCGTGAACCTGAATGTGCCGCTCGTCGTGCGCATGAAGGGCACGAACGAGGACCTCGGCAAGAAGATGCTGGCCGACTCGGGCCTGCCGATCATCTCGGCGGACAGCATGGAAGAGGCTGCGCAGAAGGTCGTCGCAGCTGCCGAAGGCAAGTAATTCTCACCGGATACGAATGGTGCGGCGAGGGCGCGAAGGCCTGCGTGAAGTCAGCAACGAGGTTTGCAGAACTCACGCGGCCGACGCGACGCGCAGCATCAGGCAAACAGAGGTCAATACATGTCGATTCTGATTAACAAAGACACCAAGGTCATCACGCAGGGCATCACCGGCAAGACCGGTCAGTTCCACACGCGTGCTTGCCGTGAATACGCCAACGGCCGCGAAGCATTCGTCGCGGGCGTGAACCCGAAGAAGGCCGGCGAGGACTTCGAGGGCATTCCCATCTACGCGAACGTGCGCGAAGCGAAGGATGCAACCGGCGCGACCGTGTCGGTGATCTACGTGCCGCCCGCAGGCGCTGCTGCTGCGATCTGGGAAGCCGTCGAGGCCGACCTCGATCTCGCGATCTGTATCACGGAAGGCATTCCGGTTCGCGACATGATCGAAGTGAAGGACCGCATGCGCCGTGAAGGCCGCAAGACGCTGCTCCTCGGCCCGAACTGCCCCGGCACGATCACGCCGGACGAGCTGAAGATCGGCATCATGCCGGGTCACATCCACCGCAAGGGCCGCATCGGCGTCGTGTCGCGTTCGGGCACGCTGACGTATGAAGCTGTTGCGCAGCTGACCGCGCTCGGCCTCGGCCAGTCGTCGGCAGTCGGTATCGGCGGCGACCCGATCAACGGTCTGAAGCACATCGATGTCATGAAGATGTTCAACGACGATCCGGATACGGACGCCGTGATCATGATCGGTGAGATCGGCGGTCCGGACGAAGCGAACGCCGCTTACTGGATCAAGGACAACATGAAGAAGCCGGTCGTCGGCTTCATCGCGGGCGTCACGGCGCCTCCGGGCAAGCGCATGGGCCACGCCGGCGCGCTGATCTCGGGCGGTGCGGATACGGCCGACGCGAAGCTGGAAATCATGGACGGCTGCGGCATCAAGGTGACGCGTAACCCGTCGGAAATGGGCCGTCTGTTGAAGGGCGTGCTGTAATACTGCCGATCGTCAGTTCCCGTTAGCGCGGGATGCTGGCGGTTTTGGTATGCTTGCGGAAGCCTTACACGAGGTTCCCGCACAAGAAGCGAGGACGCCAGTCATGGCCTCCTCGCTTTTTTATTGGCCGTGCGGGTTGTCGCGCCCTGGTGTGCCTTGCCGCGCTTTCGCGCTGACCGTCATCGTCCACTGCTCTTACCGCCGCGTTCATGCTCGAGTTTTTCACGTCGCTCCATTGGGGCGCAGTCTTTCAGATCATCGTCATCGACATCCTGCTCGGCGGCGACAATGCTGTCGTGATTGCGCTAGCGTGTCGCGATTTGCCGGCACAGCAGCGTTTGCGCGGGATCCTGTGGGGAACGGCTGGGGCGATCGCACTGCGTGTCGTGCTGATCGCGTTCGCTGTCGTGTTGCTGAACGTGCCCCTCGTGAAGTTCGCGGGCGGCCTGCTGCTTCTGTGGATCGGCGTGCGGCTGCTCGCGCCGGTGCATCTCGAGCACGCCGACGTGAAACCTGCTGACAAATTGCTCGGCGCGATCAAGACGATCATCGTCGCGGATGCGGTGATGAGCCTCGACAACGTCGTGGCGATCGCAGGCGCCGCCGAAGCCGCCGACCCGTCGCACCGCATCGCGCTCGTAATCTTCGGCCTGATGGTGAGCATTCCGCTGATCGTGTGGGGTAGCCAGATCGTGCTGCGGCTGCTTGACCGTTACCCGATCATCGTCACGCTGGGCGCCGGGCTGCTTGGCTGGATTGCGGGCGGCCTCATCGTCAACGATCCGGCGGGCGACCGCTGGCCGCTGCTCGATACCCCGGTCGCGGAGTACGGCATGTGCGTGGCGGGCATGGTGTTCGTTGTGGCGCTCGGCCACGCGCTGAAGCGCCGCAACACACGGCGCGCCGCGGCCGGCTGATTCGAGGTGAATTCGCGTTGAATCGGCGCTGAGCGCGCTGCTTTCCGGACTTCGCGGCTCCTATGCCGTTCGGTCGACTGCCCCGCCGTGGGCCCGACCGATACGATCAAGACGCCTTCTCACTTTCCGTGAGCAGGCGTTTCTTGTTTCAGGAGCCCTGATGATGATCGTCTCTGTATTTTCTGCGAGTCCGCCCGACGTTGTGCCGCGCCGGGGTTGGCTGCACCCGTCGCTTTTATCGGCTGCGTTCGCACGGCTGACCCGGCTCGCGCGATCTGCGCACCGCCTCGCAGCAAGCGGCTTCACGCTGATCGAGCTGATGATCGTGCTCGCCATCGTCGGCGTGATCGCCGCCTATGCCATACCTGCCTATCAGGACTATCTTGCGCGCAGCCGCGTCGGCGAGGGGCTGTCGCTTGCGTCGTCGGCACGGCTCGCGGTCGCGGAAAACGCCGCGAGCGGCAACGCGTTTTCAGGCGGCTACTCCACGCCACCGGCCACGCGCAACGTCGATTCGGTGCATATCGACGACGCGACGGGACAGATTACCGTTGCGTTCACCACGCGGGTCGCGCCTGCGGGAAGCAATACGCTCGTGCTCGTCCCGTCGGTACCGGACAACGCCGATCAGCCTACGGCCCGCGTCGCGCTCGCGAAGGACAGTGTGCAGGGCGGCACCATTACGTGGGAGTGTTTCTCGGTCGGCAAGACGGCGTCGTCGCTGGGCGTGCCAGGCGCGGGACCGACGCCGGTGGACGCCGCGACGTTGCCGTCGAATCTCGCGCCGGCCGAGTGCCGCAGCTGATGAGGACTAACGCGTCGATAGAGGTGACGTGGCAGTCAGGGGCGCGTGGGTAGGCGCGGCCGCAACGAATCGTGCGCAGCCGGCTACGGCCGCGCACGATCTGATCGGAGAAGGCTGCAAGAACGCGCTTCTACGTTTGCGAGATGGCCTCGGTCCGCACAGAGCGGGAAAAGTTTTGTATAGTGCGCCGGTTGCCGACGCCCCCGCTTACCCATGCCCTCCAATTTTTCGCGCTTTCTTACGTTCTTCTTGCTGGCTGTCGCGTTGACCTTGCCGTATGCCACCGTCTTCCATACCTACCCGATACCGACCTTCTATTCAGAATTCGTATCGCTGACGCTCTGGTTGCTGGTTGGCGCCGCGGTTGTCCTGCTCGCGTACGAGGCGCGGCCGATGGTCGAGTTTGCCTCGCCGTCGGTCGCGCTCGTGCCGCTAGCGTTCGGCCTTCTGCTGATCGTCCAGATCATCGTGCTGCCCGTTGCGCAGCCATCGATGAACTGGCTCGGCGCCGGCTATCTGCTCGCCGGGTTCATGGCGACTCACGCGGGTTACGGCATCGCGCGCGTGCGACAGGTACAGACCGCGATGGTCTGGGCCGCCACTGCATTGCTGATCGGTGGGCTGTTCGCGGTGTTCACACAGGTCGTGCAACTGTTCCACCTCGAAGCGAAGTTCACGCCGTTCGTCGTCGCGTACAACATCACGGTGGATCGTCGTCCGTTCGGCAACATGGCGCAGGCCAACCACCTCGCAACGTATATCGCGTTCGCGATGGCTGCGGCGCTCTTTCTCGTGCAGACCCGCAGACTGTACGTCGTGCTCTGGGCCGTGCTTTCGGTGATCTATGCGGGCGGTCTGGCGCTGACCGTGTCGCGCGGGCCGTGGCTGCAGATGGCGGTGATCGTCGTCGCGGGTTTCTGGATCGCGCTTGCGGGTGCGCCCCGTGACGGCGTGCGGGCGGTCCGGAAGGGGGGGCTGCGCAACTGGTTGCTGCCGGTCGTGCTGCTGCTGATCTTTATCGGCGTGAATGCGTTCGTGCGCTGGGCCAATGTGCGCTATCAGCTGCAACTCGATGTGTCCGCGGCCGACCGCTTCAAGGACGCGGGACAAATTGCACCGCGCCTCGCACTCTGGCGCTATGGCTGGACGATGTTCAAGTCGAGTCCGCTCCTCGGCGTTGGCTGGGGCGACTTCCCGATTCACCAGTACGCGCTCGTGCGCTCGCTCGGCGGCGTCGAGATCGCAAACAACGCGCACAACATTTTCATCGACCTGCTCGCCAAGACCGGGCTGGCAGGTCTCGCTATCGCGCTGCTCGGCCTCGTCGCGTGGTTCGTGCGTGCACTGCGCGTGCCGCATACGCCCGAGCGCGTGTTCGGCTTCATGCTGATCGGTGTGCTCGTCATGCACGCGCTCGTCGAATATCCGCAGCAGTACATGTTCTTCCTGCTGCCTGCGATGTTCGTATTCGGACTGCTTGAAACGAGGCCGCTGCGCTTCGTGCCGTCGCGCGTGTCGCTCAGCGTGTTCACGCTCATCGTGGCGGGCGGGATTGCCTGGCTTTATCCAATGGTGCGCGACTACAACCGCGCCGAGGTGCTCTACTACGGTGAACATCCCGCACAGGAGTACCCCGCGGCGCCGACGTTCCTGTTCAAGGCGTGGGGCGATTACGGCATGGCTACGCTGATGCCGATCGATGCCGCGAATCTCTCGACAAAGCTCGCGGCGCATGAGCGCGCGATCGCGCTGCTGCCTGGCGAGACGGTGTTGCGGCGTTATGCGGTCCTGCAGGCGCTGAGTGGGGACATGGCGGGCGCGCTCGATACCGTTGCGCGGCTCAAGATCTTCGCGACGGAACTGCACGACTGGCCGACGGAACTCGCGGCGATTTACGGTTTGACCGAAGGCCAGCCGACGCTCAAGGAGTTCAGGGCGGCGCTGGTGAAGAAGTACGGTGTGCCGCCGAAGCAGATCGACGAGGATGACGACGATTCCGGCAGTTGATCGATAGAGCCGGGCGATACAACCGCGGCATGCGGCGCGAGCGAGGCGCCGCGCCGCGGGACGATGATGGCGGGCCTGCGCGCGCGACCCATTGAACAGTTAGCCCGCACGAACGGCCGCACCGCTGCGCGAGCGCGCAGCGAACGTGTCACCGTCCGGCGTCTCAGCGGACGGTCTCGTCCGCGACCCAATCCCCCGACTTCCCGCCATGCTTCTCCATCACCTTCACATCGGTGATGGTCATCCCGCGATCGACGGCCTTGCACATGTCGTAGACCGTCAGCAATCCGACCTGCACGGCCGTTAGCGCTTCCATCTCGACGCCCGTGCGCCCGAAGGTTTCCACCTGCGCCGTGCAATGCACGCAAGGCACGGTTTCATCGAGCGCGAAATCCACCTTGACGCGCGTGATGGCGAGCGGGTGGCAGAGCGGAATCAGATCCGATGTGCGTTTCGCGCCCTGAATCGCGGCGATGCGCGCGACGCCGATCACGTCGCCTTTTTTCGCTTCGCCGTCGCGGATCAGCGCGTAAGTCGAGGGCAGCATGCGGATCGTCCCGCGCGCCACGGCGATGCGTTTCGTTTCGGCCTTGTCGCCGACGTCGACCATATGGGCATCACCGGCTGCATCGAAATGTGTGAGTTCAGGCATGACTGGCTCTCCATCGAGGGCGCCTATCATAGCAGCGTCGTGCGCAGGCGTTGACGGCACGGCGTCGCTGGGGGGCGCGGGCCGGGCTACAATTTGTGGGCATCGGCGCGTTTTGAGTCGCCGCGCCGGAATTCCGCCTTCTCCCCCGAACCCGTCGACAATGCATCTGAAAAAGCTGCTTGCTGCATGGTTATGCGTATCGCTCGCGGTTCCCCCGCAGGTGTATGCGCAGGCGAACACCGCTTCGGGCGCGACGGCCACGGGCGCCTCCGCGCTCGTGAATACGCATGTCGGCGCGGCGCTGTCCCTCGCACCGGACGCGCCCGCGCTCGTGAACGGCCCGCTCGACGACGATGCCGATCCGGCGATTCCCGCGTCCGTCGCCCAGGGCGTGTTCGGGACCTACGGCGGCGCGCAAAGCCTCTTTTCCCGGAATTCCGGCGCGCGCAGCAACACGAGTGTGCTCTCGAGCACCTGGATGCCGCAACTACCCGACCTCGGCGACGGCTCGGGTGGTGCCCTCACACCGCAGGCCGAGCGCAAGGTCGGCGAACGCGTGATGCGCGAGATCCGCCGCGATCCCGACTACATCGGCGACTGGCTCGTGCGCGATTACCTCAATTCCGTCGCGGCGCGGCTCGCGGCGGCGGCGAGCGCGCAGTTCATCGGCGGCTATCGGCCTGAATTCGAACTCTTTGCGATACGCGACGGCCAGATCAATGCGTTCTCGTTGCCGGGCGGTTTCATCGCCGTGAACAGCGGGCTGATCGTCGCCACGCAGACCGAATCGGAGCTCGCGTCCGTGCTCGGTCACGAAATGGGCCACGTGCTCCAGCGGCATATCGCGCGCATGCTTGCGCAGAATGAACGCACCAGCCTCGCGACGCTCGCGGGCGTGCTGTTCGGGATCCTCGCGGGCGTGCTTGCGAGGAGCGGGGACCTTGGCAGCGCGATCGCGATGGGCAGCGGAGCCTGGTCCGTCGACACCCAGTTGCGCTTCTCGCGCGCGGCCGAACACGAGGCGGACCGCGTCGGCTTCCGTTTGCTCACTGGCGCAGGCTACGACCCCTACGGCATGGTGGCGTTCTTCGAGCGGCTCGAACGTGCATCGATGGGCGACGCGGGCGTGCCGGCCTACGCGCGCACGCACCCGCTCAACACGGAGCGCATCGCCGACATGCAGGACCGTGCGCGGAACACTGACTATCGGCAGCCGCGCCAGGCGTCCGAGTACGGCTTCGTGCGCGCGCGCGTGCGTGTGCTGCAGGACCACACGCACGGCGACTGGATGGACGAGGTTTCGCGGATGCGCTCGGAGATCGAAGACCGCACAGCCTTGAACGTGGCGGCGAACTGGTACGGCATTGCATTCGCGCAGACGCTGCTTGAACGTTACGACGAAGCGTCGGCGTCGCTCGAAAAGTCGCGTGCGGCGTTCGACGCGTTCGAAGCGGCCGATGGCAGCAAGACGCGCAGCTCGCCGAGCCTCGACGTGCTCGCGGCCGAAATAGCGTTGCGCGCAGGGCGCGGCGACGAAGCCGTGCAGTTGGCGATGGCCGCGCACAAGGCGTGGCCCGTGTCGCATGCCGCGACGGACGGCTTGCTGCGCGCGCTCATTGCCGCCCGGCGCTTCAAGGAAGCGCAGACGCTTGCGCGTGCGCAGACGGTGTCCGAGCCACTTCAGGCCGCATGGTGGCAATACCTTGCGCAGGCGAGCATGGGCATTGGCGATGGGCTGGAGCAGCGGCGCGCGCTCGCGGAAAAGTTCGCGCTGGACGGCGCGTGGCCGTCGGCGATCCGTCAGTTGAAGGAGGCGCGCGACATGAAATCGGTGGGCTACTACGATCTCTCGACGATCAACGCGCGTTTGCACGACTTCGAGGCGCGCTACAAGGAAGAACTCAAAGAGGAAAAAGATAACAGCTGAGCGGGGCGCTCAGCCGGCGCTGACTGCTTTACCGTCAGCCAATGCCCGCACTTCGTCGCGCGCCGGGCTCGCGACGAAGCCAAAACGTGTGGGAACCTGTGCGCGCAGCACAGGTTTAAGCGGTAGCGAGACACCGGCGCGCCACACGAATGTGCCGTCCACTCCGTTTTCTGCAAGCGAAGCGTGGTCGGTAAAAAGATCGAGATCGTGATCGTGGAGCAGGGCGATGCGCACAGGCGCGCGACCCTCGGCGGTACTCGCGAACAGCACGCTGCCTGCGTCATCCACATAAACCGCCGACGGCACGAGCGCTTGACCGGTCTGGTCCGTGAGCGTCAGCGTGCCGGTCGCATCGCACGTGAGCCGTACGATCAACGGCGTGTATTCGAGTTCGACATAGACTCGCTGCGGGCCGTTCTGGAAATACCACTGTCCGTGCTCGTCGCAACCGTAATTCCGGTTGATGAAGCCGATCAGCGCCTCGTGCCGGACCGGCGTGCCGGCTGTGCCGGCGGCCTGGTCGGCCTCGTCGCGCAGACGCCACTGGCCGCGTGCGTCGAGCAGCAGCCAGCCGGTGCAATGCGGCACGTCGGGCCAGCGCGCGAGCGCCTGTCTGACGATCTCATCCATGCGAAACGAAACGCGAGAGGTAGCCGGTCACGTGTTGTGCGAGCCAGTCGGAGCGGCCGGGGAACGGACCTGTCATGAACCCGACGTGGCCTCCGTGCGCGGGCTGCTCCAGTTCGACGGCCGTGCTCACCTCATGGCGCGCGGGTAGCGCGCGGTCCGGCAGGAACGGATCGTTGCGGGCATTCAGGACGAGCGTCGGCACGAGGATCTCGCTGAGCTTCGGGCGAACCGTCGCCTGGGTCCAGTAATCATGGGCGTTGCGAAAGCCGTGCAGTGGCGCGGTGACCACATTGTCGAACTCGTACATCGTGCGGCTCGCGAGTACGGCCTGCGCTTCGAAAAGGCCAGGAAACTGTTCGAGCTTCTGGAGCGCCTTCGTCTTGAGCGACCTCAGAAAATTGCGCGTATAGACCATACCGAATCCGCGCGAAAGCATCTCACCACCCGCATGGACGTCGAGCGGCGCCGAGATTGCGGCGGCTGCCGTCACGATCGACGCTTCTTCGCGCCGCTCCGCGAGCCAGTGAAGCAGCACGTTCGCGCCGAGCGAGACACCCGCCGCGACGAGCGGCCCGCGATGACGCGTCGCGAAGCGGCGCAGCATCCAGTCGACTTCGTTGGCGTCGGCGAGATGATAAAAGCGCGGCAGCAGGTTGATCGGACCGCTGCAGCTGCGAAAGTGCGGGATCACGGCATGCCAGCCGAGCGTGGCCGCGGCTGTCGCCATCGTGCGTGCGTAGTGCGAGCCGGACCCCCCTTCGAGCCCGTGAAAGAGCACGAAGAGCGGGGCGTCGGGCGCGGGGCGCGGCTGACCTGGCGCCGGTTCGACCCAGTCGAGTTCGATGAAATCGCCGTCCGGCGTGTCCCAGCGTTCGCGGCGGTAGGCGGGGGTCGGCAGGCACGCGAAGAAGGCCGGCACGATGGTCTGCGCATGCGCGCCCGGCAGCCAGAACGGCGCGCGGTATGCGCCGCGGTGCGCGGCGCCCGGCAAAGTTCCGGTCGCCGCGACTGCGGAGCGCGTGGTGGCTGGCCTGTTCCCGGTGGTGCTCATGACTGCGCGTGAAGCTGGATCAAAAACGGTGTAAAGGTCCGTACGAATAACGGTAGGACAAATCGCGCGAAAAACGGAGCGAAAAACAGTCCGAAAAGCGGTACGGCAAACGCTACGTGAACGTCAGCGAGAACCCGCGCGGAAAGCGACGCGTTCAGTGCAACGCGCCTTGGCCGTGGCGCAGTTTCGCGGAAAACTGGGCAGCCGCGTCATCGGGCATGCGGCTCGCATGGATATGGGCGATGCGCCATTCGCCGCGCTCATGGACCATCACGTAGGTCGTAAAGACCAGATCGGGCACGGCGGCCGGATCCACCGGGCGATGCGCTTCCACGATCGCGTAGACCACGGTGCCGAGGCTGTCGTAGACGCGGATGTCGAGCGGCTCGATCGATACCGGGTTCGCCTCGATCTGGGTCGTGAGGCCCGCGCGGATGTTCGACAGACCGTGCAGATGGGCGCCGTTCGCACAGATGAAGCTCACGAATTCCTCGTCGATCCACAGGCCCATCAAACTGTCGATATTGACCTCCGCGACGGCCTGGTAATACGCATTGAGGGTGTCCGCGGCGGCTTCGAAGATGTGGGCAAAACGTGGCATGGCTCGTTGGTCTTGTGCGCCGGGGCGCGGGTTGGCGAATCGACACCTGATGCGGCTATTGCGAGCATGCCGCTGTCGCGAGGCATGCCTGTGAAGCTCGGCGTCGCGCGCGTGTCCCGGTCTGCGAGGCAGGGCGGGGTGCCGGAGGACGTCTGCGCGACACGCTCCGGTTTCCAGCCCGATGGGCGCTCACCGTATGCGCCAGCGCGTCGCCGCGCTTTCAAGCCACTTCCAGGTCCGTTACAGGTTCCGCTCCAAGGCCTCGTCAAGGCCCTTTCCGACTATCGCTGGCCGAGCAACATGCCGCGAAGATCGCCGAACACCTGTTCAGGGCTGAGTTCGCGCAGGCAGTTCAGATGGCCCAGCGGGCATTCACGCTGGAAACACGGGCTGCAGTCGAGATGCAGCCATTGTACCTTTGCGAGTTCCGACAAGGGCGGTGTGTGGCGCGGGTCGGTCGAACCGTACAGCGCGACGAGCGGCCTGCGCAGCGCGGCAGCGACGTGCATCAAGCCTGAATCGTTGGTGACCACGGCGTTCGCGCGCGAGATCAGCGCGCACGCTTCGCCGAGCGCGGTCTGGCCGCACAGGTTGCGCACGTTCGGTGCGCGATCGGCGATGGCCTGCGCGAGCGGTGCGTCCTTCGGCGAGCCGAGTGCGACGATCTGTGCATACGGGAACGACTGGCTCACCATCTGCGCGAGCGCCGCGAAGTGCTCGGGCGGCCAGCGCTTGGCGGGGCCATATTCCGCGCCGGGGCAGAGCACGAGGAGCGGCACGCGCGTGTCGAGGTTAAAGCGTGCCGATACGCGCGACGCCTCGTTCGGATCCGACTCGAGACGCGGCGCCGGCAGGTCGTCGGGAACGTTTGCGCCGGGGGCCCAGGCGAGCGCGGCATAGTGCTTGACCATCGGCGGACGCTCGTCTTTCGGCGGATTCGCGTGGCGCACGTTCAGGAGACCGTAGCGGCTCTCGCCCGTATAGCCGATGCGCAGCGGCACTTTCGCGAGCCACGGGATCAACGCGGACTTCAGCGAGTTCGGCAGCACGTAGGCGGCGTCATAGCGCACATCGCGCAGGTCGGCCGCGAGGTGCCAGCGACTCAGCCATTGCAGCTTGCCGTGCGCGAGGTCGGTGGCGTAGACGTCGCGAATTTCGGGCATGCGTTCGAGCACAGGCGCGACCCACGTGGGCGCGACTGCATCGATCACGATGCGCGGGTGCAGTTTCACGAGCCGCGCAAAGAGCGGCTGCGCCATCAGTGCGTCACCGATCCAGTTCGGTGCGATTACCAGCGCGCGACGCATCGGGTGTCAGTGTCCGGAAATGGCAAAGATTCCGCGCGCGTTGGGTGCGCGGAATACGGTTAGTGGGGAACGCGCCGCAGGGCGCGTCGTCGGACCGCCCGCGGCTGAATGCCGGCGGGCGATGCCTGTGGCGTTACAAAGGCAGCGCAGAGCGAACGAGCCGACATGCGCAAGCGCGCCCATCAAGCGCCGCGTGGCTCAGTGGCCGTGCACGACCTCGCCGTCGCGCAGCTTGTAACGTGTGCCGCAGTACGGGCAGCGCGCTTCGCCATGCGTCACGTCGATGAAGACGCGCGGGTGCGTGCTCCAGCGCGGCATCGACGGATTCGGGCAGTACGCGGGCAGATCCTTGGCCGACAGTTCGACCAACGGCATTTCCTTGATTTCGCTCATGAGGACAATTCTCGTGATGCTCATTGTTAAGCCCGGGTGCTGCGGCGCTTTCAGAGTCCGCAGCGGGCAAACGATCATTTTAGCCTTATTTGGTGCCCGGACGGGCACTTAACGGCGTTTATGCTGCGTCGCAGCATGCCGGTCGGGTGTCGCGCGTAAGCGCGATGCAAGCGCGGGAGACACGCACGCGAAACGAGTTGGCAAAACAACTCGCCAATAAACAGGGAAAAAAGCAAAAAAAATCTGGATGCAACCTCAGCCGTCCAAATACAGGACATTCGCCGGTGCACGTCTCTGATCGGCCTGGCAATCGGCTAAAATACCGGCTTCGCAATACGACGATGACGATGCCGGCCTGCGATGACTGATGCCGGCGGTTGCTGGCAGCGGGCCGCGACCCGGAGTACCGTCGGATCCGGATCCCGCGCCATACCGGCCATGCCATCGCGCGCTTTGCGCTGTTCGAACCGGTCGTTCGCAGCGGCAATCCGCACAATCCGCGTCGTGTTGCCACCGCCTTCCCACCATCACGTACAGTCAAGCCTATGAACAAGGTTCTGCGTCTCTCCGATCTGATCTCCGAAGGCAAGCTTACGGCCAAGCGTGTGTTCATCCGCGCCGACCTGAACGTACCGCAGGACGATCAGGGCAACATCACCGAAGACACCCGCGTGCGCGCCTCCGTGCCGGCTATCAAGGCCGCGCTCGACGCGGGCGCTGCCGTCATGGTCACGTCGCACCTCGGCCGCCCGACCGAAGGCGCATTCAAGCCGGAAGACTCGCTCGCGCCGGTCGCGAAGCGCCTGTCCGAACTGCTTGGCCGCGACGTCCCGCTCGTCGCGAACTGGGTCGAGAACGGCGTCAACGTGGCGCCGGGCAACGTCGTACTGCTTGAGAACTGCCGCGTCAACAAGGGCGAGAAGAAGAACTCCGACGAGCTTTCGCAGAAGATGGCCAAGCTCTGCGACGTCTACGTCAACGATGCATTCGGCACCGCTCACCGCGCCGAAGCCACCACGTACGGCATCGCGAAGTTCGCGCCCGTCGCCTGCGCGGGCCCGCTGCTCGCCGCCGAACTCGACGCGCTCGGCAAGGCGCTCGGCGCGCCGAAGCGTCCGCTCGTGGCGATCGTCGCGGGCTCGAAGGTTTCGACCAAGCTCACCATCCTCAAGTCGCTCGCGGAAAAGGTGGACCAGCTGATCGTCGGCGGCGGCATCGCCAACACGTTCATGCTGGCGGCCGGTCTGAAAATCGGCAAGTCGCTCGCGGAAGCCGATCTGGTCGCCGAAGCGAAGACGATCATCGACGCAGCGCGCGCGCGCGGCGCGTCGGTGCCGATCCCGAGCGACGTCGTGACCGCGAAGGAGTTCTCGCCGACCGCGAAGGCTGAAATCAAGGCCGTTGCCGACGTCGCCGACGACGACCTGATCCTCGACATCGGCCCGCAGACCGCCAAGGCACTCGCTTCGCAACTGGAGCAGGCCGGCACGATCGTGTGGAACGGTCCGGTGGGCGTGTTCGAGTTCGACCAGTTCGGCAACGGCACGAAGACACTGGCGGATGCCATCGCGAAGTCGCCGGCGTTTTCGATCGCGGGCGGTGGCGACACGCTTGCGGCCATCGCGAAGTACGGCATCCAGGACAAGGTCAGCTATATTTCGACCGGCGGCGGTGCGTTCCTCGAATTCCTCGAGGGCAAGAAGCTGCCGGCCGTCGAGGTGCTCGAAACCCGGGCGGCTGGCTAAGTGGTGTCGCGCGCCGCTGCGAAACCGGCCCGAGTGCGCGCGAAGCAGCGCACTGCGGTCGCAGCAGCGGGGCGCGTAGTACCCTCGGCACCGGCACCGGCGGCGCATGCGCTGAACGCAGCTGAATCGACCGCCGCGACCGCCACGATTGCCACACCCACCGCCGCCGCAACAGCCACGGCTGATGCGGCGCCGTCCGAAGCGCGGACATCTGCGCTCGCGGACGCAAGTTTCCCGGCGGCAGCCGCGGACGCAGCGCGCGATAGCGCGTGCGCAAACCGCGAGCATGCCGCACCGATGGCGCAGGCGCGCGAGGCCGGATCGTCCGATCCGGCTGCCGCGCCTCTCACGCCGTCAAACAAAGCGACGCCGGATCTAACCGGCGCGCGTCCCGGCGATGGCGCACGTGCGCTTGACCCGGCCAGCCCTTCTCGCAGCAGCGTTTCTTCCAGCGATCCTTTCCAGACGAGGAGACTCATGCATCGCGCCACCAAGATTGTCGCCACCATCGGTCCGGCTTCCAGTACGCCGGATGTCCTGCTGCAAATGATTCACGCGGGACTGGACGTGGTGCGCCTCAACTTCTCGCACGGCACGGCGGACGATCACCGCCAGCGTGCCGAAACCGTGCGGGAGTGCGCCCGTCAGGCCGGTAGGGAGGTCGGGATCATGGCCGACCTGCAGGGCCCGAAGATTCGTGTCGGCAAATTCGAGAACGGCAAGACCATGCTCGAGTCCGGCAAGCCGTTCATCCTCGACGCCGAGTGCGAGCTCGGCAACGACGAGCGTGTCGGCCTCGACTATAAGGACCTGCCGCGTGACCTGAAGCCGGGCGACGTGCTGCTGCTCAATGACGGCATCATCGTACTCGACGTCGTGCGCGTGATCGGCAGCGAGATCCATACGACCGTGAAAATCGGCGGCGAACTGTCGAACAACAAGGGCATCAACCGGCAAGGCGGCGGCCTTACGGCGCCGGCGCTGACCGCCAAAGACATGGAGGACATCCGCACGGCGCTCGCGCTCGGTGCGGACTACGTCGCCGTGTCGTTCCCGAAGAACGCCACCGACATGGAAATGGCGCGCCAGCTCGCGAACATCGCGGGCGCGCCCTACGGCATCAAGCCGAAGATGATCGCGAAGATCGAGCGCGCCGAGGCCATTCCGGCGCTGCAGGAGATTCTCGATTCGTCGGACGGCATCATGGTCGCGCGCGGTGATCTTGCCGTCGAAGTCGGCAACGCGGCGGTGCCCGCGCTGCAAAAGCGCATGATCCGCATGGCGCGCGAGTCGAACAAGTTCGTCATTACCGCCACGCAGATGATGGAGTCGATGATCTACGCACCGGTGCCGACGCGCGCCGAGGTGTCGGACGTTGCGAACGCGGTGCTCGACGGCACCGACGCCGTGATGCTTTCGGCGGAGTCGGCGGCCGGCAAGTACCCGGTGCAGACCATCGAGGCGATGGCGGCGATCTGTCTCGAAGCCGAGAAGTCCGAACAGTCCGAGCTCGACAAGGATTTTCTTGACCGCACCTTTGGACGCATCGATCAATCGATCGCGATGGGCGCGCTTTTCACGGCGTTCCACCTCGGCGCGAAGGCGATCGTGGCGCTCACGGATTCGGGTTCGACCGCGCTGTGGATGTCGCGTCACTGGATCCACGTGCCGATCTTCGCGCTCACGCCGCGCACGGGCAGCGAGCGCGCGATGGCGCTCTACCGCAACGTCACGCCGCTGCATCTCGACACCAGCAGCGACCGCGACACGGCGCTCCAGCAGGCGATCGAGGTGGTGGTGAGCAAGGGCTATGCGTCGCGCGGCGACGTGGTCGTGCTGACCGTCGGCGAGCCGATGGGCCAGCCGGGCGGCACGAACACGCTGAAGATCGTGCGTGTCGGAGACGTTCTGTAACGGGGCGGTCCGCTTCCTTGAAGAAACGGGAACAAGCCGGGCCGCGGTCCGCACCACAGTTCGCACCCTAGGCACCCTCGGGAGACCGCGCGGACACTCCTCCGGGCGGTCAACTTGATGTCAACGTGCTTTCAACGTTGACCGGTCACCATGACGCGGGAATTGGCCGATTTGATGCCAGTTACGTGTTTGCGCCAGGGAGCGGCGCGGCTTCGCGATAAAATCGCGCAATTGCGCCCGCGTCGACCACGCGGGCGGCGGCTGCCAGGCCGCGCTCGACCGGCCGCACGAGATGGCCGGCGGTACACGGGATTTCGTTTTAAATCAAAGGAGTAGCACAATGCCTCTCGTTTCAATGCGACAACTGCTCGATCACGCAGCCGAGAACGGCTACGGTCTGCCCGCGTTCAACGTGAACAATCTGGAGCAGGTCCAGGCCATCATGGCCGCTGCCGACCAGGTCGGTGCGCCGGTGATCATGCAGGCCTCGGCGGGTGCACGCAAATACGCAGGCGAGGCGTTCCTGCGCCACCTGATCGAAGCGGCGGTCGAAGCGTATCCGCATATTCCGGTCGTGATGCATCAGGACCACGGCCAGTCGCCGGCGGTCTGCATGGCCGCGATCAAGAGCGGCTTCACCAGCGTGATGATGGACGGCTCGCTCCAGGCCGACGGCAAGACCGTGGCGTCTTACGAGTACAACGTGGACGTGTCGAAGAAGGTCATCGAAGTGGCGCACTCGATCGGTATCACGGTGGAAGCGGAACTTGGCGTGCTCGGTTCGCTGGAAACGATGCAGGGCGACAAGGAAGACGGTCACGGCGCCGAAGGCAAGATGACGCGCGAGCAGTTGCTCACCGACCCCGAGCAGGCCGCCGACTTCGTGAAGCTCACGCAATGCGACGCACTGGCGATTGCGATCGGCACCTCGCACGGCGCGTACAAGTTCTCCAAGAAGCCCACGGGCGACATCCTGTCGATCCAGCGCATCAAGGAAATCCACGCGCGCATTCCGAACACGCACCTCGTGATGCACGGTTCGTCGTCGGTGCCGCAGGAACTGCTCGCGGAAATCCGCGAATTCGGCGGCGACATGAAGGAAACCTACGGCGTGCCGGTCGAGGAAATCCAGGAAGGCATCCGTCACGGCGTGCGTAAGATCAACATCGACACGGACCTGCGTCTCGCGATCACGGGCGCGATCCGTCGCTACATGTTCGAGAATCCGTCGAAGTTCGACCCGCGCGACTACCTGAAGCCGGCCCGCGAAGCCGCGAAGAAGGTCTGCGTTGACCGTTATCTGGCGTTCGGCTGCGAAGGCCAGGCTGGCAAGATCAAGCCGGTGTCGCTCGAAAAGATCGCCGAGAAGTACAAGTCGGGCGAACTCGCGCAGATCGTTCGCTGACGCGACGCGCCGCCGCCATGTTCCTCGTTCCGTCCTGCAGGGCGGGCCGGGCGCCACGGCAGGTGCAAAGTCTTGCGTCAGGTGTTGCTGCAGGACCGTCGCCGTCTCCGCCAGGCTGGGGAACGGCGACTGACTTTTTGATTTACCCTATCAGTCCACGTTTGGTCCGGATTTCCGCCGGTCCCGCCACGTTTTTATAGCGAATCACGACGATGTCTACCCTCTACGAATCCACGCTGCGCTCGCTGCCGCTCCTCGGCCGCGGCAAGGTCCGCGACAACTATGCCGTGGGCACCGACAAGCTGCTGATCGTCACGACCGACCGTCTGTCGGCGTTTGACGTCATCATGGGCGAGCCGATTCCGCGCAAGGGCCAGGTGCTGAACCAGATGGCGAACTTCTGGTTCGAAAAGCTCGAGCACGTCGTGCCGAACCATCTGACGGGCGTCGATCCGGAATCGGTCGTCGCCGCCGACGAAGTCGCGCAGGTGAAGGGCCGCGCGGTCGTCGTGAAGCGCCTTGAGCCGATCCTCGTCGAGGCGGTCGTGCGCGGCTATCTGGCAGGCAGCGGCTGGAAGGACTACCAGGCGACCGGCGCCGTGTGCGGTGTCGAACTGCCGCCGGGCCTGCAGAACGCGCAGAAGCTGCCCGAGCCGATCTTCACGCCGGCAGCGAAGGCCGAAATGGGCCACCACGACGAGAACATCACGTACGAAGAGATGGAGCGCCGCATCGGCACCGAACTCTCGCGCACGATCAAGGAAATCTCGATCAAGCTGTACAAGGAAGCGGCCGACTACGCCGCGACGCGCGGCATCATCATCGCCGACACGAAGTTCGAATTCGGTCTCGACAACCACGGCCAGTTGTATCTGATGGACGAGGCGCTCACCGCCGACTCGTCGCGCTTCTGGCCCGCCGACCAGTATCAGGTCGGCTCGAATCCGCCGTCGTTCGACAAGCAGTTTGTGCGCGACTGGCTCGAAACCCAGGACTGGGCGAAGGAGCCGCCGGCGCCGAAACTGCCCGACGAGGTGCTCGAGAAGACGTCCGCCAAGTATCAGGAGGCGCTCGAACGCCTCACCGGCCAGAAGCTGGTCTGATCTCTGGCTTGACTGGGTTCGATGCGCGCTGGCCGCGCATCAAGGGAACAGTGCAGTAAATAGCGCGGCAAAAATCGCGGGAAAAGGAAGGAAATGAGCGAAGTACAGACGGCTCACCAGCATGCGGCGCCGCTCGTCGGCGTGCTGATGGGCTCCAGCTCCGACTGGGAAACGATGAAGCAGGCGGTCGCGATCCTGCAGGAGTTCGGCGTCGCTTATGAAGCGAAGGTCGTCTCGGCGCACCGCATGCCCGACGAGATGTTCGAGTACGCCGAAAGGGCCCGCGAGCGCGGCCTGCGCGCGATCATCGCGGGCGCGGGCGGCGCGGCGCATCTGCCGGGCATGCTGGCCGCCAAGACCACCGTGCCGGTGCTGGGCGTGCCCGTCGCGAGCAAGTATCTGAAGGGCGTCGATTCGCTCCATTCGATTGTGCAGATGCCCAAGGGCGTGCCGGTCGCGACGTTCGCCATCGGCGAGGCGGGCGCGGCCAATGCAGCGCTCTTCGCCGTGTCGATCCTGAGCGTGACCGACAGCGACTACGCGAACAAGCTCGCGGCTTTCCGCGTGCGCCAGAACGAAGCCGCGCACGCGATGGTGTTGCCGGCGCTGTAAGCGCCATCGTCGGGGCAGGGCAGTACGCCCCGCTTCGACGTTAAACCCCGGCCTCGCCTGTGCGCCGTCTCTCGCGCTCTGGCAGCCGCGATCGATCACTGAAATGACTCCTGACAACACTCCGGTTTCACCGATCCTGCCTGGCGCCTGGCTTGGCATGGTGGGTGGCGGCCAGCTCGGCCGCATGTTCTGTTTCGCCGCCCAGGCGATGGGCTATCGCGTCGCCGTGCTCGATCCGGATCCGGCGAGCCCGGCCGGCACCGTGGCCGACCGCCATCTGCGTGCCGCCTACGACGACGAAGCCGCGCTGACCGAACTCTCGCGCCTGTGCGCGGCCGTTTCGACCGAGTTCGAGAACGTGCCCGCCGCGAGCCTCGACGCGCTCGCCAGATCGACCTTCGTGAGCCCCATGGGGCGCTGCGTGGCCGTGGCGCAGGACCGCATCGCCGAGAAGCGCTTCATCGCGGCAGCCGGTGTGCCCGTTGCTCCGCATGTGGTGATCGAGTCGTCGCAGGTGCTCGCCTCGATGGACGACGATGCGCTTGCAGCCGTGCTGCCGGGCATTCTCAAGACCGCACGGCTCGGCTATGACGGGAAGGGCCAGGTGCGCGTCGGCAACGTTGCCGAAGTGCGCGAGGCGCATGCATCGCTCGGCGGCGTGCCGTGCGTGCTGGAAAAGCGCCTGCCGCTCAAGTTCGAGGTGTCGGCGCTGATCGCGCGCGGCATCAACGGCGCGAGCGCCGTCTATCCGCTCGCGCAGAATACGCACCGTAACGGCGTGCTTTCGCACACCATCGTCCCCGCGCCCGACGCGAGCCCGGCGCTCGTTCAGCAGGCGCAGCAGGCGGCGATGCAGATCGCAGCGAAGCTCGGCTATGTCGGCGTGCTGTGCGTGGAGTTCTTCATCCTCGAGGACGGCTCGCTCGTCGCCAACGAAATGGCGCCGCGTCCGCACAACTCGGGTCACTACACGGTCGATGCCTGCGCGACGAGCCAGTTCGAGCAGCAGGTGCGCGCGATGACCGGCATGCCGCTCGGCGACACCCGCCAGCACTCGCCGGCCGTGATGCTGAACATCTTGGGCGACGTGTGGTTCCCCTGCAGCGTCGGTGAGGCGAAACCGCAGAAAGGCGCCGCGCCGGTTCCGCCGCCGTGGGACCAGGTGGCCGCGATGCCCGCTGCACGCCTGCATCTGTACGGCAAGGAAGAAGCGCGCATAGGCCGCAAGATGGGCCACGTGAATTTCACGGCGCCGACGCTCGACGAAGCGCGCGCAGCCGCGCGCGACTGCGCACGTTTGCTGCACATCGCCACGAGCTGAGATTGTCTGATTCCATGACCGTGCAGCCCGATTCCACCCACGCGACCGATGCCGCGATCGAACACGCCGCCGCGCTGCTCGATGCGGGCGAACTAGTCGCGTTCCCGACGGAGACCGTGTATGGACTCGGCGCCGATGCGTCGAATCCCGACGCCGTCGCGCGAATCTACGCGGCCAAGGGCCGGCCGGCGAATCATCCGGTGATCGTGCATCTGCCGCCGGGCGGCGATCCGCAGTACTGGGCCGCCGAGTGGCCCGAAGCGGCGCAGAAGCTCGTCGACGCGTTCTGGCCCGGCCCGCTCACGCTGATCGTCAAGCGCCATCCGCGGATCCCCGACGCGGTGAGTGGCGGTCAGGATTCGGTCGGCCTGCGCTGCCCGTCGCATCCGGTCGCGCAGAAGTTGCTCGCTGCGTTTTCGCGACTGCGCGGTGGTCACGGCGGCGTCGCGGCACCTTCCGCAAACCGCTTCGGCCATGTCAGCCCGACCACGGCGCAGCACGTTCGCGATGAGTTCGGCTCGGCCGTGCACGTGCTGGACGGTGGTGCGAGCGACGTCGGCATCGAATCGACGATTCTCGATCTCTCGCGTGGTTTTCCGGCGCTTCTGCGGCCGGGGCATGTGACGCCGCACGACATCGCGCGGGTGCTCGGCGAGGCGCCGCGCCTGCCCGACGGATCGGATGCCACGGCGCCGCGCGCTTCGGGCACGCTCAAGGCGCACTATGCGCCGCGCACACCGCTCGCGCTGCTGCCGTTCGAGGCGCTGGAGCCCATGCTGACTGCCGCGCGTGCGAACGGCGAGTCGGTGGCGCTCGTGGCCCGCACCTCGCGTTCGGGCACCTGGGCGAGTGCGCCGGACGTGCATTTCATCGCCGCGCCCGAGGATCCGCAACTCTATGCGCGCGAGCTTTATGGCTTGCTGCGCGCGCTCGATCGCGCAAACGTCGCGCGCATCCTGATCGAGAAGCTCCCCGAAACGATCGAATGGATCGCCGTGAACGACCGGCTCGGACGCGCAGCTGCGGCGTTCGAGGCGCAGCAGGACTGATCGCGTTCTGCGTTCTGTCGCGGTTCTGTCGCGTTACGCGGCGGGCATCGTCAATCTTTCCGGCTGAAACGAGCAAACGCCCCGCTGCCTGAATGGCGGACGGGGCGTTTGAGATGCGTCTGGCGCGTTGCGCCGGACGCAGACAGCATGCGCCGGAATTCCGGCGCGCCGCCTGGCTCCCTGTTAGTCGCTGCTGTTGCTTTCAGACACGCTCGCCTCGACGTACGCACCAGCCGGTGCGCGTTGTCGAGCATGCAACCGCGCAGCCCATTCAGGTGGCGCAAACAGCGCGGCGAAGCGACTGCGCCAATCGGGCATCTGCGCGAAGTCGTGCGCCATCGACAGCCACTCGTGAAACGTCGCCTTCAGCGGGTTATAGCTGTGTAGCGGTTCGACGATGCCGTACTCAGGCGGGTCGTTCGCGTCTTCTTCGACGTAGCTGCCGAACAGACGATCCCATATCGACAGTACTCCTGCGTAATTGCGATCGATGTAGCGGTCGTTGCGCGCGTGGTGGACGCGGTGGATCGATGGTGTGTTGAACACGTATTCGAGCCAGCCGAGTTCGCCGACCAGTTCGGTGTGGACGAAGAACTGAAACGCCAGATTGACGAGCACGATGGCGACGATCTGCATCGGCGTGAAGCCAATTACGGCGAGCGGAATCCAGAACACCCACATACCCGCGACGGGATACATGAGGCTCTGCCGGAATGCCGTGGAAAGATTGAGCCGCTCCGACGAATGATGAACGACATGCGCGGCCCAGAGCCACCGCACGCGATGGCTCGCGCGATGAAACACGTAGTAGAGGAAGTCCTGCGCGACGAACAGCACGAGCCACGCGACCCAGCCCGGCTGCCACGAGACGATGCGCCAGTGCCGGAAGACGTAAGCGTAGACGGGAATGGCAACGAGCCACGCGAGCTTGTCGGCGCCCTGATGCATCAAGGCAAGCGCGGCGTTGCAGAGCGTGTCGGGCCAGCTATAGAGTACGGCGCCGGGGCGCGTGCGCGCGAGATGCCAGGCCTCCCAGGCGATGCAGGCGAGAAAGACAGGGGCGAGCGCAAGCAGAAGCAATTCGGCATCGAACCGCACGTGTGTCCTCCTCTTCGTCCCGAGGACGGCGCTGCTGTGCAGCGCCGTCCTCGTTGTCTCTTGTCTGTTGTTGCGCGGCTGCGCCGCTTTTTGCGTTCCGGGGCGCATCGCGTGCGCGCCGCCGGACGATGCCCTTCAGGGTACACGTCTAATACGTGCGAGAGGCGGGGCTTTGCTAGAGGGAAACTTCGGTCTGCTGCACGAAGTGCACGAGGGCGATCCGCATTTTCAATGGGCGGCGCGGCGCTGGGGGTTTTTACGGATGTGTTTCGCGGCACGCTTCGGATGCGCCTCTACGTACACCGGAGACTCTTCGGGCATGCCCTTATAGACCCATTCGAGCAGTGCGTCGTGGGCCTCGCGTGCGGACTCCGCGTGCGGGTCGTTGATGAGGCTCACAACAATCCACGTTTCGCCGGTCTGCGCCGCAACGTAGCCCGCGATCGCGCGCACGTCGCGCAGCGTACCGGTCTTGATGTGCGCGTTGCCAAGTACATCCGCGTTCGTGAGTCGTTTGCGCATCGTTCCGTCGACGCCTGCCACCGGAAGCGAGTCAACGAACGGCTGCGCGACCGGGCTCGCATTCGCGGCCTGTAGCAGGTTCGCAAGCGAGAGGGCGCTGATGTGCTCTTCGCGCGAGAGGCCACAGCCGTTGTCGAGCACGAGCTCAGGCGCGGAGATGCCGCTCTTGCGCAGGAACGCGGTGACGGCGGCCGTGGCCTTCGCGGTTGTCGAAGGCGGCTTGCCTGCCGCGGCGCCCAGCGTGAGGAACAGATTGCGCGCCATCACGTTGTTGCTGAACTTGTTGATGTCGTGCACGACATCCGCGAGTGGCGGGCTTTGATGACTCGCGATGAGGCGTGCGCCCGGTGACACGACACCGTCGTGGACCGCGCCGCTGAAGGTGCCGCCTGTCTGCTGCCACAGGGCGAGGAAACCATCGGCGAAGAACGTGCTGTGATCGACGGGCGCAGCGATGTTGAGCGTGCGCTCGCCGCATCGCGCCGCGTAGCTG
Organism: Paraburkholderia dinghuensis; assembly: GCF_003837865.1. GTDB lineage: Bacteria > Pseudomonadota > Gammaproteobacteria > Burkholderiales > Burkholderiaceae > Paraburkholderia > Paraburkholderia dinghuensis. The sequence goes on along the minus strand of NZ_RQIS01000001.1, from coordinate 518,688 downwards.
CCGCCGAAGCTCGCCGTCACGAGACCGTTCGCGCCTGGCGCGATCTGCGGTGACGGCAGCAGACCGCCGCACTTGCCGCCGCGTTCGCGGATCTGGTTGTCGATCTGCCATTGGGCAACGGGCGGCACGACATCGATCGAGACGCCTCCTTGCGACGGCGCGAACGTGAACGATACCGCCTTGAACGCATACATCAACGGATCGGGACCGACGTTGTAGGGCGCGCTGGCGTCATCGTCGAAGGGTGGCAGATCGCGCGTCGAGGCGTCGAATTCGCTCTTGTCGAGCACGAGCGTGCCGTCGATATGGGCGATGCCCGCTGCGTGGATTTTCTGCACGAGATCGATTAGCTCTTCCGGCACGAGCTTCGGATCGCCCGTGCCTTTGATGTAGAGATTGCCGTGCAGTGTTCCGGTGGCATCCACGCTGCCGTCTGTGAATGCGCTCGTTTTCCAGCGGTAGTCGGGCCCGAGCATCGCAAGGCCGGTCCAGGTCGTGACGAGCTTCATCGTCGAGGCGGGCATCATCGGCTGCCCCGCGTTGACGGCCACGCTCGGCTGGCGGTCGCCGATTTTTTCGATCACCACGCTCACCGCCGACAGCGGCACATGGGCGCGTTCGAGGCCCGCCATCACGGTGGGCGGCAGCACGGTGCTGACGTTGACCGAAGGCAAGCGCGGTTCCACGGGCTGCGCTTGCGCGGCAGGCATGGCGACGCAGGCTGTTGCAAAGGCCGCGCAGGCAATCCTGATCGCGAACGCGGTGCGCGCGGCGGCTGGCACGGCAGCGGTCGCGGCGGCGCGTCCGTGGCTCGATGCCGCGCGGCGGAGCAAAGCGCCAAGCCGGGATAGCGAAACGGGCAGCGTAGTCGGCCGCGCAATCGGCAGAAAGGCGGACAGTGAATTGGACAGTGAAGCGGGCAGCATGTAGAGCGTCTGACGAATAGGGGTGTTGCGTGCGGCGCGGCTGGTGCCTCGCGCGCGGCGTCCCGAGGGGCACGATCGACGGCTGAGGCGCCGCCGTGCGCGTGCGCAAAAACGGGCGTACGGCGCGCAGCGCGACGCCAGACGCCCATCGCAAGGCTGTCGCGCATCGCCGCGCCGCGCGCCGCAAAAGGGCACATTGTAAAGACCTGGCGTGATGCGCGCGCATATTGCGACAACAAAGCCAGCGCCGCGCCGCGAACGCCGGTTGGCGCCGTGGCGGGACCCGCGCGCTAGAATGCACGCATTGCCTGAACTCCGGAGCGAGGCGGCGCGCCGCGTTGCCAATTCATTACGATGCGAATACTGCTAGTCGAAGATGACCGCATGATCGCCGAGGGCGTGCGCAAGGCGCTGCGCGGCGAGGGATTCGCAGTCGACTGGGTCCAGGACGGCGAGTCCGCGCTCTCCGCCGTGACCGGAGAACCTTACGATCTGCTGCTGCTTGATCTGGGCCTGCCCAAACGCGATGGCCTCGAAGTGCTGCGCATGCTGCGCGCGCGCGGCCTCTCGCTGCCGGTGCTGATCCTCACGGCACGCGACGCGATCGCCGACCGCGTAAAGGGTCTCGATGCCGGCGCCGACGACTATCTCATCAAACCCTTCGATCTCGACGAACTCGGCGCGCGCATGCGCGCGCTGATACGCCGCCAGTCGGGCCGCAGCGATTCGACGATTCGCTACGGCTCCATCACGCTCGATCCGGCGTCCCACCAGGTGACGCAGAACGGTGCGCCGGTTGCGTTGTCGGCGCGCGAATTCGCGTTGCTCGAAGCGCTGCTCGCACGGCCGGGCGCGGTGCTCTCGAAGAACCAGCTTGAAGAGAAGATGTACGGCTGGGGCGAGGAGATCGGCAGCAACACGGTCGAGGTGTATATCCACGCGCTGCGCAAGAAGCTCGGCGCCGACCTGATCCGCAACGTGCGCGGACTGGGCTATATGATCGCGAAAGACGCGTGATGCGACCAGATTTGAATTGGACCAGGGTAAGTGCTCTGCATGGGGCCGGAGTAAGCGCTAAAGCGCCAACTCCGGCCGACAGCTAAAGCGCCAACTCTGATCGACAGCTTTGCATGGGATGGGGCTAAGCGCTGAAGCGCCAAGCCCCATCGACAGGAGATTCACGCGCCGATGAGTTCCATCCGACGACAACTGCTGTTCTGGCTGCTCGCGATCGTGGTCGCGGGTGTTGGGCTCGCGGGCTGGCTGATTTATCGTCAGGCGCTCGCCGAAGCCAACGAACTCTTCGATTACCAGTTACAGGAGATCGCCGCGGCACTGCCCTCCCGGTCGTTCAATGCAATTCTCAGTTCGAACGACACCGGCGACGAAGGCATCGTCCTGCAGATCTGGAACCGCAACGGCGTGCTGATGTACTACTCGCATCCGCGGGCACCGCTCGCGCCGCACGCGGAACTCGGCTTCTCGACGGAGCACACCGACCGCGGCGACTGGCGCGTGTATGGCGCGATCGTCGGCGACAATGTCGTGCAGCTCGCGCAGCCCGTCTCCGTGCGCAACCGTCTTGCCGCGAACGTCGCGTTGCGCACGCTATGGCCGCTGATCGTGCTGCTTCCGTTTCTCGGACTCGCCGTCTGGCTCGTGGTGGGCCGCGGGCTCGCGCCGCTCTCGCGCGTCGCGCGCGCGCTCGACACGCGCCATCCCGAAGCGCTCGATCCGTTGCCGGAGCAACGGCTGCCGCGCGAGGTGACCCCGCTCGTGCACGCGCTGAATGCGCTGCTCGACCGTCTCGCGAAGGCGCGTGACACGCAGAAGGCTTTCGTCGCGGATGCTGCACATGAATTGCGCACGCCGCTCGCCGCCGTGCAGATCCAGGCGCAGCTGGTTGCGCGCGCAAAGGACGACGAAACGCGCCGCGAAGCGCTAACCGATCTGCAGGCGGGCATCATGCGCGCGACGCGGCTCGCCGAACAATTGCTCGCGCTCGCGCGCTCCGAACCCGATGGCCACGCTCGCATGCAGGACGTCGATCTGCATGCGCTCGTCGCCGATTGCGTCGCGGCTTACGCGAGCGTCGCACAGCAGCGCGGCGTCGATCTGGGCATCGAAGAAAGCGCCCAGGCGTCAGTGCACGGCGACGCCGGTGCGCTGCGCGTGATGTTCAACAACCTGCTCGACAACGCCACGAAATACACGCCGGGCGGCGGTCGCGTCGATGTGGCCCTGCGCGTGGACGACGGCCATCCTGTCGTGCGCATCGCCGATAGCGGTCCGGGCATTCCAGTGGAAGAGCACGCGCGCGTGTTTGATCGTTTTTATCGCGTCGGCGAAGGGGCCTCGCGTGCGCGCGCGGACGTCGCCGGAACCGGTCTCGGCCTCGCGATCGTGCGCCGCATCGCGGATCAGCACGACGCGACGATCACGCTCGGCGACTCGCCGGCGGGCGGTCTGCAGGTCGACGTGCGTTTCTGATGCCGGCCGGAAAACGCCTTCGCGTGGTACGGCGTGCTTAAGTCTCCTTTAAGTGATGCCACGTAGTCTTCAGAGCATCTCCATCGTGTCGTCTCCATCGCGTCCCGCTTCAAGGAATCTGCTATGAACGCAAAAGTCTTTACTCGCAGTGCCGTGGCGATTGCCATTGCCGCTGCGTTGTCGGTGGGTTACGTGGCCGGACACCGCGACGTCGCCGCGCCGGAAGTCATCACGCCTGCGCAGGCAGCGATGATGCCCGCGGAGGCTGCTGCCAAGACCGGCATTCCCGACTTCTCGGGCCTCGTTGAAACGTACGGCCCCGCGGTCGTCAACATCAGCGCCAAGCACGAGGTCAAGCGGACCGCGATGCGCGGCAGCGGCGCGCAGCAACTGCCGATCGATCCGTCCGATCCGTTCTACCAGTTCTTCAAGCGCTTCTACGGCGGCGTGCCGGGCCTTGGCGGCGGTAATGGTGGTAACGGCGGTGGCGGCAACGGCGGCGACGACGACGGCGGCCAGGCCGACACGCCGAGCATGAGCCTCGGCTCGGGCTTCATCCTCAGCGGCGACGGCTACATCCTGACGAACGCGCACGTCGTGGACGGCGCAAACGTCGTGACCGTGAAGCTCACCGACAAGCGCGAATTCAAGGCGAAGGTCGTCGGTGCGGACAAGCAGTCGGATGTCGCCGTACTGAAGATCGATGCGAAGGATCTGCCGACCGTGAAGATCGGCGATCCGCACCAGAGCAAGGTCGGCCAGTGGGTCGTGGCGATCGGCTCGCCTTATGGCTTCGACAACACCGTGACGTCGGGCATCATCAGCGCGAAGTCGCGCACGCTGCCTGACGAGAACTACACGCCGTTCATCCAGACTGACGTGCCGGTGAACCCCGGCAACTCGGGCGGCCCGCTCTTCAATATGCAGGGCGAAGTGATCGGCATCAACTCGATGATCTACTCGCGCACGGGCGGCTTCCAGGGCCTGTCGTTCGCGATCCCGATCGACGAGGCGATCAAGGTCAAGGACGACCTCGTCAAGACCGGACACGTGAGCCGTGGCCGTCTCGGCGTGGCGGTGCAGTCGATGAACCAGACGCTTGCCAATTCGTTCGGTATGGACAAGCCGCGCGGCGCGCTCGTCAGCTCGGTCGACGCGGACGGTCCGGCGGCGAAGGCCGGCCTGAAGCCGGGTGACGTGATCCTCTCGGTGAATGGCCAGGCGATCGACGATTCGACCGTTCTGCCGTCGGTGATCGCGGGCATCAAGCCGGGCAGCAAGGCTGACCTCCAGGTCTGGCGCGACAAGGCGACGAAGAATGTGACGGCGACGATCGGCACGCTCAGCGACAAAAAGCTCGCTTCGGCCGATACGCCTGAAGCGCAGACGCAAGGGCGCCTCGGCGTCGCGGTGCGTCCGCTCACGCCGGACGAGAAGAGCAGCGGCTCGGTCGATCACGGCCTCGTCGTCGAGCGGGCTGGCGGCGCGGCGGCGAACGCCGGCATCCAGCAGGGCGACGTGATCCTCGCGGTGAACGGCCGTCCGGTGACGAGCGCCGAGCAGCTCAAGAAGATGATCGCGGACGCCGGCAACAGCATCGCACTCCTGATCCAGCGTGATAACGCGCAGATCTTCGTGCCGGTCGATCTCGGCTGATTCTTCCCCGTTATCTGTCCTCTACGGTCCGGCTGCGCGCCGGACCGCTCTTCGCCTCTCGCGAAACGCTGCCGCCGTTGGCCCTGGGCCCGGCGGCAGTGTCGTTTTAGGCCTCAGTTGCCAGGGCCTCGGCCTGTTGGCAGGGCGAACAGGCTTTCGCCGTGCCGTCGCACGCGTGACCGCATTCGAAGCCTCGATCTCCGTTATGCGCTGATGAATCCGATGAGTCGCGCACGCGTTTTGCTCAGTCATGTTTATCGGGTTACACCCGAAAGGAGCATGACGATGAAGACATCCCTGAATTCGCGCCACATCGCTGCGGTGCTGCTGGCCGCGGCGTCCGCGTTCGGGATCGCGGGCACGGCGGCGGCGCAGCAAAACAGTGCCAGCGGCGTCGTTGGCGGCTCGACCACCGACAACACGAGCACAGGCAATATCCACGGCACGGGCATGCCGCAGATCCAGCAGCAGGGCGGCGTGTCGTTCGTCTCGGGCGGCGTCGGCCTGGACGAGTCGCAGGCGCTGCGCAGCGCCGCGAGCGAGTGGCCGCTTTCCCTGCGCTTCACTGCAACCGGCGGCGAGTATGTTGCCGACGTCCACGTCACGATCACCGACGCCCAGGGTACGAGCGTCCTCGATACGACATCGCGAGGGCCCTACATGCTTGTGAAGGTGCCGCCGGGCCGCTATTCGGTTCATGTGAGCCATGCCGATATCTCGAAGACGAGTGCGGTCACGGTGACCGCGAGCGGTAACGCGCGCGCCTCGTTCACCTGGTAAAAACCCTGCGGCTGGGCTATCGCCGAGGAACTGCGGGTGTCTGCGGGTCCGTTCGGGTACCCACGTGCAGCACCGAAGTTTGCGCAATCCGCCGAAGTTTCGTCGATAATAAAGTCGTGAGCAGACAGCGGCGCAGGCCGTTGAATGCCCACGACGAGGAGCGCCAGGCGCGAGGCGCCGCGCGCGAACCAGGGCCCGGTGTGGTATGGACCAGCCCGCCAGGCGGGGGCGCCTTGAGGCGTTGCCACGATCAGTCAGGGAGCCGGACATGGCGGTCGATCCAGACGCCGATCATCGAATCGATATTGTTGCGAACCGTCATCGCGTGCGCGTGATTCACGGGGGCATCACCATTGCCGATACGCATGCGGCACTGACGCTTTCCGAAACCGGTTACTCCGACGTTTTCTACTTTCCGCGCGCCGATGTGAACATGGCGCGGCTCGAGCGTTCGACACGCACGTCGCGCTGCCCATACAAGGGCGAAGCGTCGTATTTCCATCTGCGCACCGAGGATGGACGTGTCGACGATGTCGCCTGGACGTATGAGGCGCCGCTCGACGGTGTGAGCAGCATCAAGGGCTATCTGGCGTTTTACGCTTCGCGCGTTGACCGGATCGATCAGACATCCTGACCGGATGTCGCGCAACGCGCCGGCAGAGGAGCCGCCATGGAACTGAACGACGCCGTACGCATTCCGCTTGCGCCGTCCGTTGTCTGGGACGCGCTGCAGGACAGCGCGCTGGTGCGCGCGAGCGTGGAGCATTGCGAGTCGTTCCGCCGTCTCGGGCCGGGCGAATACGCGCTGACGCTCACCGTACCGCTCGGACCATTGCGCGCGCGATACGAAGTGCGCGCTCACATCGCTAACGATGTCGGCGTGGTGCCGCTTGCGCCGCGCCGCGTGCTGAGCTTTCGTGCGCGCGCCGACGGTATCGGCTCGCTGCGCGGCCAGATCGACGTTGCGCTGCGTGCCGACGATCACCCTGGTGGCCCGGCGGGCATTCGCAGTTGCATGAGCACGCGTATCGACTACTCGGTTTGGGCGACGCTCACGGGTCCGCTCGCGGACCTGCCGTCTCGCCAGCTCGAAAACGCGTTGCACGAAGTCGCCGATGACTTTTTCAGCGAGTTCTGCGCCGTCGTTGAGGCGAAGCATGGCAAGGGGCCGAATCGCGCGGCGGGGAAGGAACCGCGCCGCACGCATGTGTTTCTGCGCCCGATCAGCCTCGCGGGCGTGGCACGGCGCGCGCACCTGCTGCCGCAGCATTACGGCGGCACGCTGAGCGGCCGCGCGGCGAGCACGCTACATCACGAGAGCACGCCGCACGCCATGCCGAACTGGGCGTGGGCTGCGTTGATTTTCTTCGTCGCGCTGTTGTTCTACATGGCGCGCCGATTCACCGGCGGCTGAAGCGCGGACTGTTTTCGGACTGCTTGCGGACTATTTGCGTGCTGCTGTGCGGCGGGCGTGCTGGCACAGCTGGCGTTCGCCGTTGGCGGCCTGCTTGCACGCGGCATCCAGAATGTCACCGACGTAGCTCGCGAGCGCCGCGAACCGCACGAGCGATGCGGGCCGTCACGATCCCTCCCTTTGTGCCTGACTCCCTGGCCTCATGCGCCGCGGAATTCACGCCGCCACGATGACGGTGTCGTGTTGAATGCTTCCACGAAATGGTGACGCAGCGACGCCGCAGAACCGAAGCCCGCGCGCTGCGCGATGGCGTCGATCGTCTGGTCGGTGGTTTCCAGCAATTGCTGGGCGCGTGCGAGCCGCTCGCCGAGCAGCCAGCCGCTCACTGTCGAGCCGGTCGTTAGCCTGAATTGACGCGTGAACGTCCGGCGGCTCATCAGCGCGCGTTGTGCGAGCGAGTCGAGTGTATGCGGCGCGTCGAGATGCGCGCGGACCCAGTCAAGCAGTTCCGCGAGCCGGTCGCGGCGCCCCTGTGGCGCAACCGGCTGCTGGACGAACTGAGCCTGGTTGCCCTGCCGGTGCGGCGGCACGACGAGCCGCCGCGCGACGTAGTTCGCAGCGCTCGTGCCGCACAGCCGCCGCAGCAGGTGCAGGCAGCAGTCGAGTCCCGCTGCGGTGCCCGCCGAGGTCAGCACGTCACCATCGTCGACGTAGAGCACATCCGGGTCGAAGCGCACCTGCGGGAAGCGCTGCGCGAACGTATCGGCTGCAAGCCAGTGCGTCGTGGCAGGGCGGCCGTCGAGCAGGCCCGTATCCGCAAGCACGAACGCACCGAGGCACAGCCCGACGAGAATCGCGCCGCGTGCATGGGCTTCGCGCAGCGCGTCGGCCAGCGCGACGGGTGGCGGCTCCGTGGTGTCGCGCCAGCTGGGGACGATGACCACATCGGCGTCGGAGAGCGCGTCGAGTCCGTGCGTCGTGCCGATCGTGAAGCCCGCCGTGGTCGTGAGCGGGCCCGGCTCCGCCGCGCAGACGCGCAGCTCGAACGCTGGCACGCCCGATTCGGAGCCGTCTTCGCCGAATACGATACATGGCACCGAGAGGTGGAATGGGCTCATGCGGTCGAACGCAATCACTGCGATGCGATGCGGCGAGGGCGCTTCAGCGCAGTGATCCGTGGAGCGAGGTACGGCGGGCATGGCGGGCCCCTTGTGTTTGGGCTGGACGGCGGACAGCCGGTCTGAGCGTAATGCGAATGGCCCGATTTTAGCGAAAGTTGTCGTTCGGGCCACTGTCGGGGGATGGGGCTGCACGCAACAATGGCTCCGTCGCAGCCGTGCCGTCGATAGGCCAGCCGATGCTGCACCTGATCAACTCGCTAACCACGCTTCCAGGAGGAACACCGCCATGTCTTCGAATCCGCGCCGCGCACTCGTCGTGATCGACGTCCAGAACGAGTACGTCACCGGCGAACTGCCGATCGAATTTCCCCCCGTCGAAACGTCGCTCGAAAACATCGCCCGCGCGATCGACGGCGCGCGGGCGGCCGGCGTGCCGGTCGTGGTCGTGCAGCACTTTGCGCCCGCCGGAGCGCCGATCTTCGCACGCGGCAGCGTCGGCGCAGAGCTGCATTCGGTGGTGGCGTCGCGCGAACGCGATCACTACGTCGAAAAGGCACTGGCGAGTGCCTTCGCGGGGACCGATCTCGCACAATGGCTCGCGGCGCGCGACATCAATACGATCACGGTGGCCGGCTACATGACCCACAACTGCGATGCCTCGACGGTTTTCGAAGCTGCGCACGCGGGGCTTCAGGTGGAGTTTCTGCACGATGCGACGGGCTCGTTGCCCTACGCGAACGATGCGGGATTCGCGAGCGCCGAGGAGATTCATCACGTGTTCAGCGTCGTGATGCAGTCGAACTTCGCGGCGGTGGTGACCACCGATGCGTGGCTCGCTGCCGTGAAGGCCGGCATGCCGCTGTCGCGCGACAACATCTATGCGTCGAACCAGCGGGCGCGCGCGAAGGCTGCTGCGTAATATGCAACGCGTGGCGGTGAGGCGGGGAAGGGTGGTTGCGCGCGGGTGTTTTCGGGCGCGGCATACATCGGCTACCGAAATGGCCGACGCACGCCGCCGCCCGTTCGCGTGCTAGAAAGACGCCGTCACGGTACGCCGCTGTAACGCGGCGCTAGCCGCTTAGTCCGGCTAAGGTTTCGCCGGCGTCGCGGTTCGCAGTGCCGGGCTGTAGCGCAGCGTGTCGAGCATCGCTTCGACGTGCCGCTCGGCGTTTGTTGCGACATCGAAGACACCAGGCAGGGTCGCCATGTCGCGCAGCGCGCCGGTGATGAACGAATGCAGCACACGCGCCGCGCACGCGGCGTCGAGGTCGGCGCTTAGCTGTCCCTTGGACATCGCGTTGCGCAGACCCTCCTCGATCCGCTCCAGTCCCTCACGCATCGCAGACTGATGGCGCGCCATCACCGGCCCCATTTCCTCCACGAACTCACACTTCAGGAACAGGATCTCGAACACGCGGCGGCGCCGCGCGTCAGTTGCCGTGTCGCGAAGACACAGCACGCACAGGTCGCGGATGCGTCCGAGCGGATCCGGCTCGCTGCGTGCGACCGACGCCGCCTTGATCTCTTCGAGCGGCAGCACCACGCGGTCGAACATCGCCGTGAACAGGTCGCCTTTGTTCTGGAAATGCCAGTAGATTGCGCCGCGCGTGACGCCGGCGGCCTCGGCGATGTGGGCAAGGGACGTGCGCGAGACGCCTCGCTCGAAGAAGACGAGTTCGGCGGCATCGAGGATCTTGCTGCGCGTCTCCAGCGCTTCCTCTTTCGTACGTCGGACCATGTGTGAGCGTTTCTGAATGGGTTGCGGGAGAGCGAAGCGCGGCGGCTAGCGGAATTGCGCCGTACATCTGCCGCGCCCAGGTGGCGGAACGCGCAGATTGCACTTGAAAGACCCTTCTAGGATAGTGGTTCGTTCTTTTACATGCATTCGCGAATGTATCTATAATAGCACCCCACCACACAGGTACCTCAAGTGGTGATGTCCGGTTAATATCCGTCACTGGTCCCGGGTGACCGTAGAAACCCGAGCGCACGATGCCCTCGCGGTGGCGTGGCCGATGACCCGTGAGTACGGGTGTAGTGGCCGGACTGGTACCAGAAAGAAGTCAAGATTATCCGTCAGGTATTACCAGATGCTGGCGTGCGATGCGTCCCCTGGTTTCAAGCGGGACGCCGCATGCTTTTTTGTCAGATATAGACAGAGGTCGCTCCATGCGCGTCGAACGGGTTCCATTCCGCCTAATCAGTTTCGCGACGGCTGCCGTAGTGCTCGCAGCGTGCGGGCAAAAGCAGTCGGCGCCGCAGCCGCAAACGCCCCAGGTGGGCGTCGTGACGGTCCAGCCGACCGCCGTGCCGGTCGTATCCGAATTGCCTGGTCGCACCAGTGCCTTCCTCGTCGCGCAGGTGCGTTCCCGTGTCGACGGCATCGTGCTGACGCGCGAGTTCACCGAAGGCACCAACGTGAAGGCGGGCCAGCGGCTCTACAAGATCGATCCCGCGCCGTACATCGCCGCGCTCAACAATGCCAAGGCCGCGCTCGCGAAGGCGCAGGCCAACCTCGCCACGCAGAACGCCCTTGCCGCGCGCTACAAGGTGCTGGTCGCCGCTAACGCCGTGTCGAGGCAGGACTACGACAACGCCATCGCGGCCCAGGGCCAGGCGCAGGCCGATGTCGACGCAGGCAAGGCCGCCGTCGCTACCGCGCAGATCAACCTCGGCTATACGGATGTCGTGTCGCCTATCTCCGGGCAGGTCGGCATTTCGCAGGTCACGCCGGGCGCTTTTGTGCAGGCGAGCCAGGCCACGCTGCTGTCGACCGTGCAGCAACTCGATCCGATGTATGTGGACGTCACGCAGTCGAGCAGTGAAGGCCTCAGGCTGCGCCGCGAGATCCAGGAGGGGCACCTCAGGACGAGCGGCCCGAACGCCGCGAAGGTGACGCTCATGCTGGAAGACGGTCGCGCCTATAAGGAAACGGGCACGCTGAAGTTCACCGACGTGACGGTCGACCAGACCACGGGTTCGGTGACGGTCCGCGCGGTCTTCCCGAATCCGAACCGCGTGTTGCTGCCGGGCATGTTCGTGCGTGCGCGCATCGAGGAAGGCGTGAACGACCACGCGTTCCTCGTGCCGCAGGTGGGTGTCCAGCACGACCAGAAGGGTCAGGCGACGGTGCTCGTCGTCGACAAGGACGACAAGGTTGTGCTGACGCCGATCCAGACCTCGGCCACGCACGGGCAGGACTGGGTCGTCCAGAGCGGCCTGAATGCAGGCGACCGCGTGATCGTGCAGGGCACCGAGAAGGTCCGTCCGGGCGCGAGCGTGAAGGCTGTCGCGGCGGAACTGCCGCCGCCGCCGCCGCCGGGGGCACCTTCGGCTGACATGGCAACAGGTCCCGCTCATGCTCCGGCAGGCGCGAGCCCCGCTGCGGGCGCAAAACCGGCCTCCGCCGCGCAATAACCGGGAGCCTGGTTCATGGCAAAGTTCTTTATCGATCGCCCCATTTTTGCGTGGGTGATCGCCATCATTCTGATGCTGGCGGGCGTAGCGTCGGTGTTCACGCTGCCGGTGGCGCAGTATCCGACCATTGCGCCGCCGTCTATCCAGATCAGCGCGACCTACCCGGGCGCATCCGCGAAGACCGTCGAAAACACGGTCACGCAGGTGATCGAACAGCAGATGAGCGGTCTCGACCACCTGCTGTATCTCTCGTCGACGAGTGACGACTCGGGCACGGCCACGATCACGCTGACGTTCGCCGCGGGCACCAACCCGGACATCGCGCAGGTGCAGGTGCAGAACAAGCTGCAGCTCGCCACGCCGATCCTTCCGCAGGTGGTGCAGCAGCTCGGCATCCGGGTCACGAAGTCGAGCAGCAGCTTCCTGCTCGTGCTCGCGTTCGTGTCCGAAGACGGCAGCATGTCGAAGTACGACCTCGCGAATTACGTGGCGTCGAACATCCAGGACCCGATCAGCCGGATCGACGGCGTGGGCACGGTCACGCTGTTCGGCTCGCAGTACGCGATGCGCATCTGGCTCGACCCGAACCGCCTGACCAACTTCGGCTTGACGCCGGTCGACGTCACCAGCGCGATCTCCGCACAGAACGTGCAGATCGCGGGCGGCCAGCTCGGCGGCACGCCGGCGGTGGCAGGCCAGGCGTTCCAGGCGACGATCACCGAATCGACGCTGCTGCGCACGCCGGAAGAGTTCGGCAACATCCTGCTGAAGGTGAACCAGGACGGCTCGCAGGTGCGCCTGCGCGACGTGGCGCGCATCGCGCTCGGCGGCGAAACTTATAACTTCGACACGAAGTACAACGGCTCGCCGACGGCCGGTCTCGGTATCCAGCTCGCGACGGGTGCGAACGCGCTGCAGACTGCAAGGCTCGTGCGCCAGAAGATCGATCAGCTCTCGGCGTACTTCCCGCATGGTCTCGTCGTGAAGTATCCGTACGACACGACGCCGTTCGTGCGCCTGTCGATCGAGGAAGTGATCAAGACGCTGCTGGAAGGCATCGTGCTCGTGTTCCTCGTGATGTATCTGTTCCTGCAGAACCTGCGCGCGACGCTGATTCCGACCATCGCGGTGCCGGTCGTGCTGCTGGGCACGTTCGCGATCATGGCGGCGGTGGGCTTCTCGATCAACGTGCTGTCGATGTTCGGCCTCGTGCTTGCAATCGGTCTGCTCGTCGACGACGCGATCGTGGTCGTTGAGAACGTCGAGCGCGTGATGGCCGAAGAGGGGCTATCGCCCAGGGAAGCCACCCGCAAGGCGATGGGCCAGATCACCGGCGCACTGGTCGGCGTGGCGCTCGTGCTCTCCGCGGTGTTCGTGCCGGTGGCGTTCTCGGGCGGTTCGGTCGGCGCGATTTACCGGCAGTTCTCGCTCACGATCGTGGCGGCGATGGTGCTCTCGGTGCTGGTCGCGCTGATTCTCACGCCCGCACTCTGCGCGACGATCCTCAAGCCGATCCCGAAGGGCCACCACGAAGCCAAGAAGGGCTTCTTCGGCTGGTTCAACCGCACGTTCGAGAAGAGCCGCGACAAGTATCACAGCGGCGTGTACCACGTGATCAAGCGCTCGACGCGCTGGCTCATCATCTATATCGCCGTGATCGTCGCGGTTGGCATGCTGTTCGTGCGCCTGCCGAAGTCGTTCCTGCCCGATGAGGACCAGGGCACGATGTTCGTGCTCGTGCAGACGCCGTCGGGCTCGACGCAGGAAACCACGGGGCGCACGCTCAACAACGTCCAGGACTACCTGCTCCACGACGAGAAGGAGATCGTCGAGTCGGTGTTCGCGGTGAACGGCTTCAGCTTCGCGGGCCGTGGCCAGAACTCGGGTCTGCTGTTCGTGCGCATGAAGGACTACAAGCAGCGCCAGCGCGACGACCAGAAGGTCCAGGCGCTCGTGCGCCGCATGTACGGGCATTTCCAGGGCTACAAGGACGCGATGGTGATTCCGGTGAATCCGCCGTCGATTCCTGAACTCGGCACGGCGTCGGGCTTCGACTTCGAGCTGCAGGACCGTGGTGGCGTCGGCCACGACAAGCTGATGGAAGCGCGCAACATGCTGCTCGGCATGGCGGCGAAGGATCCGACGCTCGCGCAGGTGCGCCCGAACGGCCTGAACGACACGCCGCAGTTCAAGGTCAACATCGACCGCGAGAAGGCGCAGGCGCTTGGCGTGTCGAGTTCGGCGATTGACCAGACGTTCTCGATCGCCTGGGCGTCGCAGTTCGTGAACAACTTCCTCGACATCGACGGCCGGATCAAGAAGGTCTACGTGATGTCCGACGCGCCGTTCCGCATGACGCCGGAAGACATGAACATCTGGTACGTGCGCAACGGTTCGGGCGGGATGGTGCCGTTCAGCGCGTTCGGCACGGGCAGCTGGACTTACGGCTCGCCGAAGCTCGAACGCTTCAACGGCATCTCGGCGATGGAAATCCAGGGGGCGGCCGGTCCTGGCAAGTCCACGGGCCAGGCGATGACGGCCATGGAGCAGATCGCGGCGAAGCTGCCCGCGGGCATCGGCTACGAATGGACGGGCCTCTCGTATCAGGAACGCCAGTCGGGCTCGCAGGCGCCGATTCTGTACGGCATCTCGATCCTCGTCGTGTTCCTGTGTCTTGCGGCGCTGTATGAGAGCTGGTCGATTCCGTTCGCGGTCATCATGGTGGTGCCGCTCGGCGTGCTCGGCGCGCTGCTCGCCGTCACGTTGCGCGGTCTGGAGAACGATGTGTTCTTCCAGGTGGGTCTGTTGACCACCGTCGGTCTCTCGGCGAAGAACGCGATTCTGATCGTGGAGTTCGCACGCGATCTCCAGGCCGACGGCAAGATGGGGCCGATCGAAGCGGCGCTCGAAGCGTCACGTCTGCGGTTGCGGCCGATCCTGATGACGTCGCTGGCGTTCATCCTCGGCGTGCTGCCGCTCGCGATCAGTAACGGCGCGGGCTCGGCGAGCCAGCACGCGATCGGCACGGGCGTGATCGGCGGGATGCTGACGGCGACGTTCCTCGCGATCTTCATGATCCCGATGTTCTTCGTCGTGATCCGCGCGAAGTTCGCGGGCGAGAAGGAAGACGCCGATGTCGCGCTCCAGCACTACGAAGAGCACCACGCGCACGACCACGATGAGGACAACGCGGACAATGGCGGCGACGCCGGCCCGCAGGGTGGCTCGAACGGTGGCGGCAGTGGTGGTGGGAATGGCGAGAGCGGCCCGGGCAAGGAAGGACATTGAGATGCATAAACTATCCGTAATTGCAGCGGCCGCTGCGCTCCTCGCCGGTTGCACGATGGCGCCGTGGTATCACCGTCCCGAGGCGCCCGTTTCGCAGAGCTTTCCGCAGGGCGGGGTCTACGCGACGCAACCGGGCCAGCCCGGCGTCGCTCCGAGCGGCCGCAGTGCCAACGGCGCCGCGGCGACCGACATCGGCTGGCGCGACTTCTTCGTCGATGCGCGCCTGCAGGAACTGGTCGCGATCGCGCTGAAGAACAACCGCGACCTGCGCGTGTCGGTGCTGAATGTCGAGGCCGTGCGCGCGCAGTACCAGATCACGCGCGCAGCACTGTTCCCGTCGATCAACGGCGTGGCCACGGAATCGCGCACGCGGGTTCCGACCAACCTGGTGACCTCGCCAAGCAATCCGTTCAGCGTCTATAACGTCGAATTGCAGGCGTCCTGGGAAATCGACTTCTGGGGGCGCGTTCGCAGCCTGAAGGACCAGGCGCTCGCGCAGTATCTGGCGACCGCCGAGGCGCGCAAGGCCGCGGAGATCTCGCTTGTCTCGCAGGTGGCGGACCAGTACCTGACGATGCTGGCCGAGGAGGATCTGCTCCAGGTCACGCAGAACACGCTGAAGAGCGCACAGGACTCGTACAACATCACGAAACTGCAGTTCGAGAACGGCACCGCCGGCGAACTGGATCTGCGCTCCGCTCAGACCGTGGTCGAGACCGCGCAGGCAAACCTGCAGTCGCAGGCGCGCGCGCGGGCGCAGTCCGAGAACGCACTGGTGCTGCTGATCGGCGAACCGCTGCCTCAGGACCTGCCGCAGGGGCTGACGCTCGACGCGCAGAATCTGCTGACCGATATTCCCGAGGGCCTTCCGTCCGACCTGCTGGCGCGGCGTCCGGACATCATGGAAGCGGAGCAGCAGTTGCTCGCGGCGAACGCAAACATCGGTGCGGCGCGCGCGGCCTTCTTCCCGAAGATCTCGCTGACCGCAGCGTTCGGAACGGAGAGCCTGTCGCTCGGCGGCCTGTTCAAAGCGGGTACGGCGGCGTGGAGCTTCGTGCCGCAGGTCACGTTGCCGATCTTCGAAGGCGGCGCGAACGTCGCGAATCTCAATCTTGCGAACGTCGAGAAGCGCATCGAGATCGCGAACTACGAGAAAGCGATCCAGTCGGCGTTCCGCGAGGTAGCGGACGGGCTCGCCGCGCGCGGCACCTACGATCAGCAGATCGCGGCGCTCGAGCGCAATACGTTCGCGAATCAGCGTCGTCTGGATCTTTCGGATCTGCGCTACAGGAACGGTGTGGACAGCTATCTTTCGGTGCTGCTCGCGCAAACCGACCTGTATTCGTCGCAGCAAACGCTGATCCAGACGCGCCTTGCACGGCTGACGAATCTCGTCGATCTGTATCGCGCGCTGGGCGGCGGCTGGATCGAGCATGCAGGCGAGACGCCGCGGCCGGCCGACGCGCCAGTCGACTACGGCGCGGGCAGTGCGCCGGTGGCGGCTTCGGCGGCAACGGCGGGGTGACGGCGCGCTGGTTCGCTGTCTAGCGATGCTTCAAATGAAAAACGCCACGGGAGACCGTGGCGTTTTTTTATGCCCGTGCGGCCGTGTCGCGTTGCAGGACGCGGCGGCACGGCCTGGCTTTACTGAAGCTGGCTGCGCAGCGTCTTCGCGGCGGCGACCATGTTCGTCAGCGCCGGAACGACCTCGGCCCATTGACGCGTCTTCAGCCCGCAGTCCGGGTTCACCCACAGACGCCGCGCCGGAATGCGTTCCGCCGCCTTTTGCATGAGCTGCACAATGTGCTCCTCGGTGGGAATGTTCGGCGAGTGAATGTCATAGACGCCCGGTCCAATTTCATTCGGATACCTGAAGTTATCGAATGCATCGAGCAGTTCCATATCGGAGCGCGAGGTCTCGATCGTGATGACGTCCGCATCCATATCGGCGATCGACGCGATGATGTCGTTGAACTCCGAATAGCACATATGCGTGTGAATCTGCGTCTCGTCGCGCACGCCGTTCGCGGTGATGCGGAACGATTCCACAGCCCAGCGCAGGTACTCGCCCCATTGCGCGCGGCGTAGCGGCAGCCCTTCGCGCAGCGCCGCTTCGTCGATCTGGACCACGCGTACCCCAGCCTTTTCCAGGTCGAGCACTTCTTCGCGGATCGCGAGCGCGAGCTGGTAGCACGACACCGAACGCGGCTGGTCATCGCGCACGAACGACCAGTTCAGGATCGTCACGGGGCCTGTGAGCATCCCCTTCATCGGCTTGTTCGTGAGCGACTGCGCGTAGGTGATCCACTCGACCGTCATCGCTTTGGGCCGGCTGATATCGCCGAACAGGATGGGCGGCTTCACGCAGCGCGAGCCGTACGACTGCACCCAGCCGAACCGGCTGAATGCATAGCCGTCCAGTTGCTCGCCGAAGTATTCGACCATGTCGTTGCGTTCGGCTTCGCCGTGCACGAGCACGTCGAGCCCGAGTGCTTCCTGCTCGCGCACGCTGCGCTCGATTTCCTTGCGCATCGCGTCCTGGTAGCCTGCCTGATCGAGCGCGCCGATTTTGAACTGGCTGCGTGCGTGACGGATTTCCGCGGTCTGCGGGAATGAACCGATCGTCGTGGTCGGGTATGCGGGCAGTTCGAGGATCGCGGCCTGCTTTGCGGCGCGCTCGGCGTAAGCATGCTGGCGGTTGCCGAGCTTCGCGTCGATACGCGCCAGTGCGGCCTTCACCGCCGGGTTGTTCACCCGCGGCGAGTTGCGGCGCGCGGTGACCGCGGCGGCGTTCGCGGCGAGTGCATCGGCGACCTTGCTGCGGCCTTCGTTGAGCGCCGTGGCGAGCAGTTTCACTTCATCGAGCTTCTGGAGCGCGAACGCAAGCCACGAACGGATTTCCGCATCCAGCTTTTCTTCGCTTGCGAGATCGACCGGCATGTGCAGCAGCGAGCAAGACGGGGCGATCCACAGGCGATCGCCCAGTTGTTTCGCGAGCGGTTCGAGCCAGTCGAGCGCGGCGTTCAGGTCCGTCTTCCAGATGTTGCGGCCGTTGATCGCGCCCACCGAAAGCACGCTCTGCGCGGGCAGCTTCTCTGTCACTAGCGCGATTTCGTCACGGGCGTTGATGGCGTCGATGTGAAGACCATCCACGGGCAAACCACACGCGAGATCGAGATTTTCCTGCAGCTGACCAAAGTAGGTCGTGAGCAGCAGCTTGACCCCGCGCACTTCGAAGCCCTCATAGGCCCTCACAAACGCCTCGCGCCACGCCGGGTCGAGTTCGGTCACGAGAACGGGTTCGTCGATCTGCACCCACTCGACGTCCATCACCCTGAAATAGTCGAGCAGCGCGCGATACGCCGCCATGATGCGCGGCAGCAGTGCGAGCTTGTCCGAATCGTCCTTGGCCTTGCCCAACCAGAGATAGGTGACCGGACCGACGATCACCGGCTTCGCTCGGACGCCGAGTGCCCGGGCCTCGCGCAACTGCTCGACGAGACGCGAGGTGTCGAGGTTGAACTGCGTATCGGCCGTAAACTCGGGGACGATGTAGTGGTAATTCGTATCGAACCACTTCGTCATTTCGCCAGCCGCAACGCCGCCGCAGCAAGCCGCATGTTCTTCGGCACCGGTGGCGGATCGACCGCGCGCGACGCGGAAGTAGTTGTCGAGCGGGTCGCCGTGGAAGCCCTGCACGCGTGCCGGCAGGTTGCCGAGCGTGAAGCTCATGTCGAGCACCTGATCGTAGAACGCGAAATCGCCAACGGGCGAGAGATCGAGGCCGCGCTGGTCGTTCCAGTGACGCTCGCGCAGTTGCGCGCCGAGCGCCTTCAGTTCGTCGCGCGTCGATTCGCCTTTCCAGTAGCGTTCGAGGCCGAATTTGAGTTCGCGTTTTGCGCCGATGCGCGGGAAGCCGAGATTGTGTGTCGTTACCATGGAAGCTGCCATCCGGTGAAAAATACAGGGACCGGTAGCGATGATAGGGTTTTCAATCCATGAAGAAAAATGGCATTATTTCATTCATCCATTAGTTTTCTTCATGCGCTACCCGGAGCCGGACGCATCATGCTCGAACGCTTTCATCTCACTCTGATCCGCGAAATCGACCGCCAGGGGTCGCTGACGGCGGCGGCCGGCGCGCTGCATCTGACGCAGTCGGCACTGAGCCACACGGTCAAGAAGCTCGAGATGCAACTCGGCACCCAGGTCTGGGAACGCGACGGACGCAACCTGCGGCTCACCCAGGCGGGTCAATATCTGCTCTCGCTCGCCGAACGGCTGCTGCCGCAGTTCGAGCACGCCGAAGCGCGCATGAAGCAATACGCGAACGGCGAGCGCGGCACGCTGCGCATCGGCATGGAATGCCATCCCTGCTATCAGTGGTTACTCAAGGTGGTGTCGCCTTATCTCGCGCGTTGGCCCGACGTCGATGTCGACGTGAAGCAGCGTTTTCAGTTCGGCGGCATTGGCGCGCTGTTCGGCTATGACATCGACGTGCTTGTCACACCGGACCCGCTCCAGCGTCCCGGGCTGCGCTTCGATCCGGTATTCGATTACGAGCAGGTGCTCGTGGTGGCGGAGGATCATCGGCTGGCCACGGCACGCTACGTGCAGCCCGGACAGCTTGTCGACGAGACCTTGATTACGTATCCGGTCGAAACCGATCGCCTCGATATTTACAACCAGTTTCTGCGGCCCGCGGGCGTCGCGCCGCGCCGCCACAAAACCATCGAGACCACCGACATCATGCTGCAAATGGTGGCGAGCAAGCGTGGCGTGGCGGCGCTGCCGCGCTGGCTTGCGGAGGAGTACGCGGATCGTATGCCCGTGGTCAGCGTGAAGCTCGGCAAGACGGGGATCGCCAAGCAGATCTTTCTCGGTACGCGCGAGGCGGACGCGTCGCTCGACTATCTGCATTCGTTCGTCGAGTTCGCGCGTAAATCGAACTGGAAGGGGGCGCGTGTCAGGCGCTAAGCGCTGTTATCGCGGCTTCTTCTAGCGTCCGCTTGATTCCACAACTTGCGCGCACAGTGCGCGCGTCTTACCCGAAATGCAGCCAACCGGGACGCGAGCGGTCATTTACGACGTCCGCATCCCGTCTCCCCGCTCATGCGGGTTTGTCGTGACCCGCGCCGCCGGGCCCGGATTGCGGATGTTGACCGTCCTTTTCGAACGCGCTGTATTTCCACTCCAGTTTTGCCGCTGCCGTTGCAGACGTTCGCATCACGTAAATCCCATACTCGGTGAGGTACGTTCGGCGACTCGTCGTCTGGAGAATGTTGTCTATCCTGTCCTCGCAATCCAGATCGATCGCGTCCCCCTGAAGGCCCGCAGTCACGCGGGATGCGGGGTAATAGTGTGCTGCGTGGCACGTCGACACGACGACGCGAAAGTTCACGAGTTGCACCGCAGTGCCCGACGTGAACGTCGCACTGAACGTGGTGTCTTCCTGCGGTTTGCTCATGTCGAACGGATTCTTTTCAACGCTGTGGGCCACAATGGGCATCGGCGCGACGGGCTGGAAATAGGACGTCGTTTCCGACTTCAGGTAAAACAGGTTGAGGTACGAAAGACTGAACGTCGCCGCGCTGGGTATCCCGTTCGACGACACTTCGTGGAGTTGCTGCACGAGCCCCGTATCTTTTGCGTTGACCAGCGTCGACTTGAATTCGCTCGAGACGTTATTTGCACCGACGTGGCCGGACACGACGCCCGTAATTGTCAGGAGTTTGAAGGGCAGGGGATGGGATCCGGCAGCCGGCAGCTTTTCCTTGATCGACGTGGGCAGAGAATCAATCGTGAAGTTTGCGGCGAGATAGGCGGGCTTATCCTTGGCGATATCTTTGACCGGCGTAAATTGCACACATCCGGAAAGCGACCCGGCGATCGCGAGCAGAGCGCACTTAAGCGTGAGTGTGTTGCGCGTGTGATTTTTCATTGTCCGCTACCGTTCCTTTGTATCCAGAGTTCTTCCCTGCAGGATCTCGAACTACAACCAGGCTCAACCTGAATTTATCGGCACGTGGCTGTATTTCTTGAGCCCGTGTCGCAATCAGTGAGCGAGGTTGGCGCACTTGTATCGTGGATGACCGATAGTTCGCATCCGTCGCTGGATGGCGATTTGGCGGGTCAGGCTGTCTCACGTCTGGACAGGCGGTTCTGGATGGTCAGGAGGCGGGCGGGTCGCGGCCGATTGCCGGTTACCGGATTGCGCTGATAGGCATTTTGCGAGCGCGCGGCAGACAGGTGCATGGTTTCGCCAGAAGATCCAACGGACCATGCGGCTTACGGCGCACGCATTGCGTTCACGGAGATCGTGAGTTTCGGCGCTGAGGTGCCGAAGCGGGCCAGGACGCCCGGCGCGTTGCGTTATCCCCCGAAGGCGAGGCTACGCTGCGGGTTAGTCATCGAACGCGCGGACAGTGCCTTGGCGATCCGCACGCGACCACTAGAACGGCCAGTACAACGGCGCAATGAACACAACAACCGCCAATGACCACAGGACGATCAGCGAGCCGATCTTCCAGTAGTCGCCAAATTCATAGGCACCCGGCCCGTAGGTCACGAGGTTCACTGGCGTGCTCATCGGCGTCATGTGCGCGGCGCCTGCGCCCAGTGCGACGGCGATGAGGAACGGTGTCGCGGAAACGCCAAGCTCCAGTGCTGAGGCGACCGCGATCGGCACCATGACGAGCGCTGACGAATTGTTCGCAATCACCTGGGTCAGCGCGGCGGCCACGAGAAATAGCCCCGCCATTACCGCGCGAGGGCCGCCCGAGCCAACGGCCTGAATCACGAAATCGCCGAGTAGATACGCGAGCCCGGTTTTCGACATCGCAGTCGCGAGCGGTATGAGCCCTCCAACCAGGATGCAGGTGTTCCAGTCGATGCTGTACAGCTGGTTCAGGTTGATCACGCGCGTGAGCACCATCAGCGTCACGCAGAACAGCGTCGCCACAGCGGCCGGCACCACATTGGTCGCGAGCAGCACCACGAGCAAGGCGAGGATAATGAGCGCCTGGCGGGCGCCGCGACTGAGCGCGATCGTCTGGCGGCGGACCATCTGCGGAGAATCGACCATCAGGATCTGCGGGTCGGAGAAATGCTTGTCCAGCGCTTCCCATGTTCCCCTGAAAAGCAGATGGTCGCCGGCGAGCAACTGTGTCGATGGCCCCGCGACGTCCTGGCCGCCGCGCTGCACGGCAAGCACGATCAGATCGCCTTCGTGTGTCGCCATGCCCGGGAAAACGGGTTGACCGATCAGCGCTGAGCGCGGAGGGATCACGACCTCGGCGAGACCCGACGAGCGGTTGAAGAGCGCATTGGTGACCGCCTGCGATTCCGATAGCGGCTCGCGGATCGCCAGATGCAGATCGTTCGCCAGCCGGGCGATGCCTTGAGCGTCGCCACGCACCAGAAGGTTATTTCCTTCTTTCGCTTCCTCGCCTGATAATTCGACATCCTGATCATCGACAAGGCCGAGCACGCTGACGCCCGGGTATTGCGAAAGATCGATGCCGCTCGCCGTTTTGCCGATGAACGGCGAGCCGGCGCGCACGCGCAGCCGGAACACGCCGTCCGCGATCCGGTATTGCTCGACGAGCGTATGCGCGTGCTGGCTGAAATCAGCCGGAAGCGAATCTGAACTGCGCTTCGGCAGCAACAGCGGGCCCAGGACCAGAATGATGAAGAGCGCGCCGCCGAACAGCGGAAGGCCCACGATCGACCATTCGAAAAAGCGGATCGGCGGTCCGCCGGCCGCGTCGGCCGCCGTCGACGCAATCACGTTCACAGGGCTGCCGAGCAGCGTGAGCTTCGCGCCGGTCAGGCATGCGATCGATACCGGCATCATCAGTTGGGAAGGCGCGAGTCGCGTGCGCACGCAGATGATGACCGCGATCGGCAACATGGCGACCACTGCGCCGTTCATGCCGATCAGGGCCGTCGAAATCGCGGACAGGATCAAGAGCGACGCGATCAGCCGCTTGCGGCTCGTACCGGCATGACGAATGAGCCACTGTCCCGCCCATGTGCCGACACCTGTCGTTTCGAGGCCGATCCCGATGCCGAGCAGCGCGGCGATGAACACGATCAGCGGATCGCCGAATCCGCTCAACGCTTCGCGCATCGTCAGCACGCCGGTCAGGTACAGCGCGAGCAGCGACATGACGGCGACGACCGCTGCCGGCAACTTGTTCCAGATGAACAGCACCATCGTTACGGCGAGGATCAGCGAGGTAACGATCATGGGGTTCATGTGTTTTACCCTTCGTATGGCTCTGCCGTGAGCCGCTGCCGGGCGGATCACTTGCGCCGGTCATGCCGCGCTCGCCCGCGAACGTGACGGCCTGGGTCAAACCGGCCCGTGCACGACCCAACGGGACCTAATAGCCGAGCGCGGCACCATCCCCGCGCGGATCCGCGCCGCCTTCATAGAAGCCCTGTTCCGCGTCGATCCGGATCGCGTGCGCGTGCCCCATGTTGTCGTTCCAGTCGGTGACCATCTGAACCGGCTGCCCCCGGCGCTTCAATTCGCGCACGACTTCGTCGGATATTCGTCCCTCGAGCGACATGTTGCGCGATTTGGTGCCCCACGTGCGCCCCATCAGCCAGCGCGGCGCCTCGATGGCCTGCTGCACGTCGTAGCCGAAGTCCACGATCCGGGTCACGAGCGCGGCTTGCGTTTGCGGTTGCCCCTCTCCGCCCATCGATCCGAACGCGAGGCAAGGTTTGCCGTCGCGTGTCATCAGCGCCGGAATCAGCGTATGGAAAGTCCGCTTGCCCGGCTGCAGGCAGTTCGGATGATGCTCGTCCAGCGAGAAGAACGCGCCGCGATTCTGCATGATGATGCCGGTGTCGCCCGCGATCACCGCGCTGCCGAAGTCGTGATAAATCGACTGGATCAGCGACACGATCATCCCGTCCTTGTCCGCGGCGCAGAAGTAGCAGGTATCGCCGTCCGGCGCGCGGCGGTCGTGCGGAAACTGATACGCGATGCCAGCCGGTACTGTCGCGATGTCCATCGCGCGTTTGGGGTCAATCAATTTGCGGCGTTCGTCGCAGTACGCCTTTGAGATCAGCTCGTCCACCGGAATCGCGACGAAGCGCGGGTCCGTCAACCACTCTTCGCGATCGGCGAACGCGATCTTTACCGCTTCGGCGATGTGGTGATAATAGTCGGCCGTGCCATCGCCCCACGCGACGACGTCGTAACCCTCGATCAGGTTCAGGATCTGCAATGGCGTGAAGCCTTGCGTGTTCGGCGGCAGTTCGTAAATCGTATTGCCCCGGTACGTCGTGCTGATCGGTGTAACCCATTCCGCGTGATACGCGGCAAAGTCGCTCGTCTGCAGCGGCGATCCGGCTTGCCCGATTCCGCTGCAGATCCGCGCGGCGAGATCGCCTTCGTAGAATCCTGCACGCGCGCCGTGATCGGCGAGATGTTGCAGCGATCTTCCCAGCGCTGCCTGCACGAGACGGTCGCCGTCCGCCGGCACGTGACCGCCCGGCATGAAGATCGCGGCCGTTTCCGGATGCTGCGTCAGGATCGGCTCATCGTGCACGGTCCAGTCCGCGAGCGAGCGGCTGACCGGCACACCGTCGCGTGCGTAGCCGATCGCCGGTGCGAACAGTTCCGCCCACGCGAGGCGCCCAAAGCGCTCGTGCGCGAGACGCCAGCCATCGATGGCACCCGGCACCGTTAGCGCGGCCTGCGCGCCACGTGCCGCGATTTCGTCGCTGGCCGCGCCGCTCCGATAGCGCGCCAACGTCGCGCCCTCGGCAGCAGGGCCGCTCGCATTGATTGCCTGAACCTGATCGCTTGTGCCGTCGGCGATCAGCCAGAATCCGTCGCCGCCCAATCCCGCCATGTGCGGATAAGCGACGCACAACACGGCGTTTGCCGCGATGGCGGCATCGACTGCCGTTCCACCGCGTTGAAGCATCTCGACACCGGCCTGGCTGGCGAGATAGTGCGGGGTCGACACCATTCCATGCGGCGCGCGGGTAGGTGGGCGGCCGGTACGAGGTCCGTTCGGATGACTCATGATGCGTTTCCCTGATGTTGGTCCGCCACGTTCGTTTCGCGCGCATTCCGGAAGCGGTGAACGTACAGCGGAAAAGCGACGGGGCCGAAGGAGCGACAGCGACGGCGCGATCAGGAAGCCCGATCGTCGAACTCGACGCCCGCGTCCCTCACCTTGTCATTGGAGTGATCCATGAAACGCGTGATGATGGGCAACACGCCGCCGGCAATTACGCAGAGAAACCCGATGCTCAGCAGCAGGATGTTGTCGTCGGTCGCGCCCTTGCTGGTGAGCGGAAAGGCCACGAACATCAGGATCAGCGCCAGTGTTTCCGATACGATCTTGTCCATGCGATTCGCCTCACGCGAGTATGACGAGGGCGATCGTTCCTAGCCCGGTCAGGATGGCAACGATGATCGTCCACGGAATGGCCAGCCTCATCACCGCGCCTTCTTGCCCCTTGATGCCGGTGATGCTGGTTCCAAGCACGATATTCGCGGGGCCGATCGCATTGCCGTACGCGCTGCCCGCCGCCTGCGCGGCGACGATGCTTTCCACGGGCAGCGAATGCAACTGCGCCACGTCGCTCTGCAGGCCGCCGAACAGGACATTCGATGCGGTGCTGCTCGACGTCATGAACGCACCCAGCGCGCCGATCATGCTCGCAATGCCCGCATAGATCAGCGGAGGCGCTGTATCCGCTATGCCGTGTGCGAGGACGATGGTCTGGCCGCTGTGGTCGAGGATCCGGCTCGTCACGAGGAATGCGATGACCGGCAGCGACGCGGGCACGCCATCGACGATCAGCGAGCGCCCGAGATTCTCCGTGCCGTGACGCACTCCCCACGCCGCGTAGTAGCCGTTCGCGCGATAGACGATCCAGACGACGATGGCGGCGACCATCAGCATCGTTCCCGGGTGGGTCAGCGGCGAGAACGGCGCGTAACGCTCGACGGCAGCGTTGGTTACGCCGAATCCCGTGGTCACCTCCGGAAACGGAAGGCCAATCCGGAATTGCCGCAGCGCATTATTCAGCGGATCGAAAAGCTGAACTCCCAGGGTGACGACCGTCAGCACGGCATAGGGCAGAAATGCCATGCCGATGCTCATCACCGGCTCATCCGATTCTGCTTGCGCATGCGTTGCGGTGTCGTCCATCGCGGGGCGATCCGGTACGTCGGACTGGGGAACCGGCTCGCTGAAGCGGCGCCAGCGCGACAGCGGATACAGCGCGATCATCGCGATGCAAGCGGCAAGGAACGTGGAGAGTTCCGGGCTCACGAACGCGAAGACGAGCTGGCCGAATCCAAGTATCGTGCCGAGAATCAGCACGAGCGGCCACGCGTGACGTACCGCGGCCCAGCGCCCGTACAGCCACACGATGAGCAAGCCGCCG
This sequence comes from Paraburkholderia dinghuensis, assembly GCF_003837865.1. GTDB lineage: Bacteria > Pseudomonadota > Gammaproteobacteria > Burkholderiales > Burkholderiaceae > Paraburkholderia > Paraburkholderia dinghuensis. Next base: position 492,172 of record NZ_RQIS01000001.1, on the reverse strand, counting down.
AAGTAGGTCGGAATGAGCAGCAGCAGCGAAGATTCGAACGCGGCCCGCGGTACGTCCTGGACATCGGCGACCTGCAACGTCGCGAGCCAACCGACGCCGAGCGTGCCGAAGAATCGCGCCCATGCGTGCGCAATGATCGAGATGGCGGCAGCGTAGACGGGCCTTACGCCGATCGCGAGCAGGAGCGGGGCCACGACGGCGATTGGGGCACCGAAACCGGCAATGCCTTGAAGAAACGATGAAAACACCCAGCCGAGCCCGAGTATGACGAACAATTCATTTCGACTGAAACGGGAAATGCCGTGTCGAAGGGCGTCGTATCCGCCGGCCTGTTTGGTGATTTGATAAAGCAGAAGCGCTGGCCACATCACATACAGAATGAATATGGCGTCCCACACGCCCTTAGCGCTTGCGACCGCAAGTGTCGTGACCGGCGTGCGGAATGCAAAGAAAGCGAGCAGGCCGGCAACGAACATCGCGCCAGGACCGGCCTCGGGAGCTCGCCAGCGAAGCGGCACGAGAAAGACAAGCAGCGCAACGATGGAAAGCGTTGCCAGTATCCAGTGAACCAGATCGACTGGAATGGTTGTCTCGTCCATGACGCTACCTCATTCCGTTAAATTCTCGTCTTATGCTGAGAGGTCCGTTTCGCAAATCAGTCGAACTGATAATAGTCTCTTTTTTATATGCCGCAAGTTAACAATCCTCGAAATTGAAGGGCGCGATTTGGGATTGGGGCGATTTAATGCGGACTGTTTCGCCGTATTAGACAGAAGCGATTCGATGTTATTTAACGTGGTAATCGTGGCGTTCGAAGGCAACACGCTGAATTGATGCGGACACATTTCGGCCCACGATACGCAACCAACGCGGATAACAAAAGCTGCGCAGGAAGTTACCGCTTTTTGCGCGCTCCGGCACGCATCGCGTCATCCTGTGCGCGGGTCTTGCCGCGGCCTGGCGTGTGGCTCTTCACATGATCGATAAACGCGCGCAGCTTCGGCGTCATCTGCCTGCGGCCTGGATAGTAGAGAAACACGCCCGGTACCATCGGCGCGTACGCCTCCAGCACATGGACGAGCTTTCCAGTTTTCAACCCTTCGGCGGCCATCACCTCAGGCAGCTGCGCAAGGCCCATGCCTTGTTTCGCCGCGCCGAGCATGGTGGGAAAGTCGCTAGCGATAAGCGGGCCTGATACCGCAATCTCGATCGCGTGACCATGGTCGTTGAATGACCACAACGCGAGCGCGCCGCTGGATTGTCGCCATCGCAAGCATGCGTGCTGGCGCAGATCGTCCGTGTGCCTCGGCCGGCTGCGCCTTGCGAAATAGGCAGGGCTGCCGACGACAACGAGACGGAACGGTGGCGTCAACGGCACTGCGACCATATCGGCGTCGACGAACTGACCTAACCGGATGCCAGCGTCGAATCCTTCCGCTGCAAGATCGATCAGTTCCTTGCTGGTGGCGATCTCCACCTCGATCTCGGGATACGCCTCGCAGAAGGAGGCGAGTAGCGGCTCCAGGATGATCGGGACGATCGCGCGCGGTACGGACAGACGCAACAATCCGGTCGGTCGCTGGCCGAGTCCGCGTGCAGCTTCGCTCGCGGCGACGAGTTGCTCGAAGGCAGGCTTTGCGTGCGACAGAAACCGTTCGCCGGCCTCGGTCAGGCCAACGCTACGCGTGGTGCGCACGAAGAGCGCGGCGCCAACGCGCTCTTCGAGCACGCGCACCGTCTGGCTGATGGCCGACGGCGTCACGCCGAGATCCGCGGCTGCCTTGCGAAAACTGCGATGCCTGGCGACGCTCAGGAACGCCTCCACACCATCTAGCGCACCCTGCCTGACTGTGAAGTTCTGCTTCATAGCCCGTCAACATTGTGATGAATAGTCGCTCGCGCGGAACGATGGTACACCTACGTGCAACTCGGGAGTGCGTCGCCTCGCGATGACTGGCGCACTGGATGGCGTACGTGAACGCTTTCGCGCGACGCGCCTGACCGATCACGAAGCCACGCTTTCATCTGGAGAACCGCTGATGACCGCCGCTCACGTTCCCGCTGCTATCGTCGCGCCGCGACCTGCCGGGCGTTGCCTGCTCTGGCTCGCTCCGCTGACGGCCCTGTGGATCGGATTGATCTACTGGCAACCGATTATTCCGTCGAGCGGCTTTTCGACCACAGCTCACCAGCTCGTAGCTCGTGCGTTCATCGCGGTCGGCTTGTGGCTCGGCCTCGAACGCACGGACCTGACACTGCGCCAACGCCTGGCGACGTGGCTTGCGGTCATCATCACGGACACGCTCTGGTTCGCGCTCATCTGGAGCGCGGCGATAAGTGGCATCTTTCGCACCGACGCCTCACCTTCAGCGCCACCGTATCTGCCGTTGGCGATCTTCCTTCCGGTGATCATCGGCGCGCCGATATTGCTGCGGTCGAAGCGGGTGGGGCAGGTGCTCGATGCGATGCCGGCGGCGTGGCTCGTCGCGCTTCAGCTTTACCGGGTGTTCGGCAGTTGGGCCATCGCTGCCTGGCTGCATGGGGAACTGGCGGGCGTGGTTGGGTTGCCCGCGGGAATCGGCGATGTGCTGACGGGCCTGCTTGCCGTGCCAGCGGCAATCGCCGTGGCGAGCGGCACCGCTCAAGGACGCAGAGCGGCGATCGCCTGGAACATCCTCGGCCTCGTCGATTTAGCCATCGCGATCACATTGGGAATGATGACTGCGCCGGGCCGATTCCAGTTGATCGTGCCGGATATACCGAGCCTCAACCCCGGCACTTATCCGTATGCGCTGACCCCTGCTTTCGTAGTGCCAAGCTCGATCCTGCTGCATGCGTTGTCGCTGCGTCAGTTGATGCGGCGACGCGCTCGGTGATCGCCTTCCTTTTCGTCGGTCCTTGTCGCTACTCGTCGTTTCACCGGACACTACTTGCCAGGAGGCACCATGTCACCGGAACGCATTTTTCAGCTGCATCTCCTCTTGGGGTATGTCGCCTGGCTGCTCTGCTTCAGCACATACTTCTGGCCCAGGCTCAAGTCGCTCGACCTGTTCGAAGCACAACGCGTCATCGCGACCTTGCACAGCTTCCGCTTCTTCGGTCTCGTCTTCATCCTGCCGGGCGTCGTCGGTAGCCATCTGCCTGCCAGCTTCGCGGTGCCCACCGCATACGGCGACCTCGCCACGGGCGTGTTGGCGTTGCTGGCGCTGCTCACGGCACGCATTCGCCCACTCTTCTGGTTGTTCGTCGTAGCGTTCAACGTGGTGGGCACGATCGACCTCGTTCTTGCTTACTTCCACGCTACCCAGGCGGGTCTTGCCGCGCAGGCGGGTGAACTGGGCGCCACGTACGCGATTCCGATCATCTTCGTGCCCGTGCTGATGATTACGCATGTCGCTGCGTTCTATCTTCTGCTGCGTCCACAGCCCAAGATGGTTCCGAGTTATTGATTCTTTCGTTGGGCCATGTCGTATCGCAGGCGCAGCTTGCTGCCGGCAGGCTGCGCTTCCGGATGGCGTCGCAACAGGGTGTGGGATCGTGCCGTCCATGCCGTAGCCGGACTTACCGAAATCCAACAGGCGTTGATCGATTCAACCATCGTTCGAGCACACCAGCGTGTAACTGCGGCTCGAACGAAGCTGCAGGCAAGCACTCGGAAAGGCTACGACTCGAACGCCTGTGTGAAGAATATCCGCGCTGCGCGTGCGAAGACCGTCATCCCGCCGCGCTCGACCCGCCTGGCAAAGCGTCGCTATAGGCGTGTGCTGTATCGAAGCCGGAACATCGGCGAACGCTTTGCGGCCGTATCGACCATTTTCGTCGGGGCGCCACTCACTACGACGAGCTCGCCGGTAACTATCTCGCCTTCGCTTTCCTTGCATGTGCCTTTGGACCGTTGGTGAGAACGTGAACAGACCTTGGCGGATGCGCACGATGCGCCGGCCGCTGCCCTGATATGTCGTGCCGCCGTCGCACGAACAGGCCGCTTGAGCGACGCGTGTGAGCGTGAGCGCGGCGATCACGAGAAACAGGCGAGCCTTCATGTCTGTTCCTCGAGGGGAGCCCGCGGGATGTGGACGCCATTAGGTCAAAGGATCAGCAGTGCTGCTTTCAGTCGCTACCGCGTAGCCGCGTGTCGTCGTATCCATCCCCCGTGTGACAAGGGATTCGGTCGACTGCATCGTGAAAAACGGGACGCAGATCAGGCTCTTTCCCGGCATCTATTTTTGCTGTTTTTAACAGGATGTTTTTCATTATTTAAAATGAAGTGGATGTGTATATTTGTTGATTTATTTAACTTAATTTCACTTGATCCTGAATTGATTATCTTGTCGGCTGTAAATCGGTGATGTGGATCAATTGTTGATTGCCGCGGCCCGGATTTTCAACGCCATACCTTTTTTTGCCGCTAACATCGTTGTGTCGTAATCAGCTATCCCTTATCGGGACAGAAACATGCCGGCGGTAAAGATAGATGGCGTGAGCAAGAGCTATATGCTCGGGCGATCGCGGGTAGAAGCATTGAAAAATGTAAATCTTGAAATAGGGAGAAAGAAATTTGCTGTATTTTCAGGAAAATCGGGAAGTGGGAAAACCACGCTGCTGAATCTGATTGGCGGAATTGATAATCATGATAAAGGGCGTCTGGTAGTCGACGGTCACGATATGGCGCAAATGAATGATGATCAGCGCAGCGAGTTTCGGGCGCGCCATTTCGGGTTTATTTTTCAGAATTTTAATTTAATTCCGGTGCTCACTGCGCGTGAGAACGTTGAAATTCCGTTGCTCCTTCAGCCCGGCACCGCCACGCAGCGCCGTCGCGCAGTGATGGAGATGCTGGAAAGCGTTGATCTCGCGGACAAGGCGAACGCATTTCCCGACCAGCTCTCCGGCGGACAGCGCCAACGGGTTGCTATCGCGCGGGCATTGGTTCACCGCCCGGCGTTGGTACTGGCCGATGAGCCCACCGCCAACCTCGACAGCAAGACCGGTCAAGCTATTTTGCAGTTGCTGCGCGGTCTGCAGCAGCAGCACTCGGTCACGGTTGTCTTTTCCTCGCACGATCCGCAGGTCATTGCCGAAGCGGACGATCTTTATCGGGTCCACGACGGTATCGTCAGCCGCCTGCCAGTCGCGTAACGCAGCACAATGCAAACCGCCAAACTCGCTTTCCGCAATCTGCTGCGCAACCGTCGCCGCACGCTCTCTACCCTGGGGGCGATCGTGGTCGGTGCAGTCGGTATTCTTCTTTTCGGCGGCTATAACCGCTCCATCGAATACAGCCTCCAGACCGCCTTCGTTCGCGACATCGGCCATCTGCAGATCCAGCATGAAGACTATCTGCGTAACGGCATGGGCAACCCGGCGGAGTACAGCATCCGTGACTATCAGAAGATCATGGATACGATTGCCCACGATCCCGTGCTGGCGTCGATGACGAAGGTTAGTACACCGGTGTTGTTGGTGTCCGGCATCGCCGGGAAATATTCGACGGGAGTGGCCCATCCCGCGCTGATTTACGGTTGCGACGAAGCAGGGCGCGCGCAGCTCGATCGCTGGGATGAATACCGGCTTGGCGCCCAGTTGAAGACCCGGAAAACGCTCGACAAAAACCCGGATTCAGCCCTGATCGGCGCTGGCCTCGCGCGGTTGCTGCAGCTAGGCGAGTTCGTCAACGATCCGCAGTATGGCTCGTCGACGAAGCAGAGCGATAAGGTTTCGGAATCAATTCCGGACGATATCCGGGTGCTGGCTCAAGCCGCTCAGCAAGCGCGGCCACCGGACAAGGGCACGCGCATCGAGTTGCTGGCTGCGTCGACCGGTGGTGTGCCGAATATCGTTCGCGTGCAGGTGGACGGCGTCGCACCCCAGGCGGCGCGAGAACTGGACGACAGCTTCGTTGGAATTCATCTGCAGCGAGCCCAGCAACTGCTGTTCGGTCAGGACACGCCGGGGGTTACGGCGATCATTCTGCAACTGCATAAGACCGCTCAACTGGAGGCTGCGCGCTCGCGTTTGCAGCACGTGCTCGCCACCTCGCACGTGGGAGAGCGTCTCGCCATTTACGACTTCGCCCAGTTGCAACCGACGTACGGCCAGGTTCTGGGGATGTTCAGCGACCTATTCGATTTCCTGCTGGCGTTGATCCTTGGCATCGCGCTCTTTACCGTCAGCAATGCGATGGGAGTGGCCGTTCTGGAGCGCACCGTGGAAATCGGAACGCTGCGTGCGGTGGGGCTGAAAAGGTGGGACATCCAGCGCCTGTTTCTCAACGAAGGCGTGCTGCTCGGTGTCATTGGTTCGGTCATCGGTGTCGCTGCCGCCCTGATCCTCGCCAATGTGATCAACGTGTCCGGGCTGACCTGGCAACCGCCCGGTGTGATTGCCCCCGTTCCACTTCGTATTGCCGTCTGGGGCGAGTGGTGGATGATCGCTCGCGTCGTGGGGATCTTGCTGGCAGCGACCGTTTTTTCCTCCTGGTGGCCGGCGCGACGCGCGGCGAATGTGTCCGTCGTCGAAGCGTTGCGTCATCGCTAAATATTTGGGGTCGACAATGAAGGGGCAACTGGGATTTCAGATGAGCAGGTTTGTTGCAGCTTGCGCGATTTCGATGGTGTTGAGTGGTGGTCAAGCCCTGGCCGCGATGAGTGCGCAGGAAATCCTGAAGAAAAGCGATGCGGTTCGTAACCCGGATCGCTCATTCAGCCTCGTCACCACCATGGTCAGCTTCAAGAACGGTAAGCAGGACGAATCAAACAGGATGACGCTCTATTCCCGCGCGTACCCGAACGGGGGGCAGTTCCGCAGTCTGCTGCGCTTCATCAGCCCGCAGCGCGACGCCGGAAAACTGACGCTGAAAAGCGGTCGCGATTTGTGGCTGTTTGATCCTTCCAGCCAGGCGAGCGTGCCGATTTCTCCGCAGCAGAGACTGCTGGGACAGGCTTCCAACGGCGATGTGGTAACCGCGAACTGGAGCACGGACTATCAGGCCACGCTGGTGGGCGAAGAGAGGATTCAGGATGGGGATCGTCAAATGCGCGATTGCTACCGTCTGCATCTGGTAGCGAGCAATCCAGACGCAGCTTATCCGGCTATGGAGCTGTGGGTGGACCGCGCCGACTTCAAGAGCCGCAAGGCGGAATTCTATGCAATCAGCGGCGGCCTGCTGAAAACGACCTACTACCGCCGCTACGAACAGGCGCTGGGCGGCGTTCGGCCAATGGAAGCGGTGATCATCGACGGGGTGGATGCAAACCTGGTTACCGTGATCCGGCATCAGGATTTTGCGTGGCGCGATGTGCCTGAAGCATGGCTGCAGCGGGACTATCTGCCGCATTTCAAGGACAACTGATCGATGAGGATGGCGCGATTTCCTCGCCGGGCGGTTCGGTTGTCTCAACTGGCAGTATGGTTCGCGCTTTGCGGAACCCCCGCTTTCGGATTCGGGATGACTGCCGCTGTAATGCCCGGCCAGGCAAACGAATCCGAACTGTTGGTCGTCTTGACGAAAATGCCGGGAACAACGGTAGAGGCGGCCAACGCCCCGAGCGAAAAGGCCGGCAACATGCCGGATGCCACGCTTGCCGCCCTCGATCTGGCGGACCACACCGAATTCGCCCCCGTCACGAAGAAAAGACTGATCGTGCTGGTCGAAGCGGCTAGCGTCCTTAACGAAAGTGCCAGTAACGTGCAGCGCGGGTCGCTCGACCTGCGCTGGGACACGCCGCTGATGGGGCGGCTCGCTGACAACTGGCACCTGGTATTCTCCGATCGTTTCGACGGTCGCGTCTACTCCGGGCTGAGCGAGAGCCGCGGCGTCAACACGCTCAGGGAAGCCTACGTGACGTATCAACCAGGTTACGGGATGTCCATTGACGTCGGCCGCGTCAACACCCGATACGGTGTAGCGTTCGGCTACAACCCCACGGACTTCCTCGGGCGTGGCACCGTGCGTTCGGTGATCTCCGCCGATCCGGAAAGCTTGCGCAACAACCGCCTTGGCAATGCGATGGTCCGTCTGCAGCAGACTTCGGACAAAAGTGCGATCACGTTGATCGCATCGCCCAAGCTGGGCGACCACCCGGACGATAGCGGTGGCAGTCTAGACTGGGGCGCGAGCAACCCCCGAAATCGCGTTTTGCTCGCGGGCAGCTATCGTTTTGCCGACAACCTGAATCCACAATGGCTGCTTTTCCTGGAAGAGGGCCGTTCCCTGCAGCTCGGGTTCAATTTTTCGCGTGTCCTCAGCCGCTCTACGCTCCTCTATACCGAGTGGGCGGGTGGCCGGCAGCCACTCGACTGGCAAACGTCGTTGCCTGCGAGTCAGCAGGACATCGCCTGGCGTAACCGTGTGGCGACCGGTGTGACCTGGACCAGCGAGAAAGGGCTGACGCTACGTCTCGAAGGGCAGTACGACGGCAGCGCAGACAACGAGCGCGCCTTGTCGGTGCTGGCGGCTGCGCCGGCTTATGCGATGTCGCTCGGTAACGGAAGCGCCGGCAGCTCTGCGCAACAGGCTCTGGACTGGGTCGCGCCGCGCCGTTCCGTGCTGGTGCAGGGATACTGGACCAACGTGTTCGATCAGTACGATCTCAATCTGATCTGGCAACGCGATCTGCAGCGGCAGCGCAACATGGGTTTTGCGGAACTGCGGCGGCACATTGGCCCGGTGGACCTTGCGCTGCAGTGGCAAAGGATATATCGACTGGGGCTGGATCGCCAGATCCATGCGGATCAGCGTTGGCAGGTGTCGTGCGGCTACTATTTCTGAGCGCGAGGTGCCGCTGGTGCAAGAGGAGGTCGGTGTTTGCGCCCGACGCGCGCCATCGCGAGCGTGGCCGATAGCACCAACGGATCGATCGTCGGCAACCAGTTCAAGACCTTCGCGTCTGACCGGCAGACAGACTGTCCGCGACGTGCGGTGCCGTCGGCATTGCCCTGCGCACCAAACGCGTACACGAGTGTTCGTCCATCGCCTGCCTGGCGTGTCCGTTGCGCAGACTGCTGCCGGCAGGCTGCGCTGATCGAGGTTACGCGTTGTCTGCCCGATTACACCTTTTTGACGAATTCCGATTTCAGGCTCATCGCACCAAACCCATCGATCTTGCAGTCGATATCGTGGTCACTGTCCACCAGACGGATATTCTTGACCTTGGTGCCCATCTTGACCACGCCGCCCGAACCCTTCAGTTTCAGGTCTTTGATGACAGTGACGGTGTCCCCGTCCTGCAGGACGTTGCCAGCCGAATCGCGATAAACCTTGGCAACCGTTTCTGTCGATACGGCCGCATCGGCCGACCATTCATGCGCACACTCCGGACAGATGAAAACGCCTCCGTCTTCGTACGTAAACTCGGAGTTGCATTTCGGGCAAGGGGGCAGCGTGCTCATGGGTAATCCTTTGTGCCAGATAACGGTAATAAAAGCGCGAAAGTATAACGCCGCCTGGTAGCTGGCTCGTCCTCCGGCGTCGTGACTTCAATGTAGAACGTCCGCTGGCGGAATGTATGAAGGCGCGCCTCGGGCCGTTATGCGGGGTGTCGCATGGGCGGCTCCTCCCGCCGTTATCATGACCCTTTCTCACTTCCGCGCATCCCGATTCCCATGAGCCCATCGCACGCACGTTTTCTGGGTATCGATCTCGGCACCGGCTCGCTCAAGGTTGCGATCATCGACGAAGCAGGGGCCGAACGCGCGACAGCCAGTGCCGCCTATGCATTCGATACCCCGAAACCCGGCTGGGCCGAAATTCCCGTCACGCGCTGGTGGGACGCGTTATGCGCGGCATTTGCGCGCCTCGATGTCGGCGAGCGCGCGGCCGTGCGTGCGATCGGCTTCTCGGGGCAGATGCACGGCGTCGTGCTGACCGACGAAGCGGGCCGCGCGCTACGCCCCGCGATGCTGTGGCCTGACACGCGCGCGCACGCGCTGCTCGACGCCTGGCCCCAGCCGCAGCCCAATCCGGTCGCGCCGGGCATGGCGGGACCGCTCCTGCGGTGGACGATGCTGCACGACGCCGATACAGCGCGCGCCGCGCACTGGGCCTTACAGCCGAAGGACTGGCTGCGTGTCGCGCTAGGCGGTGCGATCGCGGCCGATCCGTCAGATTCCTGCGCGACTGCGCTCGCGACGCCCGACGGCGCATGGGACCACGCACTGATCGAGCGCCTCGGCTTGCCGTCGCATTGGTTCGCGCCGCTCGCGACATCGTCCGGGGCGAGCGGCAAACTTCGTGCCGACGTCGCGCGAACGCTCGGCCTCACCGCCGGCATTCCACTTGCGACGGGCGCGGGCGACACGCCGTGCGCCGCGCTCGGCAGCGGTCTCGCGCCCGAAGGCGACGCGCTGCTCACCACGGGCACCGGCGGCCAGATTCTCGTGACCGCGCGCGCCGAACCGCCTGCGCAGCATGGCCTGCATCGTTATAGATCGGCGAGCGGCGGCTGGTACACGATGGCGGCCATGCAGAACGTAGGTGTGGCCTTCGAAGCAGCGCGCGGCTGGTTGTCATACGATTGGGCTCGCGCGTATGAAGAAGCGTTCGACGCGACGCCATCGGCGACCCTCGCGTTCTTGCCGTATCTGAGCGGCGAGCGTTCGCCGTGGCTCGATCCGTCGGCGCGCGGCGGCTGGCTCGGCGCCGGTTTGAGCGACACGCGCGGCACGCTCATGCGCGCCGCGTTCGAAGGCGTTGCCTTCGCGTTGCGCGCGGGACTCGATGCAATCCGCGACAGTGGCACACAGATCACGGCGCTCAAGCTCGCAGGCGGCGGTTCGGTCGATGCGCGCTGGCGGCAATTGCTCGCCGACGCGCTCGACGTCGAACTCGACGCCATCGATTGTCCGAACGCCGCTGCACGCGGCGCTGCGCTGCTCGGCGGTCTCGCATGCGGGCACTGGTGCGAGGCCGATCTAGCCGTGCTCGCGCCTACTGCGACGCGCGTGGCGTCGCCGCGCGAGGATGCAGCGCTACGAGCGCGCTATGCGCGCTTCGTCGATCTTTATGGCCGCGTGCGGAGCTGGTTTCCCGCGACGCGGTGAACCGTGCAGCGCATCGCACACATTGATTTACCGTTTCACAGGAGCATGCAAGATGAAAACGAAAGCCGCCATCGCATGGAAAGCGGGTGCCCCGCTGACGATTGAGGTAGTCGATCTCGAAGGTCCGCGCGCGGGCGAGGTGCTGATCGAGGTGAAGGCGACGGGCATCTGCCACACCGATTACTACACGCTCTCGGGCGCGGACCCCGAAGGCATCTTTCCGGCGATTCTCGGCCACGAGGGCGCGGGTATCGTCGTCGATGTGGGGCCGGGCGTCGGTACGCTGAAAAAGGGCGATCACGTCATTCCGCTCTACACGCCCGAATGCCGCGAATGCAAATTCTGCCTCTCGCGCAAGACGAACCTGTGCCAGAAGATCCGCGCGACCCAGGGCAAGGGCCTCATGCCCGATGCGACCTCGCGCTTCTCGCTCGACGGCAAGCCGCTCTTTCACTACATGGGCACCTCGACGTTCTCGAACTACATCGTCGTGCCGGAGATCGCCGTCGCGAAGATCCGTGAGGACGCGCCGTTCGACAAGGTCTGCTATATCGGCTGCGGCGTGACGACGGGTGTGGGCGCCGTCGTGTACTCGGCGAAGGTCGAGGCGGGCGCGAATGTCGTCGTGTTCGGGCTGGGCGGTATTGGGCTGAACGTGATTCAAGGCGCGAAGATGGTCGGCGCGGACAAGATCATCGGCATCGACATCAATCCGAAGCGCGTCGAACTCGCGAAGAAGTTCGGCATGACGCACTTTATCAACCCGAACGAAGTCGAGAACGTCGTCGACCGCATCGTACAACTGACCGATGGCGGCGCCGACTACTCGTTCGAATGCGTCGGCAGCACGAAGCTCATGCGCGAGGCGCTCGAATGCACGCACAAGGGCTGGGGCCAGTCGTTCATCATCGGCGTCGCGGCGGCGGGCGAGGAGATCAGCACGCGGCCGTTCCAGCTTGTGACCGGACGCCAGTGGAAGGGCTCGGCGTTCGGCGGCGCGCGCGGCCGCACGGACGTGCCGAAGATCGTCGACTGGTACATGGAAGGCAAGATCAACATCGACGATCTCATCACGCACCGGCTGCCGCTCGAACGCATCAACGAGGGCTTCGACCTGATGAAGCAGGGCGAGTCGATCCGCTCCGTCGTGCTGTACTGAGCGGAGGCGCGCGATGCTGACTTTGATCGAGGAGCACGCCTGTTACGACGGCGTGCAGCGCATCTACAAGCACGACTCGGCGACGATCGGGCTGCCGATGCGCTTCTCCGTGTTTCTGCCGCCGCAGGCGCGCACGCGCAAGGTGCCGGGGCTTTTCTATCTCGCGGGCCTGACCTGCACGGAAGAAACGTTTCCGATCAAGGCGGGTGCGCAGCGCTTCGCGGCCCAGCACGGCATCGCGCTGATTTCGCCGGACACGAGCCCGCGCGGCGCGAACGTGCAGGGCGAAGCCGATGCGTGGGACTTCGGCGTGGGCGCGGGCTTCTACGTCGATGCGACGCGCGAGCCCTGGGCTACGCACTGGCGCACGTACTCCTACGTGCGCGACGAACTGCGCGAGGTCGTGACGTCGAATCTGAGCGTCGATGGCGAGCGGCTTGGCATCTTCGGGCATTCGATGGGTGGGCACGGCGCGTTGACGCTCGCGTTGCGCAATCCGCAGATATATCGGTCGGTGTCGGCGTTCGCGCCGATCGCTGCGCCTTCGCGGTGCCCCTGGGGCGAGAAGGCGTTCAGCGGCTATCTCGGAGACGATCGCGAAGCGTGGAAACAGTACGACGCGAGCGAACTCGTCGCGCGCGCGACGCGCAAGTTCGATGAAGGCATCCTCGTCGATCAGGGCATGGCCGATCAGTTCCTTGCGAACCAGCTGAATCCGGATGTGTTCGAAGCCGCATGCCGCGCGGCGGGGCAGCCGCTCACGCTGCGCCGCCACGAGGGCTACGATCACGGGTACTTCTTCATCCAGACGTTCGTCGAGGATCACATCGCGCATCATGCGCGGGTGTTGCTGAAGTAGATCGGCGCAAGTCCTATGCCGAAAGCAGAACGGCGTTGCTCTTCCGGTGCAACGCCGTTTTTTCTTGCCTGCAAATAGCGCTATAGACGCTTCAGGCGCTTTAGCGTCGCCCGATCAAACTCGCGCCATAAACCAGCGCGGCGAGCGCGGTGATCCAGAAGCTCGTCGGCCAGTCGGTGTAATACGCGAGCGTCACGCCGAGCCACGCCTGCACGAGTGCGAGCGCGGCGGCGAGCACGAGGCCGGTCGACAGACGCGTCGTCAGGTTCTGCGCTGCCGCGGCGGGTCCGACCATCAGCGTGAACACGAGCAGCACGCCGACGATCTGCGTGCACGCGGCCACCGCGAGCGCCGCGATGGCAAGGAATAGCACGGAGACGAGGCGCAGCGACACACCCTTGGCTTCCGCGAGTTCGGGTTGCAGCGAAGCGAACAACAGCGGCCGCATGATCGCGGCGAGCGCGGCGAGGCTCGCGATGGCGAGCGCGGCCAGCACACCGAGCGTGTCGCGGCCAACGCCGAGCACGTTGCCGAAGAGCAGGGCGGTGACCTGCGTCGCGTACGACGTGAAGAAGTGCAGGAACAAGAGGCCGAAGCCGAGCGCGAGCGAGAGGATCACGCCGATGGCGACATCGCGGCCCGCGAGCTTTTCGCCGAGCGCACCCATCGAAACACCTGCGGCGAGCGTGAAGCCGACCATGCCCCACATCGGCGAGACACCGAGCAGCACGGCGCCCGTCGCGCCGGTGAAGCCGACGTGCGAGAGCGCGTGGCCCGCGAAGGTCTGCCCGCGCAGCACGAGAAAATAGCCGACCACGCCCGCGAGCACCGCGACGATGCCCGACGCCGCGAAGGCGTTCACCATGAAATCGTATTCAAGCATCGTGCGTGTGGTCGTGTTGGCCGTTTTGTCCGTGTGCATCGCCGCCGGGCCGATGTGCATGCGCGGCGTGTCCGTGATCGTGTTCGTGCGTGTGATCGTGCTCGTGGCCGTGATCGTGTTTCTCGACTTCGACGTCGCCGGACATCACGAAGATGCGCCCTTTCATGCGCATGACTTCGATCGGCGATCCGTAGAGGCGCGAGAGCACCGGCCCGGTGATGACCTCGTCGACACTGCCGAGCGCGGCCACGCCATTGCCGAGATACAGCACGCGGTCGAGTGCGTTCAGGAGCGGATTGAGTTCGTGCGCCGAAAACAGCACCGCGATGCCGAGTTCGCGCTGCACGCGCCGCACGAGTTCGACCACGCCGCGCTGATGGTTCGGATCGAGGCTGATGAGCGGTTCGTCGAGCAAGAGCAGCTTCGGGTCACCGAGCAGGCATTGCGCGAGCAGGAGGCGCTGGCGCTCGCCGCCGGAAAGCTCGGAGAGCGGGCGGTCGGCGAGCGTCGTCGCGCCGACGAGGTCAAGCACGCGCGCGACGTCGGCGCGCGTGGCGGAATCGGTGCGCGGCAGGCCCCAGCGGTGACCGTCGGCGGCCATCGCGACGAAATCGCGTCCGCGCACGCGGCGGCTCGCCAGCGCGGTGCGCGTTTGCGGCATGTAGCCAATCGACGGATTGCCGCGCGCCACCGGCGCGCCGAGCACGCGGATCGCGCCGTGCGAGGCGGGCACGAGGCCGAGGATCGCTCGCATGAGCGTGGTCTTGCCCGCGCCGTTCGGCCCGAGCACGCCGATGAATTCGCCCTGGTTCACCGCGAAATTCGCGTCTCGCAGGATCGTCCGGTCGCCGAGCGTGAGCGTCACGCCCGCGAGCGTGAGCACCGGCGTCGCGTGACGGTGCGCGCCGTGCGGCGCCGCTTGAGCGTGCGAATCGTGGTGATCGTGGCGATCGTTGGACGGGGGCACCGCCGTCGTCATCGGGTCCTTCCTTGCACTTCGGGTTAGGGTTTCGCGGACGCGGCCAGCGCACGGTCGAGTGCGTCGAGCTGCGCCATCATCCATTGCTGGAACGTGACACCCGCCGGCTGCGTTTCAGTGACGCTTACCGCCGGCACCTTCGAATCTTTCGCGAGCACGAGCATGCGCCGCGTGAGTGCTTCGGTCGCCTGGCTGTTGTAGATCAGCACGCGCACGCGCCGCTCGCGCAGGTCGCGCTCGAAGGCGGCGATGTCCGAAGCGCTCGCCTCGGTGTCGTTCATCGTCGCCAGCTGGAAGCGCAGGTTGCGCATGTCGAGTCCGAGCGCGTCCGACATGTAGCCGAACACCGGCTCCGTCGCCGTCACCGGCACGCCATGGTAGCGCGTGCGCATGGCCGCCACCTTCGCATCGAGCGGTTTGAGCGAGACGAGGAACGCGGCCAGGTTCGCATCGTACACGCTCTTGTGCGCGGGGTCCGCCGCGGCGAGCGCAGCGCTCACCGCGCGCGCGACGGCGGGCATGGTCCGCGGGTCGTACCAGAGGTGCGGGTTGTCGCCGGCCTTCTTGCCGACCAGATCCGCCGCGACGATGATCGCGCGCGGGCTGCCCTGGCTACCCTTGGTAGCGCCGAGGAGCTTCGTCATCCACGGATCGTAATCGGCGCCGCTATAGACGACGATGCGCGCGTGCTGCAGCGCACGCGCCGTCGTCGGGCTGGCTTCGAAGAGGTGCGGGTCCTGGTCGGGGTTGCTGAGGATGCTCGTCACGTCCACGCGTGCGCCGCCGATCTGCTTGACCACGTCGCCGTAGAAGTTCTCCGCGGCGACGACGGGAATCGTCGCGTCCGCGGCGAGCGCAGCGTGGGCGAAGCCGAACACGGCAGCGACCGTGGCCGCCAGCGCGACGACGAGGCGCGCGGCAGCGCTCGTGAGGCGGGCGGCCGGACCGTGCGCGGGGTTTTGGTAGATCATGGCTCTGTCCTCGAAGGCGTCGGGAGCAGTGGAGGCGGCACGTCAGGGTGCGACAAAGCCGCAATGATATAACGTATCGCGCCGGTTGACGAGCAAGCGAGCCTCTTATCTCATTTTGTAGGCCTGTGCAGGCGGGGCCCTTGCGCGCCGCACCATCGAAATCTCCTTAAATCTCGTTTGCCCGCCTTGACATGCACCAGTGCGTATCCGATCATTCGATCATCAATAGAGCAAATGCTCGGTTATTGGGCGTTCGCTCACCCGATCGGCGCGCAAGGCGCTGGGACGAACGAATTGGGAGACAGCCCTGTGACACATTCCGCGAATCCGGCGGCTGGACGTTTGCAGGACAAGGTCGCCGTGCTGACCGGCGCGGCGAGCGGCATTGGCGAGGCCGTGGCGAGCCGCTATCTGGAGGAGGGTGCGTGCTGTGTGCTCGTCGACGTGAAGCCGGCTGGCGCCATCGCGCCCCAGCTTGCCGCCGATCACCCGGAGCGTGTGCTCGCACAGAGCGCCGATGTGACGCGCCGCGAGGACATCGAGCGTATCGTGGACGCGGCCGTCGAGCGCTTCGGACGTGTCGACATCCTCTTCAACAACGCGGCGCTTTTCGACATGCGCCCGCTCCTCGACGAATCCTGGGATGTTTATGACCGCCTATTCGCTGTCAACGTGAAGGGGATGTTCTTCCTCATGCAGGCCGTCGCGCGCCGCATGGTGGAGCAGGGTCACGGCGGCAAGATCATCAACATGTCGTCGCAGGCGGGACGTCGCGGTGAGGCACTTGTTTCGCACTACTGTGCAACGAAGGCCGCCGTGCTGAGCTACACGCAGTCGGCGGCGCTCGCGCTCGCGCCGTACCGGATCAACGTGAACGGCATTGCACCCGGCGTCGTCGATACGCCGATGTGGGATCAGGTCGACGCGCTCTTTGCGCAATACGAGCATCTCGCGGTCGGCGAAAAGAAACGGCTCGTGGGGGCGGCGGTGCCGCTCGGCCGCATGGGTCTGCCCGCAGACCTCACCGGCGCCGCGCTCTTTCTCGCGTCCGCGGACGCCGATTACATCACCGCCCAGACGCTCAACGTCGACGGCGGCAACTGGATGAGTTGAACTCAAGCCGCGTTCCATCGTGCGGCACGACATAACGTAACAAACAAAGGAGACAAGTCATGAAACCAGCCTTCAGGACCGCGTTACGTTTGCTTGGCGCGGGTGTCGTTGCTGCCGCCGGTGCAAGCGTCGTTCACGCGCAGACCGTCACCATTGCGATGTTGAACAATCCGGACATGATCGAGCTGAAGAAGCTCTCGCCGGCCTTCGAGAAGGCCAATCCGGGCATCAAGCTGAACTGGGTGATTCTCGAAGAAAACGTGCTGCGCCAGCGCGCAACCACCGACATTACGACCAACAGCGGCCAGTTCGACGTGATGATGATCGGCACGTTCGAAGCGCCGCAGTGGGGCAAGCGCGGCTGGCTCGTCCCGATGACGAACCTGCCCGCGAGCTACGATCTCGAAGACGTCGTGAAGACCGCGCGTGACGGCCTCTCGTACAACGGGACGCTTTTTGCGCTGCCGTTCTACGTCGAAAGCTCGATGACGTATTACCGCAAGGACCTGTTCGATGCGAAGGGCCTCAAGATGCCCGAGCAGCCGACCTATGACCAGATCGCCCAGTTCGCCGACAAGCTCACCGACAAGTCGGCCGGCACCTACGGCATCTGTCTGCGCGGCAAGGCGGGCTGGGGCGAAAACATGGCGTATGTGACGACGGTCGTGAACACGTTCGGCGGACGCTGGTTCGACGAGAAGTGGCACGCGCAGCTGACCACGCCCGAGTGGAAGAAGGCGGTGAACTTCTACGTCGATATGCTGAAGAAGGACGGGCCTCCGGGAGCCAGCTCGAACGGCTTCAACGAGAACCTGACGCTGATGTCGTCGGGCAAGTGCGGGATGTGGATCGACGCGACGGTCGCCGCGGGCATTCTCTTCAACAAGCAGCAGTCGCAGGTGGCCGACAAGATCGGCTTCGCCGCCGCGCCGACCCAGGTCACGCCGAACGGCTCGCACTGGCTGTGGTCGTGGGCGCTCGCGATTCCGAAGTCGTCGAAGTCGAAGGACTCCGCGCAGAAGTTCGTCGAGTGGGCCACGTCGAAGGAATACATCGAGTTGGTCGCGAAGGACCAGGGTTGGGCCTCGGTGCCGTCGGGCACGCGCAAGTCCACATATGCGCGTCCGGAATACCGGGCCGCCGCGCCGTTCGCCGACTTCGTGCTCAAGGCGATCCTGAGCGCCGATCCGACGCGTCCGACGCTCAAGCCGGTTCCGTACACGGGTATCCAGTTCGTCGGGATTCCTGAGTTTCAGTCGTTCGGCACCGTGGTCGGCCAGAACGTCTCCGGCGCGCTCGCCGGACAGATGAGCGTCGATCAGGCGTTGACCGCGGGCAACGCCGCCGCCGACCGTGCGGTCCAGCAGGCCGGCCTTCAGAAGTAGCGGGAAGCCGTCCGATGCGCGCCGCGCCGTCCGTGAAGCAGGGCGGCGCGGCCGCCGCCAGACAAGAGCGCCGCGACTCAAGCGGCGCGCAACAGTGAAGGGTGGTCACGATCATGCGTCATCTCCATCTTCCCATGCCTCTATTCAAAGGGGCGCGCAGTCAGGGCCCGCAGCGGGTCGAAACGCGGCGCACGGCGTCGAGCTGGCTTGTGGCGCCGTCCGTGGCGGTCTTGCTGGTGTGGATGACGATCCCGCTCGCGATGACGATCTGGTATTCGTTCACGCACTACAACCTGCTGAATCCCGATCTCAGGGGTTTCGCGGGCTTCGACAACTATCGCTTTCTCGCGACCGACCCGGCATTCGTTCCGTCGATCGTCCACACGATTCAACTGATCGTCTCGGTGCTCGTGATCACGGTGGTGGGCGGCGTGCTGATGGCCGTGCTGTTCGACCGCAAATTCTACGGCCAGGGCATCGCGCGTCTATTCGCCATCGCGCCTTTCTTTGTGATGCCGACGGTCTCCGCGCTGATCTGGAAGAACATGATCCTGCATCCCGTGTATGGCCTCGTTGCCATCGCGATGCGCGCGGTAGGGCTTACGCCGATCGACTGGTTTGCCAACTATCCGCTCACCGCGGTCATCATGATCGTCGCGTGGCAGTGGTTGCCGTTCGCGTTCCTGATCCTCTTCACCGCGATACAGTCGCTGGACCAGGAGCAAAAGGAAGCGGCGCGCATCGACGGCGCTGGGCCGATCTCCATGTTCTTTTACATCACGCTGCCGCACCTGAGCCGTGCCATCGCGGTGGTTGTGATGATGGAGACGATTTTCCTGCTGGCCATCTTCGCCGAGATCTACACGACCACGGGCGGCGGACCGGGCAATGCGACCACCAATCTCACTTACCTGATCTACTCGATGGGCCTGCAGCAGTTCGACGTGGGCATCGCGTCCGCAGGCGGCATTCTCGCCGTGGTGCTGGCGAACATCGTGTCGTTCTTCCTCGTGCGCATGCTTGCACGGAACCTCAAAGGGGAGTACGAAAAATGAGCCAGCTTGCCGCTACGCCAACGGCTGCACCAGAGTCGCCGCATGCCGTCAACCGCTCGTCGCCGGTGCAGTTCATCGGCCGCGTGCTGCCCGGTCTTCTCGCGTGGATCATCGCGCTCGCGCTGTTCTTCCCGATCTTCTGGATGACGATCACGGCGTTCAAGACCGAGCAGCAGGCCTATATTCCGTCGCTCTTTTTCATGCCGACGCTAGACAGCTTCCGCGAGGTGTTCGCGCGCAGCAACTACTTCGCGTTCGCGTGGAATTCGATCCTGATTTCGGCAGGCGTGACGCTCGTGTGCCTGCTTCTCGCCGTGCCCGCCGCTTACTCGATGGCGTTCTTCCCGACCCAGCGCACGCAGAAAGTCCTGCTGTGGATGCTCTCGACGAAGATGATGCCTTCGGTGGGCGTGCTCGTGCCGATCTATCTGCTGTGGAAAAACAGCGGGATGCTCGATACGGTGAGCGGTCTGGTCATCGTCTATACGCTGATCAATCTGCCGATTGCGGTGTGGATGGCTTTCACCTACTTCAACGAAATTCCACGCGACATCCTCGAAGCCGGCCGCATGGACGGTGCGGCGACCTGGCAGGAAATCGTCTATCTGCTGATGCCGATGGCGGTTCCGGGTCTCGTCTCGACTGCGCTGCTGCTCATCATTCTTTCGTGGAACGAAGCGTTCTGGAGCATCAACCTGTCGAGTTCGAACGCGGCGCCGCTTACTGTGTTCATTGCATCGTATTCGAGCCCCGAGGGACTCTTCTGGGCGAAGCTCTCGGCGGCTTCGCTGCTCGCGGTGGCGCCGGTGCTGATCCTCGGCTGGCTGTCGCAGAAGCAACTGGTGCGCGGACTCACGTTCGGGGCCGTCAAATGACGGCGGTTGCCGCATTGATCTGCGACTGCGATGGCGTGCTGATCGACAGCGAAGCCGTGGCCGCGCGCGTGCTCGTCCGCGAACTCGAGGCGCGCTGGCCTGGCGTCGCCGTCACGCCGGTCGTGATGCCGCTGCTCGGGCAGCGCATCGAGCGCGTGCTCAGTGGCGCGTGTGAGGCGCTCGGACGCAGCCTCACGTCGCACGATGTAGAAGCGATCGGTATGGCTGCCGAACGGGAAGCGCAGGACGCGCCGCTCTTTCCCGGCGTGGTGGCCGCGCTCGACGCCATCGCGCTCCTGAAGGCATGTGCGAGCAACAGCTATACGGCGGTCGTGCATGGCGTACTGGCGCGAAACGGCCTCGCGCGGTTTTTCGGCGATCGGGTCTATTGTGCCGACAAGGTCGCGAAGCCCAAGCCCGCGCCCGACGTTTATCTCGCGGCTGCGCAAGGCACAGGCGTGGCGCCTCGTGCATGCCTCGTCGTCGAAGACAGCGTGGCGGGTGTGAGCGCGGCGCGTGCGGCGGGCATGACGGTGCTGGGTTTCGTCGGCGGTACGCACGTAGGCGATGCGCATGCTCGGGAGTTGCGCGATGTGGGCGCGATCGAGGTTTTCGACGATATGAGCACGCTGCCCGCGCGGGTGGCGTACTGGACGCAAAACACGCAAGCGGTGCAAGCCCGCTCGCGTTGAGGGCATTGCGGCACACGCCGCGATGGACACGATGGACAGCGGCAAACGGCGCATCAGACAACACCGCGCCGCAACGAACGGAGACACATCATGGCAAGCGTGATTCTGCGAAACGTGCTGAAGCGCTACGACGAGACCGAAGTGCTGCGCGACGTGAACCTCGACATCGCGGACGGTGAATTCGTCGTGTTCGTCGGCCCGAGCGGCTGCGGCAAGACCACGCTGATGCGGATGATCGCAGGTCTGGAGGACATCAGCGGCGGCGATCTCACGATCGACGGCGCGCGCATGAACGATGTGCCGCCCGCAAAGCGCGGCATTGCGATGGTGTTCCAGTCATATGCGCTCTACCCGCACATGACGCTCTACGACAACATGGCGTTCGGCCTGAAGCTCGCGGGGGCGAAGAAGCCCGAGATCGACGCCGCCGTGAAGAACGCCGCGAAGATCCTGCATATCGACCATCTGCTGGATCGCAAGCCGAAGCAGCTGTCGGGCGGTCAGCGTCAGCGCGTGGCGATAGGGCGCGCGATCACGCGCAAGCCGAAGGTCTTTCTTTTCGACGAGCCGCTCTCGAACCTCGACGCTGCACTGCGCGTAAAGATGCGCCTCGAATTCGCGCGTCTGCATGACGAGTTGAAGACGACGATGATCTACGTGACGCACGACCAGGTTGAAGCGATGACGCTGGCGGACAAGATTGTCGTGCTGTCGGCGGGGAATGTCGAGCAAGTTGGGACTCCGAATCAACTCTATCACGCTCCGGCCAACCGGTTTGTGGCGGGCTTCATCGGATCGCCGAAAATGAACTTCCTCGACGGTACGATCCTGCAGCTTGCGTCCGATGGCATCGTGGTGCGTTACGAGACTGGCGAATCGCAGAAAGTGGCTGTGGAGCCGCGCGGCGCGCGCGTCGGCGACAAGGTGACCGTGGGCATCCGGCCCGAGCATCTGCACATGCTCGCAGGCGAGTGGGGCGTGAGCGCGCGGGCGATGACGGTCGAGTCGCTAGGCGACGCTGCGTATCTCTACGCGGAGACGTCAGTTGCGCCGGACGGGTTGATCGCGCGGATTCCGCCGCTGGAAAGGCATGAGCGTGGAGAATCGATGAAGCTGGGTGCGACGCCGGATCATTGCCATCTGTTCGACGCGGATGGTCACGCGTTCGAGCGGCGGTTCGCGCACGAAATGGCGGCTTAGGCGGGAGGCGAAACGAAGCGATGCAAGCGCTGCTGCGATTGAGCGGCAGTGCAGCGCCGGGGTCGACTGTGGTTGTCGTTGTGCGCCCGCTCTGCGCGGGCGTTTTTTTTGAGGCTTTTCTTTGCTAATGCCGTGTAACCACGTGTGATCGCGGAACTAACGGAGAGCCGCCGCCTTGCGACAGCCCCCACTTCGCGACGCGGCGACCCTTTCCCGATGGCGTGTCACCCACCGTGGTCAGCCGCTTTCACGATTCGATTACTTGCCGATGCCGATCAGCTCGACTTCGAACGTGAGGTCGCTGTTCGGCGGGATCGGACCGACTGCGCGATCGCCATAAGCGGTCGCGGCCGGGCAGGTCAGCTTCGCCTTTCCACCCACCCGCATCTTCTGCACGCCTTGCGTCCAGCACGGAATCACTTGCCCGAGCGGGAAGGTCGCCGGTCCGCCGTGCTTGGCGGAACTGTCGAATTCAGTACCGTTCGCCAGCGTGCCGCGGTAGTTGACGCGCACGATGTCTTCGGCGGTCGGTTGCGGGCCGGTGCCTTGCTTGAGGTGTTCGACTACGACGCCCGATGGCAACTTCTCTACGGTGTTGGCGGCGAACGCGGTCGATGCAACGGTGGCAGCGGCGAGTAGGGCAATCAGAGATTTCATGGGAAGTCCTCGTTGAATGGCACGGCAATTATATCGGGAGCCTCTCGCCGGGGTTCCGGATCGTCGCAGGCCAGGCTGGGCGAACGTCAAAGCGCCGCCTCGCCGTTTTCATCAATAGCTGGCATCATGGCCGCCTCGCTCGCGTTAGCTCACCTTTTCTGGAGGCCCAGCCATGGCATGGCGCCGCATTCGGCAAGACTATCTGGTACGTTTCTGGGCGCCGCTGCCCTCGATCATCGCGGCCGGCGTGCTGTCCGCGTTTTACTTCGGCGTGACGGGCACCTTCTGGGCGGTCACCGGTGAATTCACCCGCTGGGGCGGACATGTGCTTCAGGCTTTCGGCCTGCACCCCGAGGACTGGGGATATTTCAAGGTCATCGGACTGCACGGCGCACCGTGGACGCGCATCGACGGCGTCATGGTGCTCGGTATGTTCGCGGGCAGCCTGGCCGCCGCACTGTGGGCCAACAACGTCAAGCTGCGTTTTCCGCGTCGTCGGCGCCGCATCGTCCAGGCTCTGGCAGGCGGCGCGATAGCGGGATTCGGGGCGCGGCTCGCGATGGGGTGCAATCTCGCGGCCTTCTTCACGGGCATCCCGCAGTTCTCGCTACACGCGTGGCTGTTTGCGCTGGCTACCATCGTCGGTTCCTATTTCGGCACACGCGTCGCGCTGATGCGCTACCTGAAGGCCGAACCCCATCTTGAACGCGTGACGACTGGCCAGAAAACCCGCCTTCCCGCCAGACAGCCGAAATGGCAATTCCGTGCCGGCGTACTGGTATTTTCCGGCGCGCTTGCCGGCGCGCTCGCGCTCGCATTCGGCGCGCAAAAGCTCGGTCTTGCCGCTGTTTTCGGCATCGCATTCGGGGTGCTGATCGAGCGGGCGCAAATCTGCTTCACGTCGGCGTTTCGTGACATGTGGATCACGGGACGCACGACGATGGCGCGCGCGATCGTGCTCGGCATGGCCGCCAGCGCGATCGGGATTTTCAGCTACGTCCAGCTCGGTGTCGCGCCGAAGATCTTCTGGGCCGGTCCGAATGCCATCATCGGTGGCGTGCTGTTCGGCTTTGGCATCGTGATTGCAGGCGGCTGCGAAACGGGCTGGATGTATCGTGCGATGGAAGGCCAGGTGCATTACTGGTGGGTCGGCGTCGGCAATATCGTGGGCGCGACGGTGCTTGCGGCGCTTTGGGATCGCGTCGCGCCGGTGCTGGCGCTCGATTACCCGAAGGTCAACCTGCTGAATGCTTTGGGGCCGATGGGCGGACTGATCGCGACTTATGCGGGTCTCGTCGTGGCATTCGCCCTGTTGCTGTGGTGGGAGCGAACCTACCTCGATCGTGCGCGTCCGCGCACGCTTGGCCAATCCGAATCCGGGAGCGCAATCTGATGGCTGACGAAATCCTCACGCCCGACTTTCGGCTCGATCTCAGCGGCGAGCCCTGTCCGTATCCCGTCGTCGCGACGCTCGAAACCATGCCGAATCTGCAGCCCGGCGAGGTCCTCGAAGTGCTCAGTGACTGCCCCCAGTCGATCAACAGCATTCCCGCCGACGTACAACGCTACGGATACCGCGTGCTGAAGATCGAACAGCATGGACCGACGATTCTTTACTGGATCCAGCGGTAGGTGACGGGCCAACGATCGGCTTCATCGAGGATTGCCCAGGAACGCGGTGAAGACGATCGGCTGGCGAATCGTGCAAGGAACATGCTTGAACGCTGCGCACGAAGTCCCTGCGCTGTGTGTGCCTGCTACGCCCCGAGCGCGGCCTTCGCGCATTCCTCGTCGGTGACAAGCCCCGATAACCAGCCGCCGTTCAGCGCCGCAATCACCGCCTGACGTTTGCGCGCACCGCCCGCAAAGCCGATGGTCGGCCGCTTCGGCGGCGAATCGAGGTGCACGCTCGTCACGCGCCGGCCCGTCGGTGAATCGACGCGCCGGCCCGACGCGTCGATCGGCAGCCCGAGCATTTCGGCTGTCGCGCCGAGCTGCATCAGCTCGCGCACTTCATCGGCGGTGATGAAGCCGTCTTCGTGCAGCGGACAATGCTCGCCGATATTGCCGATCCCGACGAACGCGACATCGGCTTGCGCGGAAAGCGACTCGACGATCCGATAGAGCCGGTGATTGCACCACTGCGCGCGCTCGGCCTCGTTATCGGCGATGAGGGGCGCGGGCAGCAGGAAGTGTTTGCCGCCCGTTTTCTCGGAGATGTGCAGCGCGACGTCGTAGCGGTTCGACGAGCCGTCCTGCGCAATCGCGCCCACCATCGACACGAGCCGGTGCTGCGGCCGCTCGAGCTGCGCTATCTGATCGACGGCGGCCTTGAGTGTGCGCCCACTGCTCACGGCGACGATCATCGGCTGTTCTTCGGCGAGGTAGCGCTCCATGACTTGCGCACCCGCGACGGCGAGCTTGCGGTCGATTTCCTCGGGTGTGTCGTTGTCGACCGGAACTACTTCGCAGACCGAAAGACCGTAGCGTTTCGACAACTGGTCGGCAAGCGCGAGGCAATCGGCTAGCTGGTGATCGACGCGCACGCGGATCAGGTTCTTTTCGACCGCGAACGCGACGAGCCGCTGCGCGACGGGCCGCGAGACCTGCAGCTTCTCCGCGATTTCGTTCTGGGTGTTGCCGGCCACGTAGTAAAGCCAGGCGGCGCGGGTGGCGAGATCGAGTTTTTCGGTGGACTTTGGCACGGTGCTATCGGGTGTCGGGGGTGTCGGCGCGCTCGCGTGAAGCCCGCAGTGTAACGGACCTCAGGCGAGCCGCTCGCGCGATCGATCGAAGAGCGGTCGCACGTGGCGGTAGAGCGCACGGTAGGTGTCGAGCCGTTCGCGTAGCGCTGCGTGGCGGTCCGCGTTA
Source organism: Paraburkholderia dinghuensis (assembly GCF_003837865.1). GTDB lineage: Bacteria > Pseudomonadota > Gammaproteobacteria > Burkholderiales > Burkholderiaceae > Paraburkholderia > Paraburkholderia dinghuensis. The sequence goes on along the minus strand of NZ_RQIS01000001.1, from coordinate 466,433 downwards.
GGCATGTATTCGGCGACCACAGGTGGCTTCGTCAGCACGTCTTTTGCATCGCCGCCCGCAGCGAGCCAGCCGAGCCGCGCTGCGCCGAGTGCCGCGCCCGTCTCACCGCCGCCGTGCTGGCGCGTGGGTGTATCGAAGGCATCGGCCACGAGTTGCGCCCAGTACGCGCTGCGCGCGCCGCCTCCGATCATCGAGAGGGCGCCCACTTCGGTGCCGGCCGCGGCGAGCGCGTCGAGGCCGTCGGTGAGTGCGAGCGTCACGCCTTCGAGCACGGCATAGCCGAGCAGCGCGCGGTCGGTCGCATGCGTCATGCCGAAGAAAACGCCTTGCGCGTAGGGGTCGTTGTGCGGCGTGCGCTCGCCCGAGAGATACGGCAGGAAGAGCGGTGCCTGGCTCACCGCATCAGGTGCGAGCTTTTCGACTTCGGCGAGCAGCGTGGGCTCGTCGGTGCCGGTGAGCTTGCAGACCCAGCGCAGACAACTGGCCGCCGAAAGCACGACACTCATCTGATGCCAGCGGTCGGGAATCGCGTGGCAGAACGCATGGACCGCCGACGCCGGATTGGGCCGGAAGCGGTCGCCCACGACGCACAGTACGCCCGATGTGCCGAGCGAGACGAAGCCGTCGCCAGGCTGCGTCGCGCCGATGCCGATCGCGCTCGTCGCGTTGTCGCCGCCGCCGGCCGCGACGATGACGTCGGGGCGCAGGCCGAGTTCGCGCGCGATTTCGGGCAGCAGTGTGCCCGACGGCGCGCTGCCCTCGGCGAGCGCGGGCATCTGTGAGCGTGTCATGTTGCACGCGTCGAGTAGCGCATCGGACCAGTCGCGCTTTGCGACGTCGAGCCAGAGCGTGCCGGCCGCATCCGATGGATCGGACACCTTGCCGCCCGTGAGACGCAGGCGCAGATAGTCCTTCGGCAGCAGCACACAGGCCGTTTCACGAAAAATCTGCGGCTCGTGGCGCGCGACCCAGAGCAGCTTCGGCGCGGTGAATCCCGGCATCGCGAGATTGCCCGCGACGCGGTGAAGCTGCGGCGCGCGCGCAGTGAGTTCGGCGCACTCGTCGACGGCGCGCATGTCGTTCCAGAGGATCGCGGGGCGCAGCACGTTGTCGTGTGCGTCGAGCAGGACGGCGCCGTGCATCTGTCCGGAGAGCCCGATGCCGCGCACTTGCGCGAAATCGGCGGGATGCTTCTCGCGCAGCATGGCGAGCGAATGGCGCGTGCCGTCCCACCAGTCGGCGGGATTCTGCTCGGACCAGCGCGGGTGCGCGCGCGTGACCACGAACGGCGAGCCGGCAGTGCCGATCACGCGGCCATCGGGCGCGAGCAGCAGGACTTTCACTTCGGAGGTGCCGAGGTCGATGCCCAGGTACATGTGCGCGCGAAGTCGTGGGGAGATGCGCTACTTTAGCCGCCTGGCGTGCGCAGCGCCATGCGCGGCGACCCGGGGGCCCGGCGCTCGAACCCGCACGTGCGCGCGGCGCGGCGCATGCGGGCGAGCGAACGTGATGATGGTGACGATGGCGACGCCCCGCTCAAGCCTGTGCGCTGCGGCGTGCAGCGAGCCACGCATCGACGCGTGCCAGCGCATCGCGCATCGCGCCGCCGAGCGTTGCGTTGCCGGCGAGTCCGCCCCACAGAAGCTTGTCGGCGCAGAAGACGGCAAGCGGGTCGTCGGCCTCGAACATGCGGTGCACGGCGGCTTCGTCCATGACGCCGTCCTGATACGTGTACGGCAGCGTCCCCTTGTGCCAGCGTTCGAGAAAGCGCAGGAAGAGCGCGGGCAGCATCGCCGTCGCGGCAGGCGTCGCACCGGCTGCGATGCGTTGCGCAAGCGTCGGCGTAATGAAGCCGGGGATCTTCGAGTAGCCGTCCGCGGCGACGCGCTGGTTCGTGTCCTGAATGTACGGATTGCTGAAGCGATCGAGCACGACGTCGCGGTACTTCGCGAGATCGAGCGGGCTCGGCGTGAGACAGGGAATCACGTCTTCGCTCACGTATTGGCGGGCAAAGGCGCGGATATCGGCGTCGCTTGTGCCTTCGTGAATGTAGTTGAGGCCAATCAGCGTGCCCGCCCACGCGATGCAGCTGTGCGTCGCGTTGAGAATGCGGATTTTTGCTTCCTCATACGGCTTCACCGACGCGACCAGTTCCGCGCCCGCGCGCTCCCACGCAGGGCGGCCGGCGCGGAAGCGATCCTCGATCACCCACTGGATGAACGCTTCGCCCATGACCGGGCACGTGTCGTCGACGCCGGTCGCCGCTTTCACGCGCTCGCGGACATCGGGTGTGGGGCGCGGCGTAATGCGGTCGACCATCGAATCCGGGCAGGCCGTGTTCGCGTCGAACCAGGCGAGCAGGGCGCTCGCGTTGCGCCGCGTGAGAAATTCGCGCATGCCCGCGTGAAAGCGATCGCCGTTGCTGCGCAGGTTATCGCAGGTCTGCAGCGTGACGAGGCCGCCGTTGCGCGCCATGCGCGCTTCGAGTATCGCGGCGAGCGCGCCGTAGATCGTCGTGCGCGCGCCGTTGAGATCGGCGGCGAGGTCGGGGTTCGCGGTGTCGAGGCGGTCGTGTTCGTCGAGGTAATAGCCGCCTTCGGTGACGGTGAACGCGACGATCTTGCACGCGGGATCGGCGCCTGCCTCGATCAGGCCCGCGAGGTCGGCGGACCACGGCAGCACGCGCGTGATCGAACGGATCGTTTCGTAGCTGCGCTCGCCATGCGGCGTGACGGTTTCGAGCGTGTAGACCCCGTGCTGGGCTACGAGGGCGTCGAGCACGGCGTTCATGTCGGACCGGATGTTGCCGACGGTCAGCGACCAGGCCGCCTCGCCGGGTTCGCGCGAGAGGTTCACGCGATGCAGGTACCACGCCTGATGCGCCCGGTGAAACGAACCGGCACCGATGTGCAGGATAACGTTTGGGCTGGTGCCTTCGCTGTTCATGTGTGTCTCCTTTCGGTCGCACTGGCGTATTGGCCAAGGCTGGCACATCAGCGCCTGCGTTGGCCCATAGCACCTGGTGCGATCCCATGCAGAGCCGAGAGGTACGGAGTGCGCGCATCGACTGCGCGTCCAGGGTTGGTTCAGTACCTCGGACAGAGCAATTGCTCTATTTGTGAACTAATGATCGTTGCCGGTCGGGCGAAAGTCAAGACGGCTACAGTGGGTTTTCGTGGCGCGGTGCCGCGCGATAGTGGGTGTGCGGCACGCGTGAGTACGCGTGTTGCGGGCCATCGGGTGTCTTGCTGTGCCGCACAAGCGCGTCGGGCCGCGCTGATGGGTTGGGTTGGCCTGCAGCCGGCGGAATGCAGGTGACTGAGGTAATTCCGGCCCGCAATGCCGTTGGATGCACTACGTCCGCGTTCAGGGTTGCGGCGTGCAGATCACGAACCGTTCGACGTGCCCGAGTTTCTCGATGCCGTACGCCATTCGCGTTCCAGCGCCGCCTCAGTCACCAACGCTTGTCACCGCCGCCACAGCCTGCGCCGTAGCATCCGTCGCACAGCAATCCACGACGATCCGCTCTGGCATCGAGCGCAGCCACGTCAGTTGGCGCTTGCAGAGCTGGCGCGTCGCGAAGATACCCTTGTCGCGCATCGTGTCGTAGTCGGTGGCGCCGTCGAGGTATTCCCAGGCCTGGCGATAACCCACGCAGCGCATCGAAGCCAACCCCGGGTGAAGGTCGCCGCGCGCGCGCAGGGCTTTCACTTCGTCGATGAAGCCAGCCGCCAGCATCGCGTCGAAGCGTACAGCGATGCGCGCGTGCAGCACGCTGCGGTCGGACGGTTCGAGCGCGACCGGCACGAAGCGGTACTGCGCGGCGAGGTCGGCGCGCGGCGTCGGTGCCGCGAGCAACGTCGACATTGGCTGGCCGGTGAGCATGAACACTTCTAGTGCGCGCTGGATACGCTGCGAGTCGTTGGGCGCGAGGCGCGCGGACGTAGCGGGATCGACCTCGGCGAGGCGTGCGTGGAGCGCGGGCCAGCCGTCGCGGGCGGCGTCGGCGTCGAGCGTAGCGCGGACTTCGGCGTCGGCGCCCGGCAGGTCATTCAGACCGTGCGTGAGCGCGCGATAGTAGAGCATCGTGCCGCCCACGAGCAGCGGCACGTTTCCACGCGCGACGATCTCGCCGGTCACGCGCAGCGCATCGGCGCGGAAGTTCGCGGCGGAGTAGGCGTCGGCGGGATCGACGATGTCGATCAGATGATGAACCACCGCCGCGCGCTCGGCGGCGGACGGCTTGGCCGTGCCGATGTCCATCCCGCGATAGACGAGCGCCGAGTCGACGCTGACGATCTCGACCACGCGCCCTTGCGCCGCGGATTGCGCGGCATACGCGAGCGCGGCTGCGGTCTTGCCCGATGCAGTCGGGCCGAGCAGGCAGGCGACCGGCAGCACGCCGTCGCCGGAAGCAGTACCGGACATCATTGACCGCGCATGAAGAGGCGGTCGAGGTCGCCGAGCGTCAACTGGTACCACGTCGGCCGGCCGTGATTGCACTGGTCGGCACGCTCGGTGGCTTCCATCTGGCGCAGCAGCGCGTTCATTTCGTCGAGCGTCAGGCGCCGGTTCGCGCGCACCGCGTGATGGCACGCGAGCGTGCCGAGCATCTCGTGCTGGCGTTCGGTCAGCACGCGCGAGCCGCCGTAGGCGTGCAGATCCGCGAGCACTGCGCGCGCGAGCGCGGCCAGATCGGCGTCCTTGAGCAGGGCGGGCACGGCGCGGATCGCGATCGACGTGGGTGAGAGCACGGCGAGGTCGAAGCCAAGCGCTTCGAGCGTGGCCTTTTCTTCCTCGACGGTGCCTGTTTCCACGGGATCGGCGGTCATCGAAAGCGGGATCAGGAGCGGCTGGACGGCCAGCGAGCGTTGCGCGAGCGCCTCCTTGAATTGCTCGTAGAGGATGCGTTCGTGCGCGGCGTGCATGTCGACGATCACGAGGCCCTGTGCGTTCTGCGCGAGGACGTAGATGCCGTGAATCTGGCCGATCGCGAAGCCGAGCGGTTGATCGTCGCTCGGGTCGAAGGCGTGCGCTTCGCGCGGTGCGACGCTTGCCGCGCCGTCTTCGGCCTGCAGCACTGTTGACCCTTGCGGCGTCCCGGTGCCCACGTCCTTGCGGCCGAAAAGCGCGTCGTAGAGCGCGAGCGGCTGCGCGACGGGCAGCGTGCCCTGCGTCATGCGCGACTGGCGCAGCCAGGTGTTGCCCGAACTGCTGCCGCTGCCACCGCCTGTCATGAAGCCGGACGAACGCGTGCCGCCGCCGAAGTTGCCACCTGAGCTGCCCGAACTGCCGCTAGAACCGGACCCGCCGAAGCTGCTCGCGACTCGTGCCGTGCCGAAACCACCCGATTCACCGACACCGCTCGCCGCACCGTGCGGCGTCGTGCCCGGTACATTCGCGCCGGGCGCGGGCCGCGGCTCGACGAACGCGGCATGAGCGCCTGATGTCGTCTCGGGAGAAGCGCCGGCATGCCGCGCGAGTGCGCGCTGCACGGCGTGAAACACGAACTGGTGAATCGAGCGCGAGTCGCGGAATCGCACTTCGATCTTCGACGGATGCACGTTCACGTCGACGGCCTCGGGCGGCAGGTCGAGAAACAGCACATACGACGGATAGCGGTCGCCGTGCAGCACGTCCTCGTAGGCGGCGCGCACGGCATGCGTGAGCAGCTTGTCGCGCACGAAGCGGCCGTTGACGAAGAAATACTGCTGATCGGCGCGGTTGCGGCTCGCGGTCGGCAGGCCGGCGCAGCCGTAGACGGCGAGCGGCCCGGCGCGCTCGTCCAGCGGCAGGTGCGCGGTGGCGAACGCATCGCCGAGGATCTTCGAGACGCGCGTGGTCGGATCGCTCGCGTTCCAGTGCTCAACGGCGCGGCCGTTGTGCAGCACCGAAATCGCGACATCGGGTCGTGCGAGTGCCGAGCGGCGGATCATCTCGAGACAATGGCCGAGTTCGGTCTGCTCGCTCTTCAGGAACTTGCGGCGCGCGGGCGTGTTGAAGTACAGCTCGCGCACTTCGATGGTCGTGCCCTGGCCGCCCGCGGCGGGCGCAAGCGAGCCGGTGTCCGCATCGATCTTGACGGCGTGCGCCGCGTCGGCGGGGCGGCTCGTGATCGACATCTGCGCGACCGACGCGATCGAAGCCAGCGCCTCGCCGCGGAACCCGAGGGTCGCGACGCTTTCCAGTTCGGCGAGGGAGCGGATCTTGCTCGTGGCGTGTCGCATCAACGCGAGTGGCAGTTCGCGCTCGGGAATGCCGCAGCCGTCGTCGGTGATGGAGATGCGCTTCACGCCGCCCTCGTCGAGCAGGATGCGCAGCGTCGAAGCGCCCGCATCGAGTGCGTTCTCGAGCAGTTCCTTGACGACCGACGCAGGCCGCTCGACCACTTCGCCCGCGGCGATCTGGCTGATGAGCTGGTCGGGAAGCGCCGCTATTGCGCGGGCGGGCTGCGCGGCCCGCGATGCGGCGGTTTGCGTGGCGGTGTCGTCGCGGGCCGGGCCGGCGGCGTCGGTGGGATCGGAATACGATGACATGCGCGTCATTATAGCGAGTCGGCAGGCGCGGCCCGGCGGCGTGTCCGACGGGATTTATTCGTGACGGCCAGGCACTTTCGGTATGATGGCGCGGTCAATTTCCTTCTCGCCCCATAAGCCAAAAAGGGACACCTTTGGATACGCTGCTGCAGTTCCTCAACCTTGTCTTGCATATCGACAAGTTCCTCGGAGTCTTCATTCAGCAATATGGCGCCTGGGTTTACGGCGTGTTGTTTCTGATTGTGTTCGCCGAAACCGGGCTCGTGGTCGTGCCGTTCCTGCCGGGCGATTCGCTGCTCTTCATCGGCGGTGCGTTCGCCGCTGCGGGTGCGATGAACCTCGGTGCGCTGATCGTGCTGCTGCTCGTCGCCGCAATTACGGGCAATACGGTCAACTACCTGATCGGCCGCGCCATCGGGCCTGCCGTGTTCAACACACGCATTCGCGGGCTCGAACGGTTCCTCGACCGCGCCGCGCTGCAGAAGACCCACGACTTCTACGTGCGCCACGGTGGCAAGACCATCGTGCTCGCACGCTTCATTCCGGTCGTGCGAACGTTCGCGCCGTTCGTCGCGGGCATCTCGCAGATGAGCATGAAGCGCTTCCAGTTTTTCAACTTCGCGGGCGCGTTCTTTTGGGTGCTGCTGCTCGTGCTGCTCGGCTACTTCTTCGGCAACATCCCGTTCATTCGCCAGTACCTGAATGTGATCGTGCTCGTGGGTATTGGTGCTGCGGTCGTGCCTGTGGCCATCGGCGGTGTGTGGAAGATGCTGCGCAAGAATCCGCGCCAGGATGACGGCGTTCACCGCCCCGACGGCAACCGCTGATCTCTGCACGGCGCGCGAATCGTACGAATCGTGATCGTTGTGCAAGCCGCGCCAACGAATAACGGCATCGCCAGTCCGACTGGCGATGCCGTTTTACTTTGAGGCTGTGCGCCGGCTGTGCATCGTTAGCCTGCGCGCGAATTGCCGGCGATGGACGCGCCGCGTGCGTCAACCCACGCGGCGAATGATGGAAGGCGTCTCCGGCGTCGGATATCCGGCGTCCCTGAAGGTCTCGACGATGGCGCGGTTCGTGTCGAAATAGACCTGCCAGTAGGTGTCGTTCTTCGTGTACGGCCGCACGCACAGGAGCGGTCCTTCCGGCGTGAACGACAGCACTTCGACGTCGGGCGCCGGGTCCGTCGCGACGTTCGGGATCTTGTCGATGGCCGCGCGCAGGCGCTTCGCTGCATCGACGGGATCGACGCCATTGGCGATTTTCGCGGTCAGCTCGACGCGCCGCACGGGCGTGGCGCTGAAGTTGGTGATGGTGTCGGAGAAGACCTTGTTGTTGCCGACGATGTTGACGACGTTGTCCGGCGAAACGATCGTCGTGCCGAAGATGCCAAGCTCTTTCACGGTGCCGGTCACGCCGCCCACCGTCACGAAGTCGCCCACCTTGAACGGCCGCAGCACCTGCATGAACACACCCGCCGCGAAGTGGGCAAGCAGGCCGCCCCAGGCCGTGCCGATCGCGAGACCGAGGCCGGCGAGCAGTGCTGCAAACGAGGTCGTCTGCACACCGAACACCTGGAGGATCGCGAGAATCAGCAGCAGGTTCAAGAGCGCGGCGAGGATGGAGCTGAGGTAGTGCGCGAGTGTTGGATCGACGCGCTCGTTGCGCCCGAGCATCTTGCGCAGGAGCCTCGCGATCAGGTTGATGGCCCAGCGCCCGACGAACCACAGCACGATCGCGGCAAGGACCTTGGTCCCGAAGTCGATGCCCCGGGTCATGATGAACGAGTGGATGGTGTCGAGATCCAAGATGCCCTCGCTTGAGTCGGTGAGTGAGTCGGAGTGATTCGAACCATGCTGCCGGGTGTTGCCGAAGGATGCCGAATATTGCCGATACGACCGGGGGGCGAAGCTGGCGGACGCGCGATGGCGATGATGGTGGCCCGCGCCCGTTTTCGCTCCCTGATGACAGGTGCGAGGTGCGGCAGCACGGCGCTCAGGCCATGCTTGATGAGGTCACGCAACCGGGCACGATAAAGCCGCGCCTGGGACATGAGACGCGCAAAACGTCACCGTTCGACGGTATTGTTGCGCCTGTGACACTCACATGAAAACGAGGTGCGACCATGATACTGCCGAACACCGATCTGCATCTGATCACTGTGCAACTGGAGGAACTGCGCCCGACGCAGATCACCGTCGGTTACCGCGAAGTGAACGCCAAGCGCGCGCACTGGACATCGCTCGACAAGAAGGGCCGCGCGGCGGCCATCGACTCGCACTGGTTTCCGGCCGTGCTCGGCCCGAAGGAACGCTACTACGTGGTCGACCATCATCACCTCGGCTTCGCGTGGCTGCAGGAGGGCGTGCAAAGCGCGCGCGTCACCGTGCTCAAGGATCTGTCGTGGCTCGAGCCGACTCTCTTCTGGCGCATGATGGAGCACAACCAGTGGGTGCACCCGTTCGACGCCGCAGGCAAGCGCTGCGATTTTGGCGACCTGCCGAAGCAGTTGACCGGGCTCGCCGACGATCCTTATCGCAGTCTCGCGGGTGAATTGCGCACGGCGGGCGGCTTCGCGAAGGACACGACACCGTTCAGCGAATTCCTCTGGGCCGACTATCTGCGCCTGAAGGTGGCGAGGACGCTCGTGCGCAAGGACTTCGACAAGGCGCTTGCGGCAGCGCTCGCGCATGCTCACGAACCCGATGCGCGCTATCTGCCGGGCTGGTCGGGTGTCGTGCCTGCGGCGGCGCCCGCGCGTTTGCCAGGGAAGGGAGCGGGCAAGCGCGCAAAGGCCTGACGCTTCACGCGGGCTGGCCGTTCAGCCTGCGTCCGGCAGCGGTTCGCCGGGTGGTGCGCCCCTCGACAGATAGTGGCTCAGCCACTGCCCGGCCGGACCGGGCGCGGCGTCCACGCGATGGATCAGCGAAACGCTGTAGTTCACCGAACTCCGGTCCGCGAGAGCAATTCGCACGAGCCGTCCGGCGTCGAGATCGGCGTCCACGAGATGCTTCGGCATCGATCCCCAGCCCAGCCCTGCGAGCAGCAGCCGGTGCTTCGCGCCCAGATCCCCGAGCCTCCACGCACGATTGCTGTACACGCCGAACGTCTGTCCTTCGGTGAGGCGGCTGCGGTCGGTCAACACGAGTTGGGTGTGCTCGCGCGCATCGGAAATCCGCACCGGCTGGTCCGCTTGCGCAAGAGGATGGCAGGGGGCCGCCACGAGCACGAGTTCGACTGTTGCGATCGTCTTGGCCTCGATCACGTGCGGCCAGTTGTTATTCGGGCCGCTGATGCCGAGCGAGTAGTCGCCGTCGAGCACGAGCTTGAGCACGCCGCCGAGCGCTTCCATCGTCAGATTGAGCGCGACGGTGGGAAACGCCTGGGCGAAGGCCTGCAACGCGTTCACGAGCCGTTGCGACGGAAACATCACGTCGACCGCCACCGATACTTCGCCTTCCAGTCCGCGCTGCAGCCCGGTGGCTCGCGCGTTGAGCTGGGCCATCATGAGATCGAGGCGCCGCGCGTCGGCGAGGATGGCGCGGCCGGCGGCGGTCAGTTCGGGCTTGCGCTTGCCGCGCTCGAAGAGCGCGACGCCGAGCAGCGCCTCCAGATTCGCGATCGTATAGCTCACGACCGACTGCGCACGGTCGAGCCGCCGCGCAGCCGCCGAGAAACTACCAGTCTCGGCGACGGCGATCAGAGCGCGCAGTTGTTCGATACCAGGCGAGCGGTCCATAGGTGACCTATCGATAAACTGGATAATAATGATCCATTTTATACGATTGTTTGAATAGTTTCCGCCTGGTAAAGTGCGCCTCACCCGTAACGGAGCTGATTGAACGATGAACACGATAAACCGGCCTCTGTCGCCCGCCCGCCGCTATAGCGGCGTCGCGATGCTGCTGCATTGGCTGATTGCCGCAATGATCATCTGGGGCTTCGCGCTCGGCTGGGTGATGACCGACATTCCGGGTATCACGCCCACTAAACTGCGCTACTTCTCGTGGCACAAGTGGATCGGCGTGAGCGTGCTTGCGCTCGTGCTTGTGCGCATCCTGTGGCGCGCGACGCATTCCGCACCCGCGCTGCCAGCATCCACGCGTGCGTGGGAGCGGCTCGGTGCACATGCGGGGCACGCGGCGCTCTACGTCCTGATGCTCGCGATTCCCGTGACGGGCTATCTCTACAGCTCGGCGGCGGGCATACAGGTCGTGTATCTCGGCATCTGGCCGTTGCCCACGCTGATCGGCCCCGATACTGCGCTCAAGGCGCTGCTGCGCACGGTCCACGTCGCACTCAATTACACGCTGCTCGCCGTCGTGGCGGTGCATGTGCTCGCAGTCGTCAAACATCACGTGCTTGACCGGCAGAATATCCTCGCGCGCATGTTGCCGTTCGGCACGCCGCGCGACTGAACCCAACGTCCCCGTGACACTCCTCACCACCGGATCGACCGCCATGATCAAACGTCTCGCCCATACCGCATCAGTGGCCGCGCTTGCCGCCGCCGCAGCTTTCAGCGTGAGCTTCGGCGCGAACGCCAACGCCGCGGCTGCCGTCGCCGCGAAAAACTCCGTTACCGCGGTCTTCAAGCAGATGAACGTACCTGTGGAAGGCCACTTCAACCGTATCAACGCCGACGTGCGTTTCGATCCGTCCAACGTCGCGGCCGCGAGCGCGAAGATCGATATCGATGTCGCGAGCTTCGACATCGGCGCGCCCGAATACAACCAGGAAGTCGCGGGCGACGAGTGGTTCGATGCCGCGCATTTCCCGCATGCGACGTTCGTCTCCACGCGCATTCAGCCGGGCGCGAACGGCGCATATTCCGTGGCGGGCAAGCTGACGATCCGGGGCAAGACGACCGACGTCGTCTTGCCTGTGCAGTACCACAAGGACGGCGCGAACCAGGTGTTCGACGGCGCGCTGCCGATCAAGCGCCTCGTGTACGGCATCGGCACGGGCGAGTGGAAGGACACGTCGGTCGTCGCCGACGACGTGCAAATCAAGTTTCACATCGTGACCGCCGCGCACTGACGCGCGCGCGTTTTTCGTTTCATCCGGCTAACCCCGCTTAACCCCTATCAGGAATCACGTCATGAAGACCACGATTTTCGCGGCAGCCGCGCTCGCCGCCGCCATCGCGACGCCCGCGATTGCCGCCCCGACCACCTACAACGTCGATCCGAAACACACGTATCCGAGCTTCGAAGCCGATCACTTCGGCGGCGTTTCGGTGTGGCGCGGCAAGTTCACGAAGTCGTCGGGTACGGTCGTGCTCGATCGCGCTGCGAAGACTGGCACGGTGGACGTGACCATCGACGCCTCGTCGATCGACACGGGCGACGCCGCGCTCGACAAGCACGTGCGCTCGACCGAGTTCCTCGACATCGACAAGTATCCGACTGCGACGTACAAGGGCACGTCGATCCGCTTTGACGGCGACAAGCCGGTGGAAGTGATCGGGACGTTCACGCTGCATGGCGTGACGAAGCCGCTGAACCTGAAGATCGATTCGTTCAAGTGCTTCCAGAACCCGATGCTCAAGCGCGAAGTGTGCGGCGCCGACGCGAAGGCCGAGTTCAACCGTGCCGACTACGGCGTGAACTGGGGTGAGAGCTACGGCTTCAAGATGGCGACGACGCTGCAGATCCAGGTGGAAGGCGTCAAGGCCGACTGATACCCGGTATCCGGCGATGATGTGAAGCGCCATCGTGTCGATGGCGCTTCGCGTGGCACAAAAGAGCCCGCGCACGTGATGTGCGCGGGCTTTTTTTTATGGTTTCGGACGAGTTGCCAAGCGATAGCGCACAGCGGTGGATGCTCTGATGAGATGCACGCATCAGAGCTTTCGAGATGCCCTTGGGGGATTTTGTAAGGCACTTCGAGCAAAGCGTGGAGGATGTGCGGTCGTTTGAAAATGCGGTGCCGATGGAACGGCCAGATGCATCCTGGTGACTGAAAGCGCGGACCGGCACTTCGATAGTTTGTCCAATGGCAACCTTGGGCGATCAAGACTACCTGCGATTCTGCCGTAATTCAGCTATCCGGCGGCATGGACCACTATTCATGCAAGAGGCAACGGAGTCGGGCGCAGTCAACCAGCCTGGGAGAATCGGTGATGGGGAGGAACAGGGATCGAAAGATCGTCGTGAGGCACGTCATGCCCGATTGCAAGGTTCATCGCAGTGGGGCGTGGAAGCTCGCTTACGCGGACTTCATGACCGCGATGATGGCCTTTTTCCTGCTGATGTGGCTACTGACCATGGAGACAACAGTTCAGGTTCAGGGGGTCGCCGACTACTTCAAACAGCCCCTCAAACTGACCTTGTGGAGTGGGGACCGCAGCGCTGTCGATTCGGGCGCCCTCAAGGCTGGAGGCCGGGACGTCGCCATTGATCGCCAGGGCGATACCCGGCAAACGGATGGGCGCATCGACCGGGCCGCGCACTCAGCGCAGAGGGCGGACGACGACGCCACCAAACTGCAGAGCGGCAATATCGCGATGCAGGAGCAGGTTCGTCTGCATGACCTTCAGATCAAGTTGATGGCGGCATTACAGGCCAACCCAGCCCTTCGGCAATACAAACAACAGATCCGCATTGACTCGACGCTCATGGGTTTGCGTATCGAGATCGTGGATTCGCAGAAGCGCCCGATGTTCGCGACCGCGCGGGACACGGTCGAGCCGTATATGCGCGACATCCTCAGGGCGATCGGAGGCACGCTCAACAGCGTACCCAACCGGATCATTGTTCAGGGGCACACGGACGCCGTTCCGTACCCGGACGGTGAGAAGGGCTACAGCAACTGGGAACTCTCCACTGACCGGGCGAACGCGTCGCGTCGCGAGTTGATTGCAGGCGGCCTCGACACTGGCAAGGTTATGCGTGTCCTTGGACTCGCTGCGACGCAGAACCTGAACAAGGCAGACCCGCTGGATCCGGAGAACCGACGCATCAGCATCATCGTCCTCAACAAGAAGTCGGAAATGGCGCTCATGCAGGACGACACATCAACGACGACAACCGTCCCCGATGATGCGGCGGGTGCACGAAACTCGCCGCTGCCAGGGCTCACCGTACCCGCGGTCGCTGCGGCGCGGCGATAGGTGGAATGCTCGTGAGCGGTATCTGGCGGTTCGGTTTGTGTTGCGCGGGCGAAGGTGGCTGTCCCCGGGCTACCCCGATCGCCAATTTCTGGCAGGGCTACACGTGGATTGCACAAAACGGGTTGCCCAAAAGAAAAGGGCTTAGCCGAAGCTAAGCCCTTGAATCTTTTGGTAGGCCGTACGGGATTCGAACCTGTGACCAACGGATTAAAAGTCCGCTGCTCTACCAGCTGAGCTAACGACCCAAAAGAGAAGCGGAATTATAGCTGCGGCCGGGCCCGGTGTCAACGACGCTGCCGCCCGCGCTCAGGAACGACAAAGGCCCGGGACACACCGTGCCCCGGGCCTTTGTATCTTCACGCGAGAGGCGTGTCGCGCGGCGAGTGCCGCGCGAAACCGCGTCCAGCAGCGCTCACTTGAGCTGGGATAACTTGCTCTGCGCCGTCTGGGCCACGTCCGAGCTACCGTATTGCGAAACGATCTGCTCGAGCGTGCGCTTGGCCGCGGCCTTCTGCCCTTGCTCGATCTGATTGTTCGCAATCGCGAGCAGGGCCTCAGGCGCCCGCGGATGCTGCGGATAGCTCTTGACCACGTTCTGCCACGTCGCCGTCGAACCCTTGTAGTCCTTCAGCGCGTAGAGCGCGTTGCCGAGCCAGAACTGCGCGGTCGGCTGGTAAGGGCTATCCGGGAACTTGGCGATGAAGCTGCGGAAGGACGCTGCAGCGTTCTTGAAGTCACCGCTGCGGAATTGCTGCGAAGCGGCGTTGAACGCGTCCGTCTCACCCGGCTGGACCGTGCCTTGCATGCCGTCCACGGTTTGCTGCTGCGGCTCGAACTTCTTGATACGCGTGTCCAGATCCGTGTAGTAGTCCTTCTGTTGCTTCTGCACGGTCGCCAACTGATTCGCCAGATCCTCGTTCTGCCCACGCAGCGTCGCGACCTGCTGGTTCAGCTGGTCGAGGTGGTTGGACTGATCGAGAATCGTGCGTTGCGCGGCGGACAGCTGGCCAGCCAGGTTGTCCGTCTTCGCTCGCAGGTCGAGAATCGCCTGGCGTGCCTGATCATCATCGAAGAGGCCCGCGTGCGCCGGCATCGACATGAAAGCGACACTAGCCACGCAGGCTGCTGCGGCTGTCCGCAGCGGGGAGAAACGGTGCGACATACGCCCCTTCATCCAATACGTCGGTTACTGTTGGTACACGAGGTCAGCACGGCGATTCTGCGCCCACGATGCTTCGTCGTGGCCGAGCGCAACCGGCTTTTCCTTACCGAGGCTGACAGCTTCCATCTGCGAATCCGGCACGCCCATCAGCGACAGTGCACGGCGGACGGCTTCAGCACGACGCTGGCCCAGTGCCAGGTTGTACTCGCTCGTGCCACGCTCGTCGGTGTTGCCCTGGATCAGGACGTGACGCTCCGGATGTGCCTTCAGATACTGCGCGTGAGCTTGCAGCACCGACTGGAACTCGTCGCGCACGGTGTAGCTGTCGAAGTCGAAGTACACGCTGCGCTTGGCGAGCGGGCTGTTCGGATTGTTGAGTTCATCGACGTTCACTTGCGCGACAGCGTTCGGGTTCGGCTGCGTGCTCATAGCGCCAGCGTTAGCGTTTTCGTTGGGCTTGACACCCGACTTACACGCTGCCAGCGCGCCGATCATCAAAACGGCCAAGGTCAAGCGGACTTTATTCGACATCATTTTTGCTCTCCTGAAGTGTCATTGCATGAAGGGGCCCCAGGACGGCTCGCGAACGATGCCGCCCTGAACGGACAGGATTTGCCGCGTACGACCGTCGGTCGATACAGCGGCCAGCACGCCACGGCCGTTCACCTGAGTGGCGTAAAGAATGTACTGACCGTTCGCCGCGAAGCTTGGCGATTCGTCATGTGTGGTGTCGGTGAGCGCCGTTGCGACGCCCGACTGCAGGTCCTGGATGTACAGCTTGAATCCGCCGCCCGTTCGCGAGATGTAAGCGAGCTGCTTGCCGTCCTGGCTGACCCGCGGGCTCGTATTGTAGTTGCCGGTGAACGTTACGCGCTGCGCGGCGCCAGTGCTTTCGCCCTGGGCTGGCATCTTGTAGATCTGCGGCTGGCCACCGCGATCGCTGGTGAAGTAAATCCACTGGCCGTCAGGAGAGTAGGTGGGTTCCGTGTCGATCGTCGTGCCTTGCGTGAGGCGGCGCAGACCGCTACCGTCGGCGTTGACGGCGAAGATCTGCGTGTTGCCAGTGCGCGACAGTGCAACGGCGAGCGTGCGCCCGTCCGGCGACCAGGCGGGCGCCGAATTGTTGCCCTTCTGGTCCGAGATGATCACGCGGCGGCCGGTCGGCAGGTCATGCACGTATACGATCGGTTTCTTCTTTTCGAACGAAACGTAGGCGACCTTGGTGCCGTCGGGCGACCACGCCGGCGAGATGATCGGCTCCGGGCTCGACAGTGCGATGTGCGCGTCCTGGCCGTCGGAGTCGGAAATCTGCAATTGATAGCGGTTGCCCGTCTTGATGACGTATGACAGTCGCGTGGCGAACACGCCGCGGTCGCCGAGCAGCTTCTGATAGATGTAGTCCGCGACCTTGTGCGCGCTCATGCGCAGCCCGCTCGGGGGGCTCTGGAGCACGAGGCCGCCGAGGCTTTCTCCCTTGACGGTGTCGTAAAGCTTGAAGCGCACTTCGTACTGGCCGTTCGCGAGCTTGTTCACGCTGCCCGACACGAACGCGTTCGCGCCCTTGGCTTTCCAGCTGCCGAGATCAACCGAATCGTTCTCCGAAACGGGCGCACTACCCGCATCGATGTTGGTGAACTTGCCGCTGCGCGCCAGGTCCGCGCGCACGATGGCGCTCACCTGTTCGGGCGAACTCGCCTCGTTGGCGAAATTTGCCGTCGCGATCGGAAACTGGGTTGAGCCGATACCCGTCACGAGTACGTTGAGTTGCGCATGCGCCGCACTGCCGGCCGTGATCAAACAAGACGCGACAAGGGTTCGCAGACCAAGCTTTGTCATCAAACTCATGCTGTGATGTTTCCTGAAAGAGCTATTTTGTAACATCGTGCAACAGCAAAGAGACCCGAATAAGCGCTAATCGTTCCGCTAATTCGCTATTGCACGCCTGCGCCCCCTGGGGCCGCCCTCAACCGCCAGGGCGCAAGATAATTGTAAAACTCGATGGTGCCTTGCCGTCCTTGTCGAGCGGCATCGGATCTGACTGCTGGACCGCGCGCAAAGCCGCGGCGTCCCACTGTGGATTGCCGCTGGAACGGGTGATGGTCGCATTGAGCAGCGTCCCGGTGGCCGCGCAACGCACCGCTACCACCGTTTCGAGACCTTCCGTCGAGCCGGGCCAGATGATGTGCTGGCGCACGAGGCGCTGCACCTTCTCCGCGTAACCCGACGAAGCTGCCGTACCGCCCGCGCCGCTACCCGTGCCACTCTTTGCGAGACCGTTGCCACCAGCGCTCTCGCCACCACCCGCGAGGCCTTGCATTTGCGCGATACGCGCGCGCCGTTCGGCGTCCATCTTCTTCGCCTGCGCGTCGGCTTGCGCCTTGGCTTTGGCCGCCTTATCGGCTTCGGCCTTCTTCTGCGCTTCGAGCTGCGCCTGCTTCTGATCTTCTTCCTGCTGCTGTTGCTTCTTCTGCGCTTCCAGTTGCTGTTGCTTGAGCTTCGCGGCCGCGGCCTGCTGTTCCTGCTGTTGCTTGAGCTTCGCCGCTTTCTGTTGCGCGGCGAGTTGCGCCGCCTGCTGGGCCGCGAGTTGCTGCTGGCGCTTCGCCTCGGCTTCTTGTTGCTGCTGCTGTTGCAGACGCTGCTGCTCGGCGAGCTGCGCCTGACGCGCGGCTTCCTGCTGCTTGCGCTTTTGCTGCTGTAGCGCGATGTCGGCTTCCTCTGACGGCTGCGGTGGGGCAGGGGCGACTGGCGCGGGCGGCGCCACTGGCCGTGGCGTCGACGTGTCCGGCACCTCGGTCCACAGTTCGGCTTCCGCGCCCGCCGGTGTGCTGTTCTGCCAGTGGATGCCGTGATACAGGAAGAATCCGAGCAGCACGTGCATCAGCACGGCAAGCAGAAAAGCACGTCCCGTGCCGCGATCACGCGGAGGCTGTACCGGATAGCTGGATTGCTTGCGGGTCATTGCGGTTTAACGAGCAGTCCGACGCGTTTGACGCCCTGTGCCTTCAGGTCGGACATCACGTTCATCACGGTCTCGTACTTGACGGACTTGTCGGCCGCGATCACGACCGGCTGGTCGGGATGGCTCTGCTCGCGCTGGGCGACGAAGCCGACGAGGTCGGCCCGCGTCATGTCTTCCTGCTGGCTGGCGCCGGAATCATCCTTGTAGCGTACGCTCAGATTTCCGTCAGCGCGAATGTTGACCACGACCGGTGGCGTTTGCTGCTGTGGCGCCGCGCCGCCGACAGTCGGCAGGTTGACGATCGACGGCGCGATCAGCGGCGCCGTGACCATGAAGATCACGAGCAGCACCAGCATCACGTCGATGTACGGCACGACGTTGATGTCGGCCATTGCGCGGCGCGAGCGGTTGCCGCGCATGCTCGATCGAACTGAGCCTCCCATCTCCGACTCCTTGAAGATTAGTGGGCCTGACGCTGCAGGATATTCGAGAACTCTTCGATGAACGTTTCGAAGCGAATCGCGAGGCGGTCGATGTCGTGCGCGTAGCTGTTGTAGGCGACGACAGCCGGAATCGCGGCGAAGAGACCGATGGCGGTTGCGGTGAGTGCTTCGGCGATGCCGGGCGCAACGTTCGCAAGCGTCGCCTGTTGCACGTTCGCGAGACCGCGGAATGCGTTCATGATCCCCCAGACGGTGCCGAAGAGACCGATATACGGGCTGACCGAACCCACCGATGCGAGGAACGACAGGTTGGCCTCAAGCGCGTCCATCTCGCGCTGGAACGCGGCCCGCATCGCGCGGCGCGCGCCGTCGAGCACGGCGTCCGGATTGTTCAGGCGCTTTTCTTTCGCCTTCAGGAATTCGCGCATGCCCGATTCGAAGATGCGTTCGAGCGCACCGATCGTGTGCCGGTTGTTCGCGGCGCTCTGATACAGGGCCTGCAGGTCGCCGCCGGACCAGAAATCGCGCTCGAAGCGCTCGGTTTGCGTGCGGGCGCGGCGAATCGCAAACCACTTGCGGAAGATAAAGGTCCACGAAATCACGGAGAGCAGCAGGAGCAGCCCCATTACCGCCTGAGCCAGCACACTCGCATTAAGAACGAGAGAAATGATCGAAAGATCTTGAGTTGAGTTCATATAGGTTCGTTGTAACGTCCCGCAAAGGGCGAGCGGCGGCTTGGCGTTGCGAGGCTTCCTGCGTGCAAGCGGGAATCCTCCGCGCGAGTGCGGTCGAACCCTGCTTGGTCCCAAATTGACTGGCGCGAGTTCACTGGCGTCGTATCAACGGAAATAACTGCGCGGCCGTTGACACGGCCGGTGCGTCGTTGCCCGGCCCACGGCGCAACGCGTCGTGCACGTGGTCCGGAATGGCGGCGGGGCGCATGGTGGCGCCTTCGACGCAGGCGACGCGAATGCTCCCTGTTGCGAGCAGCGTTTCGCCACGCCACGCTTCCTGCATGAAGTCGACCGACGCGCGGCCGAGCTTCTCAATCTTGCTGGTGATCGTCACGATGTCGTCGAGGCGGGCCGGCGCGCGATAGTCGATGGCCGTACTGCGCACGACGAAGAGCGCGCCGTTTTCCTCGGCGAGGCGGCGCTGGTCGACGCCGCACGCGCGCAGCCATTCGGTCCGCGCGCGCTCGAAGAATTTGAGATAGTTCGCGTAGAACACGATGCCGCCGGCGTCCGTGTCTTCGTAATAAACGCGAACCTGCCACGTAAAGTCCTGCGCGGACCCGGGCGGGGCCGCGCCCGTCTGACTGGTGGATCTTTCCATGCCGCGCATTCTACCGGAACGCGCTGGTGTACTGACTTTCGTCCACCTGACAGCGGAGGCCGGCCCGAAAGTCTTGATCCTGCCCTTTAGCCGCGATGGATGCTCAATCCGGCGAACGACTGCGCGACAGGCATCAGTTCGATCGTATTAATGTTCACATGCGCGGGACGCGTGGCGATCCAGTAGATCGAGTCGGCGATGTCCTCGGCGGTGAGCGGCTGGACGTCCTTGTAGACGTTGGCAGCCTTGGCGTCGTCGCCGCGATAACGCACGTTCGAAAACTCGGTGCCGCCGCACAGGCCCGGCTCGATGTCGGTCACGCGCAATGCCGTGCCCGCGAGATCGGCCCGCAGGTTCAGGCTGAACTGGCGCACGAAGGCCTTGGTTGCACCATAGACATTGCCGCCCGGATACGGCCAACGCCCGGCTACCGATCCGAGATTGAAAATGTGGCCACGGTTGCGAGCGATCATCCCGGGCAGGAACGCATGGGTGACCTGCACAAGGCCGGTGCAGTTGGTGTCGATCATGGTTTCCCATTCGTCGAGATCGGCTTTTTGCGCCGGTTCGACGCCGAGCGCGAGGCCGGCGTTGTTGACGAGGACGTCCACGGATCCAAATTCGGGCGGCAGCACGGCGGGAGTCGCTTCGACGGCGGCGCGGTCGCGCACGTCGAGCTCGATCGGCAGGAGTGCGTCACCTAATTCGGCGGCGAGTGCATCGAGACGATCCTTGCGGCGGGCGGTTGCGATGACGCGATGCCCGCCCTTCACGAAGGACCGGGCGATGGCGGCGCCAAAGCCCGCAGAGGCGCCGGTGACGAAGACAATCATGGTTGCTCCCAAATCGGTAGAAGGTGCAGAAAGGGTGAAGCCTACTTCCATTGACGCGCTGCGGCAAGGAAGCCGGCGAAGAACCGGGGCTGGAACCTCGGAAGCCCGACTGGACGAGGCTTCGCGCCGGCGGTTGCCTATTCCCGGCGCATCCAATACACTAACGCGCTCAATCCCTGCGTGACTGGCGATAGGGTTCCCGAATGGCAGAGCTGGCGGCAACTCCGACTGCACCAACTGCAGCGCCAACCGCAGCGGTATGTGCGCCGCAGGCCGGCACGGGAACTCAAGGTGGAACGACCCACCGTGAAGCGCAGGGTGCCGTTTTGCCGTTCGCCTGGGCAGCCGAGATTCGCGCGCTTCAATCTGCGCTGCATGGGCGATACCGCCCGTGGCTGTCCTGCCTCGCGTGTGCGGCACCGTCTTCCGCCACGTCAAGGCTGGCGATTTTGCCAAACGCGTTGCCGAATGTGTTACCAAACGCGTTTTCAGAATTGTTGCCAGCAGCGCCGCGTACCCGCTACGCGATTCGCGCGACCCCCGGTCAACCTGAACACACTTAACGGAAACCGTATGTTTGACAGAGCCGAAAGCACCATCGCCAAGGTCGATCCCGAACTCTGGAAAGTGATCGAACTCGAAAACCGCCGTCAGGAAGAGCACATCGAGCTGATCGCGTCGGAGAACTACACCAGCCCGGCCGTGATGGCCGCGCAGGGTTCGCAACTCACCAACAAGTACGCCGAAGGCTACCCCGGTAAGCGCTATTACGGCGGCTGCGAATACGTGGACATCGCGGAGCAGCTCGCGATCGACCGCGTAAAGGAACTGTTCGGCGCCGAAGCCGCGAACGTTCAGCCGAACTCGGGTTCGCAGGCGAACCAGGGCGTGTTCTTCGCCATGCTCAAGCCGGGCGACACGATCATGGGCATGAGCCTCGCGCATGGCGGCCACCTCACGCACGGTTCGCCGGTCAACATGTCGGGCAAGTGGTTCAACGTCGTGAGCTACGGCTTGAACGAAGCCGAGGACATCGACTACGACGCCGCCGAGCGACTGGCGCAAGAGCATAAGCCGAAGCTGATCGTGGCGGGTGCGTCGGCGTTCGCGCTGCGCATCGACTTCGAACGTTTCGCGAAGATCGCGAAGAGCGTGGGCGCGTACTTCATGGTCGACATGGCGCACTACGCTGGCCTCGTCGCTGCGGGCGTCTACCCGAATCCGGTTCCGCACGCCGACTTCGTCACGACGACTACGCACAAGAGCCTGCGCGGCCCGCGCGGCGGCGTGATCCTGATGAAGGCCGAATTCGAGAAGCAGATCAATTCGGCGATCTTCCCGGGCATTCAGGGCGGTCCGCTCATGCACGTGATCGCGGGCAAGGCCGTGGCATTCAAAGAAGCGCTTTCGCCGGAATTCAAGACCTACCAGCAGCAAGTGGTCGAAAACGCACGCGTGCTGGCGGAAACGCTCGTCAAGCGTGGCCTGCGCATTGTTTCGGGCCGTACCGAGAGCCACGTGATGCTGGTCGACCTGCGTGCGAAGAAGATCACCGGCAAGGCAGCGGAAGCCGCGCTGGGCGCCGCGCACATCACCGTCAACAAGAACGCCATTCCGAACGATCCGGAAAAGCCGTTTGTCACGAGCGGCATCCGTCTCGGTTCGCCGGCCATGACGACGCGTGGCTTCGGTGTGAAGGAAGCCGAGCAGGTGGGCAACCTGATCGCTGACGTGCTCGACAACCCGGAAGACGCCGCAACGATCGAGCGCGTGCGTGCCCAGGTGGCCGAGCTGACGACGCGCTTCCCGGTCTATCGCTGATCCTTCGGCCGATCGATCATGCGCTGCCCCTTTTGCCGGCACGAAGACACGCAGGTGGTGGACTCCCGCGTGTCCGAAGACGGCGCCGCGATCCGGCGCCGCCGCCGCTGTCCGGCCTGCGACAAGCGTTTCACGACGTATGAGCGGGTCGAACTGTCGATGCCGGCAGTCGTGAAGAAGGATGGCAGCCGCACGGAATTCGACCGCCGCAAGATCGCGGCCAGCATGCAACTGGCGCTGCGCAAGCGCCCGGTTGCCGCTGATGCGATCGACGCGGCGGTTGCCCGTATCGAATATCAATTGCTCGGCAGCGGTGAGCGCGAGGTGCGCAGCGAGCGCCTCGGGGAACTCGTGATGGCCGAGTTGCGCGAACTCGATATGGTCGCGTTCGTGCGATTTGCCTCCGTCTACCGGCGCTTCGAAGACGTCTCCGAATTCGAGGACGTGATCGGAGAATTCCGCCGTTCCAGCAGCGCCGGCACACCGCCGCGCAAACGCTGAGCCTGTCTGCATTTTTTTCTTCTCCCTTTCTCGCTGTTTTTCGTAACGCTTGCATTGTGGCGAGCGTGCGTCTTGCACACCACCTGGCCGTTCGGCTAATTGTTCCGACTGCGTTTCGCCGGTAGATTCACTGCAATCCCATCAAAATAAGGATTGCTGATGAAATGCGAAGGCTTTTCGCTCATCGAAATCATGGTCGTCGTGGTCCTGCTGGCCATCTGCGCGACGGTTTCGACGCCGGTTTTCGTAACGTGGCGCGTGCGCGACGAAGTGAACGCACGTGCCGACGCGCTACTCGTCACACTTGCCTACGCGCGTAATGAGGCCATTCGTCGAAAGACGCGCGTCACAGTTTGCCGCGTCGACACGGCAGGCAATTGTCTTGCGTCCGGTAAAGCGTGTCCGTCCGGTGCAGCCGACTGGTCGTGCGGGTGGGCCGTGACGGCCGAGGTCGCGGGAGCGCTCAGGCATTTGCGCGTGAAGCCGGCGCTCAACGAGGTCGGCGTGGCTTCGTCGTTGAGTGCTATCACGTTTACACCGCCAGCCGGTCAGGCAATTGGTGTGCTGCGCGACTTCGAGGTCGCGCCGCGCATGGTGAGCGCCGCTACGAGCGGGGCGGCGTGGCGCCGCTGTATTCGCGTCGCGGCCGGCGGGCGGGCGCGTATTAGCGACGGTGCATGCAAGGCGTCATCATGAGGCCGAGAGGATGCTTTCATGCCTGCGGTACGACGTTGCTTGAAGTCGCGATCGCGATGTCTGTCATGGCATTTTGCACGCTCGGGTTGATGAGTACGCAGCTTGCGCTCGGCCGCAACGCGCAGGCGGTAGCTGCGCGCGAACGGGCAGCATTCGCCGCCGATGCAATTGCGGAGGCTGCGAGCTTGTCCGGCGCCGAACTCGACGTATGGAAGGCGCGTGTCGTTACGATAGTGCCGGACGGTCTCGCGGGAATCTCGAACCTGGCGTCCGGTGTGTCAAATGCGACGGTATCGTGGACATTTACTGGTTTTTCGGTCGCGTCGGGCGTCGTCGTGCCGCCATCGACCTGTAATGGTGCGCCTCTCGCTTCCGGACGAGATTGCGTCGCACTGGCATTCGCTCGATGAAGCTGCGCCGCCCCATTCGCTTGAAGAGCGGCACCGGCCACACACTGCTCGAGTTGGTGATCGCGGTGGCCCTTGGCCTCGTCGTGGCAGCGGGAGCGGTGGCCGCATACCGTTCGCAGGTTCAGGCGTTCCGTCTTGCAACCGACGCCGCACGTATCCACGAAGCGGGCATGAACGCGCTGACGTTGCTGGGAGAGCAGATCCAGATCGCCGGATTCTCCCCGGCTGACGTCCCGCAAAGTCTCTCCGGCTCCGCGGTCTTCGGTTGCGCGGGGGGGCGTCCGACTGGCGCGGACACCAGTCTCACCTGCAAATCATTGTCGGGCCGGTCAGACGGCATCGCCGTGCGCTACGTGGGCGACACCGTCTCGACCTGGCCGTCGACTGGTGGCCTCGTCACCGATTGCCTCGGTCAGGCGGTCGGTGCAACGGGTGTCAACGTGGTCAACCGCTACCACGCCAAAGCGAGCGGTTCGACCGGTGAGCCGGAGCTGTATTGCGAAGGCTCGGGCAACGTCGGTACCGCGCAACCGCTCGTGGAGGGCGTCGAACTATTGCGCCTGCGTTACTGGCCGGCGAACGCCACGCAATCGGTGGACGCCTCGGTGCTGGCGGGCGAGCAGTGGTCGTCGGTGGTCGCCGTGGATCTGTGCGTCCAGGTGCGCGGCGCGCCGTTTCCTCGCAGCGTGAGCTATGTGGATTGCGACGGCGCGTCGAAGGCAGCAACCGATGGGCGCATGCGTCAGACGTTCTGGCGGCACATCACGCTGCGCAATCAGCAAGGTGAGTCATCTTGAGCAGCGTGCGTGGTCGCGGTCGTCGCCGCTGCGGGTCTTCGGTGCCGCGAGGCGTCGCGTTACCGGTCGTGCTGGTGATGGCGTCGATGATGCTGGTTACGTCGGCGGCATGGTTCGAGGCTTCGCTGCTGGAAGCTCGCAATGCGAGCATCATCGCCGATCACCTGGTGTCCTTCCACGCCGCAGACGCCGCGTTGTCGCTCTGCAGCCAGGCACTCGCTGAGGGTTCGATGGTCGCGCCATCGTTACCCGAGCAGCCCGGCGAACCCGATGGCTGGCGGCGCAAAGACACCTTCGAAGCACAAGCCGTCGCGCCGGTTGCCGCCTGGTCCGGCTCGGTCCGGCCACCGCAGTGTCTGATCGAGGCATGGCGTATCGACAGTCGTCCTGATGCACGCGCGTTCGTCGTTACGGCGCGCGGCTTCGGAGCGGACGACGACACGCAGAGCTGGCTGCAGGCCCAGGTCGTGTTCGTTGGTTCGCGCGTCGAAAAACACTGGCGGCGCGTCGTCGCGCGTCCGTTCTAAACAACGTTGGTGCGCAAAAGGAAAGCGATGAGAATCAGAGCCGCGGCATTCACCCTACTGGAACTCGCCATAACGCTGGCGGCTGTAGCGATCGTGGCGGCCTTTGCGACACCGGCCTACCGTAGCCAGATCGCGCGAGGTCATCGCATCGACGCCATGACAGCGCTCTATCGGGCGGCGCAGTTCGTCGATATGCAGACGCCCGCGGCCACGTCGCTGCCGTCCGGTATGGACCAGGCGCCGCCGACGGGCACGGCCGTCTATCGGCTCAGACTCTTGCCCGCGGACGAATCGAATGGCGGGTATGCGGTAGCCGCTTCACCGGTGGAGTCTGGTCCGATGTATGACGACGTGTGCGGCACTTTCACCCTGGATGCCACGGGGATACGAGGCAATATAACAACCAATGCGTCGGCGGACTCGACGGGCGACTGCTGGGGCGGTCGCTGAAAAGAACGGTGGGGCGTGTTTCAGTAGCCCTGATCGTCCGCCGTTTCGGTCGATTCGTTACGCGCGGGCTGGTTTTCCTCGCTCCGCGCTTGTTGCCACGTGCGCCAGACTTCCCACGCGGCGAATGCGAGGGCGCCCCACTTGATGATCGGGCGTGCCGCCGAGAAGACGCGGCCGCGCAGCGGCTTCGCGAGGATGAGGGAGACGAGCGAGCTCAGAAGCGGATATTGCGTGAGGAGATTGCCGAGTCCTGCGCCAAGGCCGCGGCCGCGCGAGCGGCCAAGGCCCGGTACTAGAAAGCGAAGCCAGTTAAAACGCGCGACGCTCTCACGCAACTCGATAATCGAAGCGGCCATCTCGGCGCGCTCCACGCCTGCTCGCACGATCAGCAACTCCTTGCGCAACGCGCGCAGTTGCGGTGTCGAGAGATCGCGGGAGCGCGGGCGGGCGGGGCGGAAGGCGGTATCCGGTCGGGGTCGGCTCATATTCTCGGATGGGCAGTAAGCGGTTCCGGGACTAGGGCTTGCGAAAGATCTCGCGATCCTTCTCGAACTCCTCCAGCGTCGCCTGGAACACCAGCGGAGCGTTGCGCAGTCCATTGCGCGCCTTCAGCGCGCAGAACAGCGCGGCGAGCGCATAAACGATCGTGATAATGGCGAGCGCCTGCCAGCGCCATGTGTCCCAGAAGGCGATCGCGATCAGCGCCGTCAGGGTGATCAGGGCCATCGACACGAGCATCATCGCCGCAAGGCCGAGGAACAGCACTCCCAACAGGCGGTCTTTCTCTTCGGCTAGCTCGACGCCGACCAGTTCCAGCCTGGTCTGCAGCATCGCGGACGCGGAGCCGAGCAGGCGGCGCAGTGCTCCATTTTCAGGTCGCGGCGATTGGGTATCTGTCGTCATGGCGAGAGCGGATTTCGCATGCGGATGCGTCAAGGAGTGCGGTCCGGCAAAGCGCGCCGGTCAACGGCCCCTGACGGACCTGGCGGCGCACGAGCGCGCTAGTGCCGCGCGGCCGGCCACGTCCATGCGACCGGTCGCGCCCACACGCTCGCTGGGCGCCCCGCGATGCAGTTACTTGCGGTTGATCAGGAGGCCGATCAGCACGCCAACACCCGCAGCGATACCGATCGACGTCCATGGATGCTCATGGACGTAGTCGTCGGTGGCACGGGCCGCTTTCTTGCCCTTCTCGACGACAACGACCTGAACGTCAGCCGCCTTTTCCTTGGCCTGCTTCAGGCGCGAAAGCGCCGTTTCGCGCAGTTCGGACGCACGCTCGCCGGTGGCGCTCGCAGCCTGCTTGAGCAGGTCCTCCGCGTCCGAGAGGACGGTTTTGATATCCGACATCAGCCTCTCCTTGTTGACTTCTGACATTGACTGGCTCCCTTCGTATCACGTTACGCGTGAATCGTAACAAAGAAACGGGTGCTGGCAAGCGCGACGCACCGCATTCATGGCATGCAAAGCGCGTGTTGCTTGTGCGCCGTCTTGCTGTAGGTCATCGCGATGCGTATCGCATGGTAAATCGCGGCCCTATCGAATGGAGTTGATCTGTCCCGTAAAGTTTCCGTCATTGCGTCCAAAATTACAAAAACACATAACGGTGTGAAACGATGTTCGTTTGTTCCGCGCCAGGTTTCCCGTATTCTTTTTTCAAAGTCCGCTTACTTTTCCGTGGACTGGCAGCGCTGCTGCGCAACAGTCTTTCATCCATTCAAGGACATTGAACATGAGTCTACGTCTTGGCGATTCCGCACCCGACTTCGAACAGGATTCGAGCATCGGCCCTATCAGGTTCCACGAATGGCTCGGAGACAGTTGGGGCGTTCTGTTCTCGCATCCCGCAGATTTCACGCCCGTTTGCACGACGGAACTCGGCTTGACCGCGAAGCTTAAAGACGAATTCGAGAAGCGTAACGTCCGGACGATCGCCCTTTCGGTCGATACGGCCGAATCGCACAACGAGTGGATCAAGGACATCAACGAGACGCAGGCCGCGAGCGTCGGCTTTCCGATTCTGGCGGATCGCGACCGGAAGGTGTCGTCGCTTTACGACATGATCCACCCAAACGCCAACGAGACGCTCACAGTGCGCTCACTCTTCGTGATCGATCCGAAGAAAAAGGTGCGGCTCATCATCACCTATCCGGCCAGCACGGGCCGCAACTTCGACGAAGTACTGCGCGTGATCGACTCGCTGCAACTCACTGATAACCATCAGGTCGCCACGCCGGCCAACTGGAAGCAGGGGGACGACGTCGTGATCGTGCCGTCGTTGAAGGATGAAGAGCTCATCCGCGAAAAATTCCCGAAGGGATACAAGGCGCTGCGTCCGTATTTGCGCCTCACGCCGCAGCCGAACAAGTAAGGCGTTAGTCCGCCCGGTTTGCACAAACAAAAAGCGCCGCACGATGTGCGGCGCTTTCGCAATACGACAGATTCAAACGCTCGGTGATCAGAAGAACGCCTGAATGCCCGTCTGCGCGCGGCCGAGGATCAGCGCGTGGATGTCGTGCGTACCCTCGTAGGTGTTGACGACTTCGAGGTTCACGAGGTGACGCGCGACGCCGAATTCATCGGAGATACCGTTGCCACCCAGCATGTCACGTGCGAGACGGGCGATGTCGAGTGACTTGCCGCACGAGTTGCGCTTCATGATCGACGTGATCTCGACGGCGGCCGTGCCTTCGTCCTTCATACGGCCAAGGCGCAGGCACCCTTGCAGGGCGAGCGTGATTTCCGTCTGCATGTCGGCGAGCTTTTTCTGGATCAACTGGTTCGCGGCGAGCGGACGGCCGAACTGCTTGCGGTCCAGCACGTACTGGCGCGCGGTGTGCCAGCAGGACTCAGCCGCACCGAGTGCACCCCAGGCGATGCCGTAGCGCGCCGAGTTCAGGCACGTGAACGGACCGCGCAGGCCCTTCACGCCCGGCATGATGTTCTCTTCCGGGACGAACACTTCGTCGAGCACGATTTCGCCGGTGATCGACGCACGCAGACCCACCTTGCCGTGGATCGCCGGCGCCGACAGACCCTTCCAGCCCTTCTCGAGAATGAAACCGCGGATATCGTCCTTGCCGTCCTCTTCGAGTTTGGCCCAGACGACAAACACATCGGCGATCGGCGAATTCGTGATCCACATCTTCGAGCCCGAGAGCGAGAAGCCGCCGTTCACCTTCTTCGCGCGCGTGACCATGCTGCCCGGGTCGGAGCCGTGGTTCGGCTCGGTGAGGCCGAAGCAGCCGATCCACTCGCCGCTCGCGAGCTTCGGCAGGTACTTCTGCTTCTGCGCTTCCGAACCGAATTCGTAGATCGGCACCATCACGAGCGACGACTGCACGGACATCATCGAGCGATAGCCCGAGTCCACGCGCTCGACTTCGCGTGCGATCAGGCCGTAGCTCACGTAGTTGAGGCCCGGGCCGCCGTACTGCTCGGGAATCGTCGGGCCGAGCAGGCCCACTTCGCCCATTTCGCGGAAGATCGACGCATCGGTCTTCTCGTGACGGAATGCTTCCAGCACACGCGGTGCGAGCTTGTCCTGCGAATAGGCGGCGGCGGCGTCGCGCACCATGCGTTCGTCTTCGGTGAGCTGCTGGTCGAGCAGCAGCGGATCTTCCCAATGGAACTGGGCGTGTTGGGCCATGGCGTCTCTCCTCGGAATGGCAAATCTGGTACTTGACGGAAGTTCCGCTATGCGGAACAATGTTTTGCAAGTTGACTCCAGTGTACCACTCACCCGCCTATGTCTGTATCTGGATTGCCCTTATATGCTGCGCCGCAGCCCGATGGTGCGATCGACGAGCGCAAGTTCGTGGTCGCGCTCGCGCGTGGCCTGGAACTACTGCGCGCGTTCCGCCCCGGCGAGACGCTGCTCGGTAACCGCGATTTCGTCGAGCGCACCGGCCTGCCAAAGGCGACCGTGAACCGGCTCGCCTACACGCTGACGGTGCTCGGTTATCTGCGCTTCGATGAATCGCTCGGTAAGTACGCGCTCGATGCAGGCGTGCTCTCGATCGGTTTCACGATGCTGTCCGGGACCGATATTCTCGAACTCGCGCGTCCGCATCTGCGAGCGTTCGCGCGCGAGGTGGGGGCGGCGGTGTCGCTCGGCTGCCGCGACGGGCTCGACATGGTCTATCTGGAAACGATCCGCAGCGAGACGGCGCTTACGCTCGGTCTTGCATCGGGCTCAAGGCTTTCGATGCTCACGAGCTCGATGGGGCGCGCATACCTTGCGGTCCTGCCGCTGGATACCCGGACGGCGCTGATGGCCGAACTGGAAAAGGCGGCGGGGGAAGACGGCCCGGCGCTGGTAGCGGCCACGAGGCGCGAGATCGAGACGTTCGGGAAAGAGGGCTGTTGCTATTCGTTTCGCGACTGGCACGACGACGTCAACGCGGTAGCGGTGCCGTTTCGCGAGCCGCGCGAGCGCCGCTGGCTTGTGTTGAGCTGCAGTGGGCCGGCGTCGTCGATGGGGCCGGACCTGTTTCGCCAGCGCGTCGCGCCGCTGCTCAAGGCGCTCGCGCGGCGGTTGGGGGAGACAGTCTGACCGGCCTGCGTGTAGCCTGGATGTTGCGGCAGTGGTAACGCGAAAAAAAAGCCGGGACGCTATTGCGCGCCCCGGCTTTTTTGCAGCTTGCGTGCGGAATGTCGCTTACTTTCCGCGCTGACGGCGCGCGTTTTCGGCAATACGCATACGCAGTGCGTTGAGCTTGATGAAGCCGCCGGCGTCGGCCTGGTTGTAGGCGCCGCCGTCGTCGTCGAAGGTCGCGATGGTCTTGTCGAACAGCGTGTCCTTCGAGTCGCGCGAGACGACCGAGACGCTGCCCTTGTACAGTTTCACGCGCACCCAGCCGTTGACGTTCTGCTGCGTGTGGTCGATCAGCACCTGGATTGCACGGCGCTCCGGGCTCCACCAGTAGCCGTTGTAAATCAGCGCGGCGTAGCGGGCGAGCAGGTCGTCCTTCAGGTGGGCGACTTCGCGGTCGAGCGTGATCGATTCGATGCCGCGGTGTGCCTTGAGCATGATGGTTCCGCCCGGCGTTTCATAGCAGCCGCGCGACTTCATGCCGACGTAGCGGTTCTCGACCAGATCGAGACGGCCGATGCCGTGCTTGCTGCCGAGGCGGTTCAGTTCGGTCAGCGCCTCAGCCGGCGTGACGCGCTTGCCGTTGATCGCGACCGGGTCGCCGTGCTCGTACTCGATATCGATGTACTCGGGCGCATCCGGCGCCTTTTCCGGCGACACAGTCCAGCGCCACATCTCTTCCTCGGCTTCCGCCTTCGGGTCTTCGAGGTGGCGACCTTCGAACGAGATATGCAGCAGGTTCGCGTCCATCGAGTACGGCGCGCCGCCCTGGCGGTGCTTCATGTCGATCGGAATGCCGGCCGCTTCAGCGTAGGCGAGCAGTTTTTCGCGCGACAGCAGATCCCACTCGCGCCACGGGGCGATCACCTTGATGCCCGGCTCGAGTGCGTAGTAGCCGAGTTCGAAGCGCACCTGGTCGTTGCCCTTGCCGGTCGCGCCGTGCGAGACGGCCTGCGCGCCGGTCTGGCGGGCGATTTCGATCTGGCGCTTGGCGATCAGCGGACGTGCGATCGACGTGCCGAGCAGGTATTCGCCTTCGTACAGCGCGTTGGCGCGGAACATCGGGAACACGAAATCGCGGACGAATTCTTCGCGCAGGTCGTCGATGAAGATGTTTTCCGGCTTGATGCCGAGCAGTTCCGCTTTCTTGCGGGCCGGTTCGAGTTCTTCACCCTGGCCGATGTCGGCGGTGAAGGTGACGACTTCAGCGTCGTAGTTGTCCTGCAGCCACTTCAGGATGACGGAGGTGTCGAGGCCGCCGGAGTAGGCGAGCACGACTTTTTTAATATCGCTCATGGTGAATCCGTAACGGGTGAAATCGGTGCGCGCGAGCGGCCCCGACGCGCGAAAAACAATATTTTGACACCAAACGGGCGACACGCCGCGTTTTCGCGGCGGCGTGCCGCGCGTCGGATCAGTGGTTCAGGCGGCCGAGCAGCAGGAATTCCATCAGCGCTTTCTGAACGTGCAAGCGGTTTTCCGCCTCGTCCCAGACCACGCTCTGCGGCCCGTCGATCACTTCTGCGGTCACTTCCTCGCCGCGGTGCGCGGGCAGGCAGTGCATGAAGAGCGCATCGGGCTTGCCGCGCGCCATCATCTCGGCGTCCACGCACCAGTCGGCGAACGCCTTCTTGCGGGCTTCGTTCTCGGCTTCGAAGCCCATGCTGGTCCAGACGTCCGTCGTGACGAGGTCGGCGCCGTCGCAGGCCTCGTCCGGATCGTCGAAAACCTGGAAGAACGGCTGGCTCCCAGGCGCGACGAGCGCCGGATCGATCTGATAGCCCTGCGGCGTGGAGACGCGCAATTTGAAGTCGAGAATTTGCGCTGCCTCGATCCACGTGTAGAGCATGTTGTTCGCGTCGCCGATCCAGGCGACGGTCTTCCCGCGGATCGGCCCGCGGTGCTCGTAGTACGTGAAGATGTCGGCCAGCACCTGGCAGGGGTGATACTCGTTCGTCAGGCCATTGATGACCGGTACGCGCGAATTCTCCGCGAAACGCGTGAGGATGTCCTGACCGAACGTCCGGATCATGATGATGTCGACCATGCGCGAGATGACCTGCGCCGCGTCCTCGATGGGCTCGCCGCGGCCGAGTTGCGTGTCGCGGGTGCTCATGAATACCGCGTGCCCGCCGAGCTGGAAGATGCCGGCTTCGAACGACAAGCGCGTGCGCGTCGAGTTCTTCTCGAAGATCATCGCGAGCGTGCGGTCGTGCAGCGGATGGTACGTCTCGTAGTTCTTGAATTTGCGCTTGAGGATGCGGGCACGCTCGAGCACATATTCATATTCGTCAAGAGAGAAATCCTTGAACTGCAGGTAATGGCGTATGGTGCGGGAGGTCATGAAACGAAAACGGCGCCGGATCCGGCCTCAGAACTGCAGGATCAGGCCGGCGACGCCGCTGCGGTTGGTGGTAAGTCAATGCAGCATAAAGGATTTTGCGCATTTTGACGAGTCGCCCGAAGGGCGGGCGACGCTCTCGCCACGCAAGGGAAGAGCATGGATCGCGCTGGGGCGACGGCGCGCTCGGGGCGCATCCGGGGTCCGTCCGGGGTTTGTCCGCCTTGTCCGGTATGCCCTGTGTGCAGTGCGGAATAACCCCAGGTACGCTATAATCGACGAGTTTTCTTTCAGGCACGACAGCGAGCCCGGCGGATATAAAAGGCGGCTCGCGACAGCGGCTCGTACTATGGCTGGCAGTGCGCTGCAAACCCGATTATCGCGATTTGCGGTGCTGCGCGAGTCCTCGTGTGCAGGCGGCCGCTCCCTGTCCATCGGACTGTAATCGCACGCGAGGTCGCAAGGCCAGTGGCCGGCAACCCGTGTCCCGCCGGGGTAACGCACGAGATGGCAACGACCGCGCAAGTGTGCCGCCGTTTCGTGCTGCAGTGCAGCGTGCAGTCACACAGGTACAGTACATGGCCGACGAAGCCCCAACCGAATACTTCATTCAAGGCATCACCACGAGCGGGAAGAAATTTCGTCCCAGCGACTGGTCCGAGCGCCTGGCGGGCGTGATGGCGAATTTCGGACCCAAGGCTGCGATGAATGCGCGCGGGCCGAACGCCTACCTGCGTTACTCGCTGTATGTCAGGCCGACGATGATCGGCGATCTCAAATGCGTGGTGCTCGACTCCCGCCTCAAGGAAGTGGAGCCGATGGCGTTCAATTTCGTACTGAACTTCGCGAAGGACAACGACCTTGTCGTGACCGAGGCATGCGAACTCCCGCCCGACCATGCGGCGCGCAAGGGGAGTGGCGGTTGAGCGCGTAGCGCGTCACTGCACCCCTGGCCTGCCAGAATGACCCGCTACGGCGGGTTTTTTTGCGTCTGCGCCGGACGGTTTCGCGCGCAACAACAAGCAAACAACACGCAACCGAACAACACGCAACCACGAGCAGCAACAAAAAAACCCGCCGAAGCGGGTTCTCATGAGGCGCAGCGGAAACAGGAGGCAGCCCGCCGAAGCGGGCCAGCCGGGATTTACTGCGCGGCCTGCATCGCCTTGAGGGCGGCAGAGAGGCGGCTCTTCTGGCGAGCGGCTTTGTTCTTGTGAACGATCTTCTTGTCGGCGATGATGTCGAGCGTCTTTGCCGAGGCCTTGAAGATTTCAGCGGCCGCAGCCTTGTCGCCGGCGTCGATGGCCTTGCGAACAGCCTTGATGGCGGTGCGGAACTTCGAGCGCAGCGCCGAGTTGTGCGAGTTTGCCTTCGCGGCCTGACGGGCGCGCTTGCGTGCTTGTGCGGAGTTAGCCATTACGGTTCCTTATCCTGATCCTGTTTCTAGAGCCTGCCCGCTGACGATCTGTCAACTTGGGCGGCGCTGCTTGCCTTGATCCGAGCTCCCGGAAAGCGTTCTGTCCGGAAGCGCAAAACGTGTTCGACCGGGTTTGCCGGACGTGCCTGCCGGGTGTGCCTTGTGTACCTTGCGGTAGTCCGTGGGCACAACGGCTGCCTTTGCGGCGACTTTGCGGATGAGGGCGCCCGTCCATGAGACTACATGAGGATGGGACCACACCCGAAGGCGTTTATTCGATACCGCGTTGCCTTCAAAGGCGAAGTGAGCTTCGAAACTCGCGATTATAGCAACGAAATCAGGGAGGTGGCAACCCGAACCGGTCAGGTGAGGCATGGACGACAGACGGGTAGCACGAATGGGCAAACGAAAACGCCCGGTGCATTGCGCGCAGCACATGTAAGCGTGTCCCCGTCGGCCACTTCGGTAAGAAAAACGGGGCACGATCTAATTGACCTTGGGACTGCTGGCGATCAAACGCCGTCCCATGCGCGTGGTCAGGCCTGGTCAGAATTGCCGATTCGGCCGACAAACTGTTACCGATCCGAAGCAACGGTGGGTCACGCACCACCCGTATAATAAGCGCCCCATGAATCTATTCCGAGCCTTGCTGACCGTCAGCGGCTTCACGCTGCTGTCGCGCGTGACCGGACTGGCCCGTGAAACGCTGATCGCGCGTGCGTTCGGCGCGAGCCAGTTTACGGACGCCTTCTACGTCGCGTTCCGCATCCCGAACCTGTTGCGCCGGATTTCGGCCGAAGGCGCATTTTCGCAGGCCTTCGTACCGATCCTTGCTGAGTTCAAGAACCAGAAAGGCCACGACGCGACGCGTGATCTCGTCGATGCGATGTCAACGGTGCTTGCCTGGGCGCTCGCCGTTCTTTCAGTGCTCGGTATCATCGGGGCATCGTTCGTCGTGACGGTGGTCGCGTCGGGCCTGAAGGGCCACGGCGAGGCGTTCCCGCTCGCCGTCGTGATGACGCGCATCATGTTCCCTTACATCGTGTTCATCTCGCTGACGTCGCTCGCGTCCGGCGTGCTGAATACGTACCGGCAGTTCTCGTTGCCGGCGTTCGCACCGGTCCTGCTCAACGTCGCGTTCATCGTCGCGGCCGTGGCCTTCGCGCCGCACATGAAGCAACCCGTGTATGCGCTCGCGTGGGCCGTGATCGTTGGCGGCGTGCTTCAGTTCCTCGTGCAACTGCCGGGCCTCAAGCGCATCGACATGACACCGCGCATCGGCTGGAATCCGGTCAAGGCGCTCGCGCACCGCGGCGTGAAGCGCGTGCTCGCGAAGATGGTGCCCGCGATGTTCGCCGTCTCCGTCGCGCAGATCAGCCTCATCATCAATACCAACATCGCATCGCGCCTCGGCGCGGGTGCCGTTTCGTGGATCAACTTCGCCGACCGGCTCATGGAGTTTCCGACCGCGCTGCTCGGCGTCGCGCTCGGTACCATCCTGCTGCCGAGCCTCTCGAAGGCTCACGTCGATGCCGATACGCACGAATACTCGGCGCTGCTCGACTGGGGTCTGCGCGTGACGTTTCTGCTGGCAGCGCCCTCGGCGATCGCGCTCTTTTTCTTCGCCGAGCCGCTTACCGCGACGCTTTTCCACTACGGCAAGTTCGATGCGAACTCGGTCGTGATGGTGGGGCGCGCGCTTGCCGCTTACGGCGTCGGGCTAGTCGGCCTCATTCTCATCAAGATCCTCGCGCCCGGATTCTACGCGCGCCAGGACATCAAAACGCCTGTGAAGATCGGTGGGGCCGTGCTCGTCGCCACCCAAGTCAGCAACTACATCTTCGTGCCGATTTTCTCGCACGCGGGTCTTACCCTTTCGGTCGGGCTCGGCGCGTGCATGAACGCGCTGCTGCTATTCATCGGCCTGCGTCGACGCGGAATTTATATGCCGTCGTCGGGTTGGGCGATGTTCTTCGTGCAGCTGTTCGGGGCATGCCTCGTGCTGGCGGGCGCGATGCACTGGTGCTCGCTCAACTACGACTGGATCGGCCTGCGTCACCAGCCACTCGCGCGCATTGCGCTGCTCGGCGCCTGCCTCGTGCTGTTCGCGGCGCTATATTTCGGTATGCTCTGGCTCATGGGTTTCAAATACGCGTACTTCAAGAGGCGAGCGAAGTGAACACGATTACCACGCGGGTGCTCGACTATTTCAGCACCCTCGTTGCCGAGGACGACAGCCTGCCTCTGACGGAAGCTGCCCTCGCGATCGCGCAGGACGCATACCCCGACCTCGATCTCCAAGCTACGCTCGCCGAAATCGACGAACTGGCCCTGCGCGTGCGCCGTCGCGTTCCCGAGGGTGCGGACGTGCGCGAGCGGATCGCGATCCTGACGCATTGCTTCTTCCGCGAGTTCGGCTTCGCCGCGAACCTCAACGACTACTACGACCCCGACAACAGCTATCTGAACGCGGTGCTCAAGCGCCGGCGCGGCATTCCGATTTCGCTTGCGGTGCTCTACCTGGAGCTCGCCGGGCAACTCGGTCTGCCGGTGCAGGGCGTAGCGTTTCCGGGACATTTTCTGCTGCGCGCGACGCTGCCCGACGGCGACGCGATGCTCGACCCCACAACGGGCCGCACGCTTTCCGAATCGGACATGGTCGAGATGCTCGAGCCTTATGTGGCGAAGGCGGGCGATTCGGTCGCGCGGGCGCTGCGCATGCTGCTCGAACCGGCGACGCGCCGCGAGATCGTCGCACGCATGCTGCGCAACCTGAAGTCGATCTACGTGCAGACGGAGCGCTGGCAGCGCCTGCTCGCCATCCAGCAGCGGCTCGTGATTCTTTTGCCGTACAGCGTCGAGGAAGTGCGCGACCGCGGCTTCGCCTATGCGCGGCTGGACTACCTGCGCCCGGCGCTCGAAGATCTCGAACAGTACCTCGACGAGCGCCCCGACGCGGACGACGCCGAAGTCGTCGAATCGCAATTGCAGGAGTTGCGTCAGCGAACGCTCGACAACGAGCAGGGGTGACGCGACGTTGCGCATCGCATTGCGCTAGTGAAAAAAACCCGCGACGTGTCGCGGGCTTTTTACATGGACGACGGCCACCGCGGCGCGGCGGCATACCGTGCCGTCACTTCGGCTGCATGCGGATCGCGCCGTCGAGCCGGATCACCTCGCCGTTGAGCATCGGATTCTCGACGATCTGCTTCACGAGCATCGCATACTCGGCGGGTTTGCCGAGGCGCGACGGGAACGGCACCATCGCACCGAGGGCGTCCTGCACTTCCTGGGGCATGCCGAGCAGCATCGGCGTTTCGAAGATACCGGGCGCAATCGTCATCACGCGGATCCCGCTTCTCGAGAGATCGCGCGCGATCGGCAGTGTCATGCCGACGACGCCGCCCTTCGACGCCGCATAGGCCGCCTGGCCGATCTGGCCGTCGTAGGCCGCAACCGACGCCGTATTGACGATGACGCCGCGCTCACCGCCGTCCGCGGGCGCGCTTTGGGCGATCGCGGCGGCCGCGAGGCGGATCATGTTGAACGTGCCGATCAGGTTGACCGAGATGGTCTTTGCGAATACGGCGAGCGGATGCGGGCCGTCCTTGCCGATGGTCTTCACGGCCGGTGCGATACCCGCGCAGTTGACGAGACCGCGCAGGGTGCCGAGTGCCGTCGCTGCCGCAACAGCTTGCGCGCCATCGTCCTCGCTCGCGACATTGCACTTCACGAACACGCCGCCCAGTTCCTTCGCGAGCGCCTGACCGGCTTCTTCATTCAGGTCGGCGATGACGGGCTTGCCGCCTTCGGCCGCGACGAGGCGTGCGGTCGCCGCACCGAGGCCCGACGCGCCGCCGGTGATGAGGAATACGTTGTCACGGATCTGCATGTTTCTCCTCCATCCATTCGTTATGGTCGTCGTGCGGGCGGCATGCACGGAAAACGGGCCGCCCGGCATCGCGCTTGTGGCGCGACGCCGGCCGGCCCGCAGGCAAACCAGCAAGATCCGAGCAAGGCCGGCTAAAGCTTATCCGGGGAAGCCGGCGAGGCCGGTTTTCCCCGGCTGACCGGCGTGAGATAGCGGCTTACTTGAGTGCGTCGAACACGCGCGAGCGGATTTCGTCGACGGTGCCGAGACCCGAGATCGCGCGGTACTGCGGCGCCTTCAGGCCATTCTCTTCACCGCGCTTCGCCCAGTCGCCGTAGTAGTCGACGAGCGGGCGCGTCTGTGCGTCATAGACGTCGAGGCGCCTGCGCACGGTCTCTTCCTTGTCGTCCTCGCGCTGGACGAGCGGCTCGCCCGTCACGTCGTCCTTCATCGCCTCTTTCGGCGGATTGAACTTGACGTGGTAGGTGCGGCCCGATGCCGGGTGAGTGCGGCGGCCGCTCATGCGCGTGATGATCTCGTCGAACGGCACGTCGATTTCCAGCACGTAGTCGATTGCGACACCGGCCTGTTTCATGGCTTCCGCTTGCGGCAGCGTGCGCGGGAAGCCGTCGAACAGGTAGCCGTTCTTGCAGTCCGGTTCCTTCAGGCGTTCCTTCACGAGATTGATGATCAGCTCGTCGGTCACGAGCTCGCCCGCGTCCATGAAGCGCTTGGCTTCGATGCCGAGCGGCGTGCCCGCCTTCACGGCCGCGCGAAGCATGTCGCCGGTCGAGATTTGCGGAATGCCGAACTTCTCCTTGATGAAGTTTGCCTGGGTTCCCTTGCCAGCGCCGGGTGCGCCCAACAGGATCAAACGCATGTGCTCAATCTCCAATCTGTGTGAATTTTTGCGGCGCGGCGTGCCCCGTGTGGGCACCATCGGTGGCGTCGTGCGTCTTCTTTCCCGTTCGCCTGGAACACCGCTGACGGCCGGGCCGTCGCGGTGACAACACGCCCCGCGCAGCAGCATCCGCGGCTTTGGTCGCGGTTGGCGCAGC
Organism: Paraburkholderia dinghuensis; assembly: GCF_003837865.1. Lineage (GTDB taxonomy): Bacteria > Pseudomonadota > Gammaproteobacteria > Burkholderiales > Burkholderiaceae > Paraburkholderia > Paraburkholderia dinghuensis. The sequence goes on along the minus strand of NZ_RQIS01000001.1, from coordinate 427,568 downwards.
AGGGCGAAATCGGCGAAAAGTGGGGAGAACCCCGACGCACAAAGGCTCTAGACGGCTCGCGCAATCAATTGATTATGCCATGGGATTTTGGGACCACGGCCGGAATTAAGGACGGAATAGCGCCTGAACGCGTGCCAGATCCGCCGGCGTGTCGACGCCCGGCGCGGGCGCCGTTGCCGTCACCAGCACGGCGATGCGCTCGCCATGCCACATCGCGCGCAGTTGTTCGAGGGCCTCGACCGCTTCAATTGGCGACTGTTCGAGCGACGGATAGCTGCGCAGGAATTTCGCGCGATACGCGTACAGCCCGATGTGACGATAAACGGTCGCGGGAGCGGGCGGTGCCGGCATCGCAGCCAGATCGAGGCGCGCCGGCGACCAGTGCGGCAGCCATGCGTCGCGTGCCCACGGAATCGGCGCGCGCGAAAAGTAGAGCGCCACGCCGCGCGCGTCAAGGACGACCTTCACCACGTTTGGGCTGAAGATTTCTTCCGGTGCCGTGATCGGATGCGCGGCCGTCGCGATCGCGCATTCGGGGTGCGCAGCAAGGTGCGACGCAACGTCGCACACGAGCAACGGATCGATCAGTGGTTCGTCGCCCTGCACGTTGACGACGATCGTGTCGTCGCTAAAGCCGTACTTCGCCGCGACTTCGGCGAGGCGATCGGTGCCGGACGGATGGTCGGCGCGCGTGAGCACCGCCTCGAAGCCGTGTTCGCGCGCGGCATCGAGCACGCTCTGTGCGTCGGAGGCGATCAGCACCTGTTGTGCGCCCGAGGCACGTGCACGCTCGGCAACGCGAACCACCATCGGCTTGCCGCCGATGTCGGCGAGCGGTTTGTTCGGCAGCCGCGTGGACGCGAGACGCGCCGGAACCACGGCGATGAAGGGTTGCACAGGTGCGGTCATGACCAGTTCGGGGGAAGGCGAAAAACGAAAGCGCTGCGCGGGTGCGCCACGACGTGGCGCACCCGGGCGCCCGCCGCGGCACAGGCCGCCGGCACTCAGGCGGCGCTGGGGCCAGCCGGATCGACCGGCGTACCTTCGACGGTCTGTCGCGCCTCGTCCACGAGCATTACGGGGATGCCGTCGCGGATCGGGTAGGCGAGCTTGTCGGCGTGACAGATCAGCTCCTGCGCGGCGCGGTCATAGCTGAGCGGGCCCTTGCAGATCGGGCAGACCAGGATTTCAAGCAGACGGGCGTCCACGGAGTTTCTCCACAACCAGGGTAATAAGGCGGTGATCGAGCGCGGCTTCCACGGGGACGACCCAGATGCGCGCGTCGTTCAGGGTCCCCAATTTTACTGCATCCTTCTCCGTGACCAGGATCGCGTCGGCTTTGATGTCGGCGAACGGGCTCGTCGTGAATGCGTAGTGATCGGGCAGCGGCAGCGTTTGGGGCGCGAGTCCGGCGCCACGCAGCGTCGCGAAAAAGCGTTCCGGCGAGCCGATGCCGGCTGCCGCCACGAGGCGTTGCTCACGCTGGCCAGGCTCGGTTGCGAACTGCGCGAGCGGACGGCGCAGGCCGGGATTGGCCAGATGCCAGGCGTCGCCGGGTTCGAGCTTCAATGCGAACGTATTGGGCCAGGGCGGCAGCCGGCGCTCGAACGGATTGTTGATCAGCGTGGCGTCGCGGCGGCGCGAGAGCGGTTCGCGCAGCGGCCCGGCGGGCAGCAGGAATCCATTGCCGCCAAGCCGGTGATCGAAGACCACGAGCTCGACGTCGCGCACAAGGCGGTAGTGCTGGAGTCCGTCATCGCTGACGATTACGTCGACGTCGCTGTGCGCCGCGCACAGCGCCTGGGCGGCGGCGACGCGATCGGGCGAAACCCACACGGGCGCGCCGGTGCGGCGGGCGATGAGCAGCGGTTCGTCGCCGGCGAGGCGCGCGGGTGTGGCCGACGTGACCGGCGTGGGCCGTTCGACCTTCGCGCCATAGCCGCGCGAAACGACGCCCGGCGTGAAGCCGGCAGCGCGCAGCCCTTCGACTAGCGCGATCACCGTGGGTGTCTTGCCGGTGCCGCCCACGGTTACGTTCCCGACGACGACGACCGGCACGCTCACGCGCACCGTCTTGAGCCAGCCGCGCGAGTATGCGGCGCGGCGCGCGGCGCTCACGGCGGCGAATACGGCTGCGATCGGCGTGAGCGCCCAGGCGAGCGGGCCGCGCCGCTGCCACTCGTGCGCGAGCCGGCTTTCGATGCGCGAAGCGAGGCCGCTCATCGGCGCGTGGACCGGTGCGTGCGCGAGACGCCTTGTGCGGGCGTCGCGCCTGCAAGCAGGACGGGCAGGGCTGGCATCGGGCGGTTCTCCGGATCGTGGATTCGTGAGCGGGCAGGACGGGCAGGGGCGGCGCGCAAATACGGCAGCAATTTCGCAGATACGCTGCCGTCAGGTCTCGCCAGCAGCCGCTGCGAGGTCACCGGCCAACGTGAACCTGGCACTCTAACGCGTGTGCCAGCCGCGCGGCAAGCCACCTGGCCGGTTTGTGCTGCTTGCCTCGCGCGAGATCAGGTGCGCGATTGCCTGTGGATAACTTTGTGGGTAAATGCCCGCCCGGAAGGCTGGAAGCCGCATTCGCGCTGCATTCCATCGGTGGGAATAGTAAGTCTGCATAAAAAAATATCAATAAAATCAATAATATGCAATGAATTCTCGACGTTTCGAGGGCTTCACCCCCCGTCCCGTCAACTGACTCAGACGATGTGGACACTTCGCTGCGCTTGCCTGAACGAGCAGTTTGTGCTGGACGCCGCCACGCCGATCGGTCTATCGTCTGTCCGGCCTGGTTTTACACACGCTCTGCATGAATTCCGATCGATTTTCCGCTTCCCCCTCCGCTTCCGGCGGCGATGTCGTCGTACCGGTGTCGTCGCTCAACCGCGCGATTGCGTCGATGCTCGAACGTTCGTTCCCGCTCGCGTGGATCTCGGGGGAGGTGTCGAACTTCACGCGAGCCGCGAGCGGCCACTGGTACTTCTCGATCAAGGACGCCGCCGCGCAGATCCGCTGCGTGATGTTCCGCGGCCGCGCTCAGTACGCCGAATTCACCCCGCGCGAGGGCGATCGTATCGAGGTGCGCGCGCTCGTCACGATGTACGAGCCGCGCGGCGAACTTCAACTGAACGTCGAGGCTGTCCGGCGCACCGGGCAGGGGCGGCTGTACGAAGCGTTTCTGCGGCTGAAGGCGCAACTGGAGGCGGAAGGGCTCTTCGATCCCGCGCGCAAGCGCCCACTGCCGACGCATCCTCGCGGCATCGGCGTCGTTACATCGATGCAGGCCGCTGCGCTGCGCGACGTGCTCACGACGCTGTGCCGCCGTGCGCCGCATGTGCGCGTGATCGTCTATCCGGCGCCCGTGCAGGGGGCGGGGTCGGCGGAGAAGCTCACGGCGATGCTCGAGACGGCCAACGCGCGTGCTGAGGTGGACGTGCTGGTGCTGTGTCGTGGCGGCGGATCGATCGAGGATCTCTGGTCGTTCAACGACGAGACGCTCGCGCGCGCGATCGCAGCGAGCGCGATTCCAGTGGTCAGTGGCGTGGGGCATGAAACCGATTTCACCATCGCCGATTTTGCCGCCGACATGCGTGCGCCGACGCCCACGGGCGCCGCCGAACTCGTGAGTCCGCAGCACGCGACGCTGTTGCGCGAACTCGATCAGCGCCACGCGGCGCTTGCGCGTGGCTTCGTCCGGCAGATGGAGCGGCGTGCGCAGCAACTCGACTGGCTCGCGCGGCGCCTCGTTTCGCCCGCGCAGCGGCTTGCGCAGCAGAGCACGCATTTGCGGCAACTGGCGATCCGGCTTGCGTCGGCGTCCTCGCGCTCGACGGCCGACGCTCGCGCCCGCTTCAATGTTCTGCAGATGCGCTGGCAACGCACGCGCCCCGATACGGCGGCACAGTCCGCCAGGCTCGAGGCGCTCGGCCGCCGGCTCGACGCGGCGTTCGCCCGGCAGCGCGAACGCGAGGCGGCACGGGTCTCGGGACTGATGGCGCGGCTCGAAGTGCTCAGTCCGCAGCGCACGTTCGAGCGCGGCTATGCTGCGCTGCTGGATGCGCAAAGCGGTGCGGCCGTCCGATCGCCTTCGACGCTGAAACCCGGCAAGCGACTCACCGTGCATCTCGCGCAGGGCAGCGCCGACATCGCGCTTTCCGACGTACAGCCCCGCCTCGCCGAGGGTTTCTGACGCATTCGCGGCAAAGGCGCATTGCAGTCCGCATTGCAGCGCTGTTGCAAGCTGTTGAAGGTCTTTTGCAGGGGAAGTGCTGCGCGGATATGCTGGACCGGGCACGGCGTTCGCGCGTCGATTCGTCGATTGGATGCCGTGGTGCGCACGCGGCTTTCACGGCATCGGTCATGTTGCTGAAACATCGCTGCGCGAGCGTCGAAGCGTGCAACAGGCGTTACCGTGCAGTGCTGACCAACCTGGGGTACCTGCTGCGCGCAAGCGCTCCGGATTCTGCCCGGAACCCTTGCACAGCGGACATCCGGCATAAAGTCCGCCAGTTTGCGGGGTTATTCCAACTCGCCTACAATCGAATGCTCCATGCCGGTTATCACGCAGAACTAACTCCCCATAACACGACGAAGGAACAGAACCATGTCATTTACGCTCCCGCCGCTGCCGTTCGCGAAGAACGCTCTCGTTCCGCACATGTCGGAAGAAACGCTCGAGTTCCACTACGGCAAGCACCATCAGGCTTACGTCACGAACCTGAACAACCTCGTTCCGGGCACCGAGTTCGAAAAGCTCTCGCTCGAAGAGATCATCAAGAAGTCGTCGGGCGGCGTGTTCAACAACGCAGCCCAGATCTGGAATCACACGTTCTTCTGGAACAGCCTGTCGCCGCAAGGTGGCGGCGCGCCGGCCGGTGCGCTCGGCGACGCGATCAACGCGAAGTGGGGCTCGTTCGACGCGTTCAAGGAAGCGTTCTCGAAGGCCGCAGTCGGTAACTTCGGCTCGGGCTGGACGTGGCTCGTGAAGAAGGCGGACGGCTCGCTCGATATCGTGTCGACCAGCAACGCCGCCACGCCGCTCACGACCGACGCAAAGCCGCTGATCACGATCGACGTTTGGGAACACGCTTACTACATCGACTACCGCAACGCGCGTCCGAAGTTCGTCGAAGCGTTCTGGAACATCGTGAACTGGGACTTCGCTGCGAAGAACTTCGCTTAAGCGCAAGCGCTCCGCACGACAGTGCCGCGTAGTGTGCTGTGACGCGTGCCGCAACGCGCGGCACAGACAAAAAAGCCCTCGATTTTCAAAGTCGAGGGCTTTTTTTACGCGCGTTGGCGTTTATGCCAGCGCGTCGATCACTTGCTGTGTCGAACGGACGTGGCCCATGTACGGGAACAGCTTCTCGAAGTTGAAGCTGTGCATTTCGCCATTCAGGCCCGACGTGGCGTCCTCGACGAACACGAGGTTAAAGCCTTGGTCGAAGGCGGCGCGCGCCGTCGATTCGACGCCGAAGTTCGTCGCGATGCCGCCCAGCACGATTGTCTCGATGCCGCGACGGCGCAGTTGCTGTTCGAGGTCGGTGCCGTAGAACGCGCCCCACTGGCGCTTCGAGACGATCACATCGTCCGCCTGCGCGCCGGTCCCGGGCACGAGTTCCGACGCCTCCGCCGGGGCAGGTGGCGCGTCGGGCGCGTGCGTGGATATATCGGCCGGAGCCCGGCGCAGTTCGTTGAGCAGCACGCGTACCCACACGATCGCGGCGCCTTTCGCGCGCATCGTGTCGGCCAGTTGTTTCGCGCGTGCGACGACGTCGGCGCCGCTGTGCGGCGCGAGCGAGCGGCCCACGATGCCATGTTGCAGATCGATCATCACGAGCGCCGTTTTGCGCGGATCGAGGGAAAGGGCTTGCGTCATGAGTCACCAGTATGTGAGGATGGACTCACATAATGATACAGGAATGTGAGGGGGCTTTCAGATATGGGCGCAGGCGCACGAGGGGATTGTGCAGCATCGCGGCGCGTGCCGCGTCAGGAACGTGCGGCGCGCACGGTCGAGGCGCTGCTCCTCGCGGCGGGCGACGCCATTGCCGAACGCGGCTTCGACGGCGCGACGATGACGCAGATCGCGCAGCAGGCCGGCGTGTCGATCGGCGCGGCGTATCAGTACTTTCCGAACAAGGATGCGCTCGCGTTCGCGCTGCGCAAGCGCTATGGCGACGAGATGGATGCGCGCTGGAGCGCGATGATCGAAGCGAGCGAGGCAAACGGCACAGACGGCACAGTCGTCGAATTGCCGTTTGCGGAACTGGTGGAGCGCCTGTTCGATCTGATGGTCGACTTGATGGCCGACTTTCCGGCCTATTTGCCGCTGCTTTCTGTGCCGCTCGGATTCCATCGCGACGCCGCCGCGCGCAACCGGTTGCGTGAGCGCTTCGCCGCGCTCTTCAGGCGCTACAACGCAGCGCTCGCTGCCGACGAGGCCTTTCGCATCGCGGAAGTGATGCTGCAAGTCATCAAGAGCCTCAACCCGCTGTACGCGGCGGCGAAGCCCAAAGAGCGCAAGCTGCTCGTCGCCGAGTACAAGGGCGTGCTCTCGACATGGCTTGCCGTGCGGCTCGCGTGAGATTGCGGACAGTGTGGGCGCGTCAGCCGCGCTGAGCGGTCACTTCCCAGTTGATATCGACGCAAAGCACCTGCAGGCCGTGCGGCGTCTGCGCGGCGATCGACGCGGTCACGCACAGGTGCGCCTCGTTGATCGACAGATAGGGCGGTGTGAGGTGAACCTGGCCCGGCGTGCGTATTGCGCCGATGAAATAGGGCCGGCGCTCCCAACTCGCGCCCTCCGAATGCAGGAGCGGGCGGAAGCGCTTCGCGCGCTGCGTCGCACGCACTTCGGGCAGCACGTTGTCGCCGATCTGGCGTCCGGACACGTCGAGCAGGAAGCAGCGCGCCGTCTCTTTCAGGCCCAGCAGCGGCAACGTCGCATCGGCCATGGACGCACCAACGGCCAGTTTCGCCGCCGCCGTTTCGATTGCGCTCACGTACGGCGCGAGCCGCGCCGCCTGCGAGACCTCGCGCGCATTCACGCAATCGCGCAGGCGCGCCGAAAGATCGTCCATCAGCTTCGCCGCCCTGGCGGGCGGCACCGGCTCGATGCCGGGCCCCGCGAAGTACGTACCCTGCACGAAATCGGCATTGCTCTCGAGCGCAATGAGCGCGTCGCGTTCGGTCGCGAGGCCGCCCACCAGCACGAGTTGACCGGATTCGTGCAGCATCGAAACGAGTCCCGGCAGCACGCGCTCGATGTGCGCGTGGCGGCTCGCCTGCGCGAGCAGGCTGCGGTCGAGCGTGACGATGTCGGGACGCACTTGCCACACGCGGTCGATGTTCGAGTGCTTCGCGCCGAAGCCGTCCAGCGCGATGACGAAGCCGCTTTTGCGCAGTCCGTCGATGATCTCCGCGAATCGCAGATTTTCGCCGCCCGCCTGCTCCGACACTTCGAGCACCACGCGCTGCGGCTGCATCCCGAGCGCCTTGATGCCGGCAAGCAGGGCGTCGCCGTAGCTCGTGTCCATGAGTGCGGCGGGGTGCAGGCTCAGGAAGAGCCACTCGTCATGCGAATCGAACGCGTTGAAGTTGCCGAGGTGCAGCGATTCGGCAAGTCGGCCGAGTTCCAGCAGATCGCCGCGTCGCGCCGCCTGCGAGAACACCTCCTGCGACGGCACTTGCTGGCCGTGCTCGTCGTGGGCACGCAGCGACGCGTGGTAGCCGATTGCGCGACGGTGCGCGACCGAGAACACCGGCTGGAACACGCTGAAGACGGTGTAACCGCCGTACAGCACGGTGCGTCGGGCGCCTTCAACGCCCGCGATGGGGCGCGACTGGAAACCTGGGGGTTCGAGGTCGATCATGCCGGTCGTTTCGATGGGGGGAGCGCGGCGCACACCGCGCCGCAGCATCAAGTTTATAGGATAAGGATAGCCCAGCAAAAAGTATGCGAGTCACCGCACGAGGGCAGGGGCCGGGACGCGCTGACGCCGCAGATACGGGGCGCTGCCGGGGATGCCGCGCGATATCCACATTGCGCTCGGGTGGCCGCGCCTTGTGCATCCAGTGCGAAAGGCGACTACGCTCGCACCGCGCGGTCGCGGCATGCACTGCCTCGGTGCCATGGGGTGCCGATGGTTGGGTGAAGCGCGGGGCGATCTGGCGAGATGGGAGCGCGCGTTGGCGTCGCGATCGGGCGCGGTGCCCGCGCTGTCGCGTCGCCGCGCCGCTAAGTCCGTTCGGACGGATCGGTTCGCTTCGCGGTGCGGTGCAGATCGGAGGCAAGCTGGGCGAAGATCCACGACGAGGCCGCCGTGATGATCCCCACGCAGACGAACGTCGCGTGGAAGGCGGGAATCACGGCCGAACCCGTGACGTGATGGCCGATGAACCCGGCAAACGTGGTGAGCAGCGCGCCCGCGACGGTCACGCCGAGGCTCATCGAGAGCATCTGCACGAGCGAGAACAGGCTGTTGCCGCTGCTCGCGCCGCCGGTGCCGAGATCCTTGAGTGTGAGCGTGTTCATGGCGGTGAACTGCATCGAGTTCACGCCGCCGAAGATCGCCAGTTGCACGAGGCGCAGCCATAACGGCTCGCCGGGCGTGGAGAACGCGAAGCTCGCCATCGTCATGCCGACGAGCACCGTGTTCGTGACGAGCACGCGCCGGTAGCCGTAGCGCAAGATGAGGCGCGTGACGAGCCGCTTCGAGAACATGCCGGCGGCAGCCGTCGGCAGCATCATGAGGCCCGCCTGGAACGGCGTGTACCCGAGCGCCACTTGCAGCAGGAGCGGAATCAGATACGGCATCGCTCCGCTGCCGATCCGCGCGAACAGGTTGCCGAGCAGACCCACGCTGAACGTGTCGATCTTGAAGAGGTCGAGCGAGAAGATCGGGCGCGGCGTGCGCACCGCGTGCAGGCCGTAGGCGACGAATGCGGCGAGCGAGAGGATCAGCAGCACGAGCACGGCGGCGTGCTGGATGCCGAGTTCGGTGCGGCCATCGAGTGCGAACGTGAGCGTCACCATGCCGATGACGAGCAGCAGGTAGCCGGGCAGATCGAAGCGGGGCGTGTCGGGGTTGCGGCTGTCGGGCATGAAGATGAATGTCGCGACACAGCCGACGATGCCCACCGGCACGTTGATCAGAAAGATCCAGTGCCACGAGGCGATCTGCACGAGCCAGCCGCCGAGCGTCGGGCCGATCAGCGGGCCGATCAGCCCCGGTATCGCGACAAACGATAGCGCGGGCAGATAGCGTTCGGCGGGAAACGTGCGCAGCACGGCGAGCCGGCCGACTGGCAGCAGCATCGCGCCGCCCACGCCCTGCGCAATGCGCGAGAGCACCAGTTCGTCGAGCGTGTGTGCGCTTGCGCAGAGGAGCGACCCGATCGTGAACACGAGAATCGCGCCGAAGAAAACCCGGCGTGTGCCGAGCTTGTCGGCGAGCCAGCCGGAGACCGGGATCATCACGGCCATCGTCAGCGAATAGGCGATTACGACCGACTGCATGGCGAGCGCCCGCTCGCCGAGGCTCGCCGCCATGGCGGGCAGTGCTGTGTTGACGATCGTCGCGTCGAGGGTCTGCATGAAGAAGCCGATGGCGACGAGCCACAGCATCACCGACAAAGAACGGGCAGACGGCTTGGACGTGGGCGACGGACTGGGGACGGACATGGGCGATGACGAGGACGCGCAGGCGGGTGGCCGGCAGCCGCCATTGTAGGGAAAACGGCGGGGTCGCGCGGCGGTGCGTGCAGGCGCAACTAACGGCAGTGCCGTTGGCCTGGGCTATTCCGATGTGGAGGGCGGTGTCGCCGGTCCGCTCGCGGCGACCGCGTCGTAAGGCGACCGCTGTTCAGACATCGAGCTTCGCCGCCGCAGCGAAGAAGGCCTGCGCGCGCGGATCGAGCGCGAATGCCGCGTTGATGCGAATCCACGGACTCGTCTCGCCGTGGGGCCGGAAGTGGTTGCCCGGCGACACCATCACGCCCAACGGCTCGCCGCATGCCACGAGGCGTGCCGAATCGTCCACATGCGGGACGCGCGCCCACACGAACTTGCCGCCTTCGGGTCGCGCGAACAGTTCCCAGCCGTGGTCTTCGAGCGTGCGCGTGGCGCTGCCGAGCGCTTCCGACATGCGCCGTCTAAGCCGTTCGAGATACTTGCGGTACGCGCCGCGCTCGAGGAGCGTCGCCGCCACGGCCTGCGTGAAGCGCGATCCGCTGATCGTCGTGAGCGCCTTGACCGACGCGAGATCGCGTATGAGCGCGGCGTTGGCCACGACGTAGCCCACCCGCAGCGACGACGACAGCGTCTTCGAAAGCCCCGACACGTACACGACATGCTCGAACTGGTCGAGTGCGGCGAGCCGGTCGGTCGGGACGCCCTGGCAGTCGGCGAAGATGTCGTCCTCGACGATCGTGAAGCGGTGCTCGCGCGCGAGTTGCAGCAGGCGGAACGCGACGGGTGGCGCGATCGTCGTGCCGGTCGGATTGTGGAACACCGTGTTGACGAAGAATGCGCGTGGCCGATGCTGCGCGAGCATCTCGTGCAGATGCTCGAGGTCAGGCCCGCCCGCCGTGCGCCGGATGCCTACGAGCCGTACCCCGTGCAGCTTCAGCAGTCCGTAGAGGTTGTAGTAGCCGGGATCTTCGACGAAGACCGTGTCGCCGGGCTTGAGCATGTAGCGCATCAAGAGGTCGAGGCCCTCGCTCGCGCCCTCGGTGAGGAGGATCTGCTGCGTGTCCGCGACGATGCCGAGCGGCGCGAGCCGGTTGCGCAGATGCTCGCGCAACGTGGCGTCGCCGAGCGGTGTGCCGTAGTCGACGAGGCACGACGGATCGGTACGCGAAACGTAGCGGATCGCCTGGCCGAGGGCGTCGATGTCGCGCCACCCCTGCGGGATCGAGCCGCTACCGATCTGCAGGGCTTCGCCGGGGCGATTGAGTGCGCTCAGCACGAGGTCGGATTCGTCGGCGGCGTTCGACAGGTCGCAGGTGCCCATGCCGGCCATGCCCGCGCCCGCGTGCTCGCTCACATAGAAGCCCGAGCCGTGCCGCGAGTCGAGAAAGCCAAGCGAGACGAGCCGGTCGTAAGCCTCGATCACCGGGAATCGGCTGATGTGGTAGTCGGCGGCGAACTGGCGGATCGACGGCAGCCGGGCGCCCGGATGCGCCGAGCGCGAGCCGATCCACGCCTGCACGCCGGCGACGATCTGGTCGGTGAGCGGGACGCTGCTCGCGCGGTCGAGTTCGAGTTTCATGCGGGCCTCGCGAGTTGCCGGAATTGGGGAACTGTCCGGTTTTTTGACTGCACAGTTCCGGGCGAACTGTTCGGAACTGTGCATGGGTTCAGGTGACGCCGGTAGCAATAATGCTTGAACCGGGAAGGGTGTTCAAGGAGCACTGCGATGCGCGAAATCCGCATTTTCGAAATGGAGTACGACGAACCTGCGCAGACCTGGCAGTTGACGCAACCGATGCAACTGCGCGTGAGCGAGGGTGAACTGTGGCTGACGATCGACGGCGATGCAGGCGACTACTGGCTGCGCGAAGGCGAAACACTGACGCTGGGCGGGCGGACTTCGGCGCGCATCAGCGCAGGACGTTCGGGGGCTCGCTTCGTCGTGGCGTTGGGTGGGGCATCGGCGTCTGTGCGTGCGGCCGAGGCTCGCCGCGTGGCGCTGAAGCTGGCCGGCGCGTTGCGCGACTGGGCGCTGCGCGGCGGTTGGCGCACGCGTTCGGCGAGTTGAGCGTGCGGCGCCCGGACGGTGCTGCGCGGCGGGTCAGCGCTCAAAGCGCGCCGCCGGGCTCCCCCACGTAGCGTGCGCGCGGCCGGATCAGGCGTCCGTCGGCGGTCTGCTCCAACGCGTGCGCGATCCAGCCCGTCACGCGGCCCGCGGCGAACAGCGTGAACGCCGCTCCGCGCGGCAATTCCAGCACACGTTCGATGGCCGCGAGCGCGAAATCCACGGTCGGGCGCGCGCCCGTCGTTTCTGCCACCGCTTGCGCGAGTGCGTCGATCTCGCTCATCGTCGAGCGCGCCGGCGCGCGCTGCGCCAGCTGGTCGAGCAAGAGCCGCGCACGCGGATCGCCGTTCGGATAGAGCGGATGGCCGAAACCCGAAAGCGGCGCAGGGACGCCGCGTTCGTCGGGCGCGAGGCGATCCGCGAGATAGCGGTGCAGATCGCTCGCGCGCGCCGCTTCGTCGAAGAATGCGGCCACGCGCATCGTTTCGCCGCCGTGGCGCGGCCCTGACAGCGCCGCGAGACCGCCCGCCGCTGCGCCGAACAGGTGCGTGCCGGTAGAAGTGATACAGCGCACCGTGAACGTCGAGGCATTCAATTCGTGGTCCGCACAAAGTACCAGCGCCGCGCGCAGCAAGTCGGCGTGTGCGCGCGAGCGCAGTCCCCACGCGTGGGCGAGCTGGCGGTGCAGCGGTTCACTCGACGGCGCGGTCGAAATCAGTGCGGCCGCGAGCAGGCGCATCAACATCGCGCCCGTATCGATCTGCGCGTCGCGCCCCTGGGCCCAGAGGCGCGGCATCTGCGCGGCGGCGGCCGGCAGCAGCACGAGCGCGCGTTCGAGCGGCGTGTGCTCGCCCCAGATCTTGAGCCACGCGGACCATTGCGCGCCCGTGATCGGCGCGGGCGGCGCTTCCAGGATGCGGCGCGGCGCGCATTCCCAGAGCAACGCCGCGACCTCTTCGAGCGACGCGTGGCGCGCGAGGTCGATCGCATCGTGGCCGCGGTAGAAGAGCTTGCCGTCGGCGATCAGCGTGATCGACGATTCGAGCACCGGCACACCCCAGTCCAGCACCTTCTGTGCGACCTTGCCCGCGCGCTTGCCGTCGGCCTTGCGGCGCGCGAGGCGGCGCACGTCAGCCGCGGCGTAGTGGTTGTGACGGCCGACGGTTGCAGGCGTCGACGAGAGGAGTCCGCGGCTCACATAGGCATAGAGCGTGGCGCGGCTGATCCCGAGCGCTTCGGCGGCCTCGGCCGCGGTCATATAGCTGGACATGGTGGCTGGTGTCGTGAAACCGGAGAAATCAATCTATATTGATTATATTAATCAAGATTGATCGGCCGTGCGTGTCAAATGCGTGGGCAGCCTGAGGCGTTCGAGCCGCCAGAGCCGTCAGCGTGTCACTTGCGCAATTCCGCGACGAAGTCGTAGTAGTCGTTGCGGCAGTAAGTGTCGGTGAGTTCGATGGGGCGCTGGTCGGCGGTGTAGCCCACGCGTGTGATCAGGAGCAGCGCCTCGTTCGGCGCGATGCTCATCTGCCGAGCTATTTCCTCGCTCGCGTTCACCGCGCGAAAGTGCTGCAGCGCGCGCTGAATCGCGAGTCCGCGCTGTTCGAGGAAGCTGTACAGCGAATCGCCGATCGCATCCGGATCGGGAATCAGCGCAGCGGGGAATGTCGAGTTTTCGACGGCCATCACGATGCCGTCCGCGAGCCGCAGGCGCTTGAGCCGCGTCACCGCAGCCGACGGTGAAAGGCCGAGCTGAATCACCTCGTCGCGGCTCGCGGGCTGGATCTCACGCGAAATCCAGCGCGAACTGGGCGTGAAGCCGCGCTGGCGCAGCATCTCGCTGAAGCTCGTCAGACGCGAGAGCGGGTCTTCGTAGCGCGGCGTGATGAAGCTGCCCGCGCCCTGCGTGCGGCGGATCAACCCCTGTTCGACGAGCAGCGCGACCGCCTTGCGCGCGGTGATGCGCGAGACGCCGAGCGCGTCGGCGAGCACGCGCTCCGACGGCAGTGCCTCGCCTGCGTTCCAGCGATTTTCGTGGATTGCGCCGCTCAGCTTGCGCGCGAGTTGCAGATAGAGCGGCGTATCGTTTTCCGGGTCCGGGCGCAGGTCGCGCCAGCGGTCTTCCGTGGGTGCGTTCATGGGAAGCGAGCTTGAAAGGCGAACGGCAATTCTATGACACAGGCGCGCAAAAGCGCTAATGAGCGGCGCTCGCTTGCACGCAGTTTGCATGCAGTTCGCACACCGTTTGCACGCATGCTCCTGAAACAAACGAGGCGATACACTGCCAGTTTCGTGACCGTCGCTGATTTTCAGCGACGTTGTTTGCCGTCGATCGCGGTACTCGCGTTTCGTGCGGTATAAGGAGCCAGCCACCATGACGATCGGATTTCCCCATGTCGCGCTGCCGGGCGGCGAGCGCATTCCGAAGCTCGGACAGGGAACGTGGGAGATGGGCGAGCGCGCCGCGCGTCGCGCCGACGAAATTGCCGCACTGCGCGAGGGTATTGCGCTTGGCATGACGCTCATCGACACCGCCGAAATGTACGGCGACGGCGCTACCGAAGAGCTTGTCGGCGAAGCGCTGCGCGGATTGCGCGACGATGTGTTTCTTGTGAGCAAGGCGTATCCGCACAATGCGAGCGAGAGCGGCGTGCAGAGAGCCTGCGAGGCAAGCCTGAAACGTCTCGGCACCGACCGGATCGATCTCTACCTGCTGCACTGGCGCGGGAGCGTGCCGCTCGACGAGACGGTGACGGGCTTCGAGGCGCTCGTGCGCGCGGGCAAAATCCGCCACTGGGGCGTGAGCAATTTCGACGTCGACGACATGGAAGAACTCTTCGCCGTGCGGTGGGGCAAGGGATGCGCGACGAACCAGATCCTCTACAACGTCGCGCGGCGCGGGCCCGAATTCGACCTGCTGCCGTGGTGCGCACAGCATCACATGCCGGTGATGGCCTATAGCCCGATCGATCACGCACGGCTGCCGAAGCACTCGCCGCTCGACGACATCGCTCGCGCGCGCGGTGTGTCGGTCTATCAGGTGGCGATGGCGTGGGTGCTCAACCAGCCGGGCGTGTGCGCGATCCCGAAGGCGTCGCGTATCGAGCATGTGCGCGAGAACCGCGCGGCGCTCGATATCGCATTGAGCGCGGAGGACCTCGCTGCGCTCGACGCTCACTTCAAACCTCCACGCAGAAAGCGGCCGCTCGAAATGCTCTGACGTGTGAGGGCGATGCGCGGCACGATCGATTCAAAGACGAACGCGCGACGCGAAGATGCAGCATGGAAAACCGTCGTCCGGAGCCCGGCGGCGGCCCCCGGCCGGGGGACCGGAACGCCGCCGCCGACGCCTCGCCTGACGTGAGCGGCCGTCACGCCAGGTCGGAGTGGCTTGGGCGGCGCGCCCGCCGCGCCGGGCGAGGCTAATGTCCGTTGCCGCCATGGCCGCCACCGTGGCCGCTGCCGAACCCGCCGCCCGGGCCGCCAGCTGGTCCACCTCTGCCGAATCCGCCACCGAAACCTCCACCGAATCCGCCCGAGAAACCTCCCGATGGTCCACCGGACGGTCCTCCGTGGCCACTTCCGCAACCGCAGCCACTCGACCCGTCGCCGCTGGAGCCACCACCATTCGAGCCGCTGCCATTTGAACCACCTCCGCCGCTGGAACTACCGCCCCCATTGGAACTGCCGCCGCTGGACCCGCTGGACCCGCTGGACCCGCTGGACCCGCTGGACCCGCTGGACCCGCTGGACCCGCTGGACCCGCTGGACCCGCTAGACCCGCTAGACCCGCTAGACCCGCTAGACCCGCTAGACCCGCTCGCCGCGCCGCCCGATCCCCCGGAGCCGGAACCGTGCGAGCCTGAACTTGCCGCAGCGCTGGACGGCCCGTGCGCCGAGCTTGCGGTTCCGTTCGTCCCCGACGTGGCGCCCGGGCCGGAAGTACCGCTCGTGCCAGCGCTGGCCGCGCCGGTGGCGCCCCCGCCGGGTCCGGAGCCACAGTCCCCCGCGTTGCCGACACAGGTCTTCAGCGAAAACACGATGGCGGCGTCGTGAGCGGCGTCTGCAGGGGCGAAAGCCTGGTCGGAGTCGCCGACTTCCGCGTCTGCCTGCGCGATGTGCAGCGTAGTGTTCGCGTCGACGGCACCATCATTCGCAGCGCAGGCCGTAATGGAGGTCAACAGCATGCCCACACCGACCGCACACGCAGCTACACCCCTGGAAAATTCACAGTAGTGCTGATTGAATAGCGTATTTTTCATCGCTTTTCCCCGGAGGCAACGGCGTCGTGACGCCGTTGCCCTTTCCGCGCTTTTTGTCAGGCGACATGCCTTGGTACATGCATGCCGCCCGTCCCCGTAGTTAATCGCCACGTTGCGTCGTCACGACGCTGCTGACGACGTCAATGGACTGCAAGGCATCCGGCGACGAATCGTCGGGCGTCCGGGACGTGCAGGACTACTTGCTGATTGTCGGAACCCGTTGAGGTGGTCCGGCAGAAAGCGAGCGCGTCGTGCGGCCGGCCATCCGCTGGCCTTGCGTGACTACCCGCGAAGTCATGCATGAAGGCAGCGACCGGATGCCTGACCGTGATTTAGCGAGTTCCGTGCCATCGGACGAAGAACGGCGCGGCAGCGGCACCCGACAATCTCTACGCCGCGCTGGCGAGGGGGAAAAGGACGAAAACGTTTCGATGATGAAACGCGAGAGGGCGTCGCTGTCGGTTTGTGTTGCAGCCTCGTAGATCGCCCCCGCGCGACACGCGAACCTCAGACGTTTGTGCGCGTCGATTTAGCCGCTTCTTGCAGCCCGCGTAGCTCGTCCACGGGAATATGGCAGCGTATGAGATGACCGTTGCCCGCGCCGGAGAACGGCGGCGCCTGTTCATCGCAGACCGAGCCGATGCGGCGCGGGCAGCGTGCGCAGAAGACGCACCCCGCAGTCGATGTGCGAGCGCCGTTCGTTTCGCTTGCGCGCGACGTTTGCGCGGCGAGCAGCGTTTCCGTGTACGGATGGCATGGGCCGCCGAAGAGCGCATCGGCGGGGCCGGTTTCTACGACCTGGCCTGCGTAGAGCACCATCACGCGATCGGCGAGATAGCGCACGACGTCGAGGTCGTGTGAGATGAACAGATAGCTCACGCCACGCTCGCGTTGCAGCCGCGCGAGCAGATTCAGGATTGCTGCCTGCACGGAGACGTCGAGCGCCGAAGTGGGTTCGTCGCAGATGACGATGCGCGGCTCCCCCGCGAACGCCTGCGCAATCGCGATGCGTTGTTTTAGCCCGCCCGAGAGCTGACGCGCGCGCGCGGCCAGATAGCGCGTCGGCACGCGCACGGCTTCGAGCAGCGCTTCGAGCCGCGCATTTAGCCCCACAGGCTCGCTCTCGCGCGCGGCAACGGTGCGCGCGAGCGAGCGCCCGATCAGCCGCTTCACGGGCAGAGCACGGTTGAGCGACAGGTCCGGATGCTGGAACACGAGCCGCAGCGCTTCCCGCTGCTTCGCGCTGCGTCGCGCGACGCGCGCGGGCAGCGGCTCGCCGTCCAGTTCGACGCGGCCGCCCGCGTCGGGTGCGTGCAGCCCGAGCAGCAATTTCGCGAGCGTCGTCTTGCCGCTGCCCGATTCGCCGACGAGTCCTAGCGTCTCGCCCGCGCGCAGTTCGATCGAGACGCCGTCGAGCGCGCGCACGGCGTGTACACCGCGTCCGAATGTGCGCGATACGTCGATGGCGCGAAGCACGACCGGGCGATCGCCAGGCGCCATAGCCGCGTGGGCGCTTGTGTCGGCTGGCTCGGCTGGCCCGGCGGGTTCGGCGAACGGCAGCTCGATGGCGCGATCGTGGTAGTGGCAGCGCGCCATCCGCTCGCCGTGCGGCGCCACCATACGATGCGGCGGCGGCGCGTCTTCGCGGCAGCGCGCATCGGCGAGGCGACAGCGCGGCGCATACACACAGCCGCGCGCGATGGTTCCCGGCGCTGGGAGTTCGCCGGGAACCGTGTCGAGCGGTCCGGTCGCTTTGCTGCGTCCGTGCGCGGGCAGGCAGCGTAGCAGTCCAACCGTATAGGGATGACGCGCTCGCGCGAACACATCGCTCGTCGCGCCTTCTTCGATAAGTCGCCCCGCATACAGCACGCCGATGCGATCGCACATCTGCCGGATCACGGCGAGATCATGGCTGATGAACAGCACCGCCATGCCGAATTCCGCGCGCAGTTGCGCAACGAGCGCGAGCACTTCGGCTTCGACGGTTGCGTCGAGTCCGGTTGTCGGCTCGTCGAGGATCAGGAGCGCGGGGTTCGACGCGAGCGCCATCGCAATCACGACGCGCTGCTGCATGCCGCCCGAAAGCTCGTGCGGGTAGCTCGCCATCACGCGGGCGGGATCGGCGATGCGCACGCGCCTGAGCATGTCGGGCGCGCGTGTGAGGGCACTGCCCGCGCTCGCACCCGCGGCTTCGAATGCCTCGGTCAACTGGCGCGCGATGGTGAGCGACGGATTGAGCGCGCCCGCCGGGTCCTGATAGACGATCGACACCGTGTTCGCGCGCAGCGCGCGCAAGCCGTCGGCGTCGAGCGCGAGCACGTCCTTTCCGGCGATCGCGATGCGTCCGGTTTTCACGTGGCCGTTGCGCGCGAGAAAGCGCAGCGCCGCGAGCGCGACCGTCGATTTGCCGCAGCCCGATTCGCCGACGAGTCCATACGACTCGCCGCGCCGGATGCGCAACGAGACATCCGTGAGCACTTCGCGTTCGCGCCCCTTCACGCGATAAGCGACGGTGAGGCCGACAAGCGCAAGCGCGTCTTCGTCGTCGCCGCGCGGGGCGCCGAACGTCGCTATCGACGGCGATGGGGCCGCGCGTTGGCCGTTCATGATTCGAGTGCCTCGCGCAGGGCGTCGGCGATCAGGTTCACGGCGACGACGAGCGAAGCGATCGCGAGTGCATCGAACGCGACGGTCCACCACGCGCCGCCCGCGAGCAGCGCATACGATTCGGCGAGCGCGAGCCCCCAGTCCGCGGAGGGCGGCTGGATGCCAAAGCCGAGGAACGAGAGCGTCGCCACCGCGAAGATGGCATAGCCGAGCCGCACGGTAGCTTCCACGACGATGGGCGGCCAGACGTTCGGCAGGATCTCCGCGAACATCACATACGGTGCGCGTTCGCCGCGCAACTGGGCCGCGGCGACGTAGTCCAGATGGCGTTCCGCGAGCACGGCCGCGCGCACCGTGCGGGCGATCAGCGGCGCGAACGTGATGCCGATCACGAGCACGACTGCGAGATTCGACGCTCCCACTGCCGCGAGCACCACGAGCGCGACGATCACGAGCGGCAGCGCGAGCACCGCGTCGAGCGTGCGCGCGACGAGGCTGCCCGCAAAGCCCTCGAAGTAGCCCGTAACGAGCCCGAGCGCCGTGCCGACGAGTGTGCCGGTGAGCGTGGCAAGCGGCGCGATGGTGAGGATGTCGCGCGCACCCACGATCACGCGCGAGCACACATCGCGACCGAGTTGATCGGTGCCGCACCAGTGGGCGCGGTCGGGCGGCATCAGCGAGCTGAGTGGGTCGGTCGCGTAAGGGTCGGCCGGGGCGAACGCGTGTCCTGCGAGCGCACAGACGATCCACCAGAGCAGGACGGCCGCGCCCGCAAGAAACGCAGGCGAGCGCAGCAGTTCGCGCAGCACGTGAAAGCGCGCGGCGTCGGGCGACGCGGTGGCCGGCGTGGCGGCGTTGTCGCTCATGGGCCGGCCCTCGTCCGCAACCGCGGATCGAGCAGCACGTGCAGCAGATCGGCGGCGAGATTGGCGAGCGTGTACACCGCGCCGATCGCGAGCACGCCGGCTTCGAGCATCGGGAAGTCTTTTGCCTTCGCCGCGTTATAGATCAGCGAGCCGATGCCGGGATAGCGGAATAGCGTCTCCACGACGACGAGCCCGCCGATCAGATAGCCGAGCTGCGTCGCGGCGACCGTCACCGTGGGCAGGAGCGCATTGCGCAGCACGTGCCGCACGATCACGACACGCTGTGGCAGGCCCTTGAGAATCGCGGTGCGGGTGTAGTCGGCATCGAGCGCGCCAAGCATGCCGGCGCGTGCCATGCGGGCGAGGTAGCCGAAGAACACGAAGACGAGCGGCAGCACCGGCAGCACCAGATGCCGCAACTGTTCGGCCACGCCAGCGCCGGGCGGCGCAACGGCTTCGATCGGCAGCCAGCGCAGCCACACGCCGAAGACGAGAATCAGCGCGATTGAGGAGACAAACTCGGGCACCGCGCTTGCACACAGGCCGGCGGTGCTGATCGCGCGGTCGAGCGGGCGGCCTGCGTGCAGCGCGGCCCACACGCCTGCGCCGATGCCCGCCGGCACCACCACCACGAACGCCAGCAGGCCCAGTATCGCGGACTTGAGCAGTGCCGCGCCCACGAACGGTGCGACGCTCTGGCGGTAGCTCCACGACAAGCCGAAGTCGCCGCGCAGCGCGTGTGAAATCCACATGACGTATTGCTCGAATGCCGGGCGGTCCGCACCGAGCTGATGATTGAGCGCGGTGACGGCGCGCGCGTCGGCGAGCGGCCCGAGCACCGCCCGGCCAATGTCGCCAGGCAGCAGTTGTCCGCCCGCGAAGGCGAGAATCGACAGCAGCCACAACGTGAAAAGCGCCCACGCCGCGCGGTGCGCGATGAAGCGAAGCGCGGGCGCGGTTCGCGCGGCGTCAGTGCGTTGCGGCGGACTCGTCAGCGGTGTAGCCATCGGACTCCAGTAGCGTGCGCGCCGTGGCCCGCGATTCATGCGGCGAGCGTGGCGCGGTCGAAGTAGAGCTGCGCGAGCGCCGTGAAGCGCACGCCTTGCAGGGCGGTCCGTTGCGCGATCAGCTGGTCGTAGAAGTACGGGATGATGACGGGCGTCTCGTCAAGCAACAGCGTGGCGATCTGCGCGGCGATCTGCTTTTGCGTAGCAACGTCGAGCGTCGCGACGAATTGCGCCACGAGCTTGTCGTACTGCGCGTTGCTGAAATGCGCAGCATTCCACGTGCCACCGCTCGTGAGCGGCGCGTTGAGGAACGCGTTCGGCACGCCGCGATGCCCGTAATCGGTGATGCCGAGCGGCGAGTCGAGCCAGTCCGATTTGCCGTACGTGCCGGCGCCGTAGTACTGCCCCTGGCTTTCGACCTTGAGCGCGATGCGCACGCCGATCGCTTTCGCGGCGTTCTGCACGACCACGGCCAGATCGGGAATCTCCATGTACTTTTCCGTGGTCAGTGTCAGGTCGAAGCCGTTCGCCACGCCGGCCTGCGCGAGCAACTGGCGTGCCTTCGCGATATCGGCTTTTCGCTGCGGCACGCTCGTCGGGCTCGACGGAAACACCGGCGCGAACGGGCTGTCGTTTCCGACCACGGCGCGGCCCTTGAAGAGCCCGCGCACCATCACGTCGCGATCGAGCGCCAGTGCCAGCGCCTGGCGCACGCGCTTGTCCTTGAACGCGGGCGCGTCGTTGCGCATGTGAATCTGCCGATGCGCGCTGGAGCGCACGCCGACCACCTTGAAGTCGGGATTGTTCAGGATGCCGATGCCGCCCTGCACGGTGAACGTGCCCATCGCATCGGCCTGGCGTCCCTGCAGTGCGAGGATCTGCGCCGCTTCGTCGGCGTAGAACGAGAATTGCACGCGTGCAGGCAGCGCCTTGTTGCCCCAGTAATCGGGATTGCGAACGAACGTTGCGCCCTGTCGCGGCTGGAAGTTTTCGAGCTTGAACGGCCCTGTGCCGATAAAGCTTTTCTCATAGCTGCCCGCATAGTTCGCGGGCAGCATCACGGCGTTGTAGTTGTCGGATGAAACGTAGTACGGGAAGTTGCCGTTGGGTGCGTCGAGATGGAACGCCACCGTGTGATCGTCGACCACCTTGGTGCCGCCTTTCGACAGAACGCCCTTCAGTACGGACAGCGCGGCCGAACCGCTCGCCGGATCGGCGAGGCGGTCGAACGTCGCCGCCACGTCTTTCGCACCGAACGGCTGGCCGTCGTGGAATCGCACGTTCGGGCGCAGCTTGAAGGTCCACACGTCCGCCTTCTCGTTCGGTTGCCACGAGAGCGCGAGTGCGGGCGCGAGGCGGCCGCCGGCGTCATCGTCGGCCAGGAACTCGCCGGTCTGGTTCAGGAGGCACAGGCCGCCTGCATCGGTGACGGTTAGCGGATCGACGGCGCCCGCAGGCATCAGGTGCGCGACGCGGATCGTCTGGTTCGTTGGCTGCTGCGCCCGCGCGAAGCGCGGCGCCATGAGTCCGCTGGCGGTGAGCGTGAGGCCCAGCACACCCGCGTAACGCAGCAACTCGCGGCGGGTGATGCGGCCGGCCAGATATTCGTCGATGGCGTGATTGCCGTAGTCGCCGGCGTTGCGGCGCAGCAGTTCGAGAGGCCCGGCAGAGGACAGCGGTCGTTTCATCGGTGCGCGATTCCGTGCAGTTCCGTGAGTGGGTGCGACCCATCCCGAGGGGGGATCGCGACGGCGGCATGCGGTGCAGCTAGCGACGAATTCCGGTCCAGTTTAAGCGATCCGGCGGCGAGGGCGTGCGAAGGTTCCGATGGCCCGGCTTTTCATGAGCGGGGATGGCAGTACTGTCGCGGTAAGGTGGTCTAATAAGCTGAGGATTTGAAGACCGAGGCGACGAGAACGATGAAGGAAGGGATAACTACGGCCGTCAGGCGGGGACTCAAGCGCCCGCACTGTCCGTTGGACGTGATGCTGCTGAGCGTGCCTTGGTACGTTGCGTAGCCGCTGAGCCTGGGCAATCAGGAAGAGATGATGTCTGAGCGGGGCCTGTCGTTCGATCGTTCGACAGTTCCCCGGTGCCGTTGTTACGCGTTCATGGCAGCGAGATCGTGAGATTCGCCGACTGCGGTCCAAGCTTGATGATCTGCGTATATGGCGCGAGTGTGCGCACCGTGTTATCCCGCAACCACATGCTGAGGCCGAGCCAGGCAAGCAGACCTACCAGCGTGAAAACCGCGCCTATCGACCAGAGCGGCACTTCGCGCTTGAGTCGATGCGCAATCTGGTCGGGCAGAGGCCAATGCGGTGCAAACGGTGCGCGCTTGCCCTTGATGTGAGCGATCTCGTCGCCGAGGCGCGCCGTAAGGTAGGCGAGTTTTTCCGGACCTTCCAGAATGTACTTGCCCTGAAATCCGAGCAGCAGACACATGTGGAAGACCTCTAGCGACTGAAGTCGTGGCGCGCCCTGTGCGCGACACTCCTCGAGAAACTGAAAGAACCTCTCGCCGGCAAGCTGCTCGCGGAACAACGTGAGCTGTAGGGGGCGCTGTTCCCATTCCGTTTGGATGCGGAACGACGATGCCAGCACCGACTCGTCCAGGGCGGCGCAGAATGCAAACTTTGCCGCGTACACGTCGTCGGCCGCGACATTCAGCTTCTTCGCGCCGCGCTCGAAGTCGCCGAGAAACTGTTGTACACGGGTGCTGAAATCGGAGGCGTCACCCGGCTCGCGGCCGTTCTTCAGCAGGAACAGCATGAAGAAGCCGTCGTAAAGCAGATCGAGCAGCGAGCGCGCCTGGTAAGCCGGTTCGCCAGAGGGCGCGGGTTGATTCAAGACCGGCGCTGCGACGCCGAAAAGGGAAGGGGCGTTGGTCATGATGTCACCGCGATCAGTTCGAGTTTGAGGTCGTTGATGCCAGAGGGTGCGTAGACCATGGCCGACTGCGATTGCACCATGCGCTCGTGGAGCGCGCTGCGTGACTCGAACGCAAAATAGTAGGCTCCGGGCCGCACAGGAATAGCGGGCGGGACTTGGGGCGTGTAGACGAGCCGCACTCCCGGCATGGCGGAAAGCACGAGCTTCTCCACGTCGTCGGGCGCGCCGACCTTGAAGCGCGCCGGGACGGCTTCGACGAGATCGATTGCGGGCATGTCGGCCGACACGGCGAGGTAGAACGTTGTCTTGTCATCGATCTTGCCCGAGTCGAGGCGCCCGATGTGGAACGAGGGGCGCACTTCCTCCAGCGCAATGGCGAAGTACTGGGTGGAAATCACCGTTTCCAGCAAATCGCGCAGGATCGTGTCGAGGCGTGCGAAGCCCGGGCCGGGATCGTCGTGGCGGTACCCGGGCAGATCGGCGAGCGTGTAGCCCTTGGAGAACGTCATCAATTGGCCCGCAAGGCGCAGCAGTTCATGGAAGAGCCGCTCCGGGTGGAGCGCTGCATGCTGATAAAGATGCGCAAGCGTGGCGAACGCGCCGCTTGCCGTGTGCAGCAGCCAGAACGAAGCGATGTCGCCGGAGCGAAACTCGATGATATTTTTGGTCGGCTCGCGATGAAAGCCGTAGAGTGCGTTGACCTTTGCCTGCAGGGCGTCGATGAGGCGGCGCAGCCGCTGGTGCAGGAGCGGTGATGCTTCGATGGCGAGGGTTGGCGGCACGAAGTCCTCGTCAACCTCGAAGCCCGACGTCGCGGTGCGCCGCACGCGTACGACGGGCACGGAGAGCAGCTGTTCGCGCGGCTCGCTATGCGCGATCAGCCTGACGTTCGTCTTCAGGAACGTCACGTCGGCTTGCGCCGCGTCGGTGTAGTGATCGGCCACGCTCGCCTGTGCGCGCACGTAGCGCGTGACAAAGCCGGTTTCCATGTCCGATGCGTAGTTCGCGCCGTTTTCGCGCAATTGGTGCATCGCCAGGTAGAACGTGAATTCGTTCATGCCTTCGGGCAACGTGTCGAGCGCGACGGGCGGTGGCAGATCGTCGGCCTGCGGCGCGCTGTACAGCGTGCCGTCCGGAAACACGAGCGAGAGTGCGCTCATGCGCAGCATGTTGCTACCCAGCGCATCGTGATCGATCCGTGCCGCGCGCACGCCCCAGTTGTACGGCGCGATGGCCTGAATCGATTCGAACAGGCGCGCTTCGTGGTAGGCGTCCTGCCGCTGGAAGTGCTGGGGCCTCAGGAAAAGGCCTTCGCCCCAAAGCACTTTCGAGGAATGACTCATGTTAAATCGGTTATATGCGTGATTCAGCCAATATCGCTCGCATCAGCGATATTGGTTGAAATTGTTAAATATTCCGCTTGCTCGTTATTCACCCGCTTTCACCCGCAAGTCACCGAAGAAAGCAGATTCAACGGCTGTGCCGGTAATGCCCGGTCCGACTGGATCACCGTGCCGCCCGTAACTGTCATTGCGCAGTTATGCAGGCCGACCATTATGCCGGATTTCTCGGATTTCGCCGGATCGAAGGTTAGCTTCCAGCGCTGCATGGCGGGATTGCGAAATAACGCCACAATGCCGAACGCCTGCGCTTCCCGTGAAATCTTTTCGGTTGCGTGATGTCGCTGACCCGGAATCAGCGTTACCTCGCGCACGCTGAGCAAGTCGCTGCCTAGCGTGCTCTGTTCTTTCGCAGGATCGGTGAACGTATCGAAAGTGGCCTGCTGGAACGATGTGGGATCCTTCAACGCATAGAGCCGAACCACCAGCGCGAGCGGCTTGTTGTCGGTCGCCGCGTTGAGATTCTGCGCCGCAATTAGCGTAATTCCGAGATTGCGCGGCGGTTTCTGGATGTCCGGCAACTCGGGCTTGCCGATGCCCGCGAGCTGTAGGGCTGCCGCGCAACCGGCCAGCTGGATGCTGGCGACGAATATCGATATAAAGCGAATAGCGCGCGCATTCATTCTCATTGGCCGAGTGATAACACTCGGGATCCGTTGAATGGTTATGTCCGATCAAGATAATTCACTCCGCATAACGGGAGCCATTCCTAGGCCGCGAACTGACAAGTGTCCGATTATGCGAGTAGCAATCTACTCCACATTTCGCGATTCAGTTTGAATCGATGAGGAATTATTCTGTGTGAATGTTCTCGTGGCTGTAATCCCGCCTCATGAAATTGTCGAAAATTGTGAAAATCCGGAGTGTTTCATTCAATTATCAACAATTGGTCTGTACTATACCGCGCACTAGAGCTAAAACAAAACTCTGATATTTTCCATCGCATTAAAAATCACACGTTGGTGAAAGAACGATGATAAATCGGGTCATTCCAAGGCTCGTTGGGGTGGTGCTGGCATGCGGGGTAATCGCGGGCTGCGCTACGCCGGACAGCAACCTTGCGGCATCGCCAGGCGCGTTCAACAAGGCGTTGGCCGACGCCGATACTGCGGC
The DNA here is from genome assembly GCF_003837865.1 of Paraburkholderia dinghuensis. Classification (GTDB taxonomy): domain Bacteria; phylum Pseudomonadota; class Gammaproteobacteria; order Burkholderiales; family Burkholderiaceae; genus Paraburkholderia; species Paraburkholderia dinghuensis. Next base: position 401,662 of record NZ_RQIS01000001.1, on the reverse strand, counting down.
GAAGGGCGGCGACCAGAATCGCGCGATCGCGCTTTATCAGAAGCTCGCCGCTGCCGATCCCACGCGTAATGAACCGTGGTCGCGCATCGCGCAGATCCAGTTCCAGCAGCAACACTATAGGGAGGCCGTCGTCGCCGCGCAGGAAGCCTTGCAGCGTGATCGGACCGACCGTGCCGCAAAAAGCGTGCTGGCCGTGGCGGGCCTTCGCGTCGCGACGCAATCGCTCGGCGAACTGCGCCAGGACGCCTCTCTGCAAGGCGATGCGAAATCCGACGCTCAAGCACTCGCAAAGCAGTTGCGCGACACGCTCGGCGAGGCTTCACTGTTTCCACCCGAACAAGCGTCCGATAAACGTGCACCAAAGAAGCGTCGCGTCGTACGGACCGTGCAGAAGCCGGGGCCGACGCCCACGCAGACAGCCGACGCTGCTCCGTCTGCGCTAGTCCTGCCACCGGCCGCGCCCGCACCGGCCAAAGCTGCGCCCGCACCAGCCAAGGCCGCGCCCGCACCGGCCAAGGCCACGCAGGGCGGCGGCGGCACCGATCCGTTTGGCGCGCTGCGCTAACGGTCTGGTGGCGGATGGATGACAACCGGTCTTGTACTACACGAACAGGGGAGCCCTCGATGGCCAAGAAAGAAAGTATCCAGAAGCGCTTGCAGAAAGTGCGGCCGCCGCGCGTCCAACTGACCTATGAGGTCGAACTCGGCGATGCGATCGAGGTGAAGGAACTGCCGTTCGTGGTCGGTGTGATGGCCGATCTCGCGGGGCAATCCGAAATCGAGCAGCCACGGCTGCGCGACCGCAAGTTCGTCAATATCGATCGCGACAATTTCGACGACGTCATGAAGGGCATTGAGCCGCGTGCCGCGTTCCAGGTCGAGAACCGGCTTAGCGAAGCGGGCGGCAAGTTCGCTGTGGATCTGCGCTTTCACTCAATGGCCGACTTCAAACCCGACGAGGTCGTCGCCCAGATCGAGCCGCTGCGGCGCCTGCTCGAAGCGCGCTCGAAGCTCGCGGACCTGCGCAACAAGCTCGCCGGCAATGACAAGCTTGAAGACTTGCTGAGCGAGGTGCTCGCGAACACGCAGCAGTTGCAGGCACTCGCGGGCGGTGTGAGCGAGCCGGATGGTGGCGAGCGCAATGAATCCAGCAACGGCAACGATCAGTAAGCGCCGGGGGAAATCGACATGAACCAGCAAACTCACGCCGTGCGCGCCCCGGTCGTGGAAGAAGCCCAGACCGCGCCCTCGCTGCTCGACGAGATCGTCGAGAAGAGCAAGGTCGCGAAGTCCGAATCCGAACACTTGCGTGCGAAGGACCTGATCGGCGAGCTAGCGCATCAGGTGCTGGAAGGCACCGTGATCGTCTCGGACAATCTTTCGGCGACGCTCGATGCCCGCGTGGCCGAACTCGACCGTCTGATCTCTGCCCAGCTGAGCGCCGTGATGCACGCGCCGGAATTCCAGGGGTTGGAAAGCACCTGGCGAGGCCTCGAGTATCTGTGCAAGGAGAGCAATACCGGCCCGACTATCAAGATCAAGGCGCTGCATGCGCCCAAGCGCGACGTCGTGCGCGACTTCAAGACCGCAATCGAATTTGACCAGAGCGCGCTCTTCAAGAAAATCTACGAAGAAGAGTTCGGCACGTTCGGCGGCGCGCCGTTCGGCGCGCTGATTGGCGACTATGAGGTCACGCGCCAACCGGAAGACATGTATTTCATCGAGCAGATGTCGCACGTAGCGGCGGCGGCGCATGCGCCGTTCATCGCGTCGGCCTCGCCGGAGTTGCTCGGGCTCGAGTCGTTCGCCGACCTCGGCAAGCCGCGCGATCTCGGCAAGGTGTTCGACACGGTCGAATACGCGAAGTGGAAATCGTTCCGCGATTCGGAGGATTCGCGCTACGTGGGCCTCACGCTTCCGCGCTTTCTCGGCCGCTTGCCGTTCAATCCGAAGGACGGTGTGACGGCGGAAGGCTTCAATTTCCTCGAAGACGTCAACGGCACCGATCACGGCAAATATCTGTGGTGCAACGCTGCTTGGGCCTTCGCGGCGCGCCTCACGGCGGCGTTCGACGACTTCGGATGGTGCGCGGCAATTCGCGGCGTGGAGGGTGGCGGCCTGGTGGAAGATCTGCCGACACATACCTTCAAAACCGACGACGGCGAGATCGCGCTGAAGTGCCCGACCGAAATCGCCGTTACCGACCGGCGCGAGAAGGAGTTGAGCGACCTCGGCTTGATTCCGCTCGTCCATTGCAAGAACTCGGATTACGCGGCTTTCTTCGCCGCGCAGTCGGTGCAGAAGCCCAAGAAATACAGTAGTGACAACGCGAACGCAAACTCCGTTCTCTCGGCGCAACTGCAGTACATCTTCTCGGTCTCGCGCGTGGCGCACTATCTCAAGGCGATGATGCGCGACAAGATCGGCAGCTTCGCGTCCGCGCAGAACGTCGAGGTGTTCTTGAATCGCTGGATTTCGCAGTACGTGCTGCTCGACGACAACGCCTCGCAAGAGCAGAAGGCGCAGTTCCCGCTGCGCGAGGCGTCGATCCAGGTCAGCGAGATTCCCGGCAAGCCGGGCTCGTACCGGTCTGTCGCCTTCCTGCGACCCCACTTTCAGCTCGACGAACTGTCGATCTCGCTGCGGCTCGTGGCGGATCTGCCAAAACCGGCCAATTCGTAATCTCGCGAACGGGCGGAACCGGAGCGGTCCGTCACGAGACGGCCCACTCCGACAATCTCCCCGGCGCATCACGCCGGGGTTCGAAAAGCAAACTATCGAAAACCACCTCTCCAGGGAGTCGAAATATTATGAAGGACATCTACCTAAAATTCGGAAATCCGGCAATCAAGGGCGAGTCGCAGGACAAGGACCACGCCGGCTGGATCGAGATCGATTCGTGGAACCACGCAATCCTGCAGCCGCGCTCGGCAACGGCATCGACGGCGGGCGGCCACACGGCCGAGCGCTGCGAGCATGCCGACATGCGCTTCACGAAGGATATCGATGTGGTGAGCCCGCTGCTTTATCAGCACGCTTCGGGCGGCACGACGTTCGACGAAGTGACGATCGACTTCATGCGCTCGGACGGCGAGGGAAACCGCGTCAAGTACCTGGAAATCAAGCTCAAGTACGTGATCATCTCGAGCATCACGCCGGAAGTCGTCGGCGAAGGGTTGCCCTCGGAGAAGTTCGCGCTCAAGTACGCGGCCGTGCAGTGGAAGTACACGCAACAGAAGATCGGCGGCAACCAGGGTGGCAATGCGCAAGGCGCATGGAGTCTCACGAAGAACGATAAGACCTACGCGGTCTGACGCGGTGCAGAAGAGGGCGGCGTGCGCCATTGCGGGGCCGCCGCCTGCACCTGTGTCATTTCGCTAAACGACCCATTTGAACCGATGAAGCGTTTCGAGCCGGGACTGCTCGACAAGCTCTTCGACGACGACCCGCACTCGCCGGCACCGACGGCTGTGCGGCAGCTTTCGATCGAAGAGATCAAGGGGACCGTTGCACGCGATCTGGAGTCGATCCTGAACTCGCGCATTGCGTTCACGGAAGACGAACTCGCGATGTTGCCGGAATGCCGTCGTTCGATTCTGACCTACGGGTTGAACGACTTTGCGGGCATGAGCCTCGCGAGTCACTACGATCGGGCGTTCATCTGCAAGTCGATCCAGCAGGCTATCGAGCGTCACGAGCCGCGTCTGCAGGGCGTGTCGGTCACGCTCGAACTGAACGAGCGCTCGACGAATGCGCTGTACTTTGCAATTCGGGCGCTTCTGGTGGTGCATCCGGCGCAAGAGCCCGTGAATTTCGACGCGATGTTGCAGCCCTCCACGCTGCAGTATTCGGTCGCGCGCTCACGCGCAAAAGCATGACCTAAAGAAAGGTTGGGGGCGGGAGCGTACCGATGGAAGAGCTGTTGCCGTACTACGAGCGCGAACTGTCGTTCCTGCGGCGGTATTCGCGCGAATTCGGAGAGCGCTATCCGAAGATCGCGGCTCGCCTCGCGATGACGGGGGAGCACTGCGAGGATCCGCACGTCGAGCGGATGATCGAATCGTTTGCGCTGCTCGGCGCACGCATCAGCAAACGCCTCGACGACGATTATCCGGAGTTCACCGAGGCGCTGCTCGAAGTCCTCTACCCGCATTATCTGCGTCCATTTCCGTCGTGCTCGATTGCGCAGTTTGCCGCACCGGACTCGTCTGGCAATCTTACCGAGCCGATGGTGATCGAGCGCGCAACGGAACTCAAGTCGCGGCCGATCCGTGGTGTGCAATGCGGCTTTCGCACCGCGTACGACGTGACGCTCGCGCCGATCCGCATTTCGGAAGCGCGCTACGTGCCGACGGTGATTGCGCCGAACGCGACGGTGCTGCCGCCGAACGCAACTGGAGTGTTGTCAATCACGTTCGAATCGACCTCGCCGCAGTTCGATCTCTCCACGTGGAAGCGTGGCGCACTTCGCACTTACCTGCACGGCGAGCAGTCGCTCATCGCGGCGCTCGGCGATTGCCTGTTCGTGCACGCGATTGCCGCATACGCGGAACCCGAACGCAATGGTCGCTGGCGCGCGCTCTCAGCGCTTCCGTTCTCGCAGGCCGGCTTTGACGAAGCCGACGCGCTGATCGACTATCCGGCGAAATCCCATCCCGCGTATCGGCTCCTCATGGAGTATTTCGCGTTTCCAGACAAGTTCGATTTTGTAGACTTCGACCTCGCATCGATGACCGCCGTGGTGGGCCGCTGCCAGCGTCTCAGGCTTCACATCGTGCTCAAGGACGTGAGCGGCGACTCGCATGTGGCGCGATTGCTCGACACGCTCGCGGCACATCACCTGCGCCTGTTCTGCACGCCGGTGGTGAATCTATTCCGGCAGCACGGCGAGCCGATTCGTCTCGATCATCAGGCGGCGTCGTATCCGGTCGTGGCGGAGGGGCGGCACGCGTTCGCCTATGAGATCTATTCGATCGACTCCGTGAAACTGGTGCGGCAGCGAGAGCAGGAGGAAACGGTGGTTGAGTTCCGGCCGTTTTATTCGCTACGGCATGGCGAATCGATGCGCGCTGGCCACTACTGGTTTGCCAGGCGCGACGGGTGGGTCGCGAAAAAGAGTCCGGGCTACGAAACCGAAATCTCAATCGTCGATATCGATTTCGACCTGGCTGCGCAGCAAAACGAAACATTGAGCCTCGACCTGACCTGCACCAACCGCGATCTTCCCTCGCGGCTCGCGACCGGGCTCGAGGGCGGCGACCTGTTTCTGGAGGGCGGTTCGATCACGAACTGCATCGCACTGTTGATGCGACCGACGCCGTGCGTACGCTTCGAGCGCCACCAGGCGGCGCACTGGCGGCTCATTTCGCATCTCGCGCTCAACCACGTTTCGCTCGCGAGTCAAGGCGCCAGCACGCTCAAGGAACTGCTTGCGCTCTATGACCTGCGCCGCACGGCCGTTTCGGCACGGCACGTCGACGGAATCGTTGACGTCGAGCAGGTCGCCACCGTGCAATGGCTTCCCGGCAAGCCCTTCGCAACCTTCGTGCGTGGCATTGAGATACGGCTCACCGTAGATGAAGAGCACTTCGTCGGAACGAGCCTTGGAACGTTCGTGCGCGTGATCGACGTGTTTTTCGGGCTTTACGTGCATATCAACAGCTTCGTACAACTGGTCGTCGTGTCGCGACGCACCGGCGAGGAGATCATGCGATGCAGTCCCCGCAGCGGCGAATCGATTCTGGTGTAATCGAGCGGCTGCTCGAGGAGCCGCACCGCTTTGGGTTCTTCCAGGCGGTGCGCCTGCTCGAACGCTGGTTCGTCGAGAAAACCGATGCGCGGCAGCGCGACGTTCTTCCGCATCGTATTGGCTTTCGCAACACACTTTCGCTCGCTTTTCCGCCGAGCGAGATCGCGGGTGCCGTTTCCTACGACGAGGCCGGCGCGCCACTCGCCGATGCGCACCAGCGCGCTGCGGCGCTCGATGCCGGCGAACTCGGCCGTGTGGATCTTACGCCTGCGTTCTTTGGGCTGCTGGGCTGTCAAGGCGCACTGCCGCTGAACTATACGGAACAGATCGTCGCGCGCGAGCAATTGCGGCGCGACCGTGCAGCGCGCGAGTTCTTCGACGTGTTCTCGAATCGCGCCACGGCGCTGTTCTATTCGGCGTGGAAGAAGTACCGGCTGCCGTTCCATTACGAACTCGACCGCGACGAACGCTATCTGCCGCTGCTGCTCGCGCTTGCGGGCATTGCTGGCGATGGGGCGCGCGAGAGCCTGCAGGAGGGCGCGGGCGCGCTGTTCGACGAGGCGATGGCGGGCTATGCGGCGGCCGCCCGCCATCAACCGGTTTCCGCCGCGTATCTGCGCCAGACGCTTTCCGATTATTTCGGCGTGCCCGTACGTGTCGAGCAGTTTGTCGGCAAATGGTACGACGTGCCGCCCGACCAGTTTTCCCTGCTCGGCCAGCGCAACGTGGTGCTCGGCGCGACGGCGCTCGCAGGCGCGCGAGTCTGGCAGCGCGACATGCGCGCGCGTCTCGTGGTCGGGCCGCTTTCGAAGGCACAGTACGAGGCTTTTCTGCCTGGCTCCGAACACGCGGTCGCGCTCGAACGCGCGCTCACGTTGCTGGCGCGGGTGACGCTCGAATACGAGGTGCTGCTCGTGCTGCGCCGCGAGGAGGTGGCGCCAAGCCGCCTGGGCGCCGGCGCGCGGATCGGCTGGGACGCGTTCCTCTGCACGCGCGAAGCCGACCACGATCGCCGCGACGCCCGCTACGAACTGCACGTCATTCATTGAACACAAGAGACCCGAGACCGGACTGCACGACATGAGCACGCCCCTGAAGACCCTGATCGCGAAGCTGGACACGACATGCCGGCTTGCTACCGAGCGCGCGGCAAGCGTGTGCCTGTCGCGCGGGCACTATGAAGTCGAACTCGAACACGTGCTGCTCGCGTTGCTCGACGAATCAGCCAGCGACCTCGCGTGCGTACTGCGCGCGTCGCGCGTTGATGCGCATGCCCTGCGCGCGGATCTCGAGCGCGAACTGCAACGGCTCAAAACGGGCAATACGCGCACGCCGGTGTTTTCGCCGCATCTCATCGCGCTGTTCGAACAGGCATGGCTGATCGCTTCGCTGGACTCGGCGACCGGACGCATCCGCTCCGGCCATCTGCTGCTTGCCTTGCTGAACGCGCCTGATCTTGCGCAGTTCGCGCAACGCATGTCGTCGCGCTTTGCTGAGGTGCCCGTTGCCGACCTCAAGCATCGCTTCGACGAGGTGACGGAGGGGTCCATCGAAGCCATGCCCCTTGAGGGCGCGAACGAGCCCGTCAGGGGCGCCGGGACTGACGCGAGCGGGGCGTTTGCTGCGCAGTCGAAAACGCCCGCGCTCGATACCTACACGACAGACCTGACTCAGCGCGCACGCGAAGGGGAGGTCGACCCGGTGATCGGTCGCGAAGCGGAAATCCGCCAGACGATAGATATCCTGATGCGCCGCCGGCAGAACAACCCGATCCTCACTGGCGAGCCGGGCGTGGGCAAGACGGCCGTCGTGGAGGGCCTGGCGCTGCGTATCGCCGCCGGTGACGTGCCGGATCCGTTACGCAGCGTGGCCCTTCGCGTGCTGGACATGGGGCTGCTGCAGGCCGGCGCGAGCGTGAAGGGCGAGTTCGAGAACCGTCTGAAGAGCGTGATCGACGAGGTGAAGCAGAGCACGCAGCCGATTGTGCTTTTCATCGACGAGGCGCACACCATCATCGGCGCGGGCGGCCAGGCGGGTCAGAACGATGCGGCAAACCTGCTCAAGCCTGCGCTCGCGCGCGGCGAGTTGCGCACGATCGCCGCGACGACATGGAGCGAGTACAAGCGCTACTTCGAGAAAGACGCGGCGCTTTCGCGACGCTTTCAGGTGGTCAAGGTCGAAGAACCCGACGAAACACTGGCGGCCGCCATGCTACGCGGCATGATGGGCGTCATGGAGCGCCACTTCAACGTACGCATTCTCGACGAGGCGATCACCGAGGCCGTGCGCCTGTCGCATCGCTACATCAGCGCGCGGCAATTGCCTGATAAGGCTGTGAGCGTGCTCGATACAGCATGCGCCAAGGTTGCGCTCGCACAAGGCGCGACGCCCGGCGCGATCGACGACGTCAAGAAGTGCATCGAGCGAATCGAAGCGGAAATCGCCTCGCTCGCGCGGGAGAGCCTGCACGGCGCTGTTCACGACGAGCGGCTTGCCGGGTTGCGCGAACAACGCGCCGCCGCCGGCCGCGATCTGGCGGCAAACGAGGCACGTTACGCTGAGGAGCGCGAACTCGTCGCGAGAATCACGCATCTGCGCGGCGAGATCGACGCGGCGCGCGAAGAGGGTACGTCGTCCGAACGGATGCGCGAAGCCGATGCAGCGCGTGCGGCGATGCCGCCGTTGATCGCGCGCCTGCATTCCCTGCAGTCCGATGCACCGATGGTGCCGCTCCAGGTCGACGCTCAAGTGGTGGCCGAAATCGTCGCATCGTGGACCGGTATCCCGCTTGGTCGCATGGTGAAAGACGAGATTAATACCGTGCTGAACCTTCGGTCGTTGCTGGCCGAACGCGTGATTGGACAGGAACATGCGCTCGAGGCGATCGCGCAGCGCGTGCGCACGGCAGGTGCGAATCTGGAAGATCCGAACAAGCCGCGCGGCGTATTCATGTTTGTGGGACCGTCCGGTGTCGGCAAGACCGAGACGGCGCTGGCGCTGGCCGAAATTCTCTACGGCGGAGAACGCAAGCTCGTGACGATCAACATGAGCGAGTACCAGGAGGCGCACAGCGTGTCGGGCCTGAAGGGTTCGCCGCCCGGTTACGTGGGTTACGGCGAGGGGGGCGTGCTGACCGAGGCGGTTCGCCGCAATCCCTATTCGGTCGTGCTGCTCGATGAAGTAGAAAAAGCGCATCCGGACGTGCTGGAAATGTTCTTTCAGGTCTTCGACAAGGGCACGATGGACGATGCCGAGGGCCGTGCGATCGATTTTCGCAACACGCTCATCATCCTCACGTCGAATGTGGGTTCCGCCGCGGTCATGCAGGCCTGCCTGAACAAAGCCGATGATGAACGGCCCGATGCGCAGACGCTGGCCGATCTATTGCGTCCGCAACTGTACAAGGCGTTCAAGCCCGCGTTCCTTGGCCGCATGAAGGTCGTGCCGTATTACACAATTTCCGACGACGTGCTGGCGGAGATCATCGCCCTGAAGCTGGAACGCATTCGCCGCCGCATTGGGGCGAACCACGGCGCCACGTTCGAATGGGACGATACGCTCGTCGACGCGGTGCTCGCCCGATGCACGGAGGTCGACTCGGGCGCGCGCAACGTCGATCACATTCTGACCGGTACGCTCTTGCCCGAACTCGCGCAGCGCATTCTTGAGCGCATCGCGCAGGGCACGTCGATTACACGCGTGGGCGTGCGTGCGAATGATGCAGACGAGTTCGAGTACACGGTGGAATGACGATGACCGATACCACCGCGCTGCTAGCGCCCATTAACGAAACGTCGCCATGCGGGGCCGATCTGCTGTTTTCGCCAGACTTCGACGCGATTCAGCGTGCGCGCCGTTTCGACGACGCATCGCTCGACCAGGGCGAATGGATCACCGAAATCAAGGAAGCCGACTGGCCCTTCGTCGTCGAGCGCTGCACGGCCTTGCTGCACTCGACGACGAAGGATCTGCGGCTCGCGGTATGGCTCACCGAGGCACTCGCGATTCAGGAGGGCGTTTCGGGACTCACGCAGGGCTATGCGCTGCTAACCGGACTCATCGAGCAGTATTGGGAGCAGGTGCATCCGTTGCCCGAAGGCGAAGATGCTGAATACCGCCTCGGCAATGTCGCGTGGCTCGCGGGCCGCTCGGCGGAGTTGCTGCAATCGGTGCCGCTTACGCAATCGGACGTGGCGTTCAGCGCGATCGACTGGAATGTCGCGATGCACGTCGCGCAAGCCGCCAAGCGCGATCCCGATCATGCGGACGACATCGCGCGCGGCAAACCGTCTGTCGAGCAGATCGACGCCTCGAAGCGCGCAACGCCGGCTTCGTTCTATCGAACGTTGCTCGTGCAATTAAGGGTCTTTGAAGCCGCGCTTGCGGCGCTCGACAAGTCGCTCGACACGCGCGCCGGAGAGGCCGCGCCAAGTTTCCGGCAAACGCGCGAGGCGTGCGAAAGCGTTTATCGGCTTGCCGAGCGGTTCGCGCGCGATGTGGGTGTGAATCTGGACGAGGTGGAAGAGGCTCTGGCCGCGCATCCCGACGGGTCTTCCGCGTCGGCCGGGCGCGCGGAGGCGAGCTTCAAATTACCCGTGCCGGCGGAGGACACCATCGCGAATCCGAATCGAATGCCCGTCCGTACGCATGCGGGTATTCAGAGCCGCTCCGAAGCCGTTGCGCAACTGCGTGCGGTGGCCGTTTTCTTTCGCGAGACCGAACCGCACAGCCCTGCCGCCTATCTCGCGGACAAGGCGGCCGAATGGGCGGAAATGCCGCTGCATCAGTGGCTTTCGACCGTGGTGAAGGACGACGGCACGCTTGCGCATATTCGCGAGATGCTTGGTGTGAAAACGGTCGATGCGGGCTAGGCGTGTTCATCCAGTCATTCTTCCAGCGCGCTTTAGGGAGAAGTCGCGTGGGCCGCGACTACGATTTCACACGCGACGTCCCTTCGTTAAACGAATCGATCGAGCTGAAGAGTCTGATCGCGCAATCTTGTTTCCCTCGGAGCGCGTCTCTCCGTAACTCCTTATCGCGACAGAACCCGCGAACGCGCGGCACTCGTGATCACCGCCCCAGCATGACAAACAGCAATCAAGGCACCAGGACCTGACCGGATTATGCAACGCTTCCTCAACGTGTTGACTCGCACGCGCACGCTCTCCGCCATCGGCGTCATCGCGCTCGCTGCCGTGCTGTTCATTGCTGCAGACACGCTGCAGATCCGCCCTGTCTGGACCGCCGGCGTGTTCGGTGCGCTGCTTGCGATCTGGTTCGTGCTTTGGCTCCTGCGGCGCATGCGCGTGCGGCGCGCGAACCGCAAACTCGGCGACATGCTTGAGCAGCAGGCGCAGATCGATAGCGGCCCGGCTGCGCCCGCCATGCAGGCCGACCTGGATCAGTTGCGCACCCACCTCGTCGATGCGGTGAAGACCATCAAGACCTCGAAGATTGGTCAGCTTTCAGGTGGCTCGGCGCTCTATGAGTTGCCGTGGTACATCGTCATCGGCAACCCGGCGGCCGGCAAGAGCAGCGCCGTGCTGAATTCGGGCCTCCAGTTCCCATTCGCCGAGAAGCACAATGCCGTGGTGCACGGTATCGGCGGCACGCGCAATTGCGACTGGTTCTTCACGACAGAGGGCATTCTCCTCGACACGGCTGGCCGATATTCGGTCCACGAGGAAGACCGCAGCGAGTGGCTCGGCTTCCTTGGTCTTCTCAAACGTTACCGCCCGAAGGCGCCGATCAATGGCATCATCGTCACCGCGAGTATCGCGGAGCTGACGGTCAACCGCCCCGAGTTCGCAATCAACCTGGCGAAAAACCTGCGCCAGCGCGTGCAGGAACTGACCGAGAAGCTCGAAGTCTTTGCGCCCGTCTACGTGATGTTCACGAAGGCCGACCTTATCACCGGTTTCAGCGAATTCTTCAGCAGTAGCGAGCGCCAGGAGTACGACCGCGTGTGGGGCGCCACCTTGCCGTACGAGCGTGACGAGAAGCGCGACGTCGTCGCCCTGTTCGACGAGCGTTTCGAGGAGCTGTACGAAGGCCTCAAGGAAATCAGCATCGCGCAGATGTCGCTCAGCCGCGGCAAGCAGCTTTCACCTGGCCAACTGAGCTTTCCGCTGGAATTTTCGGCGATCAAGCCGGCGCTGCGGGCGTTCCTCGCCACGCTGTTCGAGAACAACCCGTTCCAGTACAAGCCGATCTTCCGCGGCTTCTACTTCACGAGCGCGCTGCAGGAAGGCGAGACGAATAGCGCCGCAGCGCAGCGCATCGCCAACCGTTTTTCGCTTTCGGCCGAGGGCCTGCCCACGCCGCCCAGCACGTTCTCGAAGAACGGCTTCTTCCTGCGCGACCTGTTTTCGAAGGTGATCTTCGCGGACCGCCAGACGGTGAGGCAGTTCGCGAGCCCTGCCAAGACGCGCCTTCGCTATGCAACGTTCTTCGGGTTCGTCGCGGTGCTCGCGCTCGCGCTGGGTGGCTGGACGTGGTCGGCCATCGGCAACCAGCAGCTCGTCTCGAACGTGCAAGCCGACCTCGACAACGTCGAGCGCCTCCAGCAAAACCGCAACGACCTGCAATCGCGCCTGCAGGCGATGGATATTCTTGAAGACCGCATCGAGCAGCTGGAGCAGTTCCGCCGCGATCGCCCGCTCGCGGTCTCGCTCGGCCTCTATCAGGGCGACCGGCTCGAACGACATCTGCTGGAGGAGTACTACAACGGCGTGAAGCAGATCATGCTCAGGCCCGTCTCGCAGAATCTGGCTTCGTTCTTCAAGGATGTCGACGCGCATCCCGATTTGCTGGCGCCCATGTCACATACGCCCGATTCGGGGGCGGTGCCCGTCTCCGCGCATGCAGCGATGGCCGACGCGAGCCAGGGTGGCCTCTATAGCGACGCGTCGCCAACCAGCGTCGAGGATGCCTATAACGCGCTCAAGACCTACCTGATGCTATCCGACAAGCGCCATGTCGAGGTAGCGCACCTGACCGACCAGATCGCGCGTTTCTGGCGCGGCTGGCTCGAAACGAATCGCGGCAACATGCCTCGCGACGAGATGATCAAGAGTGCCGAGCGCATGATCACGTTCTACCTCTCGCGCGTGTCCGACGACGACTGGCCGACGATCGACGCGAACCTCGCGCTCGTCGATCAGACGCGCGAAAACCTGCGCCACGTGGTGCGCGGCATGCCGGCGCGCCAGCGCGTCTACGAAGAGATCAAGGCGCGTGCCTCCACGCGTTTCGCGCCGATGACGGTCGCACGCATCGTCGGAGACACGAACACGTCACTGATCGCGGGCAGCTATGCGATCTCTGGCACGTTCACACGCGAGGCCTGGTTCCAGTACGTGCAGCCCGCGATCCGCGACGCCGCGACGAAGGAACTGCAGGCGAAGGACTGGGTGCTCAATACTTCGGCGCAGGACGACCTGACGCTCGAAGGCAGCCCGGAGCAGATTCAGAAGGCGCTGATGACGATGTACAAGACCGAGTATGCGGACAACTGGCAGAAGTTCATGCAGGGCGTTGCCGTGCAGAACTTTGGCACGTTCGGCGAGGCCGTGGACGCGATGAACCGCCTGGGCGATCCGCACGACTCGCCGATCCGCAAAATCCTCGAAACCGCCTACGACCAGACCTCATGGGACAACCCCTCGCTCGTCAATGCGGGCATCAAGCGCGCAGAGAGCGGCGTGACAAGCTGGGTCAAGCAATGGTTCTCGCGCGCTTCGAGCGGCACGGTCGCCGCGAACATCGATATCAACGGCAATCCGGTAGAGCTGTCGATGGGCCCGGTCGGCCAGGCGTTCGCGGGGCTCGGCCGCGTCGTCGTGAGCCATGACAACGGCTCGTTGCTGGGCGGCTATATGGACTCACTCTCGAAGGTGCGCACACGGCTGAACATCATCAAGAATCAGGGCGACCCGGGGCCGGGTGCGCGCCAGCTCATGCAGCAAACGCTCGACGGCAACGGCTCCGAGCTAGCCGATTCGCTGAAGTTCGTCGATGAGCAGATGCTCACGGGCCAGACCGACGCGCAGAAGAAGGCCCTGCGCCCCCTGCTCGTGCGTCCGCTCATGCAGGCCTACGCGGTGGTGATCCAGCCGGCCAGTGTGGAAGTGAACAAGGTGTGGAACGCGCAGGTGTACGCGCCGTTTCAGGCCTCGCTCGCCAGCAAGTATCCGTTTGCGGGCAGCGCGAAGGTCGAGGCCGGCGCGAGCGAAATCGCCCAGATGTTCGGGCCGGACGGCGCGATTTCGAAGTTCGTCGGCGCGACGCTCGGGCCGCTCGCCGTACGCCGCGGCGACACGCTCGCCGCACGTACGTGGGGCGACATGGGCCTCACGCTTTCGCCTGATTTCACGAACGGCTTCGCGCGCTGGGTGGCGCCGCTCGCGGGCGGTGCGGCGGCCCAGGGCTCGTCCGAGCCGCAGACCGTGTTCCAGATCCTGCCGCAACCGTCAAGCGGCACGACCGAGTACACGATCGCTATCGACGGCCAGCAACTGCGCTACCGCAACACGCCGCCGCAATGGACGAACTTCGTCTGGCCCAATCCGCAGGGCGCGCCGGGCGCGACGCTTTCGGCCACCGCGTTCGACGGCCGCACGATCCAGCTCGTCAACGAGCCGGGCCGCTATGGCCTGGAGCGGCTCATCAACTCGGCGCAGCGCACGCGCCATCCGGACGGCACGTTCGACCTCGCATGGACGCAGGGCAGCGTGACGGTGTCGGTGAGCATGCGTATCGTCAGCACGTCGCAGCCCACGGCTGCCAACGCCAATGCACCGCAGCAGCAAGGCCTGAGCGGCGTGCAGTTGCCCTCATCGATCGCGAGCGTCGGGCCGGCGGCCAACCCCGCGACTGAAGCGGGCGCAGCGCTCGCCGGCACGCAGCCCGCCGTGGCGGCGACATCGCCCACCCAGCAAGGAGGAACCGCGCAATGACGCAGTCGGTTCAGGCGCAGATCGCCTACTTCGGCAAGATTCCGTCGCGTGGCGACTTCGTCAAGAGTGCGCACAATGCGCCGCTTCTGCAAACGCTGGACCGCTGGATCGCGCAGGCCATGGAACTGCTCGCTGACGATCCGCGCTGGAAGATCGTCTATAGCGAGGTGCAGCCGATAAATTTTGCGTTTCTTGGCTCGCGTAGCAAGCTTGCGATCGCGGGCCACATGGTCGCGAGCCATGACCATTCGTCGCGGCGCTTTCCGTTTCTGGCGGCCACCGTACTCGAAGTCGAGCAGCCGCTCGCCTTTCTTGCGCGCAGCCCGCTCGCGTTCGCGCGACTTTGGTCGCGTGTCGCCCAGCAGATGCAATCGCTGCTCGGTGCGACAGAACCCCCAGGCGCGCTGCAAGCGCTCGGCGAAACCCGGGTGCCCGTGGATGTGGGCGGCGGGGCCAACCCGCACGACGGCACGTTCAACGACTTCCTCGAACACCAGACGCTCGAGGGCCTTGAGCAGATGCTGCTCGCGAGCGGCCATCCCGTGCGCCTGCGCGGTGCGCTGCTCGCGCTCGGCTCGCTGTTACGGCCTGTGATGACGAGCGGCTCCACTAATCTGGAGCGCGGTCTCACGCTGCCGCTGCCGACCGATCAGTTCTACCGTAGCCTCGTCGCCGCGTTCTGGCTCGAACTGATCGCGCCGTTCGTCTCAAAGGCGGACTTCGAGCTTGCGATCTTCATCGGCACCATCGCGCAGCGCGAGCGGCTCATCGTCGGCTTCAACGGCGCTGCGGCGAGGACCCTGCACAGCGTCTTGGATCCACAAGCCTACGCCGCCCACAATATCGACATCGACGACCCCGAGTGGATCGACGAACATGCACAAAGGGACCATGGCATCAGCAAACTCGTCAGCTACCTCGATCAGCCGCAACTGTCGCTGCGCCTCGCGATCGATACATTCCGGGAAGCATTTGTCGGGGAGGCCAGCCATGGGCGTCGGGCGTAAGTCGATACGACGTTTTACCCCGCCTTTAGCGGCGGCCCTGCTCGCATTCGCAAGCGCCGCCGTGTACGCCGACGACGCAAGCCCCGTGCGCGTCACGCCTGTCGGCAACACTGGCGCACAGGTCAGAACGACGGAGCTGCCGCCAGCAAACGCCCTAACCGCACCGGCCCCGGTTGAAACGGCTTCACGCGGTTCGTCGGCGACATCCCTCTCCACGCCCGTAGACGCAGCGCCGGGCCAGGTCGTGGCCGCCGGCACGGTGCCCGACGAAGCCACGCACGCAGCCATACTCGCGCGCCTGCGCGAAACTTATGGCGCGACGAATGTGGTTGACCAGATCGAGGTGGGAAACGTCGCCACGCCACCCAACTGGGCGGCCAACGTGCAGAAGCTGCTCAACGCACAACTGAAGCAGATTCACAAAGGACAACTGAAGATCGACGGCACGCAGATCGACGTGCGCGGCGAGATCGGCAACGAGGCCGTGCGCCAGCAAATCGCGAGCGACATGGCCACCGCGCTCAATCCGACCTACACGATCCGCAACGGGCTGCGCGTGAGCGCGTCTGAACAGGGCCTGCTTGATCAGACGCTCGCGAATCGAACGATCGAGTTCGAAACGGGCAGTGCGACGCTCACGCCGCAAGGTCACGCGATCCTTGACCAGATGGCGGCCGTGCTCGTGAAGATGAATACGCGCACGGTGGAGATCATCGGGCATACGGACAACGCGGGCAATCGCGCGTCGAACATTGCGCTGAGTCAGGCGCGTGCCGACGCCGTGAAGGCGTATCTCGTGACGAAGGGGATATCGCCACAACAGATGACGACCACGGGCGTGGGTCCCGATCAGCCGCTTGCATCGAACAACACGAGCGACGGGCGCGCGCGCAACCGGCGTATCGAATTCCGGGCGGGGTCGTAGGCAATGGGCTTGGTGTGCCGGCGGGTGCGAAGTTCGACGTGTGGTTCTGTGTGGATAGGGAGTTACGGAGAGATGCCTGTTTTGCCTTATTTCCCGATCGGAAATTTTTTCAGTGAAACTTTCCTTTTCATCGAAAAAAACACGCGGTTTCGGCCATTTTCCCGTGCGGCGACCGGGCCCGCGATTCAGGCCCAAAAGGGGTAACGCATGGCTTCCCAGGCACTGGACAAGGCGCTGACCAGCGGCTACGCGCAAAGTGACCGTCTCGCCACACTCGACACGCCGGTCGGCGAGGACTGGCTTGTTCCGCTGTATATCAGGATCAATGCCCGGCTCGGCCGCAATTTCGAGGTGGTCGTCGATGCGGCTTCGACGCATGATGACGACATCAAGCTGAGTGCGCTGATGCTCCAGCCTGTCACGCTCTGGATCAGGCAGACGAACGGCAACTATCTGCCAATCCACGGCTATGTACAGTGCGCCCGCAGGATCGGCAGCGACGGCGGCGTGACCTATTTTCAGCTCCATTTCTCCTCATGGCTGAGCCTCCTCAAGCTCAGCAGCGATCGCCGAGACTGGCAGGAAGTGCAGGGACAGCAGGTGCTATCCGACGTATTCGGGAAGCATCCGCAGGCGCAGGGCAGTTATAACTTCGACCTGCGCTCGCCGATCCGCTCGTATTCGAATCGCGTGCAGTGGGAAACCGACTGGAGTTTCGTCCATCGCAGCATGGAGGAGGTCGGTGTGTTCCCGCGCTTCGACTTCGCGAAGGACGGCAAGTCGCACAAGGTGGTCATCTCCGACGACCTGTACTTCGCGCCCCAACTGCCGCAGCAGGAGCTGAAATTCAGCCGTGCTGCAACCAACGAAGAGTTCGACGGGCTGACGCAGCTGAGCGAGCAGCACGAGGCGCAAAGCGCCACGCTCACGACGGCCACCGCCGACTACAAGCGCCCCGACCTCAACAAGCAGGTCAGCACACCCGCGCTGAATACGGACGAACTACCGGCGCAGGGTGAGGATTATCTTTACACCGGCTCGCAGAGCTGGGGCGAGCGTGATCTGGGCGAGCAGCAGGCGCGCATCCATACAGAGGAATGGGCGTCGCGCGCAAAGCGTTATTTCGGGGTCGGCAGTCCGCGCTATGCGTTGCCCGGTTACTGGTTCAAGCTGAGTGGCCATCCCGAATTCGACACACTGCCAGAGCAGGACCGCGAACTGGCGATCATCGCCAGCGACTGGCTGATCCAGAACAACGTGCCGGGCATGGACGCCCTCGCGCGCTTTCCGAAGAGCCTGCGCACGGAGGTCGAGCTGGCGAAGGGTGCCGGTAGCGGCACCGGCGTGAGCCATCCGGACGGCAGTGTGGGCTTCATCCAGGTCGAAATCGAGGCGCAGCGCCGCCGCGTCCCGTTCCGCAGCCCGTTCGAGCATCGCAAGCCCGAAATGCATATGCAGACGGGTATTGTCGCAACGGCGGAGAATCAGGAGGTCACTACCGACGACGGCAACCGCGTGAAGGTGTGGATGACTTACAGCCGCAAGGACCGCAACGAGAAGGCCTCAGCATGGATTCGTGCTGCGATGCCAGATGCGGGCGCGAAGCGCGGCGGCTACTTCCCGCTGCGAAAGGGCGATCAGGTCCTCATCGCGTTTGTGAACGGGGACTGTGATATGCCGGTCATCATCTCGCGGCTGCATGGCGGCGAGACGATGCCGGTGTGGAACACGAACGGCCTGATGTCGGGGTTCCGCTCGCGCGAATACGGCGGCGATGGCTTCAACCAGCTCGTTCTGGATGACTCAAGCGGGCAGAATCGCGTCCATTTATACACAACAAGTTACGCCTCCCACTTGCACCTGGGCTATCTCATCGATCATGCCGACAACACGCGCGGTGCGTTTCTCGGGCGTGGCTTCGATCTGAAGTCCGGGGCGTACGGTGCCGTGCGCGCCGAACAGGGCCTGTATGTCTCGACGCAGCCCGCTAGCGCACAGCCGATGAACGTGACGGCAACGACGGAACAGCTTGCAGGCGCAGAAGCCCTGCTCGACACCCTGTCGAAGGCGAGCGAAAGCAGTCAGGCCGAGAGTCTGCAGGATGGGCACGATGCGCTCAAGGCGTTCACCGACGCAACCCAGCAGTCGGTTGCGGGCACAACGGCAAACGGCGGTAGCACGGCAGGCGGTGGCACCGGAAATGCAAGCGGGTTTGCGAAACCGGTGATGCTGCTGTCGAGCCCGGAGGGCATTGCGATATCGACGCAACAGTCGGCGCATATTTCCGCGAACCTGCATGCGAACGTGGTGGCGGGCAACAACGTCAACATCGGTGCCGGGAAGTCGCTGCTGGCGAGCGTGATGGACAAGATCAGCCTGTTCGCGCAGAACCTGGGGATCAAGGTGTTTGCTGCCAAAGGACCCATCAGCATTCAGGCACAAAGCGGGCCGGTGACGATGGCAGGTCTGGAGGACGTGACGGTCGAAAGCTCGAATGGTCGGGTTGTCATCACCGCGGCGAAGGAAGTCTGGATCGGCGCGGGCGGCTCGTACATCAGCATCAAGTCGGGCGTAATTGAGAACGTGACGACGGGGCAGATTCTGGAGAAGTGCGCGGACTGGGACAAGCCGGGTGGCGCGAGCGGGACGGTCCTCGATCCGTTGAAATCGAGGCCGGTTTCAATGGACGGCGGGCGCGGCTCGCTGTTCTCCGGCTAGGCCACGCCACTACACCCCACATTTTCCTATCGTTACGCGCAGCTGGAAAACCACAAGAGAGTCCGAGTCCCATGAGCACGCAGCCCCATCCCGCGCATCCTCCGCAGCATCCCATGCCACCGTCGTCACCTGCATCTGCGACTCCGGCCGCGGCCACCCCCCTGAAATGGGCGTTTCCTTTCACGCCGGTGGACAGCAAGGCCGATGCCACCGACCCGATGACGTACATGAAGGCGCTGGCGAGCGTGGAAGACGGTTTCTATCCGCTGGGTGCGAGCGGGATGTGGCACGGCGGCGTGCATTTCGACGAAAACAGTGCACAGCTCCTGAAGCAGGGTGACGGCGTGCGGGCCATCGCGGATGGAGACGTGGTCGCGTACCGGATGGACAGCAAATATCCGGAGCAGGGCTACGAGGACGGTCGCCACGCGTATTATTCGACTGGCTTCGTGCTGATCCGGCACAAGCTGCAGATGCCGCCTCTCCCAACCCGGGCGGCCCCGTCGAACCCGCAGGGTGTACCCGGGCAGCCTGCCTCGTCTGCTGCTGCAACTCCTCCGGCCAGCAAACCGTCGCCAGACGAAACGCTGACGTGCTTCAGCCTGTACATGCACCTGACCGACCACGCCACGTATCAGGCTGCGCTGGCGAAAGGAGCCCAGCCCGACTCCGGGACGGGCAAGCTGAACCTGGCCTCGATGCCGTACTGGGAGGGCGACCGCTACTATCGTGTCGGCGAGAAGGCCCACGACAGGCAAACCGTTCCGAAGCCGAAAAAGCATGCACCGGCGCCGCCACCCAGTGATGACCCGCTGGGCGATTTCCTGAACAATCATTTCACGCCTCCGCCTCCTCCTGTTGACGACGAACCGCCTCCGCCGCCACCCGTCACGGGTATCCGGATTTGTGACATGGCGAACGGCAGGATGATCGGCATCCTGCCAACGGGAGCCGAACTGACGGTCTCAGATTCGGACCCGCAACATCCCGGCTGGGCGAAGATCAAATCGCTCAGGAGCGGCCAGCCCGTCGCCGCCGTCGCGGGCAAGCCGGTCTCGGAGCATGCGCAGTGGAGCTGGGTGCCGTTGAACGAGCTTGATCTGGTGGCTGACCCGAAACCACTCGATACGGTGGTCGTGCTGAAGAAACCCTACCCGGTCAAGGCCGGTGACGTGGTGGGTGAGCCGGGCCACTATCTGCGCTATACGGACGCGAAGATGATCAAGGGGAAGGCGACGCGTTCGCTACTGCATCTCGAAGTGTTCGCAGGGCCGGAACTGAAGGCGTTCATCGAGAAGAGCCGGGCGCGGGCAACCGAGGCGAGAAAGGCCGGGAAGCAGGCGAAGGAAGGACGGGACCTGCCTGGTGCGAACACGATTCTGGAAATCTCGCCGGGTGCGCTGCTCGTCACGGACGTTCCAGAGCCGGACCAGACGCTGCCCCAGAGCCCGGGCGGTGTGAAGCTGGTGCCGGTGACAAAGGCGCAAGGAGCGTGCTGGGTCCAGGTCCGGCCGCAGCCGGTGACGCCTGCGCACAATCCTCACGGCGGGGGGCATCAGCAGGAGCCGAAGCCGGTGTGGGTGGAGGGCCAACTCGCGAATACGACGACAACCGCTGTCGTCAAGGGATGGACGAATTTCCCGCTGAGCTTTTCGAACGCGAAGGGGCAGGGCGCGGATTTCCGCGATGTGTTCCGGCGCGTCGACCTGAACAAGCTGGGCGCCGGCAATCTCGCGATTGACGACAAGGGCAACCACTGGTGGAACATCACCATAGGATCGAAGGACGGATCAGCCCGGCAGGGCTGGGTGTGTGAGGATAATCACCCACTGACGCGGATGTGTGGTCCGTGGGACTGGCCGGGGTTTGAACTGGTCGACAACAGCAGCTTCACGCCTGTTGACATGCTCAGGCGGTACATCCACGTGACGGACCAGTATCTGGTTGACGAGGACAAGTCGGAATTCGAGCCCGATGCGTTGAAGGTTAACGCCGGAGACATGATCGTCAAGCTGGAGAAGGCGATCGATGCGAATCACGATGGCAAGGTGACGGCGCAGGAATTGAAACACGCGCAGGAAACGCCGTGGATGGCGGAGGCGCTTACGCATCTGGTGGTGCGTTCCGAGACCGAATGGGGCGGTGGACTGGGTAAGTGGGAAGCGTTGTCGCCGCTGATGAAGAAGCTGCTGTGGCTGTGGCAGGCCGAGATCGAGCGGATCGGGAAGCTGCAGTGGTGGGAGCAGGCGGCGGGTATCGAGGGGTTCCCTAAAGACACCGCGCCCTGGCATTTGCATCCGGTTGGGTTGATCGGGAATTTCACTAGCACCGATTGTTGCGCAATTACAGTTGATTTTCTGGGGAAGGTGTTGGGTAAAACCGGGGACTGGTTTACTGGCAAGGGTGGCTCGGCGTCTTTTCAGCTTCATTTTCCCGAAAAATACCCAGAAATATATAAATACGACAAAGAGAAATTCGTTGCGCTTCTGAACAGCAAGATGAGAGCCTACGGTATCGTAGATTGCTACCAGAAAGCGCACTTTCTCTCACAATGTTTTCATGAGTCAGCGCGATTTGAAACGACTATCGAGTTTGCTTCCGGTGAGGGCTACAATCCGGGGGCGCACAAGGACGCCATCAAAAATGGCAATACTACGATGGGCGATGGTCCAAAGTACAAGGGGAAGGGCCTCATTCAGCTAACTTGGAAGAACACATATAAAATGTACTCCGAGTACAGAGGGGTCGATTTCGTTTCAAATCCATACCTCGTGGCGTCCAGCATGGAAAATGCAATTGACTCCGCTTGCTGGTTCTGGCGTCATAAAGGAGGAATTGAGAAAAAATACGGTGCAAAAGGCGATATTAATGTTCTCGTTGAGCATGAGAAGGGCAATGTTGATCTAATCACCCTGGCCGTTAATGGTGGGCATAACGGATTGGATGAGCGTCAAGCATTGTTTGATAAAATCAAGAAAGAGTGGGGGATGAATTGAGTATATTTACCTTTAAAAGAGTGCGAACCCATGGTTTTACACTGGTGTTCGTCATGCTGACAGGTGCGACGTTTTCAACTTCTGCAAAAAACAATACTCTCTCAGTCGATTCTGCAGGGTCGATAAAGTTTTGCAGGAATAAATCAGACTGTGAAATCGTTACTCCGACTGGCGAGCTTAAAAGTGCGATCGACGATGGGTATGAAAATCTATCCATTGTTGAAATTTATAAAAATGGTAATCAAGAAATTGCAGCCACAAGTGCTGGTGGGTGCTCAAGGTTTTTTTCTTTTGATCAAGCGATTCATGTGTTTTCCGCTTTGAATGTCGGAGCGGGTAAGGATATTTGCAATTACAAGATTGACGGAAAGTATCTGACCAGTGCGTACAAATTGGACTCGAAGCAGCATGAGGATGTTTACGAGCTTAAGAATGGTACGTATCACCTTGTTTTGAGCGACGTGTGCGTTGGGTGCGATCAGGTGTCGCGGTCTATCTATCGGGACGGCCAGTTGTCGGAGAAGCTGCTGGTAACCAGTGAAATAAAATACACACAACGCCAGCCGGTTACATCATTGGTAGCGACGGATAAGGCTTGGCTGTTTGCGGAGGCCTCAAACGCGTCTAGGACAGAAATGTATCTGGTGAAAGGAGATAAAGTGCAGTTGCTTGAGTTCAATGACGCTGATGGCCTTTGGTATTTTGTGAGGTACCTTTCGAAAAAGAATGGTCCGATCCTGAAGTGGGTAAAGTGCGAGAGTCTGGCTATTTGCAAGTAGTCCATGTGAATTCAGGGGTGATTTCCTGAAAATATAATAGGACCTTTCATTGCGATGAATTTGATTCGAATCGGTGACTGAATATTTCAGCCCGGTGTTACACGGAGTACCGCTCCCATGATGAATTTGATTCGCGTTGGCGACGATACCGACCACGACGGCAAGGTCGAAACAGGCTCAACGAGCATGCGCTTCAAGGGCCGCCACGTTGTGCGCAAAGGCGACCGTATCTCCTGTCCACGGCATCCCGACGTGTCGCCGAACGTGATCGAGGAAGGCGATCCGTCGATGAAGGATAACGGCAGTCCGATCGCGCGGCACGGCCACCGCGGAACGTGTGGCTGCCATCTGATATCGAGCCCGGTCTGACGTTTTTATAGCAGTGGCGAGCGCCCGGCGCGCAGCGGGCAACGCCGGATTTCCGAGCCGTTCGTCTTCGACAGCACGACGAGCTGCATGAAGCTGTTCATTGGCACGTAGCGCGTGAAATACCTGTCGATAACGCTGAAGAACGCGGCCATGTTGTGCTCGGCGAACGTCTGTTCGTCGAGCGACACGGTGATTTCGAGCCCGGTTTCAATGGACGGCGGGCGCGGCTCGCTGTTCTCCGGCTAGGCCACGGCCGCCACACCGCACATTTCCCTATCGTTACGCGCAGCAGGAACAACAAAGGAACCCGGACCTCATGAGCACGCATCAGCGTCCCGCGCACCCGGCAGCACCCGCTAGTCCTGCCGCGTCCCCAACGCCAGCTCAGGCATATACGCCGCTGAACTGGGCGTTCCCGTTCTCGCCGGCGGGCAAGGATGACGCCACCGACCCCATGACGTACATGAAGGCGCTGGCGAAAGCGGAGGACGGTTTCTATCCGCTGGGCACAAGCGGAATGTGGCACGGCGGCGTTCACTTTGACGAGAACAGCGCACAGATGCTGAAGCAGGATGGAGGCGTGCGGGCCATTGCGGATGGCGAGGTCGTCGCATACCGGATGGACCGCAAATATCCCGGGCAGACTTATCGGGACGGTCGCCAGGCGCTCTACTCGACGGGCTTCGTGCTGATCCGTCACAGGCTGCAACTACCGCCAGTTCCACCGAAACCGGTTCAGACCAGCCCGCAGGCTACATCGGCGCCAGCCGCTACCAGTAGTGCCCACGGCGCTACCACCCATCCCGCTGCGCCTGCAGCACAGCCCGCCTCAGCGACTCCGACGGCGAGCACTTCTGCACCAGCAGCCAGGTCCGCGCCGGACGAGACGCTGACCTTCTTCAGCCTGTACATGCATCTGATGGACTGGAACAGCTATCAATCGGCACAGAAACAGGCAGGAGGGGCGCAGGGCGATGCGGCAAACGTACACATGGCGCCGATGCCGTACTGGGAGGGCGAGAGCTACTACCGCGTCGGCGACAAGGCAAAGGACAAGCAGGAGGTGCCGAAGCCGAAGGCTCCGCCACCTGGTCCGGCTGCAACTGCCAGTTCCGACCTGCTCGGTGACTTTATCGACGCGGGCTTCGTGTTGCCACAGCAGCAGTCCGCGACCCAGCCGGAAGATGATGCCCCGGTGCCGCCCCCCGTGACAGGCATCCGGATACGCGACGTGCCGAATGGCAACGTGATCGGCCTTCTGCCGAAGGGCGCCGAACTGTCGGTGTCGGAGTCGGACCCGAAGCACCCCGGATGGTGGAAGCTCAAGTCCATCAGGAGCGGCCAGCCGGTAGCCCCGGTTGCGGGCAAGCCGGTCTCGGCGCACGCGCAGTGGAGCTGGGTGTACGTGAAGGAACTCGATCAGGTCATTGATCCCAGGCCGCTCGATACGGTGGTTGTGCTGAAACGGCCGTATGCGGTCAAGGCCGGTGACGTCGTGGGCCAGCCGGGGCACTATCTGCGGTACGTGGATGCGAAGCTGCTGCCTGCGCAGCCAACCCGGTCGCTACTGCACCTTGAAGTGTTCGCCGGGCCGGACCTGAAAACATTTATCCAGAAGAGCCAGGCGCGCGCGAAAGTCCTTCCCGCGGCGAAGACGTTTCTGGAGATTTCGCAGGGTGCGTTGCTCGTCACGGACGTTCCGGCGCCGGACCAGACACTTCCCCAGAGCACGGGTGGTCTGAAGCTGGTTCCAGTGGGCAATGCGCAGGGCTCGCGCTGGATCAAGGTCCAGCCGAAGACGGTGACGATGCCCACCCAGAATCCTCATGGCGGGCATCAAGGGCATCACCAGAGTCCGACGCCGACGAACGCCGGTTCGCCTGTGTGGGTGGAGGCCAGACTGGCGAACACGACGACGACCGCTGTCGTAAAGGGATGGACGAATTTCCCGCTGAGTTTTTCCAACGCGAAGGGGCCGGGCGCGGATTTCCGCGATGTGTTCCGGCGCGCCGATCTGGACAGACTGGGTGCGGAGCATGTCGCGGTTGACGACAAGGGCCATCATTGGTGGAACATCACGCTCGGGGCGAAAGATGGCTCGACCCGGCAGGGCTGGGTGTGCGAGGACAATCATCCGCTCATACGGATGCTCGGCCCGTGGGACTGGCCGGGATTTGAGCTGGTCGACAACAGCAGCCTGCTGCCGATCGACATGTTCAAGCGGTACATTCACTCGTCGGAACAGTTTCTTCCAGGAGAAGACAAGTCGGCGTTCGAGCCCAGCGCGCTGAAGGTGAATGCTGGGGATTTGATCGTCAAGCTGGAGAAGGCGATCGATGCGAACCACGACGGCAAGGTGACGGCGCAGGAATTAAAGCATGCGCAGGAAACACCATGGATGGCAGAGGCGATTACGCATCTGGCTGTGCGTGCTGAGACCGAATGGGGCGGTGGCCTCGGCAAA
>NZ_RQIS01000001.1:0-375688 GCF_003837865.1 Paraburkholderia dinghuensis | reverse complement strand
TTGTCGCCGCTGATGAAGAAGCTGCTGTGGCTGTGGCAGGCCGAGATCGAGCGGATCGGGAAGCTGCAGTGGTGGGAGCAGGCGGCGGCCATTGAGGGTTTCCCGAAAGACACAGCTCCCTGGCATTTCCATCCGATTGGTCTGGTGGGGAATTTCAAGGCGACGGCCATTAGTGCGCTGGATGAGCTTATTAAGCAGATCGGGGACATTATTGCTAGCGGCGAGGGCGCATATGAAGCCTACAATACTGGAACTTCTGGAGTTCCAGGGGGCCACGTTGGCCACTCGTATGCCCACGGCGGCCCTGCGGGCCCGGTGACAGAAAAGACCATAAACCAAATTTTGGCTACTGAACCAATGTCAGGAACTAACCCTGACAGAATGTTCGCAACAGGGAAGTATCAAACAACGTTTCCAACGTTACGTGCAGGCGTTAGTAAGCTGGGTTTGACTGGCAATGAAAAATATGATGCCGATATGCAGGAGCGGATGTTTCGAGACTTTCTTTTTGATAAGGCCGGTCGTGGGGCTTTAGGTGCCTTTGTCAAAAGGGGGGAAGGGACCGTGCAGAGCGCAGTCTATGCGGCGTCCAAGGAGTGGGCCTCAATCGCGGTTCCAAATGGTCTGGCTACTAACAAAGAGCATGTCATATCGGATGGAACGTTAACCTATTTCCAGAAGGAGGGGGCTGCGAATCATGCGAGCTCGGTTTCCACTGAAAAATTAACGGCAATTCTTCAAAAAATTCAAGATTCAAGGTAAATATTCAGCATGAAACGAAAATTATCCACCACTGCTACTTTTTTGCTTTTTTTGCTCGGTGGATTATCTTTACGCGCCGATGCCGGGCAAAATTCCAACCATCCCTACGTGGCTGTGAATATAGCGTACGCGAAATCTGACTTGACTGAGTGCTCGTTCCAGTATAGTCCGGTTGACTTTTGTGATGAAAAGCATTTATCTGCAATCAATCAGGCGATAAGTGGGAAATCGGCGAATTTCAATGGGCATTTCATTCTTCTAGTGTATCCAGAATGGGAACAGTATCATCAGCAATCCGTCATGGCAATTGACACAAAAACTGGCGTAGTCTACCCGCTCCCCATTGATGCGTTTTCTGGGTTTATGCATGGACACTCGACTGCAAAAGATCATGGTGTGATTCGGTATTCGCTGAGCAGCAGTAAGGTATGTATCAGTGGGGCCATATTGGTTTACCGGGCCTTTGAAGAAGGGAATTTTTGTTTTGAATTTTCTGGTGATAAGTTTATAGGGCACCACACCGAATACATGTACCCCTGATACTTCAGACCCCTTCTTACGCGGAGTACTGGATTTGTGATGAACCTCATTCGCGTTGGCGACGATACCGACCACGACGGCAAGGTCGAAACGGGTTCAACGAGCATGCGCTTCAAGGGGCGCTACGTTGCGCGTAAAGGCGATCGTGTCTCCTGTCCACGGCATCCCGACGTATCGCCGAACGTGATCGAGGAAGGCGATCCGTCGATGAAGGATAACGGTATTCCGATAGCACGGCACGGCCACCGCGGAACGTGTGGCTGCCATCTGATATCGAGCCTGGTCTGAAGTTCTTATAGCAGTGGCGAGCGTCCGACGCGCAGCGGGCAGCGCCGGATTTCCGAGCCGTTCGTCTTCGACAGCACGACGAGCTGCATGAAGCTGTTCATTGGCACGTAGCGCGTGAAATACCTGTCGATAACGCTGATGAACGCGGCCATGCTGTGCTCGGCGAACGTCTGTTCGTCGAGCGACACGGTGATTTCGAGGCCGGGGACGATTGACGAGTTCGGCTTGCCCGGAAACATCTTCTGAATTCGTCTCCTGTGCGCAAACGACACGGAGTCGATGTGTCGCGTCTGCGCGCCTGGTGGCATGCACTGCCGAAGGACTCGCCTGAGTTCACCCCATCCTTCGGTACCAAGCTGCGTCGCGTTCGCCGTCGTCAACGCGATGATGCGCATGCGTGCGTCTTCGTCGTGCTCGGGACGGAACGTATGTGTTGGCTGTGACAGCAGCATAACGCGGCTCGCGACCGCCCCCTTTTCGTTGCGTAGGTCTCCATCCGTGTGGCCGAATTTCATCTGCGCGGGCAAGTCGCGATTGGTGCACGTCACGTCGATCTGGATTTGCTCGGGCCACTGCTCCGCTGCCTTCCCGTCTTCCTGCAGCAGGATCAGCGACGTTTCGTGACCCGGGTGATTGCGGGCCTGATACTCGTCATGCCGCCTGAGCCAGTAGCGTCCCTGCGTGCCAGGCTTTGTCGTCGTATGAGCGAGTGCGTTGTATGGCGCGATCAGACTGTCGCCCATCACATCGCGTACGCGGTCAATCGAGAAGATTTGATAGGTCGCGGGTTTCTGCGGCACCGGCAGGACCGGATATTCAACGACGGGCTCACCACGCCGGGAGGTCACGTCCGCCAGTTCGAACAGGTTCACGACGGGCGTACAGAACAGCCGGAAATGGTGGCGTGAAAGCCCGAGAAGGGCCTGTGCCTGGCGGCTGTCAGGATGCAGGCCGATGGGAAAGTGCAGGGTGATGCGGTGCGCATGACGCGTGCGGCTGTAGCGCAGCAGCGCGGCGGTGTTGATATCAACGAAATCGAACTTCTGTGGGAAGGCCGCGTATTCGAGCAGCGGGTGAATGAATGACCCTGAGTCGTCGTTGGGCAAGAGCGCGTCGTCCTCTCCGAAACCTGTCGCAGTTACGGGAAGATGGTCAAGCGGCATCCAATCCCCTGAACCGTCTGCTTCGACGAACGCCTGCTGTGTGCGCAGCAGCAGCGTATCGCCCAAAGTCGCGGCGATGTTTGGCTCCCCAGCCAGATGAATGCGGACCATACCCGGCATGGCGGTGGCTAGTTCCACACCCGCGGCCGTCGGCTCGAACGTCATTGAGACTATCAGGGTGGTGTCGGGCGGTAGGTTCGCCCGGCCAGGTGCAACTGTACTCGGCGACATGCGCGCATCGGTGATCCGAATGGGCGCGGCCGTCACGTCGTACACGGTCCGAAATCGCAGTTCGCCGTCGGCGCTTGTCAATTTCGTCCCGCGCGCAACGATAACCGGAGCGGATGGCGGCTCAGGAAACTCAAGGCACGCGATGGAGCAGGCCGGAAACGGGCGCAGGTACTGAGGGTGTAATACATC
Organism: Paraburkholderia dinghuensis; assembly: GCF_003837865.1. Lineage (GTDB taxonomy): Bacteria > Pseudomonadota > Gammaproteobacteria > Burkholderiales > Burkholderiaceae > Paraburkholderia > Paraburkholderia dinghuensis. The sequence continues at coordinate 372,515 of NZ_RQIS01000001.1, read as the reverse complement.
GAGTAAGGCTCCCGAAAACTGGGGTGCGCCATTGTCCAGTTCCACACGGGCGCGAGCGGCGAGCAGCGTGAACGCCTGCATGAGCCGCTGTACGTACATGTCTTCGGAGTCTCCGCCGGAAATGCTTAACCTCGTCGCAACTCGCGGATACCTGCGGGCAAACTCCTCAAGCCGGTCGCCCAGCAGGCCGAGTTCCTGTTCGTAATAGCTGCGGAGTTTTTCAAGCATATCGGGTGCGGCGTGGCCTGCGGGGGGCGCGATTTTTCTCTGGTCGCTATGGTAGCCGATGGCTTGCCAGTTCACATTTTTTCGGGAAGGTGGCGGCGTTTGCGGATCGTCCTCAGGTTCGTCGTCATGTCAAGATACGCGCGCTGGTGGCACCAGTGCGCGGGGCATCGTAAAGCTGATGCGAGCATGGATCTTGACGCGTCAGTCAAGGCTGCAAAAGAGATGTGTGTGAGCTACCAAAACAATATTCATTCTTCAAAGCAGGCACTGATCGTACAAGTTCGAATGGGGAGGTATCGACTGGATCGAAGATTTGCTTTTTTATGGGTAAAGGCGTAGCAAGAGTTGGTGATCCAGTTTCATGCCCGAAGCACGGTGACAATCCTCCATACGCTTGATCGCCACAGCGGTCTGGCCGTCCGTGAGTCTGGATGTCTGCATCCGCGGAACTCGCTTAACGAGAAAATTCGACTTCCGATCTCCCCGCTTTCCTGGGGGCGATTACCATGAATGAACGCCCTATAATTTTTTTGTTGCGCATCATTTAACAATTGCCGGCGCGCGACCCAGGACGAAACCGGGTTTGTGATATTCGACGTGGCCCAGATCCATTAATTTCCAGCGTCCGCCCCAAGTCAGACCAACCTGCTCGGCTACCTGACCGTATATCTGATAGCCCCGCATCGCCCAAGAATCTTTTTCTGAGATGACGAGCTTGCCATCGCGCAGAAATGCGTTATCGGCCGCTAATCCGTATTGGTGATAGCTTTGAAACGCAGCCGCATTGGTCACATTGCCGCCCATTTGTGCAAGCCGGTTTTGCCTCTCGGGACCGCGGTAGCCTTCCAGTAATGCCACTTCATAACCGTATTGTTCGCGCATGATCTTGTAGACGAGCAATAGCCGCGTGCGGAAATCAGCGTCGAGCAGATTCCAGTCGCGGCTCGCGTCACGCAACGCGGGGCGCACCTGTTCGACTTCCTTCGTGGTGAACACGTCGGGAGGCAGAGGCAGCGGTGGAACCAACTGCTCGCCGTTCAGCAGGGCAGCGATTTTTTCGTCTGGCATGCGGGGCGTGTCATCGTATTGAAATAACTGACGACCGCGCAATGTAACTGCAATTAGCGGTGGCGTCGCAAGAATACAGATGGTAACGAAAATAGGATAGCGCCTCGTGAAGAGCATATTTTTCATACCGGCTATTCTCGAATGAGAAGTTTTTGCCGATTTGGAGATGCAGTTGCGTGCATGAGTGACGCTTGTCGAAGCGTTGCTTATTATTGAGTTATGCAATTCGTGTAGTTTGCTGAAAATCAATGCGCGCACCGGCGACAATAGCAGTAGCGCGGCTAGCAGTACGGCAATAGTGAAATAGGCGACGAGAGCAATGGCAACCAAATGTAAATCCGCGTTGTGGAAATTGTTTTTTGTAATGCTTGATTTTAGAATCAGTGCTGCCTGAAAGGCGGATCGCCTAGTATTATCACGGTGAAACAATCCCAATTCAATGAGCACGATTCGAATGAGACAGTGAATGAGTGCATCGTACACCCCAACTCCCAAAGTGCCGCCCAGCCTCCTTGCCGACACGCCAGCCAACGTGCACGGTGGGCGCCCTGAAGGCTCGCGCATTCTCGCGAATCTTGAGGGCCGTGTCGTGCCGCCCGCCGCCCGGTCGCGGGAAGGGCGGCGGCAACGTTCGGTGCTCGCGATTGCGGCACTGCTTATGACCGCCGCCGCCTTCGGCGTCTGGCACGTGTTCGAGCGCAGCGTGCCGGCCGTTCATGAGACGCACGTGGCCGGTGCCACCGTCGCACCTGACAGTGGTGCGCGAGGCGCTGCAAAGGTGACCAGGTTGCCCGCTGGCGCCTTGCCGCGGCGAGCGGCCACTATCGTCGCCGACGAAGAAAGCGTCGCTGTTACGAAGCCCGCTTCGGGCACCGTTGCGTCGGCAACGGTCCGCGACGACGCCCGGCTCTCGCGTGCGCTGGCGAACGACGCGCGCGTAGCGGGGGCTGGCGCGGCGTCAGGTAGCGCCGCGCCGCCTGCAGGCGCGGCCACAGAGGCGAACCATAAGCGCGTGGCCAAGCGTGCTGAAACCCGGGTCAAAGCGAAGGCCGCTGGGCACACCAAAGCGGAGGCCTTGGCGAAGAAGCAACCCGATACGCAGACAGCTGCCCGGAAGGATGATTCGGACGCCGACCTTCTGGCCGTGCTGGTCGCACGTACGAAGCCGGCGGACTGCAAGGACGCTATCGTGCAGGCCGCGAAGGTGAAGGCTGGCAAACTCACGCTCGCGGAGGAAGTTAAAGCGTGCGGCGAGCGGGGCTCTTCCGAGGATCAGCGTTGCCGAAGGCGCGTGTGCGACGGGCATTGGGGTAAGGATCCGGCGTGCCCGGCGGCGGCGCGCGCGCATTGAGCATCGAATATCGCGCGGACGTTCGCGCGCTCTGGGCCATGCGTCGACCGGTGCTGTCGCGGTAAGGTGGTCTAATAAGCTGACGATCTGACGATCTGACGACCGAAGCGACGAGAACGGTGAAGGAAGCGATAACGACGGCTATCAGGCGGGGACTCGAACACCTGCACTATCCGTTGGACGTAATGCTGTTGTGCGTGTGTTGGTACGTTGCGTAGCCGCTGAGCCTGCGCAATTGCGGTGCAGCAGTTCGAGGTCCCAGGCAGTTAGCGGCGGTTGTTTCATCGGTGCCGGATTCCATGCAGTTCCGTGAGTGGGCGCGATCCGTCCAGGCGGACGGTCGCGACGGCGGCATGCGGTGCAGCTGACGACGAATTCCGGCTCAATATAGGCGATCCGGGCGGATAGGGTACAGGGACGCGGCGCTCACCCTGTCGCCGCGCCGAGCTTGCGCCAGCGATGGAACAACGCCGAGCCGATCCAGCACGCGATGAACGTAGCGACGATGCCATAGCCCATCGCGCCGAAATGATCGTTGAGGTTCGCGACGATGCTCCACACGCCGCCGCTCGCGCCTGGCTTGTCGGCGACGAGACCGAGCACCTCGATACCGCCGATCACGATCGCCACCAGCGCCGAGACGAAGGTGATGCCCGCGTTGTAGTACACCTTGCGCTTCGGGTCGTCCATGGCCCAGCCGTAGGCGCGGACCATCAGCACGTTGTCGGTGGAATCGATCAGCGTCATGCCTGCCGTGAAGAGCGCCGGGAAAACAAGGATCGACCACGGCGGCAGTCCCTTGCCCGCCTCGTCGGCGGCGATGGCGAGCAGGCCGATTTCGGTGGCCGTGTCGAAGCCGAGGCCAAAGAGCACGCCCACTGCGTACATGTGCCAGCTTCTCGTCGCGAGAGCGAAGAGCGGGCGCAGCGCGCGCGAAAGGAGTCCGGCGGGCGCGGGCGCGTCGGGTATGGCGGGTGTGGTGCGCGCTGCGTCGCTGCCTCGCTGCATCTGCCGGTGGCGACGCCAAACGTCGCGCAGGATCGCGAGATTGACGCCCGCGAGCACGAGCAGGAAACCCGACGAAACGAGCGTGCCAATCGTCGCGCCGAACTCATGGAACTGCGCGAAGTGCCCCTGTAAAGCCCGCGCGCTGAGTGCGATGCCTACCGTCGCCGCGATGACGACCGTCGCGTGGCCGAGCGAAAACGCGAGTCCGATACCGAGCGGACGCGAACCTTGCTGCATGAGCTTGCGCGTGACGGCGTCGATGGCGGCGATGTGGTCGGCGTCGACGGCATGACGCAGGCCGAACCCATACGCGAGCAGGGCGGTGCCGAGCAGCAACGGGTAATGGCGGAACGCGACGAACGCCCATACCCATGCGGCCGCGTTCGCAGCGGTCAACCCTGCATAGAGCGTTGCGAGGCGCGCGCGGAATGTGGCGGCAGGCGTCATGGCAGCGCGATCAGTGATCGTGCGGATGGCGATGGATCGGATCGACCCAGTAGACCGATTCCGGCTCTTCGACGGCGTCGATGTTCAGATTCACTACGACGGCCTCGTTGTCGCTGCGCACGAGCACGCATTCGAGCGGATCGTCGGTGCTCGCGTTGATCTCCTGGTGCGGCACATATGGCGGCACGAAGATGAAATCGCCAGGACCCGCCTCGGCGGTGAATTCGAGGTGTTCGCCCCACCGCATGCGCGCGTGGCCGCGCACCACGTAGATCACACTTTCGAGCGCGCCGTGATGATGGGCACCGGTCTTTGCGTTCGGATGGATCGTCACGGTGCCGGCCCAGATTTTCTGTGCGCCCACGCGGGCGGCGTTGATCGCAGCGGCGCGGTTCATGCCGGGTGTCTGCGCCGTGTTCGGGTCGAGCTGGTCGCCCCGAATCACCTTGACGCCGTGCTCGCGCCAATCGACCGGCGCTGCCGGTGCGCCGTCGCGTTCATCATGGTCATGATCGTGGCCCATCGTCATCTCTCCTGTCATGCGGCGAGTCGTATCAGCGAAGCGGAAAAGCGCCGCAATCGATCCATTCTTGCACGGTCAAAATTGCGCCGAAACCGGGACGCCGACGAAAAAAGCCCGCCCCGGCAACGGGACGGGCTTCGGGCATCACAGCGCATGCTGCTACGTACTACTTCTTCGCGTTGATGACCGCTTCGGCGACGTTCTGCGGCGTTTCCGCGTAGTGCTTGAACTCCATCGTGTAGGTTGCGCGGCCTTGCGTGAGCGAGCGCAACGACGTCGAGTAGCCGAACATTTCCGAAAGCGGCACCTCGGCGCGCACGAGCTTGCCGCCGCCGCCCGCGATGTCCTCCATGCCCTGCACGATGCCGCGCCGGCTCGACAGATCGCCCATCACATTGCCCATGAAGTCCTCGGGCGTTTCCACTTCGACGGCCATCATCGGTTCGAGCAGCACAGGCTTCGCGCGCCGCATCGCTTCCTTGAAGGCCATCGAACCGGCCATGCGGAAGGCGTTTTCGTTCGAGTCGACGTCGTGATACGAGCCGAACGTCAGCGTGACCTTCGTGTCGACGACGGGGTAGCCCGCGAGCACGCCCGCCTTCAGCGTTTCCTGGATGCCCTTGTCGACCGCCGGAATGAATTCGCGCGGAATCACGCCGCCCTTGATCGCGTCGACGAACTCATAGCCCTTGCCGTGCGCCTGTGGTTCGAGCGTGATGACGGCGTGCCCGTACTGGCCGCGCCCGCCCGACTGCTTGACGAACTTGCCTTCCACGTCTTCGACCTTGTTGCGCACGGTCTCGCGATACGCGACCTGCGGCTTGCCGACCGTCGCCTCCACGCCGAACTCCCGCTTCATGCGGTCGACGAGAATTTCGAGGTGCAACTCGCCCATACCGGAGATGATCGTCTGGCCTGATTCCTCATCGGTCTGCACGCGGAACGACGGGTCTTCCTGCGCGAGACGGTTTAGCGCGATGCCCATCTTTTCCTGGTCGGCCTTGGTCTTCGGCTCAACGGCCTGCGAGATCACGGGCTCGGGGAAGATCATCTTTTCGAGGATGATCACGTGCGCCGGATCGCACAGCGTATCGCCCGTCGTCGCCTCCTTCAGGCCGACCGCCGCCGCGATATCGCCCGCGCGCACTTCCTTGATTTCCTTGCGCTCGTTCGCGTGCATCTGCAGGATGCGGCCGAGCCGTTCCTTCTTGTCCTTGATGGCGTTCAGCACGGTGTCGCCGGATTCGACCACGCCGGAATACACGCGAAAGAAGATCAACTGGCCGACGAATGGGTCGGTCATGATCTTGAACGCGAGCGCGGAGAACGGTTCGTCGTCGCTCGGATGGCGCTCGATTTCACGGTCATGCTCGTCGTGGCCGAGAATCGCGGGCACGTCGACAGGCGAGGGCAGATAGTCGATCACGGCGTCGAGCATCGCCTGCACGCCCTTGTTCTTGAACGCGCTGCCGCAGAGCATCGGCACGATCTCGCCTGCGATCGTGCGGCGGCGCAATGCGCCCTTGATCTCGTCTTCGGTCAGGCTCTCGTGGTCTTCGAGATACTTTTCGAGCAGCACCTCGTCGGCTTCGGCAGCGGCCTCGACCATCTTTTCGCGCCACTCCTTCGCGAGTACGGCCAGCTCGGCGGGAATGTCCTCGTACGCGAATTTCACGCCCTGGCTCTCGTCGTCCCAGACGATCGCCTTCATCTTGACGAGATCGACCACGCCCTGGAAGTGGTCCTCGGCGCCGACCGGAATCTGGATCGGCACGGCCACGCCCTTAAGGCGCTCGCCGATCTGCCGCTGCACGCGGAAGAAGTCCGCACCGACACGGTCCATCTTGTTGACGAACGCAATGCGCGGCACCTTGTACTTGTTCGCCTGACGCCACACGGTTTCCGATTGCGGCTGCACGCCGCCGACGGAGTCGTACACCATGCACGCGCCGTCGAGCACGCGCATGGAGCGCTCCACTTCGATCGTGAAGTCGACGTGTCCCGGCGTATCGATGATGTTGATGCGGTGCTCGGGATAATTGCCGGCCATGCCTTTCCAGAACGCGGTCGTCGCGGCCGACGTGATCGTGATGCCGCGTTCCTGTTCCTGCTCCATCCAGTCCATGGTCGCCGCGCCGTCGTGAACCTCGCCGAGTTTGTGATTCACGCCGGTGTAGAACAGGATGCGTTCTGTCGTGGTGGTTTTGCCGGCATCGATGTGAGCGCTGATCCCGATGTTGCGATAGCGCTCGATGGGAGTCTTGCGAGGCACGGTGATCTCCTTGGAATACGCGCCGTGGATACTGCCGGACGGCGCGCGGCGCGGCCTGCGCGCCGTCCGGCGCGACGCGCGGTGCCCGATGCATCGCGCGTGCTGGGATATCAGGATAGCGCTTGTTACGCGCTTTTGCAGGAAGTGAGCCAGATTGGCGGTGCGCTCCTGCTCAGGCAGGCTCAACGGCGGGGTGGCGAGGGGATATGCGCCGCGAATGCGCAAAAAAACCGGCGCCGCGGGGCGCGGGGCCGGCTATCCGGAGCAAGCGGGAGCAAACAGAAGCAAGCGGAGGGAACACGCGGTGAACGTGCAGGCGTTGCAGTCCACCGTGCAGCGTCCGCCCGGTGGACGTGAGCGCGGGCGGCGCCGCGCGTCACCCGGTCACTGGAGCGGCGGGAGACCCTGGATTTTCATGCCGGGCTTGATGCCCTTCGACGAGAACCAGCCTTTCGGCATTTCGAGCGCGAAGACGCCGTTATTGCGCGGGCAGTGGTTGTTGGTCGTTTCGGCCTGCATCTCGTCGATGTCGGTGATTGTGCCGTCTGCGCGAATGAACGCGATCGACAGCGGGATCAGCGTGTTTTTCATCCAGAAGCAATGGACGGCGTTTTCGCCGAACACGAACAGCATGCCTTCGTTCGGCCCGAGTTGCGTGCGATACATGAGGCCTTGCTCGCGGTCCGGATCGGTGGCGGCGACGGCAGCGTCGATCACGAACATGCCGGCGGTCAGCTTCACACGCGGAAACTCGCCGGGCTGCTTCGCGCCGGGAGGCAACTGCTGGGCGTGGACGACGCCGGTCGTGGCGAGTGTCGCGAACGTCAGGGCCGCGACGGCGGCGAGCGAAACGGTAACGGCGAAGGCGCAGCGCGCGAGAAGCGGGCGCAAGGAAAATCGCACGACTGGACTCCTGAGTGAGCAATATAACCCGCGCATGTTACGCGAGTACGTCAGCGTGGGTCAAAACGCGTCAAATACAAACTGTGACACGCAAAGCGCAGCACGAGGAAAATGCGTGAAAAAGAGTCAAAAAAACGCGTCAAAAAAACAAAAGGCAGAGCGCCTTGCGACGATCTGCCTTTCAACGCGATGAAGACCGGCAACGAATGCCGATCGACGATGCGCCTTACAACTTGCTTACTCCGAAGCTGCCGATGCGGCTTCAGCCTTAGCGGCCTTCTTGTGCGTCGACTTCTTGTGTGCCTTCTTGTGAGCAGCCTTCGGTGCCGAAGCAGCAGCGGCAGCAGCCGGAGCAGCTTCCGGAGCCGAAGCTTGTGCGAATGCAGCCGTTGCGAAGAGGCCAGCGACCAGAGCAGCGATCAGTTTGTTCATTTTGTGAATCCTCAGCTTGAGTTAATTAACCAAGTGACTCGGTTTTGGGAGTCAGGTCGGTAAACGTGCCATCCACCTTTCGGTTGACAGTCTCGATCGACAATTTCGGAGAAATTCGCGAACGCGTCTGCCAGCGGTCGGGACCTCACCATTGCGGCTTGCGCACGCCGGGCAAAAGTACCTGAAGGCTGAATGCCGGATAGCTTCTGCGGCATCTGGGTCGTTTAACGCATCGCCGCGCGACCCGGTTGACGCGAAGTTTTCATTTCCTTCTCGACGCGTCGGCATGGAAGTCCGGGTTGATGTCATGGACGTTGATGCCAGTCAAACAGTGCTGGCGCAACGACTATCCCGATGATGCCGTGTGCTTCGCACGTTGCCACGGCGCGTCGGTCGGCACATCGACACTTTCTCCGGGTGCAATCCCGAGCGAAAAAATATCGAGCGAGCCGACTGCAACGCGCACGAGCCGCAGCGTCGGAAACCCGACAGCGGCCGTCATGCGTCGTACCTGCCGGTTCTTGCCCTCGCTGATCGCGAGTTCGACCCATGTGGTGGGAATCGATGCACGAAAGCGGATAGGCGGGTCGCGTGGCCACAGGTGATCGGGGGATGCGATGACCGACGCCCGGCACGGCTGCGTCACAAAGTCGCCGAGATCGACGCCACGCTCAAGGGCAGCGAGCGCGTCGGTTCCCGGCTCGCCTTCGACTTGCGCCCAGTAGCGCTTCACGAGCTTGCGACGCGGCTCGGCAATGCGCGCCTGGAGCGCACCATCGTCGGTTAGCAGCAGCAGGCCCTCGCTGTCCGCGTCGAGGCGTCCCGCTGGATACACGCCCGGAGTCTTGACCCAGTCCGCAAGAGAAGGGCGCGTTTCGTGCGGCGAAAACTGGCAAATCGTACCGAACGGCTTGTTGAGGGCGATCAAACGCATAAGAGGTGAGGGGGCGAGGGAGTTTCCATTGTGGCGCGGCGCGATGTTAATGCAAAAAGCCGTGCATCAGATTATGCGGCCCATCCCGGACATGAAGACATTGCGATGCGATCAGCACTGCCGTCGATATGCGCGTCGCGCATAACGCCGGCGTGAACGGTGCCATGCTCTGGGCACCTGGCGACGCGTCGTCGTTTGCACGATCCGGAGGAACGGTGCCTCGTTGCGGGGCCGTGGGCTAGAATGACTGCCAGACCGTCGCGCGGACGGGCTTTTCGCAGCGTCATTGTGCGGCAGGCCCTGCCGCGGGAATCGAGCGCACCGGATGCCGCGAGGCCGCGTGTGTCTCGCGCTGGCGCTTCGAGGATTGATTTGACGTTGCGCTGCAGACTACCCGATACCACTAACCAGGCACTAACCAGGCCCCTGACTGGAGTCGATCATGCCGTATCAGCACATCCAGGTTCCGACGGGCGGTGAGAAGATCACCGTCAACGCGGATTTCTCGCTCAACGTCCCCGATCAGCCGATCATCCCGTACATCGAGGGTGACGGCACCGGCGTCGACATCACGCCAGTGATGCTCAAGGTGGTCGACGCCGCGGTGGCGAAAGCATACGGCGGCAAGCGCAAGCTCCACTGGATGGAAATCTACGCGGGCGAGAAGGCTACGCGCGTCTATGGGCCCGACGTGTGGCTGCCCGACGAGACGCTGGAAGTCGTGAAGGATTACGTCGTGTCGATCAAGGGGCCGCTCACGACGCCGGTCGGCGGCGGCATCCGCTCGCTCAACGTGGCGCTGCGCCAGCAGCTCGACCTCTACGTCTGCCTGCGCCCGGTGCAGTACTTCAAGGGCGTGCCGTCGCCGGTACGCGAGCCTGAGAAGGTCAACATGGTGATCTTCCGCGAGAACTCGGAGGACATCTACGCCGGCATCGAATGGCCGGCCGAATCGGAAGGCGCGAAGAAAGTTATCCGGTTCCTGCGCGAAGAGATGGGCGTGTCGAAGATCCGCTTTCCGGACACGTCGGGCCTTGGCATCAAGCCTGTCTCGCGGGAGGGTACCAACCGGCTCGTCCGCAAGGCGATCCAGTACGCGATCGACAACGATCGCCGCTCGGTGACGCTCGTCCACAAGGGCAACATCATGAAGTACACCGAAGGAGCGTTCCGCGATTACGGCTACGCGCTCGCGCAACGTGAGTTCGGTGCGGAACTGATCGATGACGGTCCGTGGATGAAGGTCAAGAATCCGAAGACCGGTGGCGACATCGTCGTGAAGGACGTGATCGCCGATGCGTTCCTCCAGCAGATCCTGTTGCGCCCCGCGGAATACGACGTGATCGCCACGCTGAACCTGAACGGTGATTACATCTCGGACGCACTGGCGGCGCAGGTCGGCGGCATCGGCATCGCGCCCGGTGCGAACCTGTCCGATTCGGTGGCGATGTTCGAGGCGACGCACGGCACCGCGCCGAAGTACGCGGGCAAGGACTATGTGAATCCGGGCTCGGAAATTCTTTCTGCGGAGATGATGCTGCGCCACCTCGGCTGGACCGAGGCTGCCGATCTCATCATCGAGTCGATGGAAACGTCGATTCAGCAAAAACGTGTGACGTACGACTTCGCGCGGCTGATGGTAGGCGCGACGCAGGTTTCGTGTTCGGCGTTCGGCCAGGTGATGATCGAGAATATGTAGGCGAAGCCGGCGCTTTGCGGCGCGGGTATGCGAACCCCGGCTGGCCCTCGGGCCGCCGGGGTTTTTTCATGGCGACGGACGATTGCGCGCCGGTTCTGCGTGATAAGTTATCCGAACTATTGCCATGCCGCTATTCCGTCACGTATCTCGTCATGCACGATGATGCACAAGGCTGTCGAATCACGTTTGCCGTTACGCGACGACATGAATCCGTCGATGAAACGTAGAGCTTTTGTGTTCGGAACACTCGGCGGCGTTGGTGCGACAATTTTCACGCGCGGCGCGACCGCGCAGGACGTGAGTGTCACCATGCTGGGGGCGATGTGGCTACGCCGGGCGGCATTGTCAGCGTCTCACGTACCGCTGGCGGCAGCCGATGCCCTGCCTTCAGGCGCGCCGCTTGCCACGCTGCTCGTGGCTGCAAGCGAATGCAGCGACCCGGGCCATTTCCAGGCGACGCTCGTCGCCCAGCCGGTCGCGCGGGCCGCGCTCGCGGGTCAGCCGGATACAGTTTTCTGGCAAGACGACGCAGCGTCTGGCGGCGGCCGGCCCGGCGGTCGGCTTGCTGAGAGGTGCGCGAAGGCGAGACGGTCGAGATCCGTTTTTCAGGCGCTGAAGCGGGGCGGGGGGCGCGTCGCGGAGCCTTATCTGGCGTGGCGCGACACCGGGAACGTGGAGCCTTGCGAGACCGTCCGGATCGCATCCGTCCAGCGCGATGCGGGCGATCGCACGTTCCGTTGCCACATCCTCGAACATGACGATCCCGGCATGCCGGGGACGTCGCGCGCGATCGGGTTTTTCCGCAGCGCGTGACAAAAAAATGTCACAAAAAAGGGAAACCCGGCCGAAGCCGGGTTTCCTGGGTCTGGGTACCGAACGGATCAGGCCGCTGCCTGAATGTTCGATGCCTGTTTGCCCTTCGGGCCTTGCACGACTTCGAAACTTACCTTCTGACCTTCTTTGAGGGTCTTGAAGCCATTCATCTGGATAGCCGAGAAGTGAGCGAACAGATCCTCGCCACCTTCGTCAGGCGTAATGAAGCCGAAGCCCTTCGCGTCGTTGAACCACTTGACCGTACCGGTTGCCATACCTACTTCCCCTGTAACTCATGTCACTACCACGAGCAGTTCGAAAAGCTAAACGACCGCCCCATTGCGATCGTCCCCTCCTCACAAGCTCACCAACGGCATTTTTTCGAATTTGAAACGGCTGAAAAAAGTGCCAGCTTGATTGTTGAGGCTCTTTATTCGGCTGTCAAGAATATTTTGAGACACGCTCCGACGCGTTGTAAAGAACGCATTTCCAGGGTTTTTCCTGCTTTTCCTCGCCGCGGCACGGGGGGAGCGGGGCGTCTTGAAAAGTCGCATAATCGACGCACATAGGGTTCGTTGCAGTGCGGAAATGTCCCCGATCCGTGCGGCGTCCGACGGACGGTGCCTACGGCGCGGCGCAGGTTGTGCGATACTCGATTCGCCTGATGGCGTGAAAGGCCCCGGGGGCAGGAAAGGGGCGCATAGGATGCACACATCGGGTGCATGACGCGATACGCGATAAGTAGACGATGCCGGCCCCGCAGCCGGTAGTGGCTGGACGGGGAGGGGACACTGCGCACTGTGTAGGCGCTGCAAGTTCACCGACCGGCCGGTTGGGTATCGGCAGGATTGCGGGCCTGTCCGAGTTGTTTAGAATGGGTGTATGGCGATTATCCCGGACAAGCAGGATTCAACCGTACTGGAGCGGCAGGAGCAAAAGGTCAAACCGCCCTCCATGTACAAGGTCGTGCTGATGAACGACGACTACACGCCGATGGAATTCGTCGTGATGATCGTGCAGGAATATTTCAATAAGGATCACGAGTCCGCAACACAGATCATGTTGAAGGTGCATCGTGAAGGCAGGGGAGTTTGTGGGGTCTATACGCGGGACATTGCGTCGACCAAAGTTGAGCAAGTTGTTACCCACGCACGGCAAGCCGGTCATCCGCTGCAGTGTGTGATGGAGGAAGCATGATTGCCCAGGAACTGGAAGTCAGCCTGCACATGGCGTTCATGGAAGCACGTCAGGCACGGCATGAGTTCATTACGGTCGAGCATCTCCTTCTGGCGCTGTTGGATAACCCAACAGCGGCAGAAGTGCTGCGCGCGTGTGCCGCGAATATCGAAGACCTGCGTCAGAACCTGCGCAACTTCATTCACGACAACACGCCTACGGTTCCCGGCACGGACGACGTCGATACGCAGCCCACACTCGGGTTTCAGCGCGTGATCCAGCGCGCGATCATGCACGTCCAGTCCACCTCGAACGGCAAGAAGGAAGTCACTGGCGCGAATGTCCTCGTCGCGATTTTCGGCGAGAAAGATTCGCACGCGGTGTACTACCTTCAGCAGCAGGGCGTCACGCGTCTCGATGTCGTGAACTTCATTTCCCACGGTATTGCGAAGACGAGCAGCGGCGACGCTGCCAAGGCGACCGATGCGAACGCCGAAGCCGAGGACGCCGCGGGCCAGAAGGAAACACCGCTCGCGCAGTTCACGCAGAACCTGAACCAGATGGCGAAGGACGGCCGCATCGATCCGTTGATCGGGCGCGAGCTGGAAGTCGAGCGCGTCGTGCAGGTACTGTGCCGCCGCCGCAAGAACAATCCGCTGCTCGTCGGTGAAGCGGGCGTCGGCAAGACCGCGATCGCGGAAGGGCTCGCCTGGCGCATCACGCGCGGCGAAGTGCCGGATATTCTCGCGGACGCGCAGGTCTATTCGCTCGACATGGGCGCGCTGCTCGCGGGCACCAAGTATCGCGGCGACTTCGAACAGCGTCTGAAGACGGTGCTCAAGGAGTTGAAGGAGCGTCCGCACGCGATCCTGTTCATCGACGAAATTCATACGCTGATTGGCGCGGGCGCCGCTTCGGGCGGCACGCTCGATGCGTCCAACCTGCTGAAGCCTGCGCTTTCGTCGGGCACGCTCAAGTGCATTGGCGCTACGACCTTCACCGAATACCGCGGCATCTTCGAAAAGGACGCGGCGCTCTCGCGGCGCTTCCAGAAGATCGACGTGGTCGAGCCGACCGTCGAGCAGACCGTCGCGATTCTACGCGGGCTGAAGTCGCGTTTCGAAGAGCACCATGGCGTGAAGTATTCGTCGGGTGCGCTCAATGCGGCGGCCGAGTTGTCAGCGCGTTTCATCACGGACCGTCATCTGCCCGACAAGGCGATCGACGTGATCGACGAAGCGGGCGCAGCGCAGCGCATTCTGCCGAAGTCGAAGCAGAAGAAGACCATCGGCAAGAGCGAGATCGAAGAGATCATCTCGAAGATCGCGCGCGTGCCGGCGCAGAGCGTGTCGCAGGACGATCGCAGCAAGCTCCAGACGCTCGACCGTGATCTGAAGGCTGTCGTGTTCGGCCAGGATCCGGCCATCGACGCGCTCGCGGCTTCGATCAAGATGGCGCGCGCCGGCCTCGGCAAGACCGATAAGCCGATTGGCTCGTTCCTCTTCTCGGGTCCGACCGGCGTCGGCAAGACCGAAGTGGCGCGGCAGCTCGCGTTCACGCTCGGCATCGAACTGACCCGCTTCGACATGTCCGAGTACATGGAACGTCACGCGGTGAGCCGTCTGATCGGCGCGCCGCCGGGCTACGTCGGATTCGACCAGGGCGGGCTTCTCACGGAGGCCGTCACGAAGAAGCCGCACTGCGTGCTGCTGCTCGACGAAATCGAGAAGGCGCACCCGGACATCTTCAACGTGCTGCTTCAGGTGATGGACCATGGCACGCTGACCGACAACAACGGCCGCAAGGCGGATTTCCGCAACGTCATCATCATCATGACGACGAATGCGGGCGCCGAGACGATGAACAAGTCAACGATCGGTTTCACCAGCCGCCACGAACAGGGCGACGAAATGGCCGACATCAAGCGCATGTTCACGCCTGAGTTCCGCAACCGGCTCGATGCGACGATCAGCTTCCGCGGGCTCGATGAGGAAATCATCATGCGCGTCGTCGACAAGTTCCTCATGCAGCTCGAAGACCAGTTGCACGAGAAGAAGGTCGATGCGCTCTTCACCGACGCCTTGCGCAAGCATCTCGCGAAGCACGGCTTCGACCCGCTCATGGGCGCGCGGCCGATGCAACGTCTGATTCAGGACACGATCCGCCGGGCGCTTGCTGATGAACTGCTGTTCGGCAAGCTCGTGAACGGTGGTCGTGTGACCGTGGATGTCGATGAGGACGACAAGGTCAAGCTGACGTTCGACGAGCATCCGGCACCGCGCAATCCGAGCCCGGAAGCGGCCGAAGTGGAATAGGCGGTTCGTCGGCGCTCAAGCTGTCGAATAGAAACGGCGCGGATCTCACGGTCCGCGCCGTTTGTTATTTGTGCGGCCCATGACGTCATCGAAGATACAAAAAAGCACGCCTTGGCGTGCTTTTTTCGTTTGTGGCGACGATCAGTGCTTGCCCGTGCTGCCGAAACCACCCTCGCCGCGCTCGCTCGCCGCGAAGTCGTCGACGATATTGAACTGCGCCTGCACAACCGGCACGATCACGAGCTGCGCGAGGCGCTCCAGCGGATTGAGCGTGAACGTCGTGTGGCCACGGTTCCACGTCGAGATCATCAGTTCACCCTGGTAATCCGAATCGATCAGTCCAACCAGGTTGCCGAGCACGATGCCGTGTTTGTGGCCGAGCCCCGATCGCGGCAGGATCAGCGCCGCATAGCCCGGATCGGCGACGTGGATCGCGAGGCCCGTCGGCACGAGCTTCGTTTCGCCGGGTTCGAGCGTGAGCGGTGCATCGATACATGCGCGCAGGTCGAGGCCCGCGCTGCCCGGCGTCGCGTAGTGGGGCAGCTGGTCGCGCATGCGTTCGTTCAGGATCTTGATGTCGATTTTCATGTATGAAAATGTGAGTTGGATTGGCGTCCGGATCAGGAGCGGGGTAGCTGGAAGGCTTGCGCCAGCAGTTCGTAGGAGCGCAGCCGCGCCGCGTAGCTGCCGGCGACGGTGAGCACGACCAGTTCGTCGGCGGCGAAGCGCTCCTGCACCGCGTGCAGGCGCTCCACGACGCTTTCCGGCGTGCCGATGATACTGCGCGGTTTCTCGCGGTCGATCACGAGTTGCTCGCGCTCGCCGTATTCCTGCGCGAGGCCTTGTTCGATGCTCGGAATCGGCGCGTTCAGGCCGAGAGCCATCTGAACGCGGCGCAGATCGACGGCTTTTTCGAGGTCGGCGGCTTCCTGTTCCGTGTCCGCGCAGATCACGAACACCGCGCAGGCCAGATACGGCGTCGCTTCGTGGCCCGCCTGGAAGTGCTCGCGATACGCGTTCGCCACGAGATGCCCGAAGTGTGCGTTGATGAAATGCGCGAACGAGAAGCGCAGCCCGAGCTGCGCGGCGAGCGTGCCGCCGAAGTCGCTCGATCCGAGCACCCACAACTGCGGCCGTGTCTCGATCTGCGGCTGCAGGACCACGCCGCTCGCGACGTTGTTCGCGGGCAGTGTGCCGTCCATCAGTCCGACCAGGTCCTGCACCTGCTGCGCGAACTGTTCGCCCCGGTTGTACTGGCCGGAGGCAACGGCCTGTGCCGTGCGCATGTCGCCGCCGGGCGCGCGGCCGACGCCAAGATCGATGCGGTTCGGAAACAGCGCCTCGAGCATCATGAATTGCTCGGCGACCTTGAACGGGCTGTAGTAGGGAAGCATCACGCCGCCCGAACCGATGCGAATGCGCTTCGTCACGCTGCCGAGTCTCGCGAGCATGATTTCGGGGCTGGGGTTGCATACGCCGCGCAGGCCGTGGTGCTCAGCGCACCAGTAGCGCGTGTAGCCGAGGTCGTCGGCGAGCTGCGCCAGTTCGACGGTCGCGGCGATGGCATCGGCCGCCGTATGCCCGGCGATGACGGGCGACTGGTCGAGTACGGAAAGGAGCGTCATGACATACCTTGCTTCGTTCGCGATACGTGCCGCCGACGCCTCGTTGACCGATGGCGCGGCGCGCTTATCACGAAATGATGCTCTCGTCGGGCAGGCGCCGCGCGATTTCGGCGATCAGTGTCTGCGCGAGCGCCTGCTTGGCCGCACGCGGCAGCTTCGTGCTGCCGGACGCCTCGAAGAGGACGACCTCATTGTCGTCCAGGCCAAAGGTCTGCGGTCCGAGATTGCCGATCAGGAGCGGGACGTTTTTGCGTACGCGCTTTTCCTCGCCGAGCACGTCGAGATTGCCGCTTTCCGCCGCGAAACCGACGCAATACGGCGGATTCGGCAGCGCAGCCACGGACGCGAGGATGTCCGGGTTTTCGACAAACGTGAAATCGGGCACCTGGCGGTCCGCCGTCTTCTTGATCTTCTGCGTCGCGACGTGATCGACACGCCAGTCGGCCACCGCCGCCACGCCGATGAACACGTCGTAATCGGGCACGGCGCGCATCACCGCGTCGTACATCTGCCGGGCGGTCTGCACGTCTTCGCGGTAGACGCCCCACGGCGTCGCGAGCGCGACCGGGCCCGCGACGAGGTGCACGTCGGCGCCCGCCTGCTGCGCTGCGCGTGCGAGCGCGAAGCCCATCTTGCCGCTCGAACGGTTCGTGATGCCGCGCACCGGGTCGATCGGCTCGAAGGTCGGTCCGGCGGTGATCAGCACACGGCGGCGCGCGAGCACCTTCGGCGCGAAGAATGCGACGATCGCTTCATACACGGCCTCGGGCTCCAGCATGCGGCCGTCGCCGATTTCGCCGCACGCCTGCGGGCCCGAATCGGGGCCGAGTGTTTCAACGCCATCGGCACGCAGTTGCGCGACGTTGCGCTGCGTGGCCGGGTTGTTCCACATCTGCCGGTTCATCGCGGGGACGACGAGCAGCGGACAGTCCCGTGCGATGCAGAGCGTGGAGAGGAGGTCGTCGGCGAAGCCGTTCGCGAGCTTCGCCAGGAAGTCGGTCGAGGCGGGGGCGATCACGATCGCGTCCGCGCCGCGTGAGAGGTCGATGTGCGCCATGTTGTTGGGCACGCGACCATCCCACTGGCTCGTGAAGACCGGGTGGCCCGAGAGCGCCTGCATCGTGACGGGCGTGATGAACTGCGTCGCCGCTTCGGTCATCACGACCTGCACGGTTGCGCTGGCCTTCGTCAAAAGGCGCGTGAGTTCGGCGATCTTGTAGCAGGCGATGCCGCCCGTCATGCCGATTACGAGGTGCTTGCCGGCGAGTTCGCCCGGGGTTGCAGCTGCTGTGTTCAAATCGCGTCTCCTGTGTCGACCCGAGTTAGCGCTTTAGCGCTTACTCGGGTCCCATGCAGAGCGGTCGACCCGCGTAATCGCTTTAGCGCTTACCCGAGTCCCATGCATCGCATCGCCCAGAGTCCTCAACGTCCGCGCCGCACGCGCCGCAGTTCGTCGAACACCAGCAGCACGGCGCCGATCGTGATCGCGCTGTCCGCGACGTTGAACGCCGGCCAGTGCCACCCGCCCACGTGGAAGTCGAGAAAGTCGATCACGTGGCCGTACATCAGCCGGTCGATCACATTGCCGAGTGCGCCGCCAAGAATCAGCGCGAGCGCCGTACAGAACATGCGTTGCCCGGCGTGCCGCTTGAGCAGATAGCAGATCACGAGCGCCGCCGCGATGCCGAGCGCCGTGAACGCCCAGCGCTGCCAGCCGCCCGCTGTCGCGAGGAAACTGAACGCGGCGCCCCGGTTGTACACGAGCACGAGGTTGAAGAACGACGTAACCGCGCGGCCTTCGCCGTAGCGGAACACGCTCGTGATGGCGATCTTCGTGAGCTGGTCGACGAGGATCACGATTAACGCGACGCCCAGCCAGGGAGCGAGCGTGCCGCCGGCCTGGGACTGCTTCGGCAGGGTCTTGGCCATTATGCCGCGCTCCGCGTCTCGCCGTTACCGAACAGGTTTGCAAAGCAGCGGCCGCACAGCCCCGGATGCTCGGCGTTTGCGCCGACGTCTTCGCGGTAGTTCCAGCAGCGTTCGCACTTGAGGTACTTCGAGGTGACGACCTCGACAGCCTCATCCGCTTCGCTCTCCACCTTGACGACTTCCGCCGCCGACGTGATCAGCACGAACTTGAGGTCATCGCCGAGCGAGGTGAGCGCGTCGTAACGCGCGCCGCTCGCGAGGATGCGCACTTCTGCCTGCAGCGACGAGCCGATCTGGTTGGCCACACGCGCCTCTTCGAGCGCCTTCGTCACGTTGCCGCGTACGTCGCGCAGGAGCGTCCACTTCGCAATCAGCTCGTCCGCTTGCGCGATGTCCGGGAACGCGTGGAACGTCTCCGTGAAGATCGTTTCGGTCTGCGGCTGGAACACCTTCCACGCTTCTTCGGCCGTGAACGACATGAACGGCGCGAGGATGCGCAGCAGGCTGTGCGTGATGTGGTGGAGCGCGGTCTGCGCGGCGCGACGGGCCTTCGAATCCGGCGCGCTCGTGTAGAGGCGGTCCTTCAGCACGTCGAGGTAGAAGCCGCCGAGATCTTCCGAGCAGAACGTCTGCAGCTTCGCGACGACCGGGTGGAACTCGTAGCGGTCGTAGTGCGCGAGCACATCGTTTTGCAGCGTGTGCGTAAGCGCGACGGCGTAGCGGTCGATTTCGAGCCACTCCGCTGCGGGCAGCGCGTGCTTGTCGAATTCGAAGTCGGAGAGGTTCGACAGCAGGAAGCGCAGCGTGTTGCGGATGCGGCGATAGCTTTCCGTCACGCGTTTCAGGATTTCCTCGGAGATCGCGAGTTCGCCCGAGTAGTCGGTCGAGGCGATCCACAGGCGGATGATTTCTGCGCCGAGGCGGTTCGCCACTTCATGCGGATCGACGCCGTTGCCGAGCGACTTCGACATCTTGCGGCCTTCGCCGTCGACGGTGAAGCCGTGCGTGAGCAGGGCGTCGTATGGCGGGCGGCCATCGAGCATCGACGCCGTCAGCAGCGACGAGTGGAACCAGCCGCGATGCTGGTCCGAGCCTTCCAGATAGAGGTCGGCCGGGAACTGCAGCTGATCCTTGTGCGAGCCGCGCAGCACGTGCCAGTGCGTCGTACCCGAGTCGAACCACACGTCGAGCGTGTCGCGGTTCTTCTCGTACAGGTTGGCGTCGTCGCCGATCAGCTCGCGCGGATCGAGTGTCTGCCACGCCTCGATGCCGTTCTTTTCGACACGCTTCGCGACTTCTTCGAGCAGCTCCAGTGTGCGCGGATGCAGCTCGCCCGTTTCCTTGTGGACGAAGAACGCCATCGGCACGCCCCATTGGCGCTGGCGCGAAAGCGTCCAGTCAGGGCGGTTCGCGATCATCGCGTAGAGGCGCTGCTTGCCCCACGACGGATAGAACGCCGTCGCTTCGATGCCTTCGAGCGCCGTCTCGCGCAGCGTCTTGCCGCCATCCTTCGGCTTCACGTCCATGCCTGCGAACCACTGCGACGTGGCGCGGTAGATGATCGGCGTTTTGTGGCGCCAGCAGTGCATGTAGCTGTGAACGTACTTCTCGCTGCGCAGGAGCGTGCCGGCGGCGTCAAGTGCATCGACGATCTTCGGGTTCGCGGCCCAGATCGTGAGGCCGCCGAACAGCGGCAGCGATTCGATGTAGCGGCCGTCGCCCATCACCGGACTGATGATGTCCGAGTCGGCCATGTTGTGGGCCTTGCACGAGATGAAGTCCTCGACACCGTAGGCGGGCGCCGAGTGCACGATGCCCGTGCCGGTGTCGGTCGTGACGTAGTCGCCGAGATAGATCGGCGACGTGCGCTTGTAGCCCGGATGCGCGGACGCGAGCGGGTGATGGAAGCGCAGGTTCGCGAGCTTTTCGCCCGGCGTCGTGGCGATCACGCGGCCTTCGAGTCCGAAGTCCTTCATGCACGCTTCAACGCGTTCTTCAGCCAGGATCAGCAGGCCGCGCTGCGTATCGACGAGCGCGTAGACCACTTCCGGATGGACGTTGAGCGCCTGGTTGGCGGGAATCGTCCACGGCGTCGTGGTCCAGATGACGATGCCCCCTTCCTGACGCGGCAGCGCCGCGAGGCCGAACGCGGCGGCCGTCTCGGCGGGCTGCGCGAACGGGAACTCCACGTCGATGGTCGGATCGGTCTTGTCCTTGTACTCGACTTCGGCTTCAGCGAGCGCCGAGCCGCAGTCGAAGCACCAGTTCACGGGCTTGAGGCCGCGGAACACGTAGCCCTTCTCGATGATCTTCGCGAGCGCGCGGATTTCGCCGGCTTCGTTCGCGAAGTTCATGGTCTTGTACGGGTTGTCCCAGTCGCCGAGCACGCCCAGACGTCGGAAACCGGCCTTCTGCGTCTCGATCTGGCCAGTGGCGTACTCGCGCGCCTTCTGCATGACTTCCTGCGCGGGCAGCGACTTGCCGAACTGCTTTTCGATCTGGATTTCGATTGGCATGCCGTGGCAATCCCAGCCCGGCACATAGACCGCGTCGTAGCCCGCGAGGTTGCGCGCCTTGACGATCATGTCCTTGAGAATCTTGTTCACCGCGTGGCCGAGGTGAATGTCGCCGTTCGCATACGGCGGGCCGTCGTGCAGGATGAACTTCTTGCGGCCCTTCGAGGCTGCGCGGATCTTCTCGTAGATCTTGCCGTCCTGCCATTCCTTGACCCACTGGGGCTCGCGCTTCGGCAGATCGCCGCGCATCGGGAACGGAGTGTCCAGCAGGTTGACGGGGTACTTCGATTCGGACTTCTGCGCGGGCTTGCCGGAGGATGCTTTCTTGTCGCTCATGGTGAGATCACGGTGAATTCTTGGGGATACTCGGGTCGGCGCGAGCGGCCTCGCCGCATAACTGCCGCCTCACGTCGCCTCGCGCGCTGCTCGCGTCATCGCGAGTGGGGCGCAGGAGGCGGGGATCCGCGCGGCGCATTGACTTCGCGCGCACGGGCCGCGGGTCACCTAATTCGGTCGGTGGCCGAGGTCGCGAAACCGGTGGAACGGGTGCCAGCGGCGTCGGCGCCCGTGGCGGCGAACCACGCGCGGGCGTTGACCACATCGCGGGCAATTGCTGCAGTCAGCGTTTCGAGGTCGACGAACTTTTCCTCGTCTCGCAGCTTCTTCAGGAATTCGACGCGCACGAGCTTGCCATAGGCGCTGCCGTGCCAGTCGAGCAGATGCACTTCGAGCAGTACGCGGCCCGAGTCGTCGACGGTGGGGCGCACGCCGAGGCTCGCGACGCCCGGCAGCGGGCTCTCGGCAATGCCGTGCACCTGCACGATGAAGACGCCCTTCGCCGCCGGCCGCTTGTGCCCGATCGGAAAGTTCATCGTCGGGAAACCGAGGTCGCGGCCGAGTTTCAGGCCGTGCACGACGTGCCCGCTGATCGCGTAGCCGCGGCCGAGCGCGGCGCGCGCCGCGTCGAGGTCGCCCGCTGCAAGCTGTGCGCGCACGCTCGAGCTGGAGATGCGCGCGCCTGACGGGTCGGCCACGGTCGCCATCTGCTCGACTTCGAAGCGGTACTGACGGCCCGCGATCTTGAGGGACTCGAAATCGCCGGCGCGCTTGGCGCCATAGCGGAAGTCGTCTCCGACCAGCATCCAGCGGGCGTGGAGACCGCCGACGAGGACACGCTCGACGAACGTATCGGGCGACTGGCTCGCGAACGTCTGGTTGAAGTGCTCGACGACGACGCGGTCCACGCCGTTATCGCGGAGCGCTTCCAGCTTGTCGCGCAGCATGGCGATGCGCGGCGGTGCGCCGGCAGGATTGAAGAACTCGCGGGGGTGAGGCTCGAAGGTCATCACACAGACGGGCAGGCCGCGCGCATCGGCTGCCGCCCGCACGCGCGCGAGCAGCGCCTGATGTCCGCGGTGGACACCGTCGAAGTTGCCGATGGTGAGCGCGCAGGGCGCGCGGCTTTCGGCGTTGGGTAGACCGCGGAAGACTCTCACGATTGCGGAACGGACCGTTAATGTGGCTGGTGTGGCGTTGTCACGTGCGGCGATCGGGCCGCGACGAAACAAAAGATTATAAACGCTCGGGCGGTCCGCCGCCCCTGCCCGGGCGTCGGAGGTCGCCCTCAATGATAAAATCCGCGGATGAAAAATCTCGTCATCCTGATTTCCGGACGGGGCAGCAACATGGAAGCCGTCGTGCGCGCCTGCGCGCACGAAGCCTGGCCGGCGCGCATCGCCGCCGTGATTGCCAACCGCCCTGACGCCGCGGGCCTTATGTTCGCGGCTTCGCACGGCATTGCCACGGCGGTGGTCGATCATCGCCAGTATTCCGATCGCGCTGCGTTCGACGCGGCGCTTGCACAAGTCATCGACGGCTATCAGCCAGATCTCGTCGTGCTCGCGGGCTTCATGCGCGTGCTGACTGACGGGTTTGTAGCCCATTATTCGGGTCGGATGTTGAATATTCATCCGTCGCTGCTGCCGAGCTTTCCTGGTCTCAAGACGCATCAGCAGGCCCTTGACGCGGGCTGTCGCGTGCATGGCGCGACGGTTCATTTCGTCACGCCGACGCTCGATCATGGGCCGATCGTCCTGCAGTCGGCCGTGCCGGTGTGCGCGGGCGACGATGCCGCGGCGCTCGCCGCGCGCATCCTCAAGACCGAGCATGTGATTTATCCGCGTGCGGTGCGCTGGTTCGTCGAAGGGCGCCTCGCGCTCGACGGCGAACGCGTCACGCTCACGCCACCCGAGCCGCAATGGCTCTTCCTTGACGACACCAACGCGAACGCGAAAGACAACGCCAACGCACAAGCCGCCGGGGAGGGCGCATGAGACTGCATGGATTTCTGATCGGACAAACCGAAACGTTGCTCGCCGACGTCCTCAAGTTCACTGGCCCCGCCGATGCGGTGACGAGCCGGTTTTTCCGCGAGCATCCGAAGCTCGGTCACGGCGAGCGCGGCGTGATCGCCGAAGCGGTGTTCGCGGTACTGCGCCGCCGCATGGAGTTCGCGCATCTGGCCGAGAGCGGC
This sequence comes from Paraburkholderia dinghuensis, assembly GCF_003837865.1. GTDB lineage: Bacteria > Pseudomonadota > Gammaproteobacteria > Burkholderiales > Burkholderiaceae > Paraburkholderia > Paraburkholderia dinghuensis. The sequence goes on along the minus strand of NZ_RQIS01000001.1, from coordinate 348,743 downwards.
ACGGGCAGCCCGACGCGGCGCCTGGCCCTGCTGGGCCTGATGGCGACTGCAGGCCGGGCGGCCGTCCGCCCGTTCGTCTCAGACGCCGAGGCGAACTGGCTCGAACACGTATCGAAGGTCGATCCGGCGAGTCTGCCGCAGCGTGTGCAACTGAACTTGCCCGAGTGGATCGTGCGTGCGCTCGAACCGCGGTTCGATGCCGCCGAATTCGCGCAACTGGCTGCCGCGGTGAACTACCCGGCGCCACTCGATCTGCGCGCGAACCCCATCAAGGCGAGCCGTGACGAGTTGCTGCGTGCGCTCGCCGATGCCGGCATCGATGCCGGCGAGACGCCGTTCGCGCCGTTCGGCGTGCGCGTTGCGACCAAACCGGCCCTCTCGAAACTCGATGCGTTCAAGAACGGCTGGTTCGAAGTGCAGGACGAGGGCAGCCAGCTTCTGTGTTCGCTGGTCGCGCCGCGCCGTGGCGAGATGGTCGTTGATTTCTGCGCCGGCGCGGGCGGCAAGACGCTCGCGCTCGGCGCGATGATGCGCTCGTCGGGGCGTCTCTACGCGTTCGATGTCTCGGATCGCCGACTTGCGAAGCTGAAGCCGCGCCTTGCGCGCAGCGGGCTCTCCAACGTCAATCCGGTGCTGATCGACAGCGAGCACGATTCGAAGATCAAGCGGCTCGTCGGCAAGATCGACCGAGTGCTGGTCGATGCGCCGTGTTCGGGCCTCGGCACGCTGCGCCGCAATCCCGATCTCAAGTGGCGGCAGACGCCCGAGTCGGTCGCCGAACTCGCGCCGAAGCAGTTGTCGATCCTCACGAGCGCCGCGCGTTTGCTCAAGCGTGGCGGCCGCCTTGTCTACGCGACCTGCAGCATCCTTGAAGCCGAGAACGAGGCGGTCATTACCCAGTTCCTTGAAGCGCATCCGGAGTTTGTACTGGTGAGTGCGCGCGACGTGCTCGCGGAGCAGCGCATCGGCCTCGATACGGGTGAGTACCTCAAGCTCTGGCCGCACCGCCACGCCACCGACGGCTTCTTTGCTGCCGTGCTGGAGCGTCGCGGCGAAGCAAAACCCAAGACGAAGTCGGCGCAGGCCGAAACCACGCCGGACGAGTCGGCGGCGGTAAGCGAGGCAACCGGGGAGACGACCGACGCGATTGCACAGGCGCGCGAAGTCGTCTCCGTGCCGGACTCGGCGCTCGAGTAACGGCTCCCCGGTAGCGGCAAGTCACAAGTACTAGCGCGCGGCCCGCCGGGCCGCGCGCGAACACGCATCATGATCGAGAACCGTTTGCTGTCCCACATGCTGGGCGGCGTATTCCGCGACTTCGGCCAGCCAGTCATGCTCTGGCAGGCGGGCGTGCTGGTTGCCGCGCTCGTCGTGGCCTTCGTGCTCGCGCGCGTCACGCGGCGCGCCCTCGAACGGCGTCGCCAGAAGCGTTACGGCACGCTGCCCTTCGGCGCGGAGAGTCTCAGCAAGGCCCTGTTTCCGCTCATCGGCGCGGGCTGCGTCTGGATCGCACGCGAGATCGCGAGCAACTTCATCCACACGTCGCTCCTCAATCTCGCGCTTGTGCCGCTCCTCGGCATCGGGCTCATCTACATCGCGTTCTTCCTCGCGCGACGGGCGTTCGGCCGCAAGGGTGAAACGCACGCGTTGCTGTCCATCGTAGAGAAGGTCGTCTCGCTGACCGTCTGGGTTGCCATGGCGCTGACCGTGCTCGGCATCCAGGACGACGTGCTTGACTGGATGGCGAGCGTGCGCTTTCGCATCGGCACCGAGCACGTCACCCTGCTTTCTCTCGAAAGCGGTGTGCTGTGGGTCGGTGTAACGATGGTCGTGGCGATCTGGGCGGGCTCGGCGCTCGAAGACCGCCTCATGCGCGCCACCACCCTCGACGCCAACGTGCGCGTCGTGCTCGCGCGCGTCGGGCGCGCGTTGCTGATGTTCGCGGCGGTGCTGCTCAGCCTCTCGATTGTCGGCATCGACATCACGGTGCTGGGCGTGTTCGGCGGCGCGCTCGGCGTCGGCCTCGGCTTCGGGCTGCAGAAAATCGCGAGCAACTACGTGTCGGGCTTCATCATCCTGATCGACCGCTCGCTGCGTCTTGGCGACACGATCAACGTGGGCAGTCTCGCGGGCAAGGTCACGCAGATCCGCACGCGCTACACGGTGGTGCGGGGCCTCGACGGTGTCGAGACGCTGATCCCGAACGAAAAGCTCATCACCGACGTTGTGCAGAACCAGTCGTCATTCCTGACGCGCGGCTACGCGAAGGCGGCGGTGCAGGTGACCTACGACACAGACCTCGATTTCGCGATGCCGCTGCTCGCACGCGCGACCGGGGGCGTGGACCGCGTGCTGGCCGATCCGGCCCCGACCCCGTATCTCGTCGGGTTCGGCGCGGACGGCATCGACCTCGAACTGGGTTACTGGATTGCCGATGCGGCCAAGGGCACGGCGGGCGTGCGTTCGGCCGTGAACGTCAATATCTGGCGCCTCTTCAAGGAACACGGCATTTCGATTCCGTTTCCACAGCGCGAGGTCCGGATCGTCGGCGGGGAGGAGGCACCTCGTGCACCGAAGCCGGACGCGCAAATATAGCCGCCCGCATGCGGCGGAATGACGCAGCAAAACGGTGCAGCATAGCGCCGCATGCGCGTAATCCTGCGTTGACGAGCGCGGTGGGATAGAAAAGAATTCCTATTTGTTACAAACACTTGCAGCGATTCTAGTAGAATGCCGTCCAGGCGTCCCCAACGCTTTCATTTTCCTGACTCCGGCGATCCTGCAAAACCGAAGTCGCCGAATTCCCTTGTTCCACGGGTATAGACCTTGTTGAATTCCCTGCTCGATTTTCTCGCCCACGGGCTGCTGCATTTCTCGTGGTGGCAGATCCTGCTTTTTGTCGCCGTCGTGACGCACATCACGATCGTCGGCGTGACCGTGTACCTGCACCGCTGCCAGGCGCACCGTGCGCTCGACCTGCATCCCATCGCGAGTCACTTCTTCCGTTTCTGGCTGTGGATGACCACCGGCATGCTCACGGGCCAGTGGGCGTCGATCCATCGCAAGCACCACGCGAAGTGCGAAACCGAAGAAGATCCGCACAGCCCGCAGACGCGCGGCATCTGGAAGGTGCTGCTCCAGGGCGCGGAGCTGTATCGCGCAGAAGCGAAGAACGAAGAGACGATGCGCCGGTACGGCCACGGCACGCCCGACGACTGGATGGAGCGCAACGTCTACAAGAAGTATTCGGTCCTCGGTGTGAGTCTCATGATGGTGATCGACGTCGCGCTCTTCGGCGCGGTCGGCCTGACCGTGTGGGCCATTCAGATGGCGTGGATTCCGTTCTGGGCGGCAGGCGTCGTCAATGGTCTCGGTCACTACTGGGGTTATCGCAACTTCAATTACGCGGACGCCAGCACGAACCTGATCCCGATCGGCATCATCATCGGTGGCGAGGAAATGCACAATAACCACCACACGTTCGCGACTTCCGCGAAATTCTCGAACAAGTGGTACGAGTTCGACATTGGCTGGATGTATATCCGGATGATGCAATCGGTCGGGCTGGCCAAGGTCAAGAAGGTCGCGCCGTCGCCGCGTCTCACGCAGGGCAAGCTCGTGCTCGACCAGGAAACGCTGCAGGCCGTGCTGTCGAACCGCTACGAAGTGATGGCGCGTTACGCGAAGGCCGTGAGGCAGGCGTATCGCCAGGAACTCGCGCACCTCAAGGAAGCGGGTGCCCGCGAGAAGTACCAGTTGATGCGCGGCGCGCGCAAGTGGTTCGACAAGGAAGAGGCCACCCTGAACGAGCCGCAGAAGCGTCAGCTTCCGCAGATTTTCGCGGACAGCCAGAAGCTGCGCACGTTCATCGAACTGCGTAACGAGCTCGCAGCGATATGGGAGCGTTCGAGCGCCTCGCGCGAACAACTGCTCACGCAACTGCAGGATTGGTGTCATCGCGCCGAGCAAAGCGGTATCCAGGCGCTCCAGGAATTTGCTTCGCGCCTTCGCCGCTATGCATGAGGCGTAAGAAAATCCATTAGAATTCAGGTACGTCACAAAACCCCGCGCTGGCGGGGTTTTTCTTTTGGGGCCGCGAAAACCTGCGCTGTTCGCAGGGATTTTCTGCAGCCGGCGGCAGGCAGCAACGAACTTGCATGGGACCAGAGGAAGTGCTCTGCATGGGCCCGGAGTCAGTGCTAAAGCACTGAGTCCCGGCCGACAGCCAAAGCGCTAACCAGGGTCGACAGAGGACATCATGAATCAGGTGATCAGGAAGGTCGAATATGACCGCCCGCAGGGCACCGTCTGCAGCGTCGGACAGGCTTGGGCACGCGTGCCCGATGCGCCATCCGCGGCACAGCGCGTTGCATTGAAAGAGCGCATCCGCGCGCTACTCAAGCGAGAGAAGGCGGTGCTCGTCGCGCACTATTACGTCGATCCTGAATTGCAGGAGCTGGCGGACGAAACCGGCGGTTGCGTTGCCGATTCACTCGAAATGGCGCGTTTTGGCCGCGATCACGACGCGCAGACGCTCGTCGTGGCAGGCGTGCGCTTCATGGGCGAGACCGCGAAGATTCTGAGTCCGAACAAGCGCATCCTGATGCCGGACCTCGACGCGACGTGTTCGCTCGACCTCGGCTGCCCCATCGACGAATTCTCCGCGTTCTGCGACGCGCATCCGGACCGCACCGTTGTCGTCTATGCGAACACGAGCGCCGCAGTGAAGGCGCGCGCGGACTGGATGGTGACCTCGTCGATCGGTCTTGAGATCGTCGCGCACCTGCACGCGAAGGGCGAAAAAATCCTTTGGGCGCCGGACCGTCATCTCGGCGGTTATATCCAGGAGAAAACCGGCGCCGATATGTTGATGTGGCAGGGTTCGTGCCTCGTGCACGACGAGTTCAAGGGCATTGAACTCGATCTGCTGCGCGCCGAGTATCCGGACGCGAAGGTGCTCGTGCATCCCGAGTCGCCGGCGGCCGTCGTCGCGCTGGCCGACGTGGTCGGCTCGACCACGCAGCTGATCGACGCGGCCGTAAAGCTCGATGCCACGCGTTTCATCGTCGCGACCGACCTTGGCATTCTGCATAAGATGCGTCTCGCTGCTCCGGGCAAGACCTTCATCGAGGCCCCAACGGCCGGCAACAGCGCCACCTGCAAGAGCTGCGCACACTGCCCGTGGATGGCAATGAATGGCCTCGAAAATCTCGCGGATGTGCTCGAGCGCGGCCACAACGAGATCTTCGTCGATGCCGCGTTGGGCGAGCGCGCACGCTTGCCGATCGACCGCATGCTCGCGTTCGCGGCCGAGCACAAGCGCCGCGTGCAGGCAAGCGGCGACCTCGCGCGCGATGGCGCACTTTTCTCGAATGTGGGGGCGGCGTAAATGGGTGCGATGGAACTGATCGGCATTGAGGCGGCGTCGCCGTTGCTGGCCGAGGTGCGTGCGCAATACGGTGCGGCGCTCGATGTCGCGATCGCGCGCAACGTGGCCGAGGCGCTGGCGGAAGACGTCGGCACCGGCGATGAGACGGGCCGTCTCGTCCCCGCCGACGAAATGCGCGACGCGCGCATCATCGTGCGCGAGGAAGCGGTGCTGTGCGGCGTGCTGTGGTTCGATGGCGTGATGCGCGGCGTCGATCCGCGCATCGAAGTGCGCTGGCATTATCGCGAAGGTGATCGCATGAGCGCCGACTCGACGGTTTGCTCGCTGCGCGGCCCGGCGCGTGCGCTGCTCACTGCCGAGCGCAGCGCCATGAACTTCCTGCAGATGCTTTCGGGTGTGGCGAGCGCGACGCGCCGCTACGTGGACGCGGTTGTGCACACGCAGGCACGCATCGTCGACACGCGCAAGACGCTGCCAGGCCTGCGTCTCGCGCAGAAGTACGCGGTACGGGTGGGCGGCGGCGCGAACCAGCGGCTCGCGCTTTATGACGGTATCCTCATCAAGGAGAACCACATCGCCGCCGCGGGCGGCGTGGGTGCCGCGATGGATGCCGCGCTCGCGCTGCACGCAGGCGTGCCGATCCAGATCGAAGTGGAGACGCTCGCCGAACTCGACGATGCGCTCGCACACGGCGCGAAGTCGATCCTGCTCGACAATTTCGCGCTCGATGCGATGTGCGACGCGGTGCGGCTCACGGCCGGCCGCGCGGTGCTGGAAGGCTCGGGCGGCGTGAATTTCGACACCGTGCGCGCGATCGCCGAAACGGGCGTCGACCGCATTTCAATCGGTGCACTGACGAAGGACGTGCGCGCCACCGACTTTTCAATGCGGATCGTCTGAGCGGTCCAAGCGCACGCGCGCGACTGGAATGCAAAAAGGGCCGCCTCTTGCGAGGCGGCCCTTTGTTTTTGTGGCGCTGGCGCGCTCAGTCGACCGTGCGGTTGCGCACGTGCTCGGGCGAGAGAACGCTCGGTAGTGCTTTCGGCAGCGTATTCGGCCAGTCGCGGCTGTAGTGGAGCCCGCGACTCTCACGCCGCGAGCGCGCGCTTTCAACGATCAGCGATGCGACTTCGACGAGATTGCGCAGTTCGAGCAGATCGCGCGTCACGCGGAAATTCGCGTAGTACTCGAGAATTTCGTCGCGCAAGAGGGCGATGCGATGCTGGGCGCGCTCGAGCCGCTTGTCGGTGCGCACGATGCCGACGTAGTTCCACATCAGGCGGCGAAGCTCGTCCCAGTTATGGGCCACGACGACTTCTTCGTCGGAGTCCGACACGCGGCTCTCGTCCCAGTCGGGCAGCGGCGCGTGTGCGGAAGCGCCGAAGCCTTCTGCCTCGATCGCTTCCGCCGCCGAGCGGCCGATCACGAGGCACTCGAGCAGCGAATTGCTCGCGAGCCGGTTCGCGCCGTGCAGCCCTGTGTACGACGTTTCGCCGACTGCGTAAAGGCCAGCGAGATCGGTGCGACCCGCGAGGTCGGTCACGACTCCGCCGCAGGTGTAGTGCGCGGCCGGCACGACGGGAATCGGCTCCTTCGTGATGTCGATGCCGAACTCGCGGCAACGCGCGAGGATCGTCGGAAAGTGCTCTTCCAGGAAAGCCGGCGGCTGGTGGCTGATGTCGAGATGCACGCAGTCGATGCCGTGCTTCTTGATTTCGAAGTCGATCGCGCGTGCAACGATATCGCGCGGCGCGAGTTCGGCGCGCGGGTCGTGCGCGGGCATGAAGCGGGTGCCGTCGGGCAGGCGCAGCACGCCGCCCTCGCCGCGCACGGCCTCGGAGATCAGAAACGACTTCGCGTGCGGGTGGAAAAGACAGGTGGGGTGGAACTGGATGAATTCCATGTTCGCCACGCGGCAGCCGGCGCGCCAGGCCATGGCGATGCCGTCGCCGGTCGCAGTGTCGGGGTTCGTCGTGTAGAGATACACCTTGCCGGCGCCGCCCGTCGCGAGGACGGTGTGCGCCGCCTGGATCGTCACAGTGCGATCGTTCTTCAGATCGAGCGCGTAAAGGCCGTGACAGCGGCGACCGGGCAAGCCGAGCCGGTCGGACGTGATGACGTCGATCGCCTGATAGTCCTCGAGCATCGTGATGTTCGGGTGCGTGCGTGCGCGCTCGATGAGCGTCTGCAACACGGCATGGCCCGTTGCGTCTGCGGCGTGAATGATGCGGCGATGGCTGTGGCCGCCTTCGCGCGTCAGGTGAAAGCCCAGTTCGGCGGCGGCGTCCTTCGTGAACGGCACGTCCTGCCGGATCAGCCACTCGATGGCCGCGCGGCCATGCTCGACGATGAAGCGCGTCGCGCTTTCGTCGCACAGACCGCCGCCGGCGACGAGCGTGTCGCCGACATGGTTTTCCACGCTGTCGGCCGAGTCGAGCACGGCGGCGATGCCACCTTGCGCGCGATCGCTCGCACCCTCGGATGCAGCGCGCTTCGCGATCACCACGACGCGCCGCGTATCGGCGAGGTTCAGCGCGACGCTCAAGCCCGCGAGCCCGCTACCGACGATCGCAACATCAAAATTCATGGTCCAGCTTCTCCATCTCTTGTTCTACTGCGGCGCGCGGTGCGGCCGACGAAGCGGCAAGCATACTCCCAACGGCGACCGAAGGAAAAGCAGGATGAAAGTCCAGATGGACAAAGGTGTCTTGCCGGTCGCAGAAAAAGAAAAACCCCGCGTGGAAGCGGGGTTTTCGGTCTTCGTCAGACTCGGAACCAGATCAGATTACTTGATCTTGGTTTCCTTGTACTCGACGTGCTTGCGCACAACCGGGTCGAACTTCTTGATCGACATCTTTTCCGGCATGTTGCGCTTGTTCTTCGTCGTCGTGTAGAAGTGACCCGTACCTGCGGTCGATTCCAGCTTGATTTTGTCGCGGACGCCCTTGGCCATGATTTACTCCTTAGATTTCGCCGCGTGCGCGCAGGTCTGCGAGCACGGAGTCGATACCGTTCTTGTCGATCAGGCGCAGGCCTGCGTTGGAGATGCGCAGACGCACCCAACGGTTTTCGCTTTCAACCCAGAAACGGCGGTTCTGCAGATTCGGGAGAAAACGACGCTTGGTCTTGTTGTTCGCGTGGGAAACGTTGTTGCCGCTCATCGGCGCTTTCCCAGTCACTTGGCATACTCGTGCCATGAGAGCACTCCTACGGTAATTCTGAGTTCGAGGGCCACTGAAGTTTCCCAAGCGAGACATGGCGGGCAAGGGGACACTCACGTATGGATGAGAGACAACCTCGAACCCGGCACATTTTCCCACCTGGAACGCCTTGAAGGGCTTCGGAACAGGGTTGGAAATAGGCAAACCGTGATACTAGCAGAAAAAGAGCAGAAAAATCAAACCCAATTTGCGCGTCAGTACAGCGGTGCGGAGGTGCTGAAAGCAGCGAATGCCCGTCAGTTCCAGTCGTTGCGGGCAAACGAGTAGGTATCGCGCGCGCCGATCACGAGATGATCGATCAACTGGACTTCGACGAGCGTGAGCGTCTCGCGCAGCACCCGCGTGAGACGCCGGTCGCTCGCGCTCGGCTGCACGGCCCCGGAAGGGTGGTTGTGCGCGACGATCAGGCTCGCGGCGTTGAGCATCAGAGCGCGCCTCACGATTTCGCGAGGATACACCACCATGCGCGTGAGCGAGCCGCGGGAGCTTTCTTCGGCGCGGATCAGGCGATGGCGGATATCCAGATAGAGGCAGACGAACACTTCGTAGGGGCGAGCGCCGATTTGCAGGCGCAGATAGTCTTCTACGGCGCCGGGCGTGTCGACGAGCGGTTTGTCGTCCAGTTGCTCGGCAAGTGCGCGCCGGGCCAGTTCGAACACCGCGAGCAGCTTGGCGCCTTTCGCGTCACCGATGCCGCGCAATCCATCGAATTCCTCGCGTTGTGCGTTGAGCATGACGCGCAGCGAACCAAAATGCTCAAGCAGTGAGCGTGCGACGTCGAAGACATCGTGACCTGGCAAGCCGGCGCCGAGCAGCAAGGCGAGCAACTCAACGTTGGAGAGCGCACCCGGTCCGAACGCGCGCAGACGTTCTCGCGGCATACCGCGATAACGTGCCGCAGCATCCACGGCGCTGGTTCGTGGACGCCTCGCGGCGGGTGCGGCGAGAACCGCACCCTTCAGGGTTTCCTCGCCTCGCCGCTCTGGCTTCGCGCAGGCTGCTTCCAGCATCGTGACCTCCATGGAGCGGCCCGGAATGCGCGGTGCAGCGGCCGTGCTGCGGCCGTTCGTACACACGCCCCAACCGCCCCGGATATGTGGCTTACAATAGTGACTTTGCGGCTGCGTCACCGCAGCCGGGATGGCGCCTCATGGCGCGTGCGCCTTGGGGCGCAACCAGACGAAAATGAGTACCGCATGAGCATCATCGATATCTCCGAGGTGAACCCCGGCTCCCACGTAACGTTGCACTATCGGCTCTCGCTTGCCGACGGCACCGAACTCGTCAATACGTTTTCCGAGCGGCCGGCCACGCTGATGCTCGGCGCCGGGCAGCTTGCGCCGCCGCTGGAAGATATTTTGCTGGGCTTGAAGGTGGGGCACCACTCGACCTTTCAGCTAGCGCAGGGTGTTGCGTTCGGTCAGCGCAATCCAGACCTGATCCAGCGCGTTTCGCTTGCCACGCTGCGCGAGAACGGCATGGTTGGCGACGACTTCAACCCTGGCGACCTCGTCGAATTCAACGCACCCGACGGCGGCCGCTTTGCCGGCGTGCTCAAGGAGGTCAACGAGACCTCCGCGCTGTTCGATTTCAACCACCCGCTCGCAGGCCAGGCGGTCGCGTTTGAAGTGAAAATCATCGGAATCCTGTAAGCCCATGAGTTACACGGACACGTCTCTGAGCGCCGACGCAGAAATCCTGCTCGCGCAGCCGCGCGGTTTCTGTGCCGGCGTTGACCGCGCGATCGAGATCGTCGAGCGCGCGATCCAGTTGCATGGCGCGCCTATCTACGTGCGTCACGAGATCGTTCACAATGCCTACGTTGTCGAGGATCTGCGCAAAAAAGGGGCGATCTTCATCGAGCAGCTCGATGAAGTGCCGTTCGGTAGCACGGTCATTTTCAGTGCGCACGGCGTATCGAAAGCGGTGCGCACGGATGCCGAGTCGCGCGGGCTGCGCGTCTATGACGCAACCTGCCCGCTCGTGACCAAGGTGCACGTCGAGGTCGCGAAAATGCGCGACGAGGGCCTCGACATCGTGATGATCGGCCACAAGGGTCACCCGGAAGTCGAGGGCACGATGGGGCAGGCGGCGGAGGGCATGTATCTCGTCGAGGATGCCGCCGACGTCGACGCGCTGCAGTTGCGCGACCCGGCGCGCGTCGCGTTCGTCACGCAGACCACGCTCTCGGTCGACGACGCGGCCGAAATCATCGAAGCGCTCAAGGCGCGCTTTCCCGAAATTCGCGAGCCGAAGAAGCAGGACATCTGCTATGCGACGCAAAATCGCCAGGACGCAGTGAAGTTCATGGCGCCCCAGTGCGATGTGGTGATCGTGGTCGGCAGCCCGAACAGCTCGAACTCGAACCGGCTGCGCGAAGTCGCCGAGAAGCGCGGCATTCCCGCCTATATGGTGGATGCGCCCGCTCAGATCGACCCTCAGTGGCTGGTGGGCAAGCGCCGTATCGGTCTGACGGCCGGTGCGTCGGCGCCAGAAGCGCTTGCGCAGGAGATCATCCGGCGTCTGCACGAACTGGGTGTGCGCAACGTGCGTGCGCTGGACGGCATCGAGGAAAACATCGCGTTTCCGTTGCCGCGCGGGCTGGGCATGTCGGCCTGAGGCGTCGAGGCTAGACAGGAAAAAGCGCGCCATCGGCGCGCTTTTTTTTACCGCCCGATCCATGAATTGAATCCCGTTAAATGGGGATCTATCACTGATCGAGTCGGGGTAACCGCGTCGGCGTGTCGGCTTTTTTCGCCTTTTCAGGCGCGATAGTGGGCTAAATTTTCAAATGTGACCCCATTTTTAGGCGCCTCATCTCCGAATTGAATTCAGTTTGCATCAATGTGGTGCGTCGCAACCGGTCGCTTGCGTGTATTCCACGTTGTGAGACAAAAGACCGTCTGACAAGGCCTTACGGTCGTTGTTTGCAACACTTGATGTGGATGACAGCAGATTTAGCGCAACTGATGTGCAAAAAAGGTGCAACTGCAGGCGCAACCCGCCGTGCTCATTGATCTCGAAATGCGGTTGCAATGCAGGAAAACCCTGCCGGTTCAACAATATTGCCGGTCGCATAATTGGAGTTACAATGCGCGCGTCCTGAAGGTTTGGCAGCCTTTTGGCGTGGAATTCGGAAGGCGCAGGAGACCTGATTGATGCGAGTCGAGTTTGCTTATGCCGCGTCTTCGGCAACTGCGGTTGCGCCGCGTTATGTGCGGTGCGTCGACAGTGCCTGGGCGGGTAGGGACGCAGCATCGATGATGCCAGCGTCCCCAGTAGGGACTAATGCGCGTTCCGGACATGACGGCGAAACCGGCTGGCCGCGTCATAGTCTGGCGCGCGCTGCAAACGGGACCGGCATGACCGTTGTCCGAGTTGACATGCCAATTGGCATGCAACTTGCTGCTGTACGCACCCTCGCGAGCCCCATTTTCCTGACGGATCGCAGAGTGCGCGCCGCTGCCATCGTCGATGATGTCGCGGCGCGGGCGTGGGGAACGTCTGCAGGTTTCGCCGAAGCCGCGTGCAGCGATGTGGCGTTTTTGGGCGGCGCGGGCAGCGAAGACGGCCCGAAAAAGGGAGTCACGACGTACGACGCAACCATGAGTGGCCAGCAGGCTGTCCGTCATGACGTCGCCACGAAGGTGACAGGTAGTTGAACCTGACGGCACCGAAACATCCGACGGTGCCGTTTTTGCATCCGCTTCCGGCGAGTGTGCTGCTGCAACACAGCGGTGATGCGAGCCGGATGTGGTTAACCGTAACCGGTCTTTTACTTCAGTACCCGAGAGTGTCGTTGCGGTTTTCGTGAACCATCGCCCACCGGCCGATGAACAGCGCGAATCCGGTCGCACGGGCTAAGGAGCAATAAATGGATATCTTCATCCAGCAGATCCTGAATGGGCTGGTGCTTGGCAGCGTCTACGCCATCATCGCACTGGGCTACACCATGGTGTACGGGATTCTGGGCATCATCAACTTCGCGCACGGCGACGTCCTGATGGTCGGCGCGATGGTCGCGCTTTCCGCCGTCACGGTGCTGCAGAATCATTTCCCGGGTCTCGGGAATATTCCCACGCTGGCGATCGCGCTGGTCATCGCCGCGGCGGTCTGTTCGGTCGTCGGGTACACGATCGAAAAGGTTGCGTATCGGCCGTTGCGCCGCGCGCCGCGTCTTGCGCCGCTGATCACCGCGATCGGTGTCTCGATCCTGTTGCAGACACTCGCCATGATCGTCTGGGGCCGCAATCCGCTGGCCTTCCCGCAACTGATCTCCACCGATCCGATCAACGTGATCAAGCCGAGCGAGACAGGCGTCGGCGCCGTGATCTCGCCGACTGAGATCGTCATCATCGTCGTCGCGTTCCTCGTGATGGCCGGACTCCTTCTCCTCGTTCACAAGACCAGGCTCGGCCGCGCGATGCGCGCCGTCGCCGAGAATCCGAACGTCGCGAGCCTGATGGGCGTGAATCCGAACTTCGTGATCTCGGCCACGTTCATGATCGGCTCGGCGCTGGCCGCGCTGGCAGGCGTGATGATCGCTTCCGAATATGGCAACGCGCACTTCTACATGGGTTTCATTCCCGGCATGAAGGCGTTTACAGCCGCGGTGCTGGGCGGTATCGGCAATCTCGGGGGCGCGATGGTTGGCGGTGTGCTGCTCGGTCTCATCGAGCAGCTCGGCGCGGGCTATATCGGCGGTCTGACCGGCGGTGTGTTCGGCAGTAACTACCAGGACGTATTCGCGTTCATCGTTCTGATCGTCGTGCTCGTGTTCCGTCCGTCGGGGCTGCTGGGCGAACGTGTCGCCGACCGCGCATAAGAGGGAGTAGAGCAAAATGACTTCAATTCAACCGATCGAGCCGTCGACGACGCTCATCCCCGAGAAGAACATGACGAAGACCCTCACGGTGGGCATCGTCACCGCGATCTTCGTCATCGCCTTGCCGTTCGTCGTGGGCGCCACAGGCGGCAACTACTGGGTGCGGGTGCTCGACTTCGCGATGCTCTACGTGATGCTGGCGCTCGGCCTTAACGTGGTGGTCGGCTTCGCGGGTCTGCTCGACCTCGGCTACATCGCGTTCTATGCCGTCGGCGCCTACACGGCCGCATTGCTGACGTCGCCGCACCTCGCCAACCAGTTCGAGTGGATCGGGGCCATGTTCCCGGGCGGCATGCATACGCCGTACTGGATCGTGATTCCGGTCGCGATGGCGCTGGCCGCCGGCGCCGGCGTGCTGCTCGGTGCGCCGACCCTGCGTCTGCGCGGCGACTATCTCGCGATCGTGACGCTCGGTTTCGGGGAAATCGTTCGTATCTTCATGAACAACCTCGACCGTCCGCTGAACATCACGAACGGGCCGCAGGGCATCACCGGCGTCGCGCCGCTCCAGGTGGGAGGCGTTAGCCTCGCGGCGCCGATATCGGTGTTCGGCTTCCAGTTCACGTCCGTATATACCTACTACTTCGTGTTCGTGTTGTGCGCACTGCTCGTGATCTGGGTGTGCACGCGGCTGCAACACTCGCGCATCGGCCGTGCATGGGCCGCGATCCGGGAAGACGAAATCGCCGCGAAGGCCATGGGCATCAACACGCGTAACGTCAAGCTGCTGGCGTTCGCGATGGGCGCGTCGTTCGGCGGTCTGTCGGGCGCGATGTTCGGTGCGTTCCAGGGCTTCGTGTCGCCGGAATCGTTCACGTTCTGGGAATCGGTCGTGGTGCTGGCGTGCGTCGTGCTGGGCGGTATGGGCCATATTCCGGGCGTGATTCTCGGTGCCGTGCTGCTCGCCGTGTTCCCGGAATTCCTGCGTTCGACGATGGGACCGCTGCAGCACGCGATCTTCGGCCACGAGATCGTCGATACCGAAGTGATCCGCCAGTTGCTCTACGGCCTCGCGATGGTCGTCATCATGCTGTATCGCTCGGAAGGCCTGTGGCCCGCGCCGAAGCATGAGGACCGCATTGCGAAGATCGCGAAGCGTGCAGGCAAGAAGCCGGTGCGCGCGTAACGGACACGGAGAAAACGACATGAGCAACAAACCCATCCGCCTGTCCGTGAAGGGCGTGAACAAGCGCTTCGGCGGCCTGCAGGCGCTCTCGGACGTTGGCCTGCAGATCGAGGAAGGCACGATCTACGGCCTGATCGGTCCGAACGGCGCCGGCAAGACGACGTTCTTCAACGTGATTACCGGCCTCTACACGCCGGATTCGGGCGACTTCAAGCTCGACGGCGAGGCGTACACGCCGACCGCCGTCTATCAGGTGGCGAAGGCGGGCATCGCGCGCACCTTCCAGAACATCCGTCTCTTCGGCGGCATGACCGCGCTTGAGAACGTGATGGTGGGCCGCCACGTGCGCACGAAGCATGGTCTGCTTGGCGCCGTGTTCCAGACACCTTCGGAGCGTCAGGAAGAGCGCGAGATCAAGGAGCGCGCGCTGGAACTGCTCGAATACGTGGGCATTTCGCAGTACGCCGACTACACGTCGCGCAACCTTTCGTATGGCCACCAGCGCCGTCTGGAGATCGCGCGTGCGCTGGCGACGGATCCGAAGCTGCTCGCGCTCGACGAGCCGGCGGCCGGCATGAATGCGACCGAGAAGGTCGAACTCACGCGCCTGCTCGACAAGATCCGCGCGGACGGCAAGACGATCCTGCTGATCGAACACGACGTGAAACTGGTGATGGGCCTGTGCAACCGTATGACAGTGCTCGACTATGGCAAGGTGATCGCCGAAGGTCTTCCGCACGACGTGCAGAAGGATCCGAAGGTGATCGAGGCATATCTGGGCGCAGGAGTGCACTGATGGCGAACGCAATTCTCAAGATCAAGGGCCTGCAGGTCAATTACGGCGGCATTCAGGCCGTGAAGGGTGTCGACCTCGAAGTGAAGCAGGGCGAGCTCGTCACGCTGATTGGCGCGAACGGTGCGGGCAAGACCACGACGATGAAGGCGATTACGGGCCTCAAGCCCTATAGCGCCGGTGACATCGAATACGACGGCAAGTCGATCAAGGGCGTGCCGGCGCACGAACTGCTCAAGCGCGGGCTCGCGATGGTGCCGGAGGGTCGTGGCATTTTCGCGCGCATGTCGATCGTCGAGAACATGCAGATGGGCGCGTACCTGCGCAACGACGTCGAGGGTATCAAGAAGGACGTCGACCGCATGTTCGGCTTCTTCCCGCGCCTGAAGGAGCGCGCGACGCAGCTCGCGGGCACGCTCTCGGGCGGCGAACAGCAGATGCTGGCGATGGCGCGTGCGATCATCAGCAAGCCGAAGCTTCTCCTGCTCGATGAACCGTCGATGGGTCTTTCGCCGATCATGGTCGAAAAGATCTTCGAAGTCGTGCGCACGATCTCGAAAGAGGGCATCACGGTGCTGCTCGTCGAACAGAACGCGCGTCTCGCGCTGCAGGCGGCGAACCGCGGCTACGTGATGGACTCGGGTGTCGTCACGATGGAAGGTGATGCGAAGAAGATGCTCGACGATCCGAAGGTGCGTGCCGCTTACCTCGGCGAATAAAGCATCGTTCTACGCTGCAAACAAAAAAGCCGCATGGGCCAGGCGCCCATGCGGCTTTTTTCAAAAGTGCGTGGCTGGCGCTACACGTTAGCGCATGCCGGCGGCGCGAGCCGCTTGCCGAGGCTCACCACAGCATCGGCGCGATAGCCAAGCGACTCGTAGAACGCGAGCACGTCGGCCTTGTCATGCAACACCTGCAGATTGAGCTTCGGACAGCCGAGCATGGCCAGCGCGGCTTCCGCGTGCCGCACGAGCCGCGTGCCGATGCCGAATCGCCGCGCGAGCGGATCGACGGCAAGGGAGTAAAGCCAGCCGCGATGCCCGTCGTAGCCCGCCATCACCGTGCCGACTAGCGCGCCGTCCTCGTTGCCCTCGTCGCCCTTGCTGCGCGTGGCGACGAAAAACAGCTCCGGCTGTGTGCCGAGCTTGTTCGCAATCGACAGACGCGGATCGCGGTGCGGCCGGCTCGTGTCCTGATACTCAGGAAACGCCTGCAGCCAGAGCGCGATCACCGCGTCGGTGTCGGCTTGCGCGAAAGGGCGGATCGTGACGGTCATCGTTCGCGGCTTCGTGCGGTTACAGCGAGTCCAGGACCGTGCGCAGCATCGCCATCATCTGGTCGATCTCTTCGTTCGTCACGTTGAGCGCGGGCATGAAGCGCAGCAGGTTCGGGCGTGCTGCGTTGAGCAGCAGGCCGTCCGGTTGCAGGAGGCGCGCTTTTTCGACGATCTGCGGACCGATGTCCTTGCCAAGCAGCAGCGCGCGCAAGAGGCCTTCGCCACGCTCGCCTTCGAAGCCGCGTTCTGCAGAGAGCTCGAGCAGTTTCTCTCGCAGATACTCGCCGCGTGCGCGCACGCCTTCGAGGAAGCCGGGCGCAACCAGTTGCGAGATCACCGAATAACCTACGGCCGTCATCAGCGGGT
Organism: Paraburkholderia dinghuensis; assembly: GCF_003837865.1. Classification (GTDB taxonomy): domain Bacteria; phylum Pseudomonadota; class Gammaproteobacteria; order Burkholderiales; family Burkholderiaceae; genus Paraburkholderia; species Paraburkholderia dinghuensis. Next base: position 331,687 of record NZ_RQIS01000001.1, on the reverse strand, counting down.
TGCCGTTGTACGTGCCGCCCTGATCGCCGGCTTCGAACACGCAGACGTCCTTCTTCGCGAGCAGCGCCGCGAGCGGCACGCCGCCGCCGATACCCTTGCCGAGCGTCATGATGTCCGGCTCGATGCCTGAGAGTTCATACGCGAACAGAGTGCCCGCACGGCCACAGCCGCTCTGCACTTCGTCGACGATCAGGAGAATGCCGTGCTTCTTCGTGAGCGCACGCAACTGCTGCATGAATTCGCGCGTTGCGGGAATCACGCCGCCTTCGCCCTGGATCGGCTCGAGCATCACGGCGACGGTCTTGCCCGAGATGAGCTTTTCGACCGATGCGATGTCGTTCAGATCCGCCTTCGGGAAGCCGGGCACCTGCGGCGCGTAGATCGTGTCCCAGCCGGGCTTGCCGCTTGCCGACATCGTCGCGATCGTGCGGCCGTGGAAGCTGTGATCGAACGTGATGACCTCGTACGCGCCGTCGCGACGCTTCCTGCCCCACTTGCGAGCGAGCTTGATCGCGCCTTCATTGGCTTCCGCGCCGCTGTTGGCGAAGAACACCTTGTCGAAGCAGCTGTGTTCGGTGAGGAGACCTGCGAGCTTCGCCATCGGCTCGTTGTAGAACGCCGGCGACGGGTTGATGATCAGGCGCGCCTGCTTTTCGAGCGCCTCGATCATGCCTTCGTTGCAGTGCCCGAGGCTGTTGACGGCCCAGCCCTGGATGAAGTCGAGATAGCGCTTGCCTTCGTTGTCGTAGATCCACGAACCCTTGCCATGCGTGAAAACGATATCGGGCCGGTTGGTGATGTACATCAGCGAATCGGTCGGGTACTCGGAAAAATTCATGGCAACGGGCTCCGCGCTCAGGACTGAAAGAAGAAAGGTGCCGCAATGAGGCGGCCGGAAATACAAAAAGCCACGGCTGGCCGTGGCTTTCGTGACTCGAACTCCATGCGCGTGGGTGTCAGACGCGCGTCCGCGAACGAAGCCAGGCCCTATTCGGGCAAGCGGCGACGTCGGAGAGCGGACAGGATGCGGTTCATGGGCGCAAGAATACGATAAGCCGAACTGCGCTGTAAACCGGCAATTCGCAGACGGCCGAAGAATTTTTCATGACGGCCGCCTTGCGTGTGTGCCGGAAAACCCGACTCAGACGGGATTCGCGAGGTCTGCGGCGCTCGTGAATGCGTCCGCGTAGAACTCGGCTTCGGGCAGGCCGTGGTGCTGCGAGAAGTCGCGCTGCGCCGACTCCACCATCACCGGGGCGCCACATGCGTACACCTGATGCCCCGAAAGGTCCGGCAGATCTTCGATCACGGCGCGGTGCACGAAGCCCGTGCGGCCAGTCCAGTTGTCGCCGGCTGCGGGCTCGGAGAGCACCGGCACGAAGCGGAAGTTCGGGATCGCCGAAGCCCATTGTTCGGCGAGATCCATCAGGTACAGGTCCTTCTTCTGACGCGCGCCCCAGTAGAGCGTCATCGGGCGGTTCAGCTTCTTGTGGACCGCGTGCTCGACGATCGCCTTGATCGGCGCGAAGCCGGTGCCCGAGGCGAGCAGCACGATCGGCTTGTCCGAATCCTCGCGCAGGAAAAAGGTGCCGAGCGGCGCCTCGAAGCGCAGGATGTCGCGCTCCTTCATCTGCGTGAAGACGTGGTCAGTGAATTTGCCGCCCGGCATGTGACGGATGTGCAGTTCGATCGGACCTTCGTCGTGCGGCGCGGTTGCCATCGAGTAGCTGCGGCGCGTGCCGTCCTTGAGGATGAATTCGAGGTACTGGCCCGCCAGGTACTGCAGGCGCTCGTTCGCGGGCAATTGCAGCTTCACGACGATGACATCGTCGGCCGCGCGAGCGATCGCGGCGACGCGCGTGGGCAGCTTGCGTACTTGCACGTCGCCGACGCCCGCTACTTCGCGGATATCGATTTCGAGGTCCGACTGCGCGCTCGCACAGCAGAAGAGGGCCATGCCGCGCGTTTTCTCATCGTTCGCGAGAGCCGATGCTGCGTGCGCGTGCTGCTCGACTTCGCCGCTGACGACGCTGCCCTTGCACGATCCGCAGGCGCCGTTCTTGCAGCCGTAGGGAAGGCCAATGCCCTGGCGCAGCGCCGCGTTGAGGATGGGTTCGTCCGGCTCGACCTGGAATTGCCGGCCGCTTTGCTTGAGCGTTACGTTAAAAGCCATATTCGAATGAAGTGTGAGTCTGTAATCGGTAATCCGTAACGGCGCCTGTGGTCAGCGCTGACGGCTTAAAATAGGTCCACCATGATTGCGACACGAACCTTGCGCCGTGCGCGCGTTTTGATCGTCGGATGCGGCGACATTGGCTTGCGCTGTGCCGCGCTTTTGCGTTCCCGCGCGCGGGTGTTCGCGCTCACGAGCCAGCCGGTGCGCGTCGCCACGCTGCGCGAGGCGGGCACGATACCGATGGTCGGCGACCTCGACGTGCCCGCGAATCTTACGCGTCTCGCGGGACTCGCGTCAGTTGTCCTGCATCTCGCGCCGCCCCAGCAATCCGGCGATGAGGATACGCGGACTCGCAGGTTGATCGCCGCGCTGACGGCACGCCGTCGCGCTGCCGCGCGTCCGGCCGGTGGAGGACGGCGAGCGCTGCGCACTGACATTGCGTTGAGTCCACGCTTGCGGATGTCGGTGCCCACACACGACACGCGCCCGAACGCCCTATCGGGCCCTCTGCGCCCTGCCTTTGGCCCGCGCGCGACGCACCTGCTGGCACGCCGCAAAGCGAGTTCTATTGTACCCGAGCGTACTGCCGGGCCCCGGCGCACGCATCCTGGCCGGTTGACGGTCGTCTACGCGAGCACGACCGGCGTTTATGGCGATTGCGCAGGGGCGCGCATCGACGAAACCCGCCCCGTGCGGCCCGCCAACGCGCGTGCGAAGCGCCGCGTGGCGGCCGAGCACCTCCTGCGCCGCGCGACCACGCGCGGCTCGCTCGTGACGAAGATCGCGCGTATTCCGGGCATTTACGCGGCCGACCGCCTGCCGCTCGCGCGGCTCGCGAAAGGTACGCCCGCGCTCGTCGAGCGCGACGACGTCTACACGAACCACATTCACGCCGACGATCTTGCCGCGATCATGGTGCGCCTCGCGACGCACGGTCGCCCGGGGCGCGTAATTCACGCATCCGACGACAGCGAGCTCAAGATGGGGGAGTGGTTCGACCGCGTCGCCGACGCCTTCGGCGTCGCGCGCGCGCCGCGCGTGAGCCGCGCCGAGGCCGAGCGCCAGCTCGATCCGGTGCTGCTGTCGTTCATGCGGGAATCGCGCCGGCTCGCGAATGGCCGGCTCAAGTGGGAATTGGGGATACGGTTGCGCTATCCGGATGTTGACGACTTCCTGCGCACGCTGCCGCCGCGCCCTTGAGCGCGGGCGCGGCGGCATGGCGCAAGCGTGCCGTTCACGTGATGGCCGGCAGCGCCTCGAGAAGGAGGAAACAGCACAGGGCGCCGATGAGGGCACCAATCAGGTTCGGCTGGTACCGATGCCGCAAGTGCATCGATACCATCAAAGCGCTGATCAGAATTGCCCCGAGAACTACGAACGCCATCGACACGGCTGAAATTTCGAATCCGCCGATGATCATGCCGTCCCTCCTTGCATTGCTTGTAATCGTTGTTTAACCGAGTATAGGGCGCAACGCCGGGAAGGGCATGCTGCAGCGCGGCGTAATACGAGGCGATGTGGGCGCGTCGGCGCGGTATCGCACACAGGCGCGGCGGGATGCGATGCGACGCGACGCCGATCAGCCGTTGCGCAGCGCGTCGATCTTCGCCGCGTCGAGCCAAAGCCATGCGCCCGGCGCCAGTTCCGCGGGCAGCGAGAGGCCGCCGATCCGCTCGCGATGAAGCGCCTCCACACGGTTGCCGACGGCGGCGACCATGCGCTTGACCTGGTGGTACTTGCCTTCGAGCACGGCGAGTTCCAGCTCGCGCTCGCCGCGTGCGACGGCGGCGACGGCAGCGATCGGCTCGCGCTCGCCATGCAGCAGGACGCCTGCGCGCAGCGCGTCGAGCTGGGCGTCGTCGAGTGCATGGCGGGTCGTCGCGACGTACACCTTGGGAACTTTGCGTTTAGGCGACGTGAACGCGTGGACGAACTGGCCGTCGTCGGAGAGCAGCAACAGGCCGGTCGTGTCCTGATCGAGCCGGCCGACGCATTGCACGCCGCGCGTTGCGAACTGCGCCGGCAGGAGATGAAACACGCTCAGATGATGCTGTGGATCGCGCGAGCATTCGTAGCCCGCAGGCTTGTTCAGCGCAAGGTACGCGCGCTCGTGGAACGGCCAGACCTCGCCGTCGACGCTGAAGGTGAGCCCCGCTGTGTCGAATGACGCGAGCGGATCGGTGCAGGGCGTACCCGCGACGGCAACGCGCGCATCGGTGACAAGCATACGGCACTGGCGGCGCGAGCCGAAGCCCTGAGAGAAGAGGATGCTTTCGAGATTCATGAGGGGCGGCGGACGGCGTCGAACGGCTGCATTCTAACCGGCACGGGCCGCTGAGCTTGAGCACTGCCGTTGCCGACCGCGCGGTGTTGTTCGGGCCGATGGCGTAGCGTGAAGCGACGCTTCGCGCAGTTGCGTCGCTTTTGCGTGCCTTGCTGGCGGTCGTACCCGCGCTGCTCTTCCCCATTCGCGGCACGATGCCGAATGCCGTCCGCGCGTGCGTGCGAGGCCCGCTCACGTGGACGACAGCATGGCGATTACGGTTGCGGATTTCCTTGTCGGGAGACGATGGACTGTCGATGCTGTCCGGCGCTCAGTTGAGCGGACAGCAGGTCGGTCTGCCGATCAAGATCGTTCTGCTAAACAATGGCATACCCGGATTCGTCGCGATGGAGATGAAGGCTGGCCGCCACGTGGAAACGGGCAGGAACCTCGGTGCGAGCCATTTCGCCGATATCGCGAAGGGCGCGGGTATTTTCAGCGTATCCGCGTACCGCGCCTGGTCAGGACAGCACGACGGTGCATCGACGATGCGGCAACGGGGAGGATGGCCGAGCTTGCGCGTAAGGCCGCAACATGCGAATGGGCCGGACCGGAGAAATGACGTAACTGGCGGATGCCGGCAACAAAAAACCCCGCCAGACAAGCCTTTGCGGGGTTTTGGGGGCTACTGGGTGTAGCCAGAAATCTTGATGGTGCCTCGGGCCGGAATCGAACCGGCACTCCTTTCGGAACCGGATTTTGAGTCCGGCGCGTCTACCAATTTCACCACCGAGGCGTTCTCCACCACGCTTTATCGCGCACTATCGCTTTTGGCGATCGGTCGCCATATACGGCAACCGCTGGGGAACTAGCCTTAAATTATGACGCAATTCCGCCGCCCCGGCAACCAGTACTGCCGGCCCGCTCAAACAGTGCGGGAGTACCGCTCCGAGCTCTGAGCACTGAGGTATCGGTCGAAAACCATCGCGATATTGCGCACGAACATGCGCCCGGCCGGCAGGATTTCCAGCCGGTTTGTGCTGCGCGCTACGAGGCCATCCTGCTCGAAGTCGCGCAGGCGCTCCATTTCGGGGGCGAACGTGCTCAGGAACCGTACACCGTACGCAGCTTCGAATTCGTCGAAGCGCAATTCGAGGTTGCACATCAGTTCGGTGATGATGTCGCGGCGCAGGCGGTCGTCGGCGGAAAGTTGTACGCCGCGCGCAGTCGCGAGACGTCCCTCTTCGATCGCGCCGCCGTAAGTCACCAGATCCTTCGCATTCTGCGCATAGACGTCGCCGACCTTGCCGATGGCCGAAGCCCCGAAGGCGATCAGGTCGCAATCTGCGCGCGTGCTGTAGCCCTGAAAATTACGATGCAGCGTGCGTTGCTTCTGCGCCAGCGCCAGTTCGTCGGTGGGCAGCGCGAAGTGATCCATGCCGATGTAGACGTAGCCTGCATCGGTGAGCTGCTCGATCACAAGCTGCAGCAGCGCGAGCCGCTCGGCGGGCGAGGGAAGCGTGTTTGCGTCCATCTGCCGTTGCATCTTGAACAGATGTGGCATGTGCGCGTAGCCGAACACGGAGAGCCGGTCGGGTGCGAGCAGAAGGATCGTTTCGAGCGTGCGCCGGAAGGTTTTCACGCTCTGATGCGGCAGGCCGTAGATCAGATCGACGCTGACCGACTCGAAACCGTTCGCGCGCGCCGCGTTCATGCAGTCGACGGTCATTTCGAGCGGCTGGATACGGTTGACCGCTTGCTGCACGACCGGATCGAAATCCTGTACACCGAGGCTCATGCGGTTGAAGCCGAGCCCGCGAAGATGGGCGATCGTCGCCGGTGACGCTTCGCGCGGATCGATCTCGATCGAATATTCGCCTTCGCTGTCCGGGCGCAGCGTGAAGTGCTCGCGCGTGGCGGCCATGAGCGTGCTCATCTCTTCGACCGAAAGGAAGGTGGGGGTGCCGCCGCCCCAGTGCAGTTGCGAAACGGGGCGCCTCGTGTCGAAGAGCGCAGCCTGCATTTCCAGTTCGCGCAGCAGTTGCTTCAAGTACGGCTTCGCACGGGCGCGATTCTTCGTGATGACCTTGTTGCAGCCGCAATAAAAGCAGACGGTGTCGCAGAACGGGATGTGAAAGTAGAGCGAGAGGTCGGTGTCGCTGGCACCGGGATCGGCAGCGGCGCGGCGGTAGAGGGCCGGGTCGAAATCGTCGCGGAACTGAAGCGCGGTCGGGTAAGACGTATAACGTGGGCCGTTCGCGCCATATTTGGCGAGGAGGTCGGGGCGGAACAGAAGATCGGCGTCGCTCATACGGGGCTCTCTTAGGTTGGCGCGCCGTAAGATTGTTCCCGGAGCCGGAGCGTGCGGCGCATCGGGCGACGAATTTTCTGGCGCCATGTTGATCTAGTTTAAGAGTCCGTGCCCTGACGCGATTGTGTAAAAAGGTCGCATTGATGGATGGCACAATGCCTCGGTTCGCCGATTGGCGGCGGATTGTATCGACAGTTTCAGGAAGCAGATGGTGAGTGCAGGTTCCCCCTTCGACGTGCCCGGGCACGCGTGCCGCCCCGGTTGCGGCGCGTGCTGCATCGCGCCGTCCATTACGAGTCCGATTCCTGGCATGCCGCACGGCAAGCCAGCGGGCGTACGCTGCGTGCAGCTCGGCGACGATCTGCAATGTGCGATCTTCGGCTCTCCGTTGCGCCCGGCGTGTTGCTCCGGACTGCAGCCGCAGGCGGAGATGTGCGGTGCGTCGCGCGAGGAGGCCATTCGCTGGCTCACGCGGCTTGAAGCCGAGACGCAACCGTTGCGCCACGCATGACGCCCTATCACGTTCCGTTCAAGCGGCCGCGTGCCGTCCATCATGGAGACTTCGCATGACCCACACCGCAAAGCGCGTTTCCCGGCGTGCCTTCCTGCTCGCGGCCTGTGCTGCGGCGGGCACGGCAACGTCGCTGGGCGCCTGTGCGACGGGGATCTTTCCGTTCATTCCCGATCACTACACGTTCTCGCAGCAGCAGGTGCAGGACGCGGTCCAGCGCAAGTTCCCGTACCGGCGGCAGATGCAGCAGCTCTTCGACGTTTCGCTCACGAACCCCGTCGTCATGCTGGAGCCCGATCGCAACCGCATCGCGGTGCAGCTCGACGCGCAACTTGCGAGTCCGCTTATCCGGCAGCCTGTGAGCGGCGTATTCACACTGTCAAGCGAACTGGCCTGGGATAGCGCGAGCCGCTCCGTGGTGCTGAAGTCGCCGTCGGTCGACCGCGTCGACATGCAGGGTGCCGCCGCAGCCTACGGGCAGCAGGTCGGGGCAGTGGTAGCGCTCGCTGCGACGCAGCTCCTCGACAACTATCCGATTCACACCTTCAAGCCCGAGCAACTGCAATTTGCGGGTGTCAGCTACGAACCCGGTACAATCACGATCCTTACAAACGGCATACGCGTGCAGATCGTCGAGAAATGAATCGACGAAACGCCGCGGCGCGAAGCCGTCGGCCGGCGTGCGTAATGCGGCGGGTGCCCGGTCCGGCGCGAACCTCGGCAAGGAGAACGGATGGACTGGTGGCTGACCTGCAAGGCCTTGATACTGGGCGTCGTCGAAGGGCTGACCGAGTTCCTGCCCGTATCGAGCACGGGGCATCTGATCGTTGCGGGCAGCGCGCTCAACTTCGAGGGTGACTTCGCGAAGACCTTCTTTGTCGTGATCCAGTTCGGCGCGATTCTCGCCGTCTGTTGGGAATTTCGACGCAAGATCGGCAGCGTGATTACCGGTCTGCCCACGCGGCCCGACGCTCGCCGTTTCACGTTGAATGTGATCGTCGCGACCGTGCCGGCCGTTGTGCTCGGCCTGTTGTTCGAGCGGGGAATCAAGTCGGTGCTGTTCGCCCCGGTGCCGGTGGCGCTCGCACTGGTCGCGGGCGGTCTTGTCATTCTGTGGGTGGAAGGGCGTCAGCGGCGGGCCGGCGCACCGACCGCGCAGGCGCCTTCGCGCGTCCGCTCGATCGACGAAATCACGCCCATCGACGCATTCAAAGTCGGTTGCGCGCAATGTTTCGCGCTGATTCCGGGGATGTCGCGCTCGGGCTCGACGATCATTGGCGCGATGCTGTTTGGCTTCGAGCGACGCATCGCAACCGAGTTTTCATTCTTTCTCGCAATACCGGTGATTTTCGGCGCCACCGTCTACGAACTGCACAAGAGCTGGCAGGGGCTATCAGTCGAATCGCTCGGCCTCTTCGGAATCGGCTTCGTTGCTGCGTTCGTGAGCGCGTTTCTCTGCGTGCGCTGGCTGCTGCGCTTCGTCGCCTCGCATGATTTCACCGCGTTTGCCTGGTATCGGATCGTGTTCGGTCTCGTGATTCTCGTGCTCGGTTACGGCGGCGGGCTCGGGTGGGGCGATTGAACGAAAACGGGGCGCTTCGAGCGCCCCGTTTTCCATCCTGCGAAGAAAAGGATCAGTCCTGTGCGCGGCGGCGGAACACCAGGTCCCACACACCGTGGCCGAGGCGCAGGCCGCGGCGCTCGAACTTCGTCACCGGACGATAGTCCGGGCGCGGCGCATAATCGGTGGCCGTGTTGACGAGCGCCGGTTCGGCGCCCAGCACTTCGAGCATCTGTTCCGCGTAGTTCTGCCAATCGGTCGCGCAGTGCAGGTAGGCGCCCGGTTTCATGCGCGATACGAGCAGTTCGACGAACTTCGGCTGGATCAGGCGGCGCTTGTGATGGCGCGCTTTGTGCCACGGGTCCGGGAAGAAGATGTGGACGCCGTCGAGGCTTGCGGGCGCAATCATCTGTTCGAGCACTTCGACCGCGTCGTGCTGGATGATCCGGATGTTCGTGAGATCGTGCTCCCCGATCAGCTTGAGCAGCGCGCCGACGCCCGGTTCATGAACTTCGACGCCGAGAAAATCGTCGTCCGGTCGCAATGCGGCGATTTCCGCCGTGCTTGCACCCATCCCGAAGCCGATCTCCAGCACGCGCGGCGCGTGGCGGCCGAACACTGCATTCCAGTCGGGCTCCGCGGGTGCGTACGGCACGACGAATCGCGGACCGAGTTCGTCGAGCGCGCGGCGCTGACCCGTCGACACGCGGCCAGCGCGCGTGACGAAGCTGCGGATACGGCGCAGGTGCAGGGCGTCGCCGGGTGCGTCGGAGGTCGCGTCGTGCGGCTCGTCCGATGAGGCGGGCGGCAGGCAGTCGTGCGGGACTGCGTCGTTCGGATCGTGAATCATCTTCGAGAATGGCAGGGTGAGGGCAGCGCGCATTGCGCCGGACGGCGAGGCGCTGCGGGTCCGGCGGGCGTAGCGTTCGTATCTGCCTGAATCGGGGTCGGGTTCGATTGGCGACGCGGGCTTGCGCTCTGGCGTGTTGCTGATGTGTCGCAGATCGGGCCGTGCGGGTCTCGCACGTTACCGTGCTGCGAGCGCGCCTGGACGCTGAAAACGACGCGCATTATAGCAGCGCCTGCCGGACCGTCCGGCGGCGTCCCGAGGCTGCGCCGCTGTGTTCAATCCGCAGAGATCGTCACGTGGATCGTCGCCGGGCGGTGCAGTTCGAACTCGTCGATGCGGCACGCGCGAACGTCCAGCAACAGGCGCTCCAGTTGAGCGGCGTCGTCGTAAAGCGGCTGGGCGTCCGCCGGAAGTCGCTCCGCGGCCTTCGCCAGCAGGTCGTTGCGGGCGCGCACGATCAGCGCAAGTGCGCGCCGACGGGGCATGAAGAAATGTTCCATCGGTGACGGTCCCTACGGCGTGCGCAAGGCGAGTCGTTCAAGAGAGGAGGATGGCAGGCCGGTGCGCGGCAGAAGCCGGAGCTGGAGCGTACGACGGGAGGAAATCAGGACAACCTGGAGTGACCGTGCGACGTCCAGGCACAAGACTGGCAAGCCGATGTGGAGCGGGCGATGGGAATCGAACCCACGTCTCCAGCTTGGGAAGCTGGGGTAATAGCCATTATACGACGCCCGCAGAGCGCGCCATTTTACGCGGAATTCGTCCGCTTGTGCAATCGCCGGCCGCCGTCAGACGGGCCGGTTTGAACCGCGGCGGTCACGCGTCGCGCAGACCGCCGCGTTATATCGCGCTCAGATTCCGAACAGCGTCAGCGATACGGCCGCGCGAGTGACCACCATTAGCAGCACCTGCACGATGACAAACAGCAGGATGGGCGAGAGGTCGAGTCCGCCGAGTTGGGGCAGGATGCGCCTCAGCGGGTTCAGGAACGGCGCCGTCAACTCGAACAGCACCGGCATGGCCGGCGAGTTTGGATTGAGCCACGACAGCAGCGCCATCAGGATCGTTAGCCAGATCAACAGGTTAAGCGCCCACTTCACGACCGTCAGCACGGCGACGACGACGAGCGTCGGCAACGCGCCGAACGGATCGATGCCTGCGAGCCAGACCGCCAGCAGCACGTAGACGACGGCCGCGATCAGCGCGGCTACGATACTCGCCCAATCGATGCCACGAAAACCCGGAATGATGCGCCGCAACGGCAGCACGAGCCAGTTGGTGACTTGCTGCACCGCGTGGCTCACCGCGTTGTAGGCCGGCACCCGGACAAACTGCAGCCATGCGCGCAGGAGTAAAGCGGCGCCAAACAGCGTGAAGATCGTGCTGAGCAGAAAACGGGCGATATCGCCGAACATCGGTGTCTTTTCCTTCGTGTGGTTAGTACCGCGGTAGCGTTGCCGGACTCAGGCCGATACCTTGATTTCGCTGATCAGGATCGTGCCATTGCCGCCGTCGGTGTAGTTGGGAATGTCGTCGAGAAGCGTTTGCGCATGCGGCTCGAATACGGCGTAGAACGCGTCGATCGTGTCAAACAGGAAATGTCCTGCGGCGACGTATGGCGGTGGCGTGCCGGGCGGCCCGGCATTGATGCCGACATCGACCGACCAACCCCGGAGCGTATCGCCGAACAGGCGCGCAGCGAGCGGCATGTGCCGCGTACTGTAGTACTCGCTGTCGAAATGCCCGTTTTCACGGTATGGATACAGGATGCTGACCTTGATCATTGTGCGTTCTCGTCGTTCGCCGTGAATCCTGAAGCGCGCGTCGTGTGGTCCCGGCGGCGCGCGCGCCGTTGCCACATTACCACGGCTTTTGTCGATGCTGTGTGGTTCGGCGCGGTCTGTCGCGCCGGTGCCCTGGCATGGACGCGCTGGCGTGACACCTTTTCCTGCAAACGGCTAAAGTGGTTCTGCTGATTCGCGTTGCCGTGTTGCTGCATCGGGGCGGCCGGTCAAGGCCACGCGCACGCAAGGCGCACATGCAGCGCGGTGACGCGCGCTGTGTATGCTGCCGTACTGAAGCGCGACAACCGGTGCGGCTAAAACGGATCGGGACACCCGGCGAGTTGTGTGGCGTACGGGCGATGACGGGTCCGCGGTCGGACCGCAAAGGCAAAGGCGGGGTGTGACAGAGCGGTTGGCGAGGCAAAGAACGACATGATGGCCTACGCCGGCTGGCAGGCAGGCGAAGCGCGCGGACACCGCGCACTGCGTGCGAAAACGAATACAGGCGCGACACAGGGTGTCGTGTGGGGGGCCGCGCGATGTGGACACCGCGCGGATGTCACAGGTTTAGCGCAAGGAGCGACGCAACGCGATGGCCACGGCCATCGCGATCGACGGTTTGAGGGCAATAAGGGGTGCGCTTGCGGCTATCTCGCAACACCGCCGTCGATGTCCCCGACTTTGCGCGCAATACGCTCCACGGTTTCGGTTTTGCTGTTGCAGTCGTGCGCTGTTTCCTGTCGGTAGTCCGATTCGGGAGTCCAACATGAGCATCTTCGCGTACCGAAAACATCTGCGATTTCTCACGCCTGTTCAGCGTCGCCGCTGGTGGGATCAGAAAAAGCGCCTGAAGCCAAGGGTGAAGATCAGCGGTGCCTACGTACCGCCAAGCGTTACGCGCGAGTTCGCTTACGTCAAAGTCGGATGACGCCGGGTAAGCGGCGCGTGGCCGCTGGACGCGGCAAGACCTGATGCCCGGTCCCTGACCGGGCATCGTCGTTTACGGGCCATTCCGGCCGCCGGCCTTAACCAATTTGTAATCAAACTTTACCGGGCGATTTGTCCCGCCGTGCCAATTCGGCAGCAAGCGTCACCGCGTGTCGTCGCGAACGACGATTCAAGCCTCGAAGTGGCCCGTTTGTCAGCTTTTACCGATCACGTTGCGTCGCGCTGCTTTGTTCGAGCGCCGCTAACCGCCAAAGTGGGATTGCAATTTGCAACAAATGGGTGCCGCCGGTGCGCGGCGTTTTCGATACATTTGAAGCGTGGGCTGTGCCTCATATAGAGATTGGCGCCGTTGTTGGCTGTCGGGAGAAGAGAAGTGAAGAAGACCGTTTCGTTTGTCGTTGCCGCTGTGCTGGGTGTGGGGCTCGTCAGTGCAGCGGAGGCGCATGTTTCGGTGGGCATCGGTATCGGCATTCCGGTTGCGCCCGTGGTTCCGGTGTATGCGCCTGTGTATGCGCCGCCTCCGCCCGTCGTCTATGCCCCGCCTGCGGTTGTGTATGCGCCGCCGCCTGCCGTCGTGGTGGGTGGATACTGGGGGCATCCGTACTGGGGTCATCCGTACTACCGCGGCTACCATCGCGGCTGGTATCACCACTGATTGAATGGGCAGGGCCTGGCCCTGCTCGTTTCGGGTGTCACGGCGCAACGCCGGCTTTTGCCGCGTTGCGCCGTTTGCCTTTGTGCGTTGCGTGATGGTGTGGTTCGCGCGTTTCAGGTGGCACCGGCACCCTGGAGGATCAGATCGCGATAGCCGTGGACGATCACGCTATACGAGAAGTACGCGAACAGGAGCGCCGAAAGCACATGGCACGTGCGCAGCAAGCCGGCGCCGGCGCGTTTGCGTCCGTGGCTTGCGAGGCCGCAGAGAAAGAGCGTCCAACCCAGGCCCCCGAGAAAGAATCCCGAGAGAAACAGAGCCGCCGCGCCTACGGTGGTCGCTCCCGTTTTCGCGATCAGCGCGCCGCCAACGGCCGCAAACCAGAGAATGGCGCTCGGCGATGAGAGTGCGAGTAACACACCGCGCACGAAGCTGCGCCAAGGATCGGGATTGGGCGAGACCGGATCCGCCGTACCCTCGACGGGCGGCGCGGTCGCTGGATTGAGCGCTTCGCGCGCCATCTTCCAGGTGAGCATCAGCAGAATGGCGGCACCGCCGATCCACACGATCCAGCGTACCGCGTTGAACTGCAGCAGTGCCGCCATGCCCGCGAGCGCGAGGGCGGCATAGATCAGATCGCCGAAACACGAGCCGAGGCCGAGCCAGAAGCCGGGCCTGAAGCCGTGTGAGAGTGTGAGCGAGATGATGGCGACGTTGACGAGGCCAATATCGAGGCAGAGCGAGAGCGAGAGAAAAAAACCGTCGGAAAGCAGGGAAACGTGAGGCATTGAAGCGGATTCTTGTTTATTTGGGCACACGCGGCGTGCCCGGATTTCGTTGTGTCCCCCACAATACCAGAAGCAGGCGCCGCGATCCCGTCACAGCGGCGCCCATCGCGAGCTTTCGGAATTTAAACGCCCATACACAGATACTTCAACTCGACATATTCGTCGATGCCGTATTTCGAGCCCTCGCGCCCGAGCCCCGATTGCTTGACGCCGCCGAACGGTCCGACCTCGTTCGAGATGAGTCCGGTGTTGATGCCGACCATGCCGTACTCCAGTGCCTCGGCCACGCGCCACACGCGACCGATGTCGCGGCTGTAGAAGTACGACGCGAGACCGAATTCGGTGTCGTTGGCGAGTTGAATCGCCTCATCTTCGTCGCTGAACCGGAACACGGCGGCGACCGGGCCGAACGTCTCTTCGCGCGCGATCAGCATCTCGCGCGTGACATTCGCGAGCACGGTCGGCTCGACGTAGCGCCCCTCGCGTACCTTGCCGCCGGTGACGAGCGTCGCGCCTTTCGCGGTCGCATCGCCGATATGCTGCGTGACTTTTTCGACCGCTGCGTCGTCGATCAGCGGGCCCTGCGTCACGCCCGCCTCGAAGCCATTGCCGACGCGGATCTTGCGCGTCTCCGCCGCGAGTTTTTCGACGAATGCCTCGTAGATCGTGTCCTGCACGTAGAAGCGGTTCGTACAGACGCAGGTCTGGCCCGCGTTGCGATACTTCGAAATCACCGCGCCTTCGACGGCCGCGTCGAGATCAGCGTCGTCGAAAACGATGAACGGCGCGTGGCCGCCGAGTTCGAGTGCGATCTTCTTGACCGTCGGTGCGCATTGCCGCATCAGGATGCGGCCGACCGGCGTCGATCCGGTGAACGACAGATGGCGCACGAGATCGCTCTCACAGAGCACCTTGCCGATTTCGATCGAATTCGCCGCGTCGGCGGTCACGACGTTGAACACGCCGCGCGGCACGCCCGCGCGCTGCGCGAGTTCGGCTAGCGCGAGCGCGCAAAGCGGCGTCTGCTCGGCGGGCTTCACGACGATCGTGCAGCCCGCCGCGATCGCGGGCGCGACCTTGCGCGTGATCATCGCGATCGGGAAATTCCACGGCGTGATCGACGCGCAGACGCCAATCGGCTGCTTCAGGACAACTAACTTTTTATCGGCGGCCGGACTCGCGAGGACGTCGCCGTTCACGCGCTTCGCTTCCTCGGCGAACCATTCCAGAAACGATGCCCCGTAGCTGACTTCACCGCGCGCTTCGGCAAGCGGCTTGCCTTGCTCCGCGGTCATGATTGCGGCGAGGTCGTCGGCGTGTTCGGTCACGAGGTCGAACCAGCGGCGCAGTATGGCCGCGCGCGCCTTGCCGGTTTTCGCGCGCCATGCGGGCAGGGCTGCGTTCGCAGCAGCGATTGCGCGCCGCGCTTCATCCGCGCCGAAGTCCGGCACGCGTGCAATCTGGGCGTTGTCGGCGGGGTCGAGCACGGCGAAGTCCGTCGGGCTGCCGCTCCATTCACCGTCGATGTAGGCGCGCGTCTTGAAGAGGGCGGGGTCCTTAAGCTGCGTGAGACGCTCCATTGCGGACAAGATCATCTTCATGCCTCCAGGGTGCGTGGGCGATGCGGCAGTCGCCGCATCGCCTGTCGAAACGCGCCGCGCCCAATGCGCGTCGCGTTTCGACGTGGCCCCGGGACGCGCCGCGCCTCAGAGCCCGAGTTCGTCGTACAGCCGGTCGATGCGCGCCTTCACGCCGGCATCCATTTCGATCGCCCGGCCCCATTCGCGCGTGGTCTCGCCGGGCCACTTGTTGGTCGCGTCGAGCCCCATTTTCGAGCCGAGCCCCGCCACCGGAGAGGCGAAGTCGAGATAGTCGATCGGCGTGTTCTCGACGAGGACGGTGTCGCGCGCGGGGTCGATGCGCGTCGTTATCGCCCAGATCACTTCCTTCCAGTCGCGGATATTCACGTCATCGTCGACCACAACAATGAACTTTGTATACATGAATTGCCGCAGGAAGCTCCAGACGCCGAACATCACGCGTTTCGCGTGCCCGGGATAGCTCTTCTTCATCTGCACGATCGCCATGCGATAGCTGCAGCCCTCGGGCGGCAGATAGAAGTCGGTGATCTCGGGAAACTGCTTTTGCAGCAGTGGCACGAACACTTCGTTGAGCGCGACGCCGAGCACGGCGGGCTCGTCGGGCGGTTTGCCGGTGTACGTGGAGTGATAGATCGCGTCGCGGCGCATCGTGATGCGCTCGACCGTGAAGACGGGGAACCACTCCTGTTCGTTGTAATAGCCGGTGTGGTCGCCGTACGGGCCTTCGAGCGCATGCTCGTAGCTCGCGCTCGCGCCCTTCGACGGGCGCGGCGGTGCGCCTGCCGGCGCTGCCACCGGTTCGCCGGTCTGCGGATAAATGAAGCCTTCGAGGACGATTTCCGCGCGGGCGGGCACCTGGAGCGTATCGACGCCCGGCGTCAGGCACTTCGCGAGCTCGGTGCGTCCGCCGCGCAGGAGGCCGGCGAACTGGTATTCGGAGAGCGTGTCGGGCACGGGCGTCACGGCGCCGAGGATCGTCGCGGGATCGGCCCCGAGGACCACGGCGACGGGGTACGGTTTGCCGGGGTTCTTCAGCGCGAACTCGCGGAAGTCGAGCGCGCCGCCGCGGTGGGCGAGCCAGCGCATGATCAGCTTGTTGCGGCCTATCAGTTGCTGGCGGTAGATGCCGAGGTTCTGACGGGTCTTGTTCGGCCCGCGAGTGACCGTGAGGCCCCACGTAACGAGCGGGCCGGCGTCGCCGGGCCAGCAGGTCTGAATCGGGAGCTTCGCGAGATCGACGTCCTGACCTTCCCAGACGATTTCCTGGCAAGGGGGCGAACTGACCGTCTTCGGCGCCATATCCCAGACGGCCTTGGCGAGCGTAAACAGCTTGCCGGCGTCCTTCAGCCCGCGCGGCGGTTCGGGTTCCTTGAGCGTCGAAAGCAGTTGCCCGACGTCGCGTAAAGACTCGAGCGCGGCGCCGTCGCCCACGCTGCCGGGCGCATCGATACCCATGCCAAGCGCGACGCGGCGTGGCGTGCCGAAGAGATTGCCGAGCACCGGGAACGCATGGGTCGCGCGGTTCTCGAACAGGAGCGCTGGGCCGCCCGCGCGGAGCACGCGGTCACACAGTTCGGTCATTTCGAGAACCGGGGAGACGGCTTGCGGCACGCGGCGCAATTCGCCGAGCGTCTCGAGTCGATCGACGAAGTCGCGCAGGTCTTTGTATTTCATCGGGAGCGGTTGACTGGCCGGGGCCGCGCACGGCGGCAGGTGGTGGGGCCGCAGCCCGCGAAAGGGCAGGCAGGGGCGGTTATGCAGTTGTCGATTTTACCTGTGTTGGCTGGCACACGCTGCGGGGCACGATGCGTAATGGGCCGCAAACGCGCATGGCGCGCGGGTCTCATCCTGCTGAACGCTGTTTATCATTACTTTTGGTTATGCATTGTGCGTTCTATAGTATTGACGATCTATAAAACGCTGCTAGAATCCAGCCACACTGGTTGCAGGGCTTGCAATTTTTAGCCACCGTCCCGGTCCTTCAGACGCAACGCGTCGCCGTCGAGCCGATTCCCTGCACGGCTTCACACGGTCTAGATATGTAGTCTTCGTCAGCGCTTCTTCGCGCTGGCTGTTCGCGTGAGAACTTCCGCGCGCGCCCCTGGCGCGCACCGAGTAGTACAGGAGTTCCATTCACGGCGCACGCGCCGTTTCCCGATGCCGCTGCCGCACCAGCCAGGGCGCGCGGTGTCTTGATCCTGCAATGGGCTGATGGCCATGTGCCCCCCTGCCGGATCATGCAACATGGGAGATCTGTCGATGAATACCTGGTTATCGTGGTGGCGTGCCGATGAGCGTGTAGCTCCAGGCCTCCGCGCGCTGCTGCGGCGCGGCACCCGCCTGAGTCATCACTTGTTCAGCATCGTTGGCGGCTGTGCCGTTCTGCTCGCGATTGCTCTGTGGATGCAGCCGACGTGGCGCGGTACGCTTGCTGCACGCCTCATGCCCTTCGTGTCGGCCGCCGTGCAGGCAGGCCCGGCGCGTCTGCTTCAAGGCAATCCGCTGCCGTCGTTCGCGCCGCCGGGAGCGGTCACTGACGACAATGCCAACGACGGTTCGTCGCTGCCGGTCGCGTACAGTTCCGACGCCAGCACGGCTGGCAACGCACCGACCGCCGTCAGTATGACCCCGCTCGATGCCGTCACGCTCAACGGTCTCGACCCGCATTCGCTCCCGAGCGTCGGTGCGCTCGCCCGCATGATTCCGTCGCAGCGCATCACGCCCGATGCCCGTGACGACCGCATCTTCGTTTCCCTGCGTGAACAGATGCTTGTCGCGAACTACCTTGCACGCCGCTATCACGTGGCGCAGGGCCCGGTCGGCGAACTCGTGAAGGCGTCGTTCGATACCGGCCGTGAAGTGGGGCTCGATCCTCTTCTGCTGCTCGCAGTGATGGCGATCGAGTCGGGCTTCAATCCGTACGCCGAGAGTGGCGTCGGCGCGCAGGGCCTGATGCAGGTCATGTCGAAGGTCCATTCCGACAAGTTCCAGTACTTCGGCGGACAGAGCGCGGCGCTCGATCCGCTCGCGAACATCAAGGTCGGCGCGCTCGTGCTGAAGGATTGCATCGCGCGCGGCGGGTCGGTTCCGGGTGGTTTGCGGCTCTACGTCGGTTCGACGTCGCAGGACGACGGCGGCTATGGCGCCAAGGTGATGGCCGAGCGTTTGCGTCTTCGCGACGTCTCCCGCGGCCGCAATGTGCCGATCAACGCGCCGCAGGCACCCGGCAC
The DNA here is from genome assembly GCF_003837865.1 of Paraburkholderia dinghuensis. Classification (GTDB taxonomy): domain Bacteria; phylum Pseudomonadota; class Gammaproteobacteria; order Burkholderiales; family Burkholderiaceae; genus Paraburkholderia; species Paraburkholderia dinghuensis. The sequence continues at coordinate 313,009 of NZ_RQIS01000001.1, read as the reverse complement.
TGCGACGGTCAGCGCGCCGGCGACGCAGAAGGTGGCCAGCAACAAGCGGGTGGAGGTGACGCTCGACGGGAAGACGGGCGTTACGCCGGTCAAGGAGGTCCCGGAGCAGGACGACGCCAGCGCGACTGCGCAGAAGCACGCTTCGTCGTCTGAATTTGGGGCGTAGGTAGCAGTCGATGTGATTGCGTAGCGGATCTGGCGTCTGCTGGACCCAGCAAAAAAGGCACCCTCGGGTGCCTTTTTCGTTTGTCCGCGCGATCGGCGCGACGCTACGGTCAGCGGTTGAACAACTTGCGCAACCGATCCACGGCTTCTTCGAGCCGCTCGTATGCGGTCGCATACGAAAGCCGCACGTACTGATGCGGCGCGCTCTCGCCGAAATCCATGCCCGGCACCATCACGGTACCTGCGTCGTGAAGCATGGCGCGGGTCAGGGCGTCACTGTCGCCTGCAGCCGGGTGCGCCACGTGGGTGCAATCGGCATAGACATAGAACGCGCCATCGGGCATCACCGGCACGGAAAACCCCAGCGATTCGAGAGCGGGGGCAATGAAGTCACGGCGCCGCTTGAATTCGAGGCGGCGTGACTCGTAGATCGCCAGCGTGTCCTTCTCGAAGCACGCGAGCGCCGCGTGTTGCGCAAGCGCCGACGCGCAGATGAACAGGTTTTGCGCCAGCTTTTCGAACGCGCCGACCAGTGCGGGCGGCACCACCAGCCAGCCCAGACGCCAGCCCGTCATGTTGAAGTACTTCGAGAAACTGTTGACGGTCACGACATCGTCGCCGAACGATAGTGCCGAGACCGGCGGCGTGTCATAGCTCAGGCCCTGGTAGATCTCGTCGACGATCGTGAACCCGCCGCGCGCGCGCACGGTCCGCACGATGCGATGCAGTTCGTCGGGTTCGATCGAGGTACCCGTTGGATTCGACGGCGATGCGAGCAACACACCGCGCGTCTGGGGCGTCCAGAGGCGCTCGACGTCGGCGGCAGTCAGCTGGAAGCGCGCTTCCGGGCCGCTCGGCACGAGCACGGGCTTGCCTTCAGCCGCGGTCACGAAGTGGCGGTTGCATGGGTAGCACGGATCGGGCATGAGCACTTCGTCGTCGCGATCGACGAGCGCCGTGCACGCGAGCAGCAGCGCCGCCGAGGCGCCCGCCGTGACCACCACGCGCGCCGGATCGATCGTCAGTCCATACGCGTGCTGATAATGCGCGGCGATCGCCTCGCGAAGCTGGTGGATGCCGAGCGCGCTCGTGTACTGGGTGACGCCGCGGCGTAGCGCTGCTGCGGCCGCCTCGACAACGGGTCCGGGGGCCGTGAAGTCCGGCTCGCCGATGCCCATGTGGATGATGTCGCGTCCGGCGCGTTCGAGTTTCGCCGCTTCTTTCGCCAGTTCCATGACGTAGAACGGCTGGATCGCGTCAACGCGCGCGGCAAGCCGCAGGAGCGGTTCGGCAACGGTATTCATGCGGGGGATTCCAGTTCTTGCTCACCGGCTGTGCCGGCGGGTCCGCGGGCGCGGACCCTCAAACAACGACAAGGTGCGGACGGCGCGCACGCGGCACGCTCCGCAGCCTCCTGCTTCACGATCTGCGTGCGGCCTGGGTTTCCGTGGCGCGCAACTGCACCGACAGTTTGTCGAGCACGCCATTGACGTACTTGTAGCCGTCCGAGCCGCCGAACGTCTTCGCCAGCTCGACCGCTTCGTTGATCACGACGCGGTACGGGATGTCGACGTGATGCGTCAGCTCGTAAGTCGCGACGAGCAGCACGGCACGTTCGACGGGCGAGAGCTGTTCGATCGGGCGGTCGAGGCACGGTGCGATGGCGGCCGACAGCGTGTCCGCTTCGCGGATCACGCCGTGCAGGATGGCGTCCAGATGCTCGTGATCGGCCTTGTCATAGCCCTGCGAACCGCGCAGCTGCGCATCGATTTCACCGGCGGGCACACCCGACAGCAGCCACTGATACAACCCCTGCGTGGCCAGTTCGCGGGAGCGGCGACGCGCGCTCTTCATTGGCGTTCCTCTTCGTCTTCCTCGTCTTCGTCCTCGTCGTCGTCGCCGCCGTCGAGTTGCTCGAGCGCTACCGTGAGGTTCGCCATCTCGACCGAGACGCGCGCCGCATCACGACCCTTCTCGGTCATGCGCGCGACCGCCTGCTCCTCGTTTTCGGTCGTCAGCACGGCGTTTGCGACCGGCACGCCGAAGTCGAGCGCGATGCGCGAGATGCCCGCGCCGCTCTCGTTCGAGACGAGTTCGAAGTGATAGGTCTCGCCGCGCACGACCGCGCCGAGCGCGATCAGTGCGTCGAACTGGCCGCTTTCCGCGAGCTTTTGCAGCGCGAGCGGGATTTCCAGCGCGCCGGGCACAGTGACGAGCAGCACATCTTCGCCCGTCACGCCGAGGCGTTCGAGTTCTTCGATGCAAGCGTCCGCGAGGCCGTTGCAGACGGGTTCGTTAAAGCGCGACTGGACGATGCCGATGCGCAGTCCGTCGCCATCGAGGTTCGGTTGGTATTGTCCGATTTCCATGTGGTGTCCGTAGGTTCGGTTAAGCGTGGTGACGAGTAGGAGGGCGCGTGGCGGTTGCCCGGTGGTTGCCGGTCAGGCGCGCGCCGCGCTGCGATCGGCGCCTTCAGGCGGACAGGGCGCTTCGGTGCTGCTGCCGGGCATCGGCACGAAGCCGGTGACTTCGAGCCCGTAACCCGACATGCTGCCGAGGCGGCGCGGTTTCGACAACACCTGCATGCGGCCCACGCCGAGCTCGCGCAGAATCTGCGCGCCGACGCCATAGGTCTTGAAGTCGACCGGACGGCGCGCGAGCGCCTCTGCGCGCTCCTTCTGGTCGAACGCCTTGAAGACGTCGATCAGATGTTCCTTGGTATCGCCGCAATTGAGCATGACGATCACGCCGAGATCGCGTGCAGCGATTTCACGCATGGCGGCGTCGAGCGTCCACGAGTGCGTGGATGCTCCGGTCTCCAGCAGATCCAGCACCGAGAGCGGCTCGTGCACGCGCACCGGCGTGTCTTGCCCGGGTGTGGGCTCGCCGCGCACGAGCGCGATGTGCGGAGTGCCTGTCGGGTGATCGACGTACATGATCGCGCGGAAGGCGCCGTGCGCCGTATGCATGGTGCGTTCCGCGACGCGCTCGACGATTGACTCGGTGCGGCTGCGGTAGTGGATCAGGTCGGCGATCGTGCCGATTTTCAGGTCGTGCTGCTGCGCGAACTCGATGAGGTCCGGCAGGCGCGCCATCGTGCCGTCGTCCTTGATGACCTCGCAGATCACCGCAGCCGGCGTGAGGCCCGCAAGCGCCGTGAAGTCGCAGCCCGCCTCGGTGTGGCCCGCGCGCACGAGTACGCCGCCCGGCTGAGCCATGATCGGGAACACGTGGCCCGGCTGGACGATGTGCTCGGCGCGCGCGTCGTGCGCGACGGCTGTCTGGATCGTGCGGGCGCGGTCGGCGGCGGAGATGCCCGTCGTCACGCCTTCGGCCGCCTCGATGCTGACCGTGAACGCGGTGCCGTACTGCGTGCCGTTGCGATATGTCATGAGCGGCAGGTTGAGCAGCTTGCAGCGCTCCTGGGTGAGCGTGAGGCAGATCAGGCCGCGCCCGTACTTCGCCATGAAGTTGATGGCTTCCGGCGTAACGAACTCCGCAGCGATGACGAGGTCGCCCTCGTTTTCCCGGTCTTCTTCATCGACGAGGATCACCATCCGGCCGGCTTTCAGCTCGGCGATGATTTCAGGGGTGGTGGCGAGGCTCATTCTTGGGATCTGTTCTGGAAAGCGCATATTTTACGCCACGCGGGCTTGCGCGTCGCCGTAGATGCTGGCGGGAACCGTTTTGATCCGCCCCACGGCCGTCTCGCAGCCATGGTCGTGCGTCGCGCTTTTGCCGTGTTTCGGCTCGCTGCATAGGGGGAGCCACGCGCCAGCGTTGGCCGAAAGGCTAGCTGGGCAGCGCAAGACGCGGCCGGCACAATAGTAACGGTTGACGTTATTAACGTAAGGCGTTACTATTCACGATGATTACTTCGTTTGCATGCCGAGACACCGAGGCGCTTTTTTTCGGGCGCCGGGTCGCCCGCTTCGTCCTCATCGAACGGGTGGCGATTCGCAAGCTGCAGCAGATCCATGCCGCCGTCACGCTGTCGTTTCTTCGGGCGCCGCCGGGCAATCACCTGGAGCGTCTGTCAGGCGACCTCGCCGGGTGGTACAGCTTGCGCATTAACGTGCAATGGCGGATCTGCTTCCATTTTGCGGACGGCGACGCATCGGGGGTTCGCATCATCGACTACCACTAAGGAGCATCAACATGGTACGGGAAGTTCCGCTTGCGACGCCGGGCGAGATTCTGTCAGAAGACTGGCTCAAGCCCTTGGGCATTAGCCAGTACGCGCTCGCAAAGGCGATCGGCGTGCCGCCGCGCCGCATCAACGAGATCGTGCTCGGCAAGCGCGCGATCACAGCCGACACGGCGGTGCGCTTCGCCGTCTATTTCGGCACCGACGCGCGCAGCTGGATGGAACTGCAGGCCCATTACGATACGGAGCGCGCACGTGAGCTACTGCAGGACGTACTTGCGCGCATCAAACCGCTGGTCCGGGCGGAACACGCCTGAGCGCATGGCGGCGATGCCGTATCCGACAGGAGTGCAACGTAATCGGGCTGGAACGACTCGTCCAGGAACGTGAAGCCGAGTACACCGCGGTACGTGCGTCCGCCGGAAACGCACCTGCATGATGACGCCGTTTGCCCCAGCAGCGGCACCCCTTTTGCGCTCGAAGTGAACGCGCCGCTACGCGGTAACGTTACTGCGTAACACAATATTCCCCTATTTTTTACAGCGAAGGAGCCGATAACCAAACATGGTTACTGCAGTGGGTGTAACCAGGCAGTCGAACACATGAACGTTGGTTATGTCATATTCAAATTCAGAAAGGCAACGTAGATACCGAGCGCGCCACCTTGGAGTTGGCGGGCGTCGTGAGCGACTGCAATGTCTGATCTTGATCTCGACCAAGAGAAATCTGGAGCGACTCGCCTCGTATTTTGAATGCTCAATTACGGAGTGCGTTGAAAAATTGATTAACGAAAAAAATAAATCGGTGCTGGAAGAGTTGGACGAAGACGCGCGACGGGCATTTATGGAACAAAAGAAGTAGCAAATCCATTGGCTGGAAGTGGTTGGGAATCCAGAAGTGCTTGAGATATTCACGTGACATCCAAAAATATCGCATCGAATAATGCGGCCGATACCGATATGGAAAAGCGTATCGGGTGGGCGATGTTCAGGCACATGTTGGGCAATGCCGCTATTCCTCTCCTTGGAAGTGGTGCAGGTAGCCTGTTAGTCGCCGGCGCTTTCTTTTGGCGCGACAGGCAGACGATAGCCATCCCCTGGCTTGTCGTTGTCTACGCAACGATTGTGATTCGCATTTACCTGACCCGCTGGTTTCGCGGTTTCGTTGCGGTACATGGTTTTTCGGAAAGGGCTGGAAACTGGTACGCCCTTTCCGTCGGGCTGTCGGGGATCGCGTGGGGATTCGGTGCCCTGTTGTTAAACAACGCGCCCGACGTGATATGCGCAGAGCTGACTATCACGGCAATTCAGGCGATGGTGATGGGCGGCGCAATCACACTCGGTGCGGTCATGCCAGCTTTTTTCGCCTTCTCCATTCCAGCCATTCTGCCGATGGTTGGTGTCCTGGCGTCAAGCGGCGAGGCCACTCAGATGGTGCTTGCCGGGTACAGCCTCATTTTTTTCGTTCTCGTCAGCCTGGTCGCGCGAAATTTCAACCGCTCGCTTCGTCGCGCTTTGAGGTTGAAGTTCGAAAATGAGGCTCTCGTCGATTTGCTGACCGAGAGGGCGAGGGAACTGGCGTTACGCGCGAATACCGACGGTCTCACCGGACTCGGCAATCGCTTGTGGTTTGACCAGATTCTGGAGTCGGAGTGGGCGCGCCTCAAACGATCGGGCGCCCCGCTTTCTGTAATCCTGCTCGACGTCGACCACTTCAAGCTTTTCAACGACACATATGGCCACGTAGCCGGCGATGCGTGTCTTAAGCAGATCGCTCAGGTTATGAAGGAAGTTTGTCGCTCGACGAGCGAGTTTGTCGCGCGTTATGGCGGCGAGGAATTTATTGTCCTGTTGCCTGAGGTTCATGCTGAAGCAATGTGTGGCGTTGCCGAAAGAATCCGCACACGCATTGCCGATCTCGAGATACCTCACGAGACGTCCCAGACGGCGCACCACATTACCGCCAGTTTGGGCGCTGTGACGGTGCAGTGCGGGGGCTCGACGACTTCAGCCGATGCCGTTGCTTTAGCGGATGAGCAGCTCTACCGTGCCAAAGCGCTTGGACGCAACCGTGTCGAGCATCTGGCGTGGGGCGCGCGCGATACGCCGGCTTAAATGCGTAACGCAAGTGCTTTAAGCGCGTAGACGCCGCTCCCAATATTGGTGCGGCGGGGCGGCTATTTCCTGTAGGGATAACGGTATCGTGAATGTGGAGTGCGACCGCATTCTGTCAGAATTTCTGTTGGCAAATCAGATCCGTAACGCCTTGTAGTGAAACGACGGCCGGTGGTCCATCCGCCAAAGAGGAGATCCCTTAAACGATCGATAGCCGTCCTGAGGCACGCGTCATTTCGAGATGCGGCGATCGTACGCCTGATGCACAACGCACGTACCCATCGGCGGCTCGACCGTTCCGGTTGCTCGATGCTATAAATTTTCGTCTCGTAATAAAAATATAAAGAATACGTAAGTGACCGAGTGGCCGGCGGGTTGACTCAATAAAATAAATCAATATTCCTAACGGCGAATCGTGGTATTTCGTATAAGTCAGAGTTATCGAGACAATTTCGAATGCTAGTATCGCAATACTAAATAAATTGCCAGCGCGTTCGCGTTGTTGATGATTTCGCCGTGGGGTCTTATGTACAAGCGCTATAAGCGTGGATTTGTCGTCGCTCTTCTGTTGATCGCGTGCACGTTGGCCATCTGGGCAGTGGTGCGTCACTTGCACGGAAGTTCCCCGCAAGACGCCGATGCAGAAGCGGACCCCAACACGCCGTTCACCGTGGTCGATGCCGCGAACCGCGAACTCGACGGACATCCGGCGCTTGCCCTGACGTTTTCCCAGCCGCTCGACGCCCGCACGGACTACGACAAGGTCGTGCGCGTCATGAAGATGCCGCCGAAGGACAAACCGATAACGGCTCGACAGGACGACAGCGACGAATACGACAGCGACGCCGGAAGTGCGCAGGGCGCCTCAGCGGCGAGCGAGGTCAGCGCATCGGCGGAACAGACGGATCTTGCTGGCGGCGTTCCCGTGTCCGGCGCGTGGGTTGTCGGTGACAATCCACGCATGCTCTATTTCCCGCACGTCGAGCCGCTGACTCGCTATGTCGTGCAGATTCAGGACACGCTGACAGGCAAGGACGGCCGCAAGCTCGGCCGCGAAGTGCGCTATTCGATCAACACGCCGGCCGTTTCGCCGGCGTTCTACTTCGCGAGCCGCGGCATGGTGCTGCCGGCGAAGGAGAGCGGCGGTCTGCCGGTGATCACCGTGAATGTGCCTGAAGTCGACGTGGAGTTCATGCGTGTGCGGCCGGACCAGTTGCCGCGCTTCGTCGACGCAATGCTCGCACGCAATCAGTCGTCGCAGGTCTCGGGCGATGGCGGTGATGGTGGCGACGAAAGTGATGACCGCAGCCATCGCGGCGACCCGGACCTGCAAGATGATCTGCACGGCGCAGTATCGCTCTGGTCGCTCGATCGCTTGCACAAGATGGCCGATAGCGTCTATCAGGGACGCTTCCTGACAGAGCAAAAGACGGACAAGCGCAGCGTCACGTACCTTCCCGTCGAAACGATCAAGGCGCTGAAGGAGCCCGGCATCTATGTCGCCGTGATGTCCCAGCCAGGGCGCTTCCGCTACGAATACCAGACCACCTACTACTACGTCAGCGACCTCGGCCTGCACCTGCGGCTCTTCGACCATGCGGCCGAAACCTTCGTCAGCTCGCTGATCGATGGCGGCGCTGTGTCGGGCGTCGACATCACGTGGCTCGACCACCAGGGCAAAGTTCTCGCGCGCGGGCAGACGGACGGCGACGGCCATGCGTCGTTTGCGAAGCAGCCCGACGGCGCGGCACTCGTGCTCGCGCAGAAGGACGGACAGATGTCGGTGCTGTCGGTACGCGAAGCGGCGCTCGATCTCGGCGAGTTCGAGATCACGGGCTCCGACTTCAAACCCGTGCGGCTTTTTGCGTGGAGCGGACGAGACCTCTATCGTCCGGGCGAGACCTTCACGATGTCGGTGCTCGCACGCGATGCCGATGGCAAACCTGTGCCGCCGCAAGCGCTGCAGGCAAAGTTGCGTCGCGCCGATGGCAAGACCCAGTTCGTTTCGACCTGGCAGCCGGTGCCGGGGCGACCCGGCTATTACCAGCAGAAGATCACGCTGCCGGGCGACGCGCCCACGGGCAACTGGTCGCTCGAACTGCGCAATGATCCGGCCGCGAAGGAGCCGGGTGCGACGGTCGCCTTCAAGGTGGAAGAATTTCTGCCGGAGCGAATGAAGCTCGATCTGACGAGTCCGTCGGCCGTCCTCGCGCCAGGACAGGCGTTCCGTGTCGACGTCACCGGCATGTACCTGTACGGCGCCCCTGCCGCGGGCAACCGTCTGCTTGGCGTCGCGGAATTCTCGCGCGACCGGAATCCGCTCCAGACGCGCTACCCGGGCTTCGAGTTCGGCGATGCGAACGACGACACGCTGAAGGTACGCCAGCAACTCGACGAGCAGGCGCTCGACGATGACGGCAAGAGCTCATTCGACATTGCCACCGAACCAGCCGCAAACGCGCATTCGCCGGTTACCGTGCGCGCGACACTGAGCTTGCTCGAAACAGGCGGTCGCCCCGTCGTGCGCAACATCGAGCGCACGATCTGGCCGGCGCAGGTTATGACGGGCGTACGTCCCCTCTTCGCGGGCGACTATGCGCCCGAAAACTCCCCAGCTGATTTCGAGGTGATCCGTGTCGACCAGGCCGGTAACCTGAAGGCCGCAAAAGGCCTGCAGGTGAGGATGTTCCGCGAGAACCGCGACTACTACTGGCGATTCGACGATCAGCGCGGCTGGAATTCCGGCTTTACGGAAACAGACGAGTTGACCTATACGGGCGTGGTGGACACGCCCGCGAGCGGCCGCGCGAAGGTGCGTGTGCCTGTCAAATATGGACGCTACCGCCTCGAACTGTTCGACGCGGCCACTGGACTGACGCAGCGTTATCGCTTCTACGCGGGTTGGAACGCGCAAAGCGACGAACAGGCGGGCCAGCGTCCTGACCGCGTGACGCTGAAGCTCGACCGCGATGCGTACCAGAGCGGCGACACGGCGCACCTGACGATCACGCCGCCGCACGCTGGCACGGCGCTGATCACGGTCGACGGCGATCACACGCTGTGGACGAAGCGCGTGAAGATCGACGGCGCGAGCCGCACAGTCGACATTCCGGTCGACCGGGCGTGGCAGCGGCACGATCTGTACGTGAACGTCATGGTGCTGCGTCCCGGTAACGAAGGCGACCTCGTCACGCCGACGCGCGCACTCGGCCTCATTCAGCTACCGCTCGCGCGCCAGGACCGAAAGCTCGATATGACGATCGAAGCGCCGGCGAAGGTGAAGTCCGAGTCCGTCGTGAAGGTCAAGGTGAAGGTGCCGGCGGCGAAAGGGCAGAACGCGATGGTGACGCTGGCGGCCGTCGACGTCGGTATTCTCAACATCACAAAATTTTCGGTTCCCGATCCGTTCGAGGCGTTCTTCGGCAAGCTCGCATACGGCGCCGACCTGCATGACATCTACGGCCGCCTGATCGAGAAGATGGCCGGCAAGAAGGGCAAGCTGAAGTGGGGTGGCGACACCGCGCCGAAGACGACCCAGGATCTGCCGAAGAAGGTGAAGCTCGTCGACCTGTTCACTGGCCCTGTCGCGCTCGATGCGAACGGCGAAGCGGAGATTCCGCTCACGCTGCCCGATTTCAACGGCACGCTGCGCCTCTCAGCCGTTGTTGCGACTGCCGACCGTTTCGGCAGCCAGAGTCAGGAGCTGGTCGTGGCCGCGCCGGTGATCGCCGAGCTGTCGATGCCGCGCTATCTGAACTTCGGCGATCGCTCGACGTTCGCGCTTGACCTGCAGAACCTCACAGGCGGCGCCGGAACGTTCAAGGTCGACGTGAAGGCACAGGGCGGCCTCAGCGTGCAGAACGGCTCGCGTGAAGTGACATTGCGCGCTCAGCAGAAAACGACGTTGCGCTATAGCGTCGATGCCGGCGAGCAGGTCGGCCTGCATGCGATCGACGTGTCGGTGCTGGGCGCGGGCGTCGCGATCACTCGCCACTACGCGCTCGAAGTCGAAGCGCCTACTCCGTCGACACAGAAGACGCTGCGCTACACGGTCGATCCAGGCGCGACGATCACGATTCGCGATCCGGCCGTCATGGGTTTCTATCCGGGCTCGCTGTCGGCTCACCTGTTCGGGTCGAATTTGCCGCCGATCGATGTAAAGGCGGCCGTCAAGTGGCTGCTCGAATATCCGTACGGCTGTGCCGAGCAGACAACGAGCAGCGCCTATCCGTGGCTTTATGTCGACGAGGCGGCGGCGCGGCGCTACGGCCTCAAGGTCTACACGCGCGACGAGCGCGCACAGCGGATCGATTTCGCCCTCGGCAAGCTGGGCGGCTACCAGTCGGCTCGCGGCGGTTTTAGCCTGTGGGGCGGCGCGCAGGACGACTTCTGGCTGTCCACCTATGTGACCGGCTTTCTCCAGGACGCGCGCGCACAAGGCTTCACCGTGCCCGATGCGCTCTACAACAAGGCGATGGACTATCTGCTGCGCGGTTTGCAGGAGGGCAGCGCGCAGATTACACCGTTGCCCGCGCGTGTCGCGACGCCTGACGAACTGCGTCGCCTCATCGACGATTACACGCGAAACAACCGCGCCTACGAGGGGCTCGTACAGGCCGGGTATGTGCTCGCACGAGAGCGCCGTGCACCGATCGCGACGCTGCGCTTGCTGTTCGATCAGCGTGCGCAGGCCAACTCAGGACTTTCGCTCGTCGAGCTTGGCATCGCGTTGAACCTGATGGGCGACACTGCGCGCAGCCAGCAGGCGATCGCGCAGGGGCTCAAGATGGAGCGCCGGACGGGTTACTGGTGGTGGGACTACGGCAGCGATGTGCGTGACCTGGCGATGCAGTATGTTCTGCTCGATCGCGACCACATCAAGGCGCCGGATGCGGCGACGTTGCTGGGTCGCGTGCAGGGTGCGCTCGCTGCGAGGGGCGAGTATTACAGCACGCAGGAGCGTCTCGCGCTGTTCCGCCTTGGCCAGTCGCTGGGGTCGCAAGAGCCGAAGCCGTGGCGCGCAACGATCACCAGCGCGGGCAATACGCGTAGCGTCGACAGTGCGACGACACAGTTCGCGGATGTCAGCGCGACGGAGTTGGCTCAGGGGCTGACCGTGACGAATCCGTCGGATCAGCGCCTGTTCGTGGAGCTCTCGTTGAGCGGCAACCCAGTGCAAACGCCGAAGGCACCCGCTAGTGGCAGCGCGCAATTCTCGCTGGTACGCGAGTATCTGAAGGCCAACGGTGCCCCGCTCGGCAACGCGCCGTTAAAGGTCGGCGATACGGTGCTCGTCCATCTGCGCGTGCGCGCAGACTCCTACGTGACGGCCTCGGCGCTCGTCGTCGACCGGATACCGGCCGGCCTCGAAATCGAGAACGCAAACCTGGTTCAGGGCGAAAACGGCGATAGTCTCAAGGTTGGCGGCACCGATGTGAACGAGGCGATGCAGAGCAACCGCATCCAGCACGTCGAGTTCCGCGATGATCGGTTCGTTGCCGCGGTGAAGCTCGGCTGGGGCGATCAAGATCTGTTTTACCGTGCTCGCGTCGTGACGCCGGGGCAGTACACGGTGCCGCCGGTCTTTGCGCAGGACATGTACCGGCCGGATGTCTTCGGCGTGCTGGATCCGCAGACGAAAATGACGATCGTCGACAGTGCTACGCCGGCCGCGACCGCTGCCGCGGCGAACGAGCCCAGCTCTTCTGGGGCGGCCGAGCAAGCCCGCGCTGCGTCGGCGACGGCCAACCCGGCCAACTGACTTTCAGCAGCGGATCGTGTCTAACGACGGGGACCGCACGACGGCGTCCGTGCGCTCGCGCTGGGCAGGTCGCTGCGCCTGTCTGCGTCGCAGCATGCGACGCCTGCTGGTCCGTGCACGTGCGTCGCGCGCGTTGCGGATCGGCGCATCGGTTGGCGTAGTGATCGGCCTCTTCGCAATCGCCGCCGACCGTCTATATCCGCTGCCGACGCCGGGGCGCTCCGCGCCGTTCTCGCTGATCGTCACGGCGCGCGACGGCACACCGCTGCGCGCGTTTCCGGACAAGCTGTATATCTGGCGCAATCCCGTCGCGCTTACCCAGGTTTCGCCTCTGTACGTTGAGGCGGTCATCGGCTATGAGGACCGGGCGTTCTGGTGGCATCCGGGCATCAACCCGTTCGCGCTGGTGCGGGCTGGCGCGCAGTGGATACGGCACGGTCACATTGTGTCGGGCGGCTCGACGATCACGATGCAGGTTGCACGCATGATCGATCCGACGCCACACACGATGGCCGGCAAGCTGCACCAGATCCTGCGCGCGCTTCAACTCGAGGCGCACTTCTCGAAGCGGGAAATTCTCTCGCTCTATTTGAATTACGCGCCGATGGGCGGTGTGCTCGAAGGTGTCGATGCGGCGAGCCGCGCCTATATCGGCAAGCCGCCTTCGAATATGAGCCACGCCGAGGCCGCGATGCTCGCGGTGCTGCCGCAAGCGCCATCGTTGCTGCGTCCCGACCGCTATCCCGAACGGGCTCGACAGGCACGGGACAAAGTGCTGCACCGGATGGCGGATCGTTGGCCGGCGCCCGATATCGCCGATGCCCTTACCGAGCCTGTTTATGCGCAGACGATCCGCGAGCCCATGCTCGCGCCCTTGCTGGCGGAACGGCTGAGGCGCGGTGCGCGTGGCAAGCTGCGCGTGACGAGCACGATCGACGCGGATCTGCAAAGCACGGTCGAAGCGCTGTTGCTCGAGCGCGTGCGCACGCTGCCGCGCCACGCGTCGAGCGCGGCGCTCGTCATCGACAATGCGACGCTCGAAGTCCGCGCCTACGCTGGCTCGGCAGACTTCAGCGATCTCGAACGCGCGAGCCACGTCGACATGGTGCGCGCATGGCGTTCGCCGGGTTCTACGCTCAAGCCCTTTCTCTATGGCTTTGCGCTCGACGCCGGGATAATCGATTCGGAATCCCTGCTAAATGATGTGCCGCAGTCGTTTGGCGGCTATCAACCAGGCAACTTTCAGCAGTCGTTCAGCGGCGCAGTGAGCGTGTCTGAAGCACTGACGCGTTCACTGAACGTGCCGGCGGTGCAGGTACTCGATCAATACGGCCCGGACCGCTTCGTCGGCAAGCTGAGGCAGGGTGGCCTGAAACTACGCTTTCCGCGCGGGGCAACGCCGAATCTCGCGGTGATTCTCGGTGGCGCCGATACGACGCTCGAAAATCTGGTGGGTGCCTATGCATCGCTTGCGCGTGGTGGAATGGCAGGCTCGCCGCGCCTCACGCCTGATGCGCCGCTCGACGAGCACCGCATGATGAGCGCCGGCGCCGCGTACATCGTGCGCGATATTCTCGAGACCGGCGGCCCGCTTGGGCGCGCGATCGGAGAGCGCGGCACGTCGCGTGGCATCGCATGGAAGACGGGGACGAGCTTTGGCTTTCGCGATGCGTGGTCGATAGGCGTGACGGATCGCTATACGGTGGGCGTATGGATCGGGCGGCCGGACGGAACCCCGAACCCCGGCTACTTCGGTGCGAACGCGGCGACACCATTGATGATGAGCATCTTCTCGACGCTGCCGGATGCCGTCGTGACGTCGCACCGCGCACCGCCGCCGGACGTGACTCAGGCTCAGATCTGCTGGCCGCTTGGCAATGTCGTTGGCGCGCAGCCCGACGCGCTGTGCGCCGTGCAGCGCCGGGCATGGTTGCTCGCCGGCGTGGCCCCACCCACCTTCCCCGATCCGGTTCGCGGCGGCGAGCCGATCCTGCGTTACACCATCGACACCGTGACTGGACTGCGCGCAACGTCGGACTGTACGGATCATCCGTTGCGGCAAGCAGAAAGCCCGTTGTGGCCTGTGGCGCTCGAGCCATGGCTCGATGAACGGAGCCGTCGGCTTGATCCGCCGCGCTGGGCGCCTGGCTGTGCGCCGCCGGCTGGCGGTGCAGGGCGCCTCGCCATTACCGGCGCAAGTTCAGGTGAGGTCGTCCGGAGTGCGTATGGCGCCGCTGCGCCGCAGGTACATCTGGGTGTGATCGGCGCGCGGGGTGTCGTCGGCTGGCTCGTGAACGGGACGCTTGCTGGGCGCGCCGCGGCCGCGAGCGGATGGACCGTGCAGTTCCCTAAGCCGGGTGAATATGCGATTACTGCGTTCGATGAAAGCGGGCGATACGATCGCGTGACGATCGAGGCCCGGTAGCGGGTCGACAGGTCGCTCAGTTCGCGCTCACGCGGCTCACGCGCGTTTTTCGGGCGCAGACGCTGACAACGTCCCTTTCACGCACATGCTGAGTCTGATTGCGAACGCTCGTGCAGCAGAACGAGGGCGTCCGCGGCCGGCGCGCATACCGTTGGAAATACCATCGCGTCCCGTCTTCGGTCATCCGATGACTTTGTGCGTGAGCGTGTGTCATTTGTTTATCCCAATTTCTTCGTTCCCTTCTGGTGCCCCGCGCCATAGAGTGGCTCCGTCCACTTAACGAGAAATGGAGATCACATGCGTATTCCGCCGTTGCTTAAGGTTCTTGTCGCCGGTGTCATCGCGGTCGGTACCGCGGCCGCTCATGCCGACCAGCTCGCCGACATCAAGCAGAAGGGTGAAATCGTATTCGGCGTACTCGGTACCGATGAGCCGAACAGTTTCATCGATCCTCAGACGCGCGACTATATCGGCTACGAGATCGATCTTGCCAGGGATGTGGCGAAGAAGCTCGGCGTGAAGCCGGTATTCAAGCAACTCTCAGTGGCCGCGCGTATTCCCGAACTGCAGCAGGGTCATGTCGATGTGCTGGCGGCCTCGCTCACGCACAACAAGGAGCGCGAGTCCCAGATCGATTTCGGGCTGACGCACTTCATCACCGGATCGAAGGTGCTGGTCGTGAAGTCCAGCGGTATCCACAGCATCCCTGATCTGGCCGGCAAGCGCGTGTTGACGGTCAAGGGCGGCACGCAGGTACCTAACCTGCTGCGCGTGGTGCCGACGGCGCAGGTCATCACATTCGAGACCACCCAGCAGGCATTCCAGGCGTTGCAGCAAGGCAAGGGCGTGGCCTACGTGAACGACGAATCGTCACTGTATGACGACGTCCACAAGCTCGGCCCGCGCGCTTCCGAATATGAAATCCTGCCGCAGAACCTGAACGTGGAACCGCTCGCACTGGGTGTCCGCAAGGGCGAGCCGGCGCTTAAGACGGCCATCGATGGCGAACTGCGCGAACTGGAAGCGTCGGGCGAGGCGAATCGACTCTATGACAAGTGGTACGGGAAGGACAGCAAGCTGAAGTTCGGCCCGCGCAACTTCAGGATCGAAACCGACAAGATCGACGACGACAAGGTCACCGGCTAACCGGCACCGTCTCATCTGCGGCAGCTCACCAGGCGCTTCGATGGTGGGCTGCCGCCGTTCTATCGTTTTACGTCTTTCCATGCCGTCATTCGATCTGTCGATCCTGCTCTCGGGCCCGTACCAGGCGATGTTGCTGGCCGGTCTACGGCTGTCGCTGACCTTGCTGGGCGCGACGTTTGTCCTCGCCCTGCCGCTTGGCACGTTGATAGCGCTCGCGCGTCTATCGCCCTTCGCGCCGGTACGTGGTCTCGGTAGCGTGTTCGTTGAGTCGCAGCGCAATGTGCCACTGCTCGCGCATCTGCTGTTCTGGTACTTCGGCGCCCCCGAGCTGCTTCCCGATGCGGCCAGGCAATGGCTCTATGCGCACGACGTCGAAACGATCGCAGCGGTGGTCGCGATCACGCTGTATTACGCCGCATTTATCGCCGAAGACGTGCGCAGCGGTATTCGCGCTGTCCCGACCGTTCAGTTCGAGGCAGCGCGCGCGCTCGGCCTGCCGTGGCTCAAATCGATGCGTCTCGTCGTGCTGCCGCAGGCGCTGCGCGTCGCCGTGCCGCCGTTGCTCTCGCAGACGCTCAACATCTGGAAGGACACAAGCATCGCCACCGTAATCGGCACGGCGGAACTCATGTATCAGGCAGCCAAGGTGGAAAGTGCCACGTTTCGCAGTTTCGAGGCCTTCACGTTCGCGACGGTGAGCTATCTGGCGGTGTCGCTGCTGATCTCGGTGCTCGCGAGCGGGTATCACCATTACTTCCCACCGCGCGCATCATAAGGATTCCGACATGACGTTGATCGACGTGATCCGGACGTACGGGCTCTATTTTCTGGTCGGCCGCTTTCCGCAAGGGCCGCTGGGTGGGCTTGCACTGACCCTCGTGCTGGCAACGTTTGGCCTGTTGCTCGCGATGCCGCTCGGTCTGTTGCTCGGACTCGCCCGCGTAAGCCCGTGGCGTTGGCTGCGCTGGCCAGTGACGACGCTGGTGTTCGTGGTGCGCGGCACTCCGCTGCTCATGGTGGTGTTCTGGGCGTACTTCTTCCTGCCGAGCGTCACGGGTATCCAGACGGGGCAGTTCGCCACGATGCTGATGGCGCTGGTCTTGTTCGATAGCTGTTACCTGGCCGAAATCGTGCGCGCCGGCATTGTGGGCCTGCCGCGCGGCCAGATGGAGAGTGCGCGCTCGCTCGGGTTGCCGTGGTTCGCCGCCATACGTCTCGCGATCCTGCCGCAGGCGCTGCGTCATATGCTGCCTTCGCTGGTCAACCAGTTCATTTCGACCATCAAGGAGACGTCGCTGGGTTACATCATTGGTCTGGCGGAAGTGTCCTTCGTGGCCACGCAGATCAATACGCAGGTATTCATCTATCCCACGTCCATCTACCTGATCCTCGGCTTGACTTACTTCGTACTGTGCTTTTCCCTTTCGCGGTTTGCGTTCTGGCTGGAGCACCGGTCTGCACGCCAGACCGTGTACAACGCATCGGCCATGGCCACCTCATGATCAAGTTCGACAACGTCAACAAGTGGTACGGTCGATACCACGCGCTGGTCAATATCACCGAAACCTTTGCCAAGGGCGAGGTCGCGGTGGTCTGCGGACCGTCGGGTTCGGGTAAATCGACGCTGATCCGCACGCTTAACCGGCTCGAGCCGATCGACTCGGGACGTATTGTGCTGGACGGCGACGATATCCATCGTCGCGGGCTCGATATCAATGCGTTTCGCTCGCACATCGGTTTCGTGTTCCAGCAGTTCAATCTGTTTCCGCATCTGAGCGCGCTCGAAAATCGCACGATCGCGCCGGTGCACCTGACGCGCGCCACGAGGCAGGAGGCACGCGAGCGTGCGCTGGCGCTGCTCGATCGGGTGGGACTTGCGCACAAAGCGAACGCGTTCCCATCGGAGTTGTCGGGTGGCCAGCAGCAGCGCGTGGCGATCGCGCGTGCATTGACGATGCAGCCGCCCGTGATGTTGTTCGACGAACCGACCTCCGCGCTCGATCCGGAAATGGTGGGCGAGGTTCTGCAGGTCATGAAAGGCCTTGCGCGCGACGGCATGACGATGGTGGTCGTGACGCATGAAATGGGCTTCGCGCGCGAAGTGACCGACCGGGTGCTGTTCATGGATCACGGCGAAATACTGGAGCGCGCCACACCGGAGCGGTTTTTCGCTCGGCCTGAGCATCCGCGCGCCAGGCGGTTCATTTCGGATATCCGTATGGCGTCCGCGTCGCTTTGAGTCGCGCTGGTTTGCCGGAATTACATCCCTGTGTGCGAACGGCATCAGCCGTCATTGGTTAGGAGAGCTGCAAAACGACGCGTCGATTCAAATGCAGAAAATGCAATGATCAGACCGACGGTGATCGGCACGGCAAGAAAGGCGCCCGCGATGCCCCAGATCGACGACCACACGGCGAGACTGATCAGGATCACCGCGGGACTCAGGTTCAACGAGCCGCCCATCAGCCACGGGTCGAGGAGGTGGCCGACCACGAAATTCGCGGTCGTGAGCAACATGAACAGCACGATTGCTTCGCTCAACTGGCCAAACTGCAGCGCGGCGAGCAGCGTCGGCACGGCGACCGAGATCCACGAGCCCGCATACGGGATGAAGTTCAGGAGGCCGATCAGCACGGCCCACAGCTCCGCAAATTCAAGTCCGATGAAGCGCATGCAGATCCAGCTCACGATGCCGAGGATCGCACCGAGCAGGGCCTTCATCGCGAGATAGACGCCGATCTTCGAGTTGATCTCGTCGATGACGGACACGATGCGCGTCGACCCTTCCGCGAAGTTCACGAGCTTGCGGCGGTATTTAGCGTGCTCGATGAGAAAGAACGTCGCGTAAAGCAGCACGACGATGATCGCCGCGAGCAGCGACGATACCGACGACAACATCGTGGTAATGATCGCCTGCACGTCGACGCTCGCCAGCAGATCGCGGCGGATCGCAGTCCAGCTCGCTTCGGTTTCGATGTGAAGCAGCGCGGCGAATTTCGTGAGCAGCACGAGCAGCGTCGCCTCGTACTTCGGCGCGACCGCCATCAGCCGGTCCTTGTCGGATAGCAGCAGGTCGACCGACAGGTAGACGGTGAAGAGCATCAGCGTTGCCGCGATCGTGTAGCGCAGGCCGGCCCGCAGGCGTTTGCCGACGTAGGGAATGCGGCACAGCAGGTTGGCGAGACCGAAGACCACGTACGTTGCGATGATGCCGAACGCGATCGGCACCAGTACGGAGCGGCCGACGTAGAGCCCCCATCCGAGCAGCGTGGCGAGCACGGCCGCGCATGTGCATTTCAGCAGACCCTCGTTCATGCGTCCCCCTGCGAGCAGCGTTGCCTGCCGGGTTGCGGGCCGCTGCGTCAGTCGCAGCGGGACTCTTCGCCGGATAGCGACGGATCGGCGGTACGGCGCTTGCGTCGTCCTCGCCACAGCACGCCGACGACCAGCGCGACGACACCCGCGCCTATCACGATCGCCATCGCAGCCGGCAGGTGCGCACGGACCCACGGCACGTTGCCGAAAAAATAACCGGGCCCGGCGAGTGTGCATACCCAGATCACTGCACCCGCGCTCGCGAAACGCACGAAGCGGCGAAACGGCATTTTCGTCGCACCGGCGAGCGCGGGCGCGACCGCCCGGACGATTGCGATGAAGGGTGAGTACAGCAGCAGCGCGGCGCCGTGACGCGCGTAGAGCGCGCGCGTTCGCGCAGTCAGCTTGTCGATCCAGCCACCGCTCTTTGGCTGCCATACCGCTGCGATGGCACGTGCGAGCCAATAGTTGAACACTTGTCCAGCCACCGCGGACGCGACCACCACCGGCGCAAGCCACACGGGCTGCAGCACGCCGACGGCGGCGAGTGCGCCGGAGAGGAACAGCAGCATGTCCGCCGGCAGAAAGACGAGCGGTAGTACGCCGACACTGCAGAAGATGAACGCTCCGAGGATCGCGTAGGCCAGCGTTCCATGCTGGACCAGCAGTGCTTCGAGGTCCTGGTCCAGTTGCAGTACGAATTGCACGAACGTGGCCATGCTCGCCCGGTACGTGTCGGTTGGTCGAGCGGTCAGTATAGCGACAAGCGCGCGGCAGTCTCGCTCCGTGCGGCCGGCGGGGGGGGGGCTCGCCGCACGCGAGCCACGCAAAACCCGAGCTTACTGAAGGGTTGGCCTTGCCCGTGCCGATCAGATCGGCATTCGTCTTGCCAGGAGCTTCAGGAAATTCGGGGCGTTTGATTGGAGCGGCGTACAGGCGAACTGCCACTGTGCGATTGCGTCGTCGACGTGCCGTTTCTGCCCAGCGGCTAGCAGTTTCGCCGTTTTTGACCTACAAATTAACTCAGGCGTTTTGGGACGCGAAGCGGCGGCGCTTCGCGTCGATGTCGTTTCGGGCGACGCACAACACAAGCCGCTGCAGTCGGAGGTCGACATGGACGCGCAAAGTTGGAGTTATACAGAACTGACTGCCGCAGTCGAGGCCGAGATTGCACTGCAACTCAAAAGGGCTCATGTTGCGTCCTCCGAAGTGGAGCGTAGAAGCTGCCAGGACTATGCCGTCGGCACCTACTTCGCCTGGGAGTCGATCATGCGTGCACATTCAGCCGAGCGCCGACCGGAGGACGCGCAGCGGCTTGCCGAAATGGTGTCGCCGTCGGCTCACCTGATTCCCCCTCCGCAGGAATCGATAAATTCCATCGCCGCGGCAAAGGTGCGCTAGGGAGTTGCAGGCTCCGCCACAGTGGTGCGCCGAGCCTGTCCTGATCCGCGCAGTTTTTTCTCCGTTGGATGTATGCCTCTTTTCGTCGGGGAGCGTTGGAGGATCAGGTCTGCGAGGTACGCAGGGAGCGCGTCACTGGCAACTCAACCAGGCCGGAAATCCCCACGTCCGACCGCGACTAGCTCGGGCTCAGACTCAAGACGCGCCACCGCGTTAGCGCCGCGCTGGATCTGTGACGAAGCCGATCTTCGAAAGACCACCACGCTGCGCGGCCGACATCAATTGCGCGACGTGTTCATAGGCGACTCGCCGGTCCGCATTCAGATGTAGCTCCGGCTGCGGCGATGCGTGCGCAGCCGCTGCGATCTTCAGGTGCAGCGCGTTGTAGTCAACCGGTTCGCCGTTCCAAAGCACGGAGCCGTCTTGCTGGATCGACACGTTGACCTGCGCCGGTTTCGCGTCCTCTTTCTGGCTGCTCGCGTGCGGCAGGTCGATCTTCACCGCGTGGCGAATCACCGGAATCGTCACCATGAACACGATGAGAAGAACCAGCATGACGTCGACGAGCGGCGTCATGTTGATCTCATTCATCACGCCATCGTCTTCGTCGCTGGAAAAGGCATTCATCGCCATCGAAAACCTCCGTGGTTATTGGCCGCTCGCGGCGACCCGCACGTTGCCCTTCGCCGACGACAGTCGCGTGCCCGTCACGAAGTAGGCGTGCAGGCCATGCGCGAAGCGGTTCAGCTTCGTGACGATTGCCTTGTTCGCGCGAGTCAGCGCGTTATAGCCGAGCACAGCCGGGATCGCGACGAACAGGCCGAATGCGGTCATGATCAGTGCCTCGCCGACCGGCCCCGCGACCGCGTCGATCGACGTCTGACCGGTTGCGCCAATCGTCATCAGCGCGTGATAGATGCCCCACACGGTGCCGAACAAACCGACGAACGGCGCCGTGCTGCCGATCGACGCGAGCACCGCGAGGCCGCCTTGCATCTTCGCGACCGCGTCGTCCATCGTGTCCTTCAGGCAGCGCGTCAACCAGTCCGACACGTCCATCCGGTCGTGCAGATGCGGCTGCGTCTGGTGATGATGCTCGGCGGCCTCCTGACCCGACAGCGCGAGCGCGAGGAATGGATTGTCTTCGCGGTTGTCGTGGCCAAGCTTCTGCACCCCGTCGGCGAAATTGTCCGAATGCCAGAACCGCTCTTCAGCGTTCTTCGTCAGTCGCTTCAGGCGCACGACGTTCCAGCCCTTCGCGACGATCACGCACCAGGACAGCACCGACATGATCAGGAGCGTGAGCGCGATGCCGCGTGTCACGAATTCGCCTTGCTCCCATACGTGGGCGATACCGTAGTTCTGCATTTTTCCTTCCTCTTTTCAATTCGTGAGATTCACAGCCTCACTCATCCTTAGTTATGCAGACTGAAGTCGAAAGGTTGAGTGTAGGCGGCACGCACTGGTTCGCCGTTTTCCATATACGGTTTGCACGCGCTATCACGCATCGCTGCGAGTGCGGCGTCGTCGAGACGGCTGTAACCGCTGCTCTTTTTGAGCTGGATGTCCTCGATCTGCCCGCTCAGGCCGACCACGAAGCCCACGGACGCGGTGCCGGTTTCGCCACGCCGCTTCGAGAGCATCGGGTAATCCGGCTGCGCGATCCGGCAGTCGAGGTGCGGCACGTTTTTCGGTGCGCTCAATTCCATCGTCGGCTTGCCCCGAGCGGCGGCGGCAGGCTGCGACACTTCAGGAACTGAAGGCGCGGCAGCGGTCGGTGTCGGACCTGCCTGCGCGGGCGTCTCGTTCTGGTGTTCCGACGGTGCTTGTGCGACGGGCAGTGGCATCGGGCGCGCCATTGGCCGCGCCGCGGGTTTTGCGGGGGCGACGCGTTGGACCGGTTTTGGCGGTGTCGGCGGCGAATTGACTGCGGCTGCAACCGCAACCGGGTCGGGCTGAAGCAGTTCGGCGGCGATCGCGTGCGAGCCGAGCGCGACTGGCGCGGCGGCGTCACGTCGTGTCAGCACGATTGCGATCAGCATCGCGTGCAGTGCCACGACGAGGGCGATTGCTGTGGCGACGCGGCGATCCGCTCCGGCAGCAAAAAACATGGGCTGTGTACTCAATTCCAGGGATGAAGCAGGGGTGTCGAACGTCGTCTACGCAGGGATGCGCACAGTCCGGCTCACTGCCGGCCGAGAAATATTATACAAAATGCGAATCATTCGCAATCGCATTACGGTAAGATTCAGCTCCTGGGCTTTTGCGCCGGGTGCGATTCGCGCACGAGCCGCCTTCATGACTCTCTTGCAGGAGAACGGATGCAACCGGACTGGACGGTGCGCCTGCCATCGACACGCTTTACTGCCGACACTACGGCCAGGTCGGCATGAGCGCGCTGTTCGATCGCGCGCGTCGGGCAAGGCCCATGACGGCGCGCATAGTGGGCGCCGTCTTCGGCGGTTATGCGCTCGGCGCGCTCGCGAGCGTCGTGGCGCTCGTGCTCCCGATCGGCACGACGCAAGCGGCGATCACCGGCATGCTCGCGAGTTTCATCGTGTACGCATGTACGGTGATTGCGGTCTTTCTTGCGCGTCGTGGACGCAGCGCGAGGCAAAGCATGTCCGGCCTGCATACGTGGGCGGGTTTGCTGGCCGGGTGGTTGCTCTACGCGATGTTCTTGACCGGCACCGTCAGCTATTTCAGGGACGAAATTTCGCAATGGATGCGCCCGGAACTCGCGTTCGACCACGAGCCCCCCGATGCGGCGACCGCCGCCAGGCGCGTGAGCATCACGCTCGGCACCGTCGCGCCGGACAGTCCGCAGTGGTTCATGCAACTGCCGACGGCACGCAGCAACGTCGTCAGTGCGTTCTGGCTCGCGCCGCATCCGCAGCCGGGTCAGCAGGCCTTCCAGAGCGCGACGTTCGATCCTGCGACCGGCATGAAGCCCGCGATACGCGACACACTCGGCGGCGACTTCTTCTATCGCTTCCACTATCAGTTCTACTATCTACCGGCAGTGTGGGGCCGCTGGCTCGCGGGCCTGTGCGCGATGTTCATGCTGACCGCGATTATCAGCGGCGTCATCACGCACAAAAAGATCTTCGTGGACTTCTTTACGTTTCGCTGGGGCAAGGGCCAGCGCGCGTGGCTCGATGCGCATAACGCACTATCGGTGTTCGGCCTGCCGTTTCACCTGATGATCACCTACACGGGACTCGTCACGCTGATGACGATGTACATGCCCTGGGGCGTGCAGCTCGCGGTGAGGACACCGTCCCAGCAGCATGCGCTGGACATGCAGTTGAGCACATTCATCGAGCCGGTCGGGCGGTCGGGCGTGAAGGCTGCGCTCGCGCCCGTCGATGCGATGGTGCGGGCAGGTGAGGCTCGCTGGGGCCGCAATGGTGTCGCGAGTGTGCTGGTGACGAACCCCGGCGACGCGAAAGCGCGCGTGGTGATCACGCGAGGCACGGCCGCGCGTGTATCGACGAGCCCGCAATACCTGCTGTTCGACGGCGCAAATGGAACGCTGCTCGACGTGCAGGACCGCGTCGGCCGGGCAGCCCAAACGCGCGGCGTACTGTACGCGCTGCACATGGGACGCTTTGGCGATCTGCCACTGCGCTGGCTGTATTTCCTCATGAGCCTCGCGGGCACGGCCATGGTCGGCACAGGACTCGTAATGTGGACCGTGAAACGTCGCCAGAAACTGCCCGATCCCGTGCGGCCCGACTTCGGTTTCCGGTTGGTCGAGCGTCTGAACATCGCGAGCATCGCGGGTCTCTCGATCGCGATGGCGGGCTTCCTGTGGAGCAACCGGCTGTTGCCGGCGTCGCTGGCCGCCCGCTCGGACGTCGAAGTCGACGCGTTTTTCGCGATCTGGGCCGCCACGCTGCTCTACGCGCTAGCTCGACCCGCCCGGCGCGCGTGGATCGAACTGCTGTGGTTCGCGAGCGCCTTGCTCGCGCTGTTGCCGGTGCTCAACGCCCTGACGACCCAGCGCCCGCTTTGGCGCAGCGTGGCCGAAGGCGATTGGGTCTATGCGGGCTTCGATCTGACGATATGGACGCTGGCAGCGCTGCACGGCGCGCTCGCCGTGCGTACGTCGCGACACCGCCCGCGCGTGCTGCAACCCCACAAGCGCCGCGCCGTGACTGCGCTGCACGAGGAGAGCACATGATGCGGCTGCTTGCGTTACTTCTGTGCGTCGGCGCGTTTGGGTGCCTTGCAATGGCGATGGCGCGTCACCAGGAAGCGCTCCTGGGACGGGCGCTTCCGGCTGCGCACTCGCGTTGCCTGCGCGGCGCGGGCGGGTGCTCGCTGGGGATCGCGCTCGCGTTCGTCGTCGCCGATCAGGGTTGGGCGCTGGGCCTAGTCGCGTTCAGCGGCAGTACCAGCGTTGCGGCCGGGACCGTATATGGCGCGCTCATCGCGTGGGGGCGGTGGTCCGACGCCAGCTGATCGATCAGCCACCCTGTTTCGCTTGTCATTCCCTTGCCAACTGTCAGGTTTCTTTCCAATGCAAATGGTAATCGTTCTCATTTAAATGTACGATGGCGGCCTCCGATGCTAACCACATCGAGCCGACCCGTCACAAAGCCAACGATTACGACCATGAAACGAACGAGAACGACACAGTCGTCTGCAAACACGCTTCGCCTCGCGCCCGCCGCCGCCGCTGCACGCCAGCTCTTTCCCGTCATCGCCGTCTGCTTCTCCGTCTGTTCTGCCGGTTTCTCATCGCAGGCGCTCGCAGCCGATGCAGCGAGCGCGCCGACATCGGCGCCGGCGTCGAACGTTTTGCCGACCGTGAGCGTGCAGGCAACCGGCGCGACGCTGCCGGGCGACCTGTCCGCCGCTTACCCCGGCGGACAGGTGGCGAGCGGTGCGCAGATCGGCGTGCTCGGCCAGCAGAAGCTGATCGACGTGCCGTTCTCGGTGACGAGCTACACGTCGAAGCTGATCGAGGACCAGCAGGCCCGCACGCTTGCCGACGTCGTCGCCAACGACCCGGCCGTACGCACGGCACTCGGCTACGGGAATTTTTCGGAAACCTACATAATTCGCGGTTTCGAGGTCTACTCGGACGACGTCGCGCTCAACGGCATGTACGGCCTCACGCCGCGCCAGATGGTCGACACCGGCGCGATCGAGCGCGTCGATATCTTCAAGGGCGCCAATGCCTTCGTGAACGGCGCGTCGCCGGGCGGCTCCGGCGTGGGCGGCAGCATCAACGTGCAGACGAAGGTCGCCGACGACAAGCCGCTCACGCAGCTCACGGTGGCCGGCAGCGCGTCGGGCGAACTGGCCACGCACGTAGACGTCGGTCGCCGCTTCGGCGAGAACGACCAGTACGGGATTCGCGTGAACCAGACCGTCCAGGGCGGCGATTCCAGCATCGACGACGAAGCACGTCACGCACAGCAGACCGCAGTCTCGCTCGACTATCGCGGCGACAAACTGCGCCTCTATGCCGACTTCCTGTATCAGAAGGAGCGCATCACGGAAGGCCGTCCTGGCGTCTTCGTGAGCGGCGACGCACTGCCGTCCGCCCCGTCGGCGACGCACAACTACACGCAACCGTGGACGTGGTCATCGCTCGAAGACACCGTCGGGATGCTGCGCGGCGAATACGACATTGCACCGGACTGGACCGTTTATGCGGGCGTCGGCACGCGCCACACGCACGAGAACGGCGACTACCTGACCGCGACCTACGGCATCAACGGCGCGACGAGCGCATACCGTCTCGGCTCCGCGCACGACGAGTACTCGCTCTCCGCGCAGGCGGGCGTACGCGGGAAATTCGTCACCGGCGCGGTTAGCCACGCGATCAGTGCGGGATGGCAGATCAACCGCGTCGCCGCGTACAACGCGTTCGATTTCAGCCCGTCGTTTCCGACCAGCCTGTACAACACGCAGCCGGTTGCCCGTCCCGACGGTTTCTTCAGCGGCGGCGATTTCGCGGACCCCGGCCTGACAGCCGTGACGCTGATGCGCGGCTTTGCGGTGTCGGACACGATGGGTTTCTTCGGCGACCGCTTCCTGTTCACAGTGGGCGTGCGGCAGCAGAACCTGATCCAGAACGGCTACGACTACGGCACCGAAGTGCAGAATGCGGCGTACAACGCGTCGGCGACGACGCCGGTGTTCGGTGCGGTCTACAAGCTTCAGCCTAACCTGTCGGTTTATGCGAACCGCAGCGAGAGCCTCCTTTCGGGCGGCACCGCACCGGGCAACGCGGTCAACGTCGGCGCGGTCATCGCGCCGTTTCGCGCGACGCAGTATGAAGCGGGCGTGAAGTACGACGCGAATCACTATGGCGCTGCACTGGCGCTCTATCAGATTCGCCAGCAGGTCGCGTATACCGACAGCGTGACCGGCATTTACGGCGCGAACGGCATCCAGCGTCACCGTGGCGTCGAATTCTCGATGTACGGCGAGCCGCTCAACGGCGTGCGTCTGATCGGCGGCGTGTCGTATATCAACGCGAAACTGGAAGACACCAATTACGGTGCCGAGAACGGCAATCGTCCGATCGGCGTGCCCGCCTGGACCTTCAACGCGAACGTCGAATACGACGTGCCGCATGCAAGCGGACTCACGCTGATGGCGCGCGCGCTGTGGACCAGCACGCAGTATCTGGATCAGGCGAACACACTGCAGGTACCTTCATGGACACGCTTCGACATTGGGGCGCGTTATAAGACCCGTGTGTTCAATCGCGACACGAGCGTCAACATGATCGTGACGAATCTGGCGAACCGCTCGTACTGGTCGTCGGCGCTTGGTGGCTATCTGACACAGGGTGCACCGCGTACCGCGTGGTTCTCGGTGACGACGGAATTCTGATGGTGTGGTGACGGGATACGAACCGCGGAAAGCGGCCGTATGCCGTCACAAACTCGTAGGTGTAGTGGGTTTCAGCGAGACGATGGTAGACAGTCGAACGCGGAAAACCAGAATTATTTCGACGGGCTATGGCCGTCCGGAGACGTGCTGAGCATCCGCTCCACGTACCGCGCAATCAGATCGATCTCCAGATTCACAAGCGAGCCAGCCTGCAGATGCTTGAGCGTAGTGACTTCGACGGTGTGCGGAATCAGGTTGATCGAGAATTCGCAGCCATCGGCGCGGTCTTCGACCGAGTTCACGGTGAGGCTGACGCCGTTCACCGTCGCCGAGCCTTTGTACGCGAAATAACGGCCAATCTCGGCGGGCGCGAGAATGCGCAGTTCATGCGATTCGCCCACCGGCGCAAAGCGTGTGACGGTGCCGAGGCCGTCCACATGCCCCGACACGATGTGTCCGCCGAGCCGGTCGTTCGCCCGCAGCGCTTTTTCGAGGTTCACTTCGCCAGTTGCGGCGAGCCCCACAGTGCGATTCAGGCTCTCACGCGATACGTCGACGTCAAAACCCGTCGCCGATTTTTCGATCACGGTCATGCACGCGCCCTGGATGGCGATGCTGTCGCCGATCTGTACGTCGTCGAGGCCGAGCCCGCCGGCGTTGACGGAGAGACGCACGCCCGCATCGGCACCCGCGCCGAGCGGTCTGATCGATTCAATGCGGCCCACTGCCGCGACGATTCCGGTAAACATCGTGCTGTTCCTTGTGTTCGATTCGTTAGCGAGATTCACTGCGCCTGCAGGTCCTCGGCACGCACGAGCCGCGCGAGGATGCGCAGGTCGTCGCCGATGCGCTCGACTGAATGGAAGGTGAGTTGCTTGCGCTCGTCGAGCTTCGCCGGGGCTGCGAAGTCGATCATGCCGAGCGCGTCGGTGCCGAGCAGCGACGGCGCGACGTAGAGCAGGAGTTCGTCCACGCAGCCTTCACGCAGCAGCGAGCCGTTGAGTTTGTTGCCCGCTTCGACGTGGAGTTCGTTCACGCCGCGTGCGGCCAGTTCGGTGAGCATCGCGGGCAGATCGACCTTGCCGTGCTCGTTGCCTAGCGCCACCAGTTCAGCGCCGTGCGCGCGCAGCAGGTCTGCGCGCTCGGCGTTGCGCTCGTCGAGCGAGGCGCAGAACACGAGCGTCGGCGCGCCCACGAAAATCTGCGCTTCGGGCGTCACGTCGAGCCGGCTGTCGACGAGTACACGTTTCGGCTGGCGCGGCGTGTCGACTGCGCGCACGGTCATGCGCGGATCGTCTTCCTTCACGGTGCCGATGCCGGTGAGAATCGCCGAGGCGCGCGCGCGCCACGCGTGGCCGTCGGCGCGCGCGGCCTCGCCCGTAATCCACTGGCTTTCACCCGAGGGCAGACCGGTGCGGCCATCCAGCGACGCGGCGATCTTCATGCGCACCCACGGGCGCTTCCTCGTCATGCGTGAAACGAAGCCGATGTTCATCTCGCGCGCTTCGCTGGCAAGCAGCCCGCAACGCACGTCGATGCCCGCGTCTCGCAGCATCGAGAGGCCGCGCCCGGAAACGAGCGGATTCGGGTCTTCCATGGCAGCGATCACGCGCGCGACTTTTGCCTCGATCAGCGCATTGGCGCAGGGTGGCGTGCGGCCGAAGTGGCTGCATGGCTCGAGCGTCACGTAGGCCGTGGCGCCGCGTAGTTCGTGGCCGCGCGCGCGAGCATCCTTCATCGCCTGGATTTCGGCGTGGTCCTGGCCGGCCGGCTGCGTGAAGCCTTCGCCGATCACGATGCCGTCCTTCACCAGCACGCAACCGACGCGCGGATTCGGATCGGTCGTGTAAAGGCCGCGCGCCGCGAGGGCGAGCGCGCGTTCCATGTGGACGAAATCGGTTTGCGAGAACATCGTCGTGCTTTCTCCGCGGCGGCGGGTCGGGTGAGCCGGGTGAGCCACCCGGCGCTCTCTCGTGGCGTGCGTGGCGTGTATCGCTTCCGTTATGCCGTCGCGAATGCGCTTCGCGCGGCAGCGATGGTTTCGTCGATGATCGCGTCGTCGTGCGTACTCGACACGAAGCCCGCCTCGTAAGCCGACGGCGCGAAGTAAACACCCGCGTCCAGCATCTGATGGAAGAAGCGGTTAAAGCGTGCGATGTCGCTCTTCGTGACTTCCGCGAAGCTCGCGGGGACCTTGTCGGCGAAGTAGAGGCCGAACATGCCGCCCACCGAATCCGCGACGAACGGCACCTTCGCCTCGCGCGCCGCCTCGGTGAGACCGTGAGCGAGACGCGCCGTTTGCGCCGAGAGGCGATCGTAGAAACCGGGTGCCTGGATCAGTTCGAGTGTCTTCAGACCGGCCGCGACCGCCACCGGATTGCCCGAGAGCGTGCCCGCCTGATACACGGTGCCGTTGGGCGCGAGGTGGTCCATGATCTCGCGCCGGCCGCCGAACGCCGCCGCGGGCATGCCGCCGCCGATGACCTTGCCGAGGCACACCATGTCGGCCTCGACGCCATAGAGCGCCTGGGCGCCGCGCAGGCCCACGCGGAAGCCGCACATCACTTCGTCGAAGATCAGCACGGCGCCGTGCTTCGTGCACAGGCTGCGCAACGCCCCGATGAACTCCGGCGAGCCCTTCACGAGGTTCATGTTGCCCGCGACGGGTTCGATGATTACCGCAGCGATTTCGTCGCCGAACGCCTTGAACGCCTCTTCGAGCGCCGCGACGTTGTTGTACTCGAGCACGGTGGTGTGCTTCGCGATATCGACCGGCACGCCAGCCGAAGTCGGGTTGCCGAACGTGAGCAGACCCGAGCCGGCCTTCACGAGCAGGCTGTCGGCGTGGCCGTGGTAGCAGCCCTCGAACTTCACGATGCGGTCGCGCTTCGTGAAGCCGCGCGCGAGACGCAGCGCGCTCATGGTCGCTTCGGTGCCGCTCGACACCATGCGCACCTGTTCCATCGACGGCACGATCTTGCAGATTGCCTCGGCGATCTCGATCTCGGACTCCGTCGGCGCGCCGAACGAGAAGCCTTTCGCGAGCACCTGTTCGACGGCCTTGAGCACCTCCGGGTGGACATGGCCGACGATCATCGGGCCCCATGAACCGATGTAGTCGATGTAACGCTTGCCGTCGGCGTCCCAGATGTACGGCCCGGCAGCGCGCTCGATAAAGCGCGGGGTGCCGCCGACCGAGCGGAAGGCGCGCACGGGCGAATTGACGCCGCCCGGAATGGTGCGCTGGGCGCGTTCGAAGAGGACTTCGTTCCTGGACTGGGTGTTGGACATGAGTGCTAGATCTGCGTGAGTGGCGTGGCCGCTGTGGCCAGTGTGGCCGATATGGCGCGAAGGTCTCGCGCGGCGAAGGGACGTTCTCCCGAAATTGTACCGGAGTCGAACGCAACGGGCGGAGGCGCAACGTCGCCCCGCGCCG
This sequence comes from Paraburkholderia dinghuensis, assembly GCF_003837865.1. Lineage (GTDB taxonomy): Bacteria > Pseudomonadota > Gammaproteobacteria > Burkholderiales > Burkholderiaceae > Paraburkholderia > Paraburkholderia dinghuensis. The sequence goes on along the minus strand of NZ_RQIS01000001.1, from coordinate 282,241 downwards.
CACCCGCACAACGCCATGGCTGGCGGGGCTTCGCACCGTTTCGCCACCTCGCGGGTTCCGGTCCTGAGGCGCCAGATCGGCAGAAATGCGCTCGCGAGGCGGGCCGCGAGCCAGTGAAGGTCTGAAGCCGCCGGGCAACGCGAGGCAAAACCCGGAGCCGGTCCGGCCACGGGGCAGGGCGGCGGCGGCCTTGTTTCCGCGCAAGGCGCTTCAAAGCGTCGGGTACAATTGCGTGCTCTGACGCCGCCTCTCGTTACGCGCGAAGCGGCCTATAACACTTGCGGCCGCGACGCACCGCACGCGGCCCGTTTCCTCTCGCTCCCATGCCTCATTCGTCACGCCGCCGGCCCGATATCCGGTTGATCCTGCTGCTCGGCGCACTCGCGGCCTGCGGCCCGCTCGCGACGGACATGTACCTGCCAAGCCTGCCCAGCATCGCGCGGGCGTTCGAGGTGCCGACGGCTGCGGCGGCTGCAACGCTCACGAGTTTCATGGCCGGCTTCTCGATCGGCATGCTGCTTTACGGCCCGGTATCCGACGCCTACGGCCGCCGTCCCGTCCTGCTCGGCGGTATTGCGCTCTTCACCGTGGCGAGCGTCGCGTGCTGGCTGTCGTTCTCGATCCACGAACTCATCATCGTGCGCTTCCTCCAGGCGCTCGGCGCAGGGGCGGCATCGGTGCTTTCGCGTGCCATCGCCCGTGACGCCCACGAGCCGTCCGACGCCGCCAAAGTCCTCTCGATGGTCGCCATCGTCACGGCGATCGGGCCGCTGCTCGCGCCGCTGATCGGCGGACAGTTGCTGCTGCTCGGCGGCTGGCGCGTCGTGTTCGTTGCGCTCACGCTGTTCGGGCTCGTGTGCGCCGTCGCGGCATACCTTGGCGTGCCCGAGACCTGGCCGCGCGAGAAGCGCGAAAGCTCGGCCGTGTTCCGGTCGTTCGGGGCCTACGGGCGTCTGCTGCGCGATCCGCTCGTGTGGGGGCACATGCTCTGCGGCGGCATGGCGTTCGCGGCGATGTTTACGTACATCTCCGCCACGCCGTTCGTCTACATCGAGTACTTCCACGTCTCGCCGCAGCACTACGGGCTTTTCTTCGGCACGAACATCCTCGGCATCATGCTCGGCAACTTTCTCAACACGCGGTTCGTCGGACGATTCGGCGCGCTGCGCATGGTGTCGCTGGCGTCGACGGTGAGTAGTGTCGCGTCGATCTTCGTCGCGCTGATGTGCCTGACGGGGTGGGGCGGGCTATGGTCGATCGTGTTCGGCCTGTTCTTTGTCGTGGGCGTGGTGGGCGTGCTCAGCGCGAACTGCGCGACCGATCTGATGTATCGCTATCCGAAGAACGCGGGCGCGGCGGCAGCCGTGTTCGGCGCAACGCAGCTCGGCCTCGGCGCGTTCGCGAGCGCCGTGGTCGGCCGGTTTCCCGGTGTTTCGCCGTTCGGCATGGGCATCACGATCGGTGCATGCGGCGTGCTGACCTACGTCGGGCGCATCCTCGTCGTGCGCTGGCACAACCATCCGGTGCCGGGGCAGGTGCAGCAGCCCGTCTCGACGTGATCGTGCGAAAGCCGCCGCAATGAAAATGGGACGCCGAGGCGTCCCATTTTTTTCGAGCGTGCAAAGTGCAATCAGTCGCGCGTTGTCGAAGACGCCCCGTGGCTCAGCCAGTCGAGCACGGCGGACGCGTCGTCGTCGGCTTGCTCGCGCGCTCGCTCCACGGCGTCGTGCAGTTCGCCTTCCGACGACGCACGGCGGATCGCAACACCCACCGCGAGAATGTCGATCATCAGGAGATGCAGGATGCGCGAGATCATCGAGAGCTGCGACTCGCGTATCTCGATGTGATCGGTTTCGAGCGCGACGGTCGCGCGTTTCGCGAGCGGCGTGTTGCTCGACGTGATCGCGACCACCTTCGCGCCGGCCTGCATGGCGACGTCGAGCACGCGCAGCAACTCGGGCGCACGGCCCGATTTCGACACGGCCACGATCACGTCGCCCTTGCCGAGCAGTGCCGCCGACGCTGCCTGCATGTACAGATCGCCGTACGCGATGGTCGGGATACCGAAGCGAAAGAACTTGTAATGCGCGTCCTGCGCGACGATGTGCGAGTTGCCGAGCCCGTAGAACTCGATGCGGCGTGCGCCGTTGAGCAGCGTGATGGCTTCTTCGACGTGCTCGAAGTTCAGGTGCTCGCGCAACTGAAGGATCGCGGAAACGGTGTTGTCGAGCACCTTCGCGCCGAAGTCGGTCGCCGTGTCGCCGAGATGCACCTGGCTGTGGCTCACGGGGATCGTGCCCGTGAGACCCGTGGCGAGCTTGAGCTTGAAGTCGGAGAGCCCCTGGCAGCCGAGCGAGCGGCAGAAGCGGATCACGGTGGGCTGGCTCACGTCGGCCTTGCGCGCGATGTCGACGATCGGATCGTTGATGATCGAGCGTGGATGGTTCAGCGCGAGGTCGGCTACGCGGCGCTCGGCGGGCGTGAGTGCGTCGCGCATCTGGCGGATGCGCTCGAACACGGCCGACGAACTGCCGCCCGCGCGGTTCGACAACTGCTCCGCGAGAATCGCCGAGACGCCGAGGAACGCCGGATATTCGGCGGTGATGACGTAGGTCGGGACGTTCGCGAGATACGCGTCGAAGCGGCCCTTGGCTTCGAAGCGCTGGCGGAACGACGAGCGCGCGAACAGCTCGCCAAGACGCGGCACGACACCGCCGCCGATATAGATGCCGCCGAGCGAACCGAGCGTCATGGCGATGTTGCCGGCGAAGCTGCCGAGAATGCCGCAGAAGCATTCGACGGTTTCCAGCGCGAGCGCATCGCCTTCGTGGGCGCGCTTTACGATGTCGGCGGGGTCGACGTTCGGGTTCACGCGCTTCTTGTCGCGCGCGGCGAGCGCGCGATAGATCAGTTCGACGCCGGGCCCTGCGCACACGCGCTCGAACGAGACGTGCGGCCACTTCTTGCGCGCGAACTGCAGCACGATGTCTTCGCGCTCGTCCTGCGGCGAAAAGCTCGCGTGACCGCCTTCGCTGCCGAGCGCGATCCAGCGGTCATCGGCGGGAATCAGACCCGAGACGCCGAGGCCGGTGCCCGGACCCAGCAGGCCGATCACGCTGTTCTGGCGGCGCGTGCCGCCGCCCACCTGCGTGCGCTGGGCGTCGGTGAGCCCCGGCAGCGCCATGGCGAGCGCGGTGAAATCGTTCACGACGAGCAGCGTGTCGAAGCCGAGCGCGCGGCGCGTCGCCTCGATCGAGAAGGTCCAGTCGTGATTGGTCATGCGCACCTGGTCGCCGTCGACCGGATTCGCAATCGCAATCGCCGCGTGGTTCACGCGTGCTGTCTTCGTGTCGTGCAGGTATTGCTGGATCACTTCCGCCACGCCGGGATACTCGGCGCACGGATACACGCGGACCTGGCCGATCTCGCCCGGGCCGGTTTCGAGCGCGAAGCGCGCGTTGGTTCCGCCGATATCGGCGAGCAGCCTCGGTCCGTCGGCGTGCTGGCCCGCGGACGGGGCAGCTTTGTTAGGCACACCAGTAGACATCGAGTCTTACTCCCTTATCGTTCGCCAGCTTCGAGATGGCGTTGTTCTGTTCCGCCGCGGCGGCCTGTTGCAGGACTTCGAGCTTGCGCTCTCCCGCGATCAGCAGGAAGAGGCGGTCGACCTGGCGCAGCGCCTGCATCGACCACGACACGCGCGCATGCGGCGCTGCCTGCGGATGCACGGCGACGAACGGGCGCGCCGTCGTGATGGCCTCGTGCCACTCGGGCGCGTCCGCGAAGATCGACGCCGTGTGGCCGTCCTCGCCCATGCCGAGCACGGCGACGCTCGGCAACCGGCGCTGCGGATCGGCGTTGAGCGCGGCGACGTGCGCGTCGAGCGTGGTCGTTACGTCCACGAGCGGCAGGAAACGCACGTTCGCGGCCTCGTTTTTCAGCAGTGTTTCGCGCACCAGGCGCGCGTTGCTGGCCGGATCGGTTTCCGGCACCCAGCGATCGTCCACCAGCGTGACGTCGATTCGGGACCAGTCGAAGCGGTGCGTCGACAGGGCTTCCAGGAAGGGGCGCGGGCTTGTGCCACCTGAAACCGCAAGCGTCGCACGATGCGCGCCGGCGCCGGGCGCCGCCTGCTGAGCGATGAGCGACGCACGTAGTGCATCGCCCACGGCTCGCGCCAGCGCGTCGCATTGTACGCGCGGGTCGTCGAATACATGAAGCTCGATCACTTCTCCTCCATGCTGCTTTCTTGTACGTCTCTACTGCGTTTCGTCTTTCAGGTTCCGGCGGCCGCGCTTCGTGTGACCGCCGGCATGGCCATCATGTGTCAGTTTTCTTCTTCGAGCCAGCACGTCCCGTGCTGCGCGAGCATGGCGCTCGACGCGGCCGGTCCCCACGAGCCTGCCGCATAAGGCTTCGGCTGACGGGGAGTCGTTGCCCATTCGTTCAGGATCGGCTCGACCCACTTCCAGGCCGCTTCCTGTTCGTCGCGGCGCACGAAAAGCGCGAGCCTCCCATGGATCACGTCGAGCAGCAAGCGCTGGTACGCCTCCATCTGACCTTCGCGGAAGAAACGGTCGAACGCGAGGTCGAGGTACACGCTCGCGAGGTTCATTCCCTCGCCGGGCTGTTTCGCGAGGCAATACAGGCGAATGGTTTCGTTCGGCTGCAGGCGGATCACGAGGCGGTTCTTGCCGGCACGCAGCGCGCTCGGGCCGAGCGCCGAGTGCGGTACCGGGCGGAAGTTCACGACGATTTCGGCGACGCGGTCCGCGAGTCGCTTGCCGGTGCGAAGGAAGAACGGCACGCCGGCCCAGCGCCAGTTCTCGATTTCCACCTTGAGCGCGACGAACGTTTCGGTGCGGCTGTCGGGCTTCACGCCCGGCTCGGTCGCGTAGGCCGGCACGGCCTGGCCGCGGCTCACGCCAGCATGATACTGGCCGCGCACGGCGACCTTGTTGATGTCGTCGGCGTCGAGAGGTTTGAGCGCGCGCAGCACGCGCAGCTTCTCGTCGCGCACCGAGTCGGAATCCATCGAGTGCGGCGGCTCCATCGCCACGATCGACAGGAGCTGCAGCAGGTGATTCTGCACCATGTCGCGCAGCGCGCCGGTGTTGTCGTAGAAGTTGCCGCGCGCCTCGACGCCCAGTTCTTCAGCAATGGTGATCTGGATGCTCTCCACCCATTCGCGGCGCCACAGCGGTTCGAAGAGCGCGTTGCCGAAACGCAGCGCGAGCAGGTTCTGCACCGGCTCCTTGCCGAGGTAGTGATCGATCCGGTAGATCTGCTCTTCAGCGAAGATCTCGCCGACGGCATCGTTGATCGCATTCGATGACTTCAGGTCGTAACCGAGCGGCTTTTCCAGCACGATGCGCGCGCCGCTGTTCAACCCGACCGACGCGAGCGCCTGGCAGATCGGCACGAAGAGCGACGGGCCCGTCGCGAGATAGAACACGCGGATGCCCGGTAGCGGCGCGATGGCCTCGCGCAGCGTCGCGAAGTCTTCGGCGCGCGAGAGGTCAAGCTTCACGTAGTCGATGCGTGCGAGAAAGCTGGTCCACGCGGCTTCGTCGAGGCCGTTTTTTGCGGCGTAGGGCTTCACGTGCGTGTCGACCCAATCGATGTACTGCGCGCGGTTTTCCTCCTGGCGCGCGACGCCCACGATCTTGCCCGACTCGGCGAGCATGCCCGAACGGTGTGCCTCGTACAGGGCCGGGAGGATCTTGCGCATCGACAGGTCGCCGGTGCCGCCAAAGAGAACGAAGGTAAAGCCGGAATCAGTCGGGAATTGCATAGTCTCCAACGCAGTGCTGAGGGGCCGCTGCAGGAGAGCTCGGGCGGCCGTAGTCCGATAAAATTTTTTTTGACACTGAATTGTAGTTTAACTACAATCCAAATCAAGAGGTAACGTTCATTCGATAAAAAAAGCGTGGCCAACAGCGGTATAACGGCATCTTCACGCGCTTTCCCGGGTGGACCGAACATCCCTCATGCCATTGGACGAGAGAGTTGTCGTTTGGCGAGCCGGGCGGCCGGGTGGGCTGCCCTGAGGGACGTGGGGCCGTGTAACGTAGCGGCGCCTCGACCAGGCCCTGGCGCCGCGCAATCTGCATGTTGCCCGCCGAGCCGGTGAAAAACAGAAGAGGAGACAATCAGTTGCATCCCGAATCACTCATCTCTTGAGCGTCCGGCGGCTGCACGCCGGCACGCAGTTCGCGCGCGTTTGATGAAAACACGCGCGCGGCACTCCGGCACCCGGCCGTCCCGTGTTTTGCCTGTTTGAACCACAACCAAACCCTGGCGACATCAGGGGCCATTCGTTTCTGTTCAGGTGTCTGGAGGAGAAAAGTTATGACGATGAAATTCCGGGCGATCGCAGGTGCCCTGTGCGCCGCAAGTCTGATGGGCGGTATCGCGACGGCGCAGGCAGCCGAATCCCTCGAAGTGTTGCACTGGTGGACGTCGGGCGGCGAGTCGAAAGCCATCGGCGTGCTGAAGGACGACATGACGAAGCAGGGCTTCACGTGGAAGGACTTCGCGGTCGCCGGTGGCGCGGGCGCGGCGGCCATGACCGCACTGAAGACGCAGGTGATTTCGGGCAACGCGCCGACCGCCGCCCAGATCAAGGGTCCGCTGATCCAGGAATGGGCCTCGCAGGGCGTGCTCGTGCCGATCGATTCGGCTGCCGCCGACTGGAAGGCCAACCTGCCGCCGCAGATCGACAAGATCATGCGCGCGGATAACCACTACGTCGGCGCGCCGTTCTCGGTGCACCGCGTGAACTGGGTGTGGATCAACAAGGCGGCGCTCGACAAGGTGGGCGGCAAGCCGCCGACCACCTGGCCGGAATTCTTCGCGCTCGCCGACAAGCTGAAGGCCGCCGGTATCCAGCCGGTTGCCGCGGGCGGCCAGCCGTGGCAGGACCTGACGCTGTGGGAAGACGTGGTCCTCTCGCAGGGCGCGGACTTCTACAAGAAGGCGCTCGTCGACCTCGACCAGAAGACGCTGACGTCGCAGCAGATGGTGGGCGTGTTCGACACGGTCCGCAAGATCGAAGGCTACATGGATAACGCCCGCACCGGCCGCGACTGGAACCTCGCGACGGCGATGGTCATCAACGGCAAGGCCGGCATGCAGTTCATGGGCGACTGGGCGAAGGGCGAGTTCGCGAACGCCGGCAAGGTGCCGGATAAGGACTACGTCTGCGCACCGGTACCGCACACGGAGAAGGCCTACACTTTTAACGTGGACTCGTTCGTGTTCTTCCAGCAGAAGGACCAGAAGGCGGCGACGCCGGGTCAAATCGCGCTTGCGAAGACCATCATGAGCCCGGCGTTCCAGGAGCAGTTCAGCCTGTACAAGGGTTCTATCCCGGTCCGTCTGGGTGTGGACATGGGCAAGTTCGACGCGTGTGCGAAGCGGTCGTACGCTGACGAGCAGATCGCGATCAAGGCCGGTGGCTATGTGCCGTCGCTCGCGCATGGCATGGCTCAGCCGGACGCGACCGCCGGTGCGATCACCGACGTCGTGACGAAGTTCATGAACTCGACGCAGGACTCGAAGAGCGCAGTTGAAGCGCTCGCGAAGGCAGCGAAGACGAAGTAAGCAGGGTGAGTTCCGCGCGCGGCGTGCGAAGCGCCGCGCGCGGCCCCCTGGACATGACGGTTCGACCTGAACCCCATCATCGTGCGAAACCCTCTTTCGCACTGCACCAGGAGTTATGCAGTGACTGCTTCTCTTAGCGGTAACGGCAAGGCGGCGACGGCTGCTGCCCGCCGCGCGTCGCAGACGGCGGCGTTCGCAGACCGCTGGATCCCGAAGCTGGTGCTTTCGCCCAGCATCCTGATCAGCCTCGTATTCGTCTACGGCTTCATCCTCCTGACCGGCTGGCTGTCGCTGTCCACCTCGAAACTGATGCCGCGCTACGAGTTCGCCGGCCTCGATCGCTATCGCGAACTGTTCGAGAACGACGTCTGGTGGACGTCGGCGCAGAATCTCGGCTGGTTCGGCGTTCCGTTCATCGGCATCTGCGTTGCGCTCGGCCTGTTTCTCGCGATCCTGCTCGACCAGCAGATTCGCCAGGAAGGCGCACTGCGCGCGGTGTTCCTTTATCCGATGGCGCTCTCGTACATCGTCACCGGCACGGCCTGGCAGTGGATCATGAATCCCGATCTCGGCCTCCAGCGCGTGCTGCACGACTGGGGCTGGACGAGCTTCGTGTTCGACTGGCTCGACAATCCGGACCGGGCCATCTTCTGCATCGTGATCGCTGCCGTCTGGCAGTCCACCGGCTTTTGCATGGCGCTCTTCCTCGCCGGCCTGCGCGGCGTGGACAGCGAAATCTTCAAGGCCGCCCAGGTGGACGGCGCGACGCTCCCGACGATCTATCGCAAGATCGTGATCCCGAGCATGCGTCCGGTCTTCTTCTCGGTGCTGCTGATCCTGTGCCACATCACGATCAAGACGTTCGACCTCGTCGTCGCGTTGACCGCGGGCGGACCGGGCACGGCGTCGTCGCTGCCTGCGATCTTCATGTACACGTTTTCGTTCAACCGCGGGCAACTCGGCGTTGGCGCAGCCTCGTCGATGATGATGCTCGCGACTGTCGTGGCCGTGCTCGTGCCGCTGATGTATCTGGAATCGAGGAGCACGCGCAATGCAGCCTAAGATGAAGCTGAGCCGTGTGGTCGTCTATGCGGCGCTGATCCTGTTCGCGTTGTACTTCCTGTTTCCGCTCTACGTGATGCTGTCGACATCGTTCAAGGATATCGACCAGCTTCGCCAGGGCAACATGCTGACGCTGCCCACGCATCCGAGCTTCGCACCGTGGGTCAAGGCATGGAGCGAGGCCTGCACGGGCGTGCGCTGCGACGGTATGCAGCCGTTCTTCATGAACTCGGTGAAGATGGTGATTCCTGCCGTGCTGATCTCGTCGATCATCGGCGCGTTCAACGGTTATGTGCTCACGCACTGGCGCTTTCGCGGCGCGGATGCGCTCTTCACGATGCTGCTCGTGGGCTGCTTCATTCCGTTCCAGGCGATCCTGCTGCCGATGGCGCGTCTGCAAGGCTTCTTCGGCCTCTCGAACACGATCGGCGGTCTTGTGCTCGTGCACGTCGTGTACGGCATCGCGTTCACCACGATGTTCTTCCGCAACTTCTACGTGAGCGTGCCCGCCGAACTCGTGAAGGCCGCGCGCATCGACGGCGCCGGGTTCTTCATGATCTTCACGCGCATCCTGCTGCCGATCTCGCTGCCTATTTTCATGGTGTGCCTGATCTGGCAATTCACGCAGATCTGGAATGACTTCCTGTTCGGTATCGTGTTCTCGGGCGTCGATTCGATGCCGATCACGGTGGCCCTGAACAATCTCGTGAACACGTCCACGGGCGTGAAGGAATACAACGTCGACATGGCCGGCGCGATCATCGCCGCGCTGCCCACGCTGCTCATCTATGTGATCGCCGGCCGCTACTTCGTGCGCGGCCTCACGGCGGGCGCGGTGAAGGGCTGATACGGGGGCTTATCCCCAAGTTTGAGAAGAGGATTCACAGCATGGCAAGCCTTTCCATTCGCGACGTCTACAAGACCTACCCGAACGGGGTGCCCGTCCTGAAGGGCGTGAACATCGACATCGAGGACGGACAGTTTCTGATTCTCGTCGGCGGTTCGGGGTGCGGGAAGTCGACGCTGCTCAACATGATCGCGGGTCTCGAAACCGTCACCAAAGGCGAGATCGCCATCGACGGCAAGGTGGTGAACAACCTCTCGCCGAAGGACCGCGATATCGCGATGGTATTCCAGTCCTACGCGCTGTATCCGTCGATGACGGTGCGCGAGAACATCTCGTTCGGCCTGAACATCCGCAAGGTGCCCAAAGGCGAGCAATCGCAGATCGTCGATCGCGTCTCGAACATGCTGCAGATCCAGCACCTGCTCGACCGCAGGCCGGGTCAGCTCTCGGGCGGCCAGCGCCAGCGCGTCGCGATGGGTCGCGCGCTTGCACGCGACCCTGTCATGTTCCTGTTCGACGAGCCGCTCTCGAACCTCGACGCGAAACTGCGTATCGAGATGCGCTCGGAAATCAAGCTGCTGCATCAGCGTCTTGGCACGACGATCGTCTATGTGACGCACGACCAGATCGAGGCGATGACGCTCGGCGACCGCATCGCGGTGATGAAGGACGGGATCGTTCAGCAGTTTGGCGCGCCGCAGGAGATCTACGATTCGCCGTCGAACCTGTTCGTGGCGGGCTTCATCGGCGCGCCGCCGATGAACTTCATCGACGGCAAACTCGTGGAGCAGGGCGCGGGTGTGGGTCTCGAACTCGACACGGGTGTGGCGCGCAGCGTGCTGAACCTGCCATTCGATGCGAACAAGGTGCGCGGGCATGTCGGCCAGAATGTGGTGCTCGGCTTGCGGCCGGAGCGCATCACCGACGCGCGCAGCTCGCACGACGGCCACGGCCACGAACTGCAGCGCCATACCGTGAAGGTGGACGTGATCGAGCCGACCGGGCCGGATACGCTGGTGTTCGCGCAGGTCAACGGCAAACGTATCGTGAGCCGCGTGCACCCGGGCGCGAATCCGCAGCCGGAGAAGGAGATGGAGCTGCTGTTCGATGTTTCGAAGGCGGTGCTCTTCGATCCGAAGACGGAAGAGCGGATCGCCTGACGCGCTCAGGGTTCGCGATGTAATGCAAAAGCCTCACGTGCGGGTTGCGCGTGAGGCTTTTTTTTCGGTTCTTCCTGGATTTCCGGGGAAGGGCTCTGTTCGACCTCAAGCGGACCACTGCAAATCTCTGTACCGGACATTCAAATGGCTGTCACGGCAGTCACCCGATGAGTTCGATATCAGGGAGATTCGCTAGAACCTGGTCGTAGGTCGCATGGCGCTCAAGCGTCTCTACGACGACAGGTAGCGGTGCATCCCAGATTTCGGGGAGATCCCGTTCCTTTGGATCTCTAATAGGGAAAGCAAGCGCCTCTCGAGGAGGATGAAACTGTGCATCCACGCCCGCCTTGTTCCCTCGGGCATCAACGCGGTACCAGCCAAAATCTTTCAGGTACACGGCGTTCAAACCATGAAGGCAATACGGGGCGCCCCCGTTACCCACAGACAACCGCTGATAACACAACCCGGTCGGCACGCCGTTGGCTCGGAGCAAGGCTGCGAGCAGATGACTCTTGGCGTAGCAGTAGCCCGTTTTGTGTCGCAAAACGTCTGATGCCTTACAAGTAACCGGATTGAGCTTGTAGTCGGAGCTATGCCGTATTTCGTCCCGAACGAACTCGAAGGACAGATGCACCAGTTCGCTTTCTGACCCTGCGCGATTCGCTAGCTTGTGAGCGAGCGATCGGATTTCGACGGTATGCCAGTCGATATACGTGCTTGAGGAAAGATAACGCTGCACCTGCTTGACCTCGATAATATTCAACGTTCATGAGTGTTCGTTGCGTCTATCAGACGGCATGACGTCATGAGTCTTCGCGATACGTCCACTTACGACAAGAGGCGCGCCGGTCAACGCGACGTATGGGCTCCGGCAGGCCCAACCGCTTGCGGCTGCAGCAACACGAGCACCGCACCCGCACCGCCATCGTGCGCCCGCGCCTGGCAGAACGCGATCACCTCTTCCTTCTGCACGAGCCACGCGCGCACCTTGCCCTTGAGCACCGGCTCCTTGCCGACCGAGCCCAGTCCCTTGCCGTGAATCACGCGCACGCACCGCAGTCCACGCTTGCCTGCTTCGCGGATGAACGTCTGCAGCGCCTCGCGCGCTTCTTCGCGGCGCATGCCGTGCAGGTCGAGTTGCGCCTGCACGATCCACGTGCCGCGTCGCAGCTTCTTCACGACCTCGGCGCTGATGCCGGGGCGGTGGTAGTAGAGCGAGTCGTCGGTGTCGAGGAGCGTTTCGGGATCGAAGTCGTCGGAGATAGCTTCGTGCAGCACGGCTTGCTCGTCGAGCTGCGTCTGGGTGGGCAGCGGCACGGGCGCCGCGCGGCGCGCCGGCGCGCGCGGGGGCGCGTTCAGCGGCGCGATGGTGCCGATCTCGCGGCGGAAAAGTTCGCTGTCTGCGTCGGCTTCCACGCGGGCCGCAAGCGCCGCCGCGCGTTCGCGCTCGCGCTGGCGGGTCTGCGCCTTCAGCGCGTCGCGCAGGCTGCCGAGCCCTCCAAGGCCCGCGGCGAGATTGCCCTTCTCAATCGTGACGGCAGGTGTCGTGGCGGTGGGTTCGGGCGCGGCGGGGCGTTGCGCAGCGGGACGCTTGGGCTCGCCGGGATGAGGCTTGTTCTTCGGCATGGCGGAAGGCGTTGTCGTGATCGTCTGGTTTCGACCGCCGCCTGGCGCGCGAGGTGCGCCCGCAGTGCGGCGAGTGTAGCGATGGAAGAGGCACTTATAGCGACATGGCGACCGAAATCGCGACGACAGCCGTGTCGCGGTCGCAGCAAAAATTCGCAGCGACAAATTCCGGGCGCAAAATCGCGGCACAAAAGAAAAGGGCCGCCGGCTGGCTGGCCGCGGCCCTCATTCCGGTGCGCCGACAGGCTTCAGACCGCTATTTTAGCCGTCTGCGGCCGGCAAGCGCCGGAAGCTTTCAGCGCTCGGCTTCTGCGCTCATGACGTGCGGCTGGGTGATCTCGTGGATGCTCTCGAGATAGCGCTGCGCGTCGAGCGCGGCCATGCAGCCCGTGCCGGCGCTCGTGATCGCCTGACGATACACGTGGTCCTGCACGTCGCCCGCCGCGAAAACGCCCGCCACGCTCGTGGCAGTCGCGTTGCCGTTCATCCCGCCGTTCGTGATGATGTAGCCGTTTTTCATCTCGAGCTGACCTTCGAAGATGTCGGTGTTCGGCTTGTGGCCGATCGCGACGAAGAGGCCCTGCAGGTCGAGGTCGGTCGTCTCGCCGGTCTGCGCGTTCTTGATGCGCAGGCCGTTCACGCCGCCGTCGTCGCCCTTGACTTCGTCGAGCACGTGATTCCACCTGATCTCGACGACGCCTTCCTTTTCCTTCTCCAGCAGGCGGTCGATCAGGATCGGCTCGGCGCGGAACTTGTCGCGGCGGTGGATGACCGTCACCTTCTTCGCGATCCCCGCGAGGTACAGCGCTTCTTCGACGGCCGTATTGCCGCCGCCCACCACCGCGACGTGCTGGTTGCGGTAGAAGAAGCCGTCGCAGGTCGCGCAGGCCGAAACGCCGCGGCCCATATACAGCTCTTCGCTCGGCAGGCCGAGGTACTGTGCCGACGCGCCGGTCGCGATGATCAGCGAATCGCAGGTGTACTCGCCCGAATCGCCGATCAGGCGGATCGGCTTTTCATCGAGCTTCGCCGTGTGGATGTGATCGAACACGATTTCCGTGTTGAAACGCTCGGCATGCTCGAGGAAACGCTGCATCAGTTCCGGACCCTGCACGCCGTTCGCATCGGCGGGCCAGTTTTCGACGTCGGTCGTCGTCATGAGCTGGCCGCCCTGCGCGAGGCCGGTGATGAGGAGCGGCGAGAGGTTCGCGCGGGCCGCATAGACGGCGGCGGTGTAGCCGGCGGGGCCGGAACCGAGAATCAGGACTTTGGCGTGTTTGGTTACAGACATGGTCGAAATCCGTAAAAAGGCGCTGCGAATGACGCTATGAATACGCTGAGAGGCGCGCTGAAAAGCGCGCCGTAAAGCGAGGCCGCCCGGCGGTGCGACAAGGCACACACATGGATATGGGCATCAGCCGGCAATTATAAAGGGCGGGGCTTGCCGGCGCCTCATGAAGCTTCCTGATCGTGCCGATAGCCTGTACGGGGACGGGCGGCGAGGCGGCCGCGGACATGCCGGGACGCGGGGCACGGCGCGGCGCGCGCACCCGTGCGCGACAATGCGCCACGCGCGCAGGATCGGCCCTGGGCGCACTAGCGCCACTGTTGCCGGTAACCGTCATTTACAGCCGGGGCCGAAACAACGCGTTTACAATAGGCCGGATTGGACGAAAGGCGGCTGCGCGGGTCCGCTGCATCAGCCTGCAGCGCGCGCCGGCCGCGAACGCATCAAGGATCAGCACCAGGATTCAATGGCCAAAGCTACCTATTCCGCGCAGGCGCAGGCATTGCCCCACCGCATGTCGCGCCTGTTCACTGAAATCCGCTGGCTCTTGCAGGTCGCGCTCGGCGTCTTCCTGCTGATGGCGCTCATCAGTTACAGCCGTCACGACCCCAGCTGGACCCACGCCGCCCATGTCGATCACATCTCGAACTGGGCGGGCCGCGTCGGCGCGTGGACCTCTGACATTCTGCTGCTGCTGTTCGGCCTCTCCGCCTACTGGTGGGTCGTGCCGCTCGCCCGGCGTATTTCGGCGAACTATCGGCGCATCACGCTCAACGAAGCGCTCGCCGACGATGACGACAAACCGCGCGACCATGGCTGGATCACCGAAAGCCTCGCGTTCGTTCTCGTGCTGCTCGCGAGCGACGGCATTGCGGCATTGCGCATGTGGTCGCTCAGGGTGCAATTGCCGCGCGAACACACGCCCGGCGGCGTGGTCGGCGATGCCGTAGCGCGCGGCGTCTCGCACGCGTTCGGCTTCACTGGCGGCACGCTCGCGCTTCTGCTGGCGCTCGGCATCGGGCTGTCGCTGTATTTCCGTTTCTCGTGGCTGTCCGTTTCCGAGAAGGTCGGCGAGGCGCTCATCAACGCGGTCACGTTCGCGAGGATGCGCCGCGAGGCACGCAGCGACCGCAAGCTCGGCGAGGCCGCGGCCGTCAAGCGCGAAGGCAAGGTCGAGAGCAGCCGCGTGAAGATCGAGGAACACGAGCCGGTCATGATCGTGCCGCCGGTGGTCACGCCGCAGCGTTCGGAGCGCGTCGAGAAAGAGCGCCAGGTGCCGCTCTTCACCGACCTGCCGGGTGATTCCACGCTGCCGCCCATCTCGCTGCTCGATGCCGCGCCCGCCACGCAGGAAACGGTCTCCGACGACGCGCTCGAATTCACGTCGCGTCTCATCGAGAAGAAGCTCAAGGATTTCGGCGTCGAGGTCGCCGTGGTGGCCGCGTATCCAGGCCCGGTTGTCACGCGCTACGAAATCGAGCCGGCGACCGGCGTGAAGGGCAGTCAGATCGTGGGTCTTGCGAAGGACCTCGCGCGCGCGCTGTCACTCGTGTCGATCCGCGTCGTGGAGACGATTCCCGGCAAGAACTACATGGCGCTCGAACTGCCGAACCAGCGCCGCCAGACTGTGCGCCTGTCCGAGATTCTCGGCTCGGCGGTTTATGCCGACGCGCCGTCCGCGCTCACCATGGGTCTCGGCAAGGACATCGGCGGCAAGCCCGTGTGCGCCGACCTCGCGAAGATGCCGCACCTGCTCGTGGCCGGCACGACCGGTTCGGGCAAATCGGTCGGGATCAACGCGATGATCCTGTCGCTGCTCTACAAGTCGACTGCCGAGCAGGTGCGCATGATCCTGATCGATCCGAAGATGCTCGAAATGAGCGTCTACGAGGGCATCCCGCATCTGCTGTGTCCGGTCGTGACGGACATGCGCCAGGCCGGCAACGCGCTGAACTGGACCGTCGCCGAAATGGAGCGCCGCTACAAGCTCATGAGCAAGGTCGGCGTGCGCAATCTCGCGGGCTACAACAACAAGATCGACGAGGCAACGAAGCGCGAGGAGAAGATTCCGAATCCGTTCAGCCTCACGCCGGACGATCCGGAGCCGCTCGCGAAGCTGCCGCACATCGTCGTCGTGATCGACGAACTCGCCGACCTCATGATGGTGGTCGGCAAGAAGGTCGAGGAGTTGATCGCTCGCATCGCGCAGAAGGCGCGCGCCGCGGGCATCCACCTGATTCTCGCGACCCAGCGTCCATCCGTCGACGTGATCACCGGCCTCATCAAGGCCAACGTGCCGACGCGCATGGCGTTCCAGGTCTCCTCGAAGATCGACTCGCGCACCATTCTCGACCAGATGGGCGCCGAGTCGCTGCTCGGCATGGGCGACATGCTCTACCTGCCACCGGGCTCCGGCCTGCCGGTGCGTGTGCACGGCGCGTTCGTTGGCGACGACGAAGTGCATCGTGTGGTCGAAAAGCTCAAGGAGCAGGGCGAGCCGAACTATATCGAGGGCCTGCTCGAAGGCGGCGTGGCAGGCGACGGCGACGAAGGATCGGCGGGCGCGGGAACCAGCGGCACCGGCGACGAGTCCGATCCGCTGTACGACCAGGCCGTCGAAGTGGTCGTCAAGAACCGGCGCGCTTCGATTTCGCTCGTGCAGCGGCATCTGCGCATCGGCTACAACCGGGCAGCGCGGCTGCTTGAACAGATGGAGCAATCGGGGCTCGTTTCCGCGATGTCGTCGAGCGGCAACCGCGAGATCCTCGTGCCCACGCGCGACGCCGACGCTTGATGCCGACGCGGCCGCGCGCCTCTCTTTCCCTATGGAGAACGTTTTGAAGCAGTTCCAGGCAGGACTTCCCACCCGTTTTGTCCAGATGGGCGTACGTGCGGCGCTCGCGCTCGGCACTTCCGTGCTGTTGGCGTCGCACGCGTTCGCGAGCGGCACGGATCAGCTCAAGCAGTTCGTGGCGCAGGTGCATTCGGCGCGCGGCGAGTTCGTGCAGCGCGAACTGAAGGCGCCGCCGGGCGCGAAGAGCGCGAGCGAGGCGATCGCCACGGCCACGCTGAACGCGAGGACTTCGAGCGGCACGTTCGCGTTCGCGCGGCCCGGCAAGTTCATCTGGCAATACGAGAAGCCGTATCAACAACTGCTTCAGGCCGACGGCGAAACCCTCTTCGTCTACGACAAGGACCTGAATCAGGTCACCGAGCGCAAGCTTGGCGGCGCGCTCGGCGCGAGCCCGGCTGCGATCCTGTTCGGCAGCAACGATATCGAGAAGAACTTCACGCTGCGCGATGCGGGCGTGAAGAATGGCATCGACTGGCTTGAGCTCATTCCGAAGTCGAAGGACACGCAATTCCAGAACGTCGGCATCGGCTTTCGCGACGGCAATCTCGAAGCAATGGAACTGCACGACGTGTTCGGCAATGTGACGCTGCTCACGTTCTCCAATATCCAGAAGAATCCGCCGATGCCCGCGTCGGCGTTCAAGTTCGTGAGGCCGCCCGGCGCCGATGTCGTGACCGGCGGCGCAAACTGACGCGGCGGCGCTTGCTGCTTGTCATGTAGAACGGGCGGCTCGTTGTGAGCCGCCCGTTTGCTTTTTGTGCCGCGAATGCGGATCAGGTTGCCGCTCAGGCAGAGAATCGGATCACACCATCCGCACCCGTCGATCGCTTGAGCTTGCCCGCGAGCCACAACAAGTTCAGATGCGCGAGCGCTTCGCCCATCGCAAAGGTCGTCTGGTGGATGTCGAGCTGGCGCTTGAACATGAGCGGCACGATGTCGGCCGCGCTGCGCGGACTGGCGGCGCACGCCTCCATCACTTCTGCGAGGCGCGCGTCGTGGTGCGCACGCAGTTGCGCGATACGCGTGCGCACGCCGCGGAACGGCTTGCCGTGTGCGGGCAGCACGAGCGTGTCCTCGGGCATGGTCTCGTAGCGCCCGAGCGAATTGAGGTACAGGCCGAGCGGATTGCCCTCCGGCTCCACGTCGAACACGGAGACGTTGGTCGAGATGCGCGGCAGCACCATGTCACCGGACAGGAGCACGCGGGTTTCCTCGCAGAAGAGGGCGCAGTGCTCGGGCGAGTGGCCGAAGCCCGTCACGACGCGCCACGCGCGGCCGCCGATCGTCACGGTGTCGGCGTCGCGCAGGCGGCGGTATTGCGCCGGTAGCGCGGGCACGAGGTTCGTGTAGTAGCCGCCGCGGTTGCGCAGCAAATCCTGCGACTGTTGATCGACGAGGCCGTGCCGCCCGAAATGACGCGCTGCGCCTTCGCCTCCCGCGTTCGAGCTGTCGCCCGACGACATCACGCGCGCGCTCATGTATTCGCCGAGGGTCGTCCACAGCCGCACGTTCCAGCGCTTCTTGTCACCGCCCTCGCAGATCCAGTGGGCGAGGCCGATGTGGTCGGGGTGGCAGTGCGTGACCAGCACGCGCAGCACGGGCAGACCTTCCAGCGCCGTGTCGAACACCTGTTCCCAGTGCGCCTTGATCGTGTCGTTCGCGATGCCACAATCGACCACGGTCCAGCCCGCCTGGCCGTCGATCTCGTCGCGCAGCAGCCACAGGTTGATGTGGTCGAGCGCGAACGGCATCGGCATGCGCAGCCATTTGACGCCGGGCGCGACGTCGAGAGTGTGGCCCGGCTCCGGCAGGGTGTCAGTGTAGGGATAGTCGAGCTGGTGTTCGAGGGCGTTCATTGCGGGTGTTTTCTCCGTTTTTGTCGGCTGTTGCCGGTGCTTGCGCGCTGATATTGGCGCCGCACCGCATCAATCCTGCAGACGGTTCCTGAGCGGGCAGGTTGCGCAACCGGCAGGTTGACGATAACGTAAACGTCGATTCTATCGCCCAATGCGCCGCTCCGCTGGCGGCCACGGCCCCGTCGCTCATTACGCACATGACCCAGTACACGATTACCGAACTCGCCCACGAATTCGACGTGACACCGCGCGCAATCCGTTTCTACGAGGACCAGGGCCTGGTCGCGCCTAGCCGCGAAGGGGCGGGCGGCCTCAAGCGCGTGTTTTCAGGGCGCGACCGCACGCGGTTGCGGTTGACGCTGCGGGGCAAGCGGCTCGGCTTCACGCTCTCCGAGATCAGGACGCTGCTCGACCTGTACGATTCGCCCACCGACACGCTCCCGCAGTTGCAGGCGTTTCTCGATACGGTGGTGCGCCACCGCGAGATCCTGGAGCGCCAGCGCGCGGATCTCGACGCCACGCTCGAAGATCTCGCGCAGTACGAGATGCAGGCGCGCGAACTCCTGGCGCTGGCGGACGCGCGCGACGCTGAATCCGCCGACGTAAAGAAGTAACTGCGGAAGTAGCCGCAGAAGTAGCCGCAGTGAAGGTCCGGCTCAAGTCCCGGTTCAACGAAGGAGTCGCGTCACGACGCACCACAGGCCATCCCGCGATGAAACACTTTCCGAAACTGCTGTCCTCGCAAATAGGCTTCGACGTCGCCCAGACGATGCTCGAGGGCTTCGACAGTCACTACCGCAATTTCAGCGACGCGGCAGTGCGCGCGAGGGCGCTCTTCGAGTCGGCGGACTGGCACGGCCTGCAGCGGCTCGCGCGCGAGCGCATCGCGTCGTATGACGAGCGCGTCGAGCAATGCGTGGTGGCGATGGAGGACGAATACGACGCGGAAAGCATCGACGGTGAAGTGTGGCAGCAGATCAAGCTGCATTACATCGGCTTGCTCACAACGCACCGGCAGCCCGAGTGCGCCGAGACGTTCTTCAACTCGGTGTGCTGCAAGATCCTGCACCGCTCGTATTTCAACAACGATTTCATCTTCGTGCGGCCCGCGATTTCGACGGAATACATCGAAAACGACGAGCCCGCGGCGAAGCCGACTTACCGCGCGTACTACCCGGCCAAGGACGGGCTTGCCGCGACGCTCGAGCGCATCGTCACGAATTTCCAGCTGGAGACGCCCTTCGAAGACCTCACGCGCGACGTCCAGTGCGTGATACGCACGATGTTCGACACCTACGGCGAAGTCGAGCCGAAGACCAACTTCCAGATTCATGTGCTGTCGTCGCTGTTTTTTCGCAACCAGTCGGCGTACATCATCGGGCGCATCATCAATGGCGATGTGCTTGCGCCGTTCGTCTTGCCTATCCGCCATGTCGAGGGCGGTTGCCTCGCGCTCGACGCCGTGCTGTTGCGCTCCGAGCAACTGCTCATCATGTTCAGCTTCGCGCACTCGTATTTTCTGGTCGATATGGACGTGCCGTCGGCCTACGTCGAGTTCCTGCGCACGGTCATGCCGCGCAAGTCCAAGGGGGAGATTTACACGTCGCTCGGTCTGCAGAAGCAGGGCAAGAACCTCTTCTATCGGGATCTGCTGCATCATCTTTCGCATTCGTCGGACCAGTTCGTCATCGCACCCGGCATCCGCGGCATGGTGATGATCGTGTTCACGCTGCCTTCGTTTCCTTACGTGTTCAAGGTCATCAAGGACACCTTTCCCGCGCCGAAGGAAACCACGCGCGAAGAGGTCGAGGCGAAGTACCGGCTCGTGAAGCGCCACGACCGTCTGGGGCGTCTCGCCGACACGCTCGAATATTCGAGCGTCGCGCTGCCCGTCGCGCGACTCGACGACGCGCTCGTGCGCGAACTGGAGAAGCTTGCGCCCTCGATGATCGAGTACGAGGGCGACAATCTCGTGATCCGCCATGTGTACATCGAGCGCCGCATGGTGCCGCTCAATATGTGGCTGCAAAACGGCAGCGATGCGGACGTCGAGCACGGCATCCGCGAATATGGCAACGCAGTCAAGGACCTGATGCGTGCGAACATCTTTCCGGGCGACATGCTGTACAAGAACTTCGGCGTGACGCGTCACGGCCGCGTGGTGTTTTACGACTACGACGAAATCGAGTACCTCACCGATTGCAACGTGCGCGCCGTGCCGCAGCCTAATAATGAGGAAGACGAACTATCTGGCGATCCGTGGTACGCGGTGGGCCCGCGCGACATCTTCCCGGAGACGTATCGCACGTTCTTGCTGGGCGACCCGCGCGTCAAGCGCTACTTCCTCGAGTATCATCCCGATTTCTTCGACCCGGCGCTCTGGCAAGAGAGCAAAGCGCGTCTCATTGCAGGTGAGGTGCCGGACTGTTTTCCTTACGATCCGTCGATGCGTTTTTGCGTGCGCTACCCCGAAAGTTTCGCGCCGGAAAGCCCGACCGCCGCGGCGCGCGCGGCTTGACGCATGCGGATCAACCAGTTGAATCGACATGGCCCCATCCCCTGACCATCCGCTAGCCCCTCTGTTCGAGAACAACGACCAGTGGGTCACCGCGCGCCTTGCCTCCGATCCCGGCTACTTCTCGCGTCTCGCGCATCAGCAGGCGCCCGAATACCTGTGGATCGGCTGCTCCGATTCGCGTGTGCCCGCGAACGAGATCATCGGCCTGCCGCCGGGCGAGGTGTTCGTCCATCGCAACATCGCCAACGTCGTCGTGCACACGGACCTCAACTGCCTTTCGGTGATCCAGTTCGCTGTCGATCTGCTGAAGGTGAAGCACATCATGGTGGTGGGGCACTACGGCTGCTCCGGCGTCGGCGCGGCGCTGCACGGCACCCGTGTGGGTCTTGCCGACAACTGGCTCCAGCATGTGCAGGACGTGCGCGAGAAGCACGCGGCACTGCTCGACGAGTGGCCAATGGGCGAGGCGCGCCATCGCCGTCTCGTCGAACTCAACACGATCGAGCAGGTCGTGAACGTGTGCCGGACGACGATCGTCGGCGACGCGTGGGCGCGCGGCCAGACGCTCACGGTTCATGGCTGGGCGTACGGCGTGCACGACGGGCGCATCCGCGACCTCGGCATGACGATTGGCGCGCAAGACCAGTTGCACGATACGTATGCGCGGTGTGTGGCGGCGGTGTCCGCGCACGGCGCGCATCAGGCGGACAACGACGTGCTCGCCGAGGACGCCGCGCGTCTTGGCGACGTGCCGGCCGTCATCGCGGGAGTCATCAAGGAGCACAAACATGAGTGAGACAGTGAAGGACCCCATCGTGATCGTCTCGGCGGCTCGCACGCCGATGGCGAGTTTTCAGGGCGATTTCGCGTCGCTGAGCGCGCCGCAACTGGGCGCGGCTGCGATTGCGGCGGCGGTCGAACGCGCCGGCCTCACGCCTGCGCAGATCGAGGAAGTCGTGATGGGCTGCGTGCTGCCCGCGGGGCAGGGCCAGGCGCCCGCGCGCCAGGCGGCGCTTGGCGCGGGCCTGCCGCTCGCGGCGGGCGCCACGACCGTCAACAAGATGTGCGGCTCGGGCATGCGCGCGGCCATGTTCGCGCACGACATGCTGCTGGCGGGATCGGTGGATGTGATCGTCGCGGGCGGCATGGAAAGCATGAGCAACGCGCCGTATCTGCTGCCGAAGGCGCGCGCGGGCATGCGCATGGGGCATGGCCAGGTGCTCGACCACATGTTCCTCGACGGTCTCGAAGACGCCTATGACAAGGGCCGTCTGATGGGTACGTTCGCCGAGGAATGCGCGGGCGAATACGACTTCTCGCGCGAGCGCCAGGACGCGTTTGCGATCGAGTCGCTCAAGCGCGCGAAGCGCGCCAACGAGGACGGTTCGTTCGCGTGGGAAATCGCGCCGGTGAAGGTGGCCTCGCGCGCGGGCGAAACGACCATCGCACGCGACGAGCAGCCGTTCAAGGCCAACCTCGACAAAATCCCGACGCTCAAGCCCGCGTTCAGCAAGACCGGTACGGTGACGGCGGCGAATTCGTCGTCGATCTCGGACGGTGCCGCGGCGCTTGTGCTGATGCGCGAATCGACGGCGTTGCGGCTCGGCGTGACGCCGCTTGCGCGCGTGACCGGTCATTCGACGTTTGCCCAGCAGCCGTCGAAGTTCACGACTGCGCCGGTCGGCGCCATTGCGAAGCTCTACGAGAAGACCGGGTGGCACGCGTCGGACGTCGATCTCTACGAGATCAACGAGGCGTTTGCCGTCGTCACAATGGCCGCCATGAAGGAGCACGACCTGCCGCACGAGAAGGTCAACGTGAACGGCGGCGCGTGCGCGCTCGGTCATCCGATCGGCGCATCGGGCGCGCGTATTCTCGTCACGCTGCTTGGCGCGCTGCGCGCGCGCGGCGGCAAGCGGGGCGTCGCGAGCTTGTGCATCGGCGGGGGCGAGGCGACGGCGATGGGCATCGAACTGCTGTAACGCTAATTGCGGTAGTCTCGCGACAGACGCGCCGCAAGGAGGCGGCGCGCCCGACACCAGGGTGGCCAGATGAAAACAGCGTTGATCGTGGGTGCGTCGCGCGGAATCGGGCGCGAGTTTGTGCGGCAATATGCGAAGGCGGGCTGGCGCGTGCTCGCAACGGCGCGCGGCAACGTTGCGCTCGAAGGACTGCATGAGCTGGGCGCGCAGCCGTTTCAGCTCGACATCGTGCGTCCCGATGAGATCGCGGCGCTCGGCTGGAAGCTCGAAGCCGAGCGGCTCGATGTGGCGCTCATCGTGGCGGGCGTCTACGGCCCGCGCACCGAGGGCGTCGAGACGATCACGCCCGAGGACTTCGACCATGTGATGCAGACCAACGTGCGAGGCCCGATGCAACTGATTCCGGCGCTGCTGCCGCGCGTCGATGCGGCGAACGGCGTGCTCGGCGTACTGTCGAGCCGCATGGGCAGCATCGCACAGGCCACGGGCACGACGGGCTGGCTCTATCGCGCGAGCAAGGCCGCGCTCAACGACGTGCTCAAGATCACCGCGCTGCAGACGCGTCGCGCCACCTGTATCGCGCTGCATCCCGGCTGGGTGCGCACCGACATGGGCGGCCCTCAAGCGGCGATCGACGTGGCGCACAGCGTTACGGCCATGCGCGAGGTGATCGCGGAAGCGGCGGCGGCACGCGAAGTGTTCAACGGACGCTTCTTCCAGTACGACGGTACTGAACTCGACTGGTGACGTTGCCCCCGGCGCTGATCGCGAACCAACCCGCCGGGCACGGTCTTTCTGCCAGATAGCGACAGGGCGTGCCGTCCGGAGGATCCGCGTACGGCACCCGAATGGATTTTTTCTCCGATGACTGCTGAAACTTCCCGGGCCGCCCGGCCCATCGACTGTCCTTGCG
Source organism: Paraburkholderia dinghuensis (assembly GCF_003837865.1). Lineage (GTDB taxonomy): Bacteria > Pseudomonadota > Gammaproteobacteria > Burkholderiales > Burkholderiaceae > Paraburkholderia > Paraburkholderia dinghuensis. The sequence goes on along the minus strand of NZ_RQIS01000001.1, from coordinate 258,530 downwards.
GCGGCGCCGCGCCCAACCAGAAAACTTCCGCGAAGCCGCCGCGCTATGCCGATTGCTGCGGCCCTTTCATCGACGGGGGAGCGCTTCCACAAACGGCGCTCGAACTGATGCGCTCGCGCTACACGGCTTACGTGCTCGGTGAGACGGCCTGGCTGCGCGCGACCTGGGCGCCGCAAACCTGCCCGCCGGACCTCGACGTGCAACCCTCGGCACCGGATGCGCCGCGTTGGCTCGGCCTCGCGGTGAAGCGTCATGAACAGACGGACGCGGCTCATGCGGTCGTCGAGTTCGTCGCGCGCTACAAGACGGGCGGGCGCGCCTCACGGCTCCATGAACTGAGCCGTTTTACGCGCGGCGAGGACGGCCGCTGGCGCTATGTCGACGGCGATGTGACCGACGCCTGACTCCGTGCGCAGCGAGGACGCAAAGTGCCTCGCGCGGCGCATGCTGTACTTCGTGTTACACACGTAAGTGCTTAATTTCACGTAATTTTTTCCGATCGCCGTGGGCCGCGCACAAAGCGCCCAGGAGCGGCAAAAAGACTCGATTTGCCTACGAGCCAGGCCCCGTGGGGCTCACACCGCACTGGCATGCGTTATGCCGGGTTACCCCTCAATTGCGTAACGATCTTTTGTTGTGCGACGATGCAATCGCGGTGTTCGGCCGGTCGCGCAAGTTGAATGTAAGCAAAGCTTGTGAGTCCGGTGCAGGCCTGGCCGACCGAGGGTTTTGCTTCGATAGCGCCCCGGTTCAGGCGTAGGTCACTGCATGCCGAGCGTCCCGGAGGCGTCGTTGCACAACCGCATCGCGCCACCGCAGCGGTGTTCTGATCGGCTTTTTCCCCATCGTGGGTTTCACCGGCACGTGTCTTGCGACACGCCCGTGGCTTACGTTGTGCCGGAAGCGGGGCCGACCGGAGTAGCACGAAGTCAATCAGGTTTCTCGCAGGTGGGTTTGCGCATGGCGTTCAGGAAGCTCCTTACTGGATGGGCCTTGGCCGGCACGGTGTGTCTGCTTTCGGTCGCGCATGCAGCATCGCTGTCCGATCCGGCTGCCACGCAGTCGGCTACGCCGGCTCGCGCCGCCGCCGCAACGCACACCACCGCACCGGTTCCGGCCGGCCCGCTCGGCAGCGCCAATGTTGCCCGTCTTGCTCTCGACGAAGCCTGGCTGCCCGCTGTGCGTCCCAACATGAACGAGCAGGTGATCTACATTCCCGTCGATGGCGACGGCACGGTCACGCTCGAAACCACGATCTACCGCCCGGACGGCCCCGGCCCGTTCCCGATGGTGGTGTTCAATCACGGCAAGATCCTCGGTGACCCGCGTAGCCAGTCGCGCAGCGACCCGGTGTCGTTCGCGCGCGAATTCGTGCGCCGGGGCTACGTGGTCGTCGCGCCGAACCGCCGCGGCTTTGCGGGCTCGGGCGGCGCCTACGAGCAGGACGGCTGTGACGTGGCGAGCAACGGCCTCGGCCAGGCCGCCGACGTCGCCGCGACGATCGACTACATGTCGAAACAACCGTATGTCGACGCGGACCACATCGCGGTGGCGGGGACTTCGCACGGCGGCCTCGCGACGATCGCCTACGGTACCCAGGCCGCACACGGCGTGCGTGCGCTCATCAACTTCTCGGGCGGCCTGCGCCAGGACGCCTGCACGGGTTGGCAGGACAACCTGACCCAGGCCTTCGGCGGCTATGGCGGCAAGGCACGCGTGGCCTCGCTCTGGCTCTACGGTGACAACGATTCCGTGTGGACGCCGGGCCTCGTCGCGAACATGTTCGCGGCGTACCGCACTGCACAGGCCGGCCAGTCGCTGCCCGCTGCGGGCGCGAAGCTCGTCGACTACGGCTCGTACAAGAACGACGCGCATCGCCTCGTAGGCGATCGTGACGGTGTGCAGGTCTGGTGGCCGGAAGTCGAAGCGTTTCTTGCCCGCGAAGGCATGCCGACCGCAGTCGAGTACCGTGTGCCGGCACCGGCCGCGCCGCACGGCACGGACTTCGCCGCCATCGACTCGGTGAGCGCCGTGCCGTACCTCGATCAGGCGGGCCGCGACGGTTATCGCAACTTCCTCAAGCAGTATCCGAGCCGCGCCTTCGCGGTATCCGGTTCGGGCGCGTGGTCGTGGGCCGAGGGCGGCGACAATCCGATGGCCGTCGCGGTCGCGAACTGCCAGAAACACAGCAGCGACGCCTGCCACCTCTACGCGGTCAACGGCAACGTGGTGTGGTCCAACGACGCCACGGTCACCGCCCGGAACGATGCCAGCGCGGGCGCGACGCCTGACGCCGTGGCTACCGCCGACAACGACCGCCACGCACTCGCGAGCCGCTAGTCGTTTCGTCTGCCGCCTGCGCGCGGCGCCTTTCCTTCCTCCTTCGATTTCCTTTCTCCAGCTTGCTGGCACGCCGCGCGACGACCACGTTGCGTGAGGTGTATCGCGTCGATTCGCGCGTCCTCAATCACGCTGTTGAGCAGGCGTCACACTTTTTCGCGCAGGCGCGACAGATTTTTTTGCACAAGCGCGGTTCACTTTGTCGTCGCTATCTACGCTCATTTCAGGCCTTCGCTAAAGATCTGCCGCTTGCCGCTCCGAACACCGACCAACGTCGCGCCGCAACGCTTCGCGAAGCCATTTTCGGGGTAGTGCATTGCGCAGGCGTTCGCGCTAATCTCGGTCCCGCTGTCGTACCGGGAGTCGTCTTTGAATCAGCATTCCAACCCTGCCAGCGACCATTGGGTCGAGCGCAGCCTGCGCGCCGTCTGGCATCCGTGCACCCAGATGAAGCACCACGAGCGTTTTCCGCTCATCGCGGTCGCGCGCGGCGCCGGCCCGTGGCTCTACGACAACGACGGTCGGCGCTATCTCGACGCCATCAGTTCGTGGTGGGTGAACCTGTTTGGTCACGCGAACGAGTCGATCAACGCAGCGCTCAAGGCGCAGCTCGACACGCTCGAGCACGTGATGCTCGCCGGCTGCACGCACGAAAGCGCGGTCGAACTCGCAGAGCGACTGAGCGCGCTCACGGGCCACACGCTCGGTCATGCGTTCTTTGCTTCGGATGGCGCATCGGCGGTGGAAATCGCGCTGAAGATGAGCTTTCACGCATGGCGCAATCAGGGCGAGAGCGGCAAGCGTGAATTCGTCTGCCTTGCGAACAGCTATCACGGCGAGACGATCGGCGCGCTCGGCGTGACCGATGTGAAGATTTTCAGGGATGCTTATGATCCGCTGCTCCATCGGGCGCATGTGGTTGCGTCGCCCGATGCTCGCCAGGCGCGCGACGGCGAAACTGCTGCCGATGTGGCGCAGCGCGCGCTGGCTGACGTCGAGAAGCTCTTCGAAGCCCGCGGCGCGCACATTGCCGCGCTGATCGTCGAACCGCTCGTGCAGTGCGCGGCGGGTATGGCGATGCATGATCCGGCTTACCTCGTGGGCTTGCGCGCGTTGTGCGACCGCTATCGCGTGCATCTGATCGCCGACGAAATCGCCGTGGGCTGCGGCCGTACGGGCACCTTCTTCGCGTGCGAGCAGGCAGGCATCTGGCCCGATCTGCTGACGCTGTCGAAGGGCATTAGCGGCGGTTATCTGCCGCTTTCGATCGTGCTCTCGCGCGATGCCATTTTCGAAGCCTTCTATGACGACGATACGGCTCGCGGTTTCCTCCATTCGCATTCGTACACGGGCAACCCGCTCGCGTGCCGGGCGGCGCTCGCGACGCTCGATCTGATCGAGCAGGGGGATGTGCTGGCCGTGAACGCGCGCAAGTCGGCGCGGTTGCGTGAGGCATTCGGGCCGCTCGCGTCGCATCCGCTCGTGCGCAACCTGCGCCAGCGCGGCACGATCCTCGCGTTCGACGCGGCGATCAACGATGCATCGCGCGCGGCCACATTCTCGCGCCGCTTCTTCGAACATGCGCTCAAGCGCGAGTTGCTGCTGCGGCCCATCGGCACGACGGTCTACGTGATGCCGCCATACATCCTCGACGAAGCGACGCAGTCGCTGCTCGCCGACCGGACGCGCGAGACCTTCGAGGCCGTCGTCGCGGAGGACCTCTGATGCAACTCATCGACACCCTCGAACAAGACTTGCGCGAACTCGACGCGCGCGGCTTGCGTCGCCGCCGCCGCACGATCGACACGCCCTGCGACGCGCACATGCGCGTCGACGGCCGCGACACGATCGGCTTCGCGAGCAACGACTACCTGGGGCTTGCAGCGCATCCGCAACTCGTGGCTGCCCTCTCCGAGGGCGCGCAGCGCTACGGCGCGGGCAGCGGCGGGTCGCACCTGCTCGGCGGGCATTCGCGCGCGCATGCGCAACTCGAAGACGATCTCGCGGAATTCGTGGGCGGTTTCGTCGATGATGCTCGCGCGCTGTACTTCAGCACCGGTTACATGGCGAACCTCGCGGTGGTGACCGCGCTCGCGGGGCGCGGCACGACGCTTTTTTCCGATTCGCTGAATCACGCGTCGCTGATCGACGGGGCGCGCCTCTCGCGGGCGGACATCCAGATCTATCCGCACGCCGACGCCGATGCATTGAGCGCCATGCTTGAAGCGTCAGGCGCGGACGCGAAGGTCATCGTCACCGACACCGTGTTCAGCATGGACGGCGATGTGGCTCCGCTCCCGCGCCTCGTCGAGCTCGCCGAGCGGCACCACGCGTGGCTCATCGTCGACGATGCACACGGCTTCGGCGTGCTTGGACCGCAAGGGCGTGGCGCGCTCGCCGAGGCCGCGTTGCGCTCGCCCAATCTCGTGATGGTCGGGACGCTCGGCAAGGCGGCCGGGGTGGCGGGCGCGTTCGTCGCCGCGCACGCGACGGTGTGCGAATGGCTCGTGCAGCGAGCGCGTCCGTATATCTTCACGACGGCTTCGGCGCCGGCTGTTGCGCATGCCGTGTCCGCGAGCCTGCGGATCATCGCGAGCGAGGAGGGCGACGCGCGACGCGCGCATCTGCGCAAGCTGATCGCCCGAACGCGCACGATGCTCAAGGAGACCTGCTGGCTGCCCGTCGATTCGCAAACGGCCGTGCAGCCGCTCGTGATCGGTGCAAACGACGCGACGCTCGCACTCCAGGCTGCGCTTGAACGCGACGGCATCTGGGTGCCGGCAATCCGTCCACCGACCGTGCCCGAAGGCACTTCGCGGCTGCGCATCTCGCTTTCGGCGGCGCATTCCGACGACGACATCGAACGTCTGAATACGTCGCTGCAGCGCGTGAGCCGCGAGGCCCAGGAGCGCGCGCGATGAGCACGCCGCTCGGACTATTCGTCACCGGCACCGATACGGAAATCGGCAAGACGTTCGTGAGCGCCGCCTTGCTGCGCGGCTTCGCACGCGCGGGGCTGCGCGCTGCGGGCATGAAGCCGATTGCGGCGGGCGCATTCGAACGCGACGGCGCCTGGCACAATGACGACGCCGATCAACTCGACGCCGCCGCGAGCGTGCCGCTGCCGTCGGACCTGCGCACGCCTTATCTGCTCAAGGAGCCCGCCGCGCCGCATATTGCCGCTGCGCTCGAAGGTGTGACGCTCGATATCGGGCACATCGTCGCGTGCTACCGGCAGGCGCGCGAGCGTGCGGACGTCGTCGTGGTGGAAGGCGTGGGCGGCTTTCGCGTGCCGCTCGATGCAACGCGCGACACCGCCGATCTCGCCGTCGCGCTCGACTTGCCCGTGGTGCTCGTCGTGGGGATGCGGCTCGGGTGCATCAGCCACGCGCTGCTCACCGCCGAAGCGGTCGCCGCGCGCGGACTGTTCATCGCGGGCTGGGTCGCGAACTGCATCGATCCGGCCATGACGTTCCCCGAAGAAAACATCGATGCGCTGCGCGAGCGTCTCGCGGCGCAATACGGTGCACCGCTCATCGGCGTAGTGCCGCATTTGCGCGGCGTGAGCGCCGACGCAGCGGCCTCGCATCTCGACATTGACGCGCTGCTCGCGCGGCTGAGTACCGCCGCGCCCGCAGGCGCGTCCTGCTAAAACATCGTCACGAAGGACCTCCGACATCATGACTCAAACCACCCTCGCAAACGCCGGTCAACCGGCCCAGCAGTCGGCCGCGCGCTGGCGCGTCGCCGACGTCGTCGCACTCTACGACCTGCCGTTCAACGATCTGCTTTTCCGCGCCCAGCAGGTGCATCGCGAGCATTTCGACGCGAACGCCGTGCAGCTCTCGACGCTTCTGTCGATCAAGACCGGCGGATGCGAAGAAGATTGCGCGTACTGCCCGCAGTCGTCGCACTACGACACGGGCCTCGATGCGGAAAAACTGATGGAAGTTGACGCGGTGCTCAAGGCCGCGCGAGTCGCAAAGGACAATGGCGCAACTCGCTTTTGCATGGGTGCGGCGTGGCGCAATCCGAAGGACCGCCATCTGGAGCCGATCAAGGAGATGATCCGCGGCGTGAAGGCGATGGGCCTTGAATCCTGCATGACGCTCGGCATGCTGGAGGCGCATCAGGCGCAGGCACTGGCCGACGCGGGGCTCGACTACTACAACCACAATCTCGACACATCGCCGGAGTTCTACGGACAGATCATCTCGACGCGCACGTATCAGGATCGCCTCGACACGCTGGAGCACGTGCGCGACGCGGGCATCAACGTGTGCTGCGGCGGCATCGTCGGCATGGGCGAGTCGCGCCGCGAACGTGCGGGCCTCGTCGCGCAGCTCGCGAACATGGAGCCGTATCCGGAGTCCGTGCCGATCAACAATCTCGTGCAGGTGCACGGCACGCCGCTCGAAGGCACGGAAGCGCTCGATCCGTTCGAGTTCGTGCGCACGATCGCCGTCGCGCGCATCACGATGCCGCGCGCGATGGTGCGCCTCTCGGCCGGCCGCGAGCAGATGGATGAGGCGCTGCAGGCGCTGTGCTTCATGGCCGGTGGGAACTCGATCTTTTACGGCGACCACTTGCTCACGACGAGCAATCCGCAGGCCGAGGCGGACCGCAAGCTGCTTGCGCGGCTCGGCATTCGCGCAGAGGCGGCGCAGCAGTTGAGCGGGTCGGAGTCGGCGCAGCGAGGCGGCTGCGGCCATTGCGAATGAAGTGAACGCGATGTGGGGGCGAAGCGTTTGATTCGCGTTCGTCGTCCATACCAAAAAAAACGCCGCGCAGCGATTCAATCGCTGCGCGGCGTTTTTTCCATTTACGCGAGAGAGTCGCGCGCGGACGTGGCCGTACGCTTACGCGTAGGCCGCGCGACGCCGTGCTGCGAGCAACAGGTAGCAGAGGCCACCGATCACCAGCGACGGCAGCGTCGCGCCGAGATTCGGCAGCCACTGGTTGAGCGCCTGATAGGCGCCGAAGCCGATCGCCCACGCGACGAACGCGCCCACGTGCCAGCCGCCCAGATAGCCGTAGACGCCGTTCAGATCGGCGAGGGCCTGCGGTTCGATGCGGCGGCGTCGCACGATGAAGTGGTCGGCGAGCACGACGCCGAAGAGCGGCGCGAACACCGAGCCGATGAGAAGCAGGAAGTTCTCGTAACGCGCCATCGGCACGACGACGCCGATCAGCGTGCACAGTGCGCCGAACCCCGCCGAGAGCGTCGGCACGCTTGCACGCGTCCAGAACGTGCCCGTCGAGACGGCGGCCGAGTGAATGTCGGCGAAGGCATTGTCGATCTCGTCGATCAGCACGAGCAGGAGCGCGAAGCCGCCGCCCGCCTGCGCGAGCGCCGTGGTGAGCAGCGCATCGCCGCCACCTGCCGCGAGGCCGTAAACCGCGCCGAGCGCATAGAACCACATGTTGGCGATGCCATAGCCGAACAGTGTGCCCTGGAACGTTTCGCCGGCGCGGCGGCCGAAGCGCGTGTAATCGGCGATGAGCGGCAGCCACGAGAGCGGCATCGCGACGACGAGATCGATCGCGCTGCCGAACGGCATGTCGCCGGTGCCTGGGCGACGCATCAGCGCGCCCAGATCCTTCTGCACGAGCAGGTTCCACGTGAGCCACGCGGCGCCCGCGAGCAGGAGCCAGATGCCATACGTCCGCAGGAATCGACGCACGAAAGAGAGCGGACCGCTCACGGCGAGCAGCGTCGCGAAGAGGCCGAACAGCAGCGTCCAGACAATCGGCACCGAGAGGCCGAAGGCCTGCTTCGCGAGCGCATCGGCGGAATCGCGCATCACGATGATCTCGAACGAACCCCAGCCGACGAGCTGCACCATGTTGATGACGGCCGGAACCGACGCGCCGCGCACGCCGAGCGTCGGACGCAGCGACGACATCGCGGCGAGGCCTGTATCGGTGCCGATCACGCCCGCGAGCGCGAGCAGCACCACGCCGATCACGCTGCCGATGCCGATTGCCGTGAGCGCGGCGGGCAGCGAGAGGCCGGGCACGAGCAGCGCGCCGGCTTGCGCGACGAGCAGCCCGATGCCGAGCGAGAACCACAGCGCAAAGGCGTCCCCCGTGCGGAACTGGCGGCGCGCGTCCGGCACGGGCATGAGCGGGGCATAAGTAGAGCCGGTGTCGCCGGCCTGCGAGTCCTGGGTCATTGCGTAAACTGTCCTTTGGTGTCGTCGATCGTAATTGATTTATTCGGTTCTGCTGTTGGCCGGACTGGGTGACGGCGGTGCTTCGGCACGTGCCATGCGCAATTGCCGCGAGGTCAGGGGGCAGTGCTGCGCCCGCTCGGGGCCGGATCCGTCCCCCGGATCGCGGGCGTGCCTCGTGCGCTTCGCGCATCGTGTTTCGATTTGCACCCGCAAGCGTCCCGGCGCGTCCGGCCACCGCGTTCGCGCGCTCTATCCGGGCCTGCGCATCTCGCCAGGCCGCGCACGCTGTCATAATGCACGACTGCATCCGGCATGGCGTTACGGTCAGCGGCGTGCGAGCGCGCTTCTCCGGCGCGCCCGGCACCGCACTGTCCGCAGCGTGTCCCAAAGCCGACATTATCGCGAAAACGTCATGTTTGAAGAAACCCGTGCCAACGTCCCGCTCGCCGAGCGGCTGCGACCGCGCTCCATCGACGAAGTCATCGGCCAGAAACACCTGCTCGGTCCGAACAAGCCGCTGCGCGTCGCCTTCGAATCCGGTGAAGCCCATTCGATGATCCTCTGGGGGCCGCCCGGCGTCGGCAAGACCACGCTCGCGCGCCTCATGGCCGACGCGTTCCACGCCGAGTTCATCGCGCTGTCGGCGGTGCTTTCGGGCGTGAAGGACATCCGCGAGGCCGTCGAGACCGCGCAACTGCATCGCGTGCGCGGCAAGCAGACGCTCGTGTTCGTCGACGAAGTCCATCGCTTCAACAAGAGCCAGCAGGATGCCTTCCTGCCGCACGTCGAATCGGGTCTGTTCGTGTTCATCGGCGCGACGACCGAAAATCCTTCGTTCGAGGTAAACAGCGCGCTGCTCTCGCGCGCGGCGGTCTACGTGCTAAAGAGCCTCGACGACGACGAGCAGGGCGAACTGCTCGCGCGCGCAAGTGAGGAACTGGGCGGACTCACCTTCACCGACGAGTCGAAGAAGGCGCTGATCGGTTCCGCCGACGGCGACGGCCGCAAGCTGCTGAACAACCTCGAAATTGTCGCGCGCGCGGCCGCGCAGCAGAAGACCACCGAAATCGACGCGGCACTGCTCGGCAGTGCGCTCGCCGAAAACCTGCGCCGCTTCGACAAGGGCGGCGACGCGTTCTACGACCAGATCAGCGCCCTGCACAAGTCGGTGCGCGGCAGCAACCCGGACGGCGCGCTGTACTGGTTCTGCCGCATGCTCGACGGCGGTGCCGATCCGCGTTATCTCGCGCGGCGCATTGTGCGCATGGCGTGGGAGGACATCGGTCTTGCCGATCCGCGCGCGGCACGCATCACGCTCGACGCCGCCGAGACCTACGAGCGCCTCGGCTCGCCCGAGGGCGAGCTGGCGCTTGCGCAGGCGGTCATCTATCTGGCCGTCGCGCCGAAGTCGAACGCGGGCTACATGGCGTACAACGAGGCGCGGCGCTTTGTCAGCAAGGACCAGTCGCGCGCGGTGCCGATCCACCTGCGCAACGCGCCGACGAAGCTGATGAAGGAGCTCGGCTACGGTCACGAGTACCGCTACGCCCACGACGAACCCGATGCCTACGCGGCCGGCGAAACCTATGTGCCGGACGGCATGCGCGAGCCGCACTGGTACCAGCCGACGCCGCGCGGCCTCGAAGGAAAGATCGGGGAGAAGCTCGCACGCCTTGCCGATCTCGACGCGCAATGGCGCGAGGCTCACCCGGATCAACAGAACGAGGCGCGCGAGAAGAAGCGCAAGGACTGAAGCGCAGGCCGACCGGCCTGGCCGGACGGCCAGTGATGGCCTCGCACCACGGTACCGGCCCGCCGGTGCGTTAAAATCCTCCGTTCACACAACGTAACTGCGTCACACATTCCCATGCTCGACATCCAGCTGCTGCGCAAAGACCTCGACGGCGTCGCGAAGCGCCTCGCCGACCGCGGCTACACCCTCGACGTCACGGCCTTCTCCGCGCTCGAAGCGGAACGCCGCGCCATCCAGACCCGCACCGAAGAACTGCAGGCTCGTCGCAACAGCCTGTCGAAGCAGATCGGTGCGATGAAAGGCCGTGGCGAGGACACGTCGGCGGTGATGGCGGAAGTGGGCGGCATCGGCGACGAGATGAAGGCGTCGGCGGCGAAGCTCGAAGAGATCCAGACCCGCCTTTCGGATCTGCTGCTTGGCGTGCCGAACCTGCCGCACGAGAGCGTGCCGGCCGGCCGCGACGAAAACGACAACGTCGAAGTGCGCCGCTGGGGCGCGCCGCGCGCGTTCGACTTCGCGGTGAAGGATCACGTCGATGTCGGCACGCCGCTCGGCCTCGATTTCGAAACGGGCGCGAAGCTCTCGGGTGCGCGCTTCACGTTGCTGCGCGGCCAGATCGCGCGCCTGCACCGGGCGCTCGCGCAGTTCATGCTCGACACGCACACGCAGCAGCACGGCTATACGGAAGCGTACACGCCGTACATCGTCAATCCGGAAATCCTGTTTGGCACGGGCCAGTTGCCCAAATTCGCCGACGATATGTTCCGCGTGGAGAAGGGCGGCGGCGAGAACACGATCACGCAATACCTGATCTCGACGTCGGAAATATCGCTGACGAATACGGTGCGCGAGAGCATCGTCGAGGGTAGCGCGCTGCCGATCAAACTGACGGCGCATTCGCCGTGCTTCCGCTCGGAGGCGGGCTCGTATGGCCGCGACACGCGCGGCATGATTCGCCAGCACCAGTTCGACAAGGTCGAGATGGTGCAGATCGTTGCGCCCGAAACTTCTTACGAAGCGCTCGAGCAGATGGTGGGTCACGCTGAAACGATCCTGCAGAAGCTCGGCCTGCCGTACCGCGTGATCACGCTGTGTACGGGCGATATGGGCTTCTCGGCGGCGAAGACTTACGACCTCGAAGTGTGGCTGCCTGCGCAGAACACCTATCGCGAAATTTCGAGTTGCTCGAACACCGAGTCGTTCCAGGCGCGCCGCATGCAGGCGCGCTATCGCAATGCGCAGGGCAAGCCTGAACTCGTGCATACGCTAAACGGATCGGGGCTGGCGGTGGGCCGCACGCTCGTTGCGGTGCTGGAGAACTATCAGGAAGCGGACGGCTCGGTGACGGTGCCGGACGTACTGCGCCCGTACATGGGCGGAGTTGCGCGCCTCGAAGCGGGTGTCTGACGCGGGTGCCTGACGCGGGTGCCTGACCGAACTCGGTGCGCCGTCCCGTTTTTCCAGTCCGCCAATTTTTTTGAAAGACGGCTTGGAAAATTGGGCAGGTTGTTCTATAATCTTCGCTTCGCCAGTCAACGACCAGACTGGTGGGGCGGTGAGAACGGAAGGAAATTTCCGGAGCAGCCGCACTGGCAGTACCCCGGAGAGGTGGCAGAGTGGTCGATTGTACCTGACTCGAAATCAGGCGTACGTTCAAGCGTACCGTGGGTTCGAATCCCACCCTCTCCGCCAGATACAAAAAACCCCTGCATGCCTTACGGCTGCAGGGGTTTTTGCTTTTACCCTTGCGAAGTCCACGGTTAGCGCAGGTCTTCACCCTGCGCTTCGCGATTTGCTTGCACTATCCACCAACATGACCGCGCATTTGCAGTGCGCGCAGGTATTGCCCCGAAATCGCCGACGACCCGTGATGCACGACCGTCTCGTCAATCAGCGCCCACACCGGTAGGCCGGCTTCGCGCACGCGCTGGCAGAACGACAGGTCCTCGGAAAGATAGACGCCCTGGTCGGCAACCGTATCGAAGAATCCGTAGAAACGCCCGTCCGGCAGCAGCGATGCATACTGCGCCGGCGCACGGTAGAGCCGCGTGAGCGGTACCACGGCTTCGAGCGCGTCACGGCGGATCAGGAAGAGGCCTGTGCCTACGTGGCGGACTTCGGCCCAGCCGTCCTTCACGAAGCCGTCGCCGGCCGCGTTCGTCTGAAGCGCCGCCGTGTAATCGACGTTCTTTTCCAGCCAGTCCCGCAGCGAGAGCCCCACGTCGGCCTGCGTGATCGCGCGACCATGATCGAACTGGCGATGTGGATACGCCACGCCGGCCACTGGCTTGTCGCCCGCGATCAGGCGTAGCGGCGCCTCGTGCGAGAATTCCATGTCCGTGTCGAGGAACAGCAGATGCGTGAACTCGCCATGGCTCAGAAAATAATTCGCAAAGAAATTGCGGGCCCGGATGATGTGCGACGAAGCCGCATGGATCGTCTCGTAACGCATGCCCGCCTCGGTCAGTGCGCGGAATGTCCGGGCCAGCGCGAGCGCGAAATCGATGTGGACGGCGTGGTTGTAGGTTGGCAGCGCGATCAGGATGTTCGGCTGGGTACGGAGCGGCATGGTTCGGTGTTCCGTCGGCGTTGTAAGATATTTCTTAATGCTGCACCGGGCCTCGATGACCGACAATAAGACGCTTCTTAAAGCGCGACGCCTGCGATAGTGAATCTGGGTCGGCGCGCGGCGCTCTGCCCGGTACAATCACTCCTTTGAATTTTTGCGTTGGGCGCCATTGGCGCACTCGCACGTGTTTCGCTCCACAGATGGCTATTACCTACAAGTCCGCTGCCGACATCGAACGTCTGCGCATTGCCGGTCGCCTCGCCGCCGAGGTGCTCGCCATGATCGGAGAACACGTCAAGGCTGGCGTCTCCACCGATGAACTCGACGCGATCTGCCACGATTTCATCGTCGATACGCTCAAGGCCGTGCCCGCGAACGTGGGCTATCTGGGTTTTCCGAAGACGATCTGCGCCTCGGTCAACCAGGTGGTGTGCCACGGCATCCCGAACCGGAACGAGATCCTCAAGGACGGCGACATCATCAACATCGACGTCGCGGTCATCAAGGATGGCTACTTCGGGGACACGAGCCGCATGTACACGGTCGGCACGCCGAGCACGGTTGGCCGCCAGCTCGTCGACACTACCTACGAGGCGATGCTTGCCGGCATCCGCCTGGTGAAACCGGGCGCGACGCTCGGTGACATCGGGCATGCGATCCAGCGGCGAGCGCAGGCTGACGGCTTTTCCATCGTGCGCGAGTACTGCGGCCACGGCATCGGCAAGGTCTATCACGAGGAGCCGCAGGTGCTGCACTACGGCCAGCCGGGGCAGGGCCTGCGCCTGAAGCCTGGCATGGTCTTCACGATCGAGCCGATGGTCAACGCGGGCCGTGCCGGCACCGCTGTGCTGCGCGACGGGTGGACGGTGGTGACGAAGGACCGCTCGTTGTCGGCGCAGTGGGAGCACATGGTCGCCGTCACCGACGACGGCTACGAACTGCTGACGCCCTGGCCGGACGGCACGGGTGACTACGAAGCGCCATGACTGCTCGGTGGCCGGCTGTAAAGTGCCGCGTGCGCGTCGGGGCCGGTGTGAAGCGCCGGCGCGACGATCTGACATTTTTATGAAATAAGCATTTGACTCGCGCGCGCGTTCGGTTAAAGCTACGCGTTGATGCTTTATAGGGGTTTACGACTGCATGAGTCCGTCACTGACCGTTCGCCGTACCGTTGCCGATCAGGGTTCCGTGCTCCAGGAGCTACGAACTGCGTCGTTGCGCGATGCGCCTTACGCTTTCGGTGATACCACGCTCGAAGACACCCTCCGGGCCGATGCGGCCTTTTTCGATGCTGCGGCAGCCCGACACGCGGACTCGCACACCTGTGCCTCGTTCATCCTGTACACCGAGGGTCATCCCGCCGGGCTCATCGGCGCGAGCTTCGAGGCCGAGCCGTCACACCGCGCGTTCGTTTCGGCACTGTGGGTTGCGCCGGCGGTGCGGCATCTGCGCGGCGGCGAACTGCTCCTGAACGCCGCGATCGGCTGGCTCGTCTCCGAGGGCGCCGCGCAGATCTTCGCGTGGATCCCCGACAACAACACTACGGCCATGCGCTTCTACGAGCGCCTCGGCTTCGCCGCGACCGGCGAGCACGTCCCCAGCAAACATTCGCCCGAACAGTGGGAAACACTGCTCGTACGCGACGTTGCGAGCAGCGTGCGCAGCGCATGACCGCGCTGACACATTGACGTCACCTCACGCTCGCGCGGCGTCTCGATGCGCTCTGCAGCGCGAGGCCATCGCTCCCCATTCGACCTGATCACCGGCAATTCGCGGGTCGCCCACGTCCGTCAGGCGCGCGATGCAGCGCATTCGCTTTGTCATCGCGTGAGTTAGCCGCTAAAAATAATGGCCGCGCGCGTCGACGCCTGTAAAATACGCAAAATTTTTCGTCGAACGCCATGTCGCCCAAGAAATCGCCATATTTTGAACTGAAGAGCGGTTCCGTCGATACGCTTCTGTTCGTGGTCAAGACTACGGAGCTGGATGCCATGCGCGCCGAACTCACTCGGCGCTTCGAGGCCACGCCCGAATTTTTCGCGAACGATACCGTCGCTATCGACGTTCGCAGACTGGGCGACGGCGAGCAGGTTGCAGTCGGCGAGATCGCGCGCCTGCTCGAAAGCGTGAGCATGCGTCCGGTCGGCATAGTCGCACAGGCCGCGCAGCACAGCTGGGCCGCAGAAGCAGGGCTGCCGTTCCTTGAAGCCCGCGACCGCCGCAGCGCGAGTGCGAAGTCCGCAGCGGAGGACGCGCCTGATGCCGAGCCGGTCGCCGCGGCGCCCGACGCACAGGGCACACCCGTTGCGCTCGCGCAGCCCGAACTCTTTTCCACCCAAAGCGAATCCGACGCCGATGCCGCGCTCGCGGCCGCCGATACCGCGGCGCCCGGTACGCGCGCGGAGCCGACGCTCGTGATCGATCGTCCGCTGCGCTCGGGTCAGCGCATCTATGCGAAGGGCGACCTGGTCGTGCTGGGTCTCGTCTCGAACGGGGCGGAAGTGATCGCCGAAGGCAACATTCACATCTACGCGCCGCTGCGCGGCCGTGCGCTCGCGGGCGTGCACGGCAATCACGACGCGCGCATTTTCTGTACATGTCTTGAGGCGGAACTGATTTCGATCGCGGGCATTTACCGGACCACTGAAGTCCCGTTGACCGCGGACGTGGCCGGCAAGCCGGTGCAGATCCGCCTGGATGACGAAAAGCTGTTGATCGAACCGTTGAGGCTCACCTGACGCGCCGCCCGGCTGCTTCGAGCAGCGTGCAGTAGAGAGAAGCGCCTGGGTGGCACGCGGTGGGACCAAACTGAAGATTCTGACGAACGCAAGGTAAGGGAATGGCAAAAATCATTGTGGTGACTTCGGGCAAGGGTGGCGTGGGCAAGACGACCACGAGCGCGAGTTTCGCATCGGGCCTCGCGTTGCGCGGGCACAAGACCGCTGTCATCGACTTCGACGTGGGCCTGCGCAATCTCGACCTCATCATGGGTTGCGAGCGCCGCGTCGTGTACGACCTCATCAATGTGATCCAGGGTGAAGCGAATCTGAATCAGGCGCTCATCAAGGACAAGAAGTGCGAGAACCTCTTCATCCTGCCGGCCTCGCAGACGCGCGACAAGGACGCGCTCACGAAGGAAGGCGTCGAAAAGGTCATCAACGATCTCGTTGCGATGGACTTCGACTACATCATCTGCGATTCGCCGGCGGGCATCGAATCGGGCGCACTGCTAGCGATGCACTTCGCCGACGAAGCGCTCGTCGTGACGAACCCGGAAGTCTCGTCGGTACGCGACTCGGACCGCATTCTCGGCATGCTTTCGTCGAAGACAAAGCGCGCGATCGAGGGCAAGGATCCGATCAAGGAGCATCTGCTTATCACGCGTTACAACCCGAAGCGCGTGAGCGAAGGTGAGATGCTCTCGCTTTCCGATATTCAGGAGATTCTGCGCATCGAACTGATCGGCGTGATTCCGGAATCGGAAGCCGTGCTGCACGCGTCGAACCAGGGCTTGCCGGCCGTGCACCTTGACGGCACCGATGTCGCTGAGTCGTATAAAGACGTGGTCTCGCGCTTTCTCGGCGAAGACAAGTCGCTTCGATTCACCGACTACCAGAAGCCGGGCCTCTTTCAGCGCCTCTTCGGCACCAAGTAACGGAGGCGCAACCCATGTCGTTTCTTACGTTTTTTCTCGGCGAGAAGAAGAAATCCGCCTCGGTAGCGAAAGAACGCCTGCAGCTCATCATTGCTCACGAGCGGGCAGGCGGTCATCCGCCTGCCGATTATCTGCCGGCGCTGCAACGTGAACTGGTCGCGGTGATCTCAAAGTACGTCAAGATCTCCGACGACGATATCCGCGTCAGTCTCGAACGTCAGGACGATCTCGAAGTGCTCGAGGTCAAGATCGAGATTCCGCAAGCCTGATGGTGTAGCCGCACGCGGCCGCCGCTGTTTGCCACTGCGGTTTGCCGCGGCTGCGCTGTCGTGACCGTTTCCGTGGGCGTGCGTGGTTTTTGCGCACGCGCCTCCATCCTGCTTTATCCCCGCTGTATTCCCCTTGCTCCAGACGCTTTTCGAGCTGGTTCGACTTTGCACGCTCAGGTAAAGCATCGGGTTTCACTTCGCCGCTTGCCATGGAATGCCCGACGTTTGCGCAATGACCGCGTAGCACCCCATCCAGCGCGGAAACCGTAACGTGAAGTCAACACAAACAACGGAGTGAACCCGATGCTCACCACCACTGTGTTCGTGCCCGCCTGCACTCCCGCAATCGGTTCGCCGGTCTTTGCTGACCCTGTCGACGTCAAACCGGCCGCGCCACCCGCCAGGCGGGCGCGACACGGCGGCTTTATCCCGGCTAGAGGTTACTGGAAGTTGGCCCACGGCCATTATGTGTGGGTTGCGGGCCGCTGGCAGCGCGGAGTCGAAGTTCGTTGCCTGGTCGTTGGCTCCCGGACCGCGCGCGGCCCCAGTTGGCATCGGCCGGATAGCCAGCAGGTTTCGGGAAAGCGTCAGCCTTTGGGGGCTTCGTTCGCCTGCGGGCTTTCCGGCTCGTTGTGCCTGAGCGGCTCCGGCATGTCGGGCACGGCGGTCGCCCGCAAGGGCTGAGACGGAGTTTCGGACGCAGACTGCGGTTGAGCCCTGTAGCGCAGTGACAGCGTTTCGTAGAGCGGCGGTGTGAAGAGGTGAGCGACGCGGCTCGCGATCAGCGCCGTCGCCATCAGCGAGATCACGAGTGCGTGGCCGTCGATCATCTCCATCACGATCACGAACGATGTGATCGGCGATTGCGTGACCGCCGCGAGATAGCCAACCATCGCTAGCGCGATCAGCATCTGCAGGTGCATGCTGCCGAACACCATGTGCAGCAGGTTGCCAAAGCCCGCGCCGATCGACAGCGACGGCGCGAAAATGCCGCCCGGAATTCCGGGAAGATAAGAGCCCACCAGCGACGCCATTTTCAGGAACGGATAAGCCATCGAAAGCTGTTCGTGTCCGTCGAGAAGCCTGCGTGCTTCGGAGTAGCCGCTACCGAACGTCGTGCCGCCCGAGGCGACGCCGATCACGGCGATGACGAATCCGCAAAGCGTCGCGAATGCGATTGGCCGCTCGCGGTGCAGTTTTTGCAGCGGCGCCGGAATCCAGCGCGTCGTGTTAAGGAGCAGCCAGCTGAAAACACCGCCCGCGACGCCGGTCACGACGGCGGTCAACACGACCGCTACGGCGAGCAGATCCGGAAAGTGAGCGCCGATCACGATCGTGCCGAAATACGTGTAGTTGCCGTTCAGCCCAAGCGCGATTACGCCCGCGATGATGATCGTCGTGATGACGACGCCGCTCGCACGGGCCTCGAAGCTGCGCGTGAGTTCCTCGATGGCGAACACGATGCCGGCCAACGGCGTATTGAACGCGGCGGAAAGCCCTGCGGCTGCGCCGGCGAGTATGAGCTTGCGTTCGATATGCACGTTCGTGCGCGGATAGAACCGGCGCATGTTGAACATGAGCGCCGCGCCAACCTGCACGGTCGGGCCTTCGCGGCCAATGGTGAAGCCACCGAGTATGGCGAGAAATGACACCGCGATTTTGCCCGCGAGAATGGGCAGCGTGAGGAGCCTCGCGCCTGATTCGCCCGGCTTTGCGTGCAATGTGGCAATGACCTGCGGAATGCCGCTGCCTTCGGCACCGCGAAAGAACGTGCGCGTGAGCCAGACCGAAGCGGCCGCGACGGCCGGCGTCACGATGAGCGGCAGCCACGCATGCTGTTGCCGCGCGTGTAGAAATGCGTCGTAACCCCAGTCGATCAGCCGTGCGTAAAACACCGCTACGAGACCCACGGCGACGGCGCCGAGCCACAGGACTCCGTACTGCCGCCACAGGCGCCGCGCGCGTCGCGCGATAGTCGAGGAGAGGTCTGGGCTAACCGGGAGCATGAGCTTTTTCGGAGGAGCGGATGCAAAATTATATCGGTGGGCCGCCTTTTGGCGTTTCGTGGAGGGCACGCATTCCACGAGCGCGGGAGCATCGGCGGTAAATCAGGGATCGATTCCGCGGCGCCAGCGTATCGGATGACGTCCTTGAGCGGCGGCGATTCCGATAGAATCTCGGTCAAAGCATGGAGGCCCGGCCGGCAGGACAATGAAACGAATTCTGATTATCAAGGTGACCTCGCTCGGCGACATCGTGGAGGCGTTGCCGGTAGTAGCCGACATTAAGCGCGTTTTTCCGGGCGTGAAAGTCGACTGGGCGTCGGACGAGTTGTTCGCCGATATCGTGCGCTGGAACGCGGGCGTCGACCGCGTGCTATATGCGCCCTTGCGCAGCTTCAAGAAGTCGCGCCGCTGGAGCGATCTGAAGGCGATTGCAGCCTCCATCGGTGAACTGCGCGCCGAGCGCTACGACGCCATCATCGATATCCACGGTGTTTACAAGAGCGCCATCATCGCGTGGCTCGCGCGTTCGAAGCGGTGTTATGGCTATCTCGCGAAGGACCTCGGCGAGCGCGGCGCGGCGTTCGCATACAACGGCCGCTTCGGGCCGCGTCCGAAGTGCGATGCGTGGCTCGGCATGCGGATCAGCGCGGGTGAGGCGCTCGGCTACACCGTCGATACGCCGCCCGACTTCAACATGCGCATTCCGCGTGACGGCGATGCGCTGCCCGCGCCCGACAGCCCCACCGCGATGATCTTCCACGCGACGTCGAAGGAAGAAAAGAAGTGGCCCGTCGCGCACTGGGGCGAGGTTTGCCGCGAACTGCAAGCGCGCGGCTTGCGCATCGAACTGCCGTGGGGCTCGGATGCCGAGCGCGCAACGGCGCTCGAGATTGCCGACCTCGTGCCCGGCGCCGTCGTTCTGCCGCGCCTCTCCGTCAAGCAGGTGGCGCAACGTATCGAGGACGTGGCGCTCGTCGTCGGCACCGATACGGGCTTCGTCCACCTCGCCCACGCGCTGCTCAAGCCGACCGTCATGATCTTCGTCGCGACATCGGCGGAGCATCTCGGCGTGCGTGCGCCGGGCCGTTCGGTTTCCATCGGCGACGGTCATCACGTGCCGCCCGTGAAGGTCGCGATCGACGCGATCGATGCAGTCTATCCGCCGCGTAGCAGCGCTTCGGCCGACGGCTCCATTGCCTCGGCGGCCTGAGCACCTCGTAGTCTGACGTGGCCTCGGGCGGGTGCGCGAGGCCACAGTGCGCCGCGGCACGTCTTGCCGTGCTGCCTCGCGCGTAAATTTCCGTTTACTGATTTGTTAAAAGTGTCGCCGCGGATTGGTGAATCTGCCGCGCGGGGCACTGTGGCGGGACGCGCCGCTTCGCCTGTAACACGTTCCACACGGCCACTTACAAATTGCAACGCCTGGCGAGCGCACCGTCGTGTTCAATCGAAACTGTCCAGAGGCCATTAATGAACGGCCGGACTACAGACATTGACTCGACGGGAGAATGAAGTGAAACGACTGACGCTTACCCTCATTGCAGGTGCATTGCTCGCAGCGTCGCTGAGCGGGTGCATCGTATTGCCGCCGGGAGGCTACTACGGTGGTGGCTACCATCACGATCGTGGCTACTATTGATTGGTGGTTCGGGAGGGCGAAGGCGGTGTGAGCGCCGCGATGGGGATGCCGCTCAGGCGAGCAGCATTTCTATCGCGACGACGGCGGCGATTGCCGCGGCGTTCGCCGCAATCGCCTCGACTATCACGGCACGCCAACTCGCGGTGCGCAACCGGAAAGCCAGTACGAGCGAAATGCCCAATGCGAGCGCGATCATCAGGACAATGTCGGCGTTGCTCAGATGAATGTTCATCATCGGCTCCCAGGCGCGGGTAGAGCAGGGTTGGCTAACTGGAATGACTGACCTGTTGATCCGAGTATAGCCACGCACCGGGCAAGGTCAAAACGGAC
Source organism: Paraburkholderia dinghuensis (assembly GCF_003837865.1). Classification (GTDB taxonomy): domain Bacteria; phylum Pseudomonadota; class Gammaproteobacteria; order Burkholderiales; family Burkholderiaceae; genus Paraburkholderia; species Paraburkholderia dinghuensis. Next base: position 237,793 of record NZ_RQIS01000001.1, on the reverse strand, counting down.
AAAATAGCGCGGACAAAAAAGCGGAGCCCGTCTGACGGGCTCCGCTTTTGCGCTTATGAGGGCGTTTTGTTTTACATCAGCGAGTTGTGTCGCGTTTCACGCATGGTCAGGACGCCGAACAGGCTCACAGCAGCCGCAATGGAAACGTAAGCGCCAACCCACGAGAGCCCGCCGCGCGCGGCGAGCACCTGGGCGATATACGGCGCCACCGAAGCACCGAGAATGCCGCCCAGGTTATACGCGACGCCGGCGCCGGCGTAGCGCACGCTGGTCGGGAAGAGTTCGGGCAACAGCGCCCCCATCGGCGCGAACGTGGCGCCCATCAGGAACAGCTGGATCACGAGGAACAGCAGCACGAGCGGCAGTGCGCCGCTGCCGAGCAGCGGTTCCATCGTGAAGCCCGAGAGGATCGCGGCGATACAGCCGACGATCAGCACCGGCTTGCGGCCGAAGCGGTCGCTCGCCCACGCGGAGAGCGGCGTCGCGAGGCCCATGAACACGACCGCGATGCAGAGCATGCCGAGGAAACTCGGACGCGGGATGTGCAGCGCCGTTACGCCATGCGAGAGCGAGAACACCGTCGCGTTGTAGAAGAGCGTGTAGCAGACGACCATCGCCAGCGCGCCTTGCAGCGTCGGCCACCAGTGCTGCGAGAGCAGCGTGGCGACCGGGACGCGCACGCGCTCTTCGCGTTCAACGGCGGCCTTGAACGCCGGGGTTTCGGCAATCTTCAGGCGCACGTAGAGGCCGATCGCGACAAGCACCGCCGAGACGATGAACGGAACGCGCCAGCCCCAGTCGCGGAACTGCTGATCCGAGAGCGTCGAGGCGAGTCCGAAGAAGAGGCCGTTCGAGGCTAGAAAGCCCACCGACGGGCCAAGTTGCGGAAACATGCCGAACCAGCCGCGCTTGCCTTGCGGCGCGTATTCGGTGGCGAGCAGCGCTGCGCCGCCCCATTCGCCGCCGAGACCGATGCCCTGTCCGAAACGCAGAATGCACAGCAGGACAGGTGCAACGCTGCCGATCGCGTCGTAGCCGGGCACGAAGCCGATCAACGTCGTGGAGAGGCCCATGACGAGCAACGAGGCGACGAGTGTCGACTTGCGGCCAATGCGGTCGCCGAAATGGCCGAACACGAACGAGCCGATCGGCCGCGCAATGAATGCGATGCCGAATGTGACGAACGCTGCCAGCGCCTGTGCCGTCGCCGAACCGCGCGGGAAAAACACCGGCCCGATCACGAGTGCGGCGGCCGTTGCGTACACATAAAAATCGTAGAACTCGATCGCCGTGCCGATAAAGCTCGCGAAAATGACTCGCGAGGTGCTTTGCTGTCGCGATGCGTCCGATTGGTCGGCGCGCACGGGCGAAATCGGTGAGGTGGACATCGTAGGGGTCTCCAGTCGTTGTGACGCGCGACGTCGCCATGGCGCGGCGCACGGTTCTTTCTATGACGCGTCTGGCCGGCGGCCTGGGACTGGACGTCCCGGCACACGTCGCCGGTCATTGGCCGATCGTTACCGGTGATCTGCAACGATTCGTCAGCATGTAGCACGCGAGCCGGGCTATGCGCTCGCGATCAGAACGGCTCACCGGCGCCAGGATGGACGCGTGCGCAGCCGATGCCCGTCGAGGCGAGGCGGGTGGCGCGCGTCGACGAACGAAGCCGGGCAGCGCCGGCCAGGGGGTATCGAAAAATTATAACGACCGTGCTGCGCATGCAGCAAGATGTCGCACGGGCGGGGCGACGCGGATTGTCTGGCACGTCAGCCGCGGCTCAGTCGAAATTCTGTGCCTGCGGAGATGCTAGCGTGCGCAACTGGAACTTGCCGTCGTCGTTGAAGAGCCAATCCTCGAACAGTTCAAGCTGCCCGAGCGAGTTGACGAGCCGCGCGGGCGGTGCAGGCAGCGGCGCGGCGCGGCGCAGCGTTGAGAGCGCGGTGGCTTCGGCATCGTTGTCGCCGTTGGAGCGATAGACGGACGATTTCACGACCCGGCCGTCGCGGTCGACCACAAACGACACGACGACGAGCGAGCGCAGCATTGGCTGCGGCGTCCCGTGCAGGACATAGGAAGGATTGCGTTCGAGGATGCGCCGCGCGACCGCTTCGCGATACTGGTCGAGCGTATAGCTGTTGATGGCCGCGGGGGGAACAGCGACGACCGGACGAGGCTGCGGCGTGATCGTGCAGGCGTTAGCGATTAGCAGGAGCAAAGCGGGCCCGAGGCGCCTCAGCGCAAGGGCGCTCGATGCGGCGGGGCCGCGGGGCGGACAGACGCTAGGCAGCATCGGCGACCAGGCTCGTAGGCGAGAACTGATTCGAGCTTAGTCGAAACGCTGAGGGATGCAATCCGCAGTGCCCCGCGCCGAGCGAAGAACCGGCGGCGCGGAAGACGCGAGGAAGCTGGCAGGCTTACTCGAGGGCGAATTGTGAGCAGGAATCGCCTGAAGCGGTCGCGCAGGCGTCGTACGTGAACTCGCCGCTCTTCAGGATCAGTTCCTTGCCTTGCTGAAAATCCAGGCGAAGGTCGGGCGAGCTTTCCCAGGCAATGTAGCTGCTACACGTGACGGCAGACAGAACTACGAGCGAAAACGCAAATTTTTCAAGAAGCTGGTAACGGTGCGGCATGGTGACGATTCCCCTGAACGGGGGAGATTCTATCGCAATATCAGGGTTTGTACCTACATCCTGGTTTTGGCGACTAGCCGCTTTGCCGGATTGATGCGTTCGCGCTCCTGACTGGTCCACCGTCAGCTCGTGCGTGGGTATGACGCCGGCTGCCGGGTGTCTGCCCGGCGTTCCACCGGTTATTGCCGGCCGACGCGAAAGGTTCGTGGCCGGAAATTGTCTTGCAGGTGCGCAGGCGTTGCCTCCATCGCTCGACGCTGTGCATCAGCGAACATTTCGCGCAGTTGTTGCCGCTCGGTGTCGGTCAGATGCGCAGCGGCGGCCGGTATCGTGAGCACCAGCTGAAGCGTCAGGTCGCCGCGCGAGCCGTGACGATCTGCAAGCCCAAGCCCGGGCAAACGGATTGCGGTTCCCGAATGCGCGTTCGGAGGGATCGTCAGTTCCTGCATGCGGCGCAGAATTTTGACTTCGACGCTACCGCCAAGCGTGGCAGTCACGAAGTCGACCTCGATCTCGGAGGTGAGATCGAGTCCGTTTCGACTGAAGCCCGAGCCGCAGACGATGGCGACCGAGAAAATCGCGTCGCCCGATGGGCCGCCGTTTACCCCGGGATGACCGCCGCCTTCGACCACAAGACGCTGGCCGTCCCACGCGCCCCGCGGAATCGGCACGATTTCAGACTTGCGCCAGGTTCTGATGCCCGTGCCGAGACACCGCGCGCACTGCAAGCCACCTTTGTCTCTCTCGCACGGATGACACGGTCCCTTCACCGGGTAGCTCGCTTCGACACCGCCGCCATCGATGGCGACTTCGAGCGGCACGAAGAGTTCGACCAGACAGTTCGAGCCACGCATCGGTGGCGATCTGCGCGTTTCGCGCGGGGAGGACGAATCGCCGCGATTCCTGTCCGGTCCGGGCGCCGGGCTTGCCGATGACGCGTCGCGCTTGCCGGTGAGGATCTCGAACGCTTCCTGAATGAGCTTGAACACCGGCTCGACTGCTGCTTCGCGCCCCTTGTTGCGGTCGGGGTGGTACTTCGCTCGCAGTCGCCGGTACGCGCGTTTGACTTCCGCCGATGATGCAGTCTCCGGCAGTTTCAGTCGCCTGTAGTATTCGTCGAAGCTCAAGCGTTTTCCTGGTTGTTATCTTTCGGGTCGGACAGCGGCGCTTCCCGTGTTCCGGCCTTGTCTGCGTGATGTCGGGGTTGCGGAATCCCGCGTGATGTCAATGCCGATTTCGAAGCGCCGCGATTTTCTCACGATACGCAGTATGGCATTTGCCGGCACATCCCCTTCGACGGAATAGCCTTGTTCTGGCACATCAATTTCCCGAATTAACTGCGGGAAAGCATGCGCATTGATTTTCGTTTCGGAGCAATGCGTGCGGTCCTGGCGTCACGTTACCTGTGCGATCTGGCAACGAATTCCGTGTCGATATTGGTTTGGCGGCGTGTTCGCGTCAACCGCAACAGACGCATTCACGCCGTCGCCAGGTCGACGAAGTCAACATCGTCCGAATAAGGTTGCATAGCCTCTAAAGTCTGGTTGCGACGTGCCGATAGTGACGATAAGCCGGGCTAGATATATTTTTTTGACTCCCGCCTTCGTTGGTTTGATATCAGGCGGCGTGTGAGGAGGGTTGTCGGCGTTGTAGCGGTTCCGATTCTGGCCGATGGCGCTGCATTGGCAAGCGAGCGCTTGTGTCGTGAATCAGAAGTGGCCGTACAGACAAGAATCGTTGATGAAAAAATAGAGGCGGCTAAGATTCGCAAAATGATTTGTTATTCTGACAAATCAAAGTTTGCAGCTGGATCGCTCGATTTCTACGTTTAGTGCAGCAATATTAACCAGAGATATCCGATTTCGATTCCGGGATTTTCAGGACGGGTCGCCCGGCAGGTCAGGCATGATTGAAATTGCGGATGAAGATGCTGTTGTGCGGCGTGCCACCGATCTTGCCCGACATTGTCGGTAGGGTGGCTCTTCATGGTGACTCGTCGCCCCTCGCTAAAGTCCGCCGGAAGCGCCAGTTAGAGCTGCTTCACAATATCTTGCATACCCGGATATCTCTTGAAATGAAAAATAGACCAATCTCACTGACCATCATCGCATGGTTGTCCATCGTCATGAGTCTGCTGTCAGTGCTCAACGCGTTGCACGCGCTAAACGATTCAGCATCCATGGAGATTCTGTCCAGCGGTATCACCCGGTTACCTGCGCGGGCGACAATCGCTATTGGGATTGTCGTCAACGCCGTTTATTTCGTGCTGGGAATTGCGATCCTCAAGCGGCGCGCGTGGGCACGGACCGCCTATGTGGTGCTTTTAGTGCTCGGAATCGTCGCTTCGCTGATTAACTGGCAACCGGGGATGTACGTCATGGTTGTGCCTGGCATCCTGCTCGCCGCGTTGATCGGCTACGTGCTGTATCGTCGACCCGCGACTGAATATTTTCACGGTCCGAGTGCATGAGCACGGTACGCAACGTAGTCGCGATCGTGCTGTTCGTGCTTGCGGGCTTATGCCTGACCACTGCACAGATGGCGGCTTTCATTGATTTTGGCCATCCGGCAATGTTGTACGCAGTGATAGGTGCGGTGTTCGTGTTTTCAGTCGTACTGCTTGTCGCGGGTGCGTTTGTTGGCACGTTCCGTCCGCGAGCCCGGCGCGTGGGCGTTGTATTGATCACTGTGACCGCAGTTGCTGCATTCGCGGTGCTCACCTGGGTATCGATCCTGCTTTCGCCGGCGATGGTTCATATCTTCCTGACTCAGGCGGCCTTAGACTTATCCCTGTCAATGTTTCAGGCAGGGCCGGGTTTGGTTGCGATAGCAGTGACGGCGTTCGCGGGAATGTGGCTCGTGCGGCGGCGCTAATGCGCAAACGGTGTCGTGAATCGCATGGGGCCGGATCTGGCGAGCTTCCTCTCGTCGCTCAAAAGCCAGCCCCATTCATTGACACTCCATAGCCGCCTACGCGTCGGACATCGAGGAAGCCGTCTCCAGCGCGCAGCGTCCCCGCATCCTGAATGCCGACCCAGTGTCATCACCAGGTGCGGGGCATTCCTCGGCGACTACCGTAGACCGATGACCCTGCGCTTGCCCGGATACTGCACGGTGTAGCTCGCGCCGACACTGACTTCTTCACCGCCATCAAGCGTGCGCTTCCATGCGACTATGCCCTGGTGGCCCTGCCACGCCGCTTCGTCCGGTTTGGGCGTGAAGGTGGACGTGACCTTGATGTCGGCGGAGTCGCTCACTGGCGCCGATTCGACAATCTCCACGTTGATCGGTTTGCGATGCCCGTTCTTGACCGTGTATCGTGCGCTGAGCGTTTTCGACGCGTCGCCGTTTGACGTTTTAACGGTGCCAGTCGTATCAGGGCCATCGGCCTTGCTTGCGAACACCTGTTCGTCGGGGCCGAATGGCAGCGCAAGTTGGTCGTCAAGGATGACTTCCGACCAGCTCGTTTGACCCACCTGCGCGCCGTCGCGGCGCAACTGAACATCGCCGTCCGGCCAGTCGCCGTCCGGCCGGTTCGCCATTGCGACGAGCCACGCACGCGTCGACTGCGCGGGTATCACGCGGGCGATCACCTTCGCGGGCAACGATTCGTGGGACAGCGTGAAGCCTACCTTCTGTGCATCGGACGGAACGTCGATGTTGCCGGGGATTTCGAATTTCGTGAGGAACGTGCCTTCGATTCGAGTCGGTGCGAATAGCGGCGTATCCGTGTCCGCGCGGCGTGGCACTGGCACCATTTGAGCGGCCATGGCCGGCGGTGGCGGCGCCGGAGCGTAGCCGTTCGGGCGCGGCTCTTCAAGCGCGAGGCGCCATGTGTCAGGCTGAAGGATGCGTGTGTTTCGAACGGGCGTGGACGTCGAGAGTTGCAGCTTGACTCCCTGCCAGTCTTCTCCGGTCGCTTGCGCGACCAGTGCGCGGCGTTCCAGTGTGACCTGTCCGCTCGACGAGTCGAGATCGGCCTGATAAGCCGGAATCCATCCTGCGCGCTGCGTGTCATAGGCGATAGTCAGCCGTCCGCCCCGCGGTGCGTCGAGCGCGATGCGGATCGTGCGCTTGGGAACGGGATCGCCAGCGTCGCCGCGAAGCGCGTCGAGCCGCATCTGTGTCTCTTCCTGTTGCTGCCTGATCTCGTCGCGCTGCGCGAACACGGCATAACCGCTTTCCTCGAGTGCACGAGACACAGAGAGCATCGACGACTTGCCGCTCGTGCCAGCGTTCTGTTCGCTCACGCTCTTGAGATAGGCAGCCGAGAGTTCGACTGCCTGTGTGCGCGCTTTCAACTCTGCCAGCTGTGCCTGCAATGTCCGGATGCGCTTGTCGGTGGCCGTCGTCGGACAAAGGCCATTCAACTGCCCGTCGGTGTCGGCCACGTCCTCGATGCGATAGTCACCAAGCTGAACATCTGGCGGCGCGACGAGGCGCAGACTCTGCGGGTCGAACGAAGCAGGCAGGCAGGTCACTTCGAGGCGCGAACTTCCGGGTGACAGCTGGACCTCGCGCTCGACCGTTGCGCCGCCGGGATAGAGCGTGATACCCGATATCGCCGAAAGGGCCGCATTGGCGCTTGAGCCCGCGAAAACGCCTGCAAGCATCACCGCAATGGCGATAGGGGAGCGTCGAAGTATTGCGGATTTTTTGGATAACATTGGCGCGTTCCGTCGGGAAGATCATGTAGACGCCCTACAAGGCGCGAGCGAAGGTCGCACTTTAGCAGTGCGATTGAATGACACTGCGCCGTGTGGGATCTTCTCGTTCGTTATCGTTGACTAGCGTCACCGACCGCGTGATCTCAATTTCGTCGGAAATGTGCCGTGGTTAATTGCTACTTGCCGGCGTCGCGCCGCAACTGCGCAAATCGACGTGGTTCCCATTCACGTATGCCAATGAGCAGACCCGTTCCCCGCCGATGTGTCAGCGAGGCGTTGGCAGACTCGTCGTTTGACGCCAACACGGATCGCCAGTGGCGCATCGTGGTCGATACGCGCGGCGGAGGTCTCGGCAGCGGCACGCCGGCAGTCGAGGTGGGATGGCATCCCGCTCAACTGACCTTCGTGGCGTGTGGCAACGCGGTTATGCCCTCAGCGGCGACCGAGCGCGATGTGCTGGTCGTCGGCGCAACGGCGACGATCATGACCGCTCGCGTTGGTGCGATGCAGACGGACCAGTCGAATGTGGCGCCCGTCGTCGAACGCGTGTCGGCGGATTCGGATGCCTTGCGGCGGTACGTATTGTGGGGGGCGCTGGTGATTGCCGTCGAGGCATTGAATGCGATGGAGGTCCGGCTGGCGCGCGGTGAGATTGTGCGGGGAGGAGAGGATGAGCGGTAACAGGATGGGGGTTTCATGCGCGTCAGGATCTGCGCTAACGTACTGCGGCTGGTCTGCCTGAAAACGGCCGGAACCGCGAGCCGAAACTTCGAGCGTATGCACGCAGTCATGCAATGGGCTTGGGTGCACGAGACCATGTCGTCCATCGTTGCCCCCCGCCTCGCACGGCCAACATAAACTGAATCTAGAGGGCAGCAACGGCCTTGGGCGGTATCGACTGTTCGCTCGATGACGGGCTATTACTGGGCGGGAAAAACAAAAACCCCGCAAGCCATTGAGCTTGCAGGGTTTGGTCGACGTTATCTGGCGGAGGCGGTGAGATTCGAACTCACGGAAGGGTTACCCCTTCGCCGGTTTTCAAGACCGGTGCATTCAACCACTCTGCCACACCTCCGGAGCCGCGCATTGTAACCCAAAAGGGCTCATCGCCGGCATAGTCGCTTGACTCACTCCGTGTCTTTGAGAAACAGCCCCTGCAGATCGTTCAGGAAACGCTGGCCGAGTTCAGTCGGCGCGATGTTCTCGAAGTCGCGCGTGATGAGCCCGCGCCTCTCGGCCTCCTGAAGTGCCGGTTCGATCGACGTCATGGACAGCCCCGTGCGTTCAATGAAGCTATGCACCGGAAAACCTTCGACGAGCCGCAGCGTGTTCAGCATGAACTCGAACGGCAGGTCGCGCGGACCGACCTCGCGCTCTTCCTGCACCGGCGAGCCCGCGCGCGCCTGTTCGATGAACGTCGCCGGATGCTTGTAACGCGCCTGACGCACGATTCGGTTCGGGAACGACAGCTTCGTGTGCGCGCCCGCGCCAATGCCGAGGTAGTCACCGAAACGCCAGTAGTTGAGGTTGTGGCGGCTCTGCCGATCCGGCTTCGCGTAGGCGGAAACCTCGTAGTGTTGATAACCCGCTTCGGCCGTGCGCGCGTGGATCCAGTCCTGCATGTCGGCGGACTGGTCGTCGTCGGGTAGCGGTGGCGGGAACTTCGCAAACAGCGTGTTCGGCTCGAGCGTCAAGTGATAGAGCGACAGATGCGGCGGCGCGAACGACAGAGCGGTCTCGATGTCGGCGCGGCATTCGGCGAGCGTCTGCTGCGGCAGCGCGAACATCAGGTCGAGATTGAAGTTGTCGAAGTGCTTGGCCGCCACTTCGACGGCATCGCGTGCTTGCGCCGCATCGTGAATCCGTCCGAGCGCCTTGAGGTGTCCCTCGTTAAAGCTCTGGATGCCCACCGACAGCCGGTTCACGCCGCTCGCGCGAAACTGCGCGAACTTCGCTGCTTCGAATGTGCCTGGGTTGGCCTCGAGCGTGATTTCGGCGTCGGCGTCGAGCGGCAGTAGTGCACGCACGTCCGAGAGCAGCCGGTCGAGTCCGGCTGCGGACAGCAGGCTCGGCGTCCCTCCGCCGATGAAGACCGTATGCACCTGGCGGCCCCAGACGAGCGGCAGTGCCTGTTCGAGGTCGGCACGCAGTGCATCGAGGTAGTCGTTTTCGGGAAAGCGCTCGCCTTTCCACTCATGCGAGTTGAAGTCGCAGTACGGGCACTTGCGCACGCACCACGGGAAATGCACGTAGAGGGCGAGCGGAGGCAGCGAGGTCAGGCGGATGCTGCCCGGCATCGAGAACGCCTGGATCACGCGATTACCGGTTTGATGCGCGTCGCTCACGCGTCCTCCTTGAGCCGCGCGAGCAGGTGCGCAAGCGCGATCGCTCGATGGCTCGATGCGTTCTTCACCGCCGGATCGAGTTCGGCGGCGCTCGCCTTCAGGTCCGGAAGGTAGAAGTAGGGGTCATAGCCGAAACCGTTCGCGCCGCGTGGCGCGTCGAGCACGACGCCTTGCCAGCGTCCCTCGGCGATGAGCGGCTCGGGATCGTCGGGGTGGCGCACGAGCGCGAGGACGCAGTAGTAGTACGCGCGGCGGTCCGTATGTTCTTTAAGCATGTCGATGAGCCGCGCGTTGTTCGCCGCGTCGCTCTTTTCGCCGCCCGCGAGCTGCGCGTAGCGCGCCGAATAGACGCCCGGCGCGCCGCGCAGCGCACGCACGCACAGGCCGGAGTCGTCGGCGAGCGCCGGCAGGCCGGTCAGCTTCGCCGCGTGGCGCGCCTTCGCGAGCGCATTTTCGACGAAGGTCGGATGCGGCTCGTCCGCCTCGGGCACGTTGAACTGGCCCTGCGGCAGGAGTTCGATGCCGGCCGTTGCGAAGAGCGCCGCGAACTCGCGCAGCTTGCCCGCATTGTTCGAAGCGAGCACGACGCGCGCGAGCGCGTCGCGAGCCATGTCGGCCGTGTCAGACATGCGTGATCTCCAGCGCAGCCTTCTGCTTTTCGACGAGCGCGCGAATGCCGTTCTGCGCGAGGTCGAGCAGCGCGTCCATTTCGGCGCGCGAGAACGGTGTGCCTTCCGCGGTGCCCTGGACTTCGACCATGCCGCCCGAGCCCGTCATCACAACGTTCATGTCGGTGTCGCACTGCGAGTCTTCGGCGTAGTCGAGATCGAGCACCGGCACGCCTTCGTACACACCGACTGAGATCGCCGCGACGTAGTCGGTGATCGGCGAGCGTTCGATGCGGCCCATCGCCAGCAGCTTCGACACGGCGTCGTGCGCCGCGACGAAAGCGCCCGTGATGCTGGCGGTGCGCGTGCCGCCGTCGGCCTGGATCACGTCGCAGTCGATGTTGATCGTGCGCGCGCCGAGCGTTTCGAGGTCGAACACCGCACGCAGTGCGCGGCCGATCAGGCGCTGGATTTCCTGGGTGCGCCCGGTCTGCTTGCCACGCGCGGCTTCGCGGTCGCTGCGCGTGTGCGTGGCGCGCGGCAGCATGCCGTACTCGGCCGTGAGCCAACCCTGGCCCTTATCACGCAGGAACGGCGGCACGCTTTCGGAGACGCTCGCGGTGCACAGCACCTTCGTATCGCCGAACTCGACGAGCACCGAACCTTCGGCGTACTTCGTATAGTGGCGGGTGATGCGGACGTCGCGAAGCTGGTCGGCCGGGCGGCTGCTCGGGCGCTGGAGGGATTGGGTCATCGTTCAGACGTGCGCGCAGGCACGGTTGGCAGGGGAAACGCTAATTTTACCGCTTGCAGCGAGGTGTGCGATGGGCGGCGTGGGCGCGTCAGCGCAGACGGCCGTGCGAGAAAGGTAAAGAGGGCGGCAATGCGGCGGCGTCCTGGGCGTCCGCGCCCCCAAAAATGGGATAATGTGGTCTCTCCGCCCCGCGTCATCTCCTATACGCCGGGCGCCTCGATCCCTCTGCCGTGTTCCGCGCGCTTCTCCGCGCGAAGCCACGGCCTTATCGCGAGACGAACCATGATTTACAGCATGACTGGCTACGCAAGCGCCACACGCGAGCTTGTAGCGGCATCAGGCACGGGCGGTGTGAGCGTGTCCGTCGAATTGCGTACCGTCAATTCGCGGTTTCTCGATCTGAATTTCCGCATGCCCGAAGACGTGCGCGTCTGCGAGCCCACGTTGCGCGAGATGCTGATGACGAAGCTTTCGCGCGGCAAGGTCGATATTCGCATCAATGTGCAGCGCAGCGAGCAGGGCGCGAATGCGGGCGCACTGAACCGCGATGCGCTCGATCAACTCGCCACGCTCGAACGTGCAGTGCTCGAAGCGTTCCCGCAATCGGGCCATCTGCGTACGGGTGAGATCCTGCGCTGGCCCGGTGTGCTGGCTGAAAGCGAAATCGCGCCCGAAGTGTTGCGCGACGCGGTACTCGGTTGCGGCAAGCAGGCCATTGCCGATCTCATCGACGTACGCGGGCGCGAAGGCGCGCAGCTCGCGGGCGTGCTGCTCGCGAACGCGGCCGAAATGGAAGCGATCGTCGCGAAGATCACGCCGCTCGTGCCCGAGCTGATCGTGAAGCATCAGCAAAAGATCGTCGAACGACTGCAGGAGGCGCTCGGCATCGTCGCGCCTGAAGCGAACGGCAATCCCACGATCGGTGGCGTCTCGCGCGAGGAGATCAACGAGCGCATTCGCCAGGAAGTGACGATGTACGGCATCCGCATCGACATCGCCGAAGAACTTTCGCGTCTCACTGCGCATCTGAACGAAACGCGTCACGTGATCGAGAAGGGCGGCAGGGTCGGCAAGCGGCTCGACTTCATGATGCAGGAACTCAACCGCGAGGCGAACACGCTCGGCTCGAAGGCGGCGGCAAAGGAACTCGCCGATGCGTCGATGACGCTCAAGCTCCTCATCGAACAGATGCGCGAGCAAGTCCAGAATCTCGAGTGAACGAAGGAATGAACATGACCGTTACCGGACATCCCGGCGAAGCGAAACCGCGCAATCCGTACGCGGGCGTCTATCCGGGCAACCTCTTCATGGTGGTGGCCCCGTCGGGCGCAGGCAAGTCGACGCTCGTGAACGCGCTGCTTGCCTCGGACAGCGCGATCCGCCTGTCGATTTCGTACACGACGCGCGCGCCGCGCTCGAAGGAGCGCGACGGCGAGCACTACCATTTCACAAGCGTCGACGACTTCCTCAAGCGGCACGCCGAAGGCGAGTTCCTCGAAAGCGCCGAAGTGCACGGCAACTACTACGCGACGTCGCGTGTGTGGATCGAAGATCAGATGAAGATCGGCCATGACGTGCTGCTCGAAATCGACTGGCAGGGCGCGCAGCAGGTGAAGCAGCGCTTCCACAACGCGGTGGAGATTTTCATCCTGCCGCCGTCGCTCGATGCGCTCGCGGATCGTCTGAGAAAGCGCGGCGAAGACGAGCCGAACGTCATCACGCGGCGGCTCCTTGCGGCAGGTAGCGAGATGGCGCATGCGAGCGATGCGGAGTACGTCGTGATCAACGAAAACTTCGACACGGCGCTGCAGGATTTGCGTAACGTAGTGACGGCTACGCGTCTGCGTTTCGCGTCGCAATACGCGCGTCATACTGAACTCTTCGTGGAGCTCGGCATACACCACCCTCAGCCCGGGTCGTCGAGCACATAAGGTAGAATGAGAATCTGCTGAGAAAGAGAAGGAAACCGACATGGCCCGCATCACCGTCGAAGACTGTTTGAAACAGATTCCGAACCGCTTCGAACTGGCGCTCGCCGCGACGTATCGCGCGCGCCAGCTCGCACAAGGTCACACGCCGAAGATCGAGAGCCGCGACAAGCCGACCGTCGTCGCGCTGCGCGAGATCGCGGCTGGCCAGGTGGGCCTGGAAATGCTGAAAAAGGTGCCCGTTTAACGGCACCTCGACCGCATTCCTGGTCAGCCGTAAGTTGTACCTGTACCGCGCGCAGCCGCTCTAACGTCAACGCCAACCTGATACGGAGGGGAACATGAGCACCACGCCCTCGCCGGCCACGGAAGTGGACCAGGAAGCCGAGACCGCGAGCCCTGCGCGCAATTACATCGACGCGGTTCTCGAACAGTCGTTTCGCCATCTGTTCGGACCGACCGCGACGCCGGAGCAGCCCCGCAAGCACGGGGTCGTCTCCATCGCCAATCTGACCGCGGCACTCTCCGGTTACCTCACACCCGAGGAAATCAAGGAGGTCAAGTCCGCGTTCCACTTCAGCGATGAGGCCCACCTCGGGCAGTATCGTCAGAGCGGCGAACCATACATCACCCATCCGGTCGCCGTCGCGGAAATCTGCGCCGGCTGGAAGCTCGACGCCCAGTCGATCATGGCCGCGCTGCTGCACGACGTGATCGAGGATCAGGGCGTGACCAAGGCCGAGATCGCCGAGCGCTTCGGTGCGAAGGTCGCGGAACTGGTCGACGGGTTGTCGAAACTCGACAAGATGGAGTTCCGCAACCGCGAAGAGGCGCAGGCGGAGAACTTTCGCAAGATGCTGCTCGCGATGGCGCGCGACGTGCGCGTCATCCTCGTGAAGCTCGCGGACCGGCTGCACAACATGCGCACACTGGGCGCAGTGCCGCCGGAGAAGCGCCGTCGCGTCGCGCGCGAAACGCTCGATATCTACGCGCCGATCGCGCACCGGCTCGGCCTGAACAATACCTATCGCGAGCTGCAGGACCTGAGCTTCGCGAACTTCAACCCGAAACGCTACGCCACGCTTGAGAAAGCGGTGAAGGCAGCGCGCGGCAATCGCCGCGAGGTCGTTGGGAAGATCCTGGAAGCCGTGCAGCGCGCCATTGCTGACGCGAAGATCGACGCCGAAGTCACCGGTCGCGAGAAGACCATCTTCAGCATCTACAAGAAGATGCGCGACAAGCAGTTGTCGTTTTCGCAGGTGCTCGACGTCTATGGTTTTCGCGTCGTGGTCGAGTCGGCGCTTGAGTGCTACACCTGCATCGGTGCGCTACACGCGCTCTACAAACCGGTGCCGGGCAAGTTCAAGGACTATATCGCCATTCCGAAGGTGAACGGCTACCAGTCCCTGCACACCACGCTGGTCGGCCCGTTCGGCGCGCCGATCGAGTTCCAGGTGCGCACGCGCAAGATGCATGAGATCGCCGAAGCGGGTGTGGCCGCGCACTGGCTCTACAAGAATGGCGGCGCCGATCTGAACGATGTCCAGAAGCGCGCGCACCAGTGGCTCAAGTCGCTGCTCGACATCCAGAGCGAGGCGGGCGATTCGAGCGAGTTCCTCGAACACGTCAAGATCGACCTGTTCCCGGATGCGGTCTACGTCTTCACGCCGAAGTCGAAGATCATGGCGCTGCCGCGCGGCGCCACGGCGCTCGACTTCGCGTATTCGATCCACAGCGACCTCGGCAACCAGTGCGTCGCCGTGAAGATCAACAACGAACTGCTGCCGCTGCGTACCGAGCTGAAGAGCGGCGATATCGTCGAGGTGATTACGGCGCCGTATTCGAAGCCGAATCCGGCGTGGCTCGGCTTCGTGCGCACCGGCAAGGCGCGCTCGGCCATCCGTCACTACCTCAAGACGATGCGCCTCACGGAATCGGTGCAGCTCGGCGAGCGGCTCGTCGATCAGGCGCTCAAGAGCTACGGCTACCAGCTTTCGGAAGTCACGCCGGAAGTGTGGGACAAGCTCGTCCAGTGGACGGGCAACAAGGACCGCCAGGAAATCTTCGCGGATATCGGCCTTGGCCGGCGCGTCGCGGCGGTCATGGCCAAGCGCATCGAGGTGCTGATCAGCGGCCAGGATGCCGACGACGACGAGCACCACCACCATCCGTCGCGCGACCCGAACGCGCCGCACGCCCCACCCGTCGTCATCACGGGCACCGAGGGCATGTCGGTGCAGTTGTCGGCGTGCTGCCGGCCGATTCCGGGTGACAGCATCATGGGTTACATCGGTATCGGGCTCGGTATGGCGATCCATACGACCGACTGTCGCGTCGCACAGCGCATTCACCGCCGCGATCCGGGTCGCTGGATCGACGTGGCCTGGGCGCCGCAACCAGGGCGACTTTTCGACGTCGCGGTGAAGGTGCTCGTGAAGAACACGAAGGGCGTGTTCGCCCGCGTGGCCGCCGATATCACCTCCGCGGATGCGAACATCGTGCACATCGCCATGGACGACGACCTGGCGCAGGAATCGAACCTCTTGCGCTTCGTGATCCAGGTGAGCGACCGCGTGCACCTTGCGAACGTGATGAGGCGCGTGCGCACGAATCCGGACGTGATGCGTATTGCCCGTGAACGTTCGAGCGACGAAGGGCACCATCGTCACGACGGCGGCATGCGGATCGAACGCGAGCGCGCCGACTACTAAACGTGCCCACGCGGTCTGCCGAGGCAGGGCGGCGGACGTGTCACGGCCTTCGCGCCTCAACCGCTCGCTCACTACCGGCTCCCGGGACACAGTTCCAGTGGACTCGCCGCGCGGCAGGATCGGCTTGCTTGTCTGTCCTATTGCCGTCAGTCGTTCGATTCCCGATTCAAGGCGAGGGAGTGGCGATGAACGTAGCTGATCTGACCGGCGTCATGCTCGATTACTGGGTCGCGCGCAGCCTCCATGATTTTGTCCGCGAGATTTATTTCACCGATAGCGGTACGACGGTCGCGGTGCGCGGCAACGACCGCGGACGGCCGTGGGACGGTCGCTTTACGCCGTCGACATCGTGGGAGGCGGCCGGCGTCGTGCTCGAGCGAGCGCAGCGTTTCGAGTTGCGCGAGCGCCGCGACGGGGAGGAGGCGTTCTGCGTCGCCGAGTTTCAGGGCGGCCATCAATTGGTACAGGCGCACGGCGATACGGTGCGCATCGCGCTGCTGCGCGCGTTCGTGACGAGCCGCTTCGGCGATACGGTGACTGAGATGCTGCGCCAGCCGCAGGCGCTCACCGGCCCGCACGCGCAGCGAGTGGGGGAGCCGAGTGCTGTCGATGACGTGGAGGACCCGCCGCACCCGGATGCGCAGATCGGCGATATCGGGACGGCGCCGCGCTAGATGGCTGGCGAGACGCCGCGCGGCAATTGGGACGCGGAAGGGGCTCAAATGGGCCACAAACTGGCCACAAAAGACAAAGGGCCTTCCTGAATCATCAGGAAGGCCCTTCGAAAGATGGCGCGGCTGGCAGGATTCGAACCCACGACCCCTTGGTTCGTAGCCAAGTACTCTATCCAACTGAGCTACAGCCGCACGCTAAAACGGTACTACCGAATGCTGTAAAACAAAAGGACCTTCCATCGTTTGACTGAGGAAGGCCCTCGGAATAAGTGGCGCGGCTGGCAGGATTCGAACCCACGACCCCTTGGTTCGTAGCCAAGTACTCTATCCAACTGAGCTACAGCCGCACGCAGAAGTGAGATTATAGCAGAGCTTCAAGAAAAGAAAAGGCTTCTATCGCGATTTGTCTTGCTGTCCGCTTCGTGTAACCTGAGTGTGTAACCCGAGCGCATGTTGTACGCATAGCAGTGATCCATCATGAACAAGGCATTTGTTAAAGAGTCGACCGGCGACGACGATGACGATCTCGAAGGTGGTCTGCCCGAGATTCCACCGGGCGCGAAGAATTACATCACGCCTGCGGGCTACCACCGCATGCGCAGCGAATTGCTGCATCTGATCGACGAGGATCGCCCGGAGGTGGTCAAACTCGTATCGTGGGCCGCCTCGAACGGTGACCGCTCCGAGAACGGCGATTACATCTACGGCAAGCGGCGCCTGCGTGAGATCGACCGGCGTATCCGTTTTCTGACCAGGCGGCTCGATCTGGCCGAGGTGGTGGACAGCAGTCGTCAGGAGCACACCGATCAGGTGTTCTTCGGTGCGACTGTCGAATATGGCACCGGGGATGGCGAGTCGCATACGGTAACGATCGTCGGAATCGACGAGATCGATCTCGATCACGGACACGTGAGCTGGATCTCGCCCATTGCGCGGGCGCTGCTCAAGGCGAAAGTCGGGGATCAGGTGACGCTGCACACGCCTGCGGGTCCGGCGCCCATCGATGTGCTCGACGTTCAGTATCCGGCGCCCGGCGGTTGAGCTGCTGCAGGCGAGCCAGGATTTCCCGCACTCAAATAAAAAAAGGCGCCGCAAGCGGCGCCTTTTTTAGCTGCAGTACTGCCAGCAGGGTACTTCTTAGAAGCGGTGACGCATGCCGACCGTCACAGCGACCTGATCTTGCGTATGCGAAGCTGCGCCCGCACCCAGACCGTTCAGCATCGGGCCGATGCTTTCGCCAGACGCGTTCTTGTTCGACGACACGTGCTGCCAGTTGCCTTGCAGGTAGACGTCGGTGCGCTTCGAGAGCAGGTAGTCCGACTGCAGCGAAACCGTATTGAAGTTCGGGTTCACGCCGCTGCCGAGGTTTGCACGGGTGTACGTGTACGCGCCAGCCAGGGTCAGTGCCGGGGTCAGAGCGTAACGGATGTTGCCTTCGACGTTCTGGAAGCGTGCGCTGTTTGCGCCGAAGCCGATGCCAGCCGTGGTGCCCGACTGGACAGGCGAGATGTTGCCACCGTTTGTGCCGCTGAGGTTGGTCTGCGTGTACAGGAGGCCAGCGGTTGCCGGGCCGAACGTATAGTTCACGCCGCCGCCGAACGTGCGCTGACGGCCTGCGTTGAAGGTGTATTCGCCAGTTTGAGTACCCGGGTTCGACGCCGAGGCGCCCTGGAAGGCTGCGCCCGTGTCGTTGTTCAGTTGCAGGTAGCCGGCCGCGAACTTCAGGGGACCGTAGTCATACGACGCACCGAAGCTATACGCGCGGTTGTTTGCAAACTCGGTGCTGTTCGAGAACGCGTACATTGCGCCGAACTTGAAGCCCGCATAGTTGACGCTCGAATACTTGACCGCGTTGTTGAAGCGGATCGAGTTGTTCAGGTTGTCGTTGTCGAACGGGTGTGCAGCGATCGTGCCGCCGTATTGCGTGCCGGTGTTCGAGAGCGGTGCCAGGTAGTCGACGACGCTGTCGTACTGACGGCCGAGGGTCACGGCGCCGTACTGGTCGCTCGCGAGGCCCACGAAAGCTTGACGGCCGAACATGCGGCTCGACTGGCCGAGCGTACCGTTAGCGATGTTGAAGCCGTTTTCCAACGTGAAGATTGCCTTCAGACCGCCGCCGAGATCTTCAGCGCCGCGCAGACCCCAACGGCTACCGTTGACCACGCCGCTGCGCAGTTGCTCTGCGCTGTGGCCACCCTGGTTATTCGTGTACGTAAAGCCTGCGTCGATCAGACCGTACAGCGTAACGCTGCTTTGGGCGTGCGCGGCCGTTGCAAAAACGCCCGACAGGGCAGCGACCAAGAGAGTCTTTTTCATCTTTGTAAACTCCGAGAACAGTATGGGTTTTGGAAAACCCAGGCTTGTGGAAACCGCTCACGCGAAAGGCAGCGAGAGGCGAAATCGCGTGGTACGGATTATTCGGACGAAGTCGGTTTCCGGACAGGCAGAGTGTAGAGATGGCCTTTGGAAAGGAGGCGTTCCAATTGCCGCAATAAAGTATTGCGGTATCTGAAATTGTTTTTCAGATCGTGTTAAGCCTTACTCGTAAAGGCTTTGAGCGGTATTTGCCGGGAGCGGGGAGGGGGTGTCAACCGACTGACGTTGTGCAATCGCCACACCCCAAATGACTGCAAATCGAACAAGATAAATCGGTTCTGACGCGATTATTGCGCTTCAGGAAAGAGATGATTGTCTTTCGTATGGTTAATTCGCCATGCCTGACGCAGCTATACTGCACTCACTGCTTTCCGAAGCAGCCTTTTTCGTTGACGAAAAAGATCTCCAAACCTTTGTTAGCGCGGCCGCAAGCTGCGCTTTTTTTTGCCCGCCGTTTGCCTTGCCTTTGCCTGGCACTGCCGCTTGTCGTCGATTCACCAGATCGTTATCTGGCTTGCGTGCCGTGCGGCGGCTCGGGTTGCAGGCTCCAGTCTTCCATTACGTAGTGTCGCGCGTCCATGGGGGAACACAGCAGGTTGTGCCAGTGATCGCCGTGCCACGAACCGTAGGTGTCAAATTCGCCAGGTGCCTCGGGCGTGATGTCTTCCATTTGCACAAGCCACTTCAACCAGCGCCGCAGACTCGTCAGCATGGCAACCTCCCGATACGCGCAAACTATATTTATCCTGGATTGAATGTTTTACTTTAACAACCGGGAAAAACACTTACGTTTGACACTAATTGTTACGCCTCGGGAATTTTTTCCGGTTTTAACTATTTAAAGAGAAATCGGGTAAAAATGACGCAGTACAACCGCATTCCTCAACGACGCGTTTTTTCATTAACTTGATACACGCTCGTTTATCGTGAGTGTGGGAAAGCTGTTATAAAAAATTCGCTTGACTGGCGATTGACGTTCCCTTTATAACGGCAAAACTGATTTTCCCGCTGTGCTCAATATCGAAGCGCTTTGCCGAGATTGCGATGAAGCGGGTATCAGTTGCTTTTGGCGTAAGGGGTCATGCCCGCGTCACCCAAATTTCGAGGAAAACTGAAACATGGAAACCGGTTTTGTCAAATGGTTCAACGATGCGAAGGGCTTTGGCTTTATCACGTCTGACGCCGGCGGCGACGATCTGTTCGCGCACTTTTCTGAAATCCGCTCCGACGGCTTCAAGTCGCTCAAGGAGAACCAGCGAGTGTCGTTCGAGGTGAAGGTTGGGCCGAAGGGCAAGCAGGCTGCGAACATTCAGCCGCTGTAAGTGGCTGCGCCTCGCAGTTGCGACACGTTGCGATGCGACAAGAGCCCTGGCTACGCCAGGGCTCTTTGTATTTCGATGTATCAAATCCAGAATCAATAATCGGCCCTGCAATTTATTTTTTCGCAATCGGGAAATAACCGGATGCTAAACCACGGGGTCGTAATAGAAAGAAAATCATCTCCGCGCGGGCAACCCAGGCAAGCCGAGCGCGAACAGGGCATACTTCGCCTGTTTCCTCTCAATCTAGGTTTGCCGCTTCACCATGTCCGACAGTCATCTGAGTCCCGGCGTGTCGCCGGTCGATATCCCCATTGTTTTTGTGGACCTGGAAACGACGGGCGGTTCGGTGGGCGAACACCGGATTACCGAAGTGGGCGTTGTCGAAGTGGTGGCGGGTCAGGTTACCCGGTGGTGCACGCTGGTCGATCCGCAGCAGACAATTCCGCCCTTTATTCAGCAGCTCACCGGCATCACCAATCAGATGGTGCAGGGCGCACCAACGTTCGATGAAATCGCGCCCGCGCTGCTCAAGCGGCTGGAAGGCAAGTTGTTCGTCGCCCACAACGCTGCCTTCGATCGTGGTTTCCTGCGTGCGGAATTCGAGCGTGCTGGCTTCTCTTTCAACCCCGACGTGCTGTGCACGGTGCGTTTGTCGCGGGCGCTTTTTCCGGCCGAGAAGCGTCATGGTCTCGACGCGCTCGTCGAGCGACACGCGCTTGTGCCATCCGATCGCCACCGGGCGCTCGCCGATGCCGATCTGATCTGGCAATTCTGGCAGCAACTTCCAGCTCTCGTGCCGCAAGAAGTGCTCGACGCGCAGATCGACCGACTGACGCGTCGTCATCGCCTGGCCGGCGAGATCACCGACGAGCTGATCGACACGGCGCCGGCCGGCCACGGCGTCTACGCTTTTTATGGTGAAAACGGTGTGCCGATCTACGTAGGGCGCAGCGTGCGGGTGCGTCAGCGTGTTCGTGCGCATCTATCGGGCGAGCGACGCTCGGCGCGCGAGCAGCGTATGGCGCAGCAGATTCGGCGAGTGGAGTGGCGCGCGACGGGCGGTGAACTCGGCGCGCTGCTGGTCGAAGCGCAATGGATCGCCGCACTTCGGCCCGCCTTCAACCGCGTGCCGCGCGTGACGAGGCACGATCCGCAATCGGCGCCCTGGCCGTTCGAGGGCGTCGTGCTGGTCGAAGAGTGCGATGTGTCGGGCGGCCCCAGCGTCTTGCATCTGGTCGACCGGTGGTGCTACCTGGGCGCGGCGGCAAGTCTTGCCGAGGCGACGGCGCTCGCGCGCGAGGCAAGTGAGCCTCCATTCGAACTTTCGACGTGGCGTATCCTGCAGAGCCGTCTCGAACGCGGTTTGCGCGTGCAACCGCTGGACGCGTTCGGAGCGACTGGAATTGCGAACGTTGCCTGAGCACTTCACGATAAGCGCAGCGACTCCGGTGCCTGACGCTTAAGCCGTTCCGCCCACGCCGCCCGCTTCGCAGACGTGTCCGAGCGCGCGATTCATTGCATCGGCGCTCACGGCGTCGTAGCGAGTCAACTGTTTCCAGGTTGCAATCGATCGAGCCACGCGCACGGGGCAGTCGGCGGACGCGCGCAGCGGCTCAACTCGAGCGAGCGCGCTGACCAGTTGCCCCGTGAGACGGTCGAGTTGCGGACGCGTCACGGTAGCCAGATCGGGGGCCGGACCCGCCGGGGCTTGTGACTCACGCCAGGTTTCGAACAAGGCGTTCTGCACCTGCGTGCTTGCATCGATTTGATCGCGGAAAAACGTGCGCGCGAATGCGGGGTCGATACCTGCTGCGGACGCGCGCTTCTGCACATCGTCGAGCAGTGCCGCTTCGCGGGGTGCATCGGTGATCGGTTTGTGATTTGCCCACTTCCAGAGGGCGACCGGCTCGGCGAGCGAGAGGCGCTGCGCGACGAGCGCAATGAGACTGGTCAGTGCCGTGTCGTCGCCATCTGCGCGAACAGGGGCGACGGGCAGGGCGAGTAGCAATGCGGCGGCGCAGCATGCGCTCGCACGAACGAAGGCTTTCATGTCGGGAGGGAAGCCGGCAGGCCCGGAATGCAAAGAGCGAAGAATAGCCGGAATCATTGCCAATGCGGCAAATCGAATAACGGATCCGCGCGGCGAGTCACGACGGCAACGCGACGATAGCATGCGCGAACGCGCACAAAGGAGTGTGGCTACCTGATGCGGCGGATGAAGTCAGGCGCACACTCGATCGGCAGTCCGGTCGTCTCGCCTCTCCCCCGCGTGCGCGCGTTCCCCGTTATTTCTGTTCGTGGGCCTTGCGTTGCTCGTCAAGAAACGCCCGCACGTGTGCGGGCAATTCATCGCCGAGGAACTCGACGGCCACCGGTTCCGGATCCGGGCTGAAAACTTGGTCCGGGGTCGGAATGTTTGGCGCTTTGGCGTCCATGATCTTTCTCCTATATGAGTCGATTATCTGACTCGGCCCTTCAACTGCGCTAGTGCCGATCACGGAAACAGTGCTTTTCCGGCGCGCGTGTTGCTTTAACCGCACAACGTCACATCGTATTAATCGCCGGGGAATATAATCGAGCGGTTCCCTCTCTTTCCCTCGCATGCGCGCTGGATCTTTCCAGGCCCCGCGCCGAAACTAAACACGCTAGCATCCGCGCGCTGGCCGTCACAAGTGACGCGTTGCCACTTCTTCATGCGAGCGCGCCGCTGCGCGCTTCGCATTGCCCAGTTCATTTCCGCCGTGTTAACTCAACGGATAGTTATTGGCGGAGGTTGACGCCAAAACTGTTAATTCTTCTTTAAAACTCGCCGTGATGTTGTAGCAGTTCGTTCATTCGATTTAATTAGCCGCGAGAAAGTCAGTCTATATGATTTATCGTGTTGCTCACATAAATGAGGGTGCCAGGTAGTGCGAATCGCTCCGCCGCCATTGATTTACCGGTTCGCGCTGTTGCGCTCCGTGTCGCTTAAGTCGACGTCGGTTGCGGCGCAGGCACGCGTTGCGAGCGACTATAGTCTGGCGGTTGCGCGGCCACGTTGACCTGTCCGTGGATGCGCGCTTGATGACCGTCCGCGAACATGTAGTACGGGAACGGGTGGGATGGCTCAGAGGCCGCGTCTAGCCGGTCGACCAGTTCGGACGCCAGAACGAAATCCAGAGCGCAAAGCGATTCCTCGAGTTGCGCAGCCTTCGTCGCGCCGACGATTATGCTCGCGACGCCCCGTTTCTGATGAAGCCAGTTCAGCGCCACTTGAGCCATCGGCCGGTTCGCGATGTTCGCGACCGTCTCCAGTTCCGCGACGATCGCGAAGTTGCGCGCCGAAAGCTTGTCGAATCCGGGTGGCGGATTGGCGCCGATGGTCTGCAGGCGGCCGCTGCCCGTGACGTCGGTCGGACGTTGGGCGCCCTGTGACGGACGGTACTTGCCCGACAGTACGCCCATGCCGAGCGGGCTCCACGGTACGAGCCCCATCCCAAGGTTCGTCGCGAGGTCGGCGAACTCGTGTTCCGCGTTGCGTTCAATCATCGAATACTCCACCTGCATTGCTGCGACAGGTTCGAAGCCGCGCCAGTCGGCCAGCGTCTGCGCGCGGCCCGCGTACCATGCGGGTACGTCGGAGAGCCCGACGTAGCGGATCTTGCCCGCGCGCACGGCGTCGTCCATTGCGCGCATCACTTCGTCGACGGGTGTCATGCGGTCCCAGGTGTGCAGGTAATAGAGGTCGATGTAGTCGGTGCCGAGTCGCTTGAGCGAGCCTTCGAGCGCGCGTAGCAGGTTTTTGCGGTGATTGCCGCCCGCATTGGGGTTGCCCGGCTGCGCGTTGTAAGAGTACTTCGTCGCAATCACCAGCCTCTCGCGCAGCCCGCGCGCCGCCGTGAACCGGCCGATCCATTGCTCACTCGTGCCTTCCGTGTAGAGATCGGCCGTGTCGATGAAGTTGCCGCCCGCGTCGACGTAGAGATCGAAAAGCTGCCGTGCGGTGGTTTCGTCAACGCCCCAGCCCCATTCGGTGCCGAATGTCATCGTGCCGAGCGATATCGGGCTCACGCGCAGGCCTGAATGGCCGAGCAGGGTGTAGTGGTCGAGCGTCATGGCTGTCTCCTTGGGTGGTGGGTCAGCGATGGCCCTATCGTGCGCCCGTTCTTTTTGTGAAAAAATCGGCTTCACCTGAAAGGACTGTGAAGCGCCGCTTCACAATGGAGGCGTCATGGATGCGTCCCGCCTGTCCGCGCTGTCGGGCGTCGCTGCCGTCGCGCGGCTTGGCAGCTTTACGCGCGCCGCGCAGGCAATGAGCATGTCGACGTCTGCGCTTTCGCAGAATGTGCGCGCGCTCGAGGCGCAACTGGGTGTGCGCCTCTTCAATCGGACGACGCGCCGCGTCGTGCTGACCGAGGCCGGTGCGCAGTTCCTCGCTCGCGTGCAGCCGGCACTTGCTGAAATCGACGCCGCCTTCGAGGCGCTGGACGAAGCACGCGGCCGCCCGGCGGGTACGTTACGCATCAACCTTTCGCGTATCGCGAGCGAGTTGCTGGTGATGCCGCACCTCAGCGAGTTTTTGCAGCGGTATCCGCAGATCCGGCTGGAACTCGCACTCGACGACGGCTTCGCCGACCTCGTGGGTGAAGGCTTCGATGCCGCCATCCGCCTCGGCGAAAGTGTTGCGCCTGGGATGGTCGCGGTCGCGCTGGGCGGGCCGATACGGATCGCGGTCGTCGGCTCGCCGGACTACTTCATGCACCGTCCACCGCCTGCGACGCCCGACGAACTCGGCGCGCATGACTGCCTGCATTACCGGTTCGCGTCGGGTGGGGTGTATCGGTGGGAGTTTGCGCGGTCCGAAGAGCCGCGGCGTGTGTTCGACGTCATCACGCAAGGGCGCTTCGTCACCAACGATCTGCGGACGATGGTGCAGGCTGCAGAGCGGGGCGTCGGCTTGTTGCATGTGATCGACGACTACGTGCGTGCGCAGCTCGACGACGGGCGGCTCGTGCCCGTGCTGCAGACGTGGTGTCCAACGTTCCCCGGCTTCCACTTGTACACGGCGGGTCGCGCACAGATGCCCGCGAAGCTGCGGGCGTTGATCGACTTCTTGAGGGAGAAAAGAGAAGGGCTGTAACGACGTGGCAGCACGAAGCCGCTGCAAAGCAAAAAGCCCAGTCGCGAGGACTGGGCTTTTTGCTTGATTCTTTTGGTGCCGGAAAGAGGAATCGAACCCCCGACCTTCGCATTACGAATGCGCTGCTCTACCGTCTGAGCTATTCCGGCATCAGAGAAGGAAGATTATAGGAAGGATTTCGCTGTCTCGCAAGCCCCTCCTGCATTTTTTTATTTGTTTACTTCGTGGTGGTAGCGGGTCACACGCTCGACCTCATTTTTCGAGCCGAGGAACACCGCGACGCGCTCGTGCAGGCTCTTCGGCTGGACGTCGAGGATGCGCTGGTTGCCGTTGGTCGCCGCGCCGCCTGCCTGCTCGACGATGAACGCCATCGGATTCGCTTCATACATGAGTCGCAGCTTGCCCGGCTTCGACGGATCGCGGCGGTCCGCCGGGTACATGAAGATGCCGCCGCGGCTCAGGATGCGGTGCACGTCGGCGACCATCGACGCGATCCAGCGCATGTTGAAGTTATCGCCGCGCGGACCTTCCTTGCCGGCGTTCAGCTCGCTGACGTACTTCTGCACCGGCTCGTACCAGTGACGCGCATTCGAGGCGTTGATCGCGTACTCACGCGTGTCTTCGGGGATGCGCATGTTGCTCTGCGTGAGCACCCACGAGCCCAGTTCGCGGTCGAGCGTGAAGCAGTTCACGCCGTGGCCGGTCGTGAGCACGAAGACGGTCTGCGGGCCGTACACGGCGTAGCCGGCCGCGACCTGCTGCGTGCCCGGCTGCAGGAACGACGCTTCCGTGGGCTGCTTGCCGTCCGGGCAGCGCAGCACCGAGAAGATCGTGCCGATCGAGACGTTCACGTCGATGTTCGACGAGCCGTCGAGCGGGTCGAACACGAGCAGGTATTCGCCTTTCGGGTAGTTGGCGGGAATCGGGAAGAAGGTTTCCATTTCCTCCGACGCCATCGCGGCCAGGTTGCCGCCCCATTCATTGGCGTCGAGCAGGATTTCGTTCGACAGAATGTCGAGGTTCTTCTGGACTTCGCCCTGGACGTTCTCGCTGCCGGCGGTGCCGAGCGCATCGCCGAGCGCGCCCTTGCTGACGTTGTAGCTGATCGCCTTGCACGCACGCGCGACGACTTCGATCAACAGGCGCAGATCGGCGGGAAGATTGTGGTTTTCGCGTTGCTGCTCGATCAGGTACTTCGTGAGGGTGGTACGACGGTGCAAGGCCATTGCGGTCACTCCGGAAACACAGGGAATAGCGCAATTCTACCTGCTCGGTCTCGCCCGACCCGGGCGGGACGGGGTAAAAAATATTGCAGCGCGGCGATCCGGTCGTGCGTCAGGGTGCAACCGGCGCGCAGTCACGCGACAAAATGTGGAAAAGCAGGCGAAAAAAAACCGGCCACGCGGGCCGGTTTTGAGGGAGCGGTCACTGTCGCGCTGCCGCGTCAGGCCAGCGCCTTCTCGACGATCTCCCGCACGTCGCGCGACTTCACGCCCGCGGCGACCTTCTCCAGCGCCGCGCGCATCCGTTCGCGCAGTTGCGGCGTGAAACGGCGCCATAGTTCGAGATTGCGCGCGAGGCGAGCGGCGACCTGCGGATTGATGGCGTCGAGTTCCAGTACCTGTTCGGCCCAGAACGCGTAGCCCGAGCCGTCGGCGGCGTGGAACTGCGCCGGGTTCGCGGCGCAGAAGCTGAAGATCAGCGAGCGCGCGCGATTCGGATTCTTCAGATTGAACGCCGGATGTTGCATCAGCGCGCGCACGGTCTCGATCACAGGGCGCTGTGCGCTTCCGCGTTGCGTGGCTTGCAGGGCGAACCACTTGTCGATGACGAGCGGCTCGCGCTCGAATCGCGTGTAGAAGTCGGCCAGCGCGCGGCTCGCGACGTCGCCGCCTGTAGCGGCCGAGGTGTTCAGCAAGGCCGACAGCGCTGCCGCGCGGTCGGTCATGTTGTTCGCCGCGTCGTATTGCGCGGTGGCGAGGCGCACGGCGTCGGCGGGATCGTCGAGTTCGGACAGATACGACAACGCGAGGTTCTTGAGCGCGCGGTGGCCCGCCGCCTCGGGCGTCGGTTCGTAGGCGCCCGGCGTGCGGTGCTTGTCGAACGTGGCGAGCCAGTCGGCCTTGAGCGCGGTGCCGAGGCGCTTGCGCACGAACTGGCGCGCGGTGTGCACGGCGGCGGGGTCGGACAGGGCCATCTGTTCGGCGAGATACGTTTCCGATGGCAGCATCAGCGCCAGTTCGCGGAACGAAGGCGAAAGCGTTTCGTCGTTGAGCACTCGCCCAAATGCATCGACGAGCCCGCCGTCGACTTCGAGCGGCTCGCCAGCCGCCGCGCGCGCGGCAAGTGCCAGCAGTTCGCGCGTCGCGAACCGCTGACCGGCTTCCCAGCGGTTGAAGGCGTCGCTGTCGTTTGCAAGCAGGAACGCGAGTTCGTCGTCACCGTAGTCGTACTCGACGATCACGGGTGCCGAGAAGTCGCGCAGCAAGGAGGGCAGCGGCTTCGCGGGGACGTCGACGAACGTGAAAGTCTGCTGGGCCTCGGTGAATTCGAGTACGCGCGTCGTGCCGTTCGCCGCCGATTCGCCTTCGAGGCGCAGCGGCAGGTCTGCCCCGTCCGGGCCAATCAGGCCGATCGCGAACGGGATCAACAGGGGGCCCATCTGCGTTTCGCGTGCGGCGGGCGAAGCGTTGCCGTAATCCTGCGCGAGCGTCACGCTGTACCGCTTTTGCGCTTCGTCGTAGCGCGTCGTCACGCGCACGCGCGGCGTGCCGGCCTGGCTGTACCAGCGCTCGTACTGTGCGAGGTCGCAGCCGTTGGCATCGGCCATCGCGGCGCGGAAGTCGTCGCAGGTCACGGCCTGGCCGTCGTAGCGCTGGAAGTACAGATCCATGCCCTTGCGGAAGCCGTCGCGGCCGAACAGCGTCTGATACATCCGCACGACTTCCGCGCCTTTTTCGTAGACGGTCATCGTGTAGAAGTTGTTGATCTCGACGTAGCTCTCAGGGCGCACCGGATGCGCCATCGGACCCGCGTCCTCCGCGAACTGCATCTGGCGCAGCACGCGCACGTCTTCGATGCGCTTCGTCGCGCGCGCGGCGGCATTTTCGTCGCCGCCGGACATCGCCGCCGAGAACTCCTGGTCGCGGAACACCGTGAGGCCTTCCTTCAGGCTCAGCTGGAACCAGTCGCGGCACGTGACGCGGTTGCCAGTCCAGTTATGGAAGTACTCGTGGCCGACCACGGCTTCGATGTTGGCGAAGTCGGTGTCGGTGGCCGTTTCGGGATTCGCCAGCACGTACTTCGTGTTGAAGATGTTGAGCCCTTTGTTCTCCATCGCGCCCATGTTGAAGTCGCTCACCGCGACGATCATGAAACGGTCCAGATCGAGTTCGAGGCCGAAGCGCGCCTCATCCCAGCGGATCGAGTGGATGAGCGAGTCCATCGCGTGGCGCGTCTTGTCGAGGTCGTGCGGCTCCACCCAGACCTGCAGCAGCTTGTCCTTGCCCGAGCCCGTCTTGATGCGCTCTTCGAGCGCGACGAGCTTGCCCGCGACCAGCGCGAACAGGTAGCTCGGCTTGCGAAACGGGTCTTCCCACTTTGCGTAGTGACGGCCGTCGGGCAGGTCGCCTTCGGCGATCAGGTTGCCGTTCGACAGCAGCACGGGATACGCCGCCTTGTCGGCGCGCAGCGTGACCGTGTAGGTGGCCATCACGTCGGGGCGGTCGAGAAACCAGGTGATGCGGCGAAATCCTTCGGCTTCACACTGCGTGAAGAAGTTGCCGCTCGACACGTAGAGGCCCGAGAGCGTCGTGTTGGCCGCGGGGTCGCACGCGCCGGTGAGCGTGAGTTCGAACGAATCGGGCACGTCCTCGATCGTGATGCCGTGGTCGTGGACGCGCACATTCGCGTACGGCTTCGCGTCGATCGCCGCGCTGACGAATTCCAGTTGCTCGCCCATCAGTTCGAGGTCGCGGGTGTGAGCCGCGGCGGGGTTGCGGCGCACCCGCATCGTGTTCTTGACGATCGTACGTTCGGGGACGAGGTCGAACTCGAGATCGACCGTGTCGATCAGAAAGGCGGGCGGCGCATAGTCGGCGCGGCGGATCACGTTGGGCGTGGCGGCGGTATCGGTCATGGTCGGGGCTGGCGTTTCGTCGAATAGGTGGCACGCGGGCTCGGGCGGCGGGTTCGGGCCGCGACGCGAGGTGTATCGCGTTTCATTGTACAAAGGCGCGGGCGGCTTGTCCGGGGGCCGCTCGCACGACGGCCGTTGTGCAGCGTGCGACCTGGCTCCGAACGCGCAGGGCAGTGCGCCCGGACTGCTTTGCTAGCCGGCCGTTTTTCGCGTGCTCTCAATCCTTCAAGCAATGCTTCAGGCGCTTCAGACGCCCACGCCCATCACCGCAAGCACGCCGAGCACGACGAACAGGACGGCGGCGATGCCGTGCACGAGTTTCGTCGGCAGCTTGTGGGCGAAGCGGTCACCGAGCAGGATCGCCGGTACATTGGCGATCATCATTCCGAGCGTCGTGCCGGCCACCACGCCGATAAAGTCGTGAAAACGCGCCGCGAGCGCGACGGTGGCGATCTGCGTCTTGTCGCCCATTTCGGCGAGGAAGAAGGTCACGACGGTCGTGCCGAACACGCCAAGATGCGAGCGGTTGATGTTGCTTTCGCCATCGTCGAGCTTGTCGGGCACGAGTATCCACAGGCCCATGGCGACGAACGAAGCGGCGAGCGTCCAGCGCATCACCGAAGGCGTAACGAGCGAGCCGAGCCACGTGCCGAGCGCCCCTGCGCCGGCGTGGTTCACGAGCGTCGCGACGAGCACGCCGAGAATGATCGGCACCGGCTTGCGATAGCGGGCGGCGAGGACGAGCGAAAGCAACTGGGTCTTGTCGCCGATTTCAGCGAGCGCGACGGCGCCAGTAGAGACTAGAAATGCCTGGTTCACGTTTAGATGGATCCTCGGGCCGGAAGGTGTGCGAGCGACGACCCGCGACGCGCCGGGCCCTGTAGCGGCGGTCATGGGTCATCGGTCTCGCCAGGCCAGAGGCTGCACCTGCCATGGCCGCAACGGCCAAGTCTGTTGACAGGTGCCCCCGCGAATCGTGCGCGGCGCTTGCGCGGCTTTTGCGCGAATGGCGTCTGGTGTGATGAAAGTCCAGAAGCGCGGCACGATGCGGGGCGGCTACTCCCCAATGAGCGGCGGATTATAGCACCGCGGGTAGCGCTGCGCGCTCACCGCGGCGATGCACGCACTCGCCGGCCGCGTAGGTCTCGTACACGGTGCGGTCGTCGCCGAGCACCGCAAGCGCGAACAGCAGTTCTTCGAGCGATCGTGCGCGCGCCGTGCGCCGCGCGAGCAACGGCGTCGCCTGTAGATCGAGCACGACGAAGTCGGCTTCGCTCTTCGGCGCGAGCGTGCCGATTGTCTCGCCCAGGTCGAGCGCCTCGGCTGCGCCAGCCGTCGCGAGCCAGAACATGCGGGTCGCGGTGAGGTGATGGCCGCCCATGCGTGCGACCTTGTGCGCTTCGTTCATCGTTTGCAGCATCGAGAACGACGTGCCGCCGCCGACATCGGTCGCGAGCGTGACTCGCATCGCTGCCTCGCTGGCCTTTTCGAAGTCGAACAGGCCGCTCCCGAGGAACAGGTTCGACGTCGGGCAGTGTGCGGCTACTGCGCCCGTCTGCGCCATGCGGCGGCGGTCTTCGTCGTCGAGCCAGATACAGTGGCCATACACGGCGCGGCGCCGCAGGAGTCCGTAGTGATCGTAGACGTCGACGTAGCTGCGCTGTCGCGGGAAGAGTTTGCGCACCCACTTCACCTCGTCGCGATTCTCGGCGACGTGGCTCTGGATGAAGATGTCCGGATGCGCTTTCGCCAGCGCCTGGCAGGCCTCCAACTGCGCCTCGGTCGACGTGGGCGCGAAGCGCGGCGTCAGCGCGTACATCAGGCGGCCGCGATTGTGCCAGCGGCCGATCAACGCGGCGCTGTCGTCGTAGCCCGTCTGCGGTGTGTCGCGAAGGAACTCGGGGCAGTGGCGGTCCATCAACACTTTGCCCGCGATCATCCGCAGGTTCTTCGCTTCGCTCGCGCTGAAGAGCGCATCGGCGGACTGTTTGTGCACCGTGCAGTAGACGAGCGCCGTGGTCGTCCCGTTCGCGAGCAGTTCATCGACGAAAAAGCGCGCCGTGTCTTCGGCCAGCGCCTGGTCCTCGAAACCGCGTTCGGTCGGGTACGTCCATGTTTCGAGCCACGGCAGCAGGCCGGCCGCCGGCGACGCGATGATGTCGGTCTGCGGGTAGTGGATGTGCGTGTCGATGAAGCCCGGCACGATCAGCTTGTCGCGCAGGTCATGGACGCTCGCGTCATCTTCGACACAGTTGGCGAGCTCAGTCCACGCACCCGATGCGACCACATGTCCGTCTTCGACGATCACGACGCCGTCTTCATGATAGACGGCGGCGTCGGCCGATTGCGCGGGGTCGCCGGTAAACGTCAACAGTTTTGCGCGGTAAGCGGATTGAGTCATGGCAACGACGTCTCTGGAGTGTTCAGGTATTCAATGACGTTCAACGTTCGTCGGGCGTTGCGTTACCGCAAACACGGCGCGCAAGCGCCCATGGCCCGGCGTTCGCGCGGTGCAATGCGGTACGTTGCAGGCGCGCGGCGGCCTGGGCAGGGGCTCGCGTTTTGCTGGTCAATGGGCTTAGGCAGCGGTGCCGTTCCAGTAAGCGTCGAGTTTCGCGATCATCGCGTCGCGTTCTTGCGGCGTCACGAACGACGCCTCGAAGCTGTTGCGCAGGATGGTGTGGACCTCGGCGTCATCCAGTTTGAGTGCATCGATGGTCGCCGTGTAGTTGTCGTTCACGTAGCCGCCGAAGTAGGCGGGATCGTCGGAATTGACGGTTACCGCCACGCCGTGGTCGAGCAGGTCCTTGAGCGTGTGCCTCGTCATGTCGTCGAATACGCACAGCTTGATATTCGAAAGCGGGCAGACCGTGAGCGCCACGCGCGTGTCAGCGAGACGCGTGACGAGCGCCGCGTCTTCGATGCTGCGCACGCCGTGATCGACGCGGTCCACCTTGAGCAAGTCGAGCGCCTCGTAGATGTACGAGGGTGGACCTTCCTCGCCTGCGTGCGCGACCAGCTTCAACCCAATGGCGCGTGCGCGTTCGAATACGCGCTCGAACTTCGAGGGCGGATGCCCGCGTTCCGACGAATCGAGGCCCACGCCGATCAGGCGTGGGTAACGCTCGAAGAGCGGCAGTGCGGCGTCGAAGGTGGCAAGTGCATCGGCTTCGCTCAGATGGCGCAGGAAGCACAGGATGAGCTTGCTCGTGAGGCCGCGTTTTTCGGTGTCGGCGAGCGCGCGGTCGATGCCTGCGACGACCGTTTCGATCGCTACGCCGCGTTCGGTGTGCGTCTGTGGGTCGAAGAAGATTTCCGCATGTACGACGTTGTCTGCGAGCGCACGCTCGCAGTAGGCCATCGTCATGTCGTAGAAGTCGGCTTCCGTTAGCAGCACGCTCGCGCCCGCGTAGTAGATGTCGAGGAACGATTGCAGATCGGTGAATGCGTAGGCGTCGCGCAATGACTCGATCGAGTCGTAAGCGAGCTTCATGTTGTTGCGCTGTGCGAGCTTGAAGATCAGCTCGGGTTCGAGTGAGCCTTCGATGTGAATGTGCAGCTCGGCCTTCGGCGCGCGTGCGGCCTTTTCAGTGAGCGGGACGGTGTGGGTCATGACGGTCATGGTCTGGTTGGTCTGTGAGTAGGTGACATCACGCGCAATGCACGGCGGCGTGCGCCTCGATCGTCTGCAGCAGCTGCGCGGCGGCGGAGATCGCAATCGCTTCCGGCGACTTGTCGGCGATACCCTCGACGCCGAGAGGGCACTTCATCCGCGCGATCTGCGCGGGGTCGATGCCGCGTGCGGCAAGCCGGTGCTCGAACTGCTTGCGCTTCGTATGCGAGCCGATCATGCCGAAGAACACGTAATCGCCGCGCCGCAGGATGCGTTCGGCGAGTTCGAGGTCGCGCGAATGATCGTGCGTCATCACGATGAAGCTCGTGCCGGGCAAAGCTTTGTCGACGGCTTCGTCGGGGGCATCGTTCGCGTCGATTTCGACGTTGCGCGCGCCGAGCGCCGCGAATGCCTCGGGCGTCGGGAACGCAGCGTCGCGCTCGTCGACCCAGCGCACCCGGCACGGCAGCGTGCCGAGCACGCGCACGAGCGCCGCGCCGACATGTCCCGCTCCGAACAGCACGACGGGGAAATCGTTGGGCGCGATGGTCTCGGTGAGGATCGCCACGCCGTCGCCATCGCGGGCGTTCCAGAGCAGGCAGTCGGTCGCTTCGACGCCCGCTTCCGGTTCGGAAAGCATCACGGCGTCGGCTGTTGCCGCCACGCTCCTCTGGCCGTTTTGCGTCCCGGATGTGCCTGCGTCGTGCGAGGGGCGAAATGATACGCTACGCACCGTCGATTCACCCGCCGCCAGACGGCGCGCCAGCGACGCGAGCCACCCGAGATCGCCCACGTCGAGCCGCTCGAACGCGAGCACGACTGCACCGCCGCAACATTGGCCGAGGCTCGGTCCGAGTGCGAGGCGCTCGAGACGGCGCATGCGCGGCACGCGCATGCCGTCGCGCAGCACCTGGCGCGCGATTTCGGTGGCCTTCCATTCGAGGTGGCCGCCCCCGATCGTGTGTCGCGCGGTGTCGCGCGTGACGATCATCTTCGTGCCGGGATCGCGCGGTGCCGATCCCTCGACGCGCGCGACCGTCACGAGCACAGCGGCGTCGCCGTGTGCGAGCAGGTGTTGCAGATCGGTAAGCCAGGTGTGCATCTGGCGCTTCTCCTTCCTGTGCGGCACGTTTCGCGTGCCGCCGGTTCATCTTCTCGTGGCTTCGCGCGGGGCGCGGTCAGCTTCGTCGTGTGGTGCGCCGGACGAGTCGCGCGCTAACGCGCTGCCGCAGTCGCACTTGATCGTTCGAGCGCACAAGTCGTCAACTGGTTCGCGCCTTCAGTCCACCTTCTGGTTGCGGGCCGCTGCCGGCACGGCTGGAAGGTCGGCATGACCACGCCCGGCCGCGCTCGTCCCGGCTTGCGTCGGCGACAAGGCGCGCAGCGCGTCGAGCGCGTCGAGGATCGCCTCGGGCGTCGCCGGTGCACGCAGCGGCGCAGCTTCGCGCGCCTCGGGCACCGCCGCGCCGATCGCGTCGCGGATAGCAAGAAACACCGAGAACGCCAGCAACAGCGGCGGCTCGCCTACGGCTTTCGAGCGGAAGACAGTCGGCTCTGCGTTGTCGTTGCGATAGAGCCGGACGTTGAACGCGGCGGGTGTGTCGCTGATCGCCGGGATCTTGTAGGTGGAGGGCGCGTGCGTCATCAGGCGCCCGTCGTTGCTCCACCAGAGTTCCTCGGTCGTGAGCCACCCCATGCCCTGGATGAACGCGCCTTCCACCTGGCCCATGTCGATGGCCGGATTGATCGACCGGCCCGCATCATGCAGCACATCGGCGCGTACGAGCTTCCATTCGCCCGTGAGTGTATCGACGACCACCTCGGACACGGCGGCCCCATACGCGAAGTAGTAGAACGGATGGCCGGTGAGCGTGCGCGCGTCCCAGTGGACCTTGGGCGTCGCGTAGAAACCGTCCGACCACAGTTGCACGCGTTTCAGATACGCGAGTTCGACGAACTGCGCGAACGCGATCGACACACCGTTCGCACGCACCGCGCCGTTTTCGAATGCGACGCCATCGGGCGTGCCGCCATACTCGGCGGCCGCGAGTGAGGCGAGGCGATTGCGGATCGTGAGCGCTGCGTCTTCGGCGGCCTTGCCGTTGAGGTCGCTGCCGGTCGAGGCGGCGGTCGCCGAGGTGTTCGCCACCTTCGCGGTATCGGTGGCGCTCACGCGCACGCGTTCGAGAGGAAGACCGAACGCGCCTGCCACCACCTGTGCAACCTTCGTGTTGACTCCCTGGCCCATCTCGGTGCCGCCGTGGTTCACGAGCACCGAGCCGTCCCGGTAGACATGCACGAGCGCGCCCGCCTGGTTCAGATGCGGCACGTTGAACGAGATGCCGAACTTGACCGGCGTGATCGCAATGCCGCGCTTGAGCACCGGGCTCGCGCGGTTGTAATCGACGAGCGCGGCGCGTCGTTCGGCATAGCGGCTCGATGCGAGCAGATCGTCGGTGAGCGGGGCGAGCACGTTGTCTTCGACATGCTGGCCGTAGGGCGTGACGTCACGCTCGCCGATGCCGTAGTAGTTCACGCGCCGCACGTCGAGCGGATCGCGGTTCAGACGTCTCGCGATGGCGTCGAGCATCACTTCCATCACGAGCGCGCCCTGCGGTCCGCCGAAGCCGCGAAATGCGGTGTTCGACTGGGTATTCGTCTTGCAGCACAGCGCGACGATCTCGACGTCGGAGAGGTAATACGCGTTGTCGACGTGGCAGACCGCGCGTGTGGCGACCGCGCCGGACAGATCGGCGGAGTAGCCCGCGCGTAGTGCGATTTCCACGCGTGCGCCGAGCAGGCGGCCGTCGTCGTCGAAGCCTGCTTCGTATTCGTACTCGGCGTCGTGGCGCTTGCCGGTGATCATGAAGTCGTCGTCGCGATCGGCGCGCAACTTCACGGGGTGGCCGGTCTTGAGCGCCGCCAGCGCGGCCACGCACGCAAAGAGCGCCGACTGCGATTCCTTTCCGCCGAAGCCGCCGCCCATGCGGCGGCACTCGCATGCGACGCGATGCGCGGGCCAGTCGAGCAGATGCGCTACGACCTGCTGCATCTCGGACGGATGCTGCGTCGAACTGTGGATCAGCATGCCGCCCTGTTCCTGTGGCAGCGCGTAGGCGATCTGGCCTTCCAGATAGAACTGTTCCTGGCCACCCACTTCGAATGTGCCAGCAATGCGATGCGGCGCGGCGGCAATGCGTTGCGCGGGCTTGCCGCGCGTGAGACGCAGCGGCGGCAGCACGTAATGCTGCATCGCCTTTGCCTCGGCGACACTGAGCACGGGCTCGAGCGGTTCGTAGCGCACGACGTCGTCGCTCGCGGCTAGCGCGGCCGCGCGGCGCGCGAGATCGTGGCTCGTCGCGACCACCGCGAAGACGGGCTGGCCGAGGTACTGGACCTCATCGTGCGCGAGCACTGGGTCGTCGTGCAGCACCGGGCCGCAGTTGTTTTCGCCGGGGATGTCGGCCGCGCTGAGCACTGCGATCACACCAGGCGCTTCGCGCACGCGGCGCAGGTCTAGCGACACGATGCGCGCGCGCGCATGGCGCGAGAGGCCGAGCGCTGCATGCAGCGTGCCGTGCAGTTCGGGGATGTCGTCGATGTAACGGGCTTCACCGCTGACGTGCAGGTCGGCGGACTCGTGCGGTAGCGGTGCGCCGAGTGCCGGCGGGGCCGCAACGCCTTCGCGTGCCGGATCGGTCGAATGAATCGACTGCGTTGCGTGTGTGGCGATGGGATCGGATCGGCGGTTCATCGCGTGTCTCCAGTCCCATGCAGCGCGAGCGCCACGTCGTCCTCGCCTTCAAAGCCGAATACATCGACGTCGCGTAGCGCAAGCGGAGCGTCGTCGCGCGTTTCCAGCCAGCAGCGCCACAGCAGGTTGCGCGCGACCTTTGCGCGGTACGCTGCGCTTGCTCGAAAGTCGGTGAGCGGCTCGTAGTCGGAGGTCAGCGCGTCCATTGCGCGAAGCGCCGTCGCTTCGTCCCAGCGCGCACCGGTCAGCTCGGCTTCGGCGCGCGCGGCGCGCAACGGCGTTGCAGCCATTCCGCCAAAGGCGACGCGTGCATTCGCGATCACGCCGTCCTCGCCGATATCGAGTGCGAACGCAGCGCACACCGCCGAAATGTCCTGGTCGTACCGTTTCGCGATCTTGTAGGTGCGAAAGCGCAGCGTGGGAGCGGGGCGCGGTACGCGGATCGCCTCGATGAACTCACCCGGCGCGAGGGCGTTCTTTTGATAGCCGGTGTAGAAGGCGGCGAGCGGCAGCGTGCGGGTGCGATCGGCGCGGCGAAGCACGAGCTCTGCATCGAGCACGAGCAGCGCGGGCATCGAATCGCCAATCGGCGAGCCGTTCGCCACGTTACCGCCGAGCGTCCCTGCATTGCGTATCGGCAGCGATGCGAAGCGCGCCCATAGTTCGGCGAGCTCCGGATAGTCGACGGCCAATGCGGCATACGCCTCTTCGAGCGGCACCGCCGCGCCGATCGTGAGCGCCTGCGCGTCGCGCGTCAGCGCACGCAGTTCGGCGACGTTGCCGGTGAAGATCACGTCGCCGAGGTCGCGGAACTGCTTCGTGACCCACAGGCCGACGTCGGTGCTTCCGGCCAGCACGCGCGCATGTGGCCGGGCGGCGCGTAGTGCGGCGAAGTCAGCGAGCGTACGCGGCGCGAAGAACGTGGCGTCACCGTATTCGGCGCCGCGTGCGTCCGGGCCGCGGAACTCGAAGGTCCCTGGGCGTTGGAGCGGACGCAGGAGATTCTCGATCGCCGTGCGATCAAACGCGGCACGCGGATAGCGCGCGTAATCGAACATGCGCTGGGCGGCGTCGACGATGGGCCGGTAGCCGGTGCATCGGCACAGGTTGCCTGAGAGGGCCTGGCTGATCTCGTCGCGCGCGGGGAGGCCCGCGTCGGCGCGCTGGCGCTCGTAGAGCGCCCATAGCGACATCGCAAAGCCCGGCGTGCAGAAGCCGCATTGCGACGCATGGCAATCGACCAGGGCCTGCTGGACCGGATGCAGCGCGCCATCGGGCGCACGCAGGTCTTCCACGGTGAAGAGCGCGCGGCCGTCGAGCGTAGGCAGGAACTGGATGCAGGCGTTGACGGCCTTGAGGGCGAGACGCCCGTCACCATCGAGTTCGCCGATGACGACCGTGCACGCGCCGCAATCGCCTTCTGCGCACCCTTCCTTGGTGCCGCAGGCATGCAGGTCTTCGCGCAAGTACTGGAGCGTCGTGCGTGTGACGGGCACGTCGCGCACTTCATGCACGTCGCCCCGGTAGAGGAATCGGATGGATTGCGTTGTCATGGTGAACCCGGAAGACATTGCGGATCAGGCGCGCGTTACGCAGGGGGTGTGCCTCAGCCGGCCTCGCGCACGTAGATCGCCATCCAGTTCCGAAGATAGCACCGCTTGTGTCAGGAAAGTACTACCCGTGAATGATGGGGACTATTACACGGTTGTCATGACCGCGGTGCGCGTGATCGGGCCCTTTAATGGCGGCTGCGGGCGTGCAAAGACGGTTGGAAGATGAGGGAGGCCTGGCGCCCGCCTGCAAACGGGCGGAACGCAAGTCAGGCAGACGACGACGGCGCGCGGCGGCGCCGTCGCCCGGGGGACCGTGGGCGTGGAGGGTGGCTTAGCGGCGGATGCCCGGCCACGACACCTGGCGGCGCCGATTGCGCAACAGGCTAAACAGCACGGGCACGAATATAAAGAGGAATGCGATCAGGCCCCACATGGGCATCGACAAACCGAGGATCGGCGGGTAGACCGTCTCGCACAGGCCCTGAACCTTGAAGACACTCGGTAGCCAGCGCGCCGGGGGCAGGCCATCGACGATGGGCTGCAGCGCGTCGAAGCCGCAGCTGAAGTTCGGGAATGCCTGCACCCAGACGAGCCGCGCCGAAGCAACGAGGCCACCCGCGGCCGCCAGCACGATCAGACCTTCGAGCACTCGCACGCCGCGCCAGCTCGAGCTGCGCGCGCCGACGAACGCGCACAACGCGATCAGAAGGAAACAGTAGCGCTGGATGATGCACAGCGGACACGGGTCCTGGCGTTCGACGTGCTGCATGTACAGCGCGCCGCCGAGCAGGGCGAGGCAGATCAGGCCAAGAAAGGCTAGCAGGCTGCGCTCGCGG
Organism: Paraburkholderia dinghuensis; assembly: GCF_003837865.1. Taxonomy (GTDB): domain Bacteria; phylum Pseudomonadota; class Gammaproteobacteria; order Burkholderiales; family Burkholderiaceae; genus Paraburkholderia; species Paraburkholderia dinghuensis. The sequence continues at coordinate 198,765 of NZ_RQIS01000001.1, read as the reverse complement.
CGCAACAGTGCGTTATCGTCGTTCATGTTTTCGGTTTTCTGTTTTGATGGCGCAGCATGTGCGCGCTGCGACGGCGTGTTGGGGATTCTAGCGCGAAGGACGTAGCGCGCGCCTATGCCTGTGGGCCGCGGCGCGCTCGCGCCCACGATCCTGCGAGCGCGACACACACCGCGTCATGAGCCGTCAACGCAACGGCGCGAGGACGGCTTCCACGCCGCGCCCGATCGCGAGCAGCGCGTCGTCGGCGTACGGAGCGCCAATCAGCATCAGTCCGACCGGCGCTGCGCCGTGGTGGTGGCACGGCAGCGACAGCGCGCACGCATCGAGGAAGTTGAACGCAGCAGGATTGCGCAGCACGAGCGCGTTGGTCTGCGCGAAGACCTCGTCGTCGGCGACTAGCGGTGCGACGTTTGGCGGCACGATCGGCACGGTCGGCGCGATCACGGCGTCGAAGCGCGACCAGAGCGTCTCCTGCGCCTCTTCGAGCACGGCCGCGCGCGCGGCGATCAGATCGAGGTAGTCGACGGCGCGGGCCGGCTCGCCCTTCAGGATGCGCGCCAGAACGCGCGGGTCATATTCGCCGCGGTGCTGCGCGATCAGCTCGCGATGCCATGCGTAGGCCTCGATCGGCGAGAAGCCGAAGCGGTTGATTTCGGCCAGCCGGTCGAGCGCGCCGAAACGCACCTCGTTGACGATTGCACCGGCTGCGTCCAGATGCTTGAGCGCGGTGTCGATTGCGTCTGCAACCTCGGGCTCGACACCTTCGGTCACATGGTTGGTCAGCACGCCGAGTCGTACGCCTTCGAGATGCCGGGCAGCCGGCACGTGCGGTACGAGCCCGGCGAGGATGCGGTCGACGAGCGCGCAGCACGCCACGCTATTGCCGATCGGGCCGAACGAGTCGAGCGTTGGTGAGAGCGGCACGCCGCCCGTTTTCGGGATGCGTGCGGCAGTCGGTTTAAAGCCGGTGAGACCGCAGAACGCGGCCGGGATGCGGATCGAGCCGCCCGTGTCGGTGCCGAGCGCGACGGCGGCCATGCCGTCGGCCACAGATGCCGCCGCGCCTGATGACGAGCCGCCCGCCACGCGCGCGTCGCCCTCGACGCCACGCCGGTACGGCGAGAGCGGCGTGCCATAGTGGGGGTTCAGCCCGAGCCCGGAGAACGCGAATTCGCTCATGTTGGTCCGCCCGATCAGCACGGCGCCCGCGTTGCGCAGGCGCGCGACGGCGGCGGCGTCGGATCGCGCGGGGGCCGCGCCAGCGAGCATGGTGGAGCCCGCACGCGTGACTTCGCCAGCGATGTCGAACAGATCCTTGACCGAGACAGGAATCCCCGCGAGCGGTGAGAGCACGGTGCCGCTCGCGCGCAAGCGATCGTGGGCATCGGCGGCGGCGCGGGCGCGCGCGGCGTCGACGTGCATGAAGACGGTCGAGCCCTGTCCTGCCGGGTCTGCGATGCGTTCCAGCGCGATCTCGACGAGCGCCCGGCTAGTGGTGCGGCCCGCGGCAAGGTCGTCGCCGAGTCGGGCGAGAGGGGCAAAGGGCGTGAATTCGATGGTCATGGCGATGAGCGGTTTGGGGGCTGGCCAGCGCGGTGGCTGCGAAGCAGCAGTCGGCGCCGGATCGCCTCACGCTGCAGCAGCAAGGGACGCATCATTGTAGGGCCGTATGTTCGGCGTGGCGTGATCTTGACATGTATCGTATCGGCGCACGCGGATTCGATAGGGCCTCGTGCCTTCGTTATCGGTGCGATTGCGCGCCGGGTTGCGACGCTGCGCTCGTAGTTCCATCTTGGCGCTGGTCACGTGACGCTGGTCACGTGAAATTCGCACGTCGATTCGGCTCACCGCATTGCGCGAGACCAGCGGTGCATGTCAGGAGACGTAAGTGCCTGCCCCGTCCCGGTTGCGAGCGCCGCGAGCGGGTGGGCCGTTGCGCACGGGACTGGCGGCTCACCGCAGGGCGACGGATAATCCACGGATGTTCATCGTTCGCGCGCCGCGCGCCTGACCCCACGTCATGAGCGAAAACAAATCCGACAACCCCGAGATCCCCGATGGCGCTAGCCGCGCCTCCGATACCGGGTCCCCCGGCACCTCCCATCCCACTGCATCGGCCAGTTCGTCTGGCGCTTCAACCGATTCACCATCTGCGACCGCATCCGCTTCAACTGCTTCAACCGCTTCGGGCCGCGAGCCCGGGCAGCGTGCATCGAGCGATGCACCCGAACCTGCGCGGACGGTGACGCCTGGCGGTTCGTCGCGCGTGGCCGAGGTGGCAGAAGCGCGCGACGATGCCGCGCGTGCAGTCGCGCAGCAGGAAGCGGCGGCACGTGGACCTGAAATTCCGATCAGCGCGACCGCGGAGGCCGGCAAGACAGCGCCCGCCACGGCCGATGCCGCAAAGGCGCCTGGCGCCGTGCGCCCTGGTGCGGCGCCGGCGGGCTTCGGGAAGGCCCCGGACTTCAGTGCGCAGAACCCGCCGCCGCCAAACGCGCTGCCGCCCAATCCGCCGCGTTACTTGCGTCCGAGCGATTCGGCGTGGTCGGTGTTCGGGCGCATCCTTGCGGCGCGTGCGCGGCAGATGTTCGACCGCGCGGGGCAGCGCATCACGCAGCGGACGTTGCGCATCGGCGTGTCGGCGCGCCTCTTCCACCCCGAGCCGGGCGCGAAGGGGCTGCGCGGAAAGACGCTGCAATACCTGGAAGAATCGGTTGCGCACTGGGTCATGTCGCGCGACGTGATCGTGTTCATGATCCCGACGGTCGGGCATCAGGGCATGCTGCACCCGAGCAATATCCGCCTGCGCGACTACGCGAAGCATCTCGACGGCTTGCTGCTGCAAGGCGGTGCCGACGTTTCGCCGCAGAGCTATGCGGAAACGGGCGTGCATCCCGAGTGGCCAGGCGACCGCGTTCGCGACATGTACGAACTGGAACTGCTGCACGAGTTCATCGAGTCGGGCAAGCCCGTGCTCGGTGTCTGCCGGGGATGCCAACTGATCAACGTGGCATTCGGCGGGACGCTCTACCAGGACATCGCCACCGATGTGCCGACCGCCGGCGTGCACGTGAGCGAGCACTACGACCAGCATCGTCACGCGATTACTTTCCCGGAAGGCTCCTCGCTCGCGAGCATGTTCCCGGGTCGGCGCGAAGCGATCGTGAACTCGATCCACCATCAGGCGGTGAAAAATGTGGGCCGAGATCTGACGGTGGAGGCCGTGTCAGCCGGCGATGGACTGATCGAGGCGGTGCGCTATCGCCGCGCGCCGTTCGTGGTGGGCGTGCAGTGGCATCCGGAGTTTCATCGCGCAGGCGGGCCGGAACTGCTCGACTGCACGCCGCTGCTGGACAGTTTCCTGCGTTCTGCGCGCGAGACGCGTTTCTAGCAAGAAGTGGTGCCTTGCGTTGGCCCGCGTGTTTGCCCGCGCGGCGGGCCTTTGCGACTGCCGTTTTCCGGCGCGACGTTGCCACTCGACTTTGCAGCCCGACTTTGCCACCCGACGTTTCCACCATTACTGGCCTTACCGTGTTCCGGTCAATTTGAATTACGTTATCCGAAAATAAAGCGTGATTTTGAGATTTTCGGGCGGCGATAATGAGCGGTTACTCAGAATTGCTAACGGAAAACGGGCAGGTATGAAGCATTCAATCCAACTGCGACGCGTCTTGCTGGGTGCCGCGGCTGTCTTGATGATGGAGCACGGCGCGGTTGTGTGGGCGCAGAACAACACGACCGAACTGGCGCCGGTGGCGGGCAGCCGTCCGCCGCTCGGCAGCCTTTTGCCGCCGCCTGCCGATGCAGGGAAGAAGGCGCCGTGGGTCGACGAGCAGGCGAGCGTTGACGTGAGCCAGGGCGAAGTCGCCACATTGATGCAACTGATCCACGACGCGCAGATCGTCGAAATGCGTACGACGTACAACGGTAGTTACGGAGCGAGTCTGTTTTTCTATCCTCCTGACATGACCTGGTACATGGCGCTTTTCCAGGACAAGCGTTTCTGGCGCGTGATCCGGTCGCAGGACGAGATGCGCGCCGAGGCCATCTACGCGGATTTTGCCCGCCAGACCGAGCGGCTGGCGGACGTGGAGATTCGACGTACGCAGCTCGAAGCGCAGAAGGCGAATATCGAGCGGTTCATTGCCCTGTCGGAGGATCGCGCGCGGCGTCTGCAGGCCGATCTCGACGTTGCCCGATCGCAGCAGGCTAAGGTCGACGCGCGCCAGAGCCAGATGCAGGCCGACGCTGTGGCTTTGCGGACCGAGAAGGCGCGCGCGCAAGCGCAGTTGCAGGACTTGCAGCGCGAGGTTCAGATGCTGCAGCGCGCGACGGAAGCCGGGCTGCCAGGTGTGCAGAAGTGAGGCTGGCGATGCGGCGCGTTCTGCCGTCAACAAAAAGCCCGGCGGATGCCGGGCTTTTTGTTTTCGTTACACCGGGTCATTTCCCGAACCGATCGGGTATTTCGGTCACGCGACGCTGGGAAACGTGGTTGACCCACTCCGTGCTGTCGACAGGCACCGACGCGCGGCTCGCTGGACGCGGGGCCGTGTGCGTGGTCGCGTAGGTGATGATCGATGCATAGTCATCGTCCTGGCGTGCGCTGGGCTGGCGGGGCGAGTAGTCGCTTGCTTCGGAGTACGTGCCGAGCGTGCGGTGTGTTGTGACCGGCTTCGCCATGCGGGTCGGTGCGAACGAGTGTGCCGGATGGCGGCTGCTTTCGACACGTGACACGCCTGCGATGCGCTCGCGCGACGGGCGGCCCCGTACGGACTCTCGTTTCTTGTTGGTGCGGCCTTCGCCGGCCCGGTTTGCGCGATCTGATAGCGTTGCGCGTAGCGGCGCAGTCGGGTGATTCGCCGCAGCGTAGTCAGGTCTGGTCGAAGACGGACTTGGGGCAGGTGCAGTGACAACTGGGCTGGCAACTGCCCTGGCAACGTCCCTGGCAACCTCGCCGACGGTTGCCGAAGCCGCGCGCTGTGACGCATCAGTGATTTGACCTGACTGCGATGCGCTGGTGACCGTGTCTGTCGTGGGCGCGGTCGTGGTTGTCGTGGTCGTTTCGTGAGCGGCGCGTGTATCGGCAAGGCGTTGTGACGCGACGTTGCCTGCATCGCTGATCGGGCCGGCATCCACCGCGGCGTTCTTGTAGTCTTGATCGTGCGGCGTGTGGCTCGCCACGATCCACGCGAGGAGTGCGGCGCCGCCGATTGCGCATGCACCGCCCGCAAGTTTGTGCCCGCCGGATGCCGGCGTAGGCGAGGGCCTTGGGGACTGTGCGGCGGCGACGTGCGGCGGCGCCTTGTCTTTGGCGAGCGACTGGCTTGCCTTTACGCCTGCACTCGGGCGAACCGGCGCCGCGGTGGGCACAGGGAATAAGTGATGCTGCGTGTCCCAGCGGCAGGCTTCGCGAAAAGCCTCGGCGCTCAGGCAAACCGTGCGCATGATGGCGGCGTAGAGCGCCCGAATTTCGGCGCGCAGGCAGAAGTGCGGCGGTGTCAGCATCCATTCGCGGCCGAACGTCAGCGGCATACGGCCGAGCGGGCGTATGCGCGGGAGCGCGATAGAGCCTTCCACCTGAATGAAAGGAGAATTTAACATTGATCTCTCGCAACCACGGCGTGAAGGGGGGCCCGCACGTGCTTGTCACGCGGCGCCGAGGGGGCCGCACATGGCGCAGCAGTCTTGCTTAATAGTGCGAATAATGCGGGTGGTTGCGCGAATAGGCCATCAGATACGTCCGAAAATTCGGGAAGGAGCAGATTCCGATGGCTGGCGATCAATGAGTAGCGACGGACCGCGTTGTGTCGTCCGCAAGGGACTTCCTGGGCGGTCTCGGGAGTGTGGCCCTACGACATCAGAGCGCATTTAGCCGATAGATGTAGCGTAACGCGGTAATGTCGGCGCCGCCCATGCGATCCGGTTCGGCGCCCGAGTACTGCCACCCTTGCCGCTCGTAGAAGGCGATCGCCGCGGTGTTGCCTTCGAGCACATACAGATAGATCTGCGATTCGCCGCGCGCGCGTGCCCAGTCCTGGGCGGCCTGCATCAGCCGTTTGCCCACCCCGATGCCCTGCCAGGCGGGCAGTGTATGCAGGTTGTCGAGCAGCACGCCCCACGGTGAGTCGGGCTGGCGTTCGACGCACACGAAGCCGACGGGCGTCGTCTCGTTCAGTTCGGCGATCAGAACGAGGCGCCGGTCGCCACCGGGCGCTTCCATGCGGGCGCGCCACCAGGTCGCGCGCTCCGTGCCGACTTCGTCGTCGAGGAAGGCGGCGGGCAGGAGGTTGCGATAGGTGGCCTGCCAGCTCGCCGTGTGCATGGCGGCGATCAGCGGGGCGTCGGCAGCTGTGGCCGGACGTAGTGTCAGCGAGGGGATGGACATTCGATGATTGCGAGCGACGAAGCGGAACGCGCGCGGAACTGAGCGTGCATGATATTGTGCATGATAAGCGCGCGGGCGCAGCACGCTACACGCGCGATGAAAGCTGATGTAATGTTAATCGAAGCCAAAGTGAAAGAAATGGGCGACGTTGTTGCTGTTTAGTTTTGTGCGTCCTCGGGTGAAACCCGGATATCAGAAGGTGCAACCGGGGCGCATATAATAGCCGCCCGTCCGGACACGCCCCTCGCGTGGCACCCCCCGGCGGCGCCCATGTTCATTGTCTGCCCAGCCGGTCACGGCGGAGCAGACCGCATCAAACGAGACCCTCATGTCTACCGCTGCCCACGCTACCGATACCACCAGAGAATCCAAAATCCGGACTGTGTTCCGCGTCACGAGCGGAAACTTTCTGGAAATGTACGATTTCATGGTCTATGGCTATTTCGCGTCGGCGATTGCCAAGACCTTTTTCCCGAGTGACAACGCGTTCGCTTCGCTGATGCTCTCGCTCTCCGTGTTCGGCGCCGGCTTCCTCGTGCGGCCGATCGGCGCCATCGTTCTCGGCGCGTACATCGACCATCACGGACGGCGCAAAGGCCTGATCCTCACACTTGGTCTCATGGCGCTTGGCACGCTCGCTGTTGCAGTCGTCCCAGGCTACGCCACGATTGGTCTCGTGGCGCCGCTGCTCATCCTGTGCGGGCGTCTGCTGCAGGGTTTCTCGGCAGGCGTGGAGTTGGGCGGTGTCTCGGTCTATCTGTCGGAAATCGCCACCAAGGGCAACAAAGGTTTCTACGTGTCGTGGCAGTCGGGCAGCCAGCAAGTGGCCGTCGTGTTCGCGGCGCTGCTTGGTGTGGTGCTGCATCGTCTGCTGCCCGTCGAAGTGATGACGGCGTGGGGTTGGCGTGTGCCGTTCATCATCGGCTGCCTGATCGTGCCGTTCCTCTTCCTCATTCGCCGCTCGCTGCAGGAAACCGAAGAATTCGCGAAGAAAAAGCATCGTCCGTCGATGGGCGAAATCATGGCGTCCATGGCAGAGAACTGGGGCATCGTGCTGGGTGGCATGGGCATGGTCATCATGACGACCGTGTCGTTCTACATGATCACGGCCTACACGCCGACGTTCGGCCGCGAAGTCCTCAAGCTGAGCGATATCGACACGCTGGTCGTCACGGTCTGCGTCGGCCTCTCGAATCTGGTCTGGCTGCCGGTGTCGGGCGCCGTGTCGGACCGCATCGGCCGCCGCCCGGTGCTGCTCACCTTCACGATCCTCACGATTCTCACCGCTTATCCGTCGGTGCAGTGGCTTGTCGCGGACCCGTCGTTCGGCCGTCTGCTGATGGTCCTGCTGTGGCTGTCGTTCCTGTATGGCAGCTACAACGGTGCAATGGTCGTGGCGCTTACCGAGGTCATGCCGGCGGACGTGCGCACTGCGGGCTTCTCGCTCGCGTACAGCCTTGCGACGACGATCGGCGGCTTCACGCCAGCGATCTCGACTTATCTGATCCACGCGAGCGGCAACAAGGCCGCGCCGGGTGCGTGGATGGGCGTCGCCGGTATTTGCGGTCTCATCGCGACGCTCTGGCTCTATCGCACCGCTGAAGCGCGCAATCAGTACAAGGCGGCTTGATACACGTCGCGCACAGTCGCGCGTACCCGCCGTCGCATGACGAAACAGCCTCGCAGTTTGAATTGCGAGGCTGTTTTTTTTCTGCGTTCGAAACGGAAAGGGACGGGCGCTTCGCGCTCACGTCTCGCGTAAATCGCGCGCGACAGCCGCGACGACTTCGTCCCACGCGCCCGGTCGCGGCTGGCGCACGAGCCGCGCGCGCGGATACCACGGGCTCTCTTCGGTGTCGGCGAACCAGCGCCAGTCGGCGGCGTACGGCAGCATGAGCCAGAGCTTCGCATTAAGTGCGCCTGCGAGATGCGCGATCGATGTGTCGATCGATACCACGGCGTCGAGTCGGTCGATCACGGCGGCCGTGTCGGCGAAATCGGCGAGCTTGCTCCCGAGCCGGTGAATCGAGCGCGCACGCTGATGCGAATCGAGCGCGGCGTGCTCCGCATCGTTCAATTGCGGCTGGAGCACGATCCAGTCGATGCCATCGAGCGCGAAGAGCGGTTCCAGCGCGGCAAGCGGCATCGTCCGGTTCTCATGCTTCTGGATGCGCCCCGACCACGCGATGCCGATCTTGCGCTTTGCCTGACCGCCGAGCGAGCCGCGCCATTTGCGCTGGTACGTAGCCGGCACCGTCAGGTATGGCGTGCGCGTGGGCAGGTCGTCGAACGTTGTGCCAAGCGCGAGCGGCAAGGAGAGCAGCGGGCAGTGCAGATCGGCGGCGGGGCGCGGCGCACCCTGGGCGATCAGCGTGACACGCGTGGCCAGCGCTGTCGGCGCGATGAGCGGCAGTAATTGCGGTTGCACTTCCAGCACGATGCGCGCGCCGCGCGCCGCGAGGAGCGGCACAAAGCGCACGAACTGCAGCGTGTCGCCGAAGCCTTGCTCGGCCTGGATCAGGAGCGTGCGCCCGTCGAGTGGTTCGCCACGCCAGCGCGGCAGCGTGGTGGCCCGTGCGGCTTGCCCGGTGTGCGGAGCGGGCTGCGTCGGGCGCGTATCGGATCGCGCGGGTTCGCGCGCGGTTGGGTCGAGACGCCATTCGTATTCGGGCAGGCCGCGCCGGAAGTCGCCGATCGTGAGCCACGCCAGCGCGCGGTTCAGATGCGCGGCCGCGAGATCGGGGCGCGCGCGCAAGGCTTCGTCGAAGGCGCGCACGGCGGGCTCAAAATGGCCGAGCGCGTGGTGCGTGGTGCCGAGCGCAAGCCACGCCAGCGCGAATTTCGGATCGACGCCGACCGCACGCTCGAGCGGGGCGATGGCTTCGTCGTGCCGGCCGAGGGCGCAGAGCGCGTTGCCGAGGCCGAACAGCGCAGGCGCGAATCGCGACTGCAGTGCGATTGCTGCCTCGAACGCGGTAACGGCTTCGCTGTGCTGGCCGATGGCGTCGAGCGAATTGGCCAGGTTGAAGTGTGCGGCGACGAAGCGCGGTTGCGCCTTCAGTGCTGCACGGAACTGCGCAAGCGCGCCCGCAGTGTCGCCGAGCGCGTTCAGCGACATGCCGAGATTGTTATGCGCGCCCGCGTGCCCGGGGCGGATCTTCAGCGCGCGGCGGAACGATTCGACGGCTTCGGCGTGGCGTCCGAGCGCGTGGTAGGCGTTGCCGAGGTTGTTATGCGCAGATGCATCGCCCGGTTGCAGGCGCACGGCGTGGCCGAACGAGAACATTGCGTCCTCGTGGCGGCCGATCACCGCATAGGCGTTGCCGAGGTTGTAGTGCGCGAGCGCGAACGCGGGGGCGAGCGTCAGCGCGTTGCGAAAGCGTTCGATCGCGCCCTCGAGTTCGCCGAGCGCCTTGAGCGCATTGCCGAGGTTCAACTGCAGCGCAGCGTCGTCGGGGCGCAGATCGACCGCGCGCCGCACGAGGTCCACGGCTTCGGCGTGCTGGCCCTGCTGGTGCCGCAGCACGCCGAGCAGATGCAGCGCATCGACGTGCACGGGATCGGCGGCGAGCGTGGCGCGGTAGCCGCGCTCGGCGTCTTCCAGCCGGCCGTCGCGATGTGCGGCGTACGCGCGGACAAAAACCTGTTCCATGGCCGAATGGGCAAACCGAAATGCAAAGGACGCATTTTCCCATACTCGGGAGAGGGGCCCCGGAGCTTGACGTTAAAACGACATCGAATTAACATTTGAATACGTATTCATATGTTTGGATGAGATTTATGGCCCCGGTTTTTGACGACGAGCGCGTGACACCGCTCGCCGATCTGTTTCGCCTGCTCGGCGATCCCACGCGTCTGCGTATCGTGCTTGCCTGCGTGCGCGAGCGGATCGCCGTGGGCGCGATTGCGAATGCGCTCGGGCTTTCGCCGTCGCTAGTTAGCCACCATCTGCGGTTGTTGCGCGCGGCGCGCATCGTGCGCTCGGAACGCGAGGGCAAGCAGGTGTTCTACGCCGCCGCTGACGCGCACATCAGCGCGATGCTCGCGGGTATGCTCGAACACGTCGCGGAACCTGTGGCGGAGTCGGTTGTGGATTGGCAGGAGCACGCGTGATGGACGAGCAGCGCAGGCAGAAGGGCGCCGTCGAGGAGCGCGAGGACGAGCACGCGCCGACGTGGCTCGAAGACGAAGATGGCGGCTTGCCGGCGGCGTCTGCGGGCGAAGGGCGTGATGGCGAGCGCGTTGGTCACGGGGATGCCCACGAGCACCCGTGTGAACACGCGCATGCACATGAAGCAGGCCATGTACATGACCACGACGAACATGCCGCTCACGCACACGGCCACAGCCACGGCCACCATCACCACCACGCTCCCGTCGTCGGCCATGGCCGCGCTTTCGCGCTGGCCGTCGTACTGAACCTCGTGATCGTCGTCACGCAGACGATCTACGGCGTGATTGCGCATTCAACTGCGCTGCTTGCCGACGCGGGCCACAATCTCTCCGACGTCCTCGGCCTGCTGCTCGCCTGGGGCGCCGCGTGGCTTGCCACGCGCAGGCCTTCGGGGCGCTACACGTTCGGCTTCGGCAATTCGTCGATCCTCGCATCGCTCGCGAACGCAGCGCTGCTTCTGATCGCCTGCGGCGCGATCATCGCGCAGGCGATCGGCCGGCTCGTTTCGCCCGCGCCCGTGGCGGGCCTCGACGTGTTCATCGTCGCGACGATCGGCATGGTTGTGAACGGCTTCTCGGCGTGGCTCTTCATGCGCGGCCAGAAGGACGATCTCAACATCCGTGGCGCCTTCCTGCACATGGCCTCGGATGCGGGTGTGTCGGCCGCGGTCGCCATCAGCGGACTCGTGATCCTCGCCACCGGCTGGAGCTGGGTCGATCCCATGATGAGCATCGTGGTCGTCCTCGTGATCGTGTACGGGACCTGGGGCCTGTTGCGCGAGTCGATGCGGCTCGCGCTCGCGGCGGTGCCGCAGGGCGTCGACATGGAGCGCATTCGTGTCTTTCTCGCGGCCCAGGACGGTGTGACGGACGTACACGATCTGCACATCTGGCCGCTCTCGACCACGGGCAACGCGCTGAGCGCACACCTCGTGATGCCGGCCGGCCACCCAGGCGACGATGTCCTCGACGGCATCGTCCACGCGCTCTGCACGCGCTACAGCATGAAGCACGTCACGCTGCAGGTCGATCTGGGCACGACCGCGCATCGCTGCGCGCTCGACGTGCCGCCGCATCCGCACTGATTCGCGTTGCCCCTTTGTTTGATGCGCCGCCGCCGTGCCGGGGGCCCGGGTGGCGGGCGTACACTACGTTCACGTTGACCACATGGAGGTCTGCATGACCGTGGTTTCTCCCTTGTCGTCCGTGCTCATCGTCGGCGCAGGACCGACGGGTCTCGCTGCTGCGATGAGTCTCGCCCGTGCGCGCATTCCGGTCCGCCTGATCGATCGCGCGCCCGAGCCCGGGCGTCATACGCGCGCCATCGGCATTCAGGCGCGCACGCTCGAACTTTTCGAACAGCACCGCATCGTCGAGCCCTTTCTCAAGCTTGGCCACCGTGCTCATGTCGCGAATCTCTATTCGAACGGGCAACGCCGCGCGCGACTCGACTTCGATCCGCTGCTCACGCGTTACCCCTATCTGCTGTTTCTCGACCAGACCGTCACCGAACGCATTCTCACGGACCATCTCGCGACGCTCGGTGTCGAGATCGAACGCGGCAGCGAGTTGCTGGAACTCACGCAGGGATCGGCGGGGGTAAGCGCCGAAGTGCGTCGCCCCGATGGGCGAATCGAATCGATCCGAAGCTCATTCCTCGTTGCGGCGGACGGCGCGCATAGCACGATACGGCACAAGCTCGCGATGCAATTCGACGGCGATACCCTCGCGCAGTCGTTCCTGCTTGCCGACGTCACCGCAGAGGTGCCCTGGCCCGATGATGAATTTCACGTCTTCGCGTCCGGAGAAGGGCTCGTCGTGTTGCTTCCGCTCGGCAATGGGCGCTGGCGATTGATGGCCGATCACAAGGCCATGCCGCCCGCTGCGCCTGAAGGGGCTGTGGCGCTACCGACGCTCGACGAATGCCGCGAGATCATCGAGCACCGCGTACACCATCCGGTCGAGATCTCGGACATGACCTGGTCGTCGTATTTCACCGTGAACAGTCGCATGGTGCGCGAGCTGCGTATGGAGCGCGTGTTCTTTGCCGGCGACGCCGCGCACGTGCACAGCCCGGCAGGCGCGCAGGGGATGAACACGGGCATTCAGGAGGCGTTGAATCTGGGCTGGAAGCTCGCGCGCGTGCTCGCGGGCGGTGCGCCTGATCGCCTGCTCGACACCTATCACGCCGAACGCTACCCGATCGAGCGCAACGTCCTGCAGCAGACGAGCTTCATGACGCAACTCGTCGAAGCCGACCACGGCCCGATGAAGCTGTTGCGCGAGCGCGTGATGCCGGCCCTCGCGGCGCTTGGCCCGCTGCGCGACGCAGCGCGCGAGGCACTGAGCGAACTGTCGATCCAGTACCGGCGTAGCCCGCTCACGCTCGATCGTGTAGTGGACGGCGGTCCGCGTGCGGGCGATCGCGCGCCCGATGCTCTCGCGCGCGTAGTCGATGGACCTTTCGGGCAGGCGCCCGGCACGGGCCGCATCTTCGACCTGCACGATCCGGCGAGCTTCTCGCTGTTTCTACTCGTGGATGAGGATGTCGCACGCGCGGTCGATAACGGCAATGCCGCAGGTGATGCCGAGGCGCTCGCGCATTTCGTGCAGGCGATTGAGCGGATCTTGTCGCAGGCATTGCGCGTATGGTGGCTCAGCGACGCGCCGGCCGGCGAGACGACGCCCGTAGGTGAGGGCGCGCCGTCGCTGAGCGAGGCGTACGGGCGGACACGTCCCGCGTTCTATCTCGTGCGGCCCGATGGATATCTCTGCGCGCGCGGCCGCCCATCGTCCGATCTGAACGCCGTGCTGCGCCTTTGCGAGGCCTGGTTCGCGGCGAACGGCTTTCCGCAGGCAAGCGACGATTGACCTGCAGAGAAATGTCAAAACGCGGAACCGCGCACTGACCGCGTGCGCGGTTCCGCGTTACGGGTGCACGCGTTCAGGCTGCCGCAGCGGGCACCAGCGACTCGCGATGCTTCACCAGCGCGGCCAACACGATCTCAGTGAAGCCCGCCTCGACGCCGCTGTCGAGTTCGGCGAGCAGCACGCGGCGCATGCGCGGCTCCCAGAAGCGGCGGATGTGTTCCGCGATATCGAAGAGCGCTTCGTCACGATCAGGCAGCGAGTCGAAGAACATCCCGATCTGGTTGGCCATTTCGATCAAATGGTCTGCTTTCATCGCATCATTTCCCTGAAGTCGTGACAGCCTCGCCCTCGCGCCTGCGATGCAGGTCGAGCTGCTCGGCGTTGAAGCGCGAGTACTCGCGTTGCCACTCGGAAGGCTGCTGGACGTGGCTCACCTGCACCGCGGTCACCTTGTACTCGGGGCAGTTGGTGGCCCAGTCGGACGATTCGGTCGTGATGACGTTCGCGCCCGATTCGGGGAAGTGGAACGTCGTGTAGACCACGCCCGGCTGCATGCGCGTGCTGACTTTCGCACGCAACACGGTGTGCCCTGCGCGTGACTCGATGCCGACCCAGTCGCCGTCGCGGATGCCGCGATCGTCGGCGTCGACCGGATGGATCTCGAGCCGGTCCTCCTCGTGCCAGCGCGAGTTCTCGGTGCGGCGCGTCTGCGCGCCCACGTTGTACTGCGAGAGGATGCGGCCAGTCGTGAGCAGCAGCGGATAGCGGCGCGTGACCTTCTCCGGCGTCGCGAAGAACTTCGTGATCACGAACTTGCCCTTGCCGCGCACGAACTCGTCGATGTGCATGATCGGCGTGCCGTCGGGTGCTTCTTCATTGCAGGGCCACTGGATGCTGCCGAGTTCGTCGAGACGCGGGTACGAGACACCGTGGAAGGTCGGCGTGAGGCGCGCGATCTCGTCCATGATCTGCGACGGATGCGTGTAGTCCATCTCGTAGCCGAGCGCGCGTGAAAGCAGGATCGTGACTTCCCAGTCGGCGTAACCGGCGATCGGCGGCATCACCTTGCGAACGCGCGAGATGCGGCGCTCGGCGTTCGTGAACGTGCCGTCCTTTTCGAGGAACGACGAGCCCGGCAGCAGCACGTGCGCATACTTCGCGGTTTCGTTCAGGAAGATGTCCTGCACGACGATGCATTCCATCGACGCCAGCGCCGCCGACACGTGCTGCGTGTTCGGATCGGACTGGACGATGTCTTCGCCCTGGCAGTAGAGGCCCATGAAGGTGCCGTCGAGCGCAGCCTCGAACATGTTCGGGATGCGCAGGCCCGGCTCGGCCTGCAGCGCGACGTTCCAGGCGTCCTCGAAAAGCGTGCGCGTCGTGATGTCGCCGACGTGGCGGTAGCCCGGCAGCTCGTGCGGGAACGAACCCATGTCGCACGAGCCCTGGACGTTGTTCTGGCCGCGCAGCGGATTCACGCCGACGCCTTCACGTCCGATGTTGCCTGTCGCCATCGCGAGGTTCGCGATGCCCATCACCATCGTCGAGCCTTGTGCGTGCTCCGTGACGCCGAGGCCGTAGTAGATCGCGGCATTGCCACCTTTCGCGTAGAGACGTGCGGCTTCGCGCACGCTTTGTGCGGGTACGCCGGTAATCGCTTCGCTGGCTTCCGGCGAGTTCTCCGGCAGCGACACGAAATCGCGCCATTGCCCGAACGCGCGCGTCTCGCAACGCTCGGCGATGAAGGCTTCGTTCAGCAGACCTTCGGTGACGATCACATGCGCCAGCGCATTGACCATCGCGACGTTCGTGCCGGGGCGCAGTTGCAGGTGATGCTCGGCCTTGACGTGCGCGGTATCGACGATATCGATGCGGCGCGGATCCACGACGATCAGCTTTGCACCCTCGCGCACGCGGCGCTTCAGGCGCGAGCCGAAAACCGGATGGCCGTCGGTGGGATTGGCGCCGATCACCATGATGACGTCGGAGTGATCGACCGACGCGAACGTCTGCGTGCCCGCCGATTCACCGAGCGTCGTCTTCAGGCCGTAGCCCGTGGGCGAGTGGCAGACGCGCGCGCAGGTATCGACGTTGTTGTTGCCGAACGCGGCGCGCACGAGCTTCTGCACGAGATACGTTTCCTCGTTCGTGCAGCGCGACGACGTGATGCCGCCGATCGAATCGCGGCCGTATTTGGCCTGGATGCGGCGGAACTCGCTCGCGGCGTAGCTGATCGCTTCGTCCCAGCTCACTTCGCGCCACGGATCGGTGATCTTCGCGCGGATCATCGGCTTCTTGATGCGGTCCTTGTGCGTCGCGTAGCCCCACGCGAAGCGGCCCTTCACGCATGCGTGCCCTTCATTCGCCTGGCCGTTCTTGTGCGGCACCATGCGCACGACCTGATTGCCCTTCATTTCGGCCTTGAACGAGCAGCCGACGCCACAATAGGCGCAGGTCGTCACGACCGAGTGTTCGGCCTGGCCGAGCATCACGACGCTCTTCTCCTGCAGCGTTGCGGTCGGGCATGCGGCGACGCACGCGCCGCACGACACGCATTCCGAATCCATGAACGGCTCGCTCATGCCTGCCGCGACGCGCGATTCGAAACCGCGTCCTGCGATGGTCAGGGCGAAGGTGCCTTGCGTTTCCTCACAGGCCCGCACGCAACGATTGCAGACGATGCACTTCGACGGATCGTAGGTGAAGTACGGATTCGACTCGTCCTTCTTGTCCTTGAGGTGGTTGGCGCCCTCGAAGCCATAGCGCACTTCGCGAAGGCCCGTGACGCCCGCCATATCCTGCAGCTCGCAGTCGCCGTTGGCGGGGCAGGTGAGGCAGTCGAGCGGGTGATCGGAGATGTACAGCTCCATCACGTTGCGGCGCAGACCCTGGAGGCGATCGGTCTGCGTGCGCACTTTCATGCCCGCTTCCACGGGCGTCGTGCACGAGGCAGGGTAGCCTTTTCGTCCCTCGATCTCGACGAGACAAAGACGGCACGAGCCGAACGGTTCGAGCGAATCGGTGGCGCAGAGCTTCGGCACATTGATGCCTGCTTCGATCGAGGCGCGCATCACGGACGTGCCCGCGGGCACGGTCACGGACTGGCCGTCGATTTCGAGCGTGACGTCGACGTCGGAATGGCGCACGGGCGTGCCGTAGTCGGTGTCGTCAAACGGATCGCGTTGCTTCATCGCCTGCGACTTGCAACTGCAATTGCCGGAGCCGCAACCGGCTTGGGACATGAGCGTGTCGGACATGCTGGCTCCTCGTTCAGGCGGCCGCCGCGGGGGCGGCGGGTTGTGCTGCGGGTTCGAGACCGAAATCTTCGGGGAAATGGTTCAGTGCTGAGAGCACCGGGTAGGGCGTCATGCCGCCCATCGCGCAGAGCGAGCCGGCGACCATCGTGTCGCACAGATCGCGCAGCAGCGTGACCTGTTTCTCCGATGTGTCTCCATTGCGGATCTTCGCGATCACTTCGACGCCGCGCGTCGAGCCGATGCGGCACGGCGTGCACTTGCCGCACGATTCGAGCGCGCAGAACTCCATCGCGTATTGCGCGAGTCCGGCGAGATCGGAGGTGTCGTCGTGGACGACGAGCCCGCCGTGGCCAACCACCGCGCCGACGGCTGCATACGCTTCGTAGTCCATCGGAATGTCCCACTGGCTTTCGGGCAGATAGGTGCCGAGCGGGCCGCCGACCTGCACGGCGCGCGCAGGACGACCGCTTGCGGTGCCGCCGCCGTAGTCGAACATCAGCTCGCGCAGCGTTACACCGAACGCCAGTTCGACGAGTCCGCCGCGCGCGATGTTGCCCGCGAGCTGGAACGGCAGCGTGCCACGCGAGCGGCCCATGCCGAAGTCCTTGTAGAACGCGGCGCCCTTCGCGAAGATGATCGGCACCGTGGCGAGCGTGATGACGTTGTTGATGACCGTCGGCTTGCCATACAGACCGGAGAGAGCGGGCAGCGGCGGCTTCGCACGCACGATGCCGCGCTTGCCTTCGAGCGATTCGAGCAGCGCGGTTTCCTCGCCGCATACATAGGCGCCCGCGCCCTTTGCGACGAAGAGGTCGAACTTTTTACCGCTGCCGAGCACGTCATCGCCGAGCCATCCTGCTACGCGCGCGCGGCGGACGGCTTCTTCGAGTGCTGCGATCGAATGCGGATATTCGCTGCGCACATAGATATGACCGACCGTCGCGCCGACCGCGATGCCCGCGATCGTCATGCCTTCGATCAGCACGTACGGATCGCTTTCCATGACGAGCCGGTCGGAGAAGGTGCCCGAGTCGCCTTCGTCGGCGTTGCAGACGATGTACTTCTGGTCGGCCTGCGCGTTTGCGACCGTGCGCCACTTGATACCCGCCGGGAACGCAGCGCCGCCGCGTCCGCGCAGGCCCGATTCGATCAGCGCGTCGCAGACGGCGGCGCCCGTCATCGCGAGCGCGTTTTGCAGCCCTTCGAGGCCGCCGTGGGCGACGTAGTCGTCGGTCGAGAGCGGGTCGGTGATGCCGATGCGCGCGAACGTGAGACGCTGCTGGCGGCGCAGATACGGAATCTGTTCGACGAGCCCGACGCTGCGTGCGTGCTGCGCGCCTTGCACAAAGCCTGCATCGAAGAGTGCGCCGACTTCTTCGGGCTCAACGTTGGCGTAGCCGACGCGGCCTTCGTCCGTCTCCACTTCGATCAGCGGTTCGAGATAGAGCAGGCCGCGCGAGCCGTTGCGCACGAGATCGATCTGGATTCCGCGCGCGGCGGCTTCGCGCTCGATGGCTTGTGCGATGGCGTTGGCGCCGAGTGCCAGCGCGGACGAGTCGCAGGGGACATAGATCCGCGTCATGCGACCTCCCTGGCACCGTCGATGCTGGCCATGGCGGCGGCGAGCAGGGCGTCGAACTTCTGCGGGGTCACCTTTGCGTGCAACGTGCCGTTAATGGTCATGGTAGGCGAGAGAGCGCACTGCCCGAGGCAATAGACGGACTCCAGCGCGAGCAGGCTGGCACCTTCTTGCTCTTGCGGGTGATCGTGGCCGTGACCGTGCTGCTGGGCGAAACGGCAGCCGGTGCTCGACTCGACGTGCTGCGCGAGCGTTTCGCTGCCCATGCTGCGGCACGCTTCGGCGCGACAGAGTTGGACCGTCACGGCCGCCGGCGGCGAAGTGCGGAAATGGTGGTAGTACGTGATGACACCGTGAACTTCGGCGCGCGAAAGGTTTAGTGCCTTCGCGAGCGGCACCACCGTTTCGGGCGGAATGAAGCCGGTTTCGTCCTGAATTGCGTGCAGGATCGCGAGCAGCGTGCGGCCGGGTTGCGCGTGACGGCGCACAAGTTCGTCCGCAGGGGTGACTGTTATGTCGTCCAAAGTGGGGCTCCTCCTGGTGCATATATGCACTTGTAATTCATAAACTGTGCACGTATGCTGCGGTTGTCTTCGTTGTATGGTCGAACAATAGGTCGGTGCACCGGCTTTCGCAATAGGAACAACGATTTCATAATGATCAAGGTCGAATGCCGTGCCCAGCTGATCGTGCGTGATGGGGAAGGCCGCGAGTCAAGCCTGACGGACGTTGTAGCGCTTCTCGCGCTCGTTGCAGAGGAAGGCAGCATCGCGCACGCCGCGCGGCGCAAGGGTTTGTCCTACCGGCACGCGTGGGGGCTGCTGCGCGAAGTCGAGGAGCATCTCGGGGGGGCGCTGATCGCCAAAGAGCGCGGGCGAGGCTCCGTGCTTTCGGAACTCGGCGAGGCTGTGCTGCGCTCGCAACGGCTGTGCGGCGAGCGCTTGCAGGGGAATCTACAGGCGCTCGCGAGTGAGGTCGCGAGCGATCTGAACCGCTGGCTCGCGCCGCATGGGCCGGAACTTCGTATCCACGCGTCGCACGGCTATGCTGTGGCATCGCTCGTCACCGCGCTCGTTGCCGATCAGGTCCCGGTGGAGATCAAGTACCGCGACAGCGTCGACGCCATTACGGCGCTCACGCGTGGCGAATGCGATCTGGCGGGCTTTCATCTGCCGCGTGGAGATTTCCGTTCCGCGTGTGCCGATGCCTACCGGCAATGGCTCGATCCGCAGCGCCACGTGTTGCTCCACCTGACGCGCCGCAAGCAGGGACTTTTCGTCGGGCGAGGCAACCCGAAGCAGATTGCTGGGCTTGCGGACCTCGCGCGCGCCGACGTCCGCTTCGTTAACCGGCAGCGGGGCTCGGGTACCCGGATGCTGATCGATTTGCTGCTTACGCGGATCGGCATCGATCCGGAGCGCGTGAATGGCTACGCGTCATCGGAGTTGACGCACTCCGCGATCGCGGCGTTTGTCGCGAGCGGGGTGGCCGACGTCGGCTTCGGCGTCGAACCGGCCGCGCACCATTTTGGCCTTGATTTCGTGCCTATCGCCGACGAAGACTACTATTTCGCGTGTGATCGTACTCAGATCGAGCGTGAGCCACTGTTGTCGGTGCTGAAGCTGCTGCGCAGCGGTGCGTTCCGGCAGGTGGTCGCGCGTCTGGAGGGTTACGACCCGGCCGAATGCGGCAAGGTTGTGCCGCTCGAGGATGGCTGGGCCGGATTGCAGAGCGGGCTGTAACACGATGCAATCAGTCTGTGCTGCAGAGCGCGGCACTTTTTGTGATACTTTCGCCTACTTACTGGCTTCCCGTTTCAGATGCGCGCCCGACGCGCCGATCGACCATGAAATTTGCGCTTAATGTTTGTGCTGCTGCCGCGACCGCGGGAGCCCTGTTCGCCACCGTCTCGATTGCTTTCGCGCAGAACTCTCCGGGCGTGCCGGGCGGCATTCTTACCGACGGGTTCAAATTCCAGGAGCACCCGCAAATGCAGTTCGCGGCTTCGGCGCCTTCGGACAAATACCAGCACGGCAAGCCGTCGGCCAAGCGCCGCAAGGGCGATATGGGCGACCAGAACGGCTGCAATCTGCAGTGTCCGCAGGACGATTGATGTTTTGAGCGCCTGGGTGCCGGGAACGATGCGGTTTCAGGACAGGGCGGTTTCCGTGGCGCACAAGAAAAACTCGCGAAGCCCAAAAGGACTTTGCGAGTTTTTTTGTTTGAGGCGGGAATTCTGGTGACGTGCCCACCGTCGAGCGGGCTCCGTATAGTCGCGCCAAAACAAGCCACGGGGCGAAGGGCGGGCCAACGTGACTAGAATCGGTAGGCAAGCAGCAGTGTATTCGTCCCCGTGACGATCCCGGGATATGGGTTCCACTTCGAGCTGACGTTGTAATAGCGATAAGACAACGCCAGCGGCCCGCGTTCGATGCGCGTACCCGCGACGTACCCGAGTTGTGCGGTCGCCCTGTGGGACAGGTTGCCCCAGGTTCCCCACTCTTGAAACGCATTCACGTGCCACGTTTGCCAGTACACCCAGGCGCCCGCGTCAACCGCAAAACGCCATTTCCCCCATGAGTAACCCGCGTCGAGCGTCAACGGAATGCCCTGGACGTGGCCTTGTGAATGGAAGTAGGAGAGCTGCGCAGTCTGTCCGAGCGGAATGGCGCGCGCATGAGCGACGGCGTTGTATTGCGCATCAGGTACGCAGGTGCAACCTGCCTCAAGGCCGCCGTAATACACGTAGTCGAGATGCCAGCGAACCGACCAGTTTGCAGGCGCCCACACTGGGCCTGTGAGGCCAGCCATGAATGCGGGACCGCTCAGGCGCCGGGTGTACGGGCCGCCCTCCTGATACCAGGTACCGTCTCCCATATCTCGGGACACCTGCCAGCCAGCGCCGAGTTCTGGGCGCACGTAATCGGTGATGCCATTGGCGCGCGCGGCGCACGATGCGATCGCGACAACAAATACTGCAATACTGCGTTTCATGATTCCCCGGTGTTTCTAGTCTTTTCTTTGTGCGATCGCTCGCTCTGTGCGGCGGGCTGAACGCGGGCTCGGATTGTCCGCATTAGATAGTGGATATGTCAAGTTTCTCTCGCGCCCCTGCATACGCCTGGTCTGTCGCCTGGCTTTGTAGTAGCGGAAGCCAACTATTTCCGAGCATTCCGCGCGGCGCAGGTACGCCCACATGACGCAACCGACCGGTGCCGTGGCACAGGCAAGCAGACGTAACAGGTTGAGTCAGACTGAAGCGCGGAACCGAACCGTACTTGAAGGTAGGGTTTGTCGATTAACAGGGATGCCATCGAACCCGATACGAAATCGGGCAGCCGTGAACCCTATATGCTTGTGCGTTTCGGTCGGTTCCGGCTTCACCGGCTTGCTCATGGTTTCTGCAAATGTTCGCGCGCGCGTCGGCTTGCCGGTCGGTGCGGCTATTCCCATAGCGACAATCAACAGTTCGGGATTTGCTGCTATCAGCCTCGTCAGCGCTGTTCGCACCATAGGCTTACGGAGACATTCAGGATCGGGCAGTAAGCGGTCTATCGCCGTCCGATCGGCAGTCTCTCGTAAGGCTCCGCTAAGGCGCTTTGGCTGGCTCGGACGGGCTGGCGTGGCGACACCTGCGCGTGAAAATCAGCGTGGATCGCCGGCTGGTGTTACGAGAAGCATCAACCCCTCGCCGTCGAACAGTTTCTGTTGCTTGTCGGATGGGTTGGCGTTACGGATCGACAGATCGGATAGGCCCACGGTTCGCTCGCTGGGGTTGTCAGTACTGGGTTTAATCGACAACCGCCGATACAACCGCCCGGGCGGGGGTTATATCGGCTGGGGAAGTTTGACGCAGTCTGCAAAAGAGAAAACCCCGTTTGGCCAGGCCAGACGGGGTTTTCCAGGCAAACGTGGTTGACGTTTGATGATATTTTGGGCCGACGGCTCAAAACAACTCTCTGAATCGACCGCCTGATAAAGCCTCGTGAATTGGCTTTGCGAAAGTAACCACCAAACTTACCCTCCAATCGTGTTCGTTGGAGTCTCGCGAAAGGTTGCGAAAGCTGGCGGGTTCACGTCTGCGCTGTGCGCCGCCGGACCTGGCAAATCTGAACATCGCGGCGCTCAGTCCGGCAAGGCAGCAGTCGTGCCCATATCAGGCATCGGACAACGGGGCGCCGCTTATGTTGGTGGATTCGTGGCGACCGGTGGCCTCACTGAGTTATCAACGACGCCACCTGAATAGCAGTCGGACTATGCGGTCGCATAGTTTTTTGATGCCCGTGCCATTCGCCGACGATTTGCGCGAGCGTGCTGGCGGCGGCGTGTTTCGACGTTCCCGCTTCATCCGACGAGGGCCGATGCTGTACGCCAGTTCATGCCAGCGGCGGGTTGATTTCGAATCAATCTTGCCCGGCGGAAACCGCATTTCCCGGATTTCGACCAAGGCTCGTGCATCGTCGGCGGCATTGCCGCTGCTGCGCTTCAGGATCACATCCTGAATGCGGCCTTTGTCGTCAAGCAAGACTCGCACTATCACCTTACGGCTCAGCTCGTCTGAAGCGACGGCGCGCGCCAGCAATTTATCCATTAATGGCATTGAATCAACCCTCTCGGATTACGGGGCACGCCTTCGGCGGCTCGATCTTTCTGCGCATACGCTTCACCTTCGCCTGGTTCTTCGTCCCGTCCCCGTTGCCGAGCCGAGCGGTGTGCGGTCGCTTTCAGGTGCGTGGCAATCACGGAATTTTCAAGGGCGGTCTGCGCCGCAGCATCCTCAATGCTGACCGGATCGACCCGACTCCAGAGCGGACTAATCTCCATGTACGCAAACGGATCGTTCGAGTTGCCTCGCGAAGGCAAGCTGTGGCACGGGCGATGTCGCAGCAGTGGGCCGACTTGTGTGCACTGGGTATGGACCGGTTTTAGCGGAGTGCAGCGGCCATGCGACGGACGACACGCGTCGAGCCGAATCAACGGACCAGCCGTGAGACGATGCTCGATGATGGGTTGCGTGATGGGCTGAGAAAAATAAAACCCCTGCGAATCTTTGAATTCGCGGGGGTTTTTAGTGAAATTCTGGTGGAGCCGGCGGGAATCGAACCCGCGTCCAAAGGCAGTCCACACCCAGTTCTACATGCGTAGTTCTGTCATTTGATTTAACCGTAGAGACGCGGACGAACACGCTGCGCTACGGCGATTCACTAGATTTTCGACTCTGGCGTCGTGACGCCGACAGAGCTTAACTGACGTAAATGACCTCTGGCGGTATTGCTACCGGTCTTGCGACGCTAGCCCGTCAGTAAGCTAGGCAGAGGACGGCGGCCCTTAGGCTGCCAGTGCGAACGTATCGTCGTTTGCAGTTACGTTTTTCCCATTGATTAACGAGGTGACGGGTCCTCGGCATGCCCTGACTGCTTCATAACCCCTGTCGAAACCAGGTCGGCCCCAGAGGAAGTAACAATTATCCCACACTACGGCAGATGAGGCGAACCGCGTCCATTTCAAGGGCGCATGCCGCTGATGGCGCTCATACGGTGTCTATACCACCCGCGCCGCCCGTGCCGTTTGGCGGACGTGGCCGAGTAGCGTGAGCAACGTCGCTGCCGTGTCGGCAACGTAGTGCGCATTCCACCTGGATGGCGGCACGTCATTGCCGCAGTAGCCATAGGCGGCCGCGATGGTCGCCATGCCGGCGGCAGCGCCAGCCTGAACGTCGCGCAGATCGTCGCCGACATAGACCGCGCGGTGCGGATCGACGCCGAGCGTCTGCGCCGCGTGGAGCAGCGGCGCGGGATGCGGCTTCGAGTAAGGCGTGGTGTCGCCGCTGACGACGCAGGCCGCGCGCGTGTCGAGGTGCATCAGTGCGACGAGCGGGTCGGTAAGCCGCGCGACCTTGTTGGTCACGATGCCCCAGCGCACGCCTCGCGCGTCGAGGTCGTCGAGGACGGCATCGATACCCGGAAAGAGCGCCGTCTCGACGCGCAGGTTAGCCGCGTAGTTGGCGAGAAACTCCTCACGCATTGCCGCGAATTCCGGATGGTCGGGCCCGATGCCGAACGCACCGCCGATCAGTCCGCGCGCACCGGCGGAGGCAAGCGGCCGCAATCGTTCGAGCGGCGCGGGCGCGAGACCGCGTGCGTGACGCATCTGGTTGACTGCGGCGGCGAGGTCGGGCGCGGTGTCGGCGAGCGTGCCGTCGAAATCGAACAGCACGGCTTCGCACGCGGCAAGTGCTGCGCCGTTATCGGGCGCAGGAGAGGCTTTCGTGAATGAACTCATATCGGACGAGGAGCGCGCGCCTCAGGCGTCACGCCTGCAGGCGATCATGTAATTGACGCTCGAGTCGTTCGAGAGCGAAAAGTGCCGGGTGAGCGGGTTATACGTGATCCCCTTGATCTCGACGAGGCTCAGTCCGGCTTGACGAACCAGCCCGGCCAACTCGGACGGCCGGATGAAGCGCGCGTAATCGTGCGTGCCCTTGGGCAGCATCTGCGCGATGTATTCGGCACCGATCACGGCGAGCAGATAGGACTTCACGTTCCGGTTGAGCGTTGAGAAGAACACCCAGCCGCCCGGCTTGACGAGTGTGGCGCAGGCGTCGACCACACCGGACGGATCGGGCACGTGCTCGAGCATCTCCATGCAGGTCACGACGTCGAACGAGGCGGGTTCGCGCGCAGCGAGCGCTTCGGCTGCGATTTCCTCATAGTCGACGGTCACGCCGCTTTCGAGGCTGTGCAGGTCGGCGACGCCGAGCGCTTCGCGCGAAAGGTCGATGCCTTTGACGTTCGCGCCAAGTCCGGCCATCGACTCGGACAGGATGCCACCGCCGCAGCCGATGTCGAGCGCGCGCTTTCCGGTCAGGTGTGCGTGAGCGTCGATCCAGTCAAGCCGGACGGGGTTCAGTTCGTGCAGCGGTTTGAATTCCGCGTTCGGATCCCACCAGCGATGCGCGAGATCGCTGAATTTCTGTAGTTCATGGGGATCGGCGTTCGTCATGTCGTGTGGCCTGAGGCGCGGGTTCAGGTGGAAGAGGATAAACCCTGAGTATACAGGCGGGTCGGCATGGCAGCCAAATGCCACCGTTTCCCGCCAGTTGAGCAGACCGTCCGTCGGCGCAGGGCAGTCAGGGTAATAAAAACGGCAACAAAAAAGCCCCGCCGAAGCGGGGCTTTGAGACTTTCAGTCGCGACTCGCGAATTACTTGCGGGTGCCGACGACTTCGACTTCCACGCGACGATCCGGTGCGAGGCAGGCGATGAGAGCCTTGCGGTTCTTCTGGTTGCAACCCGTCGTAACCGGTTGACGCGGACCCTTGCCTTCCGTGTAGATACGGTCGGCCGGAACGCCCTTGCTGACCAGGTATGCCTTGACGGCTTGTGCACGACGCAGCGACAGACGGTCGTTGTAGGCAACCGTACCGATGCGGTCGGTGTGGCCCGTTGCGACGACGACTTCGAGGTTCAGCGCCTGGATCTTCGTTGCCAGTTCGTCGAGCTTGTCGCGGCCGGCCGGCTTCAGGATAGCCTTGTCGAAGTCGAACAGGGCGTCAGCCTGGTACGTGATCTTCTCGCTGGTGATGGCCGGGGCCGGTGCCGGAGCAACCGGAGCCGGTGCCGGTGCCTGGGCGACCAGAGCGCCATCGCACTTCGCGTTGGCCGTAGCCGGCGTCCAGAATGCATCGCGCCAGCAAAGCTCGTTCGTGCCGTTCATCCACACGTATTCGCCGGTGCCATTCACCCAGTTGTCATTGACGGCTTGTCGCGACGCCGGCACCGATTGTGCCGAGGCGGATGCAGCCATAACTGCGGTAGCTGCAATGAACGCGAGCTTTGAAAGTTTATTCATATTTCTCCTCTCGAAATTGAGATTACCGCAGGTTTACTGCGAGCTATATGACGAAGACCGGTCATACATTGCTCGAAGTATAACATCGGCGCGTTGTCGGAAACGTGTTGTGTAGACTTCGAGCAGTGTCTAACTCTAACTTTGTGCGTTGGCATTTTGCCATATCGTTCCCGTCCGACGATAAAAATTATCCGCCCCTTTGTTTACGGCGAGTTTAATGTGGTACACCCGCAACAAAAAGTTCCCGCGGCATACCCTGGGTGCGGGGCTCGGCCCCCAGTGTCCCGCAAAAGGCCCCGCGATGTCTTTCAATTGCCCGAGGTGTCCCGCGAGCGTCCATTCAACGCGCTTTTGAGCGGTCCGGCGCGACCCCTCTAATAGGTATACGCAGGGCGCGGACGGGGGTGTCGCGCATGGTAGAATCGCGTGATGCGCTGCGTCCGCGGCGTCCATGCGACAGCATGGGCGCGCCGGGCCGTCTGCCGGCTTCCTCCGGCTGCGTCCGGTGCGCCTGTATACGACATCGATAATGGATCAATTCGCCAAAGAGACTCTGCCTATCTCCCTCGAGGAGGAAATGCGTCGCTCGTATCTCGATTACGCGATGAGCGTGATTGTCGGACGGGCGCTCCCGGATGTTCGCGACGGCCTGAAGCCCGTGCACCGGCGCGTGCTCTACGCGATGCACGAACTGAACAACGACTGGAATCGTGCCTATAAGAAATCGGCGCGTATCGTCGGCGACGTCATCGGTAAATACCACCCTCACGGCGACACCGCCGTCTACGACACGATTGTCCGGATGGCGCAGAACTTCTCGCTGCGCTACATGCTCGTGGACGGGCAGGGCAACTTCGGCTCGATCGACGGCGACAACGCCGCGGCCATGCGGTACACCGAAATCCGCATGGCGAAAATCGGCCATGAACTGCTCGCCGACATCGACAAGGAAACGGTCGACTTCGGGCCGAACTACGACGGCAGCGAAAGCGAGCCGCTGATTCTGCCCGCGCGCATCCCGAACCTGTTGATCAACGGCTCGTCGGGCATCGCGGTCGGCATGGCCACGAACATTCCGCCGCACAACCTCAATGAAGTCGTCGATGCCTGCCAGCACCTGCTGAAGAATCCGCAGGCTTCCATCGACGAGTTGATCGAAATCATTCCGGCACCTGATTTCCCGACCGCCGGTATCATCTACGGCGTCGCCGGCGTGCGCGACGGCTATCGCACCGGACGCGGCCGCGTCGTGATGCGTGCGGCCACGCACTTTGAAGAGATCGATCGCGGCCAGCGCATGGCGATCATCGTCGACGAATTGCCGTATCAGGTGAACAAGCGTTCGCTGCTTGAGCGTATCGCCGAACTGGTCAACGAGAAGAAGCTCGAAGGCATTTCCGATATCCGCGACGAATCCGACAAGAGCGGCATGCGCGTCGTGATCGAGCTCAAGCGCGGTGAAGTGCCCGAGGTCATCCTCAACAACCTGTACAAGGCAACGCAACTGCAAGACACGTTCGGCATGAACATGGTCGCGCTGGTGGACAACCAGCCGAAGCTGCTGAACCTGAAGGAAATGCTCGACCATTTCCTGTCGCATCGCCGCGAGGTGCTGACGCGGCGCACTGTATACGAACTGCGCAAGGCGCGCGAACGTGGCCACGTGCTGGAAGGTCTGGCGGTCGCGCTCGCAAACATCGATGAGTTCATCGCGATCATCAAGGCCGCACCGACGCCGCCGATCGCGAAGCAGGAACTGATGAACCACTCGTGGGATTCGTCGCTCGTGCGCGAAATGCTCGCGCGCGCGGAAGCGGAGAACGCGGCGGCGGGTGGGCGCGAGGCCTACCGTCCGGAAGGGCTTAACCCGCTATATGGTATGCAGGGCGATGGCCTCTACCGTCTGTCCGATACCCAGGCGCAGGAAATCCTGCAAATGCGTCTGCAGCGCCTGACCGGTCTGGAGCAGGACAAGATCATCGGCGAGTACCGCGAAGTGATGGCGCAGATTGCCGACCTGCTGGACATCCTTGCGCGCCCCGAGCGCGTAACGCTCATGATCTCCGACGAACTCACCGCGATCAAGAGCGAATTCGGCGACGCGCGTCGCTCGAAGATCGAGATGAACGCGACGGAGCTGAACACCGAAGACCTGATCACGCCGCAGGACATGGTCGTCACCATGTCGCATACGGGTTACGTGAAATCGCAGCCGTTGTCCGAATATCGCGCCCAGAAGCGCGGAGGTCGCGGCAAACAGGCGACGTCGATGAAGGACGACGACTGGATCGACACGCTCTTCATCGCCAACACGCACGATCACATCCTGTGCTTCTCGAATCGCGGGCGCGTCTACTGGGTGAAGGTCTACGAGGTGCCGCAAGGTTCGCGCAATTCACGCGGCCGTCCGATCGTCAATATGTTCCCGCTGCAGGACGGCGAAAAGATCACGGTTGTGCTGCCGGTGAAGGAATTCTCGGCGGACAAGTTTGTCTTCATGGCGACCGCACTCGGCACCGTGAAGAAGACCCCGCTGGAGGCATTCAGCCGCCCGTTGCGCAAGGGTATTATTGCCGTCGGTCTCGATGACGGCGATTACCTGATCGGCGCTGCCATCACCGACGGCCAGCACGACGTCATGTTGTTCTCCGACGCGGGCAAGGCCGTGCGCTTCGACGAAAACGACGTGCGTCCGATGGGCCGCGAAGCACGCGGCGTGCGCGGCATGCAGCTCGATGACAACCAGCAGGTCATCGCGCTCCTCGTGGCGGGCGACGAGCAGCAGTCGGTGCTCACCGCGACCGAGAACGGCTACGGCAAGCGCACGCCGATCACCGAGTACACGCGCCACGGGCGCGGTACGAAGGGGATGATCGCGATCCAGACGTCGGAGCGCAACGGCCGTGTCGTTGCGGCGACGCTCGTGGAACCCGAAGCCCAGATCATGCTGATCACGACGACGGGTGTGCTGATCCGCACGCGCGTATCGGAAATCCGCGAAATGGGCCGTGCGACGCAAGGTGTTACACTCATCAGCCTTGACGAAGGTACCAAGCTCTCCGGTCTGCAGCAGGTCGCCGAGGCCGATGTGGACGGCGAAGCGGGTGACGCCGATTCAGGCGAGGGTGAGGCCCAGGAATAACTTAGGGTAACCCAGGGGTAATGGATGGTGGCGGTCCGCGCGAGCGAGCCGTTGCTTCAGAATGTAATGAATGGCCCCATGCGGTTCCGGCTGGATGCGAATGACGCATCTCGCGGTCCGCAGGGCAGGCGGTTCGACTAATTTCTCATAAGTGTGGGAGTAATGATGCAAAAACGATTCAAGCAGGTTTTGTTGCTGGCCG
This sequence comes from Paraburkholderia dinghuensis, assembly GCF_003837865.1. Taxonomy (GTDB): domain Bacteria; phylum Pseudomonadota; class Gammaproteobacteria; order Burkholderiales; family Burkholderiaceae; genus Paraburkholderia; species Paraburkholderia dinghuensis. The sequence continues at coordinate 169,305 of NZ_RQIS01000001.1, read as the reverse complement.
CTCTCGTGCCGACGTTTGCCATGGCCCAGGCGCTTTCGACCCAGGCGCCTGCCCAGGCACCGGCCGCTGCTGCCGCACCGGTTGATCCGGCCAAGCAAGCCGCGATCAAGGACCTGCTCGATGCGATCGATGCGGAGAAGCTTGTTGGCGCAATCGGCAACAGCGCGCAGATGCAGGCCAAGCAGCTCGTCCCGGCGATCCTGTCGGACGCGCTGTCGGAAAACAAGACGATGACGGACAAGCAAAAGCAGGCTTCCGTCCCGACGCTGCAAAAGACCGCCGTGCCGAAGCTGGTTGACGGTGCAGGCCAGGTCTTCACGACCGACGCGTTCAAGAACGACGCCATGCAGGCTCAGTACGAAGCGTATGCGAAGTACTACAGCGTTCAGGAAATCAAGGACCTGACCACGTTCTACCGCAGCCCGACCGGCCGCAAGTTCATCCAGGTCCAGGACCAGGTGGGCCGTGACGTCGTCAACAGCCTGATGCAGAAGTACATGCCGGCATCGATCAAGGCGACGCGTGACCAGGCCGACAAGGAAGTCGCCGCGGTCAAGCCGGCCAAGTAATTAGTCGAACGGCGGCGGCCGAAAGCAGGCGCGTCGGACCCGAGCGCACGTTTCGGGGTTCGATTAGCGCCGACGGCCGCCGGACCTGCGTTGGCGGGTTCCCGGTGACAGTGCGATAATGGCTGTTTGCGCGCAAGCGCAGACGGCCATTTTCTTTTTCGGGCGCGGTTTCCGGCCTTTTTTGCCGCAGCGCCTGCCTCGGGGATCTCATTACGATGCGCGTCTTCAACTTCTCCGCCGGACCTGCTGCCCTGCCCGAAGAGGTCCTGCACCAGGCCGCCGACGAAATGCTCGACTGGCACGGCAGCGGCATGGGCGTGATGGAAATGAGCCATCGCGGCCCGGAGTTCATGCAGATTCACAGCGAGGCGCTGCTCGACCTGCGCGACCTGATGGAGGTCCCGGCGAGCCACCACATCCTGTTTCTGCAGGGCGGCGGCATCGGCGAAAACGCAATCGTTCCGCTCAACCTGTTCGGTACGAAGCCGCGCGCCGACTTCGTGATCACGGGCTCGTGGTCGCAGAAGTCGCAGAAGGAAGCGCTCAAGTACGGCGCGGCACATATCGCCGCGACAGGCCGCACAGCCGAGGGGTTCACGCACTCGCCGCCGATAAGCGAGTGGCAGCTCTCCGACGATCCCGCTTACGTGCACCTTTGCACGAACGAGACGATCGACGGCGTCGAGACCTTCGAGATTCCCGATCTCGGTGACATTCCGCTCGTCGCGGACGCCTCGTCGCACATCCTGTCGCGTCCGATGGACATCGCCAAATACGGCGTGCTCTACGGCGGTGCGCAGAAGAACATCGGCATGGCCGGCGTTACGGTCGTAATCGTGCGTGAGGACCTGCTCGAGCGCGCGATGCCGATCTGCCCGTCCGCGTTCGAATGGAAGACGGTCGCCGCGAACAACTCCATGTTCAACACGCCGCCCACCTATGCGATCTACATCGCCGGGCTCGTGTTCAAGTGGTTGAAGCGCCAGGGCGGTCTCGCCGCCATGGAGGCGCGCAACATCGAAAAATCGAAGCTGCTCTACGACGCGATCGACGCGAGCAGCTTCTATATCAACAAGGTGGAGCGCCGCGCGCGCTCGCGGATGAACGTCCCGTTCTTCCTCGCCGACGAAACACGTAACGAAGATTTCCTTGCCGGCGCGAAGGCGCGCGGGCTGTTGCAGCTGAAGGGCCACAAGTCCGTCGGCGGCATGCGGGCGTCGATTTACAACGCGGTGCCGCTCGAAGCAGTGAAAGCACTGGTCGAGTACATGTCGGAATTCGAAGCAAAGCACGCGTGAGCGCTTCCTCACGCCTCCTTTCTGATTGCCGGTTTCACGCATGGACGACGAACTCAATTCAAAACTCAAACCACTGCGCGAGCGTATCGACGCGATCGATACGCAGCTCATCGCATTGCTGAACCAGCGTGCGGCGGTCGCGCTCGAAGTGGGCGAGGTCAAGAAGCACTACAACGCGCCGGTGTTCCGTCCCGAGCGCGAACTGCAGGTCATCGCGCGCCTGCAGGAGTTGAGCGCGGGGCCGCTCGGCAACGATCACATCAGCGCGATCTGGCGCGAGATCATGGCCGCGAGCCGCTCGCTCGAAAAGACGCTCACGGCCGCCTATCTCGGGCCGGTGGGCACATACACCGAGCAGGCAATGTATGCGTACTTCGGCCAGTCGATCGAAGGCCTGCCGTGTCCCTCGATCGACGAGGTGTTCCGTTCGGTGGAAGCGGGTGCCGCCGAGTTCGGCGTCGTGCCGGTCGAGAATTCGGCCGAGGGCGCCGTGTCGCGCACGCTCGACTTGTTCCTCGAAACGCAGCTCGTGATCGGCGGCGAGATTGCGCTGCCGATCCAGCACAACCTCATGACGCAAAGCGGGAACCTGACCGGCGTGACGCGCGTGTGCGCACATCCGCAGGCGCTCGCGCAGTGCCAGCAGTGGCTCACGGCGAACGTGCCGCAACTGGAGCGCCAGACCGTTTCGAGCAACGCCGAGGCTGCGCGTCTTGCCGCCACAGACCCGACCGTCGCGGCCATTGCCGGCGAGCGCGCTGCCACGCACTACGGACTCTTGATCGCGAACGCGTTGATCCAGGACGATCCGCACAACCGCACGCGTTTCGTGATGATCGGCAAGCAGCCGTCGGGTCCCTCGGGCCATGACCAGACGTCGATGATCGTATCGGTGAAGAACGAACCGGGCGCCGTCTACAAGCTGCTCGAGCCGCTCGCGCGGTACGGTGTGTCGATGACGCGCTTCGAGTCGCGTCCGGCGCGCGTCGGTACGTGGGAGTACTACTTCTACATCGACTTCGAAGGCCATCGCGATGATCCCGGCGTGGTCGCCGCGCTCGACGAGCTGGGCAAGAAGGCCGCGTATCTGAAGATCCTCGGCTCGTATCCTCGCACGCGCTAAGGCGGCGCACGGCGTCGCCGTTCTGAAACGATCCGCTGATGCCATCGGGCCTGTGGCCGGGCTGTGCATGGGATGACAGTAAGCGCTGAAGCACTTGGTACAACCGACAGCTTTGCATGGGATCGCACCAGGTGCTGAAGCACCAGGTGCGATCGACAGGAGAGACGCATGACAACGCAATTCGGCCCCGATTACGTGCGCGCAATCGCGCCATATATCGCGGGCAAGCCGATTTCGGAAGTCGCCCGGCAATTCGGGCTCGACGAGGCGCGTATCGTGAAGCTGGCGTCGAACGAGAATCCGCTCGGCATGCCCGAGTCGGCCCAGCGCGCGATGGCGCAGGCTGCGAGCGATCTGGGCCGTTATCCGGATTCGAACGCGTTCGAACTGAAGTCCGCCCTGGCCGCGCGCTACGACGTGCCGCCGGAGTGGATCACGCTCGGCAACGGAAGCAACGACATTCTCGAAATCGCGGCGCATGCGTTTGTCGAGCGCGGCCAGTCGATCGTCTATTCGCAGTACTCGTTCGCGGTCTACGCGCTCGCCACGCAGGGTGTGGGCGCGCGCCATCTCGTGACGCCCGCCGTGCAGTACGGTCACGACCTCGACGCGATGCTCGCGGCCATCGCTGACGACACGCGCCTCATCTTCGTCGCGAATCCGAATAACCCGACCGGCACCTTCATCGACGGTGCGGCGCTCGAAGCCTTCATCGCGAAGGTGCCGCGCCACGTCGTGGTGGTCCTCGACGAGGCGTACACGGAGTACCTCGCCGCCGACAAGCGTTACGACTCGATCGCGTGGGTGCGTCGCTATCCGAACCTGCTCGTCTCGCGCACGTTCTCGAAGGCCTATGGGCTTGCGGGCCTGCGCATCGGCTTTGCCATCGCCCAGCCTGGGCTGGCCGATCTGCTGAATCGTCTGCGCCAGCCGTTCAACGTGAACACGCTCGCGCAGGCCGCGGCGATTGCCGCGCTCGGCGATGCGGAATTTCTGCAGAAGAGCGCCGCGCTGAACGCCGAAGGCTATCGGATGCTGACCGCCGCGTTCGAGCGTCTTGGCCTTGAATACGTGCCGTCGGACGGTAATTTCGTCCTGGTGCGCGTCGGCAACGACAATGGCGCGGGCGATCGCGTGAACCTCGAATTGCTCAAAGAGGGTGTGATCGTGCGGCCGGTCGGCAACTACGGGCTGCCGCAATGGTTGCGCGTGACGATTGGCCTGCCCGACGAGAATGCAGCGTTTCTCGCTGCGCTCGAGCGCACGCTCGCGACCGCATGAGTGCCGTCCTTGTTTTCCTCCTTCCGGTGATGTCGTGAGCGCGTTTTCCTTCAACAAACTGGTGATCTTCGGCGTTGGCCTGATTGGCGGATCGCTTGCGCGCGGCTTGCGCGAGCGTGGCGCAAGAGGGCGCGTGATCGGCGTCGGGCGTCGCCTGCATGCGGTCGAGCGCGCGCTCGAGTTGGGCGTGATCGACGCTGGGGCAACGCTCGATGACGATGCGGCTCTCGCCGAAGCGCTCAAGGGCGCCGATATCGTGCTGCTCGCCGCGCCTGTTGCGCAGACGCGCGCGTTGCTCGAACGCATCATGCCGCACCTCGAAGCGCAGACCCTCATCACCGACGCGGGCAGCACCAAAAGCGACGTGATCGAAGCCGCGCGCTCGGTGCTCGGGGCGCGCACCGCCCAGTTCGTGCCGGGACATCCGATCGCGGGCCGCGAGTCGAGCGGCGTCGAGGCCGCGCTGCCCGAACTCTACGTCGGCCGCAACGTCGTGCTGTGCCCGCTCGCGGAGAACGCACCCGAAGCTGTCGAGCGCATTGCCGCAATGTGGCGCGAGGTCGGAGCCGTGATCGGCACGATGAGCGCCGCGCAGCATGACCGCGTATTTGCGTCGGTGAGCCATCTGCCGCACGTATTGTCGTTCGCGCTCGTCGATCAGATCCTCGCGTCGCCCGATGCCGAACTCAAGTTGTCGTTCGCGGCGGGCGGCTTTCGCGATTTCACGCGCATCGCCGCGTCGAGCCCCGAAATGTGGCGCGACGTCTGCCTCGCGAACCGTAGCGCGTTGCTCGCCGAACTCGACGGCTACACTGAAGTGCTCGCGAAACTGCGTGCAGCCATCGACGCGGGCGACGGCGCCGCGCTTGAGACGCTGTTTGCGCGATCGCGAGCGGCGCGTACCGCGTGGCAGGAGCGCGGCGGCAAGCGTGCCGCCGATGCGGTCCCCGACAAGTAAGCTGGCAAATGAGCAGGCCAATGAGCCGATAAACCAGCGCCCGACCGAACTCTCAGGACACGTTCATGGAATATCTCGATCTCGGACCGTTCTCCCATGCGTCCGGCACGATCCGTCTACCCGGCTCGAAGAGCATCTCGAACCGCGTGCTGCTGCTTGCGGCGTTGGCCGAAGGCGAGACGACGATCACGAATCTGCTCGACTCCGACGACACGCGCGTCATGCTCGACGCGCTTCAGACGCTCGGCGTGAAGCTCAGGGTCGAAGGCGACACCTGCGTCGTGCAGGGCACGCGCGGAGCGTTCACGGCGCGCCGCGCGGACCTGTTCCTCGGTAACGCAGGCACGGCAGTGCGGCCCCTCACGGCCGCGCTCGCGGTCAACGGCGGCGACTACCGCATCCACGGCGTGCCGCGCATGCACGAGCGGCCCATCGGCGATCTCGTGGATGGCCTGCGCCAGATCGGCGCGACGATCGACTATGAGGAGAACGAGGGATATCCGCCGCTGCGCATCCGTCCGTCGCAGATCACGGTTAATGAGCCTATCCGCGTGCGCGGCGACGTGTCGAGCCAGTTCCTCACGGCGCTTTTGATGACGCTGCCGCTCGTGCGCGCCCAGGACGGCGTGAGCGTCGTCCAGGTGGAAGGCGAATTGATCTCGAAGCCGTACATCGAGATCACGATCAAGCTGATGGAGCGCTTTGGCGTGACGGTGACACGTCACGGCTGGCATCGCTTCGAAGTGCCGTCTGGCGTGCGTTATCAGTCGCCGGGCAAGATCATGGTCGAAGGCGACGCATCGTCGGCTTCGTATTTTCTCGCCGCCGGTGCGATCGGCGGCGGGCCCGTGCGCGTGGAGGGTGTGGGTCGCGCGAGCATTCAGGGCGATATCGGCTTTGCCGAAGCGCTCGGCCGCATGGGCGCGAACGTGACGATGGCGGACGACTGGATCGAGGTTCGCGGCATCGGCAACGACCACGGCAAGCTCGCGCCGATCGACATGGACTTCAACCTGATTCCCGATGCCGCGATGACGATCGCCGTGGCGGCACTGTTTGCGGACGGCGCGACGACGCTGCGCAACATCGCAAGCTGGCGCGTGAAGGAAACCGATCGCATTGCCGCGATGGCGAAAGAACTGCGCAAGGTCGGCGCCGATGTGGAAGAGGGCCCCGACTACCTGATCGTGCGTCCGCCCGCGCAGCTCACGCCGAACGCCGTCATCGACACCTATGACGACCACCGCATGGCGATGTGCTTCTCGCTCGTGAGCCTCGGCGGCGTGCCGGTGCGCATCAACGATCCGAAATGCGTCGGCAAGACGTTCCCCGATTACTTCGAGCGTTTCCTCGCGCTCACGCAACCTTGAAGCCGAGCTTGTCGCCAGCATGAAATCGTCCCGCCCCTTTTATCCGACCCCCGTCATCGCGATCGACGGTCCGACCGCATCCGGCAAGGGCACGGTGGCCACGCTGGTCGCCGCGCATCTCGGGTTTCACCTGCTCGATAGCGGCGCGCTGTACCGGCTCGCGGCGCTCGCGAGCGTGCGCTACGCGATCGAGCCCGACGATGCCGACGGCCTGGCCAAGCTTGTCGACGATCTGCACATCACGTTCCGAGAAGGGCTCGCACAGCTCGACGGCGAGGACGTATCGAGCGAAATTCGCCAGGAGGCGGTCGGCAACCGGGCGTCGGTGATCGCCGCGCATCCGCAGGTCCGCACGGCGCTGGTGGCACGCCAGCGGGCTTTCCGCAAGCTGCCGGGACTCGTCGCCGACGGCCGCGACATGGGCACGGTGATCTTCCCGGATGCCGTCCTGAAGGTGTTTCTGACCGCCAGTGTGGAGGCCCGCGCGGCCCGCCGGCATAAGCAATTGATCCAGAAGGGATTTTCTGCTAATATGGATGACTTACTCCGGGATTTGCGTGAACGCGATGCGCGCGACAGTGGTCGCGCCGCCGCGCCGCTCAAGCCTGCGGAGGATGCGATGCTGCTCGATACCTCGGCGCTTTCGATCGATCAAGCGGTCGATCAGGTGGTGCAGTGGTACCGGGAAAGCCAGGCGAAGCCGCTCCGTCATCACGACGGGCAAGGCAAGCCAGTGTGAGCTGAGTGTGAGTTGTAAAAGTAGCAGTAGCAGTGGTGCTCCGCGTAAGCGGTGCGTGTGTTAAACCCCTTAACCCCGCGTGGCATTTTGCAGATGCGCCGTGAACAGGTGTTCCGGCAAGAAGGCGCGACCGGTCGTATGACCGGCATGCAGTGAAAACTGCAGTAAATCGCCGTGCAAAATCCATGCAAATTCAGATTTTTATGTCCGACCTGCAAACCTCTACCCCGAATACCGAATCTTTCGCGGCTCTGTTCGAAGAGTCGCTGACCCGCCAGGACATGCGCGCCGGCGAAGTCATCTCTGCCGAAGTCGTGCGTGTTGACCACAATTTCGTGGTCGTCAACGCCGGCCTGAAGTCCGAGGCCTACATCCCGCTCGAGGAATTCCTGAACGACGCGGGCGAGGTGGAAGTGCAGGCGGGCGATTTCGTTTCCGTCGCGATCGACGCGCTGGAAAACGGCTACGGCGACACGATCCTGTCGCGCGACAAGGCGAAGCGTCTGGCTTCGTGGCTGTCGCTGGAAAAGGCTCTCGACAACAACGAACTCGTGACCGGCACGATCACGGGCAAGGTCAAGGGCGGCATGACCGTCATGGTCAACGGCATCCGCGCGTTCCTGCCGGGTTCGCTCGTCGACACGCGTCCGGTCAAGGACACGACGCCGTACGAAGGCAAGACCCTCGAATTCCGCGTCATCAAGCTCGACCGCAAGCGTAACAACGTCGTGCTGTCGCGCCGCGCAGTGATCGAAGCCACGCAAGGCGAAGAGCGCGCAAAGCTGCTCGAAACGCTGAAGGAAGGCGCGATCGTCAACGGCGTGGTCAAGAACATCACCGACTACGGCGCGTTCGTGGACCTCGGCGGCATCGACGGCCTGCTGCACATCACCGACATCGCATGGCGTCGCGTGCGTCACCCGAGCGAAGTTCTCTCGGTTGGCCAGGAAGTCACCGCCAAGATCCTCAAGTTCGACCAGGAAAAGAACCGCGTTTCGCTCGGTATCAAGCAACTGGGCGACGATCCGTGGGAAGGCATCTCGCGCCGTTACCCGTCGGGCACGCGTCTGTTCGGCAAGGTCACGAACATCACCGACTACGGCGCGTTCGTTGAAGTCGAGTCGGGCATCGAAGGCCTCGTCCACGTTTCGGAAATGGACTGGACCAACAAGAACGTTGCTCCGTCGAAGGTTGTCCAGCTGGGCGACGAAGTCGAAGTCATGGTCCTCGAGATCGACGAAGACCGCCGCCGTATCAGCCTCGGCATGAAGCAGTGCAAGCCGAATCCGTGGGATGACTTCAGCCGCAACTTCAAGAAGGGCGACAAGCTCCAGGGCGCGATCAAGTCGATCACCGACTTCGGCGTGTTCATCGGCCTGCCTGGCGGCATCGACGGCCTGGTTCACCTCTCCGACCTGTCGTGGAGCGAAACCGGCGAAGAAGCCGTGCGCAAGTACAAGAAGGGCGACGAAGTCGAGGCTGTGGTTCTGGGCATCGACGTCGAGAAGGAGCGTATCTCGCTCGGCATCAAGCAGCTCGAAGGCGACCCGTTCAGCAACTTCGTTGCCATGAACGACAAGGGTTCGATCGTCGACGGTATCGTCAAGTCGGTCGACGCCAAGGGCGCTGTGGTCACGCTGAACGCCGACGTCGAAGGCTACCTGCGTGCTTCGGAAATCGCGCAAGACCGCGTGGAAGATGCTCGCAACGTGCTGAAGGAAGGCGACAAGGTCAACGCGATGATCATCAACATCGATCGCAAGTCGCGTGGCATCAACCTGTCGATCAAGGCGAAGGACTCGGCCGAGCAGCAAGAAGCGCTGCGCAGCATTTCGGCTGACTCGGGTGCGGCTGCCACCGGCACGACGAACCTGGGCGCGCTGCTGAAGGCCAAGCTCGACGGCCAGAACCAGTAAGCCTCAAAAACGGGGGCAGCTGAAGTATGACCAAATCAGAATTGGTCGCGCAGCTGGCTACGCGATTTCCGCAACTTGTTCTCAAGGATGCGGATTTCGCGGTCAAAACGATGCTCGATGCGATGTCCGACGCGCTTGCGAAGGGCCATCGCATCGAAATTCGCGGCTTCGGCAGCTTCGGCCTGAACCGCCGGCCGTCGCGTGTCGGACGTAATCCGAAGTCGGGGGAAAAAGTGTTGGTGCCCGAGAAGTTCGTGCCGCACTTCAAGCCTGGCAAAGAATTGCGCGAGCGCGTGGACCGGCGCTCGGGTGAGCCGTTGAAGGCAGACGAGCCGGACGACGATCTGTAAGTGTTGCTCGCAGCTTCGGTGATCTCTCGATCGCCGGCGGCCAATCGGGTTGGCCAGACGCATGGACCAGAAAAGCGCCTTAGGGCGCTTTTTTTTCGCCTGCTATTTTTGCCTCTGTTCCGCGCTCGCGGCCAGGCGCCATGTCCGGCAGCCGTGCGGCACATTTTCGTGTGGGTGCCCGCTCGCCAGGCGTTCATTTACAATACGGGTCACTTCTGCGCGGCTCGTGCTGCGGCGCAGTATGGCGACCGTCGCCGGCACCTCGCCGGTGCCTTCCTTGCAACTGCCAAGAGACTCTTTCATGAGATTGATCGCCTGGGTGGTCCGTGTGCTGGTGTTCGTGTTGCTGCTCGTCCTCGCACTCGACAACACGCAACCCTCGACGTTGAACTTCCTTGCCGGGTATGCGTGGCAAGCTCCGCTGATCCTGATCGGCCTCGCGTTTTTTGTGGTCGGGCTGCTCGCCGGGCTGCTCTCCGCAGTGCCCGCCATGTTCCGGCTGCGCATGGAGAACGGTCGCCTGAAGCGGGATCTGCGCACGGCACGCGAGACACCCGCGCCGGTCGCTGAACCGCCACTGCCGCCGCTTATCTGAAATGACCGCTTCGCCGCGTGCCTTGAAGGCGCGCGGTTCATCTTTCCGCTTACACCATCGCTCGCATGGATCTCGATTTCTGGTGGTTGCTCGTCATTCCCGTCGCGTTCGCGCTCGGGTGGATGGCGTCGCGCTACGACCTCAAGGCGCTCTTGTCCGAAAGCGCCAATCTTCCGCGTTCGTATTTCCGCGGCTTGAACTTCCTGCTCAACGAGCAGCCGGACAAGGCCATCGACGCGTTTATCGAGGTCGCTAAACTCGACCCCGAAACGGTCGAACTGCACTTCGCGCTCGGCAACCTGTTCCGTCGCCGCGGCGAGACCGACCGCGCAATCCGCGTGCACCAGAACCTGCTTTCGCGGCCCGATCTGCCGGTCAACGAACGCGACCACGCGCTCTATGAACTCGGCCAGGATTATCTGAAGGCGGGCTTGCTCGATCGCGCGGAAGAGACGTTCGTCTCGCTGCAGTCGGGCGACTACGCGCAAGGTGCGCAGCGCGCGCTTCTCACGATCTACGAGATCGAGAAGGACTGGAACCGCTCGATCGACACCGCACGTCAGCTCGAAAAGATGGGTGCGGGCTCGCTCGACCTCGAAATCGCCCAGTTCCACTGCGAACTGGCGCAGGAAGCGCTGCAGCAGAAGAAGCCCGACGAAGCGCGACGTCAACTCGCGTTTGCGCTGAAGGCCAATCCGCAGAACGTGCGGGCGACGATCCTCGGCGGCGACGTCGATGCCGCGAGCGGGGCCGGCGAGTCCGCGCTCGCGCAGTGGCGCCGCGTGGAAGAACAAAATCCCGCGTATCTGCCGCTCGTTGCCGAGAAGGTGATGAAGGCCTACGAGACGCTCGGCCGTGCCGATGAGGGTGCGCAGTTGCTGACTCAATGGGTCGATGCGTATCCGTCGAACGATCTGCTCGACGTCGCCTACAAGTACGTGGCGGCCCTGCGCGGCGCCGATGCGGCGCACGCGCTCGCTCGCGCACAGATGCAGAAGTCGCCGAATCTCGCTGGCATGTCGCGGCTACTGGAAGCGCAGCAGGCTGCTGCCGAGGAGCCGCGCCGCAGCGAACTCGAACTGATGCGCTCGCTGCTCCAGCAGCGCACCAAAAATCTGCCACGTTATACATGCCAGAATTGCGGTTTCCGGGCGCGCCTCTTCTATTGGCAGTGCCCGGGGTGCAGCGGCTGGGAAACCTATGCGCCGCGCCGCGTCGAGCCGGTTCCGGCCTCGAACTGACCGTCCGGTGGCCTTCGTGCGGACTGCGCCGCTGACTGGCGCGTCTGCCCGCGGTCCTCGCCGGCCGCGCGGCCGGCCACCCGCCCAACATCAGAATCTGTCACCGGAGAGCGTATGAAAATCACCATTATCGGTACAGGGTACGTCGGCCTCGTCACCGGGGCGTGCCTGGCCGAGATCGGTCACGACGTGTTCTGCCTCGATGTCGATCCGCGCAAGATCGACATCCTGAACGCCGGCGGCGTGCCAATCCACGAACCCGGCCTGCTCGAGCTCATCGCGCGCAATCGCGCGGCGGGCCGTATCACGTTTTCAACGGACATCGCCGCGAGTGTCGAACATGGCGACGTGCAGTTCATCGCCGTGGGCACGCCGCCCGACGAGGATGGCTCGGCTGACCTCCAGTACGTGCTCGAAGCGGCGCGCAGCATTGGCCGTTACATGAACGGTTTCAAGGTGGTCGTCGACAAATCGACGGTGCCCGTCGGCACGGCGCAGCGCGTGCACGACGTGCTCGCCGAGGAAATCGCGAAACGCGGCCTCGCGGGCAGCGCGCAGCACGGATTTTCGGTCGTCTCGAATCCCGAGTTTCTGAAGGAAGGCGCGGCCGTCGAGGATTTCATGCGGCCGGACCGCATCATCATCGGTATCGACGAGGACGAAAGCGGCAACGTCGCGCGCGAGAAGATGAAGCGTCTCTATGCGCCGTTCAACCGCAATCACGAGCGCACGATCTACATGGACGTGCGTTCCGCCGAGTTCACGAAGTACGCCGCCAACGCGATGCTCGCCACGCGCATCTCGTTCATGAACGAAATGGCGAATCTCGCCGACCGCGTCGGCGCCGATATCGAATCGGTGCGGCGCGGTATCGGTTCCGATCCGCGCATCGGCTATCACTTCCTCTATGCGGGCTGCGGCTACGGCGGCTCATGCTTCCCGAAAGACGTGCAGGCGCTGATTCGCACTGCCGCGGAATCGGGGCAGAACCTGCGCATCCTCGAAGCGGTCGAGGACGTGAATCACGGCCAGAAGGAAGTGCTGGTGCGCAAGATCCTCGACGCCTTCGGCGACGACCTGACGGGCAGGCACTTCGCCGTGTGGGGCCTCGCGTTCAAGCCGAACACCGACGACATGCGCGAAGCGTCGAGCCGCCGCGTGATCGAGGCGCTGCTTTTGCGCGGTGCGACGGTGACCGCGTACGATCCGGTCGCGACGGACGAAGCGAAACGTGTGTTCGCGCTCGACCTCAAGCAGGCGCCGGAACTGCTCGGCCGCCTCACGTTCGCATCGAGCCAGGACGAGGCGCTCGTGGGTGCCGACGCGCTCGTGATCGTCACGGAATGGACCGCATTCAAGGCGCCGGACTTCGTTCATCTGAAGTCGGTGCTCAAGGCGCCGCGTATTTTCGACGGACGCAATCTCTACGAGCCGGACGCAATGGCGGAACTCGGCATTGACTATCAATCGATTGGGCGGCCGCATGTCAAGCTCGCAACGGATGCAACCCCTGCAGTCTGAACCCGTGACGCCCCGCACGGGTATTCCGGCGGGAGCGACGCTTGCGCCCGCCGTCGAGCACGTGCCGCGCGAGAAGTTCGCCGCATCGCGCGTGCTCGTGGTGGGGGACGTCATGCTCGACCGCTACTGGTTCGGCGACGTCAACCGTATTTCGCCCGAAGCGCCTGTGCCCGTCGTGCACGTGCAGCGCCAGGAGGACCGCCTCGGCGGCGCGGCGAACGTCGCCCGCAACGCTGTCGCGCTCGGTGCGCAGGCGGGGTTGCTCTGCGTGGTAGGTCATGACGAGCCGGGTGAACGCATCGTCGAGTTGCTCGGCGAAAGCGGTGTGAACGCGTTTCTCGAACGCGATCCCGCGCTACCCACGACGATCAAGCTGCGCGTGCTGTCGCGTCAGCAGCAGTTGCTGCGCGTGGACTTCGAAAACACGCCGGCACACGAAGTGCTGCTCGCGGGCCTCGCGCGCTTCGACGCGCTTTTGCCGTCGCACGACGTGATCCTCATGTCCGACTACGCGAAGGGCGGTCTCACGCACGTCACGCAGATGATTGCCACGGCGCGCGCTGCGGGCAAAGCCGTGCTCGTCGATCCGAAAGGCGACGACTGGGAGCGCTATCGAGGCGCGAGCGTCATCACGCCAAACCGCGCGGAACTGCGCGAAGTGGTGGGCACCTGGAAGTCGGAAGCGGACCTGCTTGCGCGCGTGACGAAACTGCGCCGCGAATTGCAGTTCGATGCGCTGCTGCTCACGCGCTCGGAGGAGGGCATGACGCTCTTCACCGACGCGGGCGTGCTGCACGCGCCGGCCGATGCACGCGAAGTGTATGATGTCTCGGGCGCCGGCGACACGGTAATCGCGACTGTCGCGGTCTCGCTTGGCGCGGGCCTGCCGCTCGTGCAGGGCGTCGCGCTTGCGAACCGCGCCGCGGGCATCGTGGTCGGCAAGCTCGGCACGGCCACCGTCGACTACGACGAACTCTTTCACTGACGTTGCGCGCGCGGCCACCGCCCGCGCGCTGCGTATCCAACCGGTACGTGGCGTCGACGGCGGTGCGCTTCGCGCGCGACGCGACCTCCTCATCACAGGCACACCATGACCCTCATCGTGACCGGCGCGGCTGGCTTCATCGGCAGCAACATCGTCAAGGCGCTCAACGAGCGTGGCGAAAACCGCATCATCGCCGTCGACAATCTCACGCGCGCAGACAAGTTCAAGAATATCGTCGACTGCGAGATCGACGATTACATCGACAAGACCGAGTTCGTCGAGCGCTTCGCGCGCGGCGACTTCGGCAAGGTGCGCGCGGTGTTCCACGAAGGCGCCTGTTCGGACACGATGGAGACCGACGGCCGCTACATGATGGACAACAACTTCCGCTACAGCCGCGCGGTCCTCGACGCCTGCCTCGCGCAGCGCGCGCAGTTCCTGTATGCGTCGTCGGCGGCGGTCTACGGCGGGTCGACCCGCTTCGTCGAAGAGCGCGAAGTGGAAGCGCCGCTGAACGTCTACGGCTATTCGAAGTTCCTGTTCGACCAGGTGATTCGTCGCGTACTGCCCACCGCGCAGAGCCAGATCGCCGGTTTTCGCTACTTCAACGTCTACGGTCCGCGCGAAACGCACAAGGGGCGCATGGCGTCGGTGGCGTTTCACAACTTCAACCAGTTCCGTGCCGAAGGCCACGTGAAGCTTTTCGGCGAATACAACGGCTACGGGCCCGGCCAGCAGACGCGCGACTTCGTGTCGGTCGAGGACGTCGTGAAGGTCAACCTGTTTTTCTTCGATCACCCCGAGAAGAACGGCATCTTCAACCTCGGCAGCGGCCGTGCGCAGCCGTTCAACGATATCGCGAGCACCGTGGTCAACACATTGCGCGCGATGAAGGGCGAAGCGCCGCTCACGCTCGACGAGCAGGTGCAACACGGTCTGATCGAATACGTTCCGTTCCCCGACGCGTTGCGCGGCAAGTACCAGTGCTTCACCCAGGCCGATCAGACGAAGCTGCGTGCAGCCGGCTACGACGCACCGTTCCTGACGGTTCAGGAAGGCGTCGATCGCTACGTACGTTGGCTGTCTGGCCAGGTGTAATTCGAAGCCGCAACTTTCTAAACTGGACTCTCCCTGCCGGCGATGGTCGTCGGCAGGCGGTTTCAAGGGAGATCCAGCATGTTCAGGAAACTGCTCGCGGCAGCTCTGCTGCTTGCCGCATTCGGCCACGCGATCGCGGCGGTCGACGTCAATACGGCCAATGAAGACGCCCTGCGCGGCATCAAGGGCATCGGGCCCGCCAAGGCCAAAGCCATCCTCGACGAGCGCGAAGCGCACGGCCCATTCAAGGATTCCGCCGACCTCGGCAAGCGCGTGAAGGGCATGGGCGGCCATACGGTCGAACGTCTGCAGACCGAAGGATTGTCGGTCGGGCCGGCAAACACGCAAGCCGGCCAGAGTGGTCCGAGCGACCCGATAACGCAGACGGCGCAGGCGAAGACACCGCCACCCGGTCAACCCGCTACCACGGTGACGATCAAGAAGTAGTCCCGCGCCAGCACGTCCATTTCCGTCGGCCACTCACGGCGGTTATTCCGCGCGTGCCGGGGCCGTTCAACTATCCTTCAGGCGCCGCTTCTGCGGCGTTGACCCGCAGTCCGGGCTGCGGGTCTTTTTTGCGTGCTCGGCGCGGGCAGGGAATGTCACGCCGGGGCCACGCCGCGTGAGCGTCTGCGCTTACCCGGGCGCACCGGAAATGGCACAGTGGGCGTGCCGGGCGAGCACGTTACGGCCCTATGGCGGCAAGGGCTCATCGGCGCGGGCTCGCCGCGTGGTTTAGAATCGGTTCATCAGGTCAATCACATTAATGGCGCCGTGCCAGGCGCCGCGCGGAATCGCAATCAGCCATGTCATACAAAACCATCGAAGACACCATCGGCAATACGCCGCTCGTGCAACTCGTCCGTCTGCCGGACGATGAAATCCGCGCCCGTAACAACGTCGTCCTTGCCAAGCTGGAGGGCAACAATCCGGCGGGCTCGGTGAAGGACCGCCCGGCACTTTCGATGATCCGCAAGGCCGAAGAGCGCGGCCGCATCAAGCCGGGTGACACGCTGATCGAGGCGACGAGCGGCAACACGGGCATCGCGCTCGCGATGGCTGCAGCGATCCGCGGTTACAAGATGCTGCTGATCATGCCGGAGGACCTCTCGGTCGAGCGCCGCCAGAGCATGGCCGCCTATGGCGCGCAAATCCTGCTCACGCCTGTGAAGGGCGGCATGGAATACGCGCGTGATCTCGCTGAGCAGATGCAGCGCGACGGCAAAGGCATCATCCTCGATCAGTTCGCGAACCCCGACAATCCACTCGCGCATTACGAGGCCACCGGCCCTGAAATCTGGCGCGACACGGAGGGCCGCATCACGCACTTCGTTTCGTCGATGGGCACGACCGGCACGATCATGGGCGTGTCGCATTATCTGAAGGAACAGAATCCGGCTATCGAGATCGTCGGTGCGCAGCCGGAAGAGGGCTCGCGCATTCCGGGTATCCGCAAGTGGCCCGAGGCCTATCTGCCGAAGATTTTCGACCGTAGCCGAGTCGATCGTGTCGAGAACGTGAGCCAGGCCGCCGCCGAAACGATGGCGCGTCGTCTCGCTTCGGTCGAAGGTATTTTTGCGGGGATTTCATCGGGCGGGGCTTGCGAGGTGGCCATGCGTCTCGCGCGCCAGCTGGAGAATGCCACGATCGTGTTTATCGTCTGCGATCGCGGTGACCGCTATCTCTCGACGGGCGTGTTCCCGGCTTGAGGGACGCTATCGCGTGTGTATGGCGGATGCGGCCGCATGCACCTGTCGCACCCGCGCGTAATGTCGCGCGTCAGATCGAGTTAATCGGTCGGTGTGGGTGAGGCGGCACGTGGCCGCCTCCAGCGCACCCGTTACTGCTGGCCTGGCGCGGATGCCGGTGCCGGCGGCGGAGTCGCCCCGCCATTCGTAGCGCCGCTTCCGCCGCCTGGCTGCGTCGCCAGCATCTGCGCCTTGACGCGCTGACCCAGTTGATACACCGCGAGCGCGTAGAAGAAGCTGCGGTTATAGCGCGTGAGCACGTAGAAGTTCTTCAGCCCGAGCTTGTATTCGGTCGCGCGTCCCGGTGTCGGCAGATCGACGATCGTGACTGGCGTGCCCGCTTCGGCCACGATGTCCACACCCGGCTCGTTTAGCACGAGCCCCGAGCGCAGCAATTGTTCCAGCGGCCAATGCGGTTCGGGCGTTCCGTCCGCGGCGGCCTGTGCTATGCCCTGGCTGCCCGCGTCGGCAGCGATTCTCCACACCACCGGACGGCCCGACTCCCAGCCGTTCTGCTTCAGATAGTTCGCGACACTGCCGATCGCATCGGCTGCATTCGTGCGCAGGTCGATGTGATTGTCGCCGCTGAAGTCGACGGCGTATTGCACGATGCTGCTCGGCAGGAATTGCGGAATGCCGATTGCGCCCGTGTACGAGCCGAGCACCGACGTCGCGTCGATCTGCGCGTCGCGCGTCCACACCAGATAATCTTCAAGATTCTTGCGGAAGGTCACTTCGCGGTCGGCGCGGTTCGGCGTGTTCGGATAGTCGAACGCGAGCGTCGTGAGCGCGTCGAGCACGCGGAAGTTGCCCATGTAGCGCCCGTAGATCGTCTCGACACCGATGATGCCGACGATCACCTCCGGCGGCACGCCGAACTGGTCCGCCGCGCGCTGCAACGTGGCCTGGTTTTCGCGCCAGAACTTCACGCCCGCGTTGATGCGCACGGGATCGAGAAAGCGCGCCTGATACGCGCGCCAGTTCTTGATGCCCGGCGTGGGTGAGGGCGTGACGAGCTTAACTGCCGTCGCCGAGTAGCTCGCGCTCGCAAAGAGGGCATGCAGTGCGTTCGCGTCGAAGTCGTAGCGGGCCACCATGTCGTTGATGAATGCTTCGACGTCCGGGTTGTTCACGTAACGCTGAGGGACGATTTCCTCTTCGAACGTCTGTCCCTGCTGCGTGGGTGTTTGCGGTTGCGCCTGGGCGACGGTGAGCGGCGGGTGCTGCCGCGTTTGCGCCAATGCCACGTCGCTCATGGCCGGCAGCGCTGTGCTGCATGCGAGGGCGAGAATCGTGGTGCGCAGGCGGCCGGGGACTGACAGAACGGACTGGAGCGTCATGGGAAGCGGCGTGGTTCGAGCGAGGGTAGGTGAACCGGGGAAGTATACCCGAGCGTTTCGGCTGGAACGGAGGCATTTCGGGGCTGCGCGGCCCTGACAGAAAGGGCCGCTGTGGTAACGTGATGGCTGTGCGCGCAATCCGACGCGCCCCATGGATGGAGACACGCGGCGACGCATGTGCCGCGGCACGTACGACGACATATGACAACCGGATTTTTTTCGCACCCCGACTGCCTGCTGCACGAAATGGGCGAATGGCATCCCGAATGCCCGGCGCGCCTGCAAGCCATCGAAGATCAGCTGATTGCGAGCCGCATTGACATGTTGATCGAGCGCGACGAATCGGCGCCGCTCGCCGACGAATCGGCGCTATTGCGCGTGCATACGCAGGCGCATATCGACTTCGTCCGTAACACGTCCCCGGTGGAAGGCTACGCGGCGATCGACGCCGATACGTCGATGAATCCGCATACCTGGCAGGCTGCGTTGCGCGCCGCCGGCGCCGCGATCGCCGCCACCGACGCCGTGATCGAGGGCCGCTACGAGAACGCGTTCTGCGCCATCCGTCCGCCGGGCCACCACGCCGAGCCTGCGCGCGCCATGGGATTCTGTTTCTTCAACAACGTCGCCGTGGCGGCGCGGCATGCACTGGCAGTGCACGGTCTTTCGCGTGTCGCGGTCATCGACTTTGATGTACATCACGGAAATGGCACGGAAGCGGCTTTCGCGGGCGACTCTCGCGTCCTGATGTGCAGCATCTTCCAGCATCCGTTCTATCCGTTCTCGGGCGCAGACCAGGTGCCGCCGAACATGGTCAACGTGCCGTTGCCTGCGCGCACGAAGGGCATGGAAGTGCGCGAAGCGATCGATCTGCTGTGGCTGCCGCGTCTGCACGAATTCAAGCCGGAGATGGTGTTCATCTCGGCGGGCTTCGACGCGCACCGCGAGGACGATCTCGGCAACATGGGTCTCGTCGAGAACGACTTCGCGTGGATCACCGGGCAAATACGCGCGATCGCCGAGCGCTACGCCAAGGGGCGCATCGTGAGTTGCCTCGAGGGCGGCTACAACCTTTCCGCGCTCGCGCGAAGCGTGGTCGCGCATTTGCGTACGCTCGCCGACTTCTGAGCGCATCGCGTTCTGTGGCGTCGGCCTGGGCCCGTACATCCCCCTAATCGCCTCGCGCGTATCGCGTCCCTTCGTCAGGCGTGTCGCGCGACATTGTGCATAGACATTGAAGGAGATCTGACATGAGCGCTCACCCGTCCTCATCGGTCGTTGCCGACGCCGCCATGCCGCTCGTCGAACTGACGCACGACGCGTATGGCGTGCCCGGCGTCGTCCGGCTCACGCTGAATCGCCCCGATGCGTTCAACGCGCTCTCCGAGGCGCTCATCGATGCGCTACAGGAACACCTGAGCGCGCTTGCGTCGTCGTCGGCGCGCGTCGTTGTGATCGCGGGCGCCGGACGCGCCTTCTGCGCGGGACACGACCTCAAGGAAATGCGCGCGGCGCCGTCGCGCGACTACTACGTGCAACTCTTCGGGCGCTGCTCGAAGCTGATGCTGACGATCCAGAAAATGCCCCAGCCCGTGATTGCGCGCGTGCACGGCGTCGCGACCGCGGCCGGTTGCCAGCTCGTCGCGATGTGCGATCTTGCCGTCGCCGTCGATACCGCGCGTTTTGCCGTGTCGGGCATCAATCTCGGCTTGTTCTGCTCGACCCCCGCCGTGCCGCTCACGCGCAACGTCTCGCGCAAGGCGGCGTTCGAAATGCTGATGACGGGCGAGTTCATCGACGCCGCCGCCGCGCAGCGCGAGGGCCTCGTGAACCGCGTGGTCCCGCCCGACGAACTCGACGCCGCTGTGACCGCGCTCGCGGCGAGCATCTGCGCGAAGCCGCGCGAAGCGGTGCAGGCGGGCAAGGGACTTTTTTACCGGCAGCTCGAAATGGGCATCGAAGCCGCGTATCAACTGGCGGGCCAGACGATGGCCTGCAACATGATGACCGACCCCGCGCTCGACGGCGTGCAGGCGTTCATCGAGCGGCGCGGCACGAAGTAACGCGTTACCGACTGGCCGGTGCGCAGTGCGCGCCGACCCAGTCGATCATCGCGTCGATCACGCGCTTGCGGTCGAGGTCGTTCAGCGTCTCGTGATAGCTGCCCTCGTAGAGCATCAGCGTGCGGTCGGGCGAGCCTGCATGCGTGCCGAAGGCCCGGCTGCCGTCCGGCTCCGTGAGTTTGTCCTCGGTGCCGTGCCAGATCAGCAGTGGCACACGCAGCGATGCGCGTCCCGCTTCAATGCGCCGCATCGCTTCCAACACCTCGGCGCCTGTGCGTGCCGGGATTCCACCGTGATGGACGAGAGGATCGGCGCGGTTCGCGGCGACCACCGCCTCGTCGCGCGACAGCAGGGCCGCGTCGATCTTCATCGCCGGAAAGCGCGGGCACACCGCGCTGATCGCGCGGCTCGCAGCGATCATCCACGCGGGGACGTTGCGCCCGGGCGCGAGCGCGGGGCTCGACAGCAGCAAGCCCGCAAGCGGCACCCTGTCTCGTGGCGCGCGCTCGATGGCGTAGAGCGCGGCGATGGTGCCGCCCATGCTATGACCCATCAGGAACAGCGGCGTGGATTGCGGCGCGCATTTTGCACCAGCGTGCGCGACCAGCGCCTGCGCGTCTTCCAGATATTCGTCGAAACGCGTCACCCATGTGCGGCGGCCGCTCGCGTGGCCGTGACCGCGCAGATCGATCGCAAATACGTCGATGCCTGCCGCGTTCATGTCGGCCGCGAATGCCGCATAGCGTCCCGCGTGTTCCGCGAGGCCGTGCAGCAGCGCAATGGCTGCGCGCGGCGGCGTTGCGGTCGTGCGCCAGACGTAGAGGGGCAACGTGATGCCGTCGCGCGTGTGCAGCGTCGATGTTTCGGGTACCGCGGTTGGCTCGGTGTTGTGTACGGCAGCTTCGAACGGCGGGGTGGTCTCCATCATGTCTCTCCTCGTTCTCGTGTGTTTTTATCGGCTGGAGCGGACTGCCGCCCGATCATAGCGCCCACACCACGGCCGACGCGCCGCAGTAACCCTCTAATGCCGTTGGGTTATGAAGGCATCGGAATTGATTATTAAAATGAATTTAACGTGCCAGGGTAAAATCTGGGATCAAAATCAGACCAGCAACGGCGGCTGTCTGCTGGCGCGCGGCAGTTCCGGCACGTTCAATGTGACGTGCCCGGACGTGCGTGACGCCCGGCGCGCCCGCCGTTTCGTTTTTTCATGATCCAAATACGCAATGTGTCGCAACGCTTTGCCGGCCCACAAGGCTGGATCGAGGCGCTGCACAACGTCAATCTGACGATCCCCCCCGGCGAAGTGTTCGGCATCATCGGACGCAGCGGCGCGGGCAAGAGCACGCTCGTGCGCACCATCAACCTGCTCACGCGGCCCACCGAAGGCGACATCATCGTCAACGGTCGCACGCTCACGTCGCTCGCGCCAGCCGCGCTGCGCGAGGCGCGCCGTGAGATCGGCATGATCTTCCAGCACTTCAATCTGCTCTCGTCGCGCACCGTGTTCGACAACGTCGCGCTGCCGCTCGAACTCGCCGGCATGAAGCGCGCGCAGATCGAAGAGACGGTGCTGCCTTTGCTCGAACTCGTCGGGCTTGGTGCGCAGAAGGACCGCTATCCGTCGCAGATCAGCGGCGGGCAGAAGCAGCGCGTCGGCATCGCGCGCGCGCTCGCGAGCAAGCCGAAGGTGCTGCTCTCCGATGAAGCGACGTCCGCGCTCGACCCCGAAACGACGCGCGCGATCCTCGACCTGCTGCGCCGGATCAATCGCGAACTGAACCTGACGATCGTGATGATCACGCACCAGATGGAAGTGATCAAACAGGTCTGCGATCGCGTGGCCGTGCTCGATGCGGGTCGCCTCGTGGAGACCGGCCCCGTGATCGACGTGTTTCTGCAGCCGCGTCACGAGGTGACGCGCGCGCTCCTCGGCGACGTGATCGCACAGGAATTGCCCCCCGCGCTCAAGGCGCGCGTGGCCGAGCGCCTCGCGAAGGGCAGCGGCCATCTGCTTCGCCTCGCGTTCACGGGTACGGGTGTCGATGCGCCCGTGCTTTCGGAGACGATCCGTCGCTTCGAACTCGATTTCAACATCCTGCACGGCCAGATCGACGAGATCCAGGGGCAGGCGTTCGGCTCGCTCGCGGTGCTCGCGAGCGGCGATCCGGCGAAGGTGGCACAGGCCGTGGCCTGGTTGCGCGAGCAGGGCGTAGTGGTGGAGGAACTGTCCCATGTGGACTGAAATGTTCGACATGTTCGTCCAGTCGTTCTGGGAGACGCTCGTGATGGTGGGCATCTCGGGCGTCGTGGGCGCCGCCCTCGGTTTGCCGCTCGGCGTGCTGCTCTATCTGACCGACAGGGATGGTGTGCTCCAGAACCTCGCGGTGAACCGCGTGATGGGCGCGATCGTCAACGCAGTGCGCTCGACGCCGTTCATCATCCTGCTCGTCGCCGTGATTCCATTCACGCGCCTCGTGGTGGGCTCGTCGATCGGCACAGCCGCCGCCATCGTGCCGCTCACGATCGCGGCCGCGCCGTTCATCGCGCGTCTCGTCGAAACGGCGTTGCGCGAAGTCGACCGCGGTCTCATCGAAGCCGCGCTCGCCATGGGGGCGAGCACGCGCCAGATCGTCTTCAAGGTGCTGTTGCCCGAGGCGCTGCCTGGCGTCGTCGCGGGGCTGACGATCACGTTCATTTCGCTCGTCGGCTATTCGGCGATGGCGGGCGCGATCGGCGGCGGCGGTCTTGGCGACCTCGGCATCCGTTACGGGTATCAGCGCTTCGAACCGATGGTGATGCTGATCGTCGTCGTGATCCTGATCGTGTTCGTGCAGATCGTGCAGTCGTTCGGTGACTGGCTCGTGCGTCGCTTGAGCCATAAGTAGCACTACTAATATCGCGCTGTTTCGATAACTACAACGCAAGTCGGGGGTTTCGCATGCAACGTCGTTTCATCATCCGTATCGCCGCGGCGCTCGGTGCGGCAACGCTCTTCGCGTCGTTCGGCGCGCAGGCCGACGAGACCATCAAAGTGGGCGTAACGGGTGGGCCGCACGAGCAGGTGATGGAGGTGGTGAAGCAGGTCGCGGCGAAGAACGGCCTGACCATCAAGATCGTTGAGTTCTCCGACTACGTGCAGCCGAACGCGGCGCTCGCGGGCGGCGACCTCGACGCGAACAGCTACCAGCATCTGCCGTATCTGGATGCGCAGGTAAGGGATCGCAGCTACAAGCTTGTTCGTGTCGCCGATACGGTGACCTTCCCGATGGGCATCTACTCGAAGAAGGTCAAGTCGCTCACTGAACTGCCGCCTGGCGCGAAGATCGCAGTGCCCAATGATCCGACGAATGGCGGCCGGGCACTGCTGCTGCTGGAGAAGCAGGGCTTGATCAAGCTGCGCGCGGACGCGGGCCTGAAGGCGACGCCGCTCGACATCGTGGAAAACCCCAGGAAGCTGAAGATCGTCGAACTGGACGCGGCGCAGATCCCGCGCTCGCTTGCCGACGTCGATGCTGCCGCGATCAACACGAACTTCGCGATGGAAGCGGGCCTCAAGCCGAAGCAGGACGCGATTGCGATCGAGGACCCGAAGGGCCCGTACGTGAACATCATCGCAATCCGCGATGCCGACCGCAGCAAGCCGTGGGTGGCCAAGCTCGTAGCGGCTTACCGCTCGGCGGAAGTGAAGCAGTACATCGAGTCGAAATTCGGCGGCGCGGTGATCGCTGCGTGGTGATGCACCGAGCCACAGTTTTCAGTTTAGAGATATCAGTCGGAACCCGGACTTGAGCCCGGGTTGTCTCCGGCCTAAAATAGCACGACCGTTCACTATTGTCGATTCTCTGGCGCAGAAGCGGTATCGTGAAAAGTAATGGCGACAGACGCCTCCAGCGGGGCGCTCGTTATAATGTCGGCCAGGTTGACGTATTCGTAACTTCGGAGCATGTGAATGAAAGTCCTTGTGCCAGTTAAGCGCGTAGTCGATTACAACGTGAAAGTCCGCGTGAAGTCGGACGGTACGGGCGTCGATATCGCGAACGTGAAAATGTCGATGAACCCGTTCGACGAAATCGCAGTTGAGGAAGCGGTGCGCCTGAAAGAAGCAGGCGTGGCGACCGAAGTGATCGCCGTGTCGTGCGGCGTCGCGCAGGCGCAGGAAACGCTGCGTACGGCGCTGGCGATTGGCGCCGACCGCGCGATCCTCGTCGAATCGAATGAAGACCTGCAGCCGCTGGCTGTCGCGAAGCTGCTCAAGGCGCTGGTCGACAAGGAACAGCCGCAGCTCGTGATTCTCGGCAAGCAGGCCATCGACGACGATTCGAACCAGACCGGCCAGATGCTTGCCGCGCTCGCGAACCTGCCGCAAGCGACCTTCGCTTCGAAGGTCACGGTTGCCGATGGCAAGGCCACGGTTTCGCGTGAAATCGATGGCGGTGCAGAAACGTTGTCGCTGAAGCTGCCCGCAGTTGTCACGACCGATCTGCGCCTGAACGAGCCGCGCTACGTGACGCTGCCGAACATCATGAAGGCGAAGAAGAAGCCGCTGGAAACCGTCAAGCCGGAAGACCTCGGTGTGGACGTCACGCCGCGTCTGAAGACGCTGAAGGTTGCCGAGCCGCCGAAGCGTTCCGCAGGCGTGAAGGTGCCGGACGTGAAGACGCTGGTCGAGAAGCTGAAGACCGAAGCCAAGGTGCTGTGAGGAGCGAAGGAAAATGACGATTCTGGTAATTGCCGAACACGACAACGCATCGGTCAAGGCTGCAACGCTGAACACCGTGGCTGCCGCGCAGAAGATTGGCGGCGACGTGCATGTGCTGGTCGCGGGTCACAACGCGCAGGGTGCAGCGGACGCCGCTGCGAAGATCGCGGGCGTTTCGAAGGTGCTGCTGGCCGACGCGCCGCAACTCGAAGCGGGTCTCGCTGAAAACGTCGAAGCCACTGTGCTCGCGATCGCGAAGAACTACTCGCACATCCTCGCGCCGGCCACGGCTGCGGGCAAGAACGTTTCGCCGCGTATCGCCGCGAAGCTCGACGTCGCGCAGATCAGCGATATCACCGCGGTCGTTGGTGCTGATACGTTCGAGCGCCCGATCTACGCGGGCAACGCCATCGCTACGGTTCAATCGGCTGATCCGGTCAAGGTGATCACCGTGCGTACCACGGGATTCGATGCAGTGGCAGCAGAAGGCGGCAGCGCAGCGGTCGAGAAGATCGACGCAGCAGCCGACAGCGGTCTTTCCCAATTTGTGAGCCGCGAAGTCACGAAGCTGGACCGTCCGGAACTGACCAACGCGAAGATCATCGTGTCGGGCGGCCGTGGCCTCGGCAGCGGCGAAAACTACACGAAGGTGCTCGAGCCGCTGGCGGACAAGCTCGGCGCAGCGCTGGGCGCTTCGCGCGCGGCAGTGGACGCGGGCTACGTGCCGAACGATTTCCAGGTGGGTCAGACGGGCAAGATCGTCGCGCCGCAGCTTTATATCGCGGTCGGTATCTCGGGGGCGATCCAGCACCTCGCCGGTATGAAGGACTCGAAGGTCATCGTCGCGATCAACAAGGACGAAGAAGCACCGATCTTCAGCGTGGCCGACTATGGTCTCGTGGGCGATCTGTTCACGCTCGTGCCGGAGCTGGTCAAGGAACTCGGCTGATCGCCGGCGCTAATTGACGCCAATCGACGCGATGCGGACTGACCGCCTCGCGTCAGGCAAAACAGAAAGGGGCGCCGCGGCGCCCCTTTTTTTTCATCGTCCGAAATCAGGGAGCTGACATGTACAACGCACCAACGAATGACATGCTGTTCGTGATGAAGGAGCTGGCGGGCCTCGACGAAATTGCAGCGCTGCCGGGCTACGAAGACGCGACGCCGGAAACGGTTCAGGCCGTGCTCGGAGAAGCGTCGAAGCTGTGCGGTGAAGTGCTTGCGCCGCTGAATGCCGAAGGCGATCGCAACCCAAGCCGCTGGGACAATGGCAACGTGCGCGCGACACCGGGTTTCGCCGAGGCGTTTCGCCAGTTCGTCTCGGGGGGCTGGCAGGGCGTGCAGCATCCACAGGAGTACGAAGGACAGGGGCTGCCGAAACTCGTCGCGACCCCATGCATCGAGATGCTCAACGCGTCGAATTTGTCGTTCGCGCTGTGTCCGCTCTTGACCGACGGCGCGATAGAAGCGCTGCTTACCGCCGGAACGGAAGAGCAGAAGCGCCACTACGTGCCGCGCCTCATCGCCGGCGACTGGACCGGCACGATGAACCTGACCGAGCCGCAGGCCGGTTCCGATCTCGCAGCCGTGCGTACGCGGGCCGAGCCACAGGGCGACGGGACCTACAAGCTCTTCGGTACGAAGATCTTCATCACCTGGGGCGAGCATGACATGGCCGCCAACATCGTCCATCTCGTGCTCGCGCGCACGCCCGATGCGCCCGCGGGCGTGAAGGGCATTTCGCTCTTCATCGTGCCGAAGTTTCTCGTCAACGACGACGGCTCACTCGGCGCGCGCAACGACGTGCATTGCGTCTCGATCGAGCACAAGCTCGGCATCAAGGCGAGCCCCACAGCCGTGCTGCAGTTCGGTGACCATGGCGGCGCGATTGGCCAGCTCGTCGGCGAGGAGAATCGCGGACTCGAATACATGTTCATCATGATGAACGCCGCGCGTTTCGCGGTGGGCATGCAGGGCGTGGCCATGTCGGACCGTGCATACCAGAAGGCCGCCGCGTATGCGAAGGAGCGCGTGCAGAGCCGTCCGGTCGACGGTTCGTCGAAAGAGGCCGTCACGATCATTCATCACCCGGACGTGCGCCGCATGCTCTCGACGATGCGTGCGCTCACCGAGGCCTCGCGCGCGCTCGCGTATGTCGCGGCGGCGCAGAGCGATCTCGCGCGTCGTCACCCCGATGCGCAGATGCGGGCGATGCACGAGGCGCGCTATGAATACCTCGTGCCGATTGTGAAGGGTTGGAGCACCGAACTCTCGATCGACGTGACGAGCCTCGGCGTGCAGGTGCTTGGGGGCATGGGCTTCATCGAGGAAACGGGCGCTGCCCAGTTCTATCGCGACGCGCGCATCTTGCCGATCTACGAGGGCACGACGGCGATCCAGGCGAACGATCTCATCGGGCGAAAGACCCTGCGTGACGGCGGTGCGGCGGCGAAGGCACTGATCGCCGATATCGCGCGGACGGTTGCCGCGCTCGGTGCGCAGGACGGCGCGCCGTTCAAGTCGATGCAGAACCATCTCGCGCGCGGGCAGCAGGCGCTGGCGTCCGTGGTGGACTACGTCCTCGCGAACGCGAAAACCGATCCGAACGCGGTGTTCGCGGGCAGCGTGCTGTATCTGAAGCTGGCGGGCATCGTACTGGGCGGATGGCAGATGGCGCGGGCGATGTTGGCATCGGCACGTTTGAAGTCCGCGGATCCCGCGTTCCACGGCGCGAAGATCGCGACTGCGCAATTCTATGCGGAGCATGTCCTGCCGCAGGCGGTGGCGCTCGAAGCGGCAATCGTGAGTGCGAAGGGGGACGAGGGCGTGCTGGCGCTTTCGGCGGACCAGTTCTGATGCGCGTCCCACGAACGCAGAAATGAAAATCGGCACCCGAGGGTGCCGATTTCGCTTCCGACGTGCCGCAAGTGGCACGTAATGGCCGTGTTACGCGTAAGCCGGGCGAGGCGTGCCTTGGGTGTCGCCGAGGTAGCGGTGCACAGAGAGATCATCGGCCTTGATCGCGGGCTGCTTGCCCGAGATGAGATCGGCGAGCACCTGGCCAGAGCCGCACGACATCGTCCATCCGAGCGTGCCGTGGCCCGTGTTCAGGAACAGGTTCGACATCGGCGTGCGGCCGACCACGGGCGTGCCGTCCGGCGTCATCGGGCGCAGGCCGGTCCAGAAGGTGGCCTGGGTCGTATCACCGCCGCCCGGGAACAGGTCGTTCACGCACATTTCCAGCGTCTCGCGACGCGCGTCGCGCAGGTTAAGGTCGAAGCCTGCCACCTCGGCCATGCCGCCCACGCGGATGCGATCGTCGAAACGCGTGATCGCGATCTTGTAGGTTTCGTCGAGCACGGTCGAGACGGGCGCTGCGTCCGCGTTCACGATCGGCGCGGTGATCGAGTAGCCCTTGAGCGGATACACGGGGATCTTCACGACGTCCGCGAGCATCTTCGTCGAGTACGAGCCGAGCGCGACCACGTAGGCGTCTGCACGCACGAGTTCGCTGCCGCAATGCACGCCGGAGATGCGGTCGCCCGACACGGCGAGCCCGTCGATCGGCGTGTTGTAGCGAAACTTGACGCCAAGCTCCTCGGCCATCGCGGCGAGGCGCGTGGTGAACATCTGGCAGTCGCCGGTTTCGTCGCCGGGCAGACGCAGGCCGCCCGTCAGCTTGTGCGTGACTGCGGCGAGCGCCGGTTCGGCGCGCGCGAGTTCGGCGGGGCTGAGCAGTTCGTAGGGGACGTTCGCGTCCTCGAGCACTGCGATGTCCTTCGCCGCGCCATCGAATTGCTGCTGCGTGCGGAACACCTGGAGCGTGCCGCCCGTGCGACCTTCGTATTGGATGCCCGTGTCGGCGCGCAGCGCCTGCAGGCAGTCGCGGCTGTATTCGGCGAGGCGCACCATGCGGCCTTTGTTGATCGCATAGCGTTCGGCGGAGCAGTTCTGCAGCATTTGCCACATCCACTGCAACTGGAACTTCGTGCCGTCGAGACGGATCGCCAGCGGCGCGTGCTTCTGGAACATCCACTTGATCGCCTTGAGCGGGATGCCCGGCGCGGCCCACGGGGCGGCATAGCCTGGCGAGATCTGGCCCGCGTTGGCAAAGCTGGTTTCGAGCGCGGGGCCGGCTTCGCGGTCGATGACCGTTACTTCGTGACCCGCGCGAGCGAGGTACCAGGCACTCGCCACGCCGACCACACCACTGCCCAACACGACGACTCGCATAGCTGCTCCAATATTTATTGGTGGTTGATGCAAACCCGGGATGCAATCCCGGACGCTACCCCGCGAGCCCCGTCAAACAGCGGAAAAATGAGGTCAACACGGAGTGGCCAGTATTTGCAGCTATGCTATTGTTATATGTCCAGATTTTGTTATTGTATTTTTCAAATATTCAGGAAAAAAACATGAGAACGCAGCGCCAGCCGGTCCGCGCACTCGACCGGCTCGATCACCGCATCCTCAAGCTGCTTCAGGAGGACGGGCGCATGGCGATGAAGGACCTCGCCGAGCAGGTCGGACTCTCGGTCACGCCGTGCATCGAACGGGTCAAGCGCATGGAGCGGGACGGCGTCATCACGGGCTACTACGCGCGTGTGAATCCTTCGGTGCTCGGGGCCGCGCTGCTGGTGTTCGTCGAGATCACGCTCGACCACAAGAGCGGCAACATGTTCGATCAGTTCCGCCGCGAGGTGCAGAAGATTCCCGAGGTGCTCGAATGCCATCTGGTCTCGGGCGACTTCGACTATCTGATCAAGGCGCGCATCGGCGAGATGGCCGACTACCGCAAACTGCTCGGCGATATCCTGCTGCAGTTGCCGGGCGCCGTGCAGTCGAAGAGCTACGTCGTGATGGAAGAGATCAAGGAGACGCTGACGATTGCCGTCGGCGAGTGAGGGCACGCAGTCAGTCGTAGAGGCACATAGAGGACCGAAGAAGAGCGAGAAGTCCCCATTTTTCGGGCTCGACAAAGCGCGTTGATACTGTATATTTATACAGTATCAACGCGCTTTTTTGCATGCTCCCGTGAACGACTCCGATCGCGTACCGCACCACGATTCCGACACCTGGCAGACCGTCATGCCACCTGAACCCAGAAAGGGGCGAGGGGCTGTCACGAATCTGCAAGGGCGGTACGAAGTGGACCAGCGCGAGGCCTTCGACGACGGCTGGCAGCAGCTACCCGGCGAGGAGGAGGGCGGCGCGCCCGCGCTGCGCACGCAGGTTTTCGAAGAGCGCGCGAAGAGCATCCTCACGCGCAACCAGTCACCGGACATTCCGTTCAGTGTGTCGCTGAATCCCTATCGCGGCTGCGAGCATGGTTGTATTTACTGCTTTGCGCGGCCCACGCACAGCTATCTGGGGCTGTCGCCGGGACTCGATTTCGAAAGCCGCATTTACGCGAAGGTCAACGCACCGGAACTGCTCACGCGCGAGCTGTCGAAGCCCGCCTACGAGCCCGAGCCGATCGCGCTGGGTGTCAACACCGACGCATGGCAGCCCGTCGATCGTGACTTGCGTCTCACACGTGGCGTGATCGAAGTGCTGGCCGAGCGGCAGCATCCGTTTGCGGCTATCACGAAATCGTCGCTGATCGAGCGCGACCTCGACTTGCTCGTACCGATGGCGCAGCGTCAGCAGTTCATGGCGGCGATCACCATTACGACGCTCGATGCCGATATCGCCCGCACACTGGAGCCTCGCGCGGCGACACCTTCGCGGCGTCTGCGCACGATACGCACGCTTGCGCAGGCGGGCATTCCGGTCGGCGTGAGCATTGCGCCGGTGATTCCGTTCGTCACCGAGCCGGACATGGAACGCGTGCTCGAAGCCTGTGCCGAGGCGGGGGCGACGAGCGCGAGCTACATCGTGCTGCGTCTGCCGTGGGAGGTGGCACCGTTGTTCCGTCAGTGGCTTGCAGCGCATTTTCCGCAGCGCGCGGACCGCGTGATGAGCCGCGTGCGCGACATGCGCGGCGGCAAGGACTATGACGCGTCGTTTTCGCAGCGCATGAAAGGCACGGGCCTTTGGGCCGACCTGCTCAAGCAGCGCTTCCAGCAGGCCGTGAAGCGCCTCGGGCTGGACGCCCGGCCACAAGGCATCCTCGACATGTCGGCGTTCGTCGGCGCGAAGGTCGCGCGTGAGAAACCGCAGCTCGATCTTTTCTAGCTAGTGGTCACGCGCGTTACTGCGATAGCGCCTTCGCCGCTTCGACTTGCGATTCGAAATACGTCTGGAATGCGAGGGCGAGGCCCGTCATCAGAAGGAACGCGCCGATCAGCAGCGAGAAGATCACGACGAAAATGACAGCCCAACCGGAGCGGCTCTGGCGGCCAGCCTGGGCATTGAATTGAGCGTCCCACTTTGCGTCGGGCCGCAGGCCGTAGACGATCGCCGCCAGAAAAGCCACGAGCACGGACACGGCGCCGATCACCGCGAGCACCCAGCCTGGGATCGAGGCGCGTTCGGTGGCGACGAGCAGCATGACGCCGGGGATGCCGACGAGCGTGCCAATCACGTGTACCCAGCCCCAGACGTCGCGCGGGCCATAGAGATAGAAACGGTGTGCGCCGAGGCTGCCGAGAAAGAACGCGAGCGCGGCGGTCAGCGTTTTGGAGCGGAAACGCGCGGGATTATTTTCGTTGGACATGGGCGGGCGGATTCGTTGACAACGCAAGGGCGGTGACCGTCGGGCATTGTACGTCCCGACCGCGTGCGTCAGCAGTGGCGCACGTTCAGGGTTGAGGGAGCGGCGAGGGGCGAAGGATGCCGCTTACGGTTTGGTCCAGGTCACGCGATAGATCGCGCCTGCGTAATCGTCGCTGATGAGGAGCGAGCCGTCGGGTAACGGCTGTACATCGTCGGGGCGGCCCCATTCGGTTTCGTCGGGGTTGAGCCAGCCTTGCGCGAACACTTCCTGATGCGCGTTCGTCCCGTCGGCATTCGCCGTGATCCTGACGACGCGGTAGCCAACCTTCTTGCTGCGGTTCCACGAGCCGTGCTCAGCGATGAAAATGCTGTCCCGATACTCGGGCGGGAACATCGCGCCCGCGTAGAACCGCATGCCGAGCGAAGCGACATGCGCACCCAGCTTCGCGACTGGCGGCGTGAAGCCGCTGCACGGATGGCCCGCGCCAAACTCGGGATCCGCGACGTCGCCGCCGTGACAGTACGGGAAGCCGAAATCGAGCCCGACGCGCGCGAGGCGGTTGAGCTTGTCATCGGGGATATCGTCGCCCAGCATGTCGCGGCCGTTGTCGGTGAACCACAACTCGTGCGTCTGCGGATGCCACGCGAAACCCACGGTGTTGCGCACGCCGCGCGCGATCGTCTCGTAGTGGCTGCCGTCCGGATCCATGCGGCCGATCATGGCGTAGCGCGTACGTTGCGGGTCGCTCGACGGAAGGCACACGTTGCAGGGCGCACCTTGCGGCACGTAGAGCTTGCCATCCGGCCCGAACGCGATGAATTTCCATCCGTGGTGGCGCTCGGCGGGCAGCGAGTTGGTCACGACGACGGGTTTCGGCGGATCGTCGAGATGGGAGTCGATCGCGTCGAAGCGCAGGATCGACGAAACGGCCGAGACGTAGAGTGCGCCGTCGTGCCACGCGACACCCACCGGCATCTCCAGCCCCGAAGCGATCACACGGCGCCGCATGAGCTTGCCATCCCGCAGTTCGAGGGCGTAGACATGACCGTCCAGGCTCCCCACATAGAGGATGCCTCTAGGCGATAGCGTCATTTCGCGGGCTGCCGGAACGTCGTCCGAAAGCACTTCGATGTGGAAGCCGGGCGGCAACTGGATGCGCTCGATGGGCAGCGCTGCCCGGGCGACCGGAACCGCGAGCGCGAGAAGGGCGAGGGTGCGGGCGGCAAGGCGCGCGCCACATGTCAGAATATCGGGGCGAGACGCGCGAAAGCCCCCGCTAGCGAGGCCGACGTGCGTCGAATACGGGGATCGATCACAGGGCCACGCGCCTATGATGCCCCGCAGCCGCTCGCGCACCCGTTCAAATGGCCGCTGCAGCGCAGAGGGAACCTGCCCGGACCGGCCGCGGGCCGGGGATCGATCGCCATTCATCGCGCTTTTCCTCCTGGGTCCTTCCGGGTTCCCAGTTAAGTGTTTGTTATGGCTTCGGTTTCGGGCTAT
Organism: Paraburkholderia dinghuensis; assembly: GCF_003837865.1. GTDB lineage: Bacteria > Pseudomonadota > Gammaproteobacteria > Burkholderiales > Burkholderiaceae > Paraburkholderia > Paraburkholderia dinghuensis. Next base: position 136,250 of record NZ_RQIS01000001.1, on the reverse strand, counting down.
AATCGCGTGTTTCAGTGGTTCCGAACGGTTCCAAACTCTCCGGTTTTCAAGGATTCTAGTATGGTCATCATCCGTCTGGCACGCGGCGGCTCGAAGAAGCGCCCGTTCTACAACATCGTCGCAACCGATTCGCGCAACCGTCGCGACGGCCGTTTCATCGAACGCGTGGGCTTCTACAACCCGGTCGCGACCAAGGGTGAAACGCTGCGTATCGCGCAAGATCGCGTGACGTACTGGCAAGGCGTTGGCGCACAACTGTCGCCGGCCGTCGAGCGTCTCGTGAAGGAATCGCAAAAGGCTACGGCTGCTGCGTAAGCAGTGGTTGTCCCTTTCGTCGATTTTCGTCGCCAGGTTGGCCCGCGTGCGCGCAGCATGAGCCGCGTATGCGTGTCCCTTTGGCGGCGTGATTGAAGCAAGAGCTGTGAAGCATAAGCTGGCTGCGAGGTTCGCCGATGCATGACGACGCAAAAGCGGACGCCCCGGCGGCCAGCAAGCCGCGCAAGGGTGCGGCTGACGGTGCCGCGCCGTCCGCTGTTCCTTCCTTCGGTGCTTTCGTGCGCAAGCCTGCGCGCGCGAGCGCGGCAGGCGCGGCGACCGCAACGAATAAAGCGGCCGCGGCCGAAAGCCTGCGCCCCGAAACCGAGGTGAGCTTTCCCGCAGATGCGGTCGAAGTTGGCGCCGTGATCGACGCCTATGGTCTCAAGGGTTGGGTGAAAGTCGCGCCGCACGCTCAGGGCGGTGGTGCGTTGCTCTCGGCGAAACGCTGGTGGCTCGTCAAGGGCCACGGGCGCCAGTCGTCGGTGCGGCTCGCCGCGAAGGTGCACGGCGACAGCGTCGTCGGACAACTGGCCGGTGTAGACGACCGCGACGCGGCTTTGCTCCTGCGCGGTTCCCGCATTTACGTGAGCCGCGCCGAATTCCCGGCTCCCGCGGCTGACGAATATTACTGGGTCGACCTGATGGGGCTCGACGTCGCCAATGAGGCGGGCGTCGAACTCGGCAAGGTCGCCGACCTGATCGATAACGGCGCGCAGTCGGTGTTGCGCGTTGAGTATCCGTCGACGGACAAGGACGGCAAGCCGACCACCGGCGAGCGGCTGATCCCGTTCGTCGGCGTTTTCGTCAAGACGGTGGACCTGGCGGCGAAGCGCATCGTCGTCGACTGGGAAGCCGACTACTGAGCGCATGTTCACGGTACTGAGCGCGTTTTCACGTTTTACAGAATGGAGAGGGCGATGCAGTTCGATGTCGTGACGCTCTTTCCCGAGATGTTCGGCGCGCTGACCGACTGGGGTATCACCAGCCGGGCGGCGAAGCAGCAGCGCTACACGCTGCGCACGTGGAATCCGCGAGATTTCACAACCGACAACTACCGCACGATCGACGACCGCCCTTACGGCGGCGGCCCCGGCATGGTGATGCTGGCGAGGCCGCTGGAAGACGCGATCGGCGCAGCGAAGGCAGCGCAGACGCAGGCGGGCTTGCCCGCTCCGCGCGTGCTGCTGATGTCGCCGCAAGGCAAGCCGCTCACGCACGAACGCGTGATGCAGTTCGCACAGGAGCCCGGTCTCGTGTTGCTGTGCGGTCGTTACGAAGCGATCGACCAGCGTCTGGTGGACCGTTGCGTGGACGAGGAAGTCAGTCTCGGCGACTTCGTGCTGTCGGGCGGCGAATTGCCGGCGATGGCACTGATGGACGCTGTGGTGCGTCAGTTGCCGGGCGTGTTGAACGATGCGCAATCGGCCGTGCAGGATAGTTTCGTCGACGGTCTGCTCGACTGTCCGCATTACACGCGTCCCGAGGAATACGACGGCGTGCGCGTGCCCGATGTGCTGCTCGGCGGCCATCATGCGGAAATCGAGAAGTGGCGCCGTCGCGAGGCGCTGCGCAATACGTGGAACAAGCGGCCCGATCTGATCGCGCGGGCCAGAAAGAGCAAGATGTTGAGCCGTGCCGATGAGGCATGGCTTGCTAGTCTCGCGAAGGGTACGAGCGAAGCCTGACGTTACGTCGTGCTTCGAACGGGCGCGCGGCGAGGCGCAAAAGGCGGTGCCGCTTCATGCGTGAACGGCGCCAGTTGTGAATCCATCCTCTATCGGGGCCGTAGTTGCTGGAGAAATTCAGCACAGGTACGAACGCCGACACGATGGCTTTAGGAGTTAATCCATGAACCTGATTGCAAAGCTTGAACAGGAAGAAATCCAGCGCGTGCTGGGCGAGAAGACCATCCCCGAATTCGCCCCCGGCGATACGGTGATCGTCAACGTGAACGTGGTTGAAGGTAACCGCAAGCGCGTTCAGGCGTACGAAGGTGTCGTGATCGCAAAGCGTAACCGCGGTCTGAACTCGTCGTTCATCGTGCGCAAGATCTCGTCGGGTGAAGGCGTCGAGCGTACGTTCCAGACGTACTCGCCGCTGCTCGCCAGCATCGTCGTGAAGCGTCGCGGTGACGTTCGTCGCGCGAAGCTCTACTACCTGCGCAACCTGTCGGGCAAGAAGGCTCGTATCAAGGAAAAGCTGGTGTCGAAAGACCGCGCAGCAGCTCCGGTCGAGCAGGCGTAAAAGCTGTAAGAAAAAGCACCCTCCGGGGTGCTTTTTTTATTTTCGACGCAAAATAATCGCTGTGCAGGGCCGTGCGCGCCCCCTGGCACCCCCGTGCACCCCGATGGTGGCGGTTCGTCGGCGTGATTCGCACCAGCGTGCGCTTGCATTTTGAGATTTCCGTTGATCCGTCCAGTTTTTGAACCCGAAAGCCTGCCGATCGAATCGACCGGCGCCAGTCTGCCCGTCGTTGCGGCCGAACGGCTCACGCCAGAGGGTCTGCGCGCGCGCTTCACACAGCGCCTGCCGTGGGATCCCGAGCCGCAGGAATCGAGGCTCACCACCGACATGCGCGATCCGCGTAATGCTGCGGTGCTGATGCCGCTAGCGATGCGCGAGTCCGGTCTGACCGTGCTGCTTACCCAGCGCGCCGACAACCTCAGCAACCATGCCGGCCAGGTGAGCTTTCCGGGCGGTAGCGTCGAGCCCGTCGATCCGACGCCCATCGCCGCGGCGTTGCGCGAGGCGCACGAGGAAGTGAACCTCGACCCGGCGCGCGTCGAAGTGCTGGGCGCGTTGCCCGACTATTTGACCGGTACGGGCTTCCGTGTGACGCCGGTGGTCGGCCTCGTGCACGAACCGTTCAGCCTCGCCGCCGATGCTCTCGAAGTGGCCGATATCTTCGAAGTGCCGCTGAGCTTCTTGATGAACCCTGCACATCATCAGGTGCGTCTGCTGCGCTGGGAGGGCGGCGAGCGTCGTTTCTTCGCGATGCCGTATTCCGGGTCAGGTGCGAGCGGCGTTGCGGCGTCGCATTTTATCTGGGGCGCGACGGCGGGCATGTTGCGCAATTTCTATCGTTTTCTGTTGGCGTGAACTACGCCACGAACGCGAGTGCCGCGTGAAGCATATGCTTCACGGTGTTGTACGTTTGCCTCCCCCTGCTCAGGCACATCTGGCCCTGTGATATCGTTGCAAAAATTCCATAAACACGTACCACACGGCGCGTCGCATGACCTTCTTCTCCGTATTGCTTGCTCTCGTCATTGAACAGGTACGGGCGCTTTCGCCGAACAACCCCGTGATGGCGCTCGTGCGCCTCAATGCGGAATGGGCCGCGCACGGTTTCGACGCCGGCAAGCAAAAGCACGGATTGATTGCCTGGCTCGTTGTCGTGGTGCCGTGGACGCTCGCCACGGCGCTCGTCTACTACGTGCTCTACCACATCAGCTTCGTGCTGGCGTTTCTGTGGAACGTGGTGGTGGTGTACTTCACGCTCGGCTTCAGGCAGTTCAGCCACTATTTCACCGACATCCACCTCGCGCTGAATAACGACGATGCGCCGCGTGCCCGCGAAATCCTGCACGAGTGGTCCGGCATGGAGACGGCCGACATGCCCGTCAGCGAGATCGTGCGTCACACGCTGATTCATGCGGTGGTGGCGTCGCATCGGCACGTCTTCGGCGTGTTCTTCTGGTTCCTCGTGCCGATCGGTCCGGCCGGCGCCGTGCTGTACCGCATCGCCGAGTACCTTGCGCGCGAATGGTCACGTCCCGCAAACGAACGCAGCGAGCCGTTCTCGAACTTCGCGCAGCAGGTGTTCTTCGTGATCGACTGGGTGCCCGCGCGCCTCACGTCGCTCGGCTTTGCGATCGTGGGCAACTTCGAGGACGCGATCTACGCCTGGCGCAATCACGCGAACCAGTGGCCCGACACCAATGAAGGCGTGCTGCTCGCCGCAGGCAGCGGCGCGCTCGGCGCGCGCCTGTCGGGTCCGCTTGCCGAGCCGTCGAGCCTCGACGCGCTCGCCACGCCGGGCGACGGCGGCCCCTATACGGTCGGCGACGACTGCACGCCCCGCACGCTCCAGTCCGCCGTGGGCCTCGTGTGGCGTGCGGTGATTCTGTGGATGATCCTGCTGCTCATGCTCACGATCGCCTTGTGGCTCTGAGTGTCGTCGCCCTACGCGGCATCAACGGCTTCAATGCAAAACGGCCCGCTTCGCGCGGGCCGTTTTGCATCGTGCATCGTCATTCATCGCGCACATCGCGCTCGTGCCCGCATTGCCAGCAAACTGTAAATTGCGCCTCCAGCGTCTCGCCGCAGTGCGGGCAACGCCACGATGGCGCACCGGCGGGCGGGCCGCTCCGCGCTTCGTCGATGAGACGCCGCGCCAGCTTCTCGTCGCGCTCGTCGACAAGCCACAGCTCGGGCGCGCACTGCTCGGCGGGGATCTCGCCCATCGCGCCGCTCAGGTAGCGGTTGTGCAGCTCGCACGGAACGCCCGCAGTGGCGAGGATGTTCATCCAGTGCTGGGCGACCAGCAGGTTCGGTGCGCGGACGAGCCTGATCATGGTGTTTGCCGCCTTCAGCGCACGATCTGGCCGATCTCGTGCATGAGCTGCGCGTAGAGCGCGTGGCGTTCGGGCGCAACGCGTCCGTCCTCGACCGCTTCGAGAACCGCGCAGCCCGGCTCGTGCAGATGATGGCAGTTGTAGAAGCGGCAGTGCGCGAGGAGCGGCCGGAATTCCGGGAGCGCGCGCTCGAGCGTGCCTTCAGTGAGGTGATAGAGGCCGAATTCCTGAAAACCGGGCGAATCGATCAGCGCGCCGCGTGCAGTTTGATCACCCGGTCCGTCACCCGGCAGTCGGTAAAGCCGCGTGAACGTCGTCGTGTGGCGGCCGCTGTTGAGCGCCGTCGAGATCTCGCGTGTGGCTGCTTCCGCATCGGGGATCAGCAGGTTTACGAGCGTCGATTTTCCCATGCCCGACTGGCCGAGCAGGATCGTCGCGTGTCCGCGCAGATGCTCGGAAAGCGCTGCGCGCGCCGCTTCCGGCTGGCCTTTCACGGATACCTCGATGACCGTATAGCCGAGCGCCCGATAGCGTTCGAGCCGTGCGCGGGCGAGCGGCAGCGCCGCCTCCACGTCGATCTTGTTGAGCACGATCAGCGGCTTGAGGTCGTTGGCCTCGGCGGCGATGAGTGCGCGGCCGAGCAGGTCCTCGCTGAAGTGCGGCTCGGTGGCGAGCACGATCAGCAACTGATCGAGGTTCGCGGCGAAGAGCTTCGACTTGTACTGGTCGGAGCGATAGAGCAGGTTGCGCCGCTCGCCGATCGCAACGATCACGCCCTGATCGGCCGACGTCGATTGATACTCGACGCGGTCGCCCACCGCTACCTCGCTCTTCTTGCCGCGCGGAAAGCACTGGAACGGTGCGCCGCCGTCATCGGGTGCGACGAGATAGTGGCGGCCGTGCGCCGCGATTACGACGCCGTGCAACGTGTTCCCGGCTCCGCCTTTTGCGCTGGATGCAGCGGCCTTCGGTGCGCGCCGGTTCATGCGTGCGCGAGCAGCCGGTCGATCCGCTGCGATGCGGGCGGGTGCGAGTAGTAGAACGCGGTGTAGAGGGGATCGGGCGTCAGTGTCGACGCGTTGTCCTCGTAAAGCTTCACGAGTGCATTGACGAGGTGCTGGGCATCGGTCTGCGTTGCGGCGAATGCGTCGGCTTCGAATTCGTGCTTGCGCGAGCTGAGGCTGCCGAGCGGCGTCACGAAGAACAGGAACACCGGCACGGCGAGGAAGAACAGCACGAGCGCGAGCCCTTCGTTGCCGCCGAGCAGCGACGGCCGCACGCCGAGGCCCTCGAAGAACCAGACGCGCTGCGAGAGCCAGCCGAGCAGCGCGAGCAGAGCGAGGCTGATAGCAAACGTCACGACCATGCGCTTGATGACGTGGCGGCGCTTGAAATGGCCGAGTTCGTGCGCGAGCACGGCCTCGATCTCGCTGCCGGAAAGGCGCTCGATCAGCGTGTCGAAGAACACGATCCGCTTGGCAGCGCCGAAGCCCGTGAAATAGGCGTTGCCGTGCGCCGAGCGGCGGCTGCCGTCCATCACGAAGAGGCCTTTGGCGGCAAAGCCGCAGCGTTGCATGAGCGCTTCGATGCGCGAACGCAGCGCCTCATCCTTGAGCGGCTCGAACTTGTTGAAGAGCGGCGCGATGAACGTGGGGTAGAGCACGAGCACGAGCATCTGGAACCCGACCCAGACCGCCCACGTCCAGAGCCACCAGAGGCTGCCGGCCTGCCTCATGAGCCACAGCACGACGAAGAGGAGCGGAATGCCGAAGACGGCGCCGATGAGAAGGCCCTTGAGACGATCCACGACGAAGATGCGCCGCGTCATGCGGTTGAAGCCGAAGCGCTCTTCGATCACGAACTGGCGATAGTAGTCGAGCGGCAGCTCCACAGCGCCGCTGACGGCCAGCACCGCCGCGATGAGCGCCATCTGACCGACGTAGTCGCGCCCGAGCCAGTCGGAGAGGCCGAGATCGAGTTCTTGCACGCCGCCGAGCAGCGTCAGCCCGATCAGCACGACGGCCGAGAGCACGATCTCAATCATGCCGAGCCGGGTGCGCGCGACGGTGTAGTCGGCGGCGCGCTGGTGGGCGGCGAGCGGGATGGTGGCCGCAAATTGGGCCGGCACCGCGCCGCGGTGCGCACAGACGAAGCGAATCTGTCGCGAGGCGAGCCAGAGTTTGGTTGCGACCATCGCGAGCACGGCGATGACGAAGAGGGCGCTGAAGGCCAACGCGGGGGGCAAATTGGGCATCCGTGGGGTCCGTTTTATCTATGCGACAATTATATGTTCTTGCCGGCTGGGCCACGCATTGCCGCGTTGCCATCCAGCGGCCGCGTCCACATTGCTCCGGGTTACCTCTCATGAATGACATCGCATCCGCCACGACGGCCGGTCAGGCACCGCTCATCGAACGCACCGATATGAACCTGATCTGGCTCGACATGGAGATGACGGGACTCGACCCCGACAACGACCGGATCATCGAAATCGCCGTGGTGGTGACGAATTCGACGCTCGACAAGGTGGTGGAAGGCCCCGTGCTGGCGATTCATCAGACGCAAGCCGAGCTCGACCGCATGGACGAGTGGAACCGTAACACACACGGCCGCTCGGGCCTGATCGAGCGCGTGCGTGCATCGACGGTGACCGAGGAGAGCGCCACGGAGCAGATCATTGCGTTCCTGTCGCAATACGTACCGCCGGGCAAGTCGCCGATGTGCGGCAATTCGATCTGCCAGGACCGCCGCTTCATGGCGCGCTGGATGCCGACGCTCGAGCGCTTTTTCCACTATCGCAATCTCGACGTCAGCACGCTCAAGGAACTGTGCCGCCGCTGGCAGCCGGCGATCTACAAGGGCTTCCAGAAGCGCGCGATGCACACGGCGCTCGCGGACATCCACGAGTCGATCGACGAACTCAAGTACTACCGCGAGCATTTCCTCGTGCCGGCTGCGGCGGCGGACGTGTCCGCCACCGGGCCGGCCGTCGGCACGGAGAAGTAAGGCCGCCGCGCCTGGCGTGTCCGGGCAGCGGGATTTACGCGCGCGGCGGACGCTGCGCGCTCTTCGGCCGGAATGCCGTGACGATGGCCGGATCGGTTTCGATATACGGGCCACCGATCAGATCGATGCAGTACGGCACGGCCGCGAAGATGCCCGGCACTTTTATCGCACCCGCCTCGTCCCGCAGGCCCTCCAGCGTTTCCTTGATCGACTTCGGCTGGCCGGGCAGGTTGACGATCAGCGCCGCGTGATCCGCCGTTTCGCGGATCACCGCCACCTGGCGCGAGAGGATCGCGGTCGGCACGAAGTTCAGGCTGATCTGGCGCATCTGCTCGCCGAATCCCGGCATTTCCTTTGTCGCCACCGCGAGCGTCGCCTCGGGCGTCACATCGCGGCGCGCAGGGCCGGTGCCGCCCGTCGTCAGCACGAGGTCGCAACCGAGGCCGTCCACGAGCGCCGTGAGTGTCGCGGAGATGGTCGCCGCGTCGTCGTGGATCAGGCGCGTTTCCGCGCGCCACGGCGACTTGAGCACTGTGCCGAGCCAGTCGGTCAGCGCCGGAATGCCCTTGTCCTCGTAGACGCCCGCCGTCGCGCGGTCGCTGACCGACACGAGGCCGATCAGCAGTTCGTCGGGGTGGCTGCGCTCAAGTCTGGTCATCGTCGATGTCCTCGTTCGCGTTGCCGGCTTCTTCGGCGCCTTCCTGCGCGCTGCCGCTCGCGGTCTTGATCCACTGAAACAGTTCGCGGAAGTATTTCGGCGGACGGCCTTGCTGCTGTTCGCGGCGCACATTGCGGATCAGCGTGCGGCCTTCCTGCGGGTCCGCTGCGGGATGCTGGCGAATGAATTCGGTGAGCGCGGCGTCGTCGGCGAGCAGCTTGTCGCGCGTGCGCTCGATCCAGTGCAGGCGCGCCGTGGCGGCCTTGTTCACGCCGCGATGCTCGTCGAGCGTGGTACGCAGCGCGGCGGCTTCGGCCTCGGTGAGGCCGCGCATCATGCGGCCCACGTACTGGAGCTGGCGGCGCTTGCCTTCGTGGTCGGTGATACGGCGGGCCTCGTGGACGGCGTCAGAGAGGTCTTCCGTCATCGGCATGCGCTTCAGGGCGTCTTTCGGCAGATCGACGAGCGCCTCGCCGAGTTCCTGAAGGGCCACCATCTCACGCTTGAGCTGCGATTTGCTCGGGCGGTCGTATCCGTTGTCGTCCTCTTGGTCGACAACCTCGTTCATCGGTTGAATGCGGGTTTTGCGTTTCATGGGCGTTATTGTAGCGTGCCGGGGCGTGCGGCCCGGACTGGCGAGTCGCGGGCGCAAGCGCGCACTTGGGCCCGGCGCGAGTCATCGCCGTGGACGGCGCGGCGGCTGTGCAGGGCGTGCGCGATGCTGGCGCGGCATCGGCACCGCATGGCCGCCCAGCCCGGCTCGACGCCGCGCGGTGTTTTCCCCGGCACCCGAGACCGGTGAGGCACCGGATACCTTGATATGATCGCGGGATGCGCCAAGGCGCCGAATCATCCGACACACGACACCAGCGGGCCCGCGTCACTTGTGGGCCCAGAACCGGACCGTAACGACAATGGCAGCAGACATCGAAGCCCGGCAACGCGTTTTCCCGCATACCCAGGACGAACTGAAGGAGATCGCGTCGGACATCCTCCGACACGCGAAGGCGCTCGGCGCAAGCGACGCGGCGACCGAAATCTCCGAAGGCGACGGATTGTCCGTGTCCGTGCGGCGCGGCGAAGTCGAAACCATCGAGCACAACCGCGACAAGATGGTCGGCGTGACCGTCTATATCGGCAACAAGCGCGGCAATGCGAGCACCTCGGACTTTTCGCGCGAGGCGCTCAAGGACACGGTTGCGGCCGCGTACAACATCGCGCGCTTCACCGCCGACGACGACTGCGCGGGCCTCGCCGAGCACGATTTGCTCGAAATGTCGCCGCGCGACCTCGATCTCTATCACCCGTGGAATCTCTCGGCGGACGAAGCCGTCGAGATCGCGCGACGCGCCGAGGACGCCGCGTTCGCTACCGATCCGCGTGTGAAGAACTCGGAAGGCGCGAGTGTATCCGCGCAGCACTCGCAGTTCGTGCTCGGCACGACGGGCGGCTTCCTGCACGGTTATCCGTATTCGCGCCACTACGTTTCGTGCGCGCCGATCGCGGGCGAGGGCCGCAACATGCAGCGCGACGACTGGTACACGTCGCGCCGCAGTGCTGCCGAGCTGGCGTCGCCCGAAGCGGTGGGCCGCTACGCCGCCGAGCGCGCGCTTTCGCGCCTGAACGCACGCAGTCTCGACACGCGCAAGGTGCCGGTGCTGTTCGAGGCGCCGCTCGCGGCGGGCCTGCTCGGCGCGTTCGTGCAGGCGACGAGCGGCGGCGCGCTGTATCGCAAGACGTCGTTCCTCGTCGATAGCCTCGGCAAGCCGGTGTTCGCGCCGCATATCCAGATCGTCGAGGACCCGCACGTGCCGCGCGCGGCCGGCAGCGCGCCGTTCGACGAAGAGGGCGTGCGCACGCATCGCCGGGAGGTCGTGAAGGATGGCGTCGTGCAGGGCTATTTCCTGTCGTCGTATTCGGCGCGCAAGCTCGGCATGCAAACCACCGGCAATGCGGGCGGCTCGCACAACCTGCAATTGAAGAGTTCGCTCACGCAATCCGGCGACGATTTCGAGGAAATGCTGAGGAAGCTCGGCACGGGCCTCTTGCTGACTGAACTTATGGGGCAGGGCGTGAACTTCGTGACGGGCGACTATTCGCGCGGCGCGTCAGGCTTCTGGGTCGAGAACGGGAAGATCCAGTATCCGGTGGAAGAGATCACCGTGGCTTCGACGCTGCAGGAGATGTTTCACCACATCGTCGCCGTGGGTGCCGATACGCTCGCGCGCGGTACCCGGCAGACGGGCTCAGTGCTGATCGAACGGATGACGGTGGCAGGGCAGTAACGCTCGTTTCGGTCCTCGCGAATGCAAACGGCACGCCAATGGCGTGCCGTTTTTGCTTTGGCGCGTGAAGTGCGTGGCGTACGTTAAATCCGTCTCAGTCGTCGCGTCGCTCGTAAGTCACGAACGCGAAGTCGAAGTCGTTGGGTGCGTTGGCGTGCAGCGTCTCGCGTGACGTTTCGCGCCACTGCGCAGGATCTGGCGCGGGGAAGGTCGCGTCGCCTTCGAAGTCTGCGGCGATTTCGGTGATGACGAGCTTGTGCGCAAGCGCGAGGCCCTGCTCGTAAAGCTGCGCGCCGCCGATCAGAAACGCCTCGGGTGCGTCGTCCTGTGCCGCGATCGCAAGCGCCTCTTCGAGGCTCGTCGCGGTGTCGCAGCCGGGAAAGCGCTTCGAGCCGTCGCGTGTCACGACGATGTTGCGGCGCCCGGGCAGCGCGCGTCCGATCGATTCGTGCGTCTTGCGGCCCATCACGATCGGCGCACCCATCGTGGTCCGTTTGAAGAAGGCGAGGTCTTCGGGCAGCCGCCAGGGCAGTTCGTTGTCGCGGCCGATTACGCCGTTGCTGGCGCGCGCGACGATCAGCGTGAGCGTCGTCATCGAGTGAGTCGAATGGGAGGGAACATCCGTGCGATTCTACCCGACGCCGCCGAAGCGGCCGACCGTCGGCTTTGCCGCCTCACCTCATTCGTGGTGTCCCGGACGGTGTTCCGGCTGGTTTTCTGCCTCGCCTGCGAAGATCGTCTTTTCGTCGCGCAGTCCGTGCGTGCCCATCAGTCGATACAGTGTCACGCGCGAGATGCCGAGGTCCGCGGCCGCTTCGTTCAGGCGGTGGCGGTGGCGCAGGAGCGCGGCCTCGATCGCGCGCTTCTCCGCCGCCTCGCGCGCCTGCGCGAGCGTCACGGTCTCTCGCGCGGTGAACTGCGCGAGGTCGAGGTCAGCGGCCGAGAGCAGCTTGCTCTCGGCCATCACGATCGCGCGCCGCACGCGGTTGATCAGCTCGCGCACATTGCCCGGCCAGATGTAGTTGTACATTGCCTCGATCGCGTCGGGCGTAAACCCGCGGATCTTGCGCGCGCTATCCATCTGGAACTTGTGCAGCACGTGATGCGCGAGGATCTCGATGTCCTTGCCGCGTTCGCGCAGCGGCGGTTCATCGACGCGCAGCACGCACAGACGGTGAAAGAGGTCCGCGCGGAAGCTGCCGTCGCGCATCGCCGCTTCGAGATCGACGTGCGTCGCGGAGATGATGCGCACGTCGACCGGAATCTGCTCGTGAGCGCCGAGGCGCTCGATCTTGCCTTCCTGCAGGAAGCGCAGCAGGCTTGCCTGGCTCTCGACCGGCATGTCGCCGATTTCGTCGAGGAACAGCGTGCCGCCATTGGCCGCCTCCACGCGCCCGATCTTGCGCTGGTTCGCACCCGTGAACGCGCCGCGTTCGTAGCCGAATAGTTCGGATTGCAGAAGATGGTGCGGAATCGCGCCGCAATTGATCGGCACGAACGGTGCCTTGCGTCGCGCCGAGCGTTCGTGGATCGCGAGCGCCGTGAGTTCCTTGCCGGTGCCCGATTCGCCCGAGATGAACACGGTGGCGTCGGTGTTCGCCACCTTGCGGATCGTGCGGAAAAGCTGTTGCATGGCCGCACAGGTGCCTACCATTTCGTCTTCGTCGTGGCTCGCCGCGGCGGCGGCCGCGCTTTCGTCGACCTCGCACAGCGACACCATGCCGAATGCGTGGCTCACGAGGTAGTCGAGCGTCGCGTTCGCGACCGGCAGATGCACGTAGTCGAAGCAGAAATGGCGGATCATCCTGCGCACTTCCGAGCAGGCGAGCCGCGCGGAATCGGTCAGCGCGATCCAGCCCACCTGCTGCAGCCGCAGTACCGCTTCGAGCCCGGCATAATCGCTCGGCGCAAAGCCAGTCAGATCGACGAGGCCCGCGCACGCGGACGAGGGTTTCACGAGCCGCGACGCCTCGTGGACGGTGCGTGCCGTCGCCAGTTCCCAGCCGCGGTTCTTCAGGTAGGCGGACAGGTCCGGGTCAGGCGTGCGGGCAAGGTAGAGCAGCGTACGTGCGAGGCCCACCGCGATCCGCGCGACGGACTCGTCTGTCTCGCGCGGCGAGCTCACGGCATCTGGCGGATCGAATGGCGGTGGGACGGCAAGCCGTTGACCGGCGCCAGCGAGAGGCGTCACGGTGGCGCCGAAGTGAGAGGATTCGCGCACGATCGTTCTCGCATTTATCAGAAGGTGTAGGGGAACCGCACGCCGACGACGAAGTTCGGCGCGTCGGGTGTGAGGCCGACGGCAACCGCGCCGTTGATCGTCAGGTGCTTGTTGACGACGTGATTCAGGCCGAAGTTGAGCGTCGACGCGGTGGTCTCGCTGCCCGGCACGCCGACCCAGCCGCCGCCTGGCGACTTGGTCTGCGACTGCGGCGCGATCGCCATCGTGTATGAAATGCTCGCGGAATCCTTATCGGAGAACGCAAGCGCGACGCCGCCGCCGAACTGGTAAATGTCTCCGAGCTTCACGTCGGCCGGCTCGATTTGCCCGACCACCGACGAAATGTCGGCGAACGAGCGCGCAACGTTGTACGTGTACGAGAAACTGCCGAATAGCACGACCGGATCGTAGGTCTTCAACACGGACACGCCGGCCGTGATGTTCCAGAAACCGGTACCGGTGGGTAATTTGCTGGGCGCGACGAGGTTCGTGTTATCGGGGGCGAGTTGCACGAGCTTGATGCCGAACGGCGAACTGCCGGTTGGCGTTTTCACGCGCAGACTGCCGACCACGTCGGGTATGTCGTTGGTTTCCTTCAGGAACTGGTAGTACATGCCGAAGCTCACGTCGCCGATGTCGTGCGAACTGACCGAGGCATCGGAGAGTGTGCCGGCCGCCCCGCCTGCGCCGCCGATAATGAAGGTGCTGTGGCGGTAGATGTACGGCACGTCGACGTCGACGCTGATCCGGTCGGTGAGGCCGTAACGCGTGTCGAGGTCGGCCTGGACCTGGTGCGACTTCGTCTGGCCCAGATTGATGTTGCCGAGGAAAATCGCGTCCAGCGCGAGGAAGCCCGAGAGCTGCAACTGGCGCCGGTCGTAGTACGTGTCGCTGATGCCCCAATCCAGCGTGAGCCTGCGGTCGAAGAGCGGCGCATGCTCTCGTTGCACGACGGCCTGCTCGGCTTCGGTGCGCTGCGGCTGCGCCTGCTTCTGCGTTTCGCCGACTTCGGGATTCACGCCAACCGGCGCGCCCTGTTGCGGGCCGCTCGAAGCCGAGCTGCCGGTTGCGCCGGTCGTCGGCCCGGAATCGGGCGAGGGCGGATTGACCGGCACGCCCGTTGCGGTGCCCGTGAGCGAGCCTGGCGCTGCCGCGCCAGGCAGCACCTGCGCGAGCGGCGGCAGGGGCACCGGCAGGCCGTCGTCGCCGGGCTGCTCGGCAACCGCCGTCTCCGACGCCGCGTTGGGCGCACCCGAGCCTGGCGTGCCGCGGCCGCGCTGGGCCATCTCCAGGTTCGTGACCTGGCGTTCGAGCGACTGGATCTGCTTCTGCTGCTCGTCGACCACTCGCATGAGCATGTTCAAGCGGTCTTCGACCGACTGATTCTTGAGTTCCTGAGCGCCGGCCGATTGTGCGAGCGCGAACAGCATGGCCGCTGCGGGTATGGCCGCGAGCCTCATACGCGGCACCCCAGTCCTGGACATTGTGTTCATTCTTGTACCCCCGGGTTTGCACATGGGCGCATAGCCTGTCGTTCCGGTATCCGCGCCCGCATGCCGCGATGTTCCTCGTTCCTCCTGTACGGCTCGCGGGGCTCGTGCCCGCGTCGCTCCTCCTCGTCAGTGGCCGTTGCGCAGCGCCTGAAGGACACCGGTCTGCCGGATCATGGCGGCGCTCATCTGCTGTGTGCGCAGGCTCAGGGCCAACTGATTGGCCACCTGCTGGTTGTTGCCGGCGATCTGGAGCAACTGGGCGATCGCGCCGGTCTGTTGTGCGTTGCCCGGCACGATGCTCTGGGTCGCGATGCCGGAGGGTGTCTGTACCGACACGTTGATGCTGTTATTGGCGAACGTGATGCCCGCCTGAACGCTGCCATTCGCGTTTGCGGCGAACGCGGATGGCTGGCTGGTCGCGCCCTGGATGCCCGGGAGTTGCGGGGCGCTGTTGCTGTAGGTGATAGTCGCGGCGTTCGTGCCGACATTGCCGTTGCCCGCGACCTGCGTGATCTGCGACACCCCGTTGACCGCCACTTGCTGGCCGCCCGTGACTCGCGCGGCAGGGTTGGCGCCGCTGTTGCTCGTGGTGGTGACTTTGCTGTTTGCGCTGGCGCCACTGTTGTTCGCGACGGTCCCGCCGGTGTTTGCGCTGGTATTCGTGTTTGTGCCATTGGTTCCACTGGTTCCATTGGTGCCATTGGTCCCATCGGCTCCATTGGCTCCATTGGCTCCATTGGCGCCGGTGCCGCTCGTCTGCAGGCTGGCGCCTCTATCGTTCGTGTTGGTGTTCTGGGTGGTCTCCGTCACGCGTGCATAGGTCTCGACCTGGGCGGTGATCTGGTTGGCGAGGTTCTGCGCAACCGAGATCGCGCCCTGGGCGATCGCCGTAGCGCCATTGGGCAAATCCCACTTGGAAAGCACGCTTAAAACGAACCCGGAAATCATGCTGCTGCCGGCGTACTTGCCGGTCTGGCTGGAGAGCACGTCGTCGTCGACGGGCTCGCACTTGATGGTCTCTTTTGCGGCGCTGCCGGTGTTCAGGAAGGTCGGCAACGTCGAGGCTTCGATGCTGCCGGCGGCTGAAGCGTCGCCCGCATGGCTGCAGGCGAGCGCGAGGAGCGCTCCCGTGACGCCACAGTATGAGAGGCTGCGTTTCATGGCTCGATCAGGACATCAGAACATGACGGCCCGCTCGAGGCCGTAGTCGACGAAGGGAGTTGCCGCGGTGCCGGTTGCCAGTGCATTGGCGCGCAGCTTGAGCGCGAGCGACTCGTTGTTTTGCAGCAGAGGAGAATCCTCCCTGAATGGCTTGCCGAGCACGGCGAAGACGAGGCCGTTCCACGACTTCGCGAAATCGTCTTCGGCGACGATACGGTTGCCGAGTGCCGGATCCGCGATGAAGATCCGGCCTTCGTCGGCATGCTTGACGATGACGAAGTGCTCGTAGCCCTCGATGTTCATGAGAACGAGCACGGGAATCTGCAGGTGATGGAGCGCATCGATGTTGACGCGGAAACCGCGTCCGCGCAGGCCGATCGTTTCGACGAACTTCTTCATGTCGAGCATCGAGAAGCCGTTCTTCTGGACCACCTCCGGCGTCGAGAACGCCATCATCCGGCGGATCAGTTCCACTTCCGGAATGTCGATGTCGTAGCCGTACTTGAGCAGCGTCGCGAGCGCGGCCGCGCCGCAGCTGTAGTCGAACTGCTGGGTGACTACGCTGCGGTAGCGGAGGTCTTTCATCGAGCGAATCGGCAACTTGACTGGCACGCCGATCAGATTCGTCGCGTCGATGCTCGACTGCGCCTGGGCCGGCGCGTAAAACGCACAGGCAGCAAGCGCCGTTGCGCAAACCTTCCGCACCGGGAACCGAACGAGCCCGGACATGATGGTCTCCTTGGCGGCCGGCTTGCACGGGTTCCATAGCGGGTGTCGACTGGAGTTGCGGCTTCATCCCGCGTCGACCGGGGTCAGGACGTTAGCCCTCACTCCGGTCCATCCAGTACCCACTTTGCCCAGGCAGGTCTGCCGAAACCGTACCGGCTGCTGCAACGGCAGCCGGCACGGGTGCTTCGCTCAATCGACTACTTCGGGCTACTTCGATACGGTCACCGCGGCGATCGCGAGGCCGTTGTGCTGCACGTTCCCCGCGCCACCCGCGATGTTCACGCCGATATTGCCGCTTGCGCCGGCGAGCGCGTTCGCAGCCATCGAGGCGGTACCGCTGAACTTCCCGGAGAAGTCCATGCCGGCCGACTGGGTGCTTTCGTCGGTGGCGACCATGGCAGCGCTACTCGGGGCCGACTTCTCGGTGCTGCTCGATACGGCGAGGCTGTTGTTCTGCGCATTGCCCACACCTGCCGCGACGTTCACGCCGACGTTGCCGCTTGCATTGGCGAGCGCGTTGCTGCCGACGGACGCGTTGATGTTGAAGTTCTTGATCTTCGCGTTGCCCGAGGTCGACTGGTTGTTGAAGATCTGGGCGTTGCCGAACACGTTGCCTGCATCGATCATGGCGAGCGACGCATCGTTGCTCTGCGCATTGTCGACACCTTCCGTGATGTTGATGCCGACATTACCCGAAATGCCCGTTGTCGGCGCCGAGGTGGTACCGCCGATGTTCGCGTCGAGCGAGCCGGTCGGAACGCCGTTGTAGTGCGTCGTGACTGCACCGACGGTCGTTTCGTTGGTCGTGTTGTCATGCGACTTCACGTTCCAGTTGGCCTGGAAGGTGTGCGAGTCAATCGACCCGCCGACCGAATACCCGCTCGACTGCTCGCCGAACGCCTGGTAGCCCGAGCCCTCGTTCTTCGAGAAGCCCCATGCCACGCCCTGGCCCGAACCTTCCGAGGCCTCGAAGTTGCCGCCGATGCCCGACCCCTTCGCCCAGCTGGACGCGTTGTAGCCGGCTGAGAAGCCGCCCTGGACATGGGCTGAACCTCCGCCGAAATACTTGTTGCCGTAGTTGTTGTAGCTATACGAGCCGCCGGCATGGCCACCGGCTGAGATATGACCGCCCTGGCTCTGGTTCACGTCGTAGAAATAACCGCCGACAGCCGCGTGTTGCTGGCTATATTCGTAGCCACCGCCGGCGACGCTCGACTTCTGGTTCGCGTAGGCATAGCCCGACGATTCCTGGAAGCCCTGTGCGCCGCCCGACGCGTGGAAGCTCGTCGTCGTGACCGAACCGGACGCGGTTCCGCCGGCGTCGACTGAATGCTTTGTATCGTAGGTGTAGGTGGTCGTGTGGCCGGTCAGGTACGCACCGGTCGGATCGTTCGGTCTCAGCGTAACGCCGTCGAGGTTGACGGTCTGCGAATTGTTGACGACCGCGCCGGTGGTGTTCGACACGTTAACGCAGCCAAACAGCAGGACACCGCCCCAGATGCCGACGTTTTCGTTGACGACGGTCGAGTTGAAGATGAACGGGTCTTTCAACGCATGGGCGAAGACGCTGCCCGACGAGACCGCGAGAACTGCGGCAGCAATTAGAGTGCGCTTCATGATGTCGCTCCGATACTGATTGTCAGTTAGAAAAGAGTGCCCGCCGGGGGACGGAGCACAAAACTGTTCGCCGTAGCATTACCGGCTCCGACGGTCTGGTTCACCTGCACGAGACCCGTAGCATTCCTGAATGCCGCACTGCCGATACTGGCTTCACGAATGCCTCTTGCCTCGGGCGTTCGACCCGGACCCCCGTTCGTCGCAGCCGCCGCAGACAAGTCCCCATCTGAGACGGTTTCAACACCCACTACAGCAGTGCCGATGCGGGCACTGTTGCTCTGGGTATTCCCGATGCCCGCAGCCTGGTTGACCATGACTGCGCCCGACGCGTTGGCAAAGGCGCCCTCGCCGATGCTCGCGCTTGCCGCGCTTGCGTTAGTGAGGCGCGCCCGCGCGCCGGCGTTCTGCTCGCTGCTGGTGCCGTTGACCATGCCGGAGCCGCCGCTCGTGACCGTCAACTGGTTGGCCTGTGCGTTGTTGAGGCCCGCCGCTTCGTTGACGGCGACTACGCCGACCGTGCCGTTTGCCACGCCGGCCCCGATGTCCGCAATCGCGCCGGTGACGGCCTGTGCCTGCGCCGTGCCCGCGCAGACGATGAGCGCGGCGGTGGCGAGCACCGCCTGCTGCGGCCAGCAAGAGACAAGCGGGTGCGCGGTCATTTCGCGGCTCCGAGCGCCGCCGAGAGCGGCGCCAGCGCGCCGGCCATGGTGGACGAGATCATGCCGCCGATGCCTCCACCCTGGCCGCTTGCGCCCAACGCGACGTTGGAGCCGGTGTCTCGTCCAGTAAGGATGGACGAGAGCGCCTGCATGCCTGCCGCGTTGGCGCCGGTCGGGCCGCCGGGCGCGACACCCGCGGAACCGTGCGCGTTGGTGAGTTCGGTGTCGGAGACGACGGCCGCCATCGTCGGATCGAAGGTGTTGGCCGGGAAAGTCGTCGCGCGAACCACGACGGGGTCCTGGCTCTTTGGGACGCTGGCGAAGGCGCTGCGCGGGGTGATGTCACGTTCGACGATGATGTCGCCCGGATTCACGACCTGTTGCGCCGTCGTTACGGCCGAAATCCCTGCTGCAAGGCATCCGCAAACGATTGCGGCAACCCTCGCTGAACGCCGGCTGTGGGCCGGCGCCGTGTTGCATGCCGTCATGTCAGTCCCCTGCGAGTCCGGCGTGGACGGCTCACGTCACGCCGGACGCCGCGCCGCGCGAGCGGCCCGGTTCACTTTCTCGTATAACTGGCGATGTTTCCTTGTGCAGCCTGCGAGCTGTCGACCGGAATCGGCAGCGGGGCGGGCGGGGCAATCTCATCCCACAGCGTCACGCTGTTGCCGCCGTGCATCAGCTGCGGCGTGGCGGCGACCATCAACATGCCGACTGCGCCACCGCGCTGGCGCGACAACGTCTGATCGTCCAGTGCGCGAGCACCGACCAGCACGCTGTCGTCGCCGGGCGGCGTCGGGTCGGCGGCCACCGGGCCGTTGTCCGCGTCGGCGCTGTCCGTTTGCCCGGAGCGTGCTTCGAGCGTCGCGGGAACGATGGCCGGGGCGACGATGGCGTCGCGCGTTGCAGGAATGACATCGGCGTTCATGGTGGCGGGCGTCGCGGCGACCGGCGCATCGACTGCCGCTTCCAGCGACTGCGCGTGAACCGTGCTCGCAAGCCCGAGCAGCGCGGCGGCCGCGAGGGCCACAGTGCCGCCGAATGCATGGCGCCTGACGATGAAGGGATTGAATCGCATGGCGTATCTCCTCGTGCTGGAGATTTAGCGAAACATGTGCCATGCGCCGCAATCCATTGATGCACCTGATGCGTGCCTTTCCCGTCGGTTTTTGAATGGCCGATTTTGTCTAAAATGTTTCAGTGCTGAAACGCGTAACTAATTAAAGGACTATGCGCATTGCGCACAGGTAACCATTCGTTAAGCGGAGTCTTAATCAGAATGTAATCGGCGAGTGAAACATTCGATTAATTTCGCTTCTGACAAAGTGCGGTAATATTCGCCTTGAAAACCTTTTCATATCGCCCTGTTAGGGCGGGGTGCATGTAAAAACCATCCCGGAATTCCACATATAGAGTAAGCTTCAGGAAGCGCTCTAAAGAAGATAAGTAAAAAGTGCCCGTATGGGCCTGTGACACCCACGCCGAGATTCGGGGATTCATCGTCAGCAAAAGCATGTTCGTTCGCTTCTATTTCAGAGGCGAATTGGCGCTTTATGTTGGGTGTCTGGACATTCAGGTGCGTGCCGGCATTTTTAACGATCTAGTGGCGAGAGGATCTGAATAATGGAACCCGCAACACGGCAACTGATATACGTGACGCGCAGCCCGAGTGATGAGCTGAACGAGCGGTTCCACGAGCGTGGCTGGCAAGTGGAAGTCGTCAGCAATGCACGCGACGCGCGCAGGGTGCTGCGCGCGGGCCTTCCAGCGGGTGGACTTCTTGACGTCTCCAGTCATTTCCACCTGCAGGAGCTCGGCGCGTTCGAGCCATGCCTCACGTTGCCTAACATCGGCTGGGTGGCCGCGACGACCACGGGACAGCTTCAGGACGCAACGCTGCGCCGCCTGGTACGCGATTACTGTTTCGATTACGTAACGGTCCCATGGAGCGGCGATCGCATTGTCGATTCGGTCGGCCATGCGTATGGCATGGTTTCGCTCGGCGAACCGGCCTCGAACGACACGACCGGCGGCACGGAAGGCGAGATGGTCGGCTCGTGCGAGGCGATGCTCGCGCTCTTCCGCTCGATCCGCAAGGTCGCCATGACCGACGCCCCGGTGTTCATCTCGGGCGAGTCGGGCACCGGCAAGGAACTCACGGCCGTCGCCATCCACGAGCGCTCGTCGCGGCGCAATGCGCCGTTCGTACCGATCAACTGTGGCGCGATTCCGCCGCACCTTTTGCAGTCGGAGCTGTTCGGCTATGAGCGCGGCGCCTTCACGGGCGCGAGCCAGCGCAAGATCGGACGCGTCGAGTCGGCCAACGGCGGCACGCTCTTTCTCGACGAAATCGGCGACCTGCCGATGGAAAGCCAGGCGAGCCTGCTGCGCTTCCTCCAGGAAGGCAAGATCGAGCGGCTCGGCGGCCATCAGTCGATGCCCGTGGACGTGCGCATCATCTCTGCGACGCACGTCGACATGCGCGCCGCGATGCTCGAAGGGCGTTTTCGCCAGGATCTGTATCACCGCCTGTGCGTGCTGCAGATCGACGAGCCGCCGCTGCGCGCGCGCGGCAAGGACATCGAGCTGCTCGCGCGGCACATGCTCGAACGTTTCCGCAAGGACGGTTGCCGGCGCTTGCGCGGCTTCTCGCCCGACGCGATCGCTGCGCTTCACAACTACAGCTGGCCGGGCAACGTGCGCGAGCTCATCAACCGCGTGCGGCGCGCGATCGTGATGTCGGAAGGGCGCGCGATCACGGCGAGCGATCTCGAACTCGGCGACTACGTCGAGGTGATGCCGGTGTCGCTCGCGCAGGCGCGCGAAGCCGCCGAGCGCCAGGCGATCGAACTCGCGCTCCTGCGCCATCGCGGGCGCCTCGGCGACGCGGCGCACGAACTGGGGATCTCGCGTGTGACGCTTTACCGGTTGCTGTGCGCGCACGGTATGCGTCACATGGAAAGCGAACACCTCGCTCCGCATCCGGGGGGGCTGGCCTCGGGGGCGTAAATTCGAGGCACGTCCGCGCCTCGATGTGCGCCCCGGCGGGCCGGCAGGCCCGCGGGCGCGTTGTATGTCTCCTGTTCGCGTTTCCCGCACGCGACGCTTCGGGCGCTACCCTCGTGCCCGGTGGGTTTTCCCGGCTCCGCCGCCGCGCTTGTTAAAATCCCGGTTTCTCGATCCGAACCGGGTGCCGCGCGCGCCCGCCGAAGGGGCCCCGCATGAAACAGTACCTCGAGCTGGTCCGCTCGATTCTCGACACCGGCACCTGGCAGGAAAACCGCACGGGCATCCGCACGATCAGCCAGCCCGGCGCGATGCTGCGCTTCGATCTCCAGCAGGGATTTCCCGCCGTGACCACGAAGAAACTGGCGTTCAAGTCGGCGGTCGGCGAACTGATCGGCTTTCTGCGCGCGTCGCGCAGCGCGGCCGATTTCCGGGCACTCGGCTGCAAGGTCTGGGACGCCAACGCGAACGAGAACGCGCAATGGCTCGCGAATCCGTATCGCGAGGGGACCGACGACCTCGGCGACGTCTACGGTGTGCAGTGGCGCCGCTGGCCGGCGTACAAGGTGCTCGACGCCGATGCGGCGGCGCGTCTGGCGGACGCCGAGTCGCGCGGCTATGCGCGTGTGGCGCAGTTCGTCGAAGATGGTCGCCCGAAGGTGCTGCTCTACAAGACGGTCGACCAGTTGCGCCAGTGTCTCGACACCATCATGAACAACCCTGCCGATCGCCGCATTCTGTTTCATGGCTGGAATCCCGCGGTGCTCGAGGAAATCGCGCTGCCCGCTTGCCATCTGCTGTATCAGTTCCTGCCGAATCCGGCGAAGCGGGAGATCTCGCTGTGCCTGTATATCCGCAGTAACGACGTTGGGCTCGGCACGCCGTTCAACCTGACCGAAGGCGCCGTGCTGCTGCATCTGGTCGGCCGGTTGACGGGCTACACGCCGCGCTGGTTTACGTACTTCATCGGCGACGCCCACATCTACGAAAACCAGCTCGACATGCTCAATGAACAGTTGCGCCGGGAGCCGTTTGAGAGCCCGCAGCTGGCGATCTCGGAGCGCGTGCCCGAATACGCGAAGACCGGGGTCTACGAGCCGGAATGGCTGGAAAAAGTCGAACCCGGTGATTTTTCGCTTGTCGGCTACCGACACCATGAACCGTTGACCGCACCGATGGCGGTCTGATCCGGCGTTGCCCGGCTTAAGCTAAAAAGCCCGCGGACCTATGGTCCGCGGGCTTTTTAGTTTGTCAGGCGAGAGGCGAGGCCTTCGCGATGGGGGCGCTCAGCCGTGCGGATGGTCGTCGCGGCCGTGGCTCGCGCGTTCCTGTGGTTGCGGCGCCGGGTGTGCCTGAGGCTGGGGTTGCGGTTGCGGTTGCGGCTGCGGGTGGAACTCAGCACGCGGTTGGGGTTGAGGCTGCGGCTGCGGGCGAACCTCCGCACGCGGTTGGGGTTGAGGCTGCGGGCGAACCTCGGCACGCGGCTGGGGTTGAGGCTGCGGGCGAACCTCGGCACGCGGCTGGGGTTGAGGCTGCGGGCGAAACTCGGCACGCGGCTGCGGTTGAGGCTGCGGGCGGACTTCGGCGCGCGGTTGCGCTTGAGGCTGCGGCTGCGGGTTGAACTCCGCGCGCGGTTGCGGCTGCTGTTGCGGACGAACCTCCGCACGCGGCTGCCCTTGAGGTTGTGGCTGCGAGTTGAACTCCGCGCGCGGTTGCGGCTGCGGACGAACCGCCTCGCGCGGCGCGGGCTGTGGCTGTTGCATCGCGTATTGCGGCTGGCGGGCACCATCGACTGCGCCGGGCTGGCCACGCGTTGCCATCGGCTCGTGCGGCTGCGTCCACATCGGCTGACGCGCTTCGCCCGGGACCGCGCCAGGCGTGCGGCCAGGTGCGCGAGACATGTCGCCTTCCGGGCGGCCCGCCAACTGTGGCGGGCGTGGCACGCCACGCTCCTGTTCCGACGGACCACGCGGGTTCGCCATCGCAGGTGCTCCGCCCGGCTGGCCGCGTTCCTGCGTCGGTGCGTTCGCCGCAAAGCCTCCCGGACGGCCAGGCTGAGGCGCCGTGCTGCCGGGTCGTCCGGCCCCACCCATCACCGGCGAATGCGGCGGCACGACGCGCACATTTTGCGCAGCCCACGCGCCGTGCGCAGCATCGAGAGGCGCGTGCGCGGGCGCAGAAACGCGCACCACCGGCGCGCCTGCGCCCGGCACCGTGCCGTGCTCACGCGCAAAGCGCTGCGCGAGGTTGTCGCGCAAGGCTGGCGGCGCGACCGGCGCGCGCGTCGCTACGACCTGGCGCTGAGTGAGGGCAGCAGGAGGACGATAGTCGGCGCGCCGCGCGCTGCTGCCGAAGCTGCCCGCGACCGGTGCGATGCCCGGCGTGCCCGACTCGATGTGAGCCCCGTGCCATTGCCGCGGGTCGACGCGCTGTCCAAAGCGGGAGACAGGCTGGCCGTGGACGAACGCGGTTGCCGGCATCGCGGTGACGCCGCCCGGCACGCGATAGTTCACGTACGTGTTGTGAACGTTGTTGACGACGACGGTACGGTTCACGCGCTCGTAGTAATGCGGACTCCAGTCCGCCCAGCGCGGATGCCACGGCTCACCGGGGCCGAGCGCGAACCACGCGACGCCTGCCGCACCGATGCCGCCCGCCGCAAGGCTCACGCCCCAGTCGACGCCGCCATCCCCGCCGCCGACAAAGCCGACGAGCGCCGGCGCATAGACCGGCGGCTCGCTCTCGACCATGGGGCCCGGGACCCACGCCCAGGAATCGTCGACGTAGGCCCAGCGGCCGTAGTGATACGGGGCGAAGCCCCACGGCGCATCGTCGACCCACGTCCAGCCCCATGGCGCCTGCCAGACCCAGTGGCCGTCGTGATACGGCGCCCAGCCCTCGGGCGTCGCGTTCGGCACCCAGACTTCGCCGTACTGCGGGTTGTTGTGCCAGGTGCCGTTGGCGTCGAGGTCCTGATAGCCCGTCATGTCGCGCGAGACGTAGCGTGCCGACACCGAGCGGTCCTCGGCGTTGTCGCGCGCGAGCGCCCACTGGTCGAAGGCGTCGGGCTGTGGCGCCTCGTTGCTCGCGACCTGCTGCAGGTCCGCTCCCGCGAAGCGGATCTGCTGGCCCGCCGACATCGGCATCTGGCCGTTTTCGCCGTAGACCGTCACGTTGCCGCTGTGCACGGTGACCGTGGTCGAACTGCCATCCGGCGCCACGTCGACGCGATAGTCGCCCGGGCCGCTCACGCCGAGCGCCAGATTCGGCGTGTCGATTTCATACGACGTGCCGGCGGGCAGTTCGCGCACGCGCGTCGAGAGCGTGCCTTGCGCGACTTTCAACTGGGCTGTCGAGTCGTCGAGATTGAGGACGTTGACGCTCGTCTGCGCGCCCAGGCGCACCGCCGTCGATCCGATGTGCAACTCGGAGCGAGCATTCGCGTCGTTCCACAACTGGTCGCCGGTCGTGAGCGGGCGGTTGAGCTGGGCGTAGGACCAGTCGGTGGCGCCGGCCGGTTCAGTTGTGACGGGGCCGGACATGTAGTCGAGCCGCGCGACGCGCCCCGGCGGATCGATAGTCGCACCCTGGGACGGGGGCTCGCTCTGGACGTACCCGGGCGCGCTCTGGGCGAACGCAGGTACGGCGGCGAGTTGCAGCGCCGCAAGCGCGGCGCAGGCAACCAGGGTAGGCGTGTGGCGGGGAAGCCGGCGAAACTCGATGATCGGTAGGGTGCGCGTTTTCATGTTCTTTCTCCACGGCACGCCGTCGTTTGCAGCGTGTCCTGTTGGGGACTGTAGCGGGCTTGGCTGTTACCATGCGCGGCGAATTGTAATGAGCCATGATCCAGATGTAACAGAACGTGCGACTCCTGTCGGCGCGGTGACGCAGGAAAGGGGACACAGCCGTGTTGCCGGTGGTAAACGGGGACGCGCGACGAGCGCCAATGATTGTGGTGTGGCGACAGGTTTAGCGGGCAGTCAGCGCGTCGAAACCGC
Organism: Paraburkholderia dinghuensis; assembly: GCF_003837865.1. GTDB lineage: Bacteria > Pseudomonadota > Gammaproteobacteria > Burkholderiales > Burkholderiaceae > Paraburkholderia > Paraburkholderia dinghuensis. The sequence goes on along the minus strand of NZ_RQIS01000001.1, from coordinate 110,522 downwards.
GCTGACCTGCGGGCGTGATGCGCAGTACGCGTGGCCGGCTCGCGCGCTCGACCCAGCCGCCGGCGATCCACGAATCGAGCAACGCGGCGCCGAGCGCGCCACCCAGGTGCGGCCGTCGCTCGCTCCAGTCGGGACACGTGCACGCGAAACGTCGCCGCCGCGCGCGCAGCGCGCCAATGTCCACGCCCCAGCCGGCGAGACGCGCCGCGCCCTCGGGGGTCGCATCGAGGTTGTCGCCGTCGCGCACGAGGAGGCCGCCTCCGACGAGCCGCTCAAACACCTGTACCGCGACTTCGCCTGCCATGTGGTCGTAGCAGGTGCGCGCATGGCGCATGTCGAGCGGCACCGTGCGCGCGGGCTTCGCCGCGTGCAATGACGACGTGCTTGCCTCGGCGACGTTCATGAGCGCCTCGATCGCCGCCGCGACATCGGCCGTTGCGATCCGGTAGTAGCGGTGCCGGCCGCGCACTTCGAGCGCGAGCAGGCCGCCGTCGGTGAGACGTGCGAGGTGCGCGCTCGCGGCCGATGGCGAAAGTCCCGCGATGAGCGTGAGTTCGCCCGCCGGACGCGCGGTGCCGTCCATCAGCGCCCAGAGCATTGCAGCGCGGCCGGGATCGGCGAGCAGTGCGCCGATGCGCGACAGGCCGGGAAAGTGGCCAGTTTCGTTGCCAGGTGTTGCGGACATGGCGATTCCTTCGTGGCTGTTGCGGCACGCGGGGTGCCCATGGCGCCACTTTAGCCGGAGGCGGCATTCGACGTTTCAGTACGACATGAAATGTCGAATCCGCTCGCTTCTGCAAGCTACTGGGCCTCGGCGCTAAAATTCCAGTTCTCCTCCCCATTTGCCACGCTGACATGAAACGCTTTTTCGCCCTCGCGGCTGTCTGCTCCCTCGCGCTGCTCGGCGCGGCGTGCGCCCAGGGCGGCCCCGCGCCGTCGAGCGGCGCGAGCGGCATCACGATGTACGGCACGGTGGACGAAGGCGTCGTCGTTCGCCACTGATCGCCCGGCTTGGACGTTCGGCACGCTCGGGACTGGCAGGAATTGATGCGGATTTGACGCGACTGCCAGGCGCGCCGGTGCGATGATGACGTCATCGTGTCCCGATCGACCTCTCTGCCATGTCCGTATCGTTTGCTGCGCGCCACATCGTCTTCGCCGTCGCACCCGATCTCGTGCTGCTCGACGCCTGCGGGCCCATCGAGGCCTTCTGGCGGGCCGAACTCACGGCGCGTGCCTCAGAACGAACGCTAGCCGGGCAAGGCGAGCCGTGCGCGTACCGCGTCACGGTTGCGTCGGTTGCGGGCGGGGTGCTGCCGACCTTCGCGGGCCTGCCGGTCGTCACAGAGCGGCTCGACTCGCTCGACTGTGCCGCCATCGACACGCTCATCGTCCCCGGCGTCCCCATCGACGACACCACGTCCCTGCAGCCCGAACTTGTCGCGTGGATCGCGGCCTGCGCGCCGCGCGTGCGGCGCGTGGCGTCGGTCTGCACGGGCGCGTTCTATCTCGCGGCCGCTGGTCTGCTGGATGGCCGTCGCGCGACGACGCACTGGCGCAACGCCGCGCAGCTCAGGCGGCGCTTCCCGCTGGTCGACGTCGACCCCGAGCCGATCTTCCTGTGCGATGCGAGCGACGGACGTGCCATCTGGACCTCGGCGGGCGTCACGGCCGGCATCGACCTCACGCTCGCGCTGATCGAAGAGGATTGCGGGCACGCCGTGGCGATGCAGGCCGCGCGGCGGCTCGTGGTGTTCATGAAGCGGCCCGGCGGGCAGGCGCAGTTCAGCGAGGCGCTGACCGCGCAGATGTCCGCGGGGGGGGACTTCGACGCCTTGCATGGCTGGATGGCGGCGAATCTTCATACGGAATTGAGCGTCGAGCGCCTTGCCGAGGCGGCGCGCATGAGCCCGCGCACATTCGCGCGCCGCTACGTCGAGGCGGTGGGGCGCACGCCTGCGCGCACGGTGGCGGCGATGCGCGTCGAGGCTGCCGCGACGCGGCTCGTCCAGTCGCGCCAGCCGCTCAAGCGGATCGCCGCCGATTGCGGCTTCGGCAGCGAACAAAACCTGCGGCGAGCATTCGAGCGCTCGTATGGCGTGCTGCCGCTCGATTACCGGGCGCGCTTCGCGGCCGCATAGCGCGACGGCAGCCGGTGGGAACTTTCCCCGCGAAGCCAGGCGTGGGACGGGCTAATTCTGCAGCGCGGCCCTTGGCGCGAGACTTTCGGAGTGCGTTCGAATCTACCGCAGCGCGCTCTTTATCGTCCTCGTATAATCGACGCCTTTCCATCAAACCGCCGCGCAAGCGGACGACCCACGAGCGAAGCTCAACATGAATATGCCTGCCCAGCCGCTGGACCGTTCGGAAACGACGTTCCGCTTCCTTGCCGAGCCGACCTCCGTGAATTTCGGGGGCAAAGTGCACGGTGGTGCACTGATGAAATGGATCGACGAGACGGCCTACGCGTGCGCGGCCGTCTGGTCGGGCCGCTACTGCGTCACGGTGAGCGTCGGCAATATCCGCTTTCGCCGGCCGATTCTCGTCGGTAACATGGTCGAGCTGCGTGCGCGCGTCGTCGCGACGGGCCGCACGTCGATGCACATCCATATCACCGTCCAGGCGGGCGATCCGAAGAGCGGCCAGTTGCGTATCACGACCGATTGCATGATCGTGATGGTCGCCGTCGACGAAAACGGCACGCCGATTCCGGTGCCGTCGTTCGTGCCGGAGACCGAAGAGCAGAAGCATCTCGCCAAGTACGCGCTGGATGTGAAGGAAGCGCTCGATGCGATCGTCGAGCTCAAACCCGACGAAGTTGCGAGGGGCGCGATCTGACGCGCAGATACAAAACGGGCGGCATTGCCGCCCGTTTTTCATTGGAGCGGGTTGAATGCGTCGTTATTTTTTCAGACTCCCGACCATGTCTTCAGGCTTCACCCATTCGTCGAACTGCTGCTCGGTGACGTGGCCGAGCGCGAGTGCCGCGGCCTTGAGCGTCGTACCTTCCTTGTGCGCCTTCTTGGCGATCTGCGCGGCCTTGTCGTAGCCGATGTGCGGATTGAGCGCCGTCACGAGCATCAATGATTCGTTGAGCAGCGTGTCGATGCGCGAGCGGTTCGGCTCGATGCCCACGGCGCAGTGATCGTTGAACGAGAGTGCGCCGTCGGCGAGGAGACGGATCGACTGCAGTACGTTGTGCGCGATCATCGGGCGAAACACGTTCAGCTCGAAGTTGCCGCTCGCGCCGCCGAAATTCACGGCGACGTCGTTGCCGAACACCTGGCAGCAGAGCATCGTCACTGCTTCGGATTGCGTAGGATTCACCTTGCCCGGCATGATCGAGCTGCCCGGCTCGTTCTCGGGGATCGACAGTTCGCCAAGCCCGCAGCGCGGGCCGCTCGCGAGCCAGCGGATGTCGTTCGCGATCTTCATGAGGCTCGCGGCGACGGTCTTGAGCGCGCCATGCGCGAACACGAGCGCGTCAGCGGCCGCCATGACCTCGAATTTGTTGGGCGCGCTCACGAAGGGCAGGCCCGTGAGCTTGCCAATTCCTTCGGCGACCTTCTGTGCGAACTGGGGATGAGCGTTGAGCCCCGTGCCGACTGCCGTGCCGCCCTGCGCGAGTTCGTAGAGATGCGGCAGCGTCGATTCGACATGCCGGATGCCCTGGTCGAGTTGCGCGACATAGCCCGAGAATTCCTGGCCGAGCGTGAGCGGCGTGGCGTCCTGCAGGTGCGTGCGACCGATCTTCACGATGTCGGCGAACTGGGTCGCCTTGGCGCCGAGCGTGTCGCGCAGCGTCTTCAGTGCGGGCAGCAGATGCTTGACGATGCCGTACGCAGCGGCCACGTGCATCGCCGTTGGGAAGACGTCGTTCGACGACTGGCCGCGGTTCACATCGTCGTTCGGATGGACCTTGCGCGCTTCACCCCGCTCGCCGCCGAGAATCTCGCTCGCGCGGTTCGCGATCACCTCGTTGAGGTTCATGTTCGTCTGAGTGCCCGAGCCGGTTTGCCAGACCGCTAGCGGGAATTCGCCCGGATGCTTGCCCGCGATGATCTCGTCGGCGGCCTGCATGATCGCGTGCGCTTTCTGCTCGTCGAGCACGCCGAGTCCAAGATTGACCTCGGCCGCCGCGCGTTTGACCGTCGCAAGTGCGGTGATCAGTTCCGGCGACTGCTTCTCGGTCGAGATGCGGAAGTTCTGCAGGGAACGCTGCGTCTGCGCGCCCCAGAGACGCGCGGCGGGTACGGCGATCTCGCCGAACGTGTCACGTTCCATTCTTGCTTCATCGGTCATGGTGCACTCCGGTGGATGCGCGCGGCACCGGCTCGCCGCGCGCCGTTTTCGGGTCCGGCAGGGGGAGGGAACGAAGAGCGAATGCGATGCGCGGTTACTGCTCGCCGCTATAGCTGATCGTTCACTGGCAACAGCAAGAATAGCCCCGTTAACACATTCCGGTAGAAACCGGCGTGCGGGTCGAGGTTGTAGGTACGGATCACGCCGTCTTCTTCGTCGGTCCAGACGAGCGGTGACTCCGCGGCGGGGGTACCCGCGAGCTGCGCACGCTCTTCGGGTGTGACGAGCGTCACGTGGTAGCTGATCTGGGGCGACGTCGCCCGCGCGAAATAGCCGGCGACTTCGTGAGCGAGCGCGGGGCTGTCGATCGTGAGCGCAAGCTCCGTATTCAGTCTCGCCGAACGCGGATCGAGGTTGAGCGAGCCGATCACGAGCGTGCGCTCGTCGATGACATACGCCTTCGCATGCAGGCTCGAACGCGAGCGCGAACCCATCATGCCGGGCCGCTGCCGCCGCTCGCCCCGCGCCGGTTGCGTCGGTTTGAACTCGTAGAGTTCGGCGCCCGCGTGCAGGAGCGGCACGCGAAACGGGCTGTAGCCGGACTGGACGACGACGGCATCCGTGGCGGCGAGCGAGTTCGTGAGAATGGCGACGCGCACACCGCGTGCGGTCAGCTTGCGCACTTCCTCCACGCCCGCGTCGTGCGGCACGAAATACGGCGAGAACACGAGCACGCTCTGGCGCGCCGCACGGATCTGTTCGATGAGCGAGCGCATCGCCTCGCCGGGTTGTGCGTTCTGGGTCGCTTGCGCGTTGGCGATCTTTTCGGGGGAGTCGGGGACGAACAAACAGTCCGCCCAGACGAGCACCAATTCGTGCCGGGCGATCTGCTCGGCAAGCGGCGTGGCATTCAGCGGTTTCGCGTCATAGGGCTCGGCGTTTTTGCGCCAGTGCTCCCGCAGCGCCTCGCGGGCGGTGTCGAGGTCGTGCGGATCGAACTTCTGCTTGCTCAGCGCGCTGAGCGGATAGGACACGCTGCTGTTCCAGTACTCGTCGAAGCTCGCGGACACCTGTGCGGCGACCGGGCCGGCAGCCAGCACATCGAGGTCGGAGAACTCCAGTGTCGGGCTCGCGTTGAAATACTCGTCGCCGAGATTGCGGCCGCCCACGATTGCCGTCTGGTTGTCGACGATCATCGCCTTGTTGTGCATGCGGCGCGTGAACTGGTCGAGTTTCGTCAGGAGGTTCGTCGTGCGCGCGAACATGCTTTCCTGCGCGCTGCCGTATGGATTGAACACGCGGACCTCGATCAGCGGGTGCGTGTCGAGCGCGGCCATCAGGCTGTCGATGTCGCGGAAATTCAGATCGTCGACGAGCATGCGCACGCGCACGCCCCGGTCCGCCGCGTAGAGCGCCGCGCCGAGCAGCAGCTTGCCGGTCGTGTCCTCGTTGGCGATGTAGTACTGCATGTCGAGCGTTTGCGTCGCCGCGCGCGCGAGCGCGATGCGTGTCTGCAGCGCGTCGGTCCCGTTCGCGAGCAGGCGAAAGCCCGACTGGCCGGGATGCGCGGCTTCGTCGGCGGCAAGTGCGGCGCGAAGCGGCGTATCCGCGGACGCGGACAGCGCATGCGTGGTCTCGCGCGGCAGGGCGGTGGCGGGCGGGCGTGTTGCGCACGCGGCGAGAAGTGTCGCGAAAAGCAGGGCGAGACACGCGCGCGCGACGATCGCGATGCGGTGCGTGCCGTTTGCGTGGGCAGTCGAGGGCGGCAGCGCGCCGCCGGTCGCGGGCGTGCTCCGCCGGCCGCGATGCGACGAGGGTTCGGTCGGGGCTGAAAAGACGGTCAAGCAGGGTTCTCCGGAGCGGGCGAGGTGCGCGGCGGTTCGCTGTCGTGTAGCGGCGTTCGGCCGGATTCTACGGGATGCGGCGCGGCTGGCGCGCAGACCCGTCCGGACCGCATATCTCGTTTCAGCACGGCCGGAAACGTCGCGACCCCGGTGCACGCGACACTGCAGACATCCTGGACGGCTGGAGGCGGCGATGAACGCAGTGGAGACGACGATGAACATCGCGCGCGGTACGTGCCGCACGTGGCGTGCCACGCGTGGCGGCTGGCTGGGCGCGCGCGCCGGGCTCGTGTGGGTCACGGTGGAAGGCGATTCCGAGGACTACTGGCTCGCGCCGGGCGAAGCGCTTCCCGTCGCGCGCGGCGAGCGGGTCCGGATCGGCGGGTGGGACGAGGACGTGATCTGCGCGTGGCATTCGCTTCATGCGGGAGAGGTGGTTCTACAGGCACCTCAGGCGGCACAGTCGCAGCGGCAGCCGTGGGCCGCGCTCCGTGTGTGGCTCGGCCGGCGGGCATCGCGTCTGGCGCATGGGTCCGGTCGCACGCGGTTGGGCGCGTTGCGCCGGATGCGGGCAATGCGCTGAGCCGGGCACTGGTGAAGCCGGAAAGTGCCACGGGCGTGCGGCGGCGATTCGCGGCAGGCCGCCATGGCGGCCCGTACGGCGAATGGCGCCTCGTCAGCGCCGCGTAACCGTGGGGCGCGGCTGCAGCACGGCGTCGGCATCGCGCATGCCGCCACGCACGGGTTTGCCTGCCCAGTAGCCGGCGAGCAGCGATCCCGAGAGGTTGTGCCACACCGAGAACAGCGCACCGGGCAGTGCCGCGAGCGGCGAAAAATAGAGCTTTCCGAGCGTCGCGGCGAGCCCCGAGTTCTGCATGCCGACCTCGATGGCGAGCGTGCGGCACACCGACTCGTCGAAGCCGAGCAGTCGTCCGCCCCAATAGCCGCCGAGGAGGCCGATGCCGTTGTGCAGCACGACCGCGAGCGCGACGAGCGGCCCGACCGTCGCGATGCTCGCGTGCGTGCCGCCCACGACGGCGGCGATGATCGCGAGGATCGACACCATCGAGACGAGCGGCAGTACGGGCTCGATGCGGCGCACGAGCGAGCCCGCGATGCGATTCACGACGAGACCGATCAGGATCGGCAGGGCGACGATCTGCAGGATGCTCATGAGCATGCCGCGCACGTCGACGGTGATCGACGCATCGACATAGAGGCGTGTGAGCAGCGGCGTCGCGAATACGCCGACGAGCGTCGAGAGCGCGCTGATCGTCACCGAAAGCGCGACGTCGCCGCGGGCGAGATAGATCATGACGTTCGACGCCGTGCCGCTGGCCACGCTGCCCACGAGCACCATGCCGGCGGTGAGATCGGGCGGCATGTGCAGCGCTTTCGCGATCGCCCATGCAGCGAGCGGCATCACGAGGTAATGCAGGACGATGCCGGCCAGCACCGGAGCGGGGCGTGTGAATACGCGCTGGAAGTCCGCGAACGAGAGCGTGACGCCCATCGAAAGCATGATGATCGTGAGCAGCGTCGTGACGTGCGGTGCGATCGGCGCGACCGAGGCTGGCGCGAAGTACGCGAGCAGCGACACGACGACGGCCCAGAGCGGAAAGAGTCGGGTAATCGGGGCGAGCATGGAAGGGGGGTCCGGTTGTGCGTTCGTTATAGTTCGTGGCGCAGTGCGGAGGTCTTGCGCACGCTGCGCGGTGAAGCCGGCAATGGACAGCGCGTGCGGTGCCGCGGTGGCGGCGGGGTCTCCTCGGCTACACGTCGATGTCGCTTTGTGGGCGGGACGGCGAGTGTGGCGGCCGGGGTATTTTAACTGCCTGCTTAACCGCGCGGGGGACCCGGCGAGGCATCCGCCGGCTCAGGCGGCGGCGGGCGCGGCGGCGCGGCGCAAGCTCATCCTGTGAAAGCGCAGCGTCATCATGAACGCAACGGTGGCGAGTCCTGCGGCGAGACCCCACCAGAGGCCGCGCGCGCCGAGGCCGAAGTGGAACGCGAGCGCGTAGCCCGTGGGAAAGCCAATGCCCCAGTAGCCGAGCGTCGCCGCCATCATCGGAACGCGCGTGTCCTTGAGGCCGCGCAGGCAACCGGAACCCACCGCCTGCACGCCATCGACGATCTGGAAGACCGCGGCCACGCCGAGCAGCGTCGTGGCGAGCGCGACCGTCGCCGCGTTGGCGGGGTCGTTCAGATGCAGGTACAAGCCGACGATCCAGTGCGGCGCGAGCACCATCACGAGCGCCGACATCGACATGAATCCCACGCCGAGTCCGAGCGCGGCGAAGCCCGCATGGCGCGCCGCGCGCGGCTCGCCCGCGCCTGCCCAGTAGCCGACGCGCACGTTCGCGGCCTGGCCGATCGCAAGCGGCACCATGAACGTCATCGACGCCACGTTCAGCGCGATCTGGTGCGCTGCGAGCGGCATTGCGCCAAGCAGGCCCATCAGGAGGCCCGTGGCGAGGAACAGCGTGGCTTCGACGGCGTACGTGATCGCCACGGGCCAGCCGATCGAGACGAGTTCGCCCATCAGCGGCGCCGTGGGCCGCCGCGCGGCGACGTAATGCTGGTGCGAAGGCCGAAGGTGCAGCAGCGCCATCAACACGGCGGCGGTGAGCCAGACCGTGATCGCGGTCGCCGCTGCCGAGCCGAGAAAGCCGAGTCGGGGCAGGCCCCACGCGCCGTGGATCAGGCCGTAGTTGAGGAAACCGTTGACGAACACCCCCGCGATCGACACCCACAGGAGGCGCCTCGCCGCGCCGATCGCCGGCAGGAACGAGCGCATGAGCCCGACGCCGATCAGACTGGCGGGCGCGCCCCAGCGCAGCACCGCCGCGTACTCGCCGACGTGATGCGCGAGCAGTGCCGGCTCGCCGAGCGCGAGCAGGAGAGGCCTGGCGAACGAGAGCAGCGCAAACGCGGGCAGTGTGAGCAGGAGCGACAGCGCGAAGCCCGTCCAGTAGATGTGCGGGACGTCGCTTTCGTTGCGCGCGCCGCGCGCCTGCGCGACGCTCACGCTCACCGAGGTCAGCACGCCTTGCAGCACGATCAGGGTGACCAGATACAGATTCGCGCCGAGACCGCCCGCCGCGAGCGCATCGGCGCCGAGCGAGCCGAGCAGCACCGTGTCGGTGACGCTCATCGCCGTTTGCGAAAGCTGGGCGATGGCGAGCGGGGCGGCGAGGCGGGCGGTGTCGGCGGCGTGGCGCGTCAGCGTGGGCGGCGCGACGGGGCGAGCGAAGAGCGTCGGTCGGGTCATGAAAAGCGCGCGGCGCGAAAACTCGCGCCGCAGGGAAGTCGGGGGCTGCTATCGGAAACAACAGCTTAGGGGGGGATTGCGCTGTTGTCGATCAAAAAGCCCGTTCCTGGTGCGCTTTCTTTCAATCGGCTTCGCGCACCGCGATGCGCGTATCGCCGAGCAGTACCACCTGACCCGCGCGGATCTTGCAGGTCTTGCGCAGTTCGACTTCGCCGTCCACCTTGACGGCCCCCGACGCGACGATCTGCTTGGCCGAGCCGCCGCTGTCGGCAAGTCCGGTGATCTTCAGGAGGTTGTGCAGTTCGACGTAATCGCCGGTCAGTGTGAAATCGAGGTTGGGCATGGCGTTTGGGTTTTCCGGATGCTCGCACGTACCGCGAGCCGGTGCGTCGAAGGGTTCGCATCATAAAGCATATGCCGTCGCCCGAATCGCAAACGGCGGGTCGATGCGCCCGCGCTTTGTCGCCGGAAGGGGAACCCCGGTGTGATCCGGCCGCGATGCGATTCGCGCCACGCGGCCGGAAATCCGCGAAAAATACCGCCAGATCGTGGCCTGATCGGCGCTTGCCGGGTTGGGGTGTATGGATATACAGTATCCGTCGCCACCCTTATCGACCTGACGCTCCTGACGTCCATTACCGTGTCCACCGTCCTCGAAACGCCTGCCGCGAGCAGCGTCACCGCTTATCTTTCGAAGCTCAATGACGCGCAGCGCGCCGCTGTCGAGCACGGCGGCGCCAGCGCGTTCGCACCGGGTGCCGTGCTTCCGGCACCGTTGCTCGTCATTGCGGGCGCCGGCTCGGGAAAGACCAATACGCTCGCACATCGCGTCGCGCATCTGGTCGTGAACGGCGCCGATCCGCATCGCATCCTGCTCCTCACGTTCTCGCGCCGCGCGGCGCTCGAGATGACACGCCGCGTCGGCCGCATCGCCGCCGGCGTGCCGGGTGCCGCGTCCGTGCTTGCGCAGGGGCTCACGTGGGCGGGCACGTTTCACGGCATCGGCGCGCGCCTGTTGCGCGAATACGCCGAACGGATCGGCCTGTCGCCCGCGTTCACGATTAACGACCGCGAGGATTCCGCCGATCTGATGAACCTCGTGCGCCACGAACTCGGTTTGTCGGCGAAGCAGAAGCGCTTTCCGTCGAAGAACACCTGCCTCGCGATCTACTCGCGCGTCGTCAACACGGGCGACACGCTTACGAACGTGCTCAATCGCTCGTTTTCGTGGTGCCTCGAATGGGAGCCGCAACTGAAGGCGCTGTTCGCGGCCTACGTCGACGCCAAGCAGAAGCAGAACGTCCTCGACTACGACGACCTGCTGCTCTACTGGGCGCACATGGCGGCTGAACCGTCGCTTGCCGCCGACCTCGCGGGCCGTTTCGATCACGTGCTCGTGGACGAGTATCAGGACACCAACCGCCTGCAGGCTTCGATCCTGCTCGCGCTCAAGCCCGACGGCCGCGGCCTCACGGTGGTCGGCGACGACGCCCAGGCCATCTACTCGTTTCGGGGCGCGACGGTGCGCAACATCCTCGACTTCCCGGCCCACTTCGATCCGCCCGCGCGCCAGGTCACGCTCGAGCGCAACTACCGCTCGACGCAGCCGATTCTCGCCGCGTCGAATGCCGTGATCGACGCCGCGCGTGAGCGCTTCACGAAGAACCTCTGGAGCGACAAGGCGTCGGCGCAGCGTCCACGTCTCGTGACCGTCGCCGACGAAGCCACCCAGGCGCGCTACGTCGTCGAACAGATCCTCGCGGCCCGCGAGGAGGGCATGAAGCTCAAGCAGCAGGCCGTGCTGTTTCGCGCCGCTCACCACAGCGCGACGCTCGAAATCGAACTCGCACGGCGCAACATTCCGTTCGTGAAGTTCGGCGGGCTGCGCTTTCTCGATGCCTCGCACGTCAAGGACGTGCTGGCCGTATTGCGCTGGGCCGAGAATCCGCTCGACCGCGTTGCGGGCTTTCGCGTGGCGCAACTGCTGCCGGGCGTCGGTCCCGCCACTGCCGCGCGGCTGCTCGATCAGGTTGCGGCCTGCACGGGCGCGTACCGTGCGGCCGAAGCGCTCGCTGCGTTTGCGCCGCCGCCGCGCGCAGCGGAGGACTGGGCCGCGTTCGTCGCGCTGATCGAGGATATCGGCGCGCACGTTACACCGTGGCCCGCCGGGTTCGAACGCGTGCGGCGCTGGTACGAGCCGCATCTGGAGCGCAACCACGAGGACGCCGCCGTGCGCCTGGCGGACCTGCTGCAGATGGAGAGCATCGCGAGCACCTACGCGTCGCGCGAGCGCTTCCTCACCGAACTCACGCTCGATCCGCCCGACGCAACGAGCGCCGAATCCGCCGATCCGCTGCTCGATGAGGACTACTTGATCCTCTCGACGATTCACTCGGCGAAAGGGCAGGAGTGGCGCAATGTGTTCGTGCTCAATGGTGTGGACGGCTGCATTCCGTCCGACCTGGGCGTCGGCAGCGACGAGGAACTGGAGGAAGAACGGCGCCTGCTATACGTGGCGATGACGCGCGCGAAGGAGGACCTGCATATCGTCGTGCCGCAGCGCTTTTACGTGCACAACCAGGCGGCGTCCGGCGATCGCCATGTCTGGGCGTCGCGTACGCGTTTCATTACGGCGTCGGCGCTGCCGCTCTTCGAATCGTGCGCCTGGCCCCCCGTGCCCGTGGCGAGCGCGCCCGGTACGGCAGGCCTGGCGGCTGCCGCGCACGCGAAGATCGAAATCGGTGCGATGCTGCGGAAGATGTGGGACTAGAAGGGCCGTGAAGGGCCTGTTCGTCGCGTGAACTGAACAGGCCCAGGGTGCGCGCGCGTCAGTTCGACTGACGACGCGGCTGACTGCGTTGCGGCGGCACGAAGAAGTTGCGCAACCAGGCGGCGAGGCGCGCGAACACGTCGTCGGGTTCCTCGACGAAGATGTCCGGCTTCAGAAGACGCAGATACTCCATGATCTGCTGCGCTTCCTGCTTCTGGAAGACCCCGTGGGTGATCGCAAGCCGCAACAGTCCGCGCAGCTCGCCGAGTCGCTCGCGCGCGGTGCTGCCGGTGCTCGTCTCGCAGTCGATCTTCGCTTCGTAGATGCGCTGGCGCAGCGATTCGGACAGGCGCCACGCGGGCGTCTGCATGGCTTCTTCCAGCGTCTGCATGTCCTGCACGGACGCCTTGATCTGCGAGGCGAGCGGATCGACCAGCATCGCGTCGCCCTGTGCCTCGTGGACGATTGCCGTCGCCCACTCGCGGCACTGCTTGGTCAATTCCTCGGGCGTCCACTCGGTCCGCGACGCAAAGCCGAAGCCGAACTCGCTCGCCTGCCGCATCAGGATCGAGACCACTTCCGGGAATTCCTTGTCGAGCGTGCGCTTGGCCCATGCGTACTGGCCGCCCGTCAACATGCGCTGCACCGCGTGCTCGGTCAGCGGCACCATGTTGTCGAGCAGCTTGGCGCGCAGGAAATCCTCGAAAGACGGCGTGGCGAACTGCGGATCGAGCTTGACCGATACGCGCAGGAATGCCTCGAAGTCCTTGCGCAGCGACGCAAGCGTTTCGTCCTTGATAGAGAGGGTGATGTGCCCCATTCGTTTTCCCGTGTGATCCGTGCTGCACTGCGTCGCGTGCGCTTTCGCGCAGCGCGGCAGCGCGAAAGCAGCCATTGACGGGATTAACGGCGCAGAAGGGGGAAACTTGAGGCGCGATCGTGAAGGGCTGCACCTGGTGCAACCGCCAGGCCCGGCGCGTCAGTGCAGCACGACGCCCTGCCAGAGGAAAAACACGCCAAGCCCGGCCGCGATCGTGACGAGGGGCCGCCGCGTGAGCACGCTGACTGCGATGGCCGCGAGTGCGCCGACGAGCTGCGGATTGCGCCAGGTGAGCTCGGCGCCCTGGCCGTGCGGCGAGACGGCCATCGGCACGATGATCGCGGTGAGCACGGTCACGGGCACGAAGCCGAGCGCGGTGCGCACGATCGGCGGAAACACGAGCCGCTCGCCGAGCACGAAAACCGCGGTGCGCACGAGCCAGGTGATGGCGGCCATGCCGAGGATGAGGACGACGTAGCTCATTGGCGGGCTCCTGCCGTGTGGCGGGTGTTGCTGGTATTGCGGGCGTTGTCGGTGTTGCCGGCGCTGCGCGTAGCGCCCGCCGACGGCGCTGCGGCTGCGCCGTCGCGCGCGCGGCGCGGCAGCGAGAGTGCGACGCCCACCGCGACGCCCGCGAGGACGGCGCCGAGCAGGCCGAGCTTGTACGGCCAGCCTTGCCAGAAGAACGCGAGCGTGCCGGCCGTGACGGCTGCCGCGATATAGCGCACGGCGACGAGTTGCGGCACGACGATCGCGATGAACGTGGCGACCATCGCGAAGTCGAGGCCGAGCGACTGGAGGCCGGGAAACGCTGCGCCGAACAGCAGGCCGACAGCGGTCCAGATCTGCCAGTTGACGTACATCGCGACACCGGAGCCGAGGAAGTGCCAAGGCGAGACATCGCCGCTGGGCGGGTGGCGGCGGAAATGCGCCCAGGCGACGGCAAAGACCTCGTCGGTGAGCAGGCCGCCCAGCACGAGACGCCAGCGCAGGGGCAGGTGCGAGACGTAGGGGGCGAGCGTCGCGCTGTAGAGCACGTGGCGCAGATTGACGATGAACGTGGTCGCCCAGATCACGACGAAGCTCGCGTGCGACGCGATCAGGCCGAGCGCAATGAATTGCGCGGAGCCGGCGAAGACGGCGAGCGACATGAACTGGCCATGCCACAGCGAGAGCGAGCCCGAGGTGACGAGCGTGCCGAAGATCACGCCGAACGGCGCGGCGCCGACCATCATGGGGATCGTGTCGCGCGCGCCGGCGACGAACTCCTGGGAGCGGGTGGGGTGAGTGGTCAAACTGTCCTCGTGATACGGCAACCGTCTTTCATGGGACCAGGTGGGGCTGTCGGGACTGTCCGGGACCGGTGTGAAGCCTGAAGCCCTGGTCCCCGTCGACGCGCCAACGCTGGTCGATACACGCCAGCAGCATAGCGGGCGCGTGTACGCGTGGCTTGTACGTTCTTGCGGGGAGGGGCGGCGGATTTATTCGGGGCCGGTACGCGATCGCGGCGTGAAGCCCGCTATAAGCCCATTAGAAGCCCACTACGCCGACTGCCAGCGCCCTGGCGGCACGCCGAACATACGGCGAAAGTGACGCGTGAAATGGCTTTGGTCGGTGAAGCCGCTGGCGGCGGCGACGTCGGCGATCGAAGCGCCCGCTCGCAGCGGCGCGAGCGCGCGCTGCAACCGCAACTGGGTGCGCCAGGCGTGCGGCGGCAGTCCGGATGCTTCGGTGAAGAGCCGCGTCGCGTGGAATGGCGAGAGGCTGACCGCCTGGGCGAGATCGGCCACGCGCAACGGCGTTTCGAGATCGGCGGCGAGCAGCGATTTCATCGTCTCGACGCGCGGATCGTTCATCTGCGGCTGCAGCGGCGCTTCGCGCGTGCGGCCGTGGCGCGTGAGCAGCGTCGAAAGTGCGTCGAGCAGCGCACCTTCCACGGCGAGCACGTCGATGTCCGTGACGGGACTGGCGTCGGCGCGGGCGATCCTGCTTGCGCCGGAAGCTGCGCGGCGCCGGTCGGCATCCGCTTCCAGCAACCGGTGGGCGAGCGAGAGGCGCCGGGCCAGATCGGGGTCGCGGATCACGTCGGCGCCGAACCACGGCAGCGGCTGCAGGCGGTCCGCGATTCCCGAGGCGAGATCCCGCAGGTAGTCGACCGGGACGTACATGACGCGGTAGCGCCAGCCCTCGTCGACGGCGCGCGATCCCGTGTGCAGCTCACCCGGATTGATGACCGGCACCGTGCCCGCCTCCGCGACGTGTTGCGCGCCCAGATAGCGAAAGCACTCGGCGCCGTCTTCGATCACGGGGATCGTGTACGCCTCGTGCCAGTGAGGCGCGAATTCGTGCTCGTGGTACTCGGCGGTAAGCAGATCCGCGCCGGGCAAAAGCGGCGTGCGCCAGTAGCGGGCGGAATCGCGGAAACGTCGGGCGGTCATGGCAGGTGTCCGGGCGAGGCTCTCAGTGTAGCGCGGGCCTATCGAAGCGGGATCGCCGTGCCGGCCGGCACCGGCACGGCGCTGACGCTGTTCTTCGCGCTGCCGCTCACGATACGGTCGCTATAGGTCAGGTAGACGAGCGCGTTGCGCTTCGCGTCGACGATGCGCACGACGTGCAGCGTCTTGAAGATGAGCGACATGCGTTCGCTGAAGACGTCGGTTTGCACTTTGAGCGGCCCGGTGAAGGACATCGGCCCGACCTGGCGACAGGCGATGGACGCTTCGGTGGGGTCCTCAGCGAGGCCTAGCGTGCCCTTCACGCCACCCTTGCGCGCACGCGAGACGTAGCACGTAACACCGGTCACTTGCGGATCGTCATAGGCCTCTACGACCACGCGGTCCGATCCGGTGATGTGGAAATTGGTGTTCACACTGCCGATCTCTTCGGCGTGCGCGGCAGCGAGCGCGCCGAGGCAGGCGCTGGCGACGGCTGCGCGCGAGACGAGTGACGCGAGTGACACGAAACGAGATGCTTTCATGGGGAATCCCAAAGATGACGACGCGCCATTATCGGGCAGTGCGATGGCTGTGCAGCAGTCGCAGCGCAAGCGCGATGCTGCAAAAAGAAAAAGGCGTTGCACGAGATTCGCGCAACGCCTTCGATTTTTTGGCTCCCCGACCTGGGCTCGAACCAGGGACCTACGGATTAACAGTCCGGCGCTCTACCGACTGAGCTATCGGGGAACAGCAGTACAGCAACTCTTCACTACATAAAAAAGCCCGTTATGGTTAGCGGGCTTTTGTGATTTTTTGTGACTTGCAATCTCGTTTGCAAATTCGTTTTGCCAATTTTATTTGGCTCCCCGACCTGGGCTCGAACCAGGGACCTACGGATTAACAGTCCGGCGCTCTACCGACTGAGCTATCGGGGATCAACAAAAGCAGAGAACGAGATTCTATGGGGCGCGGCTGGATCTGTCAACACCTGCACGTATTCCTGGAAATAAGTCGCTTCCGGGACGACGCAACGGCAGCCACAGCCGACGGCCCGCCGCACAGATCGCACGGCTAAGTGCACCTGGCGCGCGTATCGTACGCCGCACTTACGGCGCTTAGCGCACGAGCATCGCGAGCTTGTCCTTCACGTCCTTGAATTCTTCGGCTTCGGGCAGCGCGGCTTTCGTCTTGGTGATGCTCGGCCAGCCTTTGGCCAGCTCGGCGTTCAGGGGGATGAACTGCTGCTGGTCGCCAGGCACGTCCTCTTCGGCGTAGATGGCATTGACGGGGCACTCGGCTACACACACGGCGCAGTCAATGCACTCGTCCGGATCGATCGCGAGGAAGTTGGGACCTTCGCGAAAGCAGTCCACCGGGCACACATCGACGCAGTCGGTATAGCGGCACTTGATGCAGCTTTCGGTCACAACGTGGGTCATTCAGGCAACTCCTGCATGCTTTGTATCGGGGGATGGCACAGGGCCGAAACAGCTATTGTAACTGAACGTGAAAATCCCCAGCGAGCGGTCCGCATGGGTTTTTAGATCGTTTCGTGATTAGTTTATGGCGCTCTTGGGACCACGTGTCAAATCCCCCTCCTGGCCGCGCGGGCGTGCTGGCGGCGCGGCGGGGCGCCCGCGCGTTCAGGTAACATGGGCGCATCGCTGACGCCCGGCCTTGCAGGGCACGAGCCGGGAACAGCCGATGCGCGACGTCACGTCACAGGCCCGGTCCTCCCGCAGGCGCGCGTCCTCAGAATGCAGTCCGGCTGGCTCACCATGATCATTAATTCGCTGCTCGATACCGACCTCTACAAGTTCACGATGATGCAGGTGGTGCTGCATCACTTCCCGGCTGCGAGCGTGGAGTACCGGTTCCGCTGCCGCACGCCGGACGTCGATCTCGTGCCGTACGTCGACGAAATCAGGAGCGAGATCCAGAAGCTCTGTCGCCTGCACTTCACCGAAGCCGAGCTCGACTACCTGCGCCGCCTGCGCTTCATGAAGAGCGATTTCCTCGATTTCCTCGCGCTCTTTCATCTGAACGAGAAGTACATTTCGGTCACGCCGTCGCCGAAGAACAATGGCGAAATCGACATCGAGATCAAGGGGCCGTGGCTGCACACGATCCTCTTCGAGATTCCCGTGCTCGCGATCGTCAACGAGGTCTACTTCCGCAACACGCAGCGGCAGCCGCAGTACGAGGAAGGCCGCGAGCGTCTGCGCAGCAAGATCGAGATGCTCGGCGCGAAGCCCGAGTTCGCCGACTGCAAGATCGCCGACTACGGCACGCGCCGCCGCTTCTCGAGGCACTGGCACGAGGAGGTGATCCTCACGCTCAAGGAGGATCTCGGCGAGCAGTTCGCCGGTACGAGCAACGTGTACTACGCGATGAAGCACCACCTCACGCCGCTCGGCACGATGGCTCACGAGTATCTGCAGGCGTGCCAGGCACTCGGCCCGCGTCTGCGCGATTCGCAGATCTTCGGCTTCGAGATGTGGGCGAAGGAGTATCGCGGGGACCTCGGCATCGCGCTCTCGGATGTCTACGGCATGCAGGCATTCCTGCGCGATTTCGACATGTACTTCTGCAAGCTCTTCGACGGCGCGCGCCACGATTCCGGCGATCCGTTCGACTGGGGCGAGCGTCTGCTCAAGCACTACGAGGACAACCGGTGCGACCCGCGCACGAAGACAATGATCTTCTCGGACGCGCTCGATATTCCCAAGGTCCTGCGTCTCTACGAGCGCTTTCGCGGACGCTGCCGGCTCGCATTCGGTGTCGGCACGAACCTCACCAACGACCTCGGCTATCAGCCGCTGCAGATCGTCATCAAGATGGTTCGCTGCAACGGCCAGCCCGTCGCCAAACTGTCCGATTCGCCGGGCAAGAACATGTGCGACGACAAGGCCTATATCGCGTATCTGCGCCAGGTGTTCGGCATTCCCGCCGATGAGGAAAGCGCAGGCAAGTAGACCGGCCATCGAGGCGGCGTGCGCCGCATGATTTGCGCGCCTTCGTCGAGCGCGGCGGAGCGTCGCCGCGTGAGGACTGCGTACTCGCTCGTCACTTCGCGTCGGCGGCCCGCGTGCGCGCGATGCACGCCGCTTGCATCGGTATAATCGGCACGAGTGATCGCCACGACGCCCGACCCCCACGGTAAGAGGACCGCACATGGACACGACGGCCGCACGCCGCAGCATACTCGCGCGCATTCGCGCGGCCCAGGGGCGCGGCGCGACTCCCGACGCGTCCGAACGCGAGGCCGTCGCTGACTACCTGACTCACCATCCCGAAGGCCCGCGTCCGCCGCTGGAGGGCGATCTCGTTGCACGCTTCGTGCGTGAGGCGCGCAAGATGTCCACGACGGTCGATGAAGTCGAGGGCCTGGCTGGCGTACCCGTCGCCGTGCAGCGCTATCTCGCGGAAGGCGGACTGCCGATGCAGGCCGTCGCCTGGCAGACGCTCGATTCGTTCGATTGGGCCGCCGCAGGACTATCCGTCGAATTCCGCAAGCCCGAAGACCGCGATCTGGTCGGTCTCACCGGCTGCTTTTGCGCGACTGCCGAGACCGGCACGCTCGTGTTGCTCTCAAGCCCGCAGACCTGGGCCTCGGGCGCGCTCCTGCCAGAGACGCACATCGCCGTCGTGCCTGCATCGCGCATCGTCGCCGGTCACGAGGACGCCTTCGCGCTGATCCGCGCCGAACGCGGAGAACTGCCGCGCGCGGTCAACTTCGTATCGGGGCCGTCGCGCACCGGCGATATCGAGCAGACCATCGTCCTCGGCGCGCACGGGCCGTATCGCGTGCATGTCATCGTCGTGCATGGCGCGTAAGGGCGCGGCGCCCGTACCCCGGCAACGCGCTGGCGCGGGCCGCCGTCGCGGGCAACTCGCGCGTGGAATGCCCCGCATCGCACCGGGCCTGTGCGCCGCGCTGACGCTGATGCCCGCGTGGGCGCATGCCGAAGGCGTCAACGGCGCCACGCTCTCGCCGGCCTGGGGCCTTCCGTTCGCGGGCATGCTGCTTTCGATCGCGCTCTTTCCGATGTTTGCGCCCGTGCTCTGGCATCGGCACTTCGGCAAGATCGCCGCGCTTTGGGCGCTCGCGTTCCTGCTGCCCTTCGCCGTGACGCACGGCTTTGCCGCCACGTATCCGATGTTCCTGCACGCGGTGATCGACGAGTATCTCCCGTTCATCGTGCTGCTCGGTGCGCTTTTCACGATCGCGGGCGGCATCTGCGTTGAAGGCAACCTGCGCGGCTCGCCGCGCACGAATACGACGATCCTCGGGATCGGGACGCTGCTCGCGAGCATCATGGGCACGACCGGCGCGGCGATGCTGCTGATCCGGCCGCTCCTGCGCGCCAACGACAACCGGCGCCACAATGTCCACGTCATCCTGTTTTTCATCTTTCTCGTCGCGAATGCGGGCGGGCTGCTGACGCCGCTCGGCGATCCGCCGCTTTTCCTCGGGTTCCTGAACGGCGTTGGTTTCTTCTGGACTACGCAGCATCTCGTGTGGCCCTGGCTGTTTGTCTGCGGGGTGCTGCTCGCCGCGTTCTACGCGCTCGATTCGTGGTTCTTCCACCGCGCAGGCGAGGCGCGTGCCGCAATCCTCGACCCGACGCCTGACACGGGGCCGCTCGGCATCACGGGCAAGTTCAACTTTGTGCTGCTCGCACTCGTCATCGGCCTCGTGCTGATGAGCGGAGTCTGGAAGCCCGGCATCACGTTCGCCGTTCCCGGTGCGCATGTCGAATTGCAGAATCTTCTTCGCGATGCGGGGCTAATCGCGCTCTCGCTCGTTTCGCTCGCCTTCACGCCGCGTTCGGTGCGCGCCGCCAACGACTTCAACTGGGCGCCCATCGCCGAAGTCGCGAAGCTCTTCGTGGGCATCTTCGTGACGATTACGCCGGTCATCGCGATTCTGCGCGCGGGCGAGGCGGGCGCATTCGGGGGCCTGATTCATCTCGTGAACGAGACGCCGGGCCGCCCCGACACCATCATGTACTTCTGGGCGACGGGCCTCTTGTCGTCCTTCCTCGACAACGCGCCGACCTGGCTCGTGTTTTTCAACCTCGCAGGCGGCGACGCCCCGGCGCTGATGACGACCGGCGCGAAGACGCTCGCTGCAATATCGGCGGGCGCGGTGCTGATGGGCGCGCTCACCTACATCGGCAACGCGCCGAATTTCATGGTGAAGTCGATCTCCGAGTCGCGCGGCGTACGCATGCCGGGCTTCTTTGGCTATCTTGGCTGGTCGTGCGCGATACTCCTGCCGGTTTTCCTCATGGCGACCTGGCTCTTTTTCGCCTAGCCGCGCGGCCCGTCACGCCTGACAATGACGCATGCAGCGAACGCGTGCGCGACCGAACAACCTGAAGTGGAGAGTAACGATGCAAAAGATCCTTGTGGCGCGGCCGATTTTTCCGGACGTGATCGACCGGCTCAAACACTATTTCGACGTCGAGTGGAACAACGGCGACGCACTGCCTGCCGATGAACTCACGCGCCGTCTCGCCGACAAGGATGGCGCACTGACCGCGGGCGATCCCGTCGGCGCCGCGACGCTTGCTGCCGCGCCGCGTCTGCGTGTCGTCGCGAACATGGCCGTGGGCTACAACAACTTCGACATGGCCGCGTTCAACGCCGCGAACGTGCTCGGCACCAATACGCCCGACGTGCTCAACGAAACGACGGCCGATTTCGGCTGGGCGCTGATGATGGCCACGGCGCGCCGAATCACCGAATCGGAGCACTTCCTGCGTGCGGGCAAGTGGGAGAAGTGGGCGCACGACGCGTTCCTTGGCCCGGACGTGTACGGTTCGACGCTCGGTATCGTCGGCATGGGCCGTATCGGCCAGGCGATCGCGCGGCGTGCGAAGGGCTTCAACATGCGCATCGTCTATCACAACCGTTCGCGCGTCGCGCCCGAAATCGAAGCCGAACTGAACGCCGAATACCGCACGAAGGAAGCGCTCTTGCGCGAAGCGGATCACGTCGTGCTCGTGCTGCCGTACACCCCGGAAAACCACCACACGATCGGCGCGGCCGAACTCGCGCTGATGAAACCCACCGCGACGCTCACCAACATTGCGCGCGGCGGTATCGTCGATGACGCGGCGCTCGCCGAGGCGCTGCGCGCGCGCCGCATCGCGGCCGCGGGCCTCGACGTGTTCGAGGGCGAGCCGAACGTGCATCCGGCGCTGCTCACCGTGCCGAACGTCGTGCTCACGCCGCACATCGCGAGCGCGAGCGAAGCGACGCGCCGCGCGATGGCGAACCTCGCCGCCGACAACCTCATCGCCGCACTCGGCGAGGGACCGCGTGCAGGCCGTCCGCCCAATCCGATCAATCCTGACGTTCTCGGGAAAGCCCGTTCATGAGCCCATTGCTGCTGATGTCCGTCGCGACGTTGCTGGTCGCTGTTGCGCTTGTCGTCACGGTGGTTGCGCTCATGCGTGCGCGCGGTGGCAACGAAGGCGATGCCGTCCACGAGTCGCTCGACGCGCTCTCCGGCCGTGTTGCAACCTCGACCGAGACGCAGGCGCGCGCCGCCGAGCGCATCGAGCGTGAATTGCGCAATGAGATCGCGCATACCGCGCAGGTCTCGCGCAGCGAGTTCGGTGGCGGTTTCGCTCAAGTGCAGCAGGCGCTCGCATCGCAGCTCACGAGCATCGCGACGGTTCAGAACAACCAGATCGACGGTTTCGCGCAGCAGCTCGCCAAGCTCACCGAGACCAACGCGCAGCAGCTCGAAGCCGTGCGCCAGAGCTTGCAGCAGCAGGCGCAGCAGGCCCGCGAAGAGCAGGGCGCGGCGTTGCGCCATTTCGGCAACGTGCTCGCGCAGCAACTCACGCAGCTCACGGAGGCGAACGACCGCCGCTTCGCCGAAGTGCGTGCGACGCTGGAGCAGCGCTTGAAGGACATCGAGGCGAACAACGCGGCGAAACTCGAAGAGATGCGCCGCACCGTCGACGAAAAGCTGCACGCGACGCTCGAACAACGCCTCGGCGAATCGTTCAAGCTCGTGTCCGATCGCCTTGAGCAGGTGCATCGCGGGCTCGGCGAAATGCAGACGCTTGCGGCCGGCGTCGGCGACCTGAAGAAGGTGCTCACGAACGTGAAGACGCGCGGCACGTGGGGCGAAGTGCAGCTCGAAGCACTGCTGGAACAGATTCTCACGCCCGACCAGTACGCGAAGAACGTTGCGACGGTGCCGAAGAGTACGGAGCGCGTCGAGTTTGCGATTCGCCTGCCGGGGCGCGGCGACACAGGCGGTGCGGCCGAGCCGGTCTGGCTGCCCGTCGATGCGAAATTCCCGCGCGAGGACTACGAGCGCCTGATCGACGCGCAGGAGCGCGCGGACGTCGGGGCCATCGAGGAAGCGGGCCGTGCGCTGGAGGCGCGCGTGAAGGCAGAGGCGCGCACGATCGCCGAAAAGTACGTCGCGCCGCCGCACACGACCGACTTCGCGCTGCTGTTCCTGCCGACTGAAGGGCTCTACGCGGAAATTCTGCGCCGACCGGGCCTGACCGACCTGTTGCAGCGCGACTTCCGCGTGACGGTCGCGGGGCCGACGACGCTCACGGCGCTGCTCAACAGTCTGCAGATGGGCTTCCGCACGCTCGCCATCGAGCGGCGATCGAGCGAGGTCTGGCAGGTGCTGGGCGCGGTGAAGACAGAGTTCGGCAAGTTCGGCGACGTGCTCGCGAAAACCAAGTCGCAGCTGGAAACGGTGACGCGCTCGATCGAGGCGGCAGAGGTGCGCACGCGCGCGATGAACCGCAAGCTGCGCGATGTGGAGGCGTTGCCGGGCGAGGAGGCGACGAACCTGCTCGGCGATGCGCTGCCCAACGGGGCGTCGGACGAATAAAGCACGTTGCGTCCGCATCAATGCGAACGGGCCGCCTGCGCTTATACGCAGGCGGCCCGTTTCTTTGGGTGCATTCGAAAGCCGTGAGCCGTGCTTAGCCGGCGGACTGCTCTGCGGGCGCGGCGAGATAGTCGAGCGCCTCGCCGGTCACGCGCACGACGCGCCAGTCGGGCAGCACGGTCGCGCCCATTTTCTCGTAGAAGCTGATGGCCGGCTGGTTCCAGTCGAGCACGGTCCACTCGAAGCGGGCGCACTGCCGCTCGAGGGCGATCGCCGCTAGCGCGCGCAGCATCGCCGTGCCGAGGCCCGTGCCGCGCTGCGACGGCTGCACGTAGAGGTCTTCGAGGTAGAGTCCGCGGCGGCCAATAAACGTCGAGTAGTTATGGAAAAAGAGCGCATAGCCGACGATTCGCCCCGCCTCCTCGGCAACGAGCGCCTCGGCCGCCGGACGTGCGCCGAAGAGCGCGTCTGCGAGGGCGTCCGTCGTCGCGACGAAAAGATGCGTGAGCCTCTCGAACTCGGCCAGCTCGTACATCAGCGCGTGCATCGCGCCGACATCGGCGGGGTTGGCCGCGCGGATCGTCGCCGTCATTATGCTTCCTCAGGTACGTCGGAGAGATGGATCTCGATGCCGCCGAAGCGCGACGCGACCCAGTTGTACGCGTGGCACGCGATCCAGAGCAGGACGAAGCCGAGAATCGCGTTGAGCAGCAGCGCGCTGAAAATCGTCGACAGTTCGACCGAGCCGTACCGGAAGAAGGCGACGAGCACGCCAAGCAGCACGATCGGCACGCTGAACGTCAGGTACACGAGGATGAGCGCCTTGGCGGTCTGCCCCGGAGCGATGAACGAAATCTGTTTTTTCATGTTAGTCGGTCCGTATTACGTGGTGGACGTGCCGAATTTGACGATGGCGGGTAAGGGGCGGCCCGCACTAGACGAGTCCGTCGAAAAGCATGACGTCGACGACGTCGCCGGCGTCGAGATCGGAAGCTTCATGGGCAAGCACAATAAAGCAATTTGCTTCACTCATGGTGCTTAATGCGCCGGAACTTTGCGAACCGGTGGGCGTGACGCGCCACTGGCCTGTGCCGTCGCGCGTGGCGATGCCGCGCTGGAATTCGGTGCGGCCCGGGCGTTTCCTGATGGGCGCGTCGCAGCGGGTGGGGATCAGCGGCACCGGCTGGGGCGTCGCGCCCGCCATGGCGAGCAGGGCGGGGCGCACGATCTGGTAGAAGGTGACCATGGTCGCCACCGGGTTGCCTGGCAATCCAAAGAGGAGCGCGGGATGCCCAACGCCTGGCCGGCCGCCAGACCAGATGCGCCCGAATGCGAGCGGGCGACCGGGCCGCATCGCGAGTCCCCAGAACGTGACGTCGCCGAGTGTTTCTACCTGCTCGCGCGTGAAGTCGGCGTCGCCGACCGAGACGCCGCCCGAGGTCAGTACGACATCGGCGCATTCCGCCGCCTGTCTGAGCGTGGCGCCAAGCGCGACCGGGTCGTCGCGCACCATGCCGAGATCGATCGCCTCGACGTCGAGCCGCTTGAGCATGGCGCCGAGCGTGTAGCGGTTGCTGTCGTAGATGCAGCCCGCATCGAGTGGATCGCCCGGCGCACGCAATTCGTCGCCTGTCGAGAAGTACGCGACGCGCAGGCGCTGTTTCACCTCGACGTCGACGAGCCCGAGCGACGCCAGCAGACCGATGTCGGACGCGCGCAGCACGCGGCCCGCGCGCAGCGCGGCAAGACCCTTCGCGAGGTCTTCGCCCTGGCGGCGGCGGTTCGCGCCGCGCGCGACAGCGTGCGCCGCGAACGTGACGCTGTCGCCGTCCGGCTGTGTGTGTTCCTGTGGCACGACCGTGTCGCAACCGGCGGGCATCGGCGCGCCGGTCATGATGCGCACGCAGGTGCGCGCGGCGATTTCGCCTGTGTACGGATGCCCGGCGAACGCCTTGCCGACGATGTTCAGCGTGAGCGGATCCGTTGCTCCTTCCAGCGCTGTCCCGTCGAATGCGTAGCCGTCCATCGCCGAATTGTCGTGGGCGGGTACGTCGATCGGCGAAATGACGTCCGCTGCGAGCACACGCGCAAGCGCGTCGCGCAGCGGCACCCGCTCACTGGCCGCGAGTGGCGTCACCCACTGAAGCACGATTGCCTGAGCGGCGCAGACGGGCAAGGCTTGGGGATCGTAGCGAGTGACGCAACCGGACAGAGTGTTAAGCGTGGTCATCGGGTGGAGCAGCGGCGCGTGCGCACTGCGAGTGCGGCGATCGTCCTGATGGGCATGCCGGAGGATGGTGGGCGGCGACAGGCGGCTGGCCGGTCGCGCACTTCAGGCACGGTCGAGGTCGGCGAGTTCCTGTAAGGAATTGATATTGTAAAACGCACGCTCGTCGGCAAACGCCACTTCGACCGTCTTGTGGCGCGCGTACCACGCGCGCACCTTGCGCTCGCCCGCGTGCAGAAAGGCGGCGAGGTCGTCCGCGAGCGACGTGCGAACGAGCGCGAACACCGGGTGCAGCGAGACATCGCCTGCGGCGTTCATCGTGGTGACGGTGGCGATGTCGGCATCCTGCGCGAGCGCGGCAGCGGCGAGGCGCGCTGCGAGATCGGCCGGCAGCCACGGCGAGTCGCACGGTACGGCGAGCAGCCAGTTCGTGCGGCTGGCCTGCAACCCGGCGAGCAGACCGGCGAGCGGGCCAGGAAAGTCGGGCAGCGTATCCGCGAGAACGGCCGCGTGCCACGGCGCGCCTAGCGCCGCGTAGGTGTCGGTGTGTCGGTTTGCGCTGATTGCGAGCTCACCGACCTGTGGTGCAAGCCGCGCGAGCACATGGGCCGCAAGCGGCTGGCCACGCAGCAACTGCAGGCCCTTGTCGGCGCCGCCCATGCGCTGGCCGCGTCCTCCCGCGAGCACGAGGCCCGTGATCGCAGCAGCGCCCAGGATTGATTCCATCGATGCGTCAGCCACCGATGTAGGACATTTCGATGCGTCGCTCGGCACGGGTGGCCGGCCCGGTTTCGCTGCCGCGCAGTTGCGAGTAACGGTCGGTGCGCCCCGACCAGATCCGGGCAATGGCCGCGGAGATTGACTCGTCGCTCGCGCCGTTGCGCACGAGTGCGCGCAGGTCATAGCCCATCGACGCAAACAGGCACAGATACACCTTGCCCTCGGTCGACAGCCGTGCGCGCGTGCAGTCGCCGCAGAACGCGCGCGTCACGCTCGAAATCACGCCGATCTCGCCCGCGCCGTCTGCATAGCCCCAGCGCTGTGCGGTTTCGGACGCGCTGTGCGGATCGAGCGGCACGAGCGGGAAGTGCTCGGCAATGCGCGCGACAACGTCGGCGGATGGCAACACCTCAGCCATGTTCCAGCCGTTCGACGTGCCGACGTCCATGTACTCGATGAAACGCAGCGTAGCGCCCGAACCACGGAAGTGACGCGCCATGGGCACGATTTCGCGATCGTTGGTGCCGCGCTTGACGACCATGTTGATCTTCAGCGGGGCGAGCCCCACAGCGTGCGCCGCCTCGATACCGTCGAGCACGTCCGCGACGGCGAAGTCGGCGTCGTTCATGCGGCGAAAGAGTGCGTCGTCGAGGGCGTCGAGACTCACCGTGACCCGCGTGAGGCCCGCGTCTTTCAGCGAGCGCGCCTTGCGGGCGAGGATCGATCCGTTGGTGGTGAGCGTGACATCGAGTGGCTCGCCTTGGGGCGTGCGCAGTAGAGCGAGACGCTCGATCAGAAATTCGACGTTCTTGCGCAGCAGCGGTTCGCCGCCGGTCAGGCGGATCTTGGTCACGCCTTGAGCGACGAAAAGCCGCGCTACACGCTCGATTTCTTCGAGCGAGAGGAGCGCGGAATGCGGCAGGAATTGATAGTTCTTGTCGAAGACTTCGCGCGGCATGCAATAGACGCAGCGGAAGTTGCAGCGGTCCGTGACGGAGATGCGCAGATCCTTCAACGGCCGCGCGAGCGTATCGAGAACCTCACCCGTGGGCGAAGGTACGGCCGCGCCTGCTGCCGGGGGCGGCAGCGAGCGGAAATCGGCAACCGGGATCACGCGTCGGGACATTATGGTTTCGAATCAAACGTTATGTTGATTTTAGCCGAACACGAGAGTATCAGCGGACGGGGTGCGACGCTGTTGTACCAAAAAAAAGCCCGCCGATGAGGACGGGCTTTTTGCGGGGGGCGTGCAGCTCACGACGTCCCCCCGTCTGGCTTACCGTGGGCCTTACTGCGCCTGACGGTTCGTTTCGACTTGCTGCATCGGCGTCGTATCGGCCGGCGGCAGCGGCTTGCGCTCGCGCGGCACGCGTGCGGGCTTGGCGACCAACGCGGCTGCGGCATGGGCGGTGCTCAACTTGTCGGCGTCGGTGTTGACCCAGACGAGGCCCGCGGACGCGAGCATCGGGGCCAACGCCTCGGCCGACAGCGCGCTTGCTGCGGTCCCACGCGTTCCAGCTTGCGGTGCGGGTGCAGCGGCGACCGGAGCGGCTTCGGCCTGTGCGGTAGACTCGACCGGCTGCGGGGCGGGCTCGGAAACAGCCGGGGCCTCCACGCGGGCTTCGTGAGCCGGCACTTCGACCGGTGCCTGCGCCGCGACGGGCGCAACAGCCACTTCGGCCGGCGCCGCCGGTTCAACCGGCGCGACGGGTTCAGCCGCAGCCGGGGCGACGTGCTTGATCGGCGCAGCAGCCTGTTCGGCCTGTGCTTCGGTCTTCGACTCCACGGGCTGCGCCGCTTCCGGCAATGCCGTCACGATCACCGTTTCGGCGACGACAGCATGCACTGTCGCTTCCGACGATTTCGCTTCGGCCGGGACTTCCGGCTGCGCAACGACGGGGGCAATGACCGGGGCAACAGCGGGAGCCGCGACAGGGGAAGCAACCGGCGCGACATCGGCACGATGCTCCGGTGCCGATTCCTCGACATCCGTGTCGCCTTCCTGCGCGCCTTCGGCGGTCAGGCCAGCTACATCTTCGACCTCGCGCTCGCGACGGCCACCGCGACGGCCGCGACGGCGGCGACGACGTTCCTCGCCTTCACGCGGAGCGCCCGCGTCCTCGTCGGTGACGCCCGGCGGGACGCCTTCGGTCTGCACAGCGCCAGCGGTGTCGATGGCGGCTGCGTCGAGACGCGCTTCCTGGGCCTCGGCGGCCTCGGCCTGTTGCGGACGACGGCGCTCGCCACGTTCGCCGCGCTCACGGCGCTCGCCCCGTTCCTGACGCTCGCCACGCTCCTGGCGCTCACCGCGCTCCTGGCGCTCACCGCGCGGTGCGCCGGCTTCCGCCGTCTCGCTGCGGTCCTGACCGCGTTCGACACGTTCGATGCGTTGGTCGCGCGGCTCGCGTTCGGTACGGGCTTCGCGATTGTCCCGGCCCTCACGGCCTTCGCGGCCCTCGCGGCCTTCACGCGGTTCGCGGGTAGCCCGGCCTTCGCGTCCTTCACGGCCTTCGCGTCCGTCACGCCCTTCACGCGGCTCACGCTCTTCGCGGCGCTGCGACGGCTGGCCAGTGCGCGCGCCGCCTGCGGCTTCGCCGCGGCCTGCTGCGTCACGACCGCCACCGCGGCGATTGCGGTTGCGATCGCCAGCCTTTTCGCCGCGCTCGGTACGTTCACCGCGTGCTTCGCGGGCCGGGCGGCCGGCCTTGTCCTGCTGCTCGACCGGTGCCGGTGCGGGGGCCGCAGCCGGTGCGCCACCGAAGAGGCGCTTGATCCAGCCAAAGAAGCCGCCGCTCGCGGCCGTCACCGCGGCCTGCGCGGCAGCGGGCGCTGCCTCGGCGGGCTTGGCCGTCGAAGTCGGGGCCGGACGCTCCGGCGTGATGCCCTTCACAGCGGCTTCCTGCTTGGGCTTGGTTTCGGCGCTGCGCTTGCTGTAACCGGATTCCGATTCGAGTTCGCGAGCCGCTTCCTCGGCCATCTTCCACGAGGCGCGCGGTTCGTCGAGGCGCGCATCGTCGTGACGCAGGCGCTCGAGCTTGTAGTGCGGCGTTTCGAGATGCTTGTTCGGGATCAGGACGACGCCGACCTTGAAACGCGACTCGATCTTGTTGATCTCTGAGCGCTTTTCGTTGAGCAGGAAGGCGGTCACTTCGACCGGCACCTGGCAGTGGATTGCCGCGGTGTTTTCCTTCATCGCTTCTTCCTGGATGATGCGCAGGACCTGAAGCGCCGAGGATTCGGTATCGCGGATGTGACCCGTGCCGTTACAGCGCGGGCAGGTGACGTGGCTGCCTTCCGACAGAGCGGGGCGCAGACGCTGGCGCGACAGCTCCATCAGGCCGAAGCGCGAGATTTTGCCCATCTGCACGCGCGCGCGGTCGTGGCGCAGCGCGTCCTTCAGGCGCTGCTCGACTTCGCGCTGGCTCTTGGCCGACTCCATGTCGATAAAGTCGATCACGATCAGGCCGCCCAGGTCGCGCAGACGCAACTGGCGCGCGACTTCGTCGGCGGCTTCGAGGTTGGTGCGCGCGGCGGTTTCCTCGATATCGGCGCCCTTGGTAGCGCGCGCCGAGTTCACGTCGATGGCGACGAGCGCTTCCGTATGGTCGATAACGATTGCGCCGCCGGACGGCAGCGGCACCGTGCGCGAGTACGCGGTCTCGATCTGGTGTTCGATCTGGAAACGCGAGAAGAGCGGGACGTCGTCGTGGTAGCGCTTCACCTTGTTGACGTTGTCCGGCATCACGATGTCCATGAAGGCGCGTGCCTGGTCATGGATCTCGGTGGTGTCGATGAGGATTTCGCCGATGTCCGGCTGGAAATAGTCGCGGATCGCGCGGATCACGAGGCTCGATTCCAGATAGATCAGCATCGGCTGGCCGCTCTGGCCGGCTTGCGACGCGGCTTCGATGGCGCGCCACAGTTGCAGCAGGTAGTTCAGGTCCCACTGGAGCTCTTCGGCCGAACGGCCGATGCCGGCCGTGCGCGCGATGATGCTCATGCCGTCCGGCAGTTGCAGCTGCGCCATGGTTTCGCGCAGTTCCTGACGGTCGTCGCCCTCGATGCGGCGCGACACGCCACCGCCGCGCGGGTTGTTCGGCATCAGGACGAGATAGCGGCCGGCGAGCGAGATGAACGTGGTCAGGGCCGCGCCCTTGTTGCCTCGTTCTTCCTTCTCGACCTGGACGATCAGTTCCTGACCTTCCCTGAGGGCGTCCTGGATGCGCGCGGAGCGCATGTCGACGCCGTCACGGAAATACTGGCGCGCGACTTCCTTGAACGGCAGGAAGCCGTGGCGGTCTTCGCCGTAGTTGACGAAACACGCTTCGAGCGACGGCTCGATGCGGGTGATGACGCCCTTGTAGATATTGCCTTTGCGTTGTTCGCGTCCGGCGGTTTCGATGTCGATGTCGATCAGCTTCTGTCCATCGACGATGGCGACGCGCAGCTCTTCCTGCTGCGTCGCGTTGAACAGCATTCGTTTCATTGAACGGCTCCAGAGCGGCTTCGCGCGCGGCCCGTGCCGGCGCCAGGCGTCAAGCCTGGCGGCACAGGACGGGCAGCGGCATGCCGCGCCTTATCGTGTTTTCACAAGCACGCGGGAGCGGGAACGATGGCGGGGAGAATTGCCTTCAGTGCGCCCAGCCGGGGCACACGCAGCATACGGCTGCGCTGTCCTGGATGGGCCGCGGGGGCACATGCGAATACGGCTTCAACAAGCGGCGTGACTTGCCGCGGGAGCGCGACGGTGCGTCATCCTCAACTTCCGGCTTTCCCGCTGGGCGCACGATGCGAGGCATCAGCACGCGCGACAGGCGGTACAGGCATATCTGCCGCCGCGCGAACCGCGCGCTGCCGGCAGAAACGGGTTCGCGGCTGCTGCAGTCGATACCTGCAATACCTGCGCCGCGCACGGGAAGCTTTCGAGGAACGCCCGTCTTCCCCCTCGGGGTGTCTCGCCACCTTTTGACGTCGCCATGTCCCGCACGTTGCCAGGACGCTTCGGGCGCTCGCCGTATTTCGCCACCGGCGCGTCCTCTCGCCGGTCACTTCGACCGTGCGCCGGGACTCACCGGATGAATTCTTTATACCAATGTTCCGTTACCATCGGAGCCGTACCTGACCGAACGTGCCTGTGGGCGCCGTCCCTGCCGGTGCGGATTTCCGTGCGTGCAACTCGTTGCTTCTCATCATGCGGGGTGAGCAACCAACCCCGGGCGCAAGTAAAATAACCGTTTATCGCTTGCTGCCTGCGCCGTCGGCACGGATCGAGGACCTGGCGGAATTGCCGTCTAGTCAACCGTCGTCGCGTGAGCGCTGGGCAAATTATATTCAGAATGAAAGGGTTAGGCAAAACATCCCAGAATCAGGTCGCAAGCGACCAGGTTTCGTTCGTCGAAATCGACGACGGCGCGGCCGGGCAGCGCATCGACAATTTCCTTGTGCGCGTCTGCAAAGGCGTGCCGAAAAGTCACATCTACCGGATCCTGCGAAGCGGGGAAGTCCGCGTGAATAAGGGCCGGGTCGACGCGCAATACCGGCTGGCGGAAGGCGATATCGTGCGCGTGCCGCCCATCCGCACGGCTCAATCCGGCGCGAGCGCGAGCGCCGCGCCCGTGCCCGCTGGACAGTTCTCGGTGCTCTTTGAGGACGAGGGGCTGCTCGTGATCGACAAACCCGCGGGCGTGGCCGTTCATGGTGGCAGCGGCGTGGCGTTCGGCGTGATCGAGCAGTTGCGCGAGGCGCGGCCGCAGGGCAAGTTCCTCGAACTGGTGCATCGGCTGGACCGCGAGACCTCGGGTATCCTCATGCTCGCCAAGAAGCGCGCGGCGCTGGTCGGCCTGCACGAGCAGATTCGCGAAAACAGCATGGACAAGCGCTATTACGCGTGTGTCCACGGCGACTGGGAAAGCGATTGGGGCCGTCGTCGCGCCGTGAAGGAGCCGCTGCACAAGTATCTGACCCCGGAAGGCGAACGCCGCGTGCGCGTGCAGCCGGATGGTCTGGCATCGCATACGGTGTTCAATCTCGTCGAGCGCTGGTCTGAATACGCGCTTCTCGAAGCCGAACTGAAGACCGGACGCACGCACCAGATCCGCGTGCACCTCGCGCACCTTGGGCTGCCGATCGTCGGTGACGCCAAATACGGCGACTTCGCGCTCAATAAGGCGCTGGCGCGTCAAGGGGCGAATCCGGGCATCAAGCGCATGTTCCTGCACGCGCACCGGCTGAAGATTACGCACCCGATCACACACGAGACGCTCCAGTTCGAGGCGCCGCTGCCCGCGGAATGCCGCCGTTTCATCGACGAACTGCGGGCCCGGCGCGAGCGTGCCGAAGGCGCCGGCAGGCCCGCCGCGCAGCCCGACTAGAACGACACTGCATTGGAGAAGGACCGCATGGCCCGAGAGCAATTTGACCTGATCGTGTTCGATTGGGATGGCACGCTGATGGATTCGACCGTCCATATCACGCGCAGCATTCAGGCCGCCTGCCGCGACCTGGGTTTGCCCGTGCCCGGCGACGAGGCCGCGAGTTACGTAATCGGCCTTGGCTTGCGCGAAGCGCTGCAGATTGCCGCGCCGACGCTCGATCCGGCGGACTATTCCCGCCTCGCCGAACGATATCGCTTCCACTACCTCATCAAGGGACAGGTGACGGAGCTTTTTGTCGGCGTGCGTGAGATGCTGGCCGAGCTGCGCGACCGCGGCTACCTGCTGGCCGTGGCGACGGGCAAGAGCCGCGTTGGTCTGAACCGTGCGCTCGACGAGGCGCGCCTGACGAGCATCTTTGACGGCACGCGCTGCGCCGATGAAACCTTCTCGAAGCCGCATCCGGCAATGCTCCACGAACTGACGCGCGAGCTGGGGCAGGATAACGGCCGCACGCTCATGATCGGCGACACGACGCACGACCTGCAGATGGCGATCAACGCCGGCGTCGCCGGTGTCGGCGTGGGGTACGGAGCGCATTCGCCGGACTCGCTCGAGGCGCTCTCGCCGCGCTACGTCGCGTCGGACGTCGCGTCGCTCGCGCTCTGGCTGCGGGAACACGCGTGAGCGCGACGGCCAATGATCCGGTGCGCGTCTGCGCGGCGGAAGAATTGCTCGAAGGCGGTTTGGGCCACCGCCTGGACGTAACCTACGCGGGCGGCGACGCCGTGGTGTTTTTCGTGCGTTACGGCGGCGAGGTTTTCGGTTACCTGAACCGGTGCGCCCACGTACCCATGGAGCTCGACTGGGTGGAGGGGCAGTTCTTCGAATCTTCGGGCCTTTACCTGATGTGTGCGACACACGGCGCGATTTATGAGCCCGACACCGGCAAATGCGTGGGCGGCCCGTGCCGCGGGGGGCGGCTGCGGCCCGTGCGTGTCGAGGAACGGGACACGCCGGAGGGCCGTGCGGTATTCTGGCTGCCGGACGAGGATCTGCGTCCGCATCAAAACTGACAAACCACCATACGCATGTCCGACAATCCGACCCCTGAATCGAACGAGCCGGCCCGTCCGGTCCCGGTGGACCGCAACGCGCCTGCGCCCGGCTGGGAGCGCGACGCGCTGGAGCGTATTGCGCTCGCTGCGATCAACGAGCAGCGCGCCGCGCGGCGCTGGAAGATTTTTTTCCGCTTCGCGTTTCTGTTCGTGTTGCTGGTGATCGCGTGGAGCGTGGTGGACCTGTCCGGCGCACGCGTCGAAAACGGGGGGCGCCATACGGCGCTCGTGACGCTCGATGGCGAAATCGGGTCCGACACGAACGCAAACGCGGAGGACATCGACACCGCGCTCCGGAGTGCATTCGACGACGACGGCACGGCCGGTGTCATCCTGCACATCGACAGCCCGGGCGGCAGCCCGGTCCAGGCGAGCATCATCAACGGCGAGATCCAGCGACTGCGCGCGAAGTATCCGGCCATCCCCCTCTACGTCGTGGTAGGCGACATGTGCGCGTCGGGCGGCTATTTCGTCGCGGCCGCCGCCGACAAGATCTATGTGAACAAGGCGAGCATCGTCGGCTCGATCGGCGTGCTGATGGACGGTTTTGGATTCACCGGCCTGATGGACAAGCTCGGTGTCCAGCGCCGGCTGCGCACGTCGGGCGAGAACAAGGGCTTCTTCGATCCGTTCTCGCCGGATACGCCGAAGATGGACGCCCACGCGCAGGCCATGCTCGATCAGATCCACCAGCAGTTCATCGACGCCGTGAAGGCCGGCCGCGGCAAGCGCCTGCATGAGACGCCAGACCTCTTCTCGGGCCTTTTCTGGACCGGCGAAAAGAGCGTGGAACTGGGGCTGGCGGACGGCTACGGCGATACCGACTACGTCGCGCGCGAAATCATCAAGGCGCCCGATGTCGTCGATTACACCGTCAAGCAGAGCTTGACCGACCGGCTCGCGAAGCGATTCGGTGCCGCCGTGGGTACGGCGGCGGTTCACGCGTTGATTCTGGGCGGAAGCAAGGTCGTCCGCTAACACGCGCGTGGTGCCACGAACGGCCGCTAACGCCTTGCGTAAGCGGCCGTTGTGTTTTTGGGGCTTGCTGCGTGAGGGGCGTTTTGGGGCCCCGGAGGCACGGCTTCAGACCGCGAGTAGCAAGAAGATCGCCGGCCGCTTGTGCAGATCGGGGCCGGTGTGCTTCTTCCAGTCGGACACGGTGCGGCTCTGAATCGTTTCGGTGGGCAGTGTGAGGTCGGCGGCGACGCACACGAGCGTCGAAGGTGCGCAGGCGCTGAGCAGTGCGTCGAGCATCGTGCGGTTGCGATACGGCGTCTCTATGAAAATCTGTGTCTGCTTTGCCTTACGCGAGTGCTGTTCCAGTTCGCGCAGCTTCTTCGCACGCTCGTTGGCGTCGACGGGCAGATAGCCGTGGAACGCGAAGCTCTGGCCGTTCAGGCCCGAGGCCATCAGCGCGAGCAGGATCGAACTCGGCCCGACGAGCGGCACGACCTTGATGCCGCGCTCGTGTGCGCGCCGCACCAGCAGGGCGCCCGGGTCGGCCACGGCGGGCACGCCCGCCTCCGAAACGAGTCCAGTGTCGACACCGGCGAGAAGCGGCGCGAGCAGCTTGTCGATCTCGCCGGCCGGCGTGTTGACGTTCAGTTCGCGAATCTCGATTTCCTGGATCGGCCGCGTGGTGCCGACGCGCTTCAGAAACGCACGCGTCGTCTTCGCGTTTTCGCCGATATAGCTTGCGAGCGTTCCAGCGCGCTCGCGCACCGGCGCGGGCAGGACGGCAGCTAGCGCAGCTTCGTCGCCGTCGCCGAGCGTGTTCGGGATCAGATAAAGCGTGCCGGTCATTGCGCCTCCAGCAGCGGATAGCCCGCGGCGAGCAGCATGCGCGTGAGCGCGATCAGCGGCAAGCCGATCAGCGCGGTGGGGTCGTCCGATTCGATCGCTTCGAGCAGTGCAATGCCGAGCCCCTCCGATTTCGCGCTGCCCGCGCAGTCGTAGGGCTGTTCGGCGCGCAGATAGGCGTCGAGGGCCGCGTCGGGCAGGTCGCGAAAGCGCACCTTCGTCACGACGTCGACGGTATCCGTTTGGCCAGTAGCGGTATCTAGCAGACTGAGCGCACTATGGAACAACACTTCGCGACCGCGCATCGATTGCAGCTGGGCGAGGGCGCGCTCGTGCGTGCCGGGCTTGCCGATCTGGTGGCCGTCGAAAGTGGCGACCTGATCCGAGCCGATCACGAGCGTGCGGCCTGCCGTCGCGGGAAGGGCAGCAGCTACGGCGCGGGCCTTGGCGGCGGCAAGACGTAGCGCGGTGGCTTCGGGCGTCTCGCCCGCAAGCGGAGTTTCGTCGATGGCGGGCACAGTGGTCTGGAACGGAATACGTAGCCGCTCCAGCAGTTCGCGGCGATAGCGCGAGCTCGAGGCGAGAATCAGGGCGGGCCGGCTTGCGGCCGGAGTGGCTGGCGTGGCCGGACTTGAGAACGAGGAATCCTGCATGGTCGATCTGTCAGAAAAAGCGGGGGCGGATAACCGAAAAGTGAAGCTGCACAGGCACTTGCATCCGTGCAGTTAAGTGTTTGACTCGTAAAGACAAAGGCGATATGATTTTGGGCTTTTCATCGGTACGCTCGTTTCGCGTGCTTTTCCATGTGCCTGCAATATTGCAGCACGGACAAACACGAGCAAGCACGCTGGCGCCAGAGCTTACAGGCCATGTCTGCTTTGTGCGACGTCTGTATAAGCGAAAGTGGTAGCGAACACGTGCCGACTGAACGCCTCGAAGCAGGAGCGCACATGACCGAACGAACCGAACCGGCGGGCAAGCCTGCAGGTCCCATTGAGTCGCTGAATCCGCGCGATCTCGATATTTTCGAATTTGCGCGTAGCGCTCGCGAGGCCGCAGGAGCGGTGCGTCTGTCGCAACTGCCGCGCATGTTAAACGAAGTCCCGGTCGACGCGCCAGATCGTGACACCGTGTTCACGTGGCAGGCGGCAGGTTTCACGCAGCCGGAATTGCAGGACGACGGCGCCGAGGGTCAGCAGCCCTATCTGCGGCTCGCGATTCACGGTACCGCGTGGTTGACGTGTCAGCGTTGCCTCGCTCCCAGCGAGCAGGCGTTCAACGCTGACCCTGTCTTCCGTATCGTCCAGACGGAAGACGAAGCGGACGAGTTTCCGCTCGACGACGATGAAGCCGAAGTGATCGTAGGCTCGCGCCATTTCGATCTCGTCGACTTGATCGAAGAGGAGCTGTTGCTTGCGCTGCCGCTCGTGCCGAAGCACGAGGTCTGTCCGGCAATCCACGAAAGTCTTGCCTCGGGTGCCGACGGCGCGGACGGCGTGGATTCAGTGGACGATTTGCCGGAGCAGGAAATCGAAGCGGAGGAGCGCGTCAACCCGTTTGCGGCGCTCGAATCGCTGAAGAAGGACGGTCCCGGCGGCAAGCACTGAAGCGGCCGCAGGCGGCGGGCAGCATTGGCGCAGTACTCGCGCAGCTTTAGTGCGGTTTCGGCGCAGTTTCAGCGCAGTTTCAGATTTGTGGGCCTCGTCCCGGCGTCAGGTCATCCCCAGGGTGGCGGCTGCTGGATCGGGCTGTGATAGAATTCGCAAAATTTCTCAGGAGTTATCATGGCAGTTCAACAAAACAAGAAGTCGCCGTCGAAGCGCGGCATGCACCGCTCGCACGACTTCCTCACGGGCGCTCCGCTGGCTGTCGAGCCGAGCACGGGTGAAGTGCACCTGCGTCACCACGTCAGCCCGAACGGCTACTACCGCGGCAAGAAAGTCGTCAAGACCAAGAACGATTAATCGTTGCACTGTGCGGCGCCAGGTGGGGGACCACGCGGTGCCGTGCATGGCGATTCTGTTCGCTTGACTATATTCCGGCTCGGCAAAAAAGGCGGCATTCATCTGCCGCTTTTTTGTGCCTGAAATCCGTCGCATTCCATGACTGTTACGCTCACGATTGATTGCATGGGAGGCGACCACGGTCCGTCCGTGACGGTGCCTGCCGCAGTCAGTTTCGTCCGCCTGCATCCCGATGCGCGTCTTATGCTCGTCGGTATCGAAACGGCGATCCGCGCCCAGTTGAAGAAGCTGAAGGCGCTGGACAATCCTGCGCTCTCCATCGTTCCCGCCACCGAGGTTGTCGAAATGGACGACCCGGTCGAGGTCGCACTGCGCAAGAAGAAAGACTCGTCGATGCGCGTCGCGCTCAATCGCGTGAAGGACGGCGAGGCGCAGGCCTGCGTGTCCGCCGGCAACACTGGCGCGTTGATGGCCGTGTCGCGCTACGTGCTCAAGACGCTGCCTGGCATCGAACGCCCGGCCATCGCATCCGCGATGCCCACGCCCACTGGTTACACCACGGTCCTCGACCTCGGCGCCAACGTCGACTGCGAGCCGCAGCATCTGCTCCAGTTCGCGGAGATGGGCCATGCGCTCGTCGCAGCGCTCGAGGGCAAGGAGCGCCCAAGCATAGGGCTCCTGAATATCGGCGAAGAGGTCATCAAGGGCAACGACACCATCAAGCGCGCGGGTGAACTGCTGCGCGCGAGCACGCTGAACTTCTTCGGTAACGTGGAAGGCAACGACATTTACAAGGGCACCGTCGACGTGATCGTCTGTGACGGTTTCGTTGGGAATGTCGCGCTGAAGACATCCGAGGGGCTCGCGCAGATGCTCAGCAATGCGCTCAGGGAAGAGTTCAGCCGCTCGTGGCTCACGAAGCTGATGGCGCTCGCAGCGATGCGCGTGCTCAAGCGCTTCGGGAAACGTTTCGACCATCGCCGGTACAACGGCGCGGCGCTGCTCGGCCTGAAAAGTGTCGTTATCAAGAGCCACGGCTCCGCGGACGCTTACGCGTTTGAGTGGGCGATCAAACGCGGGTATGATGCCGTCAAAAATGGCGTGCTGGAACGCCTCGCGCATGCCATGGACGAGAACTCCGGATCGCTCGAACGGGCGGCCGACGCGTCTGCCAGCGGCCATTCTGGCGACCCGCTTCCGGGAGGAATTCCGCCCGGAACCGCATCTTCCCCGAAGGCATAATGACTCAACCGACTCTATTTTCCCGCGTGCTCGGCACGGGCAGCTATCTTCCGTCTGATCGCGTCACCAATCAGGCGCTGGCTGAACGTCTCGCCGCGAAGGGCGTCGAGACGAGCGATGAGTGGATCGTCGCCCGCACGGGCATACACGCGCGCTACTTTGCCGCGCCCGACCAGACCACGAGCGATCTCGCATTCGCCGCATCGCAGCGCGCGATCGAGGCTGCCGACGTCGACCCGCAGTCGATCGACCTGATCATCGTCGCGACTTCCACGCCTGATTTCGTGTTTCCGAGCACCGCCTGCCTGCTGCAGAACAAGCTCGGCATCCGCAATCACGGCGCGGCGTTCGACGTCCAGGCGGTGTGCGCGGGCTTTGCCTACGCCGTTTCGATCGCCGACAGTCTGATTCGCAGCGGGCAGCATCGCACGGCGCTCATCGTCGGCGCGGAGACCTTCTCGCGCATCCTCGATTTCAACGACCGCACCACGTGCGTGCTGTTTGGCGACGGCGCTGGCGCCATCGTGCTGCAGGCATCCGACAAGCCGGGCGTGCTGTCGAGCGCGCTCCACGCCGACGGCAGCTACGCGCATATTCTCTGCACGCCGGGCCATGTGAATGGTGGCGTGGTCGCTGGCAACGCGTTCCTGCACATGGACGGCCAGGCCGTGTTCAAGCTCGCGGTGAACGTGCTGGAGAAAGTCGCTATCGAGGCGCTGGAAAAGGCACAGCTCAAACCCGAGCAGATCGACTGGCTGATTCCGCACCAGGCAAACATCCGCATCATGCAGGGCACCTGCCGCAAGCTCGGCCTCCCCGCCGAGCGCATGGTCGTCACGGTCGGCGATCACGGCAACACGTCGGCGGCGTCCATCCCGCTCGCATTGGACGTCGCCGTGCGCGACGGCCGTGTCAAGCGTGGCGACAACGTGCTGATCGAAGGCGTCGGCGGTGGTTTTACCTGGGGCGCTTCCGTCATCCGTTATTGATTTTGACTGGGCGCGTAGCGCCACGCCTGCTTGCCGGCGCGCGCAATGCGCGCGGCTCGCCGCAGCGCGCCGCCCGTCTGCATTGAACGAATTTGGGGACGTTATGAAATTCGCATTTGTCTTTCCCGGCCAGGGCTCACAGGCAGTCGGCATGCTGGACGCTTTTGCCGATAGCGCCATCGTGCGTGAAACGCTGCAGGAAGCCTCCGATGCCCTCAACCAGGATCTCGGCAAGCTGATCGCCGAAGGCCCGGCCGACGAATTGAACCTCACGACCAACACGCAGCCGGTCATGCTGAGCGCTGCTTATGCTGTCTACCGTGCCTGGCAACAGGCGGGTGGTCCGCAGCCGGCGATCGTTGCTGGCCACAGCCTCGGCGAATACACGGCGCTCGTCGCTGCCGGCGTGCTCGCGTTTCGCGACGCCGTGCCGCTCGTGCGCTTCCGTGCCCAGGCGATGCAGAGCGCGGTGCCGGTAGGCGAGGGCGGCATGGCCGCCGTGCTCGGCCTCGACGATGACACCGTTCGCGCAGTCTGTGCAGAAGCCTCGGCCGCGGGTGGCGTAGTCGAAGCCGTGAACTTCAACGCGCCGGCGCAAGTCGTGATCGCGGGCCACAAGGCCTCGGTCGAAAAAGCCTGCGAGATTGCCAAGGTGAAGGGCGCGAAGCGTGCGCTCCCGCTGCCGGTCTCGGCGCCGTTCCACTCGTCGCTGCTCAAGCCCGCATCGGACCAGCTGCGCGAGTACCTCTCGAACGTGACGCTCAACGCACCGGCGATTCCCGTCGTGAACAACGTCGACGTGGCGTTCGAAACCGATCCCGCGAAGATCCGCGACGCGCTGGTGCGCCAGGCTGCGGGCCCGGTGCGCTGGGTCGAGTGTGTGCAGGCAATCGCGGCGCAAGGCGTCACCCACGTGATAGAGTGCGGCCCCGGCAAGGTGCTCGCGGGTCTCACGAAGCGCATCGACGGCAACCTCGTGGGCGCCTCGGTGGCGGACCCGAAGTCGCTCGAAGAAGCGCTCAAGCTCGCGACTGCCTGAGTACTTAACACAGCAGTTACCCGGGTCACACTGGCAACGGATACAACCGATGGAAAAGACTCTCGATAATCAAGCGGCGATCGTGACGGGTGCCTCGCGCGGCATCGGCCGGGCGATTGCACTCGAACTGGCGCGCCAGGGCGCGACGGTGATCGGCACCGCGACGAGCGAAGCGGGCGCGCAGGCCATCACGGCGGCGTTCGAAGAAGCGGGCGTAAAGGGCCGCGGTGCGGTGCTCAACGTCAATGACGCGGCGGCGGCCGAGGCGCTGATCGACGCGACCGTGAAGGAATTCGGCGGTCTCGCGATTCTCGTGAACAACGCGGGCATCACGCAGGATAACCTCGCGATGCGGATGAAGGACGACGAGTGGGACGCGGTCATCGACACGAACCTGAAGTCCGTGTTCCGCCTCTCGCGCGCCGTGCTGCGCCCGATGATGAAGGCGCGTACCGGCCGCATCATCAACATCACGTCGGTGGTGGGTTCGTCGGGCAATCCCGGCCAGGCCAACTATGCCGCCGCGAAGGCTGGTGTGGCTGGCATGACGCGCGCGCTGGCCCGCGAAATCGGCAGCCGGGGCATCACCGTGAATTGCGTCGCGCCCGGCTTCATCGACACCGATATGACGAAAGATCTGCCTGCCGAGCAGCAGGCGGCGCTCAAACAGCAGATTCCGCTGGGCCGCCTCGGCAGCCCGGAGGACATCGCTCACGCGGTTGCGTTCCTCGCATCCTCGCAGGCGGGCTACATCACCGGCACGACGCTGCACGTGAACGGTGGCATGTACATGTCGTAACAAGATTCGGGTACTATCCGCGCCTTGATGCGTTTGCTGGATCGCTTTCTCAAACGCCGTCGCGTATAGCACATCTGGAACCTCGAGCGCCGCTTTTCTGCCAGGTTAAACCTGCTAAAATGCGCGCACTCGCATTCATGAACTGACTTTTTCCCTTGGAGGGGTAATGGATAACATCGAACAGCGCGTCAAGAAGATCGTCGCCGAACAACTGGGCGTCGCCGAAGCTGAAATCAAGAACGAAGCATCGTTCGTCAACGATCTGGGCGCCGACTCGCTCGACACCGTCGAACTCGTGATGGCACTCGAAGACGAATTCGGTATGGAAATCCCGGACGAGGAAGCCGAGAAGATCACGACGGTCCAGCAAGCCATCGACTACGCTCGCGCGAACGTCAAGGCCTAAGGGCATTCAGGCGCCAATTGTCCGCGGTTGCGTAGTTGCTTTGAGTTGCCTTTGAGTTGCCTCTGAGGTGCTTCTAAGGGGCTACGCCTGCGTCGCGCAAGCGACCCGCCAGGACTCTCGCCAGTGAACCCGCATGCGAGCGCCGCACTAGCTGGCGCGCTCTTGCCGGTCAAACAGCCACAGGGCTCACAGGAGCATTTCCTGTGGCCTCTGTGGCTTTTGTTTTTGTCATCTATGGAAAAGGGGTTACCGTGAGCCGCCGTCGAGTTGTCGTTACAGGCCTCGGACTAATTTCGCCTGTTGGCAATAATGTTGCCGACGGCTGGGCCAATGTGGTCGCCGGCAAGTCCGGCATTGCCAATATCACGAAGTTCGATGCCACGAACTTTTCGACCCGCTTCGCCGGTGAGGTTAAGGACTTCAACATCGAGGATTACATCCCGGCGAAAGAAGCCCGTCACATGGATACGTTCATCCATTTCGGCATCGCCGCGGGCATCCAGGCGATGCAGGACAGCGGCTTCGAGGTCACCGAAGAGAATGCCGAACGCGTCGGCGTTGTGGTGGGCTCGGGTATCGGCGGCCTGCCGATGATCGAAGTCACGCAGACCGAACTGTTGAACCGCGGTCCGCGCCGTATTTCGCCGTTCTTCGTGCCTGCGTCGATCATCAACATGATCTCCGGCCATCTGTCGATCAAGTATGGCTTCAAGGGCCCGAATCTCTCGATGGTCACGGCCTGCACGACCGGCCTGCATTGCATCGGCGAAGCGTCGCGTCTCATCGAGTACGGCGACGCCGACGTGATGATAGCGGGCGGCGCGGAATCGACCGTTTCGCCGCTCGGCGTCGGCGGTTTCGCGGCAGCGCGTGCGCTCTCGCAGCGCAACGACGATCCTGCGACGGCGAGCCGTCCGTGGGACAAGGACCGCGACGGTTTCGTGCTGGGTGAAGGCGCTGGCGTGATGGTCCTCGAAGAGTACGAGCACGCGAAGAAGCGCGGTGCGAGGATTTACGCGGAAATCACCGGCTACGGCATGAGCGGCGACGCGTATCACATGACCGCGCCGCTCGAAGACGGCGACGGCGCACGCCGCTGCATGCTGGCGGCAATGCGCAACGCACGCATCAACGCCGACGAGGTGAACTGGCTGAATGCGCACGGCACGTCGACGCCGCTTGGCGACCTCGCGGAAACGATCGCGATCAAGCGCGCGTTCGGTGACCACGCGAAGGACATCGTCGTGAATTCGACGAAGTCGATGACCGGGCACCTGCTCGGCGGCGCTGGCGGTCTCGAATCGGTGTTCTCGGTGCTTGCCGTGCACAACCAGATCTCGCCACCGACGATCAACATCTTCAACCAGGACCCCGAATGCGACCTGGACTACTGCG
The DNA here is from genome assembly GCF_003837865.1 of Paraburkholderia dinghuensis. Lineage (GTDB taxonomy): Bacteria > Pseudomonadota > Gammaproteobacteria > Burkholderiales > Burkholderiaceae > Paraburkholderia > Paraburkholderia dinghuensis. The sequence goes on along the minus strand of NZ_RQIS01000001.1, from coordinate 67,131 downwards.
CGAACACCGCGCGGGAGATGAAGATCGACGTCGCGCTGAAGAACTCATTCGGGTTCGGCGGCACGAACGGCACGCTGGTCATCAAGCGCCACGTTTGACCCTCATCGACGATCAAGCGGCTGCGCCGGATTCCCCGGCCAGCTGCGATTCCTCTTTCCTCTCGCGGCGCGTTGACGTGCCGCGCATCATGTTGCGCCAGTCCGTGGCGCTTCATCTCGTTCTTGCTACCGCTATCGGCATCGCAGTGGCGGCGGTCTATACGACACTGGCGCCCTGGCTTGGCGCCGCGCGCTCCGTCCTGCCTACACTGGCTTTCCTTGCCGTCTGCGGGCTGGCAGCCGCGGCCTGGCGTCGCAAGCAACCCGTTTTCGTCGAAATCGGGTCGGATTCGATCGCGGCCTGCTCGCGCGATGGTGCCCGTATTGAGCGGGGGCGTTTGACTGGTGCATCCCAGTGGGGCACCAGCCTGCTCGCGCTGGATCTGCGAGGAGGCAAGCGGCGCGCAACCGTGCTGATTGCCGCCGATGCGCTCGACTCCGAGGCTTTTCGCGCGCTGGCCGTCCGGGCGCGCTGCGCCGCCGGACGGTGAGCGCCCATCCTGCTCCGACAGTAAGCGACGACACTCGCTGTAAAGACTGTAACCGGTGATATTCGCGTAACGTGATGGGTGAGCGGGGGGCGCTACAATGGTCGCCCCGCGTCTACCATGAGCTAACGGATTTTTCAGGTGAGCGAAAAAGAAATCGACCAGGTACTTGTTGAACGTGTGCAGAATGGCGACAAGGCCGCGTTCGAGCTTCTGGTCTCGAAATACCACCGCAAGATCATCCGTCTGATCTCGCGCCTCGTGCGGGATCCCGCGGAGGTCGAGGACGTGGCGCAGGACGCCTTTATCAAGGCGTACCGGGCGTTGCCGCAGTTTCGCGGCGAATCGGCTTTCTATACGTGGTTGTACCGGATTGCGGTCAATACGGCGAAGAACTACCTTGCGACCCAGGGAAGACGTGCCCCCACATCTACCGAAGCAGATGCAGAAGAAGCTGAAACTTTCTCGGACGCCGATCAACTAAGGGATATCAATACGCCCGAGTCGATGTTGATGAGCAAGCAGATCGCCGAGACGGTCAATGCCGCCATGGCGCTTTTGCCGGAAGAACTGCGCACCGCCATTACGCTTCGGGAAATTGAAGGTTTGAGCTACGAGGAAATTGCTGAGATGATGGGTTGCCCGATCGGCACCGTCAGATCGCGAATTTTTCGTGCGCGCGAGGCCATTGCGGCAAAATTGCGTCCGTTGCTGGACACTCCGGAGGGCAAGCGCTGGTAGCGGATAACCCGCTCAGCGTGTCCTTCGGGCGCGGATACGATTCACGGGGTTGGTGTCGGTTGCTGTCTCTATGGGGCAGTTAGTCAGGGAATGGGGAGCATCATGGGATCGGTCTCGATGCAATCGGTGTCAGGCTCGCGCGGCGAGCGTCTGTCCGCGTTCGTCGACGGGGAATTGCCCGCCGGTGAGCATCCGAACGGTGTTTTTGCTGAACTCGATCAAGCCGATTACGCGGCGTGGTCCGTGTATCACTTGATCGGCGATGTGCTGCGTTCGGACGACCTCGCGGTCAAGCCGGCCGCGAGCCAGTCGTTCATGGCGGGCTTCGCCGCGCGCTTCGAGGCCGAGCCGCATGTGCTGGCGCCCGCGGCGCTGCCGGCCAGCCGCGTCAGTCGCATCCTCGCGCTGCGTCACCGCGTTGTCCCCACGCTTGCGGTTGCCGCTGCGGCTGCTACGCTCACGTGGATCGTCGTGCCGCAGATGCACGGCGTTGGCGTCGGCGGCGGCACGCAGGTTGCGTCGGTGGCCTCGTCGCAAGGCAACGGAGTCCAGCGTGTCGCGATGAACGCAGCGCCAGTGCAGACCGCCGCGACCCAGGATGGCAACTTCATTCGCGACGCGCGCCTCGACGCGTATCTGGAGGCACATCAGCAGTTCGCCCAGCAACCGGTGATGCTGGATTCCATGCCGCTGATCCGGGCTGCCGCCATTCCGGCGCAACCCGCGCAACACCAGTGAGTCTGATGCAGACATTGCGGTTCAATAAAACGACGAATTGGGGGCGGCTGCCGGCATTCCTGTGCTGCGCGGCCGTATTGCTAACCGCTCTGCCTGTGGTCGCGAGCACGCCGCAGGGGGCGTCGACTCCCGATGCTGCAGCGCAGCAAGGCGCGGCTCACTGGCTCGATCGCGTCCACCAGGCCGCCCAGCAGCAAAACTACGAAGGTACGTTTGTCTATCAGCGCGGCGCGTTCGTGCAGTCGTCGCGGATCACGCATTTCGCGACGAAGACCGACGGCGAGTATGAGCAGCTGGAAAGCCTCGAAGGCAAGCCGCGCAAGCTCTTCCGTCACAACGACGACGTTTATACGTTCGTGCCCGAGCGCAAACTTCTCGTCGTCGAGAAGCGCCAGAACAAGGATGCCTTCCCGGCGCTGCTGTCCACGAGTGCTGCCCAGGTGCTGTCCGTCTACACCCCGAAGATGCTCGGCACCGACCGTGTTGCGGGCATCGACAGCAAGGTCATCGAACTCGATCCGAAGGACGCTTACCGCTTCGCCTACAAGTTCTGGGCCGACGCCAAAACGGGTCTCCTGTTGCGCGCGCAGACGATCGATCCCTCGACCGGGCAGGTACTGGAACAGCTTGCGTTTACGCAGGTTCGTATTGGCGTGCCACTGGACAACGCCGCGATCATCAACGGCATGCGCAATACGGCTGGCTGGAACGTCGTGCACCCGCCGCTCGAGCCGGTCGACATGGAGGCGCAGGGCTGGCGTTTCGGCACGACGGTGCCGGGGTTCCGCAAAATTCGCGAACTGCGCCGCCCCATGGCTGCCAGCGACTCGAGCGATCCGCCCATTCCCGTCGATCAGGCCGTTTTTTCGGACGGACTCGCCGCTATCTCAATTTTCGTTGAGCCGGTCGCGCACAACAATCGCAAGGAAGGCTCGGGCAGCGACGGCGCTACCCACGTCCTCGTGAAGCGTAGTGGCGACTACTGGATCACCTTGCTCGGCGAAGTGCCCCAGACCACGTTGCAGCAGTTCGCGTCTGCCATAGAATATAAGGCTCCTAGGTAAAATCCTTCGGCTGACTACAAAATGACGATTCTTCCGCTGCGCAAATTGTTCGCGGCCGCGGTGCTTGCGGCGTGCCTGCCGTTTGCACCGCATGTGGCGTCGGCGGCACCTGCCGCCAACTTGCCCGATTTCACCGATCTCGTCGACAAGGTCGGACCATCCGTCGTCAACATCCGTACCACGACGCGCGTGAGTTCCGTGCAGCGCGGCCTGCCACCGGGCGTGGACAACGGCGACATGTCGGAATTTTTCCGCCGTTTCTTCGGCATTCCACTGCCTCAGGGGCCGCAGGGCCAGGTGCCGCGCGGTGGGCAGCAGGGTGACCAGGATCAGCCGACGCCCGATAACGGCGGTAACGACCCCGAGCAGAGCAGCGGTGTCGGCTCGGGCTTCATCCTGTCGAGTGATGGCTATGTGATGACCAACGCGCACGTCATCGACGACGCTGACACCATCTACGTCACGCTCACCGACAAGCGCGAGTTCAAGGCGAAGCTGATCGGCGTCGATGAGCGCACGGACGTCGCCGTCGTCAAGATTCAGGCGAGCAATCTGCCGGCCGTGACTATCGGCGATTCGAGGAAGCTGCGTGTCGGCGAGTGGGTCGTTGCGATCGGTTCGCCGTTCGGGCTCGAAAACACCGTCACGGCGGGCATCGTCAGCGCCAAGGGTCGCGACACGGGCGACTATCTGCCGTTCATCCAGACCGACGTGGCTGTGAACCCGGGCAATTCGGGTGGTCCGCTCATCAACATGCAGGGCGAGGTCATCGGCATCAACTCGCAGATCTACAGTCGGACCGGCGGCTTCATGGGCATCTCGTTCGCGATTCCGATCGACGAAGCGATGCGCGTCGCCGATCAACTGGAGCGGTCCGGCAAGGTCACGCGCGGTCGCATCGCGGTGGCGATCGGCGAGGTGACGAAGGACGTTGCCGACTCGCTCGGGTTGCCGAAGGCGCAGGGCGCACTGGTGTCGAGCGTCGAGCCAGGTGGCCCGGCCGATAAGGCCGGCGTCCAGCCGGGCGACATTATCACGAAATTCAACGGCCAGTCCGTCGACGCTGCGACGGACCTGCCGCGCATGGTTGGCGACACGAAGCCGGGCACCAAGGCGACGATCACGGTCTGGCGCAAGGGACAGACGCGCGAACTGCCGATCACGATTGCCGAAATGCAGACCGAGAAGTCGGCGAAGGGCGACCTGAAGAAGGCGCCGGAGCCGAAGCCGCGCGCTTCGAATGTGCTTGGCCTCTCCGTGGCGGAGATTCCGGCCGATCAGTTGGCGCAATTGAAGATCAAGGGCGGCGTGCTGGTGGATTCTGTCGACGGCCCGGCGGCACGCGCCGGTCTGCAGAAGGGCGACATCATCCTGCGAGTGGGCGACACCGATATCACGGGCGTGAAGCAGTTCCAGGAAGTGACCTCGCGCCTCGATCCGCAGAAGATGGTGGCCGTTCTCGTACGGCGCGGCGACAACACGCAGTTCGTGCCGGTCCGGCCGCACAGCCCGGCACAGAAATGACGAAAATGCCGACGCAAGCGCCGACACAAGCCTCAACGCCGATGCCTGCGCAGGCAAGCGTGGGCGCGCCGCACCTGGTGCTGTATGGCCGCGCATGGTGTCATCTGTGCGACGACATGCGCGCGGCGCTCGAGCCGTTTGCCGCGGCAGCGGGGGCGCGGGTCGATGTCATCGACGTCGATTCTGACCCCGCATTGGAGGCCCGCTACGACGAACTCGTACCTGTGCTCGTGTGCAATGGCGTCGAGTTGTGCCACTACTGGCTTGACGAGGCGCGTGTGCGCGAAGCGCTAGGGCTTGGCGCCTGAATGCACGTCCGCGCAGCGACGCACGCGCTCAACATACCGTGCCGTGCCGCCGCGCCCGCGCTGCCGTACGAGCCTCATCCTCCCGGACTCTGCCGGCCGCACCCCTTTTCGGCTAAAATAGTCCGGTTTTTCATCTGTTTACGAGGCGTGCTCTGCATTTCGTCTGGGCGCGCCTTTTCGCTTGATCGGCACTGAATGAATCATATTCGTAACTTCTCGATCATTGCGCACATCGACCATGGCAAGTCGACGCTCGCCGATCGCATCATCCAGCTGTGCGGCGGCTTGTCCGACCGCGAAATGGAAGCCCAGGTGCTCGACTCGATGGATCTCGAGCGCGAACGAGGCATCACGATCAAGGCACAGACCGCCGCGCTGACTTACAAGGCGAAGGATGGCCAGGTCTATAACCTGAACCTCATCGACACGCCGGGCCACGTCGACTTCTCCTACGAGGTGAGCCGCTCGCTTTCCGCGTGCGAGGGCGCACTGCTCGTCGTCGACGCGAGTCAAGGCGTCGAGGCTCAGACGGTGGCGAACTGCTACACGGCGATCGAACTCGGCGTCGAGGTCGTGCCGGTGCTCAACAAGATCGACCTGCCCGCCGCGAATCCCGAGAACGCCATCTCCGAGATCGAGGACGTGATCGGCATCGACGCGACCGACGCCACGCGCTGCAGCGCGAAGACCGGCCTCGGCGTGGACGAAGTGCTCGAAGCGGTAATCGCGAAGGTGCCGCCGCCGAAGGGCGACGCCGATGCGCCGCTGCAGGCGCTCATCATCGACTCGTGGTTCGACAACTACGTCGGCGTCGTGATGCTCGTGCGCATCGTCAACGGCACGCTGCGTCCAAAGGACAAGATCAAGCTGATGGCGACCGGCGCGCAGTATCCGGTCGAGCACGTCGGCGTGTTCACGCCGAAGTCGCGCGATCTGGAGTCGCTGTCCGCAGGGCAGGTGGGCTTCATCATCGCGGGTATCAAGGAACTCGCCGCGACCAAGGTGGGCGACACGGTCACGCACGCGAACAACGGCGCCACCGAACCGTTGCCAGGCTTCAAGGAAGTGAAGCCGCAGGTGTTCGCGGGCCTGTATCCCGTCGAGGCGAACCAGTACGACGCGCTGCGCGAGTCGCTCGAAAAGCTCAAGCTCAACGATGCGTCGCTGCAGTACGAGCCGGAAGTCTCGCAGGCGCTCGGCTTCGGTTTCCGCTGCGGCTTCCTCGGTCTCCTGCACATGGAGATCGTGCAGGAGCGCCTCGAGCGTGAATTCGACATGGACCTCATCACCACGGCGCCTACCGTGGTCTACGAGGTCGTGCAGCGCGACGGCACGACGTTGACGGTCGAGAATCCGGCGAAGATGCCGGACCCGTCGAAGATCGAAGAGATCCGCGAGCCGATCGTCACGGTGAACCTGTACATGCCCCAGGACTATGTGGGCTCGGTCATCACACTCTGTACACAGAAGCGTGGTAGCCAGATCAATATGCAGTACCACGGCCGCCAGGTGCAGTTGACCTACGAAATCCCGATGGCCGAAATCGTGCTCGACTTCTTCGACCGTCTGAAGTCCGTCTCGCGCGGTTATGCATCGATGGACTACGAGTTCAAGGAATACCGCAGTTCCGACGTCGTGAAGGTCGACATGCTGATCAACGGCGACAAGGTCGATGCGCTGTCCATCATCGTGCACCGCTCGCAGTCGCAGTACCGCGGCCGCGAAGTGGCGGCAAAAATGCGCGAGATCATTCCGCGCCAGATGTACGACGTCGCGATCCAGGCGGCGATCGGCGCGCACATCATCGCGCGCGAGAACATCAAGGCGCTGCGCAAGAACGTGCTCGCCAAGTGTTACGGCGGCGACATCACGCGAAAGAAGAAGCTGCTCGAAAAGCAGAAGGAAGGCAAGAAGCGGATGAAGCAGGTCGGTTCCGTCGAAATTCCGCAGGAAGCTTTCCTCGCGATTCTGCGCGTCGAAGACAAATAAGGCTGCTGTAAAGCGCGGTGCTTTTTCGCCGCGCTTTACGCCATATAACGTTGAAAAACGGATAACTACATGAATTTTGCGCTGATCCTTTTTGTGCTCGTGGTCGTTACGGGCGTCGCCTGGGTTGCAGACAAGCTCGTGTTCATGCCGCGTCGTCGCCTTGCCGCCGACGCTGCCGTCGTTGAGTTCGACCGCCAGCAGGCGCGCGTCGGCGAGCGCTTCGCAGACGAGAATGCTCCCACCACGCGCCAGCTACTGCGCAATGAGAAGCTGCGCCAACCGTGGTGGCTCGAGTACACGGCAAGCTTCTTCCCCGTGATCCTGGTCGTGTTCCTCGTGCGCTCGTTCGTCGTGGAGCCGTTCAAGATCCCGTCGGGCTCGATGGTGCCGACGCTGCTCGTGGGTGATTTCATCCTCGTGAACAAGTTCGACTACGGCATCCGTCTGCCGATCACCAATTCGCGGGTCACTCAGGGCCGCCCGCTCGAGCGTGGCGACGTGGTCGTGTTCCGCTATCCGAAAGACGAGTCGGTTGACTACATCAAGCGTGTGATCGGCCTGCCGGGCGATGTCGTCGCGTATCAGGACAAGCAGCTCACGATCAACGGCAAGCCGGTGCCCCAGACGCCGCAGCCGGACTACTTCGACGAAGAGCGCATCGGCTACGCGAAGCAGTTCACCCAGGATCTCTTCGGTCGCAAGAACAACATCCTGAACAATCCCGCTGTGCCGCCGTTCGTCATCGGTGCGGAAGATTTCCCCTATCGCGACAACTGCCAGTACAACGAGCGCGGCGTGATCTGCAAGGTGCCGCAGGGCAACTACTTCATGATGGGCGATAACCGCGATAACAGTGCTGACAGCCGCTATTGGGGCTTCGTGCCGGACGCGAACATCGTGGGCCGTGCGTTCTTTATCTGGATGAACTTCGGCAATCTGCGGCGCATTGGTTCGTTCCAGTAACGACGCGCCAATAGCGCAAGCACGGCACGAACACGCAAGAGCGACACCCGTGCTGATCCGGCCATCGCGCATCGACGACAAGCGTCGGGATGCGCACGGCGTGTTCGCACGCTACTTGAAGAACCCGCGGTAACTTCGCAACATCCACGCCATTTCACCGACCGTCCCGCGTTTCCGTCGGGGCGGTCCGGCGCGTTATACTCTGCCCATGCCCCAATCTCCGTTGGAAAGCCGGTTGCGCTACGAATTTCGCAATGCGGAATTGCTGCGCCAGGCTTTGACCCACCGCAGTCACAGTGCCACGCATAACGAACGCCTCGAGTTTCTCGGCGATTCGGTTCTGAATTGCGCGGTGGCGGCCCTATTGTTCCAGCGTTTTGGCAAGCTGGACGAAGGCGACCTTTCGCGCGTGCGCGCGAATCTGGTCAAGCAGCAATCGCTCTACGAAATTGCTCAGGCCCTTAATATTGCCGACGGCCTGCGGCTCGGCGAGGGCGAACTGCGCAGCGGTGGTTTCCGCCGTCCGTCGATTCTCGCCGACGCGCTGGAGGCGATCTTCGGCGCGATCTTCCTCGATGCCGGCTTCGACGCGGCCCAGACGGTCATCAAGCGACTCTACGTTCCGATCCTCGATCACATCGACCCGCGCACGCTCGGCAAAGACGCGAAGACGCTGCTGCAGGAGTACCTGCAGGGGCACAAGATTGCGCTGCCGACCTATACGGTCGTCGCGACGCATGGTGCGGCGCACAATCAGCAGTTCGAGGTCGAGTGCACGGTACCGAAACTCGACGTGAAGGTCTCCGGTTCCGGCGCGAGCCGCCGAGCGGCCGAGCAGGCCGCGGCCAAGAAGGCACTGGACGAGGTGATGGCGGCGGCTCCCGCTGCCGTCACCAAGCCGCGCCGTTCGAAAGGCGCGCGCGCTGCCAAGGCAGAGCCTGAAGTCGTGCCGGGTGTGACGGGCGTGCAGGGCGCGCTGGATCTGCGAACGCCCGAGCGCCGCGAGCGTTCGGCGCGTGGCGATCGCCAGAGCGTGCCAGCCGGGTTCAGCGACGACGTTCCGCCGCCACAAGCCGCGCCGCTCGCTGTCATTCGCGCGGCGCATGTTCAGGAACGTCCCGCGGAGAAGGCCGAAGGGCTCGCTCCGCGACCGCATTCGAGCGAAAAGCCCGTCGAGCGGAGTATCGGACGGGCCGAGCACGCACCCGACAAATCCGCGGACAAGCCTGTCACTGCCGAGCGCGGCGCCACGTCTGGGCATACATTGCATCGCGTGAGCGCTACGAAGGCCGAGGCGGCTCTGCGCGCCGTCGATCGCGCCGAATCCGGCACGCAAGCGGCCGAACCGCGCCCCGCTGTGCGCGGTCGCGACGGTGCCGAAACGTCTTCCGGCAACCCGACCGAGTCCGCTGGCGAGGCGGGTACCACCGCCGCGTTGCCTGTACGCGCGGCCGACGCCAGCCACTGATCCATCCCGTGCGCGCCGCGCCCGCGAGCGCCGCACCCAATGTCGCTTCAACGTTGCATTCGACGTCGCATTTAACGTATTCCTTGCCTGGTCCGATCATGAACGCTCCCACCTCAACTCCAGCTGGTTTTCGTTGCGGCATGGTCGCGATCGTCGGCCGGCCGAACGTCGGCAAATCGACGCTGATGAACGCCCTCGTCGGTCAGAAGATCAGCATCACATCGCGCAAGGCGCAGACCACGCGTCACCGCATCACGGGCATCAACACGATCGATGACGCGCAGTACGTCTTCGTCGACACGCCCGGTTTCCAGACGCGCCACAGCTCGGCGCTGAACCGCTCGCTGAATCGCGCCGTTACGTCGACGCTCAGTTCCGTCGATGCCGTGCTCTTCGTCATCGAGGCGGGCAGGTTCGGACCGGACGACCAGAAGGTGCTCGACCTGATTCCGCCGAATGCGCCGACGATCCTGATCGCCAACAAGATCGACCGGGTGAGCGACAAGGCGACGCTCTATCCGTTCATCCAGGAAGTGCAGAAACTTCGTGAGTTCCGCGAGATCGTTCCGCTGTCGGCGAAGAATTCCGACGACATCAAACATCTGCTCGCGACGCTCAAGCCGTATCTGCCTGAAGGCGAGCCGATCTACGGCGAGGACGACCTCACCGACCGCAGCGAACGCTTCCTCGCCGCCGAAATCCTGCGCGAGAAAGTGTTCCGCTGGACCGGCGACGAGCTGCCCTACACGAGCACCGTGCTCATCGACAAGTTCGAGCAGGAAGGGCGCCTGCGCCGCATCTTCGCGACGATCCTCGTCGAGCGCGACACCCAGAAGGCGATGGTCATCGGCCAGAAGGGCGCGAAGCTCAAGCAGATCAGCACCGAGGCGCGGCTCGATATGGAAAAGCTGTTCGACGGTCCCGTGTACCTCGAAACCTTCGTGAAGGTGAAGAGCGGCTGGGCCGACAACGAAGCCGGGCTGCGTGCCTATGGGTATGAGTGACGGCGAGACCGTAAGCACTCAAGACGCGTGGACGCCGCCCGACGCACAAGGCGATGAGGCGGCCCTATCGCCGGCACCGTCCGCGCCTGCTGCGCCAAGGCGCAAGCGCGCCAGGGCGCAGTCTTCAACGGGCGACACCGAGGGCGAGGCCGCACAGGCCCCGCGCCGCGCTTCGGTTCCGCGCGCGCCGCGCGGCTCGTCCGTCGACTCGCGCATCGCCGAGCAGCCAGCCTTCGTGCTGCACAGTTATCCGTACCGCGAAACCAGCCTCGTCATCGACGTGCTTTCGCGCGATCACGGCCGCATCGCGCTCGTCGCGAAGGGCGCGAAGCGGCCGCATTCCGCGCTACGCGGCGTGCTGCAGACCTTCCAGCCGCTCGCGCTCTCCTGGACCGGCAAGGGCGAAGTGCGCACGCTCACGGGCGCCGAATGGGTCGGCGGCATGTTGCCGCTCACGGGTGACGCGCTGCTCTGCGGCTTCTACGTGAACGAACTCCTCGTGAAGTTCATCGCGCGCGAAGACCCGCATCCCGAATTGTTCCGCCACTACGTCGTCACGCTTACGCGCCTCGCGCACGACGAGCCGCCCGTGCAGGTGCTGCGCTCGTTCGAGCGCGTGCTTCTGCGCGAGACCGGCTATGCGCTCGCGTTGAATCGCACCGTGAACCGCAAGACCGTGGTCGCCGATGGACGCTACGTTTTCGATCCCGAGCGCGGCGTGCGCGAGTTATCGGACCAGGTGGACCAGCGGGATGAATGGCCGGCACACTGGCCCGTCCTCGCGGGCCAGACGTTGCTCGACATGGAGGAGGACGATTACCATCGACCCCAGACCGTCGCGCAGAGCAAGGCGCTGATGCGTTTTCTCCTGAACACTTACCTTGGCGGAACGCCGCTTGCGACGCGCCAGATCCTGATCGACCTGCAGAACCTATGAGCTTCTTCCTGACTTCGCCTCAAGTGATCGACCTCGGTGTGAACATCGATCACGTCGCCACGTTGCGCAACGCACGCGGCACGACTTATCCCGATCCGATCCGCGCGGCGCTCATGGCCGAAGAGGCGGGTGCCGACGTCATCACGCTGCATCTGCGCGAGGACCGCCGGCATATCGTCGACGCGGACGTGCGCGCGCTGCGCCCGCTTCTGAAAACGCGTATGAATCTCGAATGCGCGGTGACGGCAGAGATGCTCGACATCGCGTGCGAGATCAAGCCGCAGGATGTCTGCCTCGTACCCGAGAAGCGTCAGGAGCTGACGACCGAAGGCGGTCTCGACGTCGCCGGGCATTTCGATGCCGTCGCCGCCGCATGCCGCCAGCTCGCGGACGCGGGCGTGCGCGTGTCGCTCTTCATCGACCCGGATGAAACGCAGATCCGCGCAGCGCACGAGACCGGCGCACCCGTCATCGAACTGCACACCGGACGCTATGCCGAAGCGCATGACGCAGGGGAGCAGGAGCGCGAATACGAGCGCGTCGTGCTTGGCGTGAACTGCGGCATCGGCCTCGGGCTGAAGGTCAACGCCGGCCACGGTCTGCACTATACGAACGTGCAGCAGATCGCGGCGATCGACGGCATCGACGAGCTGAACATCGGCCATGCAATCGTTGCGCACGCCATCTTCGCGGGCTGGGAGAACGCGGTCCGCGAGATGAAGGCGATCATGGTCGCGGCGCGCCTCGGTGCTTGCGCTTGAATCATCACGGCGTCATCGCAGCGTCACCGCAGCGCGCCGCGTCCGCCACACGGGCGGTGCGGATTGTGAATCAGCTGCACATTGAAGAGGGGCATATGTCGATCTACGGCATCGGTACCGACATCGTCCAGGTGAGCCGCGTCGCGGCGGTCATGGAGCGCACGAACGGGCGCTTCGCATCGCGCGTGCTCGGACCGGACGAACTGGCCGTGTACGAGGCGCGCAAGGCGCGCTCGGCGGTGCGTGGGCTCGCGTATCTCTCCACGCGATTTTCGGCGAAAGAGGCGTTCTCGAAGGCAATCGGACTCGGCATGCACATGCCGATGACCTGGCGCGCCGTGCAGACGCTCAACGAGCCGGGCGGCAAGCCGGTGATGGTGGCGTCGGGGCCGCTCGCTCAATGGCTCGACGAGCGTGGCATTACGATGCGCGTGACGATCAGCGACGAGCACGACTATGCCGTCTCGTTCGTCATCGCGGAAGTCTGCGAACCGGGTGAAACGCCCGGACGCGCCGCCGCCCGTTGATTCACCGCCGGGCCGTTTTTATAGAAGACACAACGATGAAGAAACTTCCCGGACTGGTGATGCTCGACGTGGTCGGCAAGACGCTGACCGAAGACGACGTGCGTCGCCTTGCCCACCCGATGACGGGCGGCGTGATCCTGTTCGCGCGCCACTACGAGAACCGCGCGCAACTCGTCGCGCTGACCGACGCGATCCGCGATGTGCGCGATGACCTGCTGATTGCCGTCGATCACGAAGGCGGGCGCGTGCAGCGCTTTCGCACCGATGGATTCACGGTGCTGCCCGCGATGGGGCGCCTCGGCGACCTGTGGGACAAGGACGTGCTGCTCGCGACGAAGCTCGCGACGGCGGTCGGCTATATCCTCGCGAGCGAGTTGCGCGCGTGCGGCATCGACCTGTCGTTTACGCCCGTGCTCGACCTCGGCTATGGGCACTCTAGCGTGGTGGGGGACCGTGCGTTCCATCGCGATCCGCGCGTGGTCACGATGCTCGCGAAGAGCCTGAACCATGGCCTCGCGCTGGCGGGCATGGCGAATTGCGGCAAGCATTTCCCTGGGCACGGCTGGGCGCAGGCGGACTCGCACGTTGCGGTACCCGTCGACGACAGGCCGCTCGAGGCGATCCTCGGCGAGGATGCGATGCCGTACGACTGGCTCGGACTTTCGCTTGCTGCGGCGATGCCGGGGCATGTGATCTATCCGAAGGTCGATTCGAAGCCAGCGGGTTTCTCGCGCGTCTGGGTACAGGAGATCCTGCGCGGCAAGCTGCGTTTCACGGGCGCGATCTTCAGCGACGATCTTTCGATGGAAGCCGCGCGGCAGGGCGGGACGCTGACCGAAGGCGCGCGCGCCGCACTCGACGCGGGATGCGACATGGTGCTGATCTGCAACCAGCCGGATGAGGCGGAGAAGGTGCTGGACGCGCTGAATATCGTGAGGTCGACGCGCGCCGCGCAGGAGTCGGCGAAGCGCATTCGTCGCTTGCAGCCGCGCGGCAAGGCGATGCGCTGGGACAAGCTCGTCGCGGAGCCGGCCTATCTCGCCGCGCAGACCTTGTTGCGCAGCGCGCTGCCTTGACGTAGCGGTTGAGTGGTTCGCGAGGCGGAGCGTCTCTAACCGGAATGCCGGGATTGCGCGAGCGTAATGGCTCCCTGAATGGCGGCGCGGGCTTGCGGGCTGTTCTTCCAGCAGGTGGCGCCCAGCATTTTCGATGCGCGTGCAACGATGTCCAGTGCGTTCGCCTTGCTCAAATGCGCCAGGGATTCGAAGCCCATCTGCTCTAGCCTTGCAACCACTGTCGGACCGACACCCTTTACGCCAAGAAGCGCCTTACGTTCATCGGGAGGAAATGGCATTTGGGGCACCGGGCAGGATGAAAATGGGAGCGGCGTGACGGGCTATCTATCGGCTTGTGCAGCCGGCAACGCTTCTTCATTCGCTCGACGTGGAATCAGATGGAAATGGACGTGCGATATCTTTTGTCCCGCGACGGCGGCATTGTTTGAACCGAAGTTATATCCACCGACGCCCGGGTCTTCTGCCATAACGGCGTCGCGCACCTGTCGCCCGAGCTCGAATATCGCGTGTTGCTCAGCAGGCGTGAGGTCAAACGTGTCGCCGACGTGCCGCTTGGGCAGAATAAGCGCGTGTAGCCTGCGGACTGGATACTTGTCCCGGATCGCAAAGGCGAGGTCGTTTTCCGCCAGGAGATCGAGATTTGCCCGGTCGCAGAAAATGCATGCACTCATCGTGTCTTATGTCCCAAGTATGTCGCAGGAAGGGGCGAGGTGTCAGCTTACAGACGCCCGCGGTGCGATGGATTGACGAGCGATAAGGACATTGACACTGCGACGGGCGCTTACAGCTTACGGCCGCCCCGAGGGGAGGCCGTAAGCTCGTGAGGCTAGTGTCGCGCTCAATTCAGGCGCATGCGCTGCAGCTTGTTGTAGAGCGTCTTCGGACTGATGCCGAGCAGCGATGCCGCGCGATGCCGCGTGCCGCCCACGGCGTCGAGCGTCGCGCGAATCAGCATTTCCTCGACATCGGCGAGCGGCGTGCCTACGGTCACCTGCACACGGCTGCCGCTCACGTCGCGCGGGAACGCGCCGCCGCTTTCTTCCGCCTGGAGCGTTTCGAGCACGTCTCCAGAGGCGTCGAAAGCGCCACGCACGCGTTCGCGCAATTCGCGCACGTTGCCCGGCCAGTTATAGGCGAGGCATTCGCGGATAAACGAAGGCGCAACCAGCCGCGTCCCACCGTCCCCACGCGCATGCGCTGCCTGGTTGAGTTCGTCGACCCACGCACAGGCGAGCAGTGCGGCGTCGTCGCCGCGTTCGCGAAGCGGCGGCAGGGCGAGCGCCGCGGCATCGAGGCGCAGCCACAGTTCCTCGTTGAGCGCGCCGTGCGCCACCGCATCGCGGGGCACGGCGCGTGTGGCGGCGATCAACCGGAAGTCCGTGCCAACTTCGTTGCTGCCGCCGGGCCGCATGAACGTCTGCGAATCGAGCGCGCGCAGCAGCATCTCCTGCTGGTCGTGCGGCAGGTCCGTGATTTCGTCGATGAAGAGCGTGCCGCCGCTCGCCAGATCGACGAGCCCGGGTTCGCGCTGGTCCGCACCGCTGAACGCGCCGCGCTCGTGGCCGAACAGCACGCTCGCTAGCGGTCGGCCGTTCACGGCGTCGGGGCTCGCGGTGCGCGCGTTCCACACGATGAACGGTCCCTTGCGGCGCCGGCTCAGCTGGTGCAGCGTATGCGCGGCCACATCCTTACCCGTGCCGGCTTCGCCATGGACGAGGATCGCGGATTCGGTGGGCGCGAGCTGTTCGAGTGCGTCGTAGACGTGCTGAATCGCGCTGCTGCGGCCGAGCATCGGACCGAAGCGGCCGATTTCGCGCAGCATGGCGCGCAGCGTGCGGACCTCTTCGGTGAGTTCATACGGACGCGGGATGCGCGCGAGCAGGCTGCGCAGGCGCGGAATGTTGACCGGTTTGAGGAGATAGTCCCAGATGCCGTGGCGCAGGCCCTCGATCGCGCTTTCGACGGTCGCGTTGCCGGTCATCACGATGACGGGCAGCGCGCCGCCGGGCGGCTGGGCAGGCAGGTGATGAAGCAATTCGAGTCCGCCGCCGTCCGGCAGATTCAGGTCGACGAGCACCACATCGGGGATGAAGCGTGCGAGCGCGGCCCGCGCGTCGGCGAGCGTGGCGGCGGTGTCGACCGTGAAGCCGTCGGCGACCAGTATCGCGGACAGGCCGGACAGGCTGTTGGGATCGTCTTCGACAATCAGGGCGTGTGGCATGGCGTGTGCTGCTTTACGAATGATTGTGGGCTGGAAATCGCGCGTCTTGCCGTGACGCGGCTCGATCAACCGGCGAGGCGACCGGTGCATCGCGCGACATGGATCAACTCGTTGTCCGTCAACTCGCGCCATGTCGCTTTGGCCTTGGCGATCAGTTGCGTCCATCGACCCGCGGCGTTGTCATTGTTCATCGAGCCCCCGCCTCACGGGAGACAGGATCGCTAGTCGCCTTTCCTCTGGCAGCAGAAACCGTGCCACGGGTCGAGCTTCGACGAAGAGCAATGCGAAACGTTTGCGCACCAACGCACAGCGTAAAGATTTCCGGTGTCTTTCACAAACATACACGCTCGGAAAAAAAAGAAAAAGCGCCCAGCGGGCGCCTTTTCTCCTGATTCACCCGCCACGCATGAGCGCGGCGGCCAGTGCGCGATGCTTACGCGCGGCTGCGATATTCGTTCGTGCGCGTGTCGATTTCGATCTTGTCGCCGATGTTGCAGAAGAGCGGCACTTGCAGTTCGAAGCCGGTGTTCAGCTTGGCCTGCTTCATGACCTTGCCCGACGACGTATCGCCCTTGACGGCCGGTTCCGTGTAGATGATCTCGCGGACCAGCGTGGTCGGCAGTTCGACCGAAATTGCCTTCTCGTTGTAGAACACGACTTCGCAAGCCATGCCGTCCTGGAGGTAGTTCAGGGCGTCGCCCATCATCTCGCCTTCGACTTCGAACTGGTTGTAGTCGGCGTCCATGAACACGTACATCGGGTCAGCGAAGTACGAGTACGACACTTCCTTGCGGTCCAGCACGACGACGTCGAACTTGTCGTCTGCCTTGTACACGGTTTCCATGCCCGCGCCGGTCAGCAGGTTCTTGAACTTCATCTTCACGACGGCGGCGTTGCGGCCCGATTTGTTGTACTCGGCCTTTTGCACGACCATGGCATCGTTACCGATCATCACGACGTTGCCGGTGCGGAGTTCCTGTGCGGTCTTCATAAAAAAACTGTCCTGTCCAGATTAAATAGCTTCAAGTGTGCTCGACGGCAAACGTCGCAAACGGGTTCAGATGGTTTTGCCCACGGAATAAGGGCTCGGTAGAACTGCGTTTTTCAGCCGCTTTACTAACTCTGCGACCGCTACCGGGTTCCGGGCCGTGTTCTCACCATCGTGGGGGAGATCGTTGCCGCCATGAATGCTGCAGCGCCCCCGCCCGCGGGCTGCCGTAACTGCCACAAATCCGCTTGAAACGGCTGCCGTCGGATAACCGCTTATTTTAACTGAGTTTTTGTGAACGCGGCTAGGTTTTGGGCGAGGTCGCCGGCTTGCGCGAGTTCGGTGGCCCAGGATGCCGCGCGGGCTTCGAATTCCGGCAGATGTCGCGCGAAATTCGCCCAATCGGGCGTGCCGTTTCCGTTCCACGCGTGCCAGAAGCGTTCGAGCGCGGCGCGCGCTTGAGCGGAGAGCGGCCGGGCGTAGTGCGCGAGGGCGGCGTCGAGCTTTGGCAGATGGGCGTCGTCGGCCTGCGGGTAGATGTGCCACACGAACGGCCGCGCGGCCCACTGCGCGCGCACGAACGAGTCTTCGCCGCGCACGAAGTTCAGGCCGCTCGCCCACAGCAGCGGGTCGTAGCCGCGCTGCTCCGTGAACGCGAGGCCGTGCGCGTGCAGATTGCCGCGCGTCGCGTGCGCTCCGGCGTCGAACGCTGGGAGGCCGAAAAAGCGCGCGACGGCGCCCGAGACGCGGCCCTGCGGCACCAGCACCACCACGGGCGACTCATTGTCGCGCCACTGCGCGAGCAGGCTGTCGAGCGCGGGGTTCTCGTAGGCGAAGAGCGAGATCACGGTCGCTTCCGGCGCGGGCGGCGGGCCGCCCGTCGCTCGCTGCCACCAGGCGGCGCGCGCTTCAGGCGATTGCTCGAAGGTCGCGCGCTGTGCATCGAGGTCGCGCTCCTTGAGCACGCCGCCCGTGCCGGGCACGAGGCCGGGAAAGAAGAAGTGCTTGATGAGCGGATAGCGCGGGTGCGGCGACGGCCGCAGATGGAAATCGGCGACCCAGTCCTCGGCGCTCAGGTATTCGAGGTTGAGCCATACGGGGCGCTGCCCGCGCTGGGCCATCCCCGTGACATAGACCGGCGGAAGTTCGCACGCGAAGGCCTCAATCACGACGTCGGCGATTTCAAGTGTCTCGCCCGCGTGCGCGGGCTCATGCCAATGCTCGACGACGATGCCTTCGACGGCCTGCTTCGCGCGTGCTGCGTCGAGCGACGGGCAGAGCTTCGTGAACGCATGCAGATCGTCGACGAACAGGCGCACCTGCCAGCCGTGCTCATGCGAAAGCTGGCGCGCGAGGCGCCAGCACACGCCGATGTCGCCGAAGTTGTCGATCACGGCGCAGAAGATGTCGCACGCGATGGCGGGCAGTGCGGTGCCGGATCCGGTGCGCTTGGGTGTGTCGGTCATAACTTGCGTGCGCGGGCGGTTGCAGGCCGGACGATCTGGCGCGTGGTCGGTGTGTCCACACGGCAGCTGTTGTAGCCGGCTCGGCCCGAAGCGGAATGATCTAAACTGACGATTCTAAGATATCCCCGGGACACACCCGTTACATAGGTGAGCGCGTCGCGACCGACGACGCGGCCTGTCCCCCGAGACCCCGAAACTGGATGACCGACTCCGAAGTTTTCGACCCGAAGAAGGCGCTGGCGCAACTGCCGCATCTGCCTGGCGTCTATCGCTATTACGACGCCCAGGGCGCGGTGCTCTACGTCGGCAAGGCGCGCGATCTGAAGAAGCGCGTTTCGAGCTACTTCACGAAGACGCAGCTTTCGCCGCGCATCGCGATGATGGTGACGCGCATCGTGCGTATCGAGACCACGGTCACACGGTCCGAGGCCGAAGCGCTGCTGCTCGAAAACAACCTCATCAAGGCGCTCACGCCGCGCTACAACATCCTGTTTCGCGACGACAAGTCGTATCCGTTCCTCAAGCTCACGGGTCACAGGTTTCCTCGGATGGCGTACTACCGCGGCGCCGTCGATCGCCACAACCAGTACTTCGGCCCGTTTCCGAGCGCCTCGGCAGTGCGCGAGAGCATCCAGATCCTGCAGCGCGTTTTTCAGTTGCGCACTTGCGAGGACTCGGTGTTCAACAACCGGACGCGGCCGTGCCTGCTCCATCAGATCGGGCGCTGCACGGCGCCGTGCGTCGGCGCGATCAGCGAGGAGGACTACGGGCGCGATGTGAGCAACGCGTCGCGATTCCTGCTCGGGCGGCAGAACGAGGTGATGAAGGAGCTCGAAACGAAGATGCACGCGTTCGCAGCCGAGCTCAAGTTCGAGCAGGCGGCGGGCGTGCGCAACCAGATGAGTTCGCTTGCGACGGTGCTGCATCAGCAGGCGATCGAGACGGGCAGCGAGAGCGATGTCGATATCCTCGCCGTCGTGGCGCTCGGCGGGCGTGTCTGCGTGAATCTCGCGATGGTGCGCGGCGGTCGGCATCTCGGCGACAAGGCGTATTTTCCGGCGCACGTCGAACGCGCGTTGACGGACGAGGAGGGGGGCGTAGCCGAAGACGTCGACCGCGAGGCGGTCCTGGCAGCGACGGCCTTGACCTCGTTGCCGTCGCTCGCGCGCAGGGCGCTAGAAGCGGCGGCGGGGCTGTCGGCGCAACAGGATTCCGACGACGAAGAGGCGGGCGCAGTGGCCGATCCGCTCGCGATTGCAGCGGAGCTGCCGCCGGAGCCGGAAATAGTCGACTCCGACGCAAACGCCGGGGAAGCCAGCGACGACGAAGGCGACGCGGCAACGCCGCCAGCGGCGGGTGGCAAGAAGGGCGAAGTCGGCATCGAATCTGAAGTGCTCGACGCCTTTATCGCGCAGCATTACTTTGGCCATCGCGTGCCGCCGGTGCTCGTCGTGAGCCACCCGCTGGCGAATCGCGAACTCGTCGACGTGCTCACCGAACAAGCCGGTCACAAGGTCACGCTGCTGCGTCAGCCGCAGGGGCAAAAGCGTGCGTGGCTCGCCATGGCCGAGCAGAATGCGCGGCTCGCGCTTGCCCGGCTGCTTTCGGAGCAGGGTTCCCAGCAGGCACGCACACGGTCGCTCGCGGGACTGCTCACGCTTGAACTCGACGATCTCGCGCAACTGCGCATTGAATGCTTCGACATCAGTCACACAATGGGCGAGGCGACCCAGGCGTCGTGCGTCGTTTTTCACCATCACAAGATGCAGTCGGGCGAGTACCGTCGCTACAACATCACGGGCATCACGCCAGGTGACGATTACGCGGCGATGCGCCAGGTCCTCACGCGTCGCTACGAGAAGATGGTCGCGCAGGCCGCGAGCAACGAGACCGACGAGGCGCAGTCGCAGCCAGGCGCCGATCCTGCCGATTCCACGGCGAGTCCCGAAGGGGCGGTCGCGGCAGGCAGCCTGCTGCCGAATATCGTGCTGATCGACGGTGGCAAGGGGCAGGTGGAAGTCGCGCGGCAGGTGTTTACGGAACTGGGTCTTGACCCTGCGATGCTCGTGGGCGTGGCGAAGGGCGAGGGCCGCAAGGTGGGTCTTGAGACGCTCGTGTTCGCCGACGGCCGCGCGCCGCTCGAACTCGGCAAGGAGAGTGCGGCGCTGATGCTGGTCGCGCAGATCCGCGACGAGGCACACCGTTTCGCCATCACCGGCATGCGCGCGAAGCGCGGCAAAACGCGCCAGACTTCGCGTCTCGAAGAACTCGAAGGCGTAGGCGCGAAGCGCCGCCAGCGCCTGCTGGCGCGCTTCGGCGGCCTGCGCGGCGTGATGGCGGCGAGCGTCGAGGATCTGGAGAGCGTCGAGGGCATCTCGCGCGCGCTCGCCGAACAGATATACCAGCAACTTCACTGAATCCGGGACACGCACAGCCGGCGCGACCTTACAGTTGCTTGTGGCAGGTGCGGCGACACGGCACAATTGCATCTCCCTCGACAGACAGCGCCCGCCGATGCCGTTCAATATTCCGATTCTCCTGACGTGGCTGCGGATCGTGCTGATCCCGCTCGTCGTTGGCGTGTTCTATCTGCCTCCGACGGTGCTGAGCCCGATGCACCAGAACATCGCGGCGATGCTGATCTTCGTGCTGGCGGCGCTCACCGACTGGTTCGACGGCTACCTCGCGCGCAAGTGGAACCAGACGTCGTCGTTTGGCGCGTTCCTCGATCCCGTCGCGGACAAGCTGATGGTCACCGCTGCCCTCCTGATGCTCGTGCACCTTGGGCGGCTCGATGCAGCGATCGCGCTAGTGATCGTCGGCCGCGAGATCGCGATCTCGGCGCTGCGCGAATGGATGGCGCAGATCGGCGC
Source organism: Paraburkholderia dinghuensis (assembly GCF_003837865.1). Taxonomy (GTDB): domain Bacteria; phylum Pseudomonadota; class Gammaproteobacteria; order Burkholderiales; family Burkholderiaceae; genus Paraburkholderia; species Paraburkholderia dinghuensis. The sequence continues at coordinate 45,897 of NZ_RQIS01000001.1, read as the reverse complement.
GTCGAAGAGCGTCGCCGTGAATTCGCTCGGCAAGTTCAAGACCGCATGCCAGATGGTTGCGATTCCGATGCTGCTTTTCTATGCGCCGCTCACGGTCGGCGGCGTGACGCTTTTCGATTCGCGCGTGTGGGGCACCTGGCTCATCTACGTTGCAGCGTTCCTGACGATCTGGTCCATGCTGTACTACATGAAGCTCGCATGGCCGCAGATTCGCGAGCGCGGGAGTCTCTAGGTGTGTCTCCCGACGTTCGTTCAGTCGCACGCCTGAAAAAGATTACCCGCAGGGGTTGACACGATTCAGCGGCTTATACATAATCTCACTTCTCCGCTGCACGACACTCTGGCGAAGCAGCAAATTAGCAGCAGCAAGCACGAAGATGCGGTGGAGATGGCTGAAGATCGGTAGTGGATCAACAGCAGAATGCGGGAGTAGCTCAGTTGGTAGAGCGCAACCTTGCCAAGGTTGAGGTCGCGAGTTCGAGACTCGTCTCCCGCTCCAGAATTCAGGTTCTGGCGATTGTGTATTCAGCGCCGTGCCGAAAAGCAGGATCTAGCAGTGCAACGCGGGAGTAGCTCAGTTGGTAGAGCGCAACCTTGCCAAGGTTGAGGTCGCGAGTTCGAGACTCGTCTCCCGCTCCAGCTATACCGGGGAAGCAGCGCTTCCCCTTTTGTTTGGCGGACCATGTTTGTACATCGGACCGTCGAAGAAATAATCTGTCCGGTCGTAGCGGGCGCAAGCAAGCGTCCAGTATCGGCAGTCCGCTTCTGGCGCGATAGCAAAGCGGTTATGCAGCGGCCTGCAAAGCCGTGTAGGCCGGTTCGACTCCGGCTCGCGCCTCCAAGTAAGAAAAGAAAAAGCCACCTTCGGGTGGCTTTTTCTTTTTCCATCCGCGACTGACGTCGAGCGAAGCGCCGCCTCGCGTTCCGTAAAGTCGCGTGCCGCCTCCACGATCGTCTCCTGTAACCCCGTCGGTCCGCTCTTTGGCGATCGGCACAAGCTCCCGCACGCAGGCTCGATATTGTGTGAAGAGGGCTCTGACCGCTGGCGACTGCGGAACGCATCCAACCGCAGCGAAGCTGCCACCCACGCGTTTTCGCGCACGCTCCGGATCGAAGAAGCGGAGACGTCCATGTTTTCGCCATGCATCGCTTCAGCACCCTCGCTCGCAGTCTTGACTCGATCGTCCGATCGGCTGGCACGATTCAGGCGGCAAATCCTCCATCCCGGTATCTCAAGAAAATCTGGCGCCTGGATTTTTCTCCTTCGCACGCAGTCTCGCTGCAATCGAAAACGATCCGCCGGGCGGTGGCCTCGAATTGCTGCAGCGCATTACTGAGTAGTCCATGCAAATGTGGCTGCTGTCGAATGGACTTAAGTCTGAGCGGTCTTCGGACCGACGCCGGCGTTGCTTCGGCCGTTGGAGACTGGTCCGAAAGCTGGCCGATTGCGGCTGGCGGTTCTCACTCAAGTCCGGCTATCGGTGAACGGAATCCCTTGCGCCTTCCGGGCAAACGCGCCCACGTATTTCAAGGCGCCGCGCTGTGCTAAATGCTGCGGCGAATTGGCACGGAAAGAGCGCAGCCGCTCCCTAGAAACGTCATAAACCGTTAATTCGTCTAGCTTTTTTTGAACTTGTGTGGCCGCAAGCTCCGACCAGTCGCATCTTTACACACCGCTTAGCCACAAACTATGATGCCGATAACATGCATCACCGATGCATCTTTAAGCGCAGTGAAAACGGGCTACTGACGCAGACATTGTCTCCGCAACTCATCCCCCTCTGGAGAAGGAGAGAGGAATATGCAATCAACAACTAGGTTATGGAAATGGCTGGGGCTTATCTGCCTCGCGTCATTTGCCGTTCTACTTTGGCTTGGCCGCGAGATCTACCTCGTCGCGCCACCTATCCCAAGCGCAGTCGTTAGCGATAGCGGCAGCGTCCTGTTCACGGGCGAGCAGGTTCAGCGCGGTCAGAAGGTATGGCTGGCCGCCGGTGGTCAGCAGGTAGGTACGGTCTGGGGCCACGGCAGCTACGTCGCCCCCGACTGGTCGGCAGACTGGCTGCATCGTGAAGCCGTCACGCTGCGCAACCTTTGGGCGCAACAACAGTTCGGCAAGTCGTATGAAGCGCTGACGCCGGACGAGCAAGGCACGCTCGACGGGCGTCTGAAGCGCGAAATGCGCTTGAACCGGTATGACGCCACGAGCGGGCGCATCACGGTGACCGATCAGCGTGCGGCCGCGATTCTCGATGTCTCGAAGCACTATGAATCGCTGTTCGGAACGGACCCGTCTTTCGACAAGCTGCGCGATCAATACGCAATGAACGCCGGCTCCGTGCCAGGAGCTGCCGACCAGGCCGCACTGGCAGCATTCTTCTTCTGGTCGTCCTGGTCAGCCACGACCGACCGCCCGGGGCAAACGGACGTCACCTACACGAACAACTGGCCGCATGAGCCGCTCGTCGCCAATACGCCGACGGTTGCCAACGGCATGTGGTCGATCGCGAGTGTGATCCTCTTGCTCGCTGGCATCGCTGGCCTGATCTGGTACCACGCGGCGCACCATGACAGCGAAGAAGAGGCCCCCGCTGCACCGGCCGAAGATCCGCTGTTCAACGTCAAGACGACGCCGTCCATGCGCGCGACGAAGAAGTACTTCTACGTCGTGATCGGCCTGATGCTGACGCAGGTCGCCATGGGCTCGCTGACGGCGCACTATGCAGTGGAAGGACACAGCGTCTTCGGGATGCCCATCGCTGAATTCCTCCCCTGGGTCGTGAGCCGCACGATTCACACCCAGTTCGGTGTCCTCTGGATTGCCACGGCATGGCTTGCGACGGGTCTCTACATCGCGCCGCTTCTTTCCGGGCGCGAACCGAAGCTGCAGAAGCTCGGTGTGGACCTGCTGTTCTATGCGCTGCTTTTCATCGTAGTGGGTTCGACCGTTTGCGGCTGGCTCGGCTCGCTGCAGCATCGCGGCACGTCGTTCGCCTTCTGGCTCGGTAATCAAGGCCTCGCTTACACGAGCATGGGCCGGGTCTGGCAATTGCTGCTCTTCGTCGGCCTCCTGTTCTGGGCATTCCTCCTCGGCCGTGCGTTGATGCCCGCGCTCAAGGATCCGAAGACCAACGGCCGCGGCATTATCACGATGATGTTCCTGTCGGCAACCTGCATCGGCTTGTTCTATGCGTCCTCGCTCGCGTGGGGCCAGAATACGCACTACTCGATGATCGAGTACTGGCGTTGGTGGCTTGTCCACCTCTGGGTGGAAGGGTTCTTTGAAGTGTTCGCGACGGCTGTCATCGCGCTCATCTTCTCGCGCCTGGGTCTGATCCGTGCCGCAACCGCGAACCGCGCGATTGTCATGGAAACGATCATCTTCCTGTTCGGTGGCATTCTCGGCACGCTGCATCACCTCTACTTCACGGGTACGTCGACGGCCATCATCGCGTTCGGCGCAGTGTTCTCCGCATTCGAAGTGGTGCCGCTCGCCATCATGGGCATGGAAGGCTGGCAAACGTATCGTCGTTCGCACGCTGCTCCGTGGGTGCAGAACTACAAGTGGGTGATTCTCTGCTTCGTCGCGGTCAGTGTCTGGAATACGGTGGGCGCAGGTCTGCTCGGCTTCTCGATCAATCCGCCGATCTCGCTGTACTACGTGCAAGGCCTGAACATCACGCCCGCACACGGCCACGCAGCACTCTTTGGTGTGTACGGTATGCTCGGCATCGGCCTGATGCTGTTCTGCCTGCGCGGCATGTCCGCACGGGAAGCCTGGGACGACTCGCTGCTCAAGCCGGCCTTCTGGATGCTCAACATCGGCCTGTTCATGATGGTGTTCTTCTCGATCCTGCCGTCGGGGATCTACGAAGCATGGGCATGCGTGAGCAAGGGCCTCTGGTATGCGCGTTCGCCTGAAGTGATCCATTCGACGATCATGCAGACGCTCGTCTGGGTGCGCGTGCCTGGCGACATCGTGTTTGCCATGGGCGTGTTGTACCTCGGCTGGTTTGCGCTGCGTCTGCTCGGTCGCGGTCCGACCGCACCGCAGGAAGCAGCCGCCAAACGCGTCACGCAACGCGTCTGAGCAGTGGGCGCGAGGGTGCCGGCCGGCCTGTAGTGGCCGGCACCTCGCCCCGATGATGAACAGGAGAGAGCATCATGATGTCCCCGGCCGACAATGCAGCACTGCCGAGCGAAAGTGAAATCCGCGAGGCCTTGCGCTATGTGATCGATCCCGAGGTCGGCGTCAACATCGTTGACCTTGGTCTCGTCTATCGCGTCGATGTGAGTCCGGAGATGCTGGAAATCGACATCGCGCCGACATCGCCGGCCTGCCCGATGGGCGAGGTGATTCTCGACGACGCGAGAGAGGTCGTCGATGCTCTCACTCCTGCAAGCATGGCTATCAATATCAAACTCGTATGGGAGCCGCCATGGGATCCCGCGATGATGACCGACGCGGCTCGCCGGGTGCTGGGATGGTCGGACGAGTGACGAACCGGCCGACCATCAAGGCTGCGAACCGGCAGGCAGAGCCGATGGCGAGGGGATTTTCCTTGCGGCTCGCGCCCCGCGCGTTGCTTGGCGCGGTCATTGTCGCGACGCTGCTGTGCGGTCTCGGCACCGGTCTTGCCCGCTTTGGCGTGGCGTTGCCGGCGCACGCCGTTGCCAGAGCAGGGTGGCACGGTGTGCTGATGGTTCCCGTATTCTTCGGCGCGGTCATTAGTCTCGAGCGTGCCGTCGCGATTGGTCGGACATGGTGTTTTGCCGCGCCTGTCGGCGCGGCGCTCGCCAGCGTGTTTCTGCTGGCCGGCGCTCCCGTCCCGCTTGCGCAGGTGGTCCTGCTTGTTGCGTCCATCCCGCTGCTTGTGGGTAGCATCTTCGTGATGCGCCGACAGTTCGCGCTCTATTTGATGACGCTTGCCATTGCCGCAGCCTGCTGGACCTTCGGCAATCTGGTCTGGATCATTTCGGGTGATCCGTTTGCTGCGGTGCCCGCCTGGCTCGCATTTCTCGTTTTGACGATCGTCGCCGAACGGCTCGAATTGATGCGCATGCGCCCCATGCGGCCCATGGCACCCTACCTGTTCGGCGGTTGCGTCGCGCTCTTGCTGACGGGACTCGCCATCGCGCTTTGGCAGCCAGAGTTTGGCAGCCGTGTTTTTTCGGCGAGCTACTTGCTGCTGGCGTTGTGGCTTGCGAAGTACGACATCGCGCGCTACACGGTACGTCAGCGCGGTCTAACGCGCTTCATTGCTGTTGCGTTGCTGGCCGGCTACGGCTGGTTCGGCGCTAGCGGCCTGCTCGGGCTCGACGGTGCATTCGTCGCAGGACACCCGTGGCACGACGCGGCGCTGCACGCACTCACGCTCGGCTTTGTGTTCTCAATGGTGTTCGGCCACGCGCCGATCATCCTGCCCGCCGTCACCCGCTTGCGCGTCAAGTACAGTCCGCTCTTTTATGTGCCGCTCGTGCTCTTGCATGGCGCAGTGGCGGCGCGCGTGGCCGGGGTTCTGTACGGCGATTTTGGCCTGAGACGTTTCGGCAGCGAAGCCGCTGCCGTAGCCCTCGCGATTTTTATATTCGTTCTGCTAACGGCGGTCTGGTCTGCACGCCGGGGCAGGCGATAAAACAATGCGTTCGAACCGATTCGTCAGTTGCACGCAAAACCGGCGCAACAACGCCACCCTGACTGTCTAACGTTACGACGTGGACTTGCTTGAACTTTTAGATGGAGCCTCACATGACCGAAGCCATTAATCGCAACGCATTTGTTTTCGATGCACGCGGCATCTCCAAGCGTTTTCGCCACGCCGCGATTTTCGGCGCACTGGAGTCGCTTGATCGTGGCGAAGCGATGCGTTTCGTGAACGATCACGATCCGCTTCCGCTCTTGCATCAGATCCAGTCGCGCTACGGCGACCAGGTCGAAATTCACTACGTGGAACGTCAACCCGCGCAGGTCGTGATCGACTTCCTGGTTGCGCCTGCCGCCGATGGCTCGGCACCGCAGGAGCGCGAGACCGGTGGCTGTGGTGGCGGCGCGGGCTCGGGCTGCGGTTGCAGCGGCGGTTGATCGGATCGTCAGTTCGCCGCTTTATCGATTGGCACCATGCGCCATTCCAGTAATGGCGCATGTGCGCCCGACCCACACGCTGCGAGCCAGGTGGCGCGTTGTGGGGCGTTCAGGTGGCACGGCATAATCGTGGATTGACACGACACTTGCCGGAAATCAACGATGACTACGCAGTCCCCCGCATTGCCGCTCCCGCAGTTCGACTGGCGCTGGAAGGCGTTCGACGCGCTCGAAACCCGTGAGGTCTACGAGATGCTCAAGGTGCGCTCGGAGGTTTTCGTTGTCGAGCAGAACTGCGTCTACGGCGACATCGACGGCCTCGATGCCGCCGCCTGGCACCTTTTCGCCTGGGATACGGCGGGGGAGCGTCCTGCGATTGCGGGCTATCTGCGCGTATTGCTACCCGATTCGAGCGACCCCGACGTGCGTATCGGCCGGGTGCTGACGACGGCGGGTTATCGCGGCATCAAGCTCGGCAATGCGCTGCTCGAACGGGTGATACGCCTGATCGGTCAGCAATGGCCACACGTGCCAATGCGTCTGCACGCGCAGGCCCATTTGCAGAAATTCTACGGGGCGTTCGGCTTCGAGCCGGTCTCCGATATTCACGACGAAGACGGCATCCCGCACATCTGGATGCGTTCGGAATAAGCACCGTGCCCCAGGACGCCGTCGCGATGAAGAGCGTTCCGGGTTCACGTGCCGCGTGACGCATGAAGAACCCACACCGGAAGACATAGGCGCGCGGCGTCCGATGCGGCACGCGGTCCGGCAGGCGCGCCGCTCTATTGCAGGTTGCTTTCCCGCGTTACTTCTGTGCGGGCGATTTCACCGTGAAGGGCGTATCGAGCGTTTCTCCGTCCGAGAGGTGCAGCTTGACGTGTACCGTGTCACCCGGCGCGATCTTGTGCTTCGCTTCCTCAAGCATCAGGTGATAGCCGCCCGGTGCGAACGACACGGACCCGTGCGCCGGCACCGTCACCTTGTCCACCATCACCATCTTCTGCGTCGAGCCGTTCGAGACGGTCTGATGCATCATCACGCTGCCGTAGTCGTCGCTTGAAACGTCGACGAGATCGACGTTCCGGTCGCCCTCGTTCTTGAGCGTGACGTAGCCTCCCGCGGGCAGGTTGTTGGGCAGCCAGCGCACCCACGCGTTCTGGGTGCTGATCGCCGCGTCGGCGGCCTGCGCAGTCGGCACGAACGTTGCGCAAGCGAAGGACAGCGAGCAGACCAGCGTGGCGGTGAGGGAGTGCAGTTTCTTCTTCATCATTTTTCCTGTTACGGGTGAGACGTGAAACCGGACCGGCGGCGTTGTACGGCCGACTACAGTCGACGAAAGCGTGACCAGGCGAATGGCGGCGCGAGATCGCCTTGAGCGGCGGCGCGCGGCAGGCCGCTGCGACTTTAGCAAAATTGGAGCCGGACTGCCGTGTGAGGCCGGATGCGTCGTCGACGGGAGTTACATCGCCGGCTGCGACGCGGCGAAAGCTGGGGTTCGAACCTTACGGTCTCGAAAATCCGGTGAAGGCGCGGTAAGATGCGCACACTTTCTCCGCCGGCGCAATGCGCCGCCGGAACCTTATCCGGCAAGCGCCGATGGGCGAAAAACACGGAATGCAAGCACTACCGGCTGTATTGCCGCCTGATCAGACGGCTTTCTTCTTCGATTTCGACGGCACGCTCGTCGATCTCGCACCGACGCCCGATGGCGTGCTGGTGCGTCCCGACATGCTCGCGTTACTCACCGAGCTGCGACGCGTGACGCACGGCGCAGTCGCGATCCTTTCGGGGCGCGGCATCGACAGCATCGACGCGTTCCTCGGCATGCCGGATCTGCCAGTGGCAGGCCTGCACGGCGCCGAGCGGCGCGACGCCAATGGCGACACACAGCGCGTGGGTTTCAACGATCAGCGGCTCCTGCACATGGAGCAGGTGCTCGCGGAAGTAGTGCGCTTGCATCCGGGCATGCTGCTTGAGATCAAGGGGGCAGCCGTGGCGCTGCATTACCGCAATGCGCCCGATTTCGAGGGTGCCGCGCGCGAAGTGACCACGCGTCTCGCGGGCGAATTCGCGGATGCCTACGTGTTGCAGCCCGGCAAGATGGTCTACGAAATCAAGCCGAAGGATGTCGACAAGGGCCGTGCGCTGCGCGCCTTTCTCGACGAGCTGCCGTTCGCGGGCCGCCGTCCGGTATTCGCCGGCGACGATCTGACCGACGAGAAGGGCTTCGCGGTCGTCAACGCGCAGCGCGGGCTTTCGATCAAGGTGGGCGGCGGCGATACGATAGCGCAGACGCGCGTCGATTCGGTCGATGCGCTGCTCGGCTGGCTCGCATCGCTCGTTGCAGCGATGCGCGAAGCGTGAGCCCCCGCCTGATGGCAATCGCGCCGCCAGTTCACGCAATCGCGGCGCTCACCCACTTATTCCTGAACGGACCCCGCACCTCATGAGCCGATTGATTATCGTGTCGAACCGGGTTGCGCCGATCTCCGAAGGCCTCCCGGCTGCGGGCGGCCTCGCGGTGGGCGTCTATGATGCGCTGAAAGAGACGGGCGGCATGTGGTTCGGCTGGAGCGGCGACATCCTCACGTCGGGGCAGCCGCAGATCAAGCTCGAGGAACACGGCCCGGTCACGTTCGCCACGATCGGCCTTTTGCGCCGCGACTACGACCAGTACTATCGCGGCTTCTCGAACGCGACGCTGTGGCCCGCATTCCACTATCGCGCCGATCTCGTCCAGTACGACCGTCACGACTTCGAAGGCTACTGCCGCGTGAATACGTGGCTCGCGCAGCAGCTCGTGCCGCTCTTGCGCGATGACGACGTCATCTGGGTTCACGACTACCATCTGATCCCGTTTGCGCAGGCGTTGCGCGCGGCGGGCGTGAAGAACCGCATCGGCTTCTTCCTGCATATTCCGTTTCCGGCTTCGCAGGTGCTGCTCGCGGTACCGCCGCATCGCGAACTGGTTCAGGCGCTGTGCTCGTTCGATCTGCTCGGCTTCCAGACGAAGCCCGACCTGCGCGCATTCTGCGACTACATTGTCAACGAGGCGAGCGGGGCGGTGGCGCACCAGCCGGACGGCTTGACGCGCATCGAGGCGTTCGGGCAGACCCTGTTCGCGGGCGATTATCCGATCGGCGTCTATCCCGACGAAGTCGCCGAACTCGCGAAGGCGGGCGAACGCGGCAAGGCCGTGCGCACGCTCAAGGAGACGCTGCACGGCCGCAAGGTCATCATGAGCGTCGACCGGCTCGATTATTCGAAGGGGCTTGTCGAGCGCTTTCGCGCGTTCGAGCGACTGCTCGACCACCATTCGACAGCGCGCAACAATGTCTCGTTCGTGCAGATCGCACCGCCCACGCGCGCCGATCTGCATGCATACCAGGACATCCGGTTGCGTCTGGAATCGGAATCGGGGCGCATCAACGGCCGTTTCGCCGAACTCGACTGGACGCCGATTCTGTATATCCATCGCCAGTACGAGCGCGCGGTCCTGGCGGCGCTATTCCGCGCATCGCACGTCGGTTACGTGACGCCGCTGCGTGACGGCATGAACCTCGTTGCCAAGGAGTACGTATCGGCGCAGGACCCCGAAAACCCGGGTGTGCTCGTTCTGTCGCGTTTCGCGGGCGCCGCGCAGGAACTGACTGGCGCGCTGATCGTCAATCCGCTCGACATCGACGGCATGGCCGACGCGCTCGCCACGGCGCTCGCGATGCCGCTCGCGGAGCGCGAGGCGCGTTATCGCGACATGATGGGTCAGCTTCGCGAGAATAACGTGTCGGTCTGGCGCGACCGCTTCATGCGCGACTTGACGCAGATGGTCGCGCGGCGCGGCGTCGCGCTGCCGTTCGCGAAGACGGCGCACGGCGAGGCGCAGGGGCAGCAGGGCTGAGCGTTCGCCGAAGGCGCGGCCAGCCGGCTCGCGCAAAAAAAAGCCGCTTCGGTCGAAGCGGCTTTTTTGTTGCCTTTCGCTTGATGCGCCGTCGCGGCGCTCGCGTCAGGCGACGTGTTTCTCGTCGGCCTTCTTGCTGCCCAGATGCAGCGTGGAATGCTTGCCGTACTGCTTCGCGAGCAGTTCGCGGTAGAGCCCCGCACGCTCGCGCAGTTCTTCCGGCGTGCCGTCGTCGATCACCTTGCCCGCGCTCATCACGATGATGCGGTCGAAATTCTGCAGCGTGGAGAGCCGGTGCGCGATGGCGATCACGGTGCGGCCGACCATCAGCCGGTCGAGCGCGAGCTGGATCGCTTCTTCGGAGGCGCTATCGAGTGCCGAGGTCGCTTCGTCGAGCAGCAGGATCGGCGCGTTCTTCAGGATCGCGCGCGCGATCGCGATGCGCTGGCGCTGGCCGCCGGAGAGCTTCACGCCGCGGTCGCCGACGATCGTGTCATAGGCTTCCGGCATCGCTTCGATGAAGTCGGCGCAGCGCGCCTCGCGGGCGGCGGCGAGCACTTCCTCGCGGGTCGCGTCGGGGCGGCCGTAGGCGATGTTCTCGTAGATCGAACGGTGCAGGAGCGAGATGTCCTGCGGCACGAGGGCAATCGCGTTACGCAGGCTCTCCTGCGTGACCGTCGCGATATTCTGGCCGTCGATCTTGATCGCGCCGCCCTGGGTCTCGTAGAAACGTTGCAGCAACGCGAGGACCGTGGTCTTGCCCGCGCCCGATTTGCCGATCAGACCCACGCGCTGGCCGGCTTCGATACGGAGGTCGAAATGGTCGAGGATCGCCTTGCGGTGCGGATAGGCGAAGGTCACGCCCTCGAAGTCGACGCGGCCTCCCTGGGCGACGAGCCGGCTGGCGTCGTCGCGGTCGGGCATTCCGTGCGGCTCGAGCAGCGTCTGGACGGCTTCCGCGAGGCGCGCGACGTGCTGCGTGACGTCCACGAGCGCGACAGCGAGGTCGCGCGTGCCGTGCAGGATCGTGAAGCCGAGCGAGCTGACGAGCACGATGTCGCCCGAGGTGGCGCGGCCCTGGTCCCAGAGCCAGAGCGCCCAGCCGAGCAGCCCCGCCGAAAGCATCGCGGTAATCACGGCGTGCAGGAGACGCAGCTTTTCGAGGTAGAGCAGGCTGTCGCGGCGGGCGTCCATCTCTGCCTGCACGGTCGCGCGAAAGCGTTTTTGCTCCCGGAAGGTCATGCCGAACGCGCGCACCAGCGCCATGTTGCCGATCACGTCGACCAGTTCGCCGTCGACGGAAGCGGCCCTCGACGCGAACGTGTGGTGGCGCGACGAGCCGCGCCCGGCAAGCTTGAAGAGGATCACCGAGAGGATCGCCGAACAGAGCAGGAGGCCGGCCGCCATCATCGGGTTCACTGTGATGATCATGACGATCGCGCCCGCCACGGCGATGCATGGCGGCAGCACGTTCCAGGCCGTGGTGTTCTCGGCGGTGTAGACGGCGTTCGAGGTCGCGGTGATGCGGCTGGCGAGCGTGCCCGGCTGTTTTTCCGCGTAGTAGGTGGGCGAGTGGCCGCTCAGGTACTGGAACAGGTCGCGCCGCAGGTCGCCGGTCACGGTCACGAACGTGTGCGCAGCGAACCAGCCGCCCACCCGCCAGAGAAGGTTGTCGGCGGCGATCAGGCCGACGAGGAGCGCGAACGCGCTCCACAGCGGCCCGGGGTGGTGGCGTCCCGCGCCGAGCACGTCGATCAGGTGCTTGATGGCGTACTGCGACGCGAGCGCGCAGCCGACGGCCGCGAACACGCTCGCGAGCACGATGGCATGGGCGAGCGGGTGGCGCCGGATGTAACTAAACAAGAACGCGAGCGGCCGCCGCGCATAGCTCGCGAGCTTTGCGTTGTGGGCGTTACGCTGGGCGATGGTCAGATGTTCCAATTGATCTGCGGTCGGTCTGACGGAGTGAATCCGTCCAGGGTGAAAAAAGTAGAGGGCAGGCGAGCAAACGCCAACAAAGGCGAACTATCACGCATTGTAAACACCCCTTGCGTATGGCGCATCGCCCAGGGCCATGGGACGCGCATCATATCGCGACACCGCCGCTCGAGATACGCATTGCCGACAGGCTGTTGCAGCCAAGGGTAAACGCGATCAGGCGGCTGTTTTAGAGATACAATTACGGGTTCCATTCACTGCGGTTTCGCGCATGGCTGCCGCCGGGGTGATTGGAGCGACGGCCGCGCGCGCATTTGACGTGCCGCTGTCGGGCTGCCGGAACCGTGTTCGATCCCCTGTTTTAAAACTGTGTTTTAAAACAGGGGGTTGCTGAGTGTTACCGGCTTGTAACAACGTAAAGTATTTGAAATGTTCTGATCGGCTGCGGGTGCGAGCCCGGATAATGCCGTCTCGGAAAGCGTAGGGAGTCTGACAGCTTTGTGTCAACGACCGCGAACCCTGCGCGTTTACTCGCTTGTGCCGTTTCGTCAATCTGACCCAGCGACGGCCAGCGCGTCGGCAAAGCCGGCGTGATTAGCGGTAACAGAGCCTCTGGTGGCGAACGGCAAGGGTGCCGGCGCCGGTGAGGGTCGATTGTCAAACCTGCAGTACTTTGCCCGATTTATTACGAGGAAGGAGTTCACCACTATGCGAATCGCTCAAATCGCTCCCTTGCACGAGGCGGTTCCTCCCAAGCTGTACGGCGGCACGGAACGGGTGGTCTCCAACCTGACCGAAGCGCTGGTCGCGCAGGGCCACGATGTCACGCTGTTCGCGAGCGGCGATTCGGTTACCTCGGCGAAGCTCGAAGCGTTCTGGCCGCAGGCCCTGCGTCTCGACCCGACGATCCGCGATGTGATGGCTCCGCACATGCTGCTGCTCGAAGAAGTTCGCCGCCGCGCGGACGAATTCGACGTGCTGCACTTCCACATCGACTACTACCCGTTCTCGCTGTTCCAGCGTCAGGAAGTGCCGTTCGTCACGACGATGCACGGCCGTCTCGACCTGCCGGAACTGCAGCCGATCTTCAACGCGTTCAGCGACGTGCCGGTCGTCTCGATCTCGGACAACCAGCGCCTCCCGCTCCAGCAGGCCAACTGGCAGAGGACCGTCTACCACGGTCTGCCGGAAAACGTGCTCAAGCCGATTCCGAACGTCAAGCCCGAGTACCTCGCATTCCTCGGCCGTGTTTCGCCGGAGAAGGGCCTCGACAAGGCGATCCGCATCGCTGGTCAGGCTGGCATGAAGCTCAAGGTCGCGGCCAAGATCGACAAGGCTGACCGCGCCTATTACGAAGAAGTCATCCGTCCGCTGATGGCGCTGCCGCACGTCGAGTACATCGGCGAAATCGGCGAAAGCGAGAAGGCCGAATTCCTCGGCAACGCGCACGCGCTGGTGTTCCCGATCGACTGGCCGGAGCCGTTCGGCCTCGTCATGATCGAGGCGATGGCCTGCGGCACGCCGGTTATCGCGTTCAACCGCGGCTCGGTGCCGGAAGTCATCGAAAATGGCGTGTCGGGCTTCGTCGTCGAAGACGAAATCAGCGCGGTCGCCGCGCTCAAGCGTCTGTCGTCGCTGCCGCGCGAGAAGGTCCGCGCAGCGTTCGAAGCGCGCTTCACGTCGAAGGTGATGGCGACGAACTACGTTTCGGTCTATGAGGAACTGCTGCGTCAGAAGCGCCGCACCGTGCTGCGCGAAGTTGCGGCCGGCTAAGTCCGTCTGACGTAGGGCGCCACAGGCTGCCCGCTCTGTTTCCCTGCAACGCCCCGGTGCCTGCGCACCGGGGCGTTGTCTTTTGTGCGAGCGCCTTGCCGATCAGCATGAGGGCGGGCGGCAATGTCCCTATAATGGCCGTGCCGCAAATCCGGCGGCGTCCATGACGTGAGGAGAAGAGCCTTGGCAAGAACCCGACCGACGCCCACGGCCGCCGTACCCGGCGCCGGGACGATGTTCGCCCTGCGCGCGATCGGTCTGGTGCTCCTTGCGCGGTGGCTCTATTCGATGGCGGAGATGAACTTCGTCTCCGCGCTCACCGGCATGGCTTCGTCGCCCTGGGCGTGCATCAATCTCGTCTTCCTGTTTCTGCTGATTGTCCTGCCGGGTGCCCGGGCGCGCGTGGAGCGGCCGTTCCATCCGTTGCCGCAGTGGCTGCGCCAGGCGCTGCGCTTTTTCGGCGTGCTCGGCTGCCTGTTCGCGCTGTGGTCGGTCGGGGCGTTCGTCTGGTCCGCGGGCTGGCGGCGGGCAGTCCACACCATCGTGGCGACCAACGGATGGCTCGTCGTCGCGCCTGCGCTGTACGCCGCTGTCGTCTGGATTTGCCGTCCGCGTGCCCTCTGGCGGACCAACATCGCCGCCCGGCGTTTTGCGATCGGCCGCTATGCGGTTTCGCTCGATTCGGCCACGCGCACTACCATTGTCTGGCTGGAAAGCCGTAAGGTCGGCCAGTACGATGCGCGCGAACTGTCCGTGCGTTGGCCGCAGGACGCGCAGCCCGTTGCGGTTGCGCCGGCGCTCCTGCCGCCGCCGCTACAGACTGACATCGGTGCAGGTACCGACAGCGCCGGGCGGTCGCCGGTCGAGGGATCGGCACGTTCTGCTGGCGCAGCGGCCTGGAAGTCGGAGAAGGGTGTCGCCCGGCGGTGGACGAAGATCGACTTGCTTTGGGATTCACCCGCGGCGGCGGGCCATAACCGACACACGGTGTTCAGCGTCCGGCTCGCTACCGACCGTGATCGCGTGGCCGCTCGCGCACTCGACGCTGCGCTCAAGCAGGCCTGATCGCGTAGTGACCGGTCGTCGCGTGGTTCGTCACGCGACGCCTGGCCGATCCCGTCGCTCAACCGAAGGAGTCGCGATGGTTTCCAGCTGGTTGCTTGCCTCCGTTCACCTGCTCGCGTTCGGTTTTGCGCTCGCATCGATTCTGCGACGCTCGCGCGGCCTGCGCCGCTGCACATCCACCGAAGACCTTCCCGTCATCTTCAGCGCAGACAATGGCTGGGGTCTCTCGGCGCTCGTGCTGATCGTGACAGGGGTGATGCGCGCGTTCGGCGGCTTCGAGAAGGGCGCGTCGTACTACTTTCACGAGCCGTTCTTTCACGTGAAGATGGCCGCGTTCGTGTTGATCCTGCTGCTGGAAATCGCGCCGATGATGGCGCTGCTGCGCTGGCGGCTCGCTGTGCGGCGCGGCGACGTTCCTGATCT
Source organism: Paraburkholderia dinghuensis (assembly GCF_003837865.1). Lineage (GTDB taxonomy): Bacteria > Pseudomonadota > Gammaproteobacteria > Burkholderiales > Burkholderiaceae > Paraburkholderia > Paraburkholderia dinghuensis. The sequence goes on along the minus strand of NZ_RQIS01000001.1, from coordinate 30,715 downwards.
GACCGGGGCCCCGAAGTACGCGCGCATCGGAGCGTGGCAGACCGTGTTGCTCATTGTGATGGTGTTCGCGGCCTCCGGGATGGCGCGCGGGATCGGGCTGGACGAGCCCGCATGAAATGCAGGACATCCGAAATTAACGACGCATTTCATCATTCATCGATTTTTCCGCAACGCTAACGTATGAAGAAACGCCGTGCGATACCGGCGCACTCGACGCGCGCGACGACGATCTTGCATAAATCTGCAAAGTCAAATATATTCCAGGTCAGTTTATGTGTTTGCTCGATCAGCCACATGTTCGGCCGGGCTCGAGCGTCATTTTTTATTCATATATCTGACACGTCAGATAATTGCCGGCTACCGGCCGGTGCTTCGATTCCAGACTAAGGACGCAACATGAATCCGTCGACCGATGCGAACGCGCCGATGCCCTTGACCGGCGCCCGATTTGTCCTCGGCACGTTCGCAGTGGCGCTCGCCACCTTCATGAATGTGCTGGATTCGTCCATTGCTAACGTCGCGATTCCGACGCTCTCTGGTAACCTGGGTGTATCGATCGACGAAGGGACCTGGGTCATCACGCTGTTCGCCGCGGCGAACGCGGTGTCGATCCCGCTGACCGGTTGGCTAACGCAGCGGGTGGGGCAGGTGAAACTGTTCGTCTGGGCGATTCTGCTGTTCGTGCTGTCGTCGGCGGCATGTGGACTCGCCCCCAACTTGCAGGTACTGCTCATCGCCCGGATCGTGCAAGGCGCGGTGGCGGGGCCGCTGGTGCCGTTGTCGCAGGCGTTGTTGCTGGCATCGTTTCCGAAGGAAAAGAGTTCGAGTGCGCTCGCGCTGTGGGCGATGACAGCGACGGTCGGGCCAATCGCAGGTCCGGCGCTGGGCGGCTGGATCACCGACAGCTACAGCTGGTCCTGGATTTTCTACATCAACGTGCCGGTCGGCCTCTTCGCCGCCGGGGCAATCTGGGCGATCTACCGCGACCGCGAAACGCCCGCGCGCAAGCTTCCGATCGACAAGATCGGGTTGCTGTCGCTGATAGCGTGGGTGGCGTCACTGCAGATCATGCTCGACAAGGGCAGGGACCTCGACTGGTTCAATTCGCCCGTGATCTGGGTGTTGACTATCGTGGCCGCGGTCAGCTTCCTTTTTTTCCTCGTCTGGGAGTTCACCGAGGAAAAACCGATCGTCAACCTGCGACTTCTTGCCGGACGAAACTTCGCTGGCGGCACAGTGGCGATTTCAGTCGCCTACGCGATCTTCTTCGCGAATCTCGTGCTCCTGCCGCAATGGATCCAGGGGTTTCTCGGCTATCGTGCGGTCGATGCAGGCCTCGTGACGGCGCCGCTCGGGATTTTCGCAGTGATCCTCGCGCCGGTGTTGGGCAAGATCATGCCGAAATCCGATACGCGGGTGCTTGCCACGCTGGCATTCCTTGGATTTGCGGGCGTGTTCTTCATGCGCTCGCACTACACGACAGGCGTCGACGCCTATACGATCGTGCTTCCCACACTGCTTCAAGGGATTCCCACCGCGCTCTTCTTCACGCCGCTTACGGCCATCATTTTGTCGGGGCTGCCGGCCGAAAAGATTCCAGCGGCGGCCGGCCTGTCCAATTTCGTGCGCATTTTCGCGGGGGCTGTCGGCACATCGCTGCTGAGCAACGGCTGGAGCGACCGGGCCATCCTCCATCACGCGCGGCTGATCGAGCGCACGAGCGCCGAAAATCCGGCCTTCGTCGCAGGCATCACCCATTTGCAGACGACGCTCGATGCCGGTACACCCAAGGCAACAGCTTTCTTCGAAGCGTCGCTCAATGCGCAAGCCACCATGCTGGGCCTGAACGACATCTTCTGGGTATCTGCCGTGATCTTTATCGTCATCATCCCTCTGATCTGGGTGACGAGACCGGTCAAGGGAGCCGACGCGGGCGCGGCGGGTGCGGGCGGGCACTGACCTGCCCGAGGCAGGCTCGAAGCAATGAGCGGCAGTTAAGACCCACGAAAAACTTGACAGTTTCTGACTTTGCAGATATCGTGGATTTCACTTGGAGGGATTGCGCGATGGACCATTATTCGACCAGAAACTTCACCGTCACCGGGAGCATTGGATTCTTGCTGACCAAGGCACGCAATCTGATCGTCGCGGAAATGGATACGGCACTCAAGGATCTCGACGTCACCAGCCAGCAGATGGGCATCCTGATGTCGATACAGAGCGGCCTGGCCGATACCCCGTTCGAGCTGTCGAAGCTGCTAGGGATCGATACCGGCCTGATGACGCGGACGCTGGACAAGCTGGAAGCAGGGAAGGGGTTGCTGGAACGTTCGCGTAACGCGGACGACCGCCGCGTCGTCAATCTCACTCTGACGAAAAAGGGCGAGGAAGTGACCGCGCTGATTCCGGAGATTGCGCCGCAGGTACTGAACGACCGGCTTCGCAAATTTACGAAGGCCGAGTTCGTGGAGTTGTGCCGTCTGCTCGGCAAGTTCAACGGTGACTGAATGGTGTGGACTAGCGCCGTTTTTTTTAACCATTAATCTGACATGTCAGAAAATGAAACAGCAGATGATTGAATCCAGCATTCGCCGCCGCGCATTGAGGCTGGGTGTATCCACGATCTTCGCGGCGATGCTGTCGGCATGCGTGAACTATGCGGGCATCCATAGCGACAAACAAGTCGCGAAGCCACAGCAGTTCGAGACGGTTCAAAGTCTGCCGCCGGAGCAAGGTCACTGGCCGGCGTCCAACTGGGCCGACCAGTTTGGCGATCCCCAACTGAAGGCCCTGATCGGCGAAGCGTTGCAGGGCAGCCCGACGATCGACGAGGCACATGCGCGGGTGGCACAGGCGCAGGCCTATAGTGAAGCGGCAAAGGCCGGCACGCTGCCTCGCGTGGACGCGAACTATTCGCTGACGCGCCAGCAGTACAGCAGTACGGCGCTCATTCCGCCGCCGTTCGCTGGCACATGGCAGACCGAGAACAAGGGACTGCTTAGCGCTTCATATGACCTCGACCTGTGGGGCAAGAACCGCGAAGCGCTAAAGGCGGCTGTGTCGCAGACGCAGGCAAGTCAGGCCGACGAGGAATTCGTCAAACTGACACTGAGCACCGCGATCGCGCGTACCTATAACCAACTGGCCCGCCTCTACGTCCTGCACGATATTGCGCAGGAGGAGGTCGCTCGCCGCGAGCAGATCGATCGCATCACCGTCGGCCGCATCGCTACCGGACTCGATACCGAGGTGGAACGCAAAACCGCGCAGGCGAATCTCGCCACGAGCCGCGCCAATGTCACCGCTATCGACGGCAGCATTCTGACCGCGCGATATCAACTGGCCGCGCTCCTCGGCGCGGGCCCCGATCGTGGGCTTTCGATCGAGCGGCCGATGCTCGGCGTCGGCGATGAAGTGCGTTTGCCGGATAACCTGCCGGCCGACCTGGTGGGCCGCCGTCCCGACATCGTCGCTGCGCGTTGGCGTGTCGATGCGATGACCCACGAGGTGAAAGAGGCGAAGGCCGAGTTCTACCCGGACATCAACCTGAGTGCGGCGATCGGCCTCGATGCGTTCGGTTTCGGCCGTTTTCTCACCGCGGCGAGCCGGACGGCTTCGGCGGGGCCGGCGATCCACCTGCCGATCTTCGACGCAGGCGAGCTTCGCGCGCAATTGAAGGGCCGCTACGCGGAGTTCGACTATGCCGTTGCCGTCTACAACCAGACGCTCATTACCGCTTTGAGCGACGTTGCCATGCAACTCGCACAGATCCGCTCGAGCGACGCCGAACTCGTCGATGCACAGACCGCGCAGCGAGCTGCGCAGGACGCCGACCAGCTCGCGATCACGCAGTTCAAGGCAGGCCTCACCAACCAGCTGACCGTGCTCAATGCCGATGTCACGGCCCTGAACGCCGATCAAGCCGTCGCCAATTTGAAGATGAACCGTCGCGACCAGCAGATAGCGCTCGCGTCTGCACTTGGCGGCGGGTATGTCGACACGTCGGCAGATGAAACACGCCGCGCGGATGCCGCCGCGTTAGCTAACCCCGTCGTCGCCGGGCGTTGAACGGCGCGCTTGCCAACCCGTCAGGAGATATGAAATGAGCGAAACCAGCGTGCCCGACCGCGAAAAGGCAGGGCCAACCAGCGAACGGACGAACGGCGCGCAAGCCACCGTGTCCGGCTCCGACTCCGGCAACGTAGCGGGGCCGACGCAACAGGGCCGCCGCAAGCGCCTGCTTGCGCTGCTCGCAGCGGCAGTCGTGCTGGCGGGTGCTGCCTATGGCGCTTACTACTACACGTTTGGCCGCTATTACGAGTCGACCGATGACGCCTACGTGAGCGGCAATCTCGTGCAACTGACGCCTCAGGTCACCGGTACGGTGGTCGCCGTCAACACCGACGACACGCAGATCGTGAAGGCAGGCGACGCGGTCGTCACGCTCGACCCGGCGGACGCAAAAATCGCGCTGGCGAGTGCCGAAGCGGCGCTGGGACAGACGGTGCGTCGCGTGAGCAGCCTGTATGTGAACAACGACTTCTATGCGGCGAATGTGGCGCAACGCGAGTCGGATCTGGCCCGCGCCAACGACGATCTGCGCCGCCGCCAGGCCGTCGCGGATACGGGCGCCGTTTCCGCCGAAGACATCGCTCATGCACGTGAAGCGGTGAATGCCGCGCAGGCCGCACTCGATGCAGCTCGTCAGCAGGCCGAAGCGAATCACGCACTGACTGACCGCACAACGGTCGAATACCATCCCGACGTGCAAGCTGCGGCATCGAAAGTGCGGGACGCCTATCTTGCATACGCGCGCGACACCTTGCCCGCACCGGTGACAGGCTATGTTGCGCAGCGCTCGGTTCAGGTCGGCCAGCGCGTGGCACCGGGCACGCCACTGATGGCGATCGTCCCGCTCGACGGCGTGTGGGTCGACGCGAACTTCAAGGAAGTGCAGCTCAGGCATATGCGAATTGGCCAGCCGGTTACGCTGACCGCAGACGTGTACGGTTCGGCGATCAAGTATCACGGGCGGATCGAGGGTTTTTCGGCTGGCACGGGTAGCGCATTCGCGACGCTTCCGGCGCAGAACGCAACGGGCAACTGGATCAAGATCGTTCAGCGCCTGCCGGTTCGCATCCAGCTCGATCCGCGCGAACTGGAAGCGCATCCGCTGCGTATCGGGCTGTCGATGCTGGTGGACGTCAATACGCACGACGATTCGGGCACCCAACTCGGCGCGGCGACCAACACGAGCTATCGCACGGACGTCTTTGCCCAATACGGTGAGCAGGCCGACGCCGAGATCGCGAAGGTCATCGCACAGAACGCGATGGATTCGCGTACGAGCAGGGCACAGCCGTCACTCGCAAGCGCTGTGTCGCGCGAACACGGGAGCAATACCGCTGAGGTGAAATTGAGTCGTGCGCGTTTGGCGACAGGAGCCGCTTTATTCCAGCCGCATTCTTGATGGTGGCTTCGCGTGTTGCAAAGTGTCGTCGCGCGGTGAAGCGAAACCGCAAGAGAATGTCGTAGGGGACGCCTCGTGACGCTGGCGTCTTCGGACGTCGACGCGACTTGGGGAGCCTTGCGGTTAGATCACCGCTACTTCGTAAAGGCAGCCACGCGCGGATAACCGACCGAACAGCACGGCTCACGGCTCTGCCACTCGACCACCGTGCTTGATGCTATATGGATTGCGGCTTCCAGCAGCAATCGTCCGATGGCTGGCAGTGCCGCTTCATTGAACGAGCGCTCCCGCTGTGGGAAGCGCTTGCTCTCGATTGATTGACATCACGCGATCAAAACGCCAAACGTTTTCGTCTGAGTTTTTCCTTAACTGCGTCCGCGTTTATAGGCTATTAAATAGCGAGCGGTGTTTTCGCCGATGACCGCCCGGGCAGAAACGAGTCCACCATGCGTGACAATTTGCCACGTGCACTGCATGAGCTTGAATGGAAGTGTGGCGCGACGATCACATCGGTCGCCGACGATTATGGCTGCATCGCTGCCGGCAACGCGGCATGCGTCGAGGTTAGCAGTTTCGACAGGACCGAATTGATCTGCGACGCATAAGCAGTCAGATGCGCCTGACGAGGTCGACGTCGCAACCGCGAACTTGACTGAACGATTCAACGCAATACGTCGCTTGTCGAGCAATCGGCAGCTGCGATGGAGAGTTTGTACGAGGAGCTAACCGTGTTTGGTGTGGCGTAAGGTCGGGTGAGTATCACCCCGCCGGAACGCGCAACTATGTCGACCCTGGAGTGCCTGCATGCGTGGATCAGATAGCTGCCTTGAGGCCAGAAAAATGAAACTCATCCCCAGCGGCCGAAACGGCCTTGAACTCGCATATGCCCGAGGTGACGCGAGCTCGCATTGTCTTGCCGTCGACTTCCGCGTGCGTCGGCAAGTCGATGATCTGTGCATCGCGCTTTTCGATCATTGGTGTGAGCGCCGTGAACTCATTCCTCTCGTCTATCTCCTGCATGTGTGGCCATTTCTACCCTCGACGCCGCATGCCGTCGCGACACTTTCGGCAGCACTGCGCGATCTTCTGGTCTTCCACGACGAAACGATCGACGATCGAGGTCGTCAGTTGATTGACGGCATTCATACTTTGGAAGCCGATGAGATGTGACTTGTCGACGGGGACGGGGCTGCATGCAGGCTCATCTGAATACTCCGTGGTCACGAGTTCAGAAAGACAAGAAGCGGTCCGGCGGAACGACGGCGATCCGACATGAGTGACGCGGCGTAGCGAACTGATGTGTGTTGAAATATCGGTCGGCGCGGGGCCGGAATTCCACGGACCATTCCGATACGTTCACCCGTCCCGGCTTCGGATCGTGCGAATACTCGCCAGCGTTCGCATCAGGTATCGCGGTATGTCTGCTACCCACCATTTCACGGAGCGTCACTAATGAAACGCATCTGCCGCGCGATGGCGGCGATGTTCATCGCCGCGCACGCTTATGCGGCTCCGCTCGATCATGGCGACCTCGTGACGCTCTCGACGCGGTCCGGCGTGACGCAGGGCATCTTCATTGAGTCGCCGATTGAGAATCCGCCATTCGCCGTAGCGCTTTATAGCGGGAGTAGTGGGGCGATCAAGCTCGACTCGACGGGCGCAACCGCCTATCAGGGCAACTTCCTGATCCGGACGGCGCACTACTGGATCGACAAGGGCTACGCCGTGGCGCTTGTCGACATGCCTTCTGACCACGCCGACGGTGGGGACGACCAATACCGCCTGAGCGGTGACAGCCTCGCCGATCAGCGCGCTGTCGTTGCTGAACTGCGCAAGCGCTTTCCGCGGGCCCTGGTGGTGTTGACCGGAACGAGCCGTGGAACGGTGACAGTCGGCAGCGTTCTCGCCAACGACGCGGGACTGGCCGATCTCTATGTGCTCACTTCTCCAGTCACTATCGCGAGCAGAAGTCAGCCGGGCATATCAGTGCTCAGCTTTGGCAACGCCGATCCGAAGAAGGTATTGGTCGTGTCGAATCGCAATGACCGATGCCCGGTTGCGCTATTTTCAGGCGGAGAGCAATTGGCCCGTCGTTACGGCATGACGTTCGTCGCCGAGGATTCGAGCGACGGCACCGACAACTGTGGCGGGCGTTCACCGCATGGTTTTTTCGGTATTGAGAAGCGGGTGCTCGATGATATCGACGGCTGGATGACCGCGCAGCGTCCTGCGGCCGCGCAGCAGTAGCGCTCAAGGCGTTACGGGCAGCGGAGTCCCGACGCCAGGCACGTTCGCGGCACCAGGCCTTCGCGAATCTGTGTTGCCGCTGAAGACAAAAAAACCGCATGCGCTTTCACGCATGCGGTTCCGTGCTGTATCAGCGGTCCCGGCACGTGGCCGGGCAGAACATCAGAAGATGTTGCGCAGGCCGACAGCGACGCCGGTCTGGTTGTTGCGACCCGGATAGTCGATGGTGTATGCGCCCGTACCGTGCGTATAGTCAACCGTGCCATAGACTTCAGTGCGCTTGGACAGCGAGTACTCAGCCAGCACCGTGGCCGAATAGTTCTTGCCATTACCGAGCCCACCGTTGAGCAATGCCGCATTACGCGCTTCGCCGTAGTAGCCGACAGCGGTAACCAGGAGCGGTGCAGTGGCTTGCCAGGTCGTGCCGAGGTAGAAGTTGTCGTCGATACGGTTCGGGCTCACGTTCGCGGTGGCCGGGAGGCCTGCTTGAGCCTGGGCGTTGTCAACCGTGCCCGTGTTGTCCTGCGAGTGCAGCCAGCCAGCGAGCAGGCGCACCGCCGGAACGACCGTATAAACCACACCTACGTTGACCTGATTCCACTTCCCGTTGCCCGTGCCGGCGCTCTTGAAAGCGTTGTTCACCTTGGGCGTGTCGTTCTGTTGCCAGCCAACGATACCCTCCACCGGTCCATACGCATACGTTGCGGTGAACGCGTACATGCTGTTCTGGCCGACGCTACCTGCGGTATTGCCGAAGCCGTACATCGCCTTCACGCTCAGACCGCCGATCGCGTAGGTGTACTTGGCCGAGTTGTTGCTGTACAGGAACGGGCCGATCGGGTTGTAGATCCAGCTGTTTTGCCAGTAGTTGCCGAGGGTCAGCGGGTCAAACGTGTCGCCGTATTCGTCGAAGAACGGCGTCTTCTGGCGACCAAAGGTCAGCTGACCGTACTTGTCGCTCTTCAGGCCGACATACGCCGAGCGGTTGAACAGGTTGCCGGAGCTCGCGAATGCGCCGTTCCACAAATTAAAGCCGTTCTCGAGGCGGAAAATCGTCGAGAGGCCGCCACCCAGATCTTCCGAACCCTTGAGGCCCCAGCGGCTGCCGGTGACCGGGCCTACGCCCATTGCCACTTGGCCGTTGTTTTGGCTGTCTGCGTTAGAAAGGTAGCGAATGCTGGTGTCGACAATGCCGTACAGCGTAACCGAGCTCTGCGCAAAGGCAGACTGGGCGGAGAGGGCAAGCAAGGCGGCGCCGATTGCGGCGGTGGTCTTTTTCATGTGATCCCCAAATTAGTTATAGCCGTCGCTATGCGACGGCTTGGCTCTGGAACCCGCTCGGTCGGTAAGGACCCGCGCGCTGGGTAACGCGGCGATGATATTTCCGGTGAATAAAAATCTGTTAAGAATTCGCGCAGATGTCGCCTGGCTACAACATTTCGCGAATTTGTGGTGGACGTCGCCGGCGGGCCGTGGCGCGGGGAGTCTGTCAGGGCGGGGTGACTTCTGCTCGATGCGGTCACAGCGCTTGAGCGCGCGGGTAGCGCGTACAGCGAGGAGATCGCCCCAATCATCGCGACGATGCCCAGCGCCAGGTCGCCGGGCGTTGCCGGGATCGTATGGGAGGTGCTGCGGGATGATGCAGATGCAACTGCCGACTTCGCTGACTGGTCGATCGTCGACCATGATCCCTGGTTTAAGGCATCGCTTGTTGAGTGCTGCTGGCGGCCACTGCGCGGCAGTGAAGACGGGGCGGCGCTATGCCAGGCGAGGCGAACAAACCACCGGATGCAAATCCGTCTAAGCGGTTTCGGGTCCGTACTCTTTCATAGAGGAACGATGCACTTGCACTGAATGCCGGCGTTGTGATCGATTCGAGGTGGGTGTGTCCCAAATCGCGAGGCGGACTGCGAGGGTTGGTGCCAATTCGACGGGTTTCCGCCAAAGAAGCGGAATCGATTTACGACTTTCCTGGAGTTGCCGCTTTTATTTATATTTGGAAATAACGAGCGTCGGTATTCATTTCGATCCACGTATTGTGAATTGGTGTGGAATGACGGAATTTCTGGATGGTGTGCGTAGGAAATCGTCCTGTTGATTGTCAATCGAGTGCGGTTCGATCTGCGAGCATATTAATTTTACGGCGTTCGCGGGCGGAGTTTATTCGGAACATATTTTCGATTCAAACCCCATCCGAATTCTCATCCAGCCTGCAGCGATTCCGGCTGCTCCTTAGCGACCATTGGGCACCGGGCGCGTTGATGGTTTTCAGTGCCGCGTCAAATTCATCAGAGTAGCCCCTTGCCGTCCGTTTTTTATAGATAACCCTTCGATCCTGAAAATATGGTTCTTGAAATGGTTTAGACGGAGGCCGCGAATTCATAGCGAATATCGGTAAACGGGGAGTTGAGCCGAATCTGAATCAAATTGACTCGTATCAAATGGCTGATTAGTGGTCGCATATCAAAAAATGCTTATATCGTGAGCCATGTTAGGCTGAACGGCCAGTTTGAGGTCCATCTCATAATCAGTCAGCTACGCATTCAGATTGACCGGATACCGACGAATTCATGCGCAAACTCGGTTCTGGGAAAAGAAATGGGGTTGCTTGATAAATAGCGCGGCTTTTCGCTGAGCAACACAACCACACCAAGCAGAGGAGTATGGAAATGAAGATGAACAAGGCGTGCATTGCAGGTGCTTTCGCAATCGCTTTGAGTGCCTGCGGCGGAATGCAGGGTATCAATCCTGATGCTGCGGTTTCCGCTGGCACGAACCTTTTCAAGGCCGCGACGCTATCCGACAGCGACATCGTGGCGCTATCGGGTGAGGCATGCAAAGCAAGCGATGCCGAGTCGAAAGTGGCCGCGTCCGGCAGTGCCTACGCGAAGCGTCTCACGCGTGTGATGAAGGGCTTTGGCGACATGACGCTGAACGGTCAGAAGATCAACTACAAGGTCTATATGACCAAAGACGTCAACGCGTGGGCGATGGGGAACGGATGCGTTCGTGTCTACAGCGGCTTGATGGACATGATGAACGATGACGAACTCCGCGGCGTTATCGGCCACGAAATGGGTCACGTTGCCCTGGGTCATTCGAAAAAGGCGATGCAGACGGCCTATACCGTGAGCGCGGCTCGAACCGCGGCGGGTGCGACCGGCAATTCAATGGCGAGCGCATTGAGCCAATCGCAGCTTGGCGATCTCACTGAGAAGTTCGTCAACGCGCAGTTTTCTCAATCACAAGAAAGCGCAGCTGATGACTACTCTTTCGATCTCCTGAAGCGACAGGGGATGAAGCGGGAGGGTCTTGTGACGGCATTCCAGAAGCTCGCAACGCTGGACGGTGGAGCCAGTTCGATGCTTAGTTCCCACCCGTCGTCGCCGAGCCGTGCGGAGCATATCCAGAATCGGATCAAGAGCGAAGGCTAATTCTGGTTGGAGCTGCACGGTAGCCAGAAGTTGCCGTTTGCCAGGGGGCGAGGCCGCGCGCTACAAGTTCCGCGCGGGCTTCGCTCATCGGGTCAGGGCTACGCGGCGCTTGCCGGGCAGCGCCTGGCATCTGGTGCATGTTGCGTCGTCGCGTGGCGAACTGGCGGTCGACGGGCACGGAACAGCGTTCGACACCTGCTGCAGAGATAGTTACCGCTCACGCGACATCTGGTGAATAGGGTTGCCGTGGGTTTCAGCAATACCAGGAAATAGCACCAGGAAAAGACAAAGGCCCTGCGACTTTCGTCGCAGGGCCTTTGTTCTTCGGGCTTCCAACATACCCATGAATCTGGTGGGTAGTACTGGGATCGAACCAGTGACCCCTGCCGTGTGAACCTAGAAACTAGCCCCGCTGCATCAAGTCTCGATGCACGCATGTTTATGATTATAAGGAATTTTCTCCGATAGTGCTCAGCTAGCATCAGCTAAATTCAGTACAGGTCTTTAGTTCACTCCGCCACTTTTCCGCCGGCGCGTACGATCGATCAGCGTCGCCGCATCCGCCTCTGACCGCGCAATTTGAGCGTTCCGGTCGATTGCCCGCGCGCCGATATCGTCGCCGTGCCACTCGGTCTCCCATTCATCGCCATCAAACTGCTCAGCAGTGATTTCGGGGCTGCAGAGGCTGGATTTCCGTTTGGGTTGCTCAAACCGCGCATGGTAGACGCTGTAGGGCATATCGCTTTCCGTCACGAGAATCAGGCGATCAACAAACGCGGTGCTGCCCAACATCCCATTGTGTTCCCACAACTCAAGGTCGAGGCCATAGATCGGCGGGCAGGGCGCTTCTCCGAGCGGCCAAGCATCGGCCCAAGTCTGCAGAAATACTTCCATCGTTTCTGCTGGATCGGCGTACTTGAACCAATCCAGCCACTGCTCCGCATCCATCACTCGGCAGCCGTAGGCTTCAATCTCATCGATCCATTCTTCCAGTGCAGCGCGAGCTTCCGCTGGAGTCACTTTCGTCCATTTCTTTGGCCTACCTGGCTTCGTTTCAGGCAAATGACCTCCGCGCATGCGGGTGCAGCCTTTTTCAAAAATCACCTGAGCTCCGTGCCGACGACTTAGCAGGCGCGCAATGCCTGATGGAGGGAGTTTTCTGTTAAGCAGCTGCCGAAGACCGAGTTCAAAGACGTATTGCTCGTCCAATCTACCTTTGTCGCAGCCAAGTTGGCTCTTGACAACGTAGTCCACTTCATGTAGGCCGCGCACCTTAAGCGGGCCCGGGCCATTCCTGGTGCGAGTCCGCCTGACGTACATGTGGTCCGCAAAAAATTCTTTAGGCAGACCAAGCAGACCTTCAACTATTTCCTGCGCCTTTAGTTCGCGGTCTTTACCTTTCCATAGGCAATTTGCCAAGTAGATAGCTGACTGCTGCCGGTCTTCATCGCTTTCTTTTCGTTGCCGGGCCATCCGAAACCCTCGCTTATACGCCGTGTGCGGTGTGTGTGTCATGCCGAATCATGTGAATGAGATTACATGATTCATATGGGGTGCACAAATGGCCGTCGAGGGAAATCGCGCTACTGAGGACTTCAGGGTGACGTTTGCTCGGTTGGATCCGAGCGCGTTGATTTCGCCCAAGGAATTTGCCTGCCTGTTGGGGATCAAGCCGGGGGCGTTCTACGAGCGAAATTCGAAAGGCAAGCTCCCCCAGCCAGCGATGACCGAACACCGGTGCGTACGCTGGCGTGCGAGGGACGTACGCGAGTGGCTGAACGGCCTTAATTCTGTCGCGCAGCGCCGAGGTCGACCGCGCAAGACGGGCGAGCAGTAACGTAGCGGCGCAACAATATGACGATGGAGCGTGACAACGAATTGCTGCCCCTTCAGGCTGGCGTCGTGGACGATTCTGAAGACACATTTGCGCGAGCAGATCACGCGCCGCGCCGTCATCCGCATCGTGTCCCGGTACGCCGAGATTCTATGCAGTGGCTCAAGGAAAAGACGGCTGCGGTCGCAGCTACGCTCGAGAAAAAGGCCGCCGAGGAGCCTCAGCAACTGTTCCTGCCAGGCTTCGATATCGGTGCGATGCCGAATCATCTGAATCGATCGAGTCTCATTGCCCCGATTGCGCGAGGGCGGCGCAAGTTCCACCGGCAGACCGTTATGGTCAGCCGGTCGGATTGCGTGCTGGAGTACACCGGAGAACAACTGGACGAGGCAGACGGCGAAATCATCATGGCGCTGATCTTCTATGCCCGGCCCTATCCGATGGGGACGCCTGTTCCGCTCGTTCGCGCCGAGTTGCTGCGCAAGCTCAAGCGCAACACGGGCCAGCACGATTACCAGTGGCTACAGCGCCGAATCCGGGCGCTAACTGAGGGGACCCTCTACGTCGAGGCCAAGAAGCCGGACGGCTCCACCCGGTACAAGATCGGCTCTTCCTTGGCTTTTCATGTCCTCCGCGACTTCCATTACGACGAAGACACCGAGACGTACAGCTACACGCTGGATCCCCGATGGGTACTGATGTTCGGCAACCGGGAATACAGTCTGATCGACTGGGACAAGCGGATGCAGATCGGGCGCGGGCTGGATATGGCCAAGACCCTGCAAAGGCTGGTGGCCACGTCCGCCGACCCGGTGCAGCGGTACGCGCTAGATTGGCTCAAGGGCAAGACGGAGTACGGAGGACGAATGCGGGACTTTCGAGGCGCCCTCGATCGTGCCGTGCGCGAAATGGAGCGACTGGAGATCATTGCCAAAGGGAATATTGAGGACAGCACCAAAGGCAAGCCGCAGCTTGTCCTGCGGCTCCAGCCTCGGGATAGCGTCGCGCCCTCATCGGGATAGCGTCGCTTCGTGTCGGGATGGCGTCGCTTCGTATCGGGATGGCGTCGCACGCATCATCTGTAACGATTTGATTTGATTAGGGAAAATTGGATATTTTTTCCTTCTACCTTCTTTCTACCTTTCTTTTACTGGCTATGGCCCGTAAACAACTTGCTGTACACCGCGATTGGCCTGTGGATTTGTGGACAGCCTCGCATCGCGAGGTGACAGCCTGAGCGCTGCGCACTCTCTGGTTGACAAGCCGGGACAACTCTTCGGGTTGCCCCACCTTGCCAACCGGCCGGCTGCTGCCCACAAGCCCCACAGGCCGCTACCACGAGAGAGATGTGAAACCTAAGGCTGACCGGTAACAACCAAAACAAAAGCACCAACCTACGAGGGAGCAATGATTAACGTATTTATCTTGAGACTTTGTGTGCTGGCCATGCTGCTCCTGGCTGGACCTGAGGCGATAGCTGCACCAGTCGGCTGCGTGGCGGGATATCAGGATTCGACGTGCCTGGGCCGGATTGGCGCTGCTGCCCAGCCGCAACCGGCCTGTTCCACTGCTGATGGATGGACCACGGTAACAGCGTCACAGTGGATCGGATCCGGATGGTCAAGTCCGCAATGCAGCTATCAGGCACCGCCGAGGTGCCCGAGTGGTTACAGTCAAACAACAGCGCCCTCGTGGGATGGGGCGAGCTGGGTAGGGTTGCGATGTTGGCCGCCCGCGCCGACACCTGCCGCCGCGGTGTACATCTGCATGAACCTTGCCACCAGCCTCTACCCTTATTGGATAGTAGACGCGGTAGACAATCCGCCCGCGTCCGTGGTACCGCAGTCGTGGGTTGCCCCGTATTTAGGGCAATCAGGCACTGTTAGGATCGCTAACGGCACGATGTATGCTGTATCGATGCCGGCCAACATTAGCGGGACATACGTGGTTGTGTCGTATTCCACCGCTCCCGCGCCTTATGTCGGGGGCGGCAACTACGATTCCACAACCCTTTTTTGCGCAGTGAGTCAAGTCGATGGTTCTATCGTCGGCGTGTTCTTGGACAACACGACCTATACCGATTCGTCGGGCGGCACCTGAGAGTTCCGGCTAATACGGTAAGACCGCTCCGCGAGTCAGGGACAAAGTCCCGCCAGAAGGCGGGGCCGCACCGATAAGGTAAGCGCTACTCAACCGACAACGTTCCCCGTCGTGAACGTAAAGCTGCGCGAGAACGGCGTGCCGTTGATTGTCCCCGTCAGCGACACCGAGTAAGTTGTGTTCGCGGTCAACGGTGACGTCGGGTACGCGACGGCTTCGAACGCAGGCAGATGAGCTTCGACTTGACGAGACCCGTCATCTGATCGTTTCTTAAGACAGATGTCTCGCCTCCTGTCGGGCACGTTTGCCACGATCGGCAATTCGATGCAGAACTTGTCGAGAATGTGGGTGAACTGATTGCGCACTAGCGACATGTCGCCCGGTGTCGTACCATTCTGACAGTAGGCCTTTTCTAAGGTGATTTGCGAATGACCGTCGACGGATACACTCTGGCGCTCGCCAAGCGCAACGGCGATGCGGCCGATAGCTGGAAAAGTTATGCGCGGCAACTCGAACAGGAGCTGGTGAACGCGAAAGCTGGCCTTGAAGCGATGAAGGCACTGAAAGACGTTGTGATCAGCGAACTTGCCAAACTGGACCCGAACCACCATTTAATGGTCAAAGAGAACCAGCAGAACATCATTCATAGAGCATATGTGGCCTATGGCAAGCCGAAATCCTGATCGGTGACGATAAATAGAAGAAAGCCCGCTATTGCGGGCTTTCTTCATTGTAGTCCGCGTTAAATCTGTGGTTCACCACTGTTGTTAGGTCCGATACTCCCGGCACGACTTCCCGTTGCATTACCTTTCGGTTTGCCGCCGAGCATCCCGCTTTGAAAATGCCCACCGGCCGTGCGACTTGCGCCGCCAAGATGCCCTTGCACCTTGTCGTGAATGTCGTGACCGACCGTGGTTGCCATCGACGCGCCCACCCAAGCGAACACCGCGTTCGGCAGATGATTAACCATGCTGAAGAGAGCCTGGCAAAGCGACTGGCACATGCTGACGTAGAGCACGATATACGCGATGATGCTGACGAGGCCCGTTACGCTGTCAAATTGCGCGTTCGCCATTGCGACGGAAAACATCGTGTTGAGCATCATGCCAAGGCCAGTGATGCCAACAGTCGCGAGCAGGAACCCGACCACCATGAACGTTGGCCGGAGCATCAGGTTGAGCAGAAAGACGTAGCCGTGCGTGGTTTTCGGCCCCATGCCCTCGCCCTCGCCGTCGAGGTGCGCGAAGGCCCACAATGGCGCAGCGACGACTCCCTCGCAGACAGTCACAAACCACGAGACGATTCCACTGAACCAGATGATGAACGGCAGCATCGGCAGGTACACCGAGAGCGTTGCCCCGAAGAAGAACAGCGACACCATCAGCATCAGCAGGATCGGCGAAACGGCCTTCAGCGCGGCCTGAACGGCTCCATTGGCCGACGACACCGTGCCAAGCGTCGCAACAGATGCCGCCTTGCTGGCGAGCCAGCCTATGCCGTCCGAGATAGCCCCCTGTGATGCTGCATTCGCCACATAGAGGCCCAGCATGGTCCAACCACCATCGAGGATGATGTCCCCGAGGTTTTTCATGCCAATCAGCGGATTCACGGTGCCGCCCGTGCCACTCGTTGACATGATGTACGTGACACCATTGACAATATTCTGGCCAGGGAAGATGGCCGCGAGGATGTGCTCGGGATCTACCGACGCCCCAAGGAAGTTGCTGACGCTCGACGTGGCGGATCCGGCCGCTACACCCGTCGAACTCGTGGCCGAGCCCACCGCCGGAACGTTGGTGCTTTCGTCCTGCTGGAGCTGCTTGTTGTACACCGCCATGACAGTATTGAACACATCCGGGTATGGGAGGTCGGAGAGGTCGGTCGGGCCAAACGCCGTGGCCGTGGCCTGCGCGGAGTTGGACAGTTCGGAATTCGCAATCGCAAACGATTCATACCAGGCCCCGAGCATGGACCAGCCGTTTTGCGTCAGGTTGCTTGCCAACGTGCTCGACATGCTGCTTACGCCGCCGGCGGCACCCTGGATCGCGCTCTGGATCGAGGACTGATATGCCAGGGCAGCATTGTTGATTGTCTGCTGTGGATCCGCAGGCCGAGAACCAGAGGTGACGGCCGACACATACGACTGTGCTGCGCTTGATAGCGTCGATTGCATTGTGGTCAATGCGCTTTGCTGGGCGCTCGACAGCGCCGACGTGATTGCACTGGTATCTGGCGACAAGGCGGTCATGCCCGTGCTCGAGCTGCTGTTGCCGTTCGACCCGCCGGCGAGACTTACCTGAGCCCCGCCACAGGAAGATCCGTTCGCGTTCATCAGAACGACCTTGCCGGTCCCCGTTTGCGGGTTGAACTGTTCACCCGCGTCGGCGGATACTCCGCCGGTATCGGTCGAGACAGCCGCGAGGCCCGCATTCGCGGCCGCCGCGCAAAGGTCGGCCTCGAAAAGTGATTTCGACAATGACGTTACCTGGGGCGCGACGGGGCTCGCGACCATCGACCCGCCGCTGGTCAACACGCTCGTTGCGCTCGACGTGCTGAGGTTTGCAATCCCCACGCCCATCATCGTGGCCCACATCATCAGCAGTTGAGCGCCCGAGTAGCCAAGCGGAAGCGGCACGAGCAGCGTAAAGCCCACCCCATTACGAATCGTGAACCAGATCGAGGATCGTTTCTGGCCCATGAATTCCCCCTCTGCGCCGGTCGCGATCATCGCCGCGACGAAGAGGTATACAGCCCACAACGCACCGACGACGAGGATGCAGGCGTTCAAGGTTGAGAGCACCTGACCGATCACGGAACTCGAACCGCCGCCGTTTATCGGGTTCGTGGCCACGCTGCCGAATACAATTTTCAGCAGAGCCATCGACTGATCCGTGCCGCTGTTCGCGGCGCTCGTGATCGAACTGACGGATTCTGTGGATTGCGCATGCGCGAGCTGGGTCGACGTCAACAGCGCAAACGCGACGCCGGCCAGGCGTTGGAAAGGAGGTTTGCGCATGATTATTTCCACTCCAGACGCGGGTTCAACAGGTGTTTCACGAAACCCTTACTGCGCAGGAATTCGCCCGCCGAGATGAGGAAACAATCCGGGTTGAGTGGGCCAATTTCCATCTGCCGCACGCGTAGCTCAAACTTGAACATCTGCATCACGCAGATCAGCGTGAACAGGCCACAGGAAAAAACGCCCGTCCAGTTGTGATTGATGGCATTGCCCAAGTTCAGGCACAGGCCAAGAAAACCGGCCACCATGAAAATCTGCTTGGCCTGTGTGTTCAGCCGCTCAATCTCGCGCAGCGGAAGTGCATCTGCCGGGCGGGCCGCGAGCGCCTGATTCCAGGTGCGAACACGCTTGCCGGTACGTCGCTGTGGCAACTGCTTTGCGAGATCTGCGATGACAGCAGCACCCGGAGCGGTGGCTTTCCCGAAACCCTTGACGGCTCCGACCAGCGGGTAGCCGGGGATCATGTTCAGGGCAACCTGTTTGCCCGCGCTTTTCACCAGTTCGAGCGCCGGGCGTGCGTTGTTTTGTTGATCGATCATTTCTGGCTCCTGGAGAAATAGACCTAGGGACGCAGCTCAAGCGTGAGCATTTTCAGGAGTGCACCCCACGAAACGACGAAGAAGATTCCCACCATTCCGACGACAGACCAGGCGCTGATCAACGTGCCCACGTCGTGCGGCAACTCCGTTGCGCGAACCGCCCACACCGTCACGAACGCCTGGGCGATCGTTGTCTCGATCGTAGTGACGACGCCTAGGCGGAAATCAGGGTCGCGACGTGGGCGCCCTTTCAGTTTCGCCAGCGCGCGTAGATAGTCGACAAGTAGCATGTCACTCTCTCCTCGCTATTGCTCATTCTGAGCGGGTGGGTTTTCACGGGGTGTGCTTCCGTCAAACAGAGGACGTTCAGCGACCGCTTTCTTTCTCGATGTTTGCCGAGACTGCTGGAGGTAGTTCTTTAGCGTGCTCCCGCTGATTGCCAAACCGGATGCAGTAAGTCTCTCCGCGACTTCAGCCAGGCTGTAGCCGTTACGTTGCGCGGTTCTAATGGAGTTTGCGAGAGCACGGATAGATTCGACTTTCGTCAGATCCTGCGGTTTTGCCTCGACCTTGGGTAGTGACCGCAACTGGCCTTCGAGCTGTGAGATCAGCGTGCGACTAAAAGTGTGTTTTGCCATTGAATTTCTCCGGTAGAGAATTCATCGTGTACTCGTGATCTTCCTGCCGTCAACGACATATAAGACCTGCAGAGCAGGTAGATTTCGAAGGCGTGTGAGGGTCCAAATTACAGGATGGGGTTTGTCTTACACATGGCTTCGCTCATGTTGCAGACAAACCACGCCAGCCCGTTCGGCGCTTCGCTTCTCACATGCCGGCTCATCATCCTGAAGCGTCTGAATCCGGGTGATCGGTGTTCTGACGTTCGTGTGTAGCCGACACGAAACTCATGCATATGCGCCATGGTCCGAATCGCTCACATCGTTAGTAATGGAGGGATTGGAACCTGATGGAGTTGTAGTCATGCCGTTTGAACAGAAGGGAACGGAACCGCTGGATGCGAGCGTCACCATCAGGCTGAGTGTCAGTGAACGAGACCGCCTCAAGGAGGACGCAGATCTCGCTGGCCTGACTGTTAGCGAACTGGTGCGACGCCGCTACTTCAATCGCCCAATAGCAGCGAACGTCGATCGAGCCTACTTCAAGGGGTTGCTGCGCATCCGGTCTGAGCTTGGCCGAGTTGGCGGCCTGCTGAAGCACGTACACGTTGAAAGTGGCGGCAGCTACAGTGCCCAAACAGCCGAAGCATTGCGAACCGTCACGGCAACGGTCGAATCCGTACGTTCCTACATGGAAGCTGTCCATAGGGAGACTGCCGGTGATCGGTAAGAAGATTTCCAATCCGCGTCGGTCAGCGAGCAAAGCTGAGCGCATCAGCGCGCTTGCTGAGTATGTCCGTTCACCGGAGGCGGCCGACAGCAAGGAAAAGTGCGTCTATTCGGGTGCGCGAGGTTTCACTTCGGATCTCCCAGATGTGCAGGCACTGGAAATGATTGCATTGGCAGAGGAAGCAACCCGTAGCCGTGATCCAGTTCAGCACTATGTGCTGAGCTGGCGTGAAGGCGAGCAGCCGGCAGCGGCTCAGGTTGAGGAGGCCGTTACGATATTGCTTCATGAGCTCGGACTGGAACAGCATCAAGTGATCTATGGGCTGCATGCCGATAGCCGCAACCAACACGTGCATGTGTTGGTGAATCGCGTTCACCCCGAAACCTTGAAGTGCATCGAGATCAACCGAGGATTCGATATCGAAGTGGTCCATCGTGCCGTCGCCCGGATCGAGCACACGCAAGGCTGGCAACGCGAACGGAATGGCCGCTATATCGTCTTACCCGACGGACAGCTGGCGCGTTCTGCCTCGGAGCAGAAGCAGTCTAGTGAGCCAAATCAGCAACGTCGAGATATGGAAAATCGCACCGGCGAAAAATCTGTCGTGCGAATCGCGAAAGAGAATGCAGGAGATGTTTTCCGTACGGCCACGAGCTGGGATGAACTTCACTCCCGGCTTGCGGCCGTCAACATGCGGTATCAGCGTACCGGTAGCGGTGCGGTTATCTTTGTTGGCGAAGTAGCGGTGAAGGCATCCTCCGTCGATCGTGCTGCCAGCCTGGCGAAGTTAGAAAAGAGATTTGGAGCATTCCGACCTTCTGATGAGGCGACGCAACGTGCTTCCTTGGGCAATGCGGAACGCGTGACACCGCAGCCAGTTGTGCCGGGCTTACCCGCTTGGGAAAAGTACACGGCTGAGAGGCAAGCCCATATCAAGGAGCGTTCCGCCGCGCGTCTGGAACTACGCTGCCGGCACGACGCCGAGAGAGAGGGAATGCGGAAGCAGAACCGGGAAGCACGGCAAGAACTTTTCGCGTCGCGCGACTGGGTGGGGCGTGGCGTGGGTTTGAATGCGTTGCGTAGTGTTCTGGCGGCAGAGCAAGCCGCCGAACGAGCTTCATTGTTTGATCGGCAGGCCGCAGAGCGGAAGCAACTTACCGCGCGCCTTCCCGCTTTTCCAAGTCTTGAAGAATGGCTACGCCAGCGTCAGATGTCGGCCGTCGCCGCAGTGTGGCGTTATCGCGCAGATATTCCGCAGGAGATCATCGGAGATAAACCGGCTGACGACGTTCCAGCAGCTCCAGCCAACGATATCCGGGCATTCCGGCCACGGTTTAGCGGGAAGCAAGTTGAGTATGTCCGGCGCGATGCGCTAGACGACCTGCTATTCAGCCACAGGGCATCGTTTGTGGATTGCGGGAGCACCATCCAAGTTTACGCTTGGAAGGACGAGCGAAGTACGCTGGCGGCTCTTCAACTCGCGGCACAAAAGTGGGGTTCATTCTCGCTGCAAGGAAGTCCCGACTACAAGGCGCTATGTGTTCGTCTCGCAGCAGAGCACGGATTGCGAATCAAGAATCCGGAGCTCCAGGATGCTATCGAGCGGGAACGCGACCGGCTCACTCGCGAGCTTGTCGACGCCCGAAAATCCGACCGGCAGCGTCAGTTTGAACGATACGCCGCAGCGGTCCGAGCGGATCGATATCGAATCACGTACATACGCACGTGGCCGGATGGAGGCCGGCAGCCGATGGTCATGGGTGGTCGAATCGATGGCTATACAGTTGAGGAAATCGGCCGACGGGCGCGATACATCGACGGACTTCATGAGCTTGAGTACACCCCGCTGTCGGATGAACGACGGCACGTTGTAATTCATGGCATGACGCGGGAACAGGCCCGGAATTTTCTTATCGACGGCTTTAAGCCTGCGGCCCTTGTCGAAAGCAGTACGGACTCGTTCGAGGCTGTTGTCAATGTCGGGGAGCTTGCTGAGAATTCTGACGTTGTGGCGATCAGCCGAGTATTGAACGAACGGTATGGCGACGCGACGCCGGCCAAAGGGATTCTGTCACATCGAGCGCCAGAGATTTCTGGCAGCTCACCCGGCGATTGGCCAGGAATCCGACTTCGGTATGCCGAGCACCATATCTGCTCCAAGACCGGTGAACTCATACAGGAACTTCGAGCACGATTGGTTTCGGCCCGCGGGGAAATTACCCAAATCCAGCTTCCGCGCACGGCGGCGACTGCGGCCGATGCATATCGAGTACATCGTGCTGACCTTATGACGAGGCAGATCCGGGATGCGCTTGATATCTCAAGCATCGACGCCGCGATCGCCGTGCGTCTACGCGTTACAGGCTACACCCGTGCGGAAGTTGAGCACGCGCTGATGTCCGAGCGAGCCGGCGAGGAAGCACGTGACTGGGACGGCTACGCGCGATGGGCCGCCGATTTCGCGTTTGGAGAGGTAGGCAATCGCGAAGCTGTACGCCTCGATCGCTACCGGGAAAGATGGCTTGAGCTTGAAGGTCGAACCAGTGAACAACAGATGTCACGGCCACCCAGCTCACCCCGAAAATGACAAACAGCGAGGACAAGGGCCGCCGTCCGCTTCGTTGCCTTCGATTTCGAATCACGGCGTCACCAATGAGGCTGCATTGACGCCACAATGACGCCGCGTGGCGCCAATATTTTGTGCGGATGCTGTCGGATTCGACTTCAGTCGCTGTGATCGACGCCACAACGACGCCACAACGACGCCACAACGACGCCACAACGACGCCACAACGACGCCACAACGACGCCACAACGACGCCACAACGACGCTGCAATGACGCCACAAGGCGTCGCTGATACCGAAGTGCACCCGGTTATTGACTGGGAGAGGGTGTGTTCTGTTTTTTGCCTTGTTCGAGCTTCTCTGCCCTTTTAGCCGACTCGCTCAAAAAATCCAAGCAGAGGTGCGGGTTCATCGAGGGATCTGGCTGCGCCCATTTCGAGAGCTTAAACGATGCAGGAAGCATCGCTGCCGGCTGATTGATGGGCGAAATTGTCAGTACGTTACGCTTCCGATCGGCAACCATCTGAAGGACGGCGAAGACCACCTTTTTCCCACCGATATAGTCGTAAAGCATAGCGTCGATTCGATCCCCAGAAGCAACGCCGTCCACTCCTAGCCGGCTGTACGGGCTGAACTTACAAAAGCGGTTGCTTGTCGACTCTCCTGATACCTTCCCTCGCTCGACAACTAGATTGAATGCGACGGCGTCGTCGGTGCTCGTGGTCCAATCTTGGGCATCGATGATGCCTTCTCCGTCGTTTGTCCAGAAACCCGTGAGCTCGTGATCTGTCCGATACCACCTCATTGCCGCTTGAGCGTTCCTCAGGATCGCCGGTCCGTTTTGGGTAAAAGATATAACCAGAGAAAAGACTGAGATCGCGACCCCGACACCGGATATCACCAACGGACCGTACCTAAGGAACCACCCAGTCGAAGGTGCTGCAGTCGTCTGGTTATTCAACTGCTTTTTTGCGATTGTCCGCGGAGACCTCGGAATCTCTTTTCTCATCTGAATAGCCAATTCTCTACATGTGGAGGACGTGGAGTGAATCGCGCCGGAAACGCTGCATTTTGCCGAAAAATGATTGCCTGATAATAAACATTATCAGGCAATGCCACACCGGGAAAAGCGGGCGAGGGCGGTCGGAGCGCATACGCAACTAGAGCTGTTTCCAGGTTGCAAGTAAAGTTGTGCCTATCCACGTGCACGCACTGGAGCACCTTTGATGCTGGCCAGTGGCACCTCCTGTGGGCGGGCGAAATAGTCCAGGCACACGCGCGGGAGCTTCTCGCGGCCGAGCTCGAATGTCTCGAAAAGGCACAGCGTCGCGGCCTCCTTGGATTCGTCGGCAGCCTGATGGAACCGATTGCAGGCGTCGACGAGGCCTCGTCGTTGGATCTGCGCCTGTGCCGCGTCAGACAGAACACCGCCGTTCAGGACTCGATGGACGAATTCCGACGCTACGAGCGCAACGTCATCTGCAAGTCCCGGATCATTGAGCACAGCGCCAACGCGCACTTCCCAGTACCCTCGCGCGTTTCGGTAGCGGGCCAGCTCGCGAGGCACGATAAACAGGTGCTCGATCTGGCTGTCCAGGCATTCAAACTGTGTGGTTTCGTCGTCGAGCCTGTGCTCATCGCCACAGCGGCGCAGTTTCGGCACACCATCGACAAAATACCGCTTCAGGTGCAGCAGCTCGTGGAAGACCGACGACACGCGCGGCGGACCGGCGTCGGGCACCTGGATAACGGCCACGTGCCGGTCGAAGTCGCAGGCCATTTTCCCTATTTCTGTCCGCTCTACTGCAATGCGCCGGCCAGCATGGTGCTCGATGTTGCCGACGAGTTCGCGCAGATCGACAGACAGGCCCGCAAACAAGGGGAGTTCCGAGAAGTATTGGACCGGCATAGTCTGCTCCTTTCCCTTCATCTCCAGCCCACGGTCCGGATCGACGCCGTCCGGGATCGGGTTGTCGTCGTGGTCGGGCATTTGGCCGGCTATTGCGACGCAAGATTAGATGCAATCCGCCACCGCGTTACGACTTTAGTTGACGCGGTCACCGCCGATAGCCACAACTTTAGTTGAAACGGACTTTGGCCGCCGCGCCTTGTGGTGCAAGGGATTACGGGAAACATTGCGACGCACGACGATAGGCACAAGTTTAGTTGTGCAAGCGGTAGGTAAGGCGTGCCAACACGATGGTGGCGTGCCTTCAAGGACCGTGGTTGTGGCGACGAAGAAGCTCGGCCTCCGAGCACCTCCATACGGCACAGAAGAGAGTCGCCGAACAGGCCGGCGTGCCTTTCGACGTGAGTTGATCGCCACAGCCGCACCGGGCCAGCCACGCGTGAACGCCTGATCCAATAGGGGCCGCTATGCCGGTCTGTAGCCTTTGCCGCGCGAGCGCACGTGGTCGGCCATTTGCGTCGCCCGCGTGGCCTGAAATTGCCCACAGGGGTGTCGGCCGTGATTGGGCGCAGGCGCGATGGCACGCGCCGATTTTTCCTTTGAAGTGGCGTGCGGCTCGGGTTGCATAAATAGGGCCGTATCATCCATAATGCCCTGTAATGTGCAACCGAATCGATCCTATTACAGGATGTCAGAGTCACTCATTATCGAGCCTCAGGCGACGTTGAGCGCAATCAAAATCGGTAGGAAAAGCGGCTCGACCGCTCGACAAGGAAAGCGTGATGACGAAGCGCGAACCGCTCCGGAAATCCATCCGAATCGACGCTCACCCTGGAGGGTTCAGCATTGTCGCAGGGGTGGGCGTATCCATGCAGCGGCTCGCAGAAGCGCCGACGATGCCGCTTGCCAGGGCGCAGTTGCGTGAACAGGCAAACCGTCTGAAGGCGCTCGATGCTGAGGAACGTGGCAACAGGTGACCACGGAAAAGAACCATGAGCAACATCGCACTGACACTCGTGCGCGGCGCACGCAAAACCGACGGGATATACGAGATTGGGGAGCGCACGCTGCGCTCGTTGGCCGCTCGCATTATCGCCGGTGAGTACAACGGCGAGGCGTTCACTGTGGACGCTTCGCGCGGCATTTGAGAGGAAAAGCGGCTCTTGCCGCTCAACAGGAAAACATTAACTAACCTACGGGGTACGCAGTATGAAAATGAAGCTTCTTGTCGCCATTCTTTCCGCCTTGGTGATGACGTCGGCCTCGGCGGCGGTGCAATGCGGTCCAGATAATCAACGCGTGGTGGTCAAGCACGACGTTATCGGGGCGGTCAGTGTGGATGCGTTCCAACACATCGACTACGCATCATCTCAGTCGCTGGCGAGCGCTCTGTCTGAACAGACTGCTCACCGTTTGGCGGCCGGGACAGTCGCCTGCCAGATCGGTCGCGACGGTTTTCATGTCGGTGCTGCTCATCTCGTGGTGCCTGGCCAGAAAGTGGATTACTGGGTCCCATACCGCGACGTTGCGGCGGCTGAGTGACCGGACGCAGGACAACACGGAAAAGCGCGTGGCATGATTTTGCATGCACAGAACAAGATTAACCATAGGACAACGCTATGACTCAGCAGGCAATCAGCATGCTCCACATTGAGCATCCAGATGTAGGCTCGGTTAGCTCACGCGGATATGTGGGCGATCAGGCTGACGGGATTTTTAACGCGATCCGGGAACATCTCATCCCTACAGAACAGCGCTTGCGGACGTTGATGGGGCGTGAGCGAGAAGGAACCCACTTCGAGGCGACCGCAGATATTCAAGTGACCAAGGAGGGCGGCGGAGAAACGCACTTCGTCCGAAAGGGAGAGATCGTGGTCTATTCCGTCCACGGCGACCGGCACTGAGTCGGCACACGGTGGCGGCGAAGGGGGCCACGGCGGCGGGCACGGTGGCTGAAACCACTCATTGTACAAATCGGAAAAGCGGCGCAGGCCGCGTGCAAGGAAGACAACGGGAGAGAACGATGCAGCACAAAGGCGATTTGATTGTTGACGGCGACCATGAGACGTCTGGACAGGTCACTGGAACGACCTACGTTCGCTCGGGCGGCCGACTAATCGCGAATGGCCAACTTGCGGGAGGGTTGATCATTGAACCGGGCGGGATAGCCGTCGTGCACGGGCAAGTCGCGCGAAACGTCATCAATCATGGGACGCTGACCCTCTATGGGCAAGTGGCAGGCAAGGTCATTGGCCATTCTCCCGTGAATAGGGTCGGCCCTAACCAGATTGTCGGAAACGACTTGGAGGTGCCTTTTCGCGGGACGACCATTTCATGGACCAGCAGTCAATAAACTCCGGAAAAGCCAAGGCTGATAACGGCAACGGTTTCCTGTCGGGCACGATCCACTATCGGCTCGTTTGAACGAGAGCCATCAACTAGTAGCGGCAAGGGATCTAAGTATATGAAAATCACAACTCTCGTCCTGAATGTAAAGGGCGAACCGCATTTCGAGGCTGTAGACCATCTGGACATCGACGAGCTGCTGACGGTAGCCAAAGAGCGTGTGCAGATCGCACGTGATAAAGGCGTGGACTGGACGATGGGAGCGGTGACTTTTTTTGGTGGCGAACTGGTAAAGGCGGTGAATACCGGCGAACACCGAGACGTGACCAAGGCCATCATCCAGATGGTCATGGCCGCGTGGCTGCTGGATTCGCTGTATTTCGGGATTACCGAGATCCAGTACCGCGAGTCGGAATTTCGGTTCGTCGTCGCCAACGATGGCGCGGTGTCACATACCCGGGTGCCTGCCACAGCGTAGGTATTGCATGCGACCCGGCGACCGAGTGAACGAGTGAATCGGCGGTACACACAGCGCGGCTATCTGGACCGCTCAGCTTCGAGATCTGAACAAGGCGTCCATCACGTCCTCGTCAAAGGTGGCGATGCCTTCGTGGGTGGCTTGCTAACCGGTATGACGATCCCGGTTGCTGCATGGGCATGCGCTTCCCTGGGCTGAGGTTTGTTTTGCTGTCGATCAGTTTAACCAGGGTAAGAACAGGAAAAGAGATGAAAGGACCAAGGAAAATCAGCCTTCCTGAAACGTATACGAACCGTCGCGGCGAGACGTTTGAGTACACCATCCACGACCATGAGATCGGTGATGGTCGAGATTATTGGCTGTACACAATTCAGGTCAAGCATGAGACGTGGGGCTTTCGTGCGTTTGGTGTTCACGCGACGAAGCAAGCCTTTCCAACGACCGCTTTGGCCGAGCATCTGGCGCGAACCGTTGCACTCGAGGCGGTGCAGCAACGACTTGAGCAAGCGACGGCAACAGGATTTCCCCTTGTATTCCCGACTTGGTTCGATGGTTGGTTTGTCATCTGAGGCCGCACACTGGAAAAGCGAGACAACACAATGAGGCCTTCGATTGACCCGCGTTCCGCGAAACTCAACGTGATGGCTTTGAAGCGGTACGGATTCGCCTGCCTCGTTGGAGCGTTGATAACGGCTTTAGTCTTGCACCTACCCGTCACAAGTGCTGACTATGCCGGATGGGTGCAGGCGTTCGGCTCAATAGGTGCAATCTTATATGCGGTGAGCATCGCGTCCAACCAGCGCCGCGATGCCGACAGACGCGACATTATGCTCCGTTCAAGTAGGCTCGCCGCGGTTCGGGGAATGACAGAACACGCAGTTGGCGTCGTAGAAGGGGCGGCCGTTGCGCTGCTCGATCGCAACCTTGCCGAACATTATGTCGCGAACCATGACGCGGCGATCTTCGATGAGGCATTTCGGATGCTCCAACAAATCCCGATGCTTGATCTGGGAACGGTCGGAGCGGTCGAGGGTGTGACACTGATAAAGAACGGAGTCAACGCGATGAAGCTCAATTTGGCGACGCTGCACGGGAATCCCATGCCCATCCACCAAGACCACGCCGAAGTTGCACGGAGGGCGGGCCAGATCCAGCTTCAGATGGAATTGGGGCGGCAAAAGGTCGCCGCGGAGATCATTCGGCTCTTGAACGAATTTGCCCCAATATCCGAAGCCGACTGAGCGGGAATCTGACCGTATCGCTCACGTCTGTACCGGCTCTACCCGCATTTCGTCGACCGCCATCAGTTGAAGCATCGAGCGGGCCGCCTCAACGTTTGTCGTGTGCAGCCACTCATCGTAGTCGGCGGGCTGCAGGATCGTCTGATCAGCCGTTGGTCGTGGAATCGTCCGGATTACACCGTGACCTATTCAAGATGGCTGTGTGAGCGAATATGCACGTCGATCGACCGAAGCAGCGGAATACACCCCTAAGCGTCGCTGAAGCGACTGCGCGCTTGCAACTATTCGGTCTTACGCTGACTAGCAAGCCCTCCGGTAATGTCGTGACAACGTCGACCTTGGTGAACGTCACTTGTGCCGCCGGCCACACGATGCGCCGGCGTTACGGTGACATTCGTAAGCGCGGATGTCCCGAATGTAAAGCATCGTTCGGAGAGCGACTTCTGTACGCGCTTCTGCGGCATTACGCGTTGGGGTCGGATGATTGGCAACACATGACGGTGCGAGGACTCGACCCTACGGACCCAACGCGGAAGCTAATCTACGATGCGGCATCTCCAACTCGCAAAATAGCGATCGAGAATCACAGCTCCTATCACCGTCCTGAGACGGACGTTCCCATATTTCAACGGGGTATTTCGAAGGCAGAACGACTTCGTCGGGATGATGTGAAAGAGGCGAAGGCGACGAACGGCAGGCACCAGGGCGGTCCACTGCACGATTGGCGGGTCGACGTTGTCTGGTTCGAGTCGGATCGACTTGCCAAACTGACAACGAGTTCGAGGTCCTACTTGCCGACTGCCATCCGGGAATTTAGGCGCATTGCGAGGTCGGTAGGGCTCAAACTTCGCAGGGACGGTGTCGAGATTGACGCGAAGCAGGTCTATCAAGCGCTAGGCCGTGATTCGCTGGCAAGGATCGGGGCCGAGTTCAAGCTCGTTGGACCGTGGCTCGGTAGATCGTACATACATCGGTGGCGCCATACCTGCGGCGGCGAGTTCGGCAAGTTGCCACGAGAGCTGGAAAACAGGTTTCCCGGCAAGACCGGATGCCCGTTTTGTGACAGGGAAGGAAACGGTGGTCGATGGCTCGATTTTCTCGACCGACTGGAACAGCACGGTTATCAATTCGCTGGTCGAAACAGATATTCCATATGCACGGAGCATCAAACAGTGCCCTTACGTTGTGTTGCACACCCTTCGGCCAAGGTGCGCAGGCTGACCCGCTCCGATCTCTATAAGTGGCTCGTAGCGCCGGTTTGGCGAAGCCTTCCACCGCCTTGCGCCGCATGCCGGACGATTTATACGCAAGAAGTTAATGCGCGGGCGAGGCGACGACGCGAAGCCGAGCGGCGGAAGCTCAATGACCGGTTGGAATTGCTCGGATTTACACTGGTAGGCACGTTGCCGACCTCAATGCGTGATCCGGTGACCGGGACAATACGGGCGCAGAAGAATGTGATTCGCTGCCTCAACTGCGACTACTGTTGGCCAGTATTCGTTGCTCAGCGCCTGGCCAAAGCCGAAAAGAGAGGGCAAATGGGGTGCCCAAACTGTGCTTCATTGAAGAAAGGCTCGAAAGTCGAAGATTCGATCGACTGACGGTTCACACCCAGTCCATCTCGTCGATATGCCGCCGCGCGCGTCGCTGCTCGACCTATGCTGTGATATGGCCGAACTTGGAGAGTTGGTCGGAGTAACGGTCGATGTGGTTACGCCCAATGCGCTGCCAGCGAAGTTGCCCGCAATAGTGCTAGCGGAAGCGAAGCGTCTTTAATTATGTTTCTAATTTTGGAGCCCAGATTTTGAGGTTGATGCCATCAGGTATTGCTGTGTCGCGGAATGACTTTGGCCCTGTAGCTCGACGGGTACATTTCGACTCGAAGCGGATTTTCGCCCGCATCAGAAGTGGCCATATACGCTCATGGTATCGGCGGGTTGCCCCCTGTGAAGTGAGATGTATGAGGGGACTGCATAAGCAGTCCCCTGTCAAATTGTCCGATCAATTCCCGCTCGGCCGCAGGCCTCCCCTGCAATAGTGTTGCTGCTGCGGTGGTGCCAATTGAGTGACACGCACCCACTGAGTCGGTGGGTTGTATGAGGTTCCCCCGGTTTTTCGCCTTCCAGAGGCCCCGGGTTATGCAGCCGCATCTCTTGTCCGCTGAGCCACAAGCCAGTCTTGTATG